>NZ_JBOFTR010000008.1:0-153154 GCF_051652165.1 Plesiomonas sp.
AAGAATTTGCCTGGCGGCGATAGCGCGGTGGTCCCACCTGACCCCATGCCGAACTCAGCAGTGAAACGCCGTAGCGCCGATGGTAGTGTGGGGTCTCCCCATGCGAGAGTAGGGAACTGCCAGGCATCAAATAAGTAGAAAGCCCATCCGAAAGGATGGGCTTTTTGCGTTTGTGAATTTAGGTGTGTGGAATAGTCTAGTTTTATCCACATTGACGATGCTCCATTCTTGCTTAATACTATCAAATGGATTTTAGTCTTGTGTATATCGCATAAAAAAATCCCTCAGCAAGCTAAGGGATTTAATGACATGGTCTGTAATAGCGGTTTAGATTTGTAAAAAGTCTTTCATTTGATTGAGGACTTCCTCTGCGCGTTCTTTACAATCCATCTCGGCAAAAATACGTAATAGCGGCTCTGTACCTGAGAAACGGGCAATAATCCAACCACTGTTTTTGAAGTAAACCTTGGCCCCATCAGCATAGCTGACTTTATCTATCTCATATTTAAACTCAGGCAGCGCTTTATCAGTATAGATTTTGGTATATAAACGCGGCTTATCAGCAGCTTTGAATGTGCAGTCACCTTCAGCGGTATAGCAATAACCGTATTCATGGTAAATTTCACTGAGTAACTCAGAGAGTTTTTTACCACTCACACTCATCAATTCGACTAGAAGGCTTGCCGCAAAAATACCGTCTTTACCTTTGATATGTCCGCGAATCGTTAAGCCACCACTGCTCTCACCACCAATCAAAGAATCTTGTTCTTCCATTTTGGCACTGATATGTTTAAATCCGACGGGGACTTCGTAACATTGCTCACCAAAACTTGCCGCTATTTTATCCAGTAAATGGGTCGTCGCTACGTTACGTACCACAGATCCTTTCCAGCCTTTATATTTGAGCATGTAGTAATACAAGAGCGCGAGGATCTCATTAGGATGAATAAAATTGCCTTTCTCATCAATGATACCGAGTCTATCGGCATCACCATCTGTGCCGATACCGATATCATAGCCTTGCTCAACAACCATTTCGGTTAAACGACTCAATGTATGTGCGCTGGGTGATGGCAGTTTTCCACCAAAAAGAGTGTCATGTCGGTCATTGATGACGTCTAAGTCACAGCGGGCACTGATGAGAACCGTCTGTAAGCAGGTTTTAGAAACACCGTGCATAGGATCAAGCAGAACTTTTAGATGACTATTTTTGATAGCTTCCATATCAATAGCATTAATAATGGAGTCAATAAAGTCATTGGTAGGGTCAAATAATTCAATCAAGCCTTGTGCCACAGCTTCATCAAAATCAATGGTTTGAACATTATCAGCGGTTAATTGATTGGCCAGCAGTTCTACTTGCTGAGTTTCTATCTCATTTGCATCACGCCCACCAAGAGCAAATACTTTGACACCGTTATAATCGGCTGGATTATGACTTGCTGTGATACATGCACTTAACGCCGTTTTAAGTTGTTTGGCTGCAAACATGATCATTGGAGTTGGCGCATATTTTTTAACAAAATAGACTTTGATGCCATTAGCGGCGACAACTTGTGCCATCCATTTTGAGGCTTTATCGGATAAAAACCGACGATCGAAACCGACTACAAAGCCTTTATCTTGCTGGCCTTGCTCTTTAATCATATTTGCCAATGCTTGGCTAACTCGCTCAACGTTGGCTTTGGTAAATTCTTCGCCAATAAATGCACGCCAGCCACCGGTTCCAAAATGGATCATGATGGTACTCCTCTGTCCGTGAAAGTAGTAAGGGGTGATCGTATCGATCACCCCTTGAAATTATCCCATTATGACAATGACATCATGCACTGAACCTTCAACTTGTGCCGGAATTGCACCGTTGATGCTGTTGCCGTTAAGTGTGATAGATTTAATACCTTTACTGACATGCTCTGGGTTTTGCACGTGAATATTAAAGGTCGCACCTCGCCACTGGCGTTGAATACGGAATTCAGGCCAACTTGTTGGAATACATGGGTCGATAATCAGGCCATCAAAGCTTAAACGCACCCCTAAGATCCAGTTAGTGGCAGCAAAATAGGCCCAGCCAGATGATCCTGTTAACCAAGGATGATTGGCTTTACCGTGCGATGTGTGATCTTTACCCATGACAAATTGAACATAGGAGTAAGGTTCGGCAATACGCGTTTCAATCTGATCATTTTGGTTGTACGGCAGCAAAGCATCATAATATTTCATGGCTTGATCGCCGCGGCCAAGTTTAGCTTCTGCAACCCATGCCCAAGGGTTTGGATGTGAGAATATCGCGCCATTCTCTTTTACGCCCTGATAAACACGGGTGACAAAGCCAATATCATCATTAGGTGTGGCAAAAGAGGGCGCATTAAGGTGTAAACCCCACGGGGAGTAGAGATACTCATCTACGGCATCCATGGCTTTGGTGGCACGCTCAGTATTAGCAACCCCTGAAACGACCGCCCAAGTATTTGATTCTAGATGTACTTTACCTTCGATTTGCTCTTGAGTGCCGATTTTTTCACCGGTTTTGGTGATGCCGCGAATATACCATTCGCCATCCCACAAATTCTCTTCACAGGCGATTCGCACATCTTCTGCCATTTGGCTATAACGCTCTGCATCACCTTCACGGCCAAGGAATTTAGCTGCATCAATGAATGCATCAAGCGCCCAGTAATGCAGGAACGATACCATGGCACTTTCACCACCACCTAAGTTTAGGCAGTCATTCCAGTCGGCACGTAAGCCTTTACAAATACCGGTGCTGCCGACATATTTGGCTGAGAAATCAAGGATTTTAGTCAGGTGCTCATACACAGTGCCTGAGCCACCATCAGCATAATTGACTACTTCATCAAAGAATGCCGTCTCACCGGTTTCCATCACATAACGGCAAACGGTGGGAACTAACCAGAGTGCATCATCTGAACAGGTGTCTTCTAAACCGTGGATCATGTCATCGGCATTTGGGGTTGGGACAACAGTTGGTGATTTATATGCCGGTGCATTACTCTTATTAGGATCAAACCAAGCAGGATCAAATAAGTGCAGGCCGTAACCCTCTTTGACTTGGCCACGCAATAGTTCAATCAGGCGTTGTTTCGTTTTGACTGGATTGGTGTGTGGAACGGCCATCGCATCTTGTGCGGTATCACGATAACCTAATCCGGTACGTCCACCAACTTCGATAAATGAGGCAAAGCGTGACCATACAACACAGGTTTCAGCTTGATAAAGTGTCCATGTATTTAACATGGTATCAAGGCCTTCATGCGGTGTCTGACACTGGAATTTTTCGACACGTTGTGTCCAATGTTGTTTGATTTCGGCAAATGCGGCATCAACGTTGGCTAAATTGCTGTATTTTTCTTTTAATTGCTGACCGGCTTCCATATCACCGATACCGAGCATATAAACAAAGCGTACTTCTTCACCCGGTTGCAGAGTAAAGGCTTTGTGCAATGAACCACAGTGGTTACCGGTTTTCTCAAAGCTGTTCGAGCAGCATCCGCGCTCTACTGCAATAGGTTTAGACTCATCACGATATGCACCGAGGAATTTGTCACGTAGCCCATCAAAGCTGTCTGGGGTAAAGCTAGAGGCAAAGAAGTAATAACCGGTTTCTTTGCTCGGGTTATAGAACAGATCATATTCAAGCACGCCAGCATCATAACGTGTTCCTGCTGAATACAGGCTCATTTGATGGTTCTGATTATCAGAGGTGATGTGGCTAAAAGAGAACTCGACAAATGAGAATGCGCTGAGAGTTCGCGGTGTTGTACCGGTATTTTTAAGGGTGATATCCCACAATTCAACGTTGTCATTGACCGGAACAAACAGTGTTTTCTTGGCATCAATACCATTGTATTGACAAGAGAATTTTGAATAGGAAAGACCATGGCGGCACTCATATTGTGCTTGTTCTAAGTCTTTACCTACCGGTTGCCATGAAATAGACCAATAATCACCGCTCTGATCATCTCGCAGGTAAACATAGTGACCTGGGCGATCAAATGTTGCATTTGGGCGGAATTTTGTCACTCGGTGATATTCGGGTGATTTATAGAAAGAATAACCACCGGCATTGTGAGAAATTACCGTACAGAAATCGTTCACCCCTAAATAGTTAGTCCACGGCGCAGGCACATCGGGACGGGTGATGACATATTCCCTGTTGTCATTATCAAAGTAACCGTATTTCATGTAAAAACCATCCTTTAAAGTAACGTTCTCTCACACCTAAAATTGGCGGTAATTAATGCCATGTCTATCGAGCAAAGGCCGATGAGCTTGCAGTCGTTGCAAAAAATCGTGCCAGTTACGGATATGTTTTTGACTCCATGCCGCTTCAGACAGAGCCAGTAAGCGTGGATAAAGCATGTAATCGATGCGATTTTGATTATTAATTTGTTCGCACCATAATGCAGCTTGGAGGCCTAGTACATGTTCACGTAATGGCGAGTCAGAAGGAAGATCTGACAGAGGCTCATAATGATAAGCTTGTTCCAAATTTAGATTGCCGGCCCAATCTACTCCCGGTTCAGAGGGGTCTTTACTCTGTGCAAAGTCGAGATAGGTATAAGGTGCCGGTTGCATGATGACGTCATACCCCTGTGTTATACATTCAGCGCCTGCGGCTTCGCCTCGCCATGAAAAAATGATGGTTTGTTTGCTGACTTTGTTACCATCGGTGGCCTCTTCCCAGCCCATCATGCGTTTTCCATGCGCCTTAAGTTGCTGTTCGATGTAACGCAGCAGATGCCCTTGTAACTCTTTGGGAGATTGATAGTTATGTTGCTGCATCATGGCAAGACAGGCTGGGCTGTCAGTCCACACTCCCTCGGGGACTTCATCAGCACCGATATGGACATACGGCGCTGGAAATAGTGCACAGACCTCAGCAAATACAGTATCTAAAAATGTGTAGGTACTTTGTAGTGCAGGAGAGAGGATATTGTCGTTATAGTATTGAATGCTGCGATACTGTGAGTGGTCTGTTGGATCGCGTAGCAGTTCGGGCAATGCTAAAATAGCGGCTCGACAGTGTCCTGGGATATCGATTTCCGGAATAATCATGATGCCACGAGCCTGCGCATAGGCGATGACATCGCGGATTTCAGCTTGGGTATAAAAACCACCATGGCGAGTGGAAAGCTGTGTATATTGCGGGGCGATGACCTCATCTGGCCCGCGCCATGCACCGACATGGGTTAATTCTGGGTAGGCTTTAATCTCAATTCGCCAGCCCTCATCATCGGTTAAGTGCCAGTGGAAGGTATTAAATTTGTAATAAGCGAGCTGGTTAATTAGACGCTTAATGGTGCTAATAGTGTGGAAGTGGCGACCGCAATCGAGCATCATTCCGCGATATGCAAAGCGAGGCTTATCATGAATTTCAACAGAGTGGATGGGGTAAACATGCTGCTTACTGTGCGCTGGCATAGCGGGAATACACTGCAATAAGCTAGCAGTAGCATGGATAAAACCGACAACCGAGTTTGCGCTCAGTGTGATGCCTGATGCATCAATAACCAGAGTATAAGCAGCATCAGGCAGGGTAGTATCACGTAGAAAAACGATTTGCCCTTCTGTTTTTCTTGGTAAAGGCAATCCACAGCGTGCAGAGGCTTCTTCTTGTAACCACTGCATGGCGATTTCAGCGAGTGTGTCAGATTGCCCTATGGCGCTCATCTCACCCAGCATAAATGTAGACTCTCCCCATGCACAGTGCTGTGGCACGGGAATAATGCCCTGTTTAGCACTGACTGTTGGCAGAGAGTCAGCTAATGGCGCTTCAGCGAGTGCCAGATCAAATGTGCCAATGTGGATGGGATAACGTATTTTCGTGGTAGCGTTATCATCTCTCTTGTTATCTATTTTGGTCAGTTCCAGGTAGGCATCACCAAAACCATCACTGCTGTAGTGAAGAGGCGCTGTACCCAATTCAAATTCAAAGCTAAATGTTCCACCGGCAGCAAGGGAGGGATTACCGTTGGGAGTAAAGCGACAAAAACTACCTATTTGCTCGATCTTTCCAGACTGCACGGTAGCAGGGTTGATTAAACGGCAAATAGAAAAGCAACAGATCCAATCTGTTATGGGATGTTCTGAGTGATTGAGAATAGTGGCCCTAAACCCACAATAGGGTGGGTTTACGTGAACAGTAGCAAGCTCAAGTTGTAAATTCATGATAAATACCGTCTTAGTTCGACATAACTGCCGATTGCGCTAAATGTTGCTGTGCATACAGAATTGCGCCATCAATGGCATCTTGTTTTGGTGTCTGTAAGCGTGCCTGATAGCTTGATTGCAACCACGGTTGAATGTATTTACCGATGCTGCCCATCAGTGCCACGTTGTCGGCCCCTTTTTTGTGCAGAGCATCGAGTAACATTTCAATATCACGGGCTGTACTGTTAAGTAGCTGATGGGCCAGATAATCACCTTGTGCGGCAAACTGGAAAATCATTGGTGAGAATGCGGCATAGTCACGTGGCCTAGCCGTTTTTGACCAGCTGACGATGCTGTCAATGTCGAGATCAAACTGGCTAAAAATGGCTTCGGCAAGTGTTGAAGCGGCGGTAATTCCCTCAATAGAAAGCAGAGCTTGTTGGATACAGGCTAAACCAAGACGTGCACCACTTCCCTGATCAGAGATGGGGAACTCATGTCCACCGAGAGTGGTTATTTGGTGGTGTTGATAAATCAAGCCACAAGAGCCGGTTCCGGCAATCAGCACTGCACCATCATTGCCACCCCAAGCACCTAAACAGGCCGCCAGAGCATCGGTAATCAGCACTTGGCGTGCGTATGAAGTTGGCAGGCGATTGAAGGTATCTTGTGCTGATTTGTGTTCCGCACCTGCTAGCGCAAAGCAAACATGCATACGTTGGTAGTCACGCACGGAGAGCCCAGCTTGCTGGGTGGCATCGCCAATGGCGTGCTGAACAGATTGCATTGCAATTTCAGCACCCAGAAGAATATTGGCGCTGCCTGCATGGCCTTCGCCCAATGTATTTCCCTGCTGATCACGGATCCGTGCACGGCAACTGGTACCGCCACCATCTACGCCGACAAACAAAATATCAGACATGCGAAGACTCCTTAAACATTACGGTGATAGCAAAGAGATACCAGCTTGCATGGGGGATCCACTGTTCGCCCCAGCGCCAGTTTTGCATGATATCGTCAGCATAAGCGGCAGGTTTAAAATCGAGATCCGCTTCATCCTCAAACCCTGCAGTGATCCCATTGCAGACGCCCCCTTTGGCACTTGGGTAGGCATCAAGATAGGTTGGGTTGTTGTGGCCAGCCCCCTCTAACATGCAGATATCAAAAGGGTTTAATCCTAAAATCCAATCTAATGCATGGGTCGCATAGTGTTTAATTGCATGCGTCAGTTGTGGGTTGCTCTCAGTATTGAGATAAGGGCGGGCGAGCATAGCCATACAACTTAGTGAGCCTAAACGGGCATTTTCGCCCTGCCACCAATAACCACTTTCATTATCGTGCGGGATAAAAAAGCTGCTGCGTTTGGCGCTCTGAACCCCTTTTACATATTGGCGCGGGTAACCAAATGGGTTAAAAATTTGCTGTGTTAATGCCAGTTCGCTCTGTATTGCCTGTTCGATGACCTGTTGTAACTGAACGGTTTGAGCTGGCAATGCGCTGTGCTGTAAATGGTAAGTGAGAGCAATAACTGGCAGACCGGCATCAGAGGCGTGATAAAACGGCCGCTCACCGTGCTCATCAGAAGACCAAAAGTGAGATTGAAGGTGATCGCTTTTTTGTCGGGTAGACAAACGCTCGGCCCAGTAATGGCACTCTTGCTGTATGCGTTGATCACGTGTTGCTCGGTAGAGTGCGGTGGCTGCCAGCAGTGCACAATACTCATCAATGATGTTCTCTTGCCCATCATCAAGATAGTGGGTGTTGTATTCACGTAGATGCCAGTATCCGCTCAATGCTGTGCGTAGATAAGTACCCTGATCATACTCTCCGTGTCGTGTCTGCCGTGCGGCTTCCGCCAGTGCAGCAATTGCTACTCCACCACCTTGGCGGAAACCGGCTTGCCACTGATCTGATTTATGCCCACTTTGTGTTGCATAACTGCAGATGTGGCGCTGTTCCGGCTGCTTACTCCAGCGATCAAACACTGTCATGTAGAAGTAACCTTCAGGCGCTTGCATTCTGACTAGAAAGTCAGCGCCATACAGGGCTTCATCAAGCATGCGGTGATACAGGTTTTGAATTTTTAAGCGGGTATCATCGGCCAGAATTTCTGCGGCACGAAACATATTCCATGCAACCAGAGGGATCTGCTGTGGATTCATGTGGTTAGCAAAAGATAGGTGACTGAGATACTTACTCACATCACCAGAGGCATCATACCAACCGCCATGCAGATCAACCGGAGCTTTCTCTGGATGATCAAAGAAAATAGCCTGTTGATCTTGCTGATCATAGCGACCACTGCAACGCTGGGATTTAAAATAGTTCAGCACATCAGACAGAGTGTTTTGTAGATAAAGGCCTTCACCAATCTCAAAAGTGTGTGATCTGAACGTTCCCAGTGACAGGTAAAAATGCCCATTATATTGGTAATCAGAAAAATTGAGGGTATAGAAATAGCGATCTTTCCACCCCTGAACTGAGCCTTGCTGTTCAATGGCGACCTGACATACCACAACATTGTCTTCAGCTCGGTGAAGACAGGCTTGCTGGCCGCGCAGACCAGACGGTGCTTGTAGCACCGCCTGTTTTGCGCCGTGCCGCTCGTAGCCGAGATGGTTTACTAGCAGCATGGACATCCCTTATGCGAAAAGGTGGCAACGAACAAAGTGGTTACTGCCAAGCTGAGTAATCCCCGGCAATGCATCGGTGCATTTTGCAGTTGCATGGGTACAACGTGCAGCAAATGGGCAGCCGATACTGTCAGGTGTCCAGAGCGGTATTTCACCTTTCTCACCTTCGAGTTGGGCATGAATACTCTTGCTTGGATCGGGAACCGCAGAGATGAGTAACCGAGTATAGGGGTGCTGAGGGTGATGGATCACCTCTTCGGTATCACCCCATTCAACCATATGACCAACATACATAACGGCAATATCTTCTGCCAAATAGCGGGCAGTAGCGATATCGTGGGTGATGTACATCATGGCCATCTGATTTTCATGCTTCATCTCTTCGAGCAGGTTTAAAACACCGGCACGGATAGAAACATCAAGCATCGACGTTGGCTCATCAGCCAAGATGACATCCGCTTCCACAGCCAAATTACGGGCGATATTCACCCGCTGACGCTGGCCACCGGAAAGCTGGTGGGGGTATTTCTCGGCGGTCGCTTTTGCTGGCACTAACCCAACTTGTTCAAGTAGTTGGTATACACGTTCACGGCACTCTTTCTCGCCATGTACTTTTTTATGCAACAGCAGAGGGCGGGCTATATGGTGATAAATATTATGTGTCGGATTAAGCGATCCAAATGGATCTTGCCATACCATTTGAATGCCTGCGCGGTACTCAAGCATTTCAGAGCGTGATTTAATCTCTTTAATATCACGCCCTTTATAGGTAATTTTACCGGCTGTTTGGGTATACATTTTTGAGATAATACGGGCGGTTGTACTTTTGCCTGACCCCGATTCACCTACTACGGCCAGTGCACGGCCACGGTATAATTTAAATGATACATCATTGAGCGCACGCATCATCGGTTTTGCTAAGGCGTGGCTATTAATCGGGAAATCTTTGACGATCCCTTTTCCTTCAATAATGGGTAGATCAACAATATTGGTCATGGCTTAACTCCTTATCCGATAACCAGCTTCTGTTCTGCCTGCTGGGTAAACAGATGGCAGTTAGTAAAGCGTTGTGATTCAACTTCATGCAGTTTGGTATACTCAGTAAAACACTGTGAAGTTGCTTTCGGGCAACGAGCTTGGAAGCGACAGCCTACCGGGATCTCCAGCATATTGAGTGGATTCCCAGGGATTCCCGCTAACTTGGTTTTGGGGCCAAACATCGGTGGGAACGAGCTGGCCAGCCCTTCGGTATAAGGGTGATATGGTGAAGTCAAAATATCTTTTGAAGGAGCAACTTCTGCTAATTCACCAGCATACATAATGCCGATACGGTCAGTAAATTCGACCATTAAGCTCAGGTCATGGGTGATGAATAAAATAGAAAAACCAAACTCTTCTTTTAGCGCATAGATTTTTTGTAGGATCTCGCGCTGTACAACCACATCGAGTGCGGTGGTGGGTTCATCCATAATGATCAGTTTAGGGTTGAGTGCCAGCGCGATGGCAATAACCAAACGCTGACGCATCCCCCCTGAAAACTGGTGTGGATAGTCATTGAGGCGACTTGGATGAATATCCACAATTTCCAGTAGACCTTCAGCACGGCGTACAGCTTGCTGACGGGTCATGTTGGTATGCGCCATCAGCACATCACAAAATTGCTCTTCGAGTGTCAGTACCGGATTGAGCGCATTCATGGCACTTTGGAAGACCATGCTGATATTGCTCCAGCGAAATTTAGCCATTTCATTTTCGCTGAATGTCAGAATATCGCGGCCATCAAACAGGATCTGGCCACCGGTGATGAATGCAGGTGGCTTATGCAGGCGCATAGCAGAGAAGGCAACGGTACTTTTACCGCAACCAGACTCTCCGGCCAGACCAAAAATCTCACCTTTTTTGATGTCGAAACTGACGTTATTCACGGCACGGATATCACCAGCATCAGTGATGTAGTCGACACAGAGGTTACGGACCTCTAACTGAATATCCTGACTCATGCGGTTCCCTCCGGCTGTTGTTTTTTGTTCGTCATTGATTTCCAGCGCTGCATACCTTTGTGTGAACGCAGTTGTGGGTTGGCAATCTCATCGACAGCAAAGTTCAGCAGAGCAAGGCCGACAACCAAAATCATCAGTGCTACACAAGGTGCGATAACTTCCCACCATGCCCCCACCAAAATAGAGGATGAGGTTTGTACGTTGTAGAGCATGATGCCCCAGCTCACGACGTTGGGATCGCCTAAGCCCAGATACTCAAGTGTTGCTTCAGTCATGATGGCGTACATCACCGAGCCGATAAATGAAGCACCAATGATTGACATCAGGTTTGGCAGGATCTCGACTAAAATGATCCGCCAAGCAGGTTCACCCAGCAGTTCGGCTGCTTTAACAAACTCTTTTTCCCGCAATGACATCGTTTGCGCTCTGACAACCCTTGCTCCCCACGCCCATGACGTGAGGCCGATAATGAGCGTGATGACTAAGGGGCTCGCTTGACCAATAAATGCCGCCAGTACAAACAGTAGCGGGAGTTGTGGGATAACCAACATGACATTCATGAAAAAGGTTAGAACTTCATCAATTTTGCCACCAAAGTAACCGGCAGTGACGCCCATCGCGACCGCTAAAGTACAGACAATAATGCCAGCACCAAAACCAACAGCCAGTGAGATACGCCCGCCATGGATCACTTGACTCATCACATCACGGCCCATACGGGTTGTCCCCATGACATGCTCTGCACTTGGTGCCTCATGTGGGCGGCCAACTCGTTTATCAGGCACATGGGTGGTGACCATTGAGGCTGACAGTGCCAGTAAAATAAAGGCAACAATAATGCCTGAACCCACTAACGCCTTAGGGTTCCCGAGCAGAATTTTGACAAAACTAGGCATACGCATGATTATTTCCCTCCCTTGCGTAGACGTGGGTCTAGAACGACATACAGCAAGTCAGCAATGAAGTTGAACGTCAGCATAAAGACACACATCAACAGAAGCTGACCTTGAATCACCTGATAATCACGCGCCAGAATTGCTTTATAAAGTACGGTACCAAGACCTGGGTAGTTAAAGACGATTTCGATAATTAACTGACCACCAATTGCGGTACCTAATGCCATCGAGAGTGCGGTAACAGTTGGCAAAATAGCGTTACGCGCAGCATAGTTGAAGACCACTCGGTTTTGGCTCAAGCCTTTGGCTTTTGCCATGGTGATAAAGTCTTCATTTAGTAGGTTAATCATGTTGTTACGCATGGTGATCAAAAAACCACCAACTTGAATCAGCGCAGCACAACCGACTGGCATGATGGCGTGGTACAGCACATCACTGATAAATTCCCAGCTAAACGCAGGCTCTGTACCGGGGGTGAATGCATAACTGGTAGGGAACCATTGCAGACCGACACCAAAGGTAAATAGTGCCAGCAGAGCGACGACTACCGGAGGAACGGCTTGAAATACCATCATCAGTGGAGAGGCGATGGAGTCGTAGCGGCTTCCACGGAACCATGCTGCAAAAATACCCATCACTGAGCCAATGGCAAAGGCAACGATAATGGCGGTACCGGCAAGAAACAGTGACCAACCAAAGGCTGAGGATAAAACATCGTTGACAGTTGCAGGGAAGAACTGGGTGGAGATTCCTAATTGACCACTGAAAATACTCTTGATGTAGGTTAAGTATTGTTGCCACATTGGGGCATCAACAAAACCAAACATTTTTTTCAATGCTTCAATTTTTTCAGGGGTTACTTGTGCTGTTGCCGAAGCAAACATCATGGTAACAGGATCACCGGGCATCGCCCGCGGCAATGCAAAATTAATCGTCGCGGCAACCATAAATGCGACGAGATAAAAAGATAAACGTCTAATAAAAAAGCCCATAACTCACACCTTTCCTTAAGAATTTGTGTCCTTGGATTCCTTGTCTGGTATCGCTTTTTATAGTTATTAGGGTAAAGAAAACCCCCTGGCTCCGTTTGGTCAGTATGCTTGGCGGATATACAGGGGGTTGAAGATTAATGGAGGCCTGAGCCAACCCCAGGCCTCAGGTCTGTTAAGACTGTTTTGGTGTTAAAGACAGAACTTGCAGTAAACGCTCTGGGTAACCTGCCCAAATTTGTGGACGAGAAACCGGATTCTTCTCATTAAACCAGCCGTCGAAACGCTTGGTGTTGTACTGGAAGAATTCCACGCCACTGTATACAGGAACGGTGATCTGTTGAGACGCAACGCGCTCTTGGATCTGGTTCATGATTTCGTGCTGCTCTTTTTTGTCTGCTGTTTTGTTGAAAGAGTCCAGTAGTTTGTCTAGCTGGGCATCTTTGTAGTGGTGCATGGCAAAACGGCCGAATTGCTCGCCACCTTGATACTTAGAGTTAAACGCAGTATCAAAGTATTTGAACGGTGTTGGGCCGTGGAAGTAGTTGGTGAAGGCGGCATCGTAGTCACCTTTTGCCATTTTGGTGTTCAGTACGGCAAATTCAGGTGTTGCAGATTTCGCTTTGATACCGACATCCGCTAGCTGTTCAACACCCAGCTGTACGACGTTGTTAAAGTCAGTCCAACCGTTCGGGCTGATAATTGTCAGCTCCAGTTTCTTACCGGTTGGTGTTTCAACAAAGCCATCACCGTTGGTGTCTTTAAAGCCTGCTTTTGCCAACAACTCTTTCGCGCCCTTCACATCATGCGTCATGAATGGCTTGTATTTGTTGTGTGTGCCTTCGCTTGCCCAGTTTTTGAATGCTGCGCCAATACCAGATGCATAGTCGTTCACAACACCGTTACCGTATGCTGCGATATCAATGATAGCTTGGCGATCAAGGGCCATTGAGAATGCACGACGGAAATCAACGTTGTTAACGGCTTCATTGGTGGCTGCATTTGGGCTCTTGAAGTTCAACAAGAATGCAGTAGAGCCTGCTGGGGTATACCAGTATTTATGCGTTGGTGATGCTGCAGCATATGTACGGTCAATATCAGGAATGAACGAAGAGGTCCAGTCCAGCTCGCTGTTGACGATTTTAGCTAACAGTTGATCGTTGTTTGCGATTTGCGGCATACGCAGACAGTCAACTTTGACTTTGTCTTTTTCCCAGTAATTTGGGTTTTCACACTGTACGTATAGTTGTGGTGTGAAGGTATCGATTTGGGTATACGGGCCGCTACCTACTGGATTTTCATTCGTGAAGGTAACTGGGTCTTTCACTTTTTCCCATACGTGTTTTGCAACAACAGGGACTTTAACGATTTCATTAGCAACCGCAGTGTTGACTTCGACCAAATCAAATTTAACTTGGTTAGCACCTACTTTCTCGGCTTTAGAAATCCATTTGTAAATACCGACGGTATCTAGCTCTGGGTATTTTTTCACCATGTCGAATGAGAAAACAACGTCATCGGCGCTGAAAGGTTGACCATCAGACCACTTAACACCATCACGGATGTCAAAGGTGACGCTCTTCAGATCTGGTGACATAGTGAAGCCTGTTGCCAAACGGAAAACAGGTTCGTTACCCTTCATTTCGTTAAATACAACCAATGGCTCGTAAATAAAGTCAGTGGTAGTACGCAGAGCTGTATTCAGGTACGGGTTGAAGTTTCTAACAAATGCAGTGAAGAAGTCTGGGACAATGGTGACCATTGATTTTTCTGCCGCAACAGTTGCAGTTGCAGAGAGGCCAGAGGTTACCGCTGCTAACAGTGCTACCGCAATTTTTGTCTTCCTAAGCATAGCTGTTCCTTACTATTTGCTTATTAGTTTTGATGCAGTGGTAAGTACAGAAGTTATCAAAAAAGTGAAACTAAACTGTCTTACTTGCTGTAGGCCATCGTTATACATCTCCTATTTCTCTCCCCGTAATAATGATGGCATTTCCTGCTTCAGCAACCTTAGGAAACGCTTCTTTGCTGAATGCGTCAATCTACGGTTTCGTTAATATCGTAAAACTTGGTGGTTTTTACGTTAAAAACGGCAAAAATATTATTATGCCTGAATAGCCCCTACATGGGTGTGTGATTTTAATTCCGAAATTATTACTGAAAAATGTAATTATTAATCCATTTTTGTTTTGTTAACATATTGATTTGGTGGATTTTATTTTATTTTTTATCGTAAATTAATGTAACGTAGAGTATTGATTGTTTTTTTGTGAGTGTAAAAAAGTATTCACGTGAAATCGTGTGATTAGTATCTCAATCCCATCATCTAATTATATTGAGTATATTTTATCGGTAATGATTACTGATCTACTGCTCTCTTTATTGAGGTATATATGGGAAATTTTGTGCTGTTTTCAAGGTGATAATTTGGTTAGCTTAGTATGGTGTAATCAAGACACAGAGTATGGGAAAGTCAGTAGGCTAGATATGTCAGAGAGCAATAACACACTGAGTTAAGAGGGCTTTTTATTGTCATGAGAAAGGCTGAGTTGTAATTGTATATATGTGTTTGTTAATTGTAGTGTGAGTAAAAAAGAGGCGTATTTAAATAACAAGTGTTATTTAGTGAGTCTTAGATTTAGAGTCTTCAGTATATGCGTTTAATACGGTATTTTTAATTCAATGCTGGTGGTTTGATGCTGGTAGTTTTTGGCTACCAGCATTGAGGCTCTATTTTAAGAGTTGCTGCAGTTGTTGGCGTAGATTTTCAAGTGTCGTACGATTCTCATTACGTTTTTTACTATGCTGTAAGACAAAATCAAGGGTGCTTAAGACTGTTCGCCAGCGGGGTGTTTTAGGCAGTGTTTCAATCTGCAAATATTTATCTAAAGTACGCGTTTGTAGAGTGCCTCGGTCAATATAAACGCGCCATAATCCGCTTTGTTCAGCCAGATCGAATTTTCCTTTCCCACTACTTTCTTCCCAGTAAAGAAGGGTTGTTTTCATTGCATCAACAATAACTTCGCGCAATTTAGCATCACGCTCTTCGCTACCTTGTAGACGTGCAGCAAGTTCAGCAAATTCACTGCCTAAAGCGCGCAATTGTTCAAGATCAGCCTGATTGCCGTTGTGTGCAAAGGTCACCAGAGATTCGAGTGCATTCTCAAGTGTCTGTACGCGCTGGTTAGGCAGTGTTGCGCCGTGTTTAAAAATAAGTAAATAACCTAGTTCGGTACTGGCAGGTAAACGTGATAACTGAATATTATGCTCGTGTAACTCATCATTAATTCTTAAGGTGATATTGCCTTGATAAAATTCATGTGATGCAGGCAGCAGTGTTGAGATGGGTTGGTGAAGCCACTCGTTAAGTGAGTGTTGTGTCAACTCATTATCTGATGTGTGTAATAAGAGCTGTGCAGCTTTATTAGCAAGTTTTATATTACCGTTAATATCGGTGAGTAAAATAGGCTCAATACTGTGTTCAAGCAACGAGAGCAGGCGTTGTTGTAAGCCTTTTAAACTATTGATAAGCAGTTGCTCTTGTTTGAGCGTTTGCTGTAATTGTAGATTTTCCTGCTGAATACGCGCTATTTTTTGAGTATCTAGCTGCGTTTGGATACGAGCGAGTAGCTCATCTTGGCAGAAGGGTTTGGTCAGATAATCATTCGCTCCGGCATTGAAACCTCGGACGATCTCTTCCGGTTGACTCAATGCTGTCAGCATAATGATTGGCAATTGTACGCGATCAAAGTGTTCACGCAGTGCTTTACACACATCATAGCCGGTAATTTCAGGCATCATGACATCTAATAAGACTAAGTCGGGTTCATGTTCTAAACAATAGCGTATGGTCTCTTCTCCATGCATCACGCTACATAGGTTAAAACCTGACAAACTCAAGTAGTTATAGAGGATCTGAATATTAATCGGCTCATCATCAACAATGAGGATGCGTGGAGCCAGTGGGTTATTCATTGAATGAACGTCGAGTTGTATAGGTGTTAGCGGTGTGTGTGATGTGATTGTTAAGTGCGTTGCATTACTGTGGGCTAAGTCAGTGCTGGTATGGGGTAACTCTGCTGAGGTTACAGCCTGTATAGTATTAACTGACTGTTTTTCAGGGAACATGGTATGTGATAGAGGCAGTGTAAATTGAAATGTGGATCCTATCATGGGTTCAGTGTGTACACTGAGTGAGCCTTGCATCAACTCAACTAGTTGCCGACTAATACTAAGGCCTAACCCTAAACCTGAGCGCATACTCTGTCGACTGGCTTGTACAAGTGGTTCAAAGATAGTTTGCACCATATCAGGTTGGATGCCTTGCCCTGTATCACGGACAGAGATTAGCAGCGAATGATTATGTTGTTCAGCAGAGAGAATAATTTTCCCTTCATTGGTAAATTTAATGGCATTACCCAGCAAATTATACAAAATTTGCTCTAATCGTTGCTCATCAGCAATAACATGAGGTGTTTGGGCAGAGATTTGATTAATAATTTTGATGGGTTTATCAACGAGCAAATGTTGTGATAGTTCAATTACCATACTTGCTGCGGCACTGACATCAACGGGCTGTACATGTAATGCGAGATCGCCATAACGCATTTTATGATAATCAAGCAGTTCGTTGACCAGTTTCGAGAGGCGATGACCACTTTTAGCTATCATCGCCAATTGATGTTCTTGTTGTGGAGTAAGAGTGCCTACTGCACCTGCTAACATAGATTCTGCAATGCCAAGCATACCATGCAATGGTGTACGTAATTCATGTGAGGTATTGGCGAGAAACTCATCTTTCAGTTTATCGGCAGCCTGTAGTTCGGTGTTTTGAATTTCAATGACCGCTACCTTTTGAGCTAATTCCTCATTTTGCGCTTTAATTAAGTCGAGTTGATCACGAATAGAGGCCTGCATAAAGGCAAAGCTTTTGGCTAGGCTACCTAATTCATCATCACGATGTTGCCCTGCAATGGGGTGATCAAGGTGGCCATCAGAGACCTTTTTCGCGGCATCCTTTAGCTGTTTTATGGGAGCGGTAATAGAGTTTGATAGCCAATGAGAAATTAAAATTACAGCGGCAAGAGTAAGTATCATGATAGCAAGAAAGAGCTTTTTAGCGGAGGCTATCCGTGCAAATGCTTCTTCTGCTTTTATCTGTGTAATAAGCCCCCAAGATTCCCCGAATACTGAAATAGGCGTAAATGCTGCAATGACTGGCGCACCGTTGAGAGAGATGCTACTACCATTGCCCGTTTTTCCTTGGGTAACTTGTTGGATTAACGGGCTAGTTAGCGGCAAAGGTTGTGTTGTTTGTTGGGGATAAATAGGGGTAATACCGCGAGCGATATTATCGTGTCCAACCAAAATGATGGCACTGGTTTTACCAAACAACTTAGCATCACTCAAGATGCTGTTGAGTTTACGCTTTGTTAGTTGAAAGATAAAAATAGAGTGTAAGTAGCCATTTTGTTCAACAGGGGCTGCCAGATAAGCGATATGTTCTTTAGTAATGGGGTCTATTGCAAAATCAATAAAAATTAAGGGTGTTTTTTTAAATTTATTTGCTTGTGTGGTGTGCTGTTCTGCGGCTAAAAGAGTCTGCTTAAAGGCCTCTGATAAGGGGCTGTTTTTCCACGGGCCTTGCAGTAAATTAGTCCCAAAATTAGGGTTTTTCATAACTGAATAGACAATGTCGCCCTGTGTATTTGCGATTAAAATATCTGAAAAATCGGAAAAGCGTAGTTTTTCTACAAATGAAGGATGAAAGCGGCTATGCAGTAGCCGATAACGCTCACTACCAACATACGCTCCGTATCCTTGAGGCGGTTTAGTATTTAGACGAGTATTAGGTTTATCACCACTACCAGAAATATAACGGTTTTGGGCATTAACTCTGGCTTGTTCATCATTGTCACCTAGCATTTGAAACGCATTAACAAAGCCATAAAAGCGACCGCCGGCTGCGGAAGCCAGTTCTGTATTAACAAAACCAAGGACTTGCTCTTCAAGTGAGTGAAAATAGTCATTTAGCTGATTTTTTTTAATATCACGCACTGCAACAAGATAATTATTGGTTTGCTCGGTCAGATCGGTGGCATGTACTTTTAATAAAAAACATGCCGTTAGGCTAAACGGAATTGTACCGATGAGCAAAAATGCCAGCATCAGTTTAGGTTGTAGTTTTTTATAAAAGAGAGATTTTAATGCCATTGCTTGTTAAATAATCTCGTATTCGGAAAAATAGGAATGCGCTGTTTTAACGTGAATGACAAGATGTCTGCAATCAAAGAGGCTAAATAGTGTGCTTCTCTGCGCAAAAATGGTGCGTAAAACGCATGAAAAGCGCAATGACGGTGAGTATATAATTTGACGTTTTTTACGGAGGGTTAACGAATATTTTAAAAGAGATCGTTTTGCAAAATCGTGAGAGTGTTGAAATGATATGTAATATGGCTAATGCAGAGACAAAAAAACGGCTTTCGCCGTTAATTGTTGGTGCGAAGAGAGGGACTTGAACCCTCACGTCCGTTAGGACACTAACACCTGAAGCTAGCGCGTCTACCGATTCCGCCACCTTCGCACAGGTATGTTGCTTAGTCTTGCTTGTTGCGCTTGCACAATCTATCTATTCATCTATACACAGATTGCCGTTCCATTTATTGAACGCGATTGGTTGCGCGATTCTGATGTATGGTGCGAAGAGAGGGACTTGAACCCTCACGTCCGTTAAGACACTAACACCTGAAGCTAGCGCGTCTACCGATTCCGCCACCTTCGCATATATCATCAGAAATTTGTCAGGAATTTGGTGCGAAAAGAGGGACTTGAACCCTCACGTCCGTTAGGACACTAACACCTGAAGCTAGCGCGTCTACCGATTCCGCCACCTTCGCATTGCATATTCGCTGACAATCAAGGTTATTAATTATGTGAATATCGATAATAAAATAACAAGATATGGTGCGAAGAGAGGGACTTGAACCCTCACGTCTGTTAAGACACTAACACCTGAAGCTAGCGCGTCTACCGATTCCGCCACCTTCGCATACTCTCTTGCTGATGTTGTTACCGCATTACTATTGGATAACCTTGCCGAGTTGAATTTTATTTGTGACTAAGATCAACTACGGGGGCGCATTTTTAGCGATTTCCCCCGTTGCGTCAATCATTAATTATTAAAATCAACAAATAGAGCTATGTTTGTCGGGAAATACATCATTTTTTATGGCAAGACTGTTTTATTGCCCGGTACACTTTAAATTTACCGGTTTCGGCGATGACTTGATGGCGACCAAAGGTATTATCGAGTACATCAGGGTAGGGTAAAAATGCGTTGGCCACGATCCGTAGCTCTCCACCTTCACGCAAATACTGAGGGGCTTGCTTGATCAGTGTTTCCGTAGCGCGATAGGAAGTGCTTAAGCCATCGTGGAACGGTGGGTTTGAGATAATCAGATCAAACAGTGGCTGTGAGCCTTGAGTTTGTGTGTTAAATGCAGAGAATACATCACTGGCGACGACAGTCGCGCTAATCTGGTTTTGTTCTGCCGTGACCTTTGCTGATTCTAATGCCATGGCGTTGATATCACTTAATGTTAGGGTGATATCAGGGTTGTTACGTGCCAGTTGTGTACCAATTACACCGGCACCGCAGCCGAGATCAAGCACATTCCCGTTGACTGGGGTTGTGATGGTTGACAATAAAATACGGGATCCAACATCAAGTTCATTGCTGCTAAATACACCAGCAAGAGCGTGGATTTGCAGATCATTGAGGGTATAGCTGTGCCACCAGTCGGCCAGTGAATAGTGGGCTTGCTGTTGCAGTGTGAAGTGGTATAAACCACAGCGGCGGGCAGAGTCAATTTTATGTACTGCACCAAATGGGGCAAGCAGTGTTTCTGCCGAGCGAACACCGGCGCGGTTTTCACCAATGACGAAAATATCAATACCCACAGGCAGTATGCTGAGCAGTTGTGTCATCTGCATCAGGGCTTCTTGTTTGGTTTTTGGCCAGTAGTAGATCAGTGTATCAATACTACGTAGTTGCTCTGCATCCAACGTCAGACCAAAGGTTGCTGCTTGACCCAGTTTTGGTTGTAACGTCAGCCAGCGGCCAAAATGTGCGGTGTGCACTTGCACGTGTACTGCACTGATTTGCAAAGGGTATTCATCTTGCAGATCTCCGGCAAACAGAATGTGGCGAGATGAAAATTCATCTTCGTGGCGTAGCAAAACTTCACTGGCAGGGCACAGCATGGCGTTTTCTCAATGTTATTAGATAAAAAGCGATTATAAAGGATCTTCACGTGGCTGTGACTGCTTCTGTCGGTCTGATACCATATTATTACTGCGATGGGGTGTGTAAGAGGGCGGTATGAGCGAAAGACGCGACTGGATCTTACAGCAGATGGGGATCACGCAGTGGCAATTGCGTCAACCAGCTGCGCTGCAAGGTGATGCTGCGGTGCGGGTGGATGCGCAGATTCAGCTTATTGTGGTGGCGGCCGAGTTGCCGACAGGCAGATTGTTTGAGGATGTGTTGCGGACGTTGCAGGTGACTTCTGAGCACGTTTGCCATGTACGGCCTGCACAGTATGATTTTTTGCATGTAGAGCATGCATGCTGGTTGTGGCTAATGGGCAGTGAAGGTGTGCCGTTGAGTGGCTGCCGGCCGTTGTATTCAGCAGCGTTGTCTACGTTGGTGGACAGTGATGTGGCGAAAAAGCAGTTATGGCAGCAGATTGTAGGCTATGAGCGCCAATCGGTTTCTGCGTAAGTCTGGTTATCAGACATAAATAATGACCCGTAACGGATAAACCAAATGAGTGTTCAAATTACCACGTTAGAGGCTGATGAGTGGCCGCAGGCCTATGCCATAGAGGTGGCGGCGCATGCATTTCCGTGGAGTGAAAAGACGTTTCAAGATAATTTTGGCGAACGTTATATCAATGTAAAGTTGCTAAAAGATGGCCAATTGGTGGGTTTTGCCATTACACAGGTTATTTTGGACGAGGCTACGCTGTTTAATATTGCGATAGCACCCCAGTGGCAAGGCCAAGGATTGGGGTTACAGCTATTGCGTCATTTGGGTGAGTTATTAGCGACACAGGATGTGCTGACATTGTGGCTGGAGGTTCGCGAGTCTAATCTGCGCGCTCGTGCATTATATGAGCGAGAAGGGTTTAATGAGGTGACGGTTCGCCGTAATTACTACCCGTGTGCACAGGGGCGTGAAAATGCGGTGATTATGGCGCTGCCATTAGGCTGACGGCGCACGGCTTTTCGGCTATAATTTCGCCCTTCTGAGCGTTTGGTGTGTTGCGTTGTTGAACTAAAACGCGTCTGCGCTATTTCTGATGCGCTGTTCTCTGAACTGAATCTCTATGCGGATATATGCGTCATGGCTGTGTGTGAAGAGCACCACACAGCGGTGAGGCTATTTATTGCCTATATAGAAAGGGTGCAGCAAGAGATAACGGCTTTGTATCCCTTAAATTGATCACAGGATTTGCCAAGTTTTATGTCATATCTAGAGGAAGTGGCGACTCGCCGCACGTTTGCAATTATCTCTCACCCGGATGCCGGTAAAACCACGATCACTGAAAAAGTGTTGTTATTCGGGCAGGCTATCCAAACCGCCGGTACGGTGAAAGGGCGTGGTTCAAACCAGCATGCAAAATCTGACTGGATGGAGATGGAGAAGCAGCGCGGGATCTCAATTACCACGTCGGTCATGCAGTTTCCGTATAAAGAGATGCTGGTAAACTTACTCGATACGCCGGGGCATGAGGATTTCTCTGAAGATACCTACCGTACTCTGACCGCAGTAGACTGCTGTCTGATGGTGATTGATGCGGCCAAAGGTGTTGAAGATCGTACACGTAAGCTGATGGAAGTAACTCGTTTGCGTGATACGCCGATCCTCACGTTTATGAATAAACTTGACCGTGATATTCGTGACCCACTTGAGCTGCTTGATGAAGTTGAGAGTGAGCTAAAAATTGCCTGTGCGCCAATTACCTGGCCGATTGGCTGCGGTAAGTTATTTAAGGGTGTGTATCACCTGTATAAAGATGAAGCGTATCTGTATCAAACTGGTATGGGCCATACGATTCAGGAAGTGCGTATTATCAAAGGGTTGAATTCGGCTGAACTTGATAATGCAGTGGGCGAAGATTTGGCAGCACAACTGCGTGAAGAGTTAGAGTTGGTGCAGGGGGCGTCAAATGAGTTTGACCATCAGGCATTTTTAGACGGCAGCTTAACGCCGGTCTTTTTTGGTACAGCACTGGGTAACTTTGGTGTTGATCATATGCTCGACGGTTTGGTTGAGTGGGCACCAACGCCAATGCCGCGTAAAACAGATAGCCGTGAAGTGGCGGCTACAGAAGAGAAATTTACCGGTTTTGTGTTTAAGATCCAGGCAAATATGGATCCGAAGCACCGTGACCGTGTGGCCTTTATGCGGATTGTCTCCGGCAAATATGAAAAAGGCATGAAGCTTCGCCATGTGCGTTTGGGCAAAGAGGTGGTGATCTCTGATGCACTGACCTTTATGGCCGGTGATCGTGAGCATGCGGAAGTGGCGTATGCGGGCGATATTATCGGTCTGCACAACCATGGTACGATCCAGATTGGTGATACCTTTACACAGGGTGAGGATATGCGTTTTACCGGTATTCCTAACTTTGCACCTGAATTGTTCCGCCGTATTCGTCTGCGTGATCCGTTGAAGCAAAAACAGTTGCTCAAAGGGTTGGTTCAGTTGTCTGAAGAGGGTGCGGTACAGGTATTCCGCCCGCTGATTAATAATGATCTGATTGTGGGTGCGGTTGGTGTGTTGCAGTTTGATGTGGTGGTTGCCCGCCTGAAATCAGAATACAACGTTGATGCTTTGTATGAGTCGGTTAACGTGTCAACGGCCCGTTGGGTTGAGTGTGCCGATGTGAAGAAGTTTGATGAATTCCAGCGTAAGAATGAAGTCAATCTGGCGCTTGATGGCGGCGATAATCTGACCTACATTGCGCCGACAATGGTCAATTTGAATTTGAGCCAAGAGCGTTACCCTGATGTGCAGTTCCGTAAAACCCGTGAGCACTAATTTACATCTCTTATTGGGTTGATGCTGAGTTAGTACTGGGTATTTAATGGCTACTCAACATAAAAAAAGCGCCGATAGGCGCTTTTTTTATGGTTGGATCTGACGGTGAATACGGGTTTTATCATTAGTTATGTATAACTATCGGATAAAACTGATTTCTCTCTGTTTGATTGAAACAGTGTTTCTGTCTAGCGGGCAGAATAGTGGTGCTGGCGACCGGTTTCGGTATCGTAAAGACCGATGTTGCGCCCGTTAATGCTGCCGTGAAAATACTTTCCGGTATGGAAATCATAACCCTTAAATCGGTTACCACTGAGTTCAAGCTGCACTTTGGTGTGTGTTTGAGCATCATAAAAATCAAGTTTACCTGCCCGACTGTTATGGGTCTGAAAACCACTTTGGGTATTCAGATCATAACCGCTGATGCGCCCTTCAGTGATCTTTACTTGCGTGTTTTTGTAGCGGCCCGCTTGATAATCATAGACAGATAACACCCGTTTATTACACGCTGACGCACCGATAATGGCGGCGACACGTGCTCGGGTTGACTCTTGCATGACTTACTCCTTGATGACCTAATAAATAGTGATGTGCGCTAACAGGTGGGTATAGGTTTATGTGTGTCATTGATATTCCACGCATTTCGTATACAGACCCCGTTGCATGATATTTCACATTGTAAGTAAAATTGTCAATTGATTGATGTATGAACACCTGTACTCGATCACATATTTAGTATTAATCACTAAGCATGCAATTTTATATGACTATTTATTCTCTTTTTTGGCTCTAGATTTAGCATAAGTAGTGGTAAGGAAAATGGGTAAGCAGTAGACACAGTGAACAGGATAGGTCGCTACTGTGATATTCATTAAGTGAACGTTCAACATTAAGTGATTGAATACTGATGCATTGAATGCGTTGGCTTGTTTTCGTACATCAATAATTAAAAGCTTGCATTCAGCTTAGAAGGGAAATAACCAAGAGGGCGATAAGGTATAAACAGGATAAGTACAAAATAGTGTGGCTAAAAAGGGGGAAGGGTATCAAAAAATAAGCTCTACTTTGTTGATTTTTTTATTTTAAAAACAACAAAGTAGAGCCTTGTTATTGTGGCGCTATACAGACATTTATGGATTAAGACGCTGTGGCTGCCATGCCCCCTGATGTTGTTCAAAGCGAATACGATCGTGTAGACGGCTGGCTTTACCTTGCCAAAGTTCAATGGCATGCGGGCGAACTAGAAAACCTCCCCAGTATGGTGGTAATGGCACATCAGCATTAGCAAACTTTTGGGCAAATTCGGCCTCTCGTGCTTCAAGTTCTTGACGATTTGCTAATGGTTGAGATTGGTGTGATGCCCATGCACCAATTTGGCTACCACGTGCACGGCTATGAAAGTATGTGTTCGAAGTTTCGGTGCTTACACGTTCAACTGTACCTTCAATACGTACTTGGCGTTGCAGTATATTCCAGTGAAATACTAAAGCAACTTTGGGATTTTGCTCAAGCTCATGGCCTTTACGGCTGTCATAGTTAGTGTAAAAGGTGATGCCTTCTTCAGTAAAATCCTTCATCAAGACAATACGTGCTGAAGGTTGGCCTGAAGAGTCGACCGTCGCCAATGTCATTGATTCGGGTAAAATAATGCCGGCATCTTTTGCATCGTTATACCACTTATGAAATAAACTGACTGGATTGTCTTGCTCTTGTGGTGAGTGCTCAGGTAAGGCTACACCTTGACCCATGGTAAGAGCACAGCGCATTTTATTGATGATTGACATGATAGGCAGATCCTTTCGTCATATAAATCGGCTATTGACAGAGTAAAGCAGCTAATGAAAACCACCAAGTGAAAGGGCATAAAAAAGTGGTTAAAAAAGATGACAAATGGCACTTAATTAATCAAAGGTAAGTTACCAGAGTAGAGTAATCAGAATACCGAGGTAAGAGATGATAACAATGTGTTGTAGTGATTAATTATATGACTGTACACAATGCAGATAATTTGCGTTTTTTTGATACACATTGCCACTTTGATGCTATGCCTTTTGCTACAGATATAGCGGCTGCATGGCACTTAGCTCACAGTGCAGGGATACGCAAAATGGTTGTACCCAGTATCGGGGTTGATAATTTCTCTGCGGTGTTAGCACTCACAGGCGATTGGCCTATTTATGCGGCATTAGGCATTCACCCACATACAGCAATATTAGAGACAGATAAAGCGATAGCGCAGTTACAGCAGTTATTGCAGCAACATATGGCAACAGAGCAAACAACCTTACGTAAGGTTGTGGCACTTGGGGAGATTGGTTTAGATGCTGTGGTGTTGAACCAAAATATGGAAAGGCAATATCTGCTATTACGTCAACAATTACGACTGGCAAATCAGTATGGTTTACCGGTGATTTTGCATTCACGGCAAACTCATGATCTGTTGCTGCGTGAGTTGCGTCAGTATCCGGTTGAGCGTACTGGTGTGTTACATGCATTCTCTGGCTCACGTGAACAGGCGCTGGCATTTATACGGCTAGGTTACTCAATCGGTGTTGGTGGCGTGATAACTTACCCACGGGCAAACAAAACCCGTACCGCGATAGCCGCACTCCCTTTATCTTCACTCGTGTTAGAAACCGATGCGCCTTATATGCCGGTATGTGGTCAGCAAGGTGAGTTAAATCGCCCTGAACGGTTAGTCGATATTTTTACAGCGTTATGCGCATTACGTTCAGAAAGCCCGCAAGAAATAGCAGAAACTGTGTATAAAAACAGCATGGAATTGTTTGATATTACAGTGAACGCAAGCGATTAACCGTACGTCAATACAGGTTTGTATGCAGTTAAGTGTGATCTGGGTCGACTGTTTATGATAATTGTTTTTTAAAGGCCATAACTTTTGTGATGAGAGTAAAGAAAGATAGCCACCCCCTATGTATAATGAGCTAGATTTTCAAGGTGGTATACACCTTATTTTTAGCGGCGATTATTCACAATCGTCCAGACCATAGGGATCTTTTTCCATGCAACTGATTATGAGCCTCGTCGGTATGGCGGTACTGATTGGAATTGCGGTTTTGCTTTCCAGTAACCGTAAAGCCATTAAATTACGTACAGTGGGAGGGGCTTTTGCTATCCAAGTCTGTATTGGTGCGTTTGTTCTGTATGTTCCTGCCGGCCGTACCGTTTTATTGGGGATGTCAGAAGCTGTTGCAAATGTGATTGCGTATGGTAACGAGGGGATTAACTTTCTCTTTGGTGGTTTAACTTCAGATAAAATGTTTGAAGTCTTTGGTGGCGGTGGCTTTATTTTTGCGCTGCGTGTTCTTCCTGTAATTGTGTTTTTCTCTTCACTGATTGCTGTGCTGTACTATTTAGGCATCATGCAATGGGTGATTAAGATCCTCGGTGGTGGTTTGCAAAAAGCACTGGGCACATCACGTACAGAGTCTTTGTCGGCAACTGCAAATATTTTTGTTGGTCAGACTGAAGCCCCACTGGTGGTTCGTCCGTATATCAGCACGATGACCAAATCTGAGCTATTTGCGGTGATGTGTGGTGGTTTAGCTTCGGTGGCCGGTTCGGTGTTAGCCGGTTATGCCTCTATGGGCGTTCCCCTTGAGTATCTGATAGCAGCATCTTTCATGGCAGCACCTGGTGGCTTGCTGTTTGCTAAATTGATTGTACCGGAAACCGAGCAAGAGCGGGATACAAACGATGTTGATACATCTAATAGTGAAGATAAACCTGCGAATGTGATTGATGCTGCAGCAGCCGGTGCTGCATCGGGTATGCAGTTAGCACTGAATGTTGGGGCAATGCTACTGGCCTTTATCGGTCTAATTGCGTTGATTAATGGTATTTTTGCGGGTGTGGGTGGCTGGTTTGGTTATCCGCATCTTTCATTAGAGCTGATCTTAGGTTATTTGTTCTCACCATTAGCGTTTGTTATCGGTGTACCTTGGTCAGAAGCAACCGTTGCAGGTTCGTTTATCGGTCAAAAAGTGATTGTAAACGAATTTGTGGCTTACTTAAATTTTGCACCATATTTGAAGCCTGATGCTGAAGTGGCAGCAGCCGGTCTACAAGTGTTGTCAGTGCAGACTAAAGCGATTATCTCGTTTGCTCTGTGTGGCTTTGCTAACCTCTCTTCGGTGGCCATTTTATTGGGTGGATTGGGCAGTATGGCACCAAGCCGTCGTCATGATATCGCACGTTTAGGGCTGCTGGCAGTTGTAGCGGGTACATTATCAAATCTCATGAGTGCAACGATTGCGGGTTTCTTCTTGGCACTCTAAGAGCCTAGATTGTGGTGATGTTTTGGTGCTCGTTATAATTCGTGCACTTTAAAGACACAAATACATGTTAAATCAAAAAGAACGCCACCGTTTATTCGGTGGCGTTCTTTTTTTGAAAAAATGAGCATGGCGTAATCGATTACGAAACGATATTTTGTGAATCAGCTCATGTTATAATCTCTTCACATTGCAACTCTGTTAGCCGTGTTGTGAAATCAATGGGTAAGTACATGCAAACCGCTGGAATTTAACCCCTGGAAGAGAGTCAGGGGAGTGCGGTGAAAGGGATGTCAATTGGCGCTGTATGGTACTGGTGTTTTTTAAGAGAAAATGGAGTATGTACGTTGCCAAGTCTTCAGGGAACCAAGTCCGCTCGCCAACGCTCGCAGTAATCGAAAAGCGTTCGATACCCCACATGTTGAGTGATTTGTAGAGTTGGAGAGTTATATGACTGAGAATAAAATGTCTGCATTACGCGCACTAAACTTAATGGATTTAACGACACTCAATGACAATGATACCGATGAAAAAGTCATTGCTTTGTGTCGGCAAGCAAATAGCCCTGCAGGTCAGACTGCTGCGGTTTGTATCTATCCACGTTTTATTCCTATCGCCCGTAAAACCCTGCGCGAGCAAGGTACGCCGGAAATTAGTATCGCCACAGTAACTAACTTCCCGCACGGCAATGATGATATTGCTATTGCGGTGGCCGAAACACGTGCCGCGGTAGCATACGGTGCTGATGAAGTGGATGTGGTTTTCCCATATCGCGCACTGATGGCCGGTAATGCTCAAGTTGGCTTTGATTTGGTGAAGGCATGTAAAGATGCCTGTGGCGCACATGTGCTGCTAAAAGTGATTATTGAAACCGGTGAGTTAAAAGAGGATACGTTGATCCGTCAGGCCTCTGAAATTGCTATTGATGCTGGTGCTGATTTTATTAAAACGTCAACCGGTAAAGTGCCCGTTAATGCCACGCTAGAATTTGCCCGTATTATGATGGAAGTGATCCGTGATAAGCAGGTTGCCGATCGTGTTGGCTTTAAACCTGCCGGTGGTGTACGCACGGCTGAAGAGGCTGCGCAGTATTTGGCTCTGGCGGCAGAGATTCTAGGTGAAACATGGGCAGATAAGCGCCATTTTCGTTTTGGTGCATCTAGCCTGTTGGCCAGCTTACTCAATACGCTGGGCCACGATGCAACCAGCAATAGCCAATATTGATTCACCGTAACCAATTTTGGGGAGTGAGTCATGTTCTTACCGCAAGAGATTATCCGTAAAAAGCGTGATGGCATTGCCTTGAGCAATGCAGAAATTCGTTTTTTTATTCAGGGTATTGCTAATAACCGCATTACAGAAGGGCAAATTGCAGCTTTGGCGATGGCTATCTATTTTAATGATATGACCATGGATGAGCAAGTTGCACTGACTTTAGCGATGCGTGATTCAGGTATGGTATTGCAGTGGGCTGATATGCACCTTAATGGGCCGATTGTGGATAAACATTCGACCGGCGGTGTCGGTGATGTGACTTCACTTATGCTTGGCCCGATGATTGCTGCGTGTGGCGGATATGTACCGATGATCTCAGGGCGAGGGCTTGGACACACTGGCGGAACGCTTGATAAACTCGAAGCGATTCCCGGTTATAACATTCATCCTGACAATGCGCGTTTTCGTCAGATTACCCGTGATGTTGGTGTAGCCATTATTGGGCAGACCGGTGATCTTGCACCGGCTGATAAGCGGTTTTATGCCACGCGTGATATTACTGCCACAGTTGATTCGATTCCGCTCATTACTGCGTCTATTTTATCGAAAAAACTGGCTGCAGGTTTAGATGCCTTAGTGATGGATGTTAAAGTGGGCTCAGGTGCATTTATGCCAACGTATGAGGCTTCCGGGGCGCTGGCGCAATCTATTGTGGGTGTGGCTAACGGTGCTGGGTGTAAAACCACAGCACTGTTGACTGACATGAACCAAGTGCTGGCTTCACGCGCGGGTAATGCGTTAGAAGTCCGTGAGGCGGTTGAGTTTTTGACTGGCCGTTATCGTAACCCTCGTTTGTATGCGGTAACAATGGCGCTATGCTCAGAGATGCTGCAAGTTTCTGGTTTAGCTACTGATGATGTTGATGCGCAAGCAAAACTCAATACGGTGTTAGATAATGGCAAGGCTGCTGAAGTTTTTGGCCGGATGATCGCTGAACTCGGTGGTCCAATCGATTTTATCGAATGCTACAATACTTATTTACCGCAAGCTTCGATTATCAAACCCGTTTATGCTTTAAACAGTGGATTTGTTGCTTCGATGGATACTCGTGCACTTGGTATGGCTATTGTAAGCATGGGGGGTGGTCGTCGTAGTGCAACAGATCTGATTGATTATAGTGTCGGGTTGAGCGATATATTGCCGCTTGGGGAAGCAGTAGATACATCTTGTCCGCTGGCAATGATCCATGCACGCACAGAATCAGACTGGCTAAGTGCAGCACATGCTGTGCAAGCTGCAATCCATATTGAACGCGATGCACCGGCAGCGATGCCGACCGTATATCGCCATGTTCGCGTAGACTCTCTTATTCTAAACAGAGGCCAGAATATATGAAACGTGCCTTTATAATGGTGCTGGACTCATTCGGTATTGGTGCAGCAGAAGATGCTGTGAAATTTGGTGATGTAGGTGCAGATACACTGGGCCATATCGCACAGGCTTGTGCCAACGGCCAAGCAGATCGTGGCCGTAAAGGGCCGCTGACGTTGCCAAATCTTAGCCGTTTAGGGCTGGGGAAAGCAGCACAAGAGTCAACCGGTACATTCCCTGTTGGGCTTGATGAGCACGCTGAGATTATTGGGGCTTATGGCCACGCGGCCGAGCTGTCATCAGGGAAAGATACGCCATCAGGCCACTGGGAAATTGCTGGTGTGCCTGTGTTGTTTGATTGGGGGTATTTCTCTGATCATGACAACAGCTTTCCTGCTGAGTTGTTAGAGAAAATTGTTACCCGCGCTAAATTGCCCGGTTATCTGGGAAATTGCCACGCTTCGGGTACACAAATTCTTGATGAGCTAGGCGAAGAGCACATGAAAACCGGCAAGCCGATTTTCTATACCTCTGCCGACTCTGTGTTCCAGATTGCCTGTCATGAAGAGACCTACGGGTTAGATAACCTGTACGCTCTGTGCAAAATCGTGCGTGAAGAGTTGGAAGGCTATAACATTGGCCGTGTGATTGCGCGCCCATTCCTCGGTAATAAACCGGGTGAATTTCAGCGTACCGGCAACCGAAAAGATTTGGCCGTTGAACCGCCAGCAATCACAGTGCTGCAAAAACTGGTTGAAGAGAAACATGGCCAGGTAGTGTCGGTAGGTAAGATTGCTGATATTTACGCACACGTGGGTATCACCAAAAAAGTGAAAGCGACCGGTATTGATGCGCTGTTTGATGCCACGCTTGAAGAGATGAAACTGGCTGGTGATAACACCATTGTGTTCACCAACTTTGTTGATTTTGACTCTTCATACGGTCATCGCCGTGATGTTGCTGGTTATGCTGCGGCATTGGAGCTGTTTGATCGCCGTTTACCGGAAATGCTCTCGCTGGTGGGTGAAGATGATATTTTGATCTTAACTGCTGATCACGGTTGTGATCCAACATGGCCGGGCTCTGATCATACGCGCGAGCACATTCCAGTGCTGGTGTATGGCCCCAAAATTACTGCCGGTTCATTGGGTTGCCGAAAAACCTTTGCGGATATTGGGCAGACGCTGGCCGCCTATTTTGGAACATCGGCAATGGATTTTGGTATGCCAATGTTCTATCAAGATAAGTTAATTGAACCTGATAATAGTCGATAATTAGCGGATTGTTCTCTATTCGTGTACGATCTTTGATGTTTGCTGATCTTGTTGATTCAATTATTGATCAACAGAAATAACCGATAAAGGAATCGATAACCATGGCTACTCCGCATATTAATGCTGAAAACGGTGCATTTGCTGATGTTGTTTTGATGCCGGGCGATCCGCTACGTGCAAAATACATCGCAGAAACCTTTTTGCAAGATGCAGTCGAAGTCACTAACGTGCGCAGCATGCTGGGTTTTACTGGCACTTATAAAGGTCGTAAAGTTTCGGTAATGGGTCATGGTATGGGGATTCCATCCTGCTCTATTTATGCTAAAGAGCTGATTACCGAGTACGGCGTGAAGAAAATTATTCGTGTCGGTTCATGCGGTGCGGTGAGCACCGATGTGAAACTGCGTGAAGTGATCATCGGTATGGGGGCTTGTACTGACTCTAAAGTGAACCGTATGCGCTTTAAAGATCACGATTTCTCTGCAATCGCTGATTTTGACATGGTGCGCAATGCCGTTGATGCAGCAAAAGCGCGCGGTACTAAAGTGCGTGTTGGTAACATCTTCTCAGCAGACCTGTTCTATACGCCAGATCCAAGCATGTTTGATGTGATGGAAAAATACGGTGTTCTGGGTGTTGAGATGGAGGCGGCCGGTATTTATGGTGTCGCGGCAGAGTTTGGTGCTAAAGCACTGACTATTTGCACCGTTTCTGACCATATTCGTACACATGAGCAGACATCAGCCGAAGAGCGTCAGCTTACATTTAATGACATGATTGAAATTGCGCTTGAATCTGTGTTGTTAGGCGATCAAGCATAAGTACTATTTTATTTGCACGATTGAATGGTCAGCCGTTTTTGGTTTTTCTGTTAGATAAGTAACGGCAGATAAATGCGTTACCGCAGATAAAGATGAAACGATAAGGCACAAAAAGAAAAAGCGATGAGTATTCATCGCTTTTTCTTTTTGTGCCGTTTAACGACGATAGTGTGTTTTGCGAGCTGGTATTCGGCGGCGGCGACGTTGTTTTAACTTGGCATGTGTGGTGCTGAGTTCACTGTCTAACGCGGATGTACCACAGAGATTTGTGCTGCTGTTGTCAGAGGCGCGATTCGCTAAGAGAAGATGCGGTGGTGAGCTTGGTATACTTGGCGTAGAGACGGGCAGTTTGATCTCTGTGGCTGATTTCGATAAACGAGGAAAGCCTGTTATACGTTGGCTATCTGTGATTAGCGAACGATCTTTGAACAACGTATGGGTAATAACAATGCCAATAAGTAATGCACTCAAGAGCATCAATCGAATCATATTGGTCGTATTATCAATGAGCTGATCGTCGGTTGACTGCACATGTGTATCAAGGGTCAGACGCAGAAAACCAAGCGGAGTATTATTTTCTGAAATAATCTCTACCATCTGGCGATTTAACATCGCACGCCGCTGTGAGCCGTCGAGCCCAAGTCTATCTCTGACGTGGGTGGTATCACCTGAATGTGCGATCAGTGCGCCATCCATGCGATAAACACTGGCATCTAAAATACGAGCCTCTTGTGTCAGCTTATCAAGTTGTTGTGCAATCAGATCCGATCCATCATCCATTTTTAATAATGGAAATAACCCAATAGCGACTTGTCGCGTTAGTATACGAGCAAGCTGATCCACTTGATCAGAGCGTACAGCTTGTGCATTTAACCCCAGTATACTGGCCGTTTGCAGTAAAAAGAGAAAAAGGCACAGACTCGTGATAGTGATAAGCAAAGTACGTAGATGGTATTTAATCAGCTTTATTATTGGCATGACCATTAACTCAGTGGCAGTGTGCACAGCACTAAAAAGAGCCCCTAAAATAGGGAAGTATCAGTATTGATGCTCTGGCAGTAATAACGTGTTGTTCATGGCGTTATTTTCTCTATATCGTCAGTATTATCTCTTCGGTGGAGAGTCAGTTGCCAGCCTACCTTTTAATAGGATAATTTAGACTCGCCATTCACTATTAGCAGGATGCGTTAAAATGCTTATTAAGGATTATGATTTTACCCAATTGCCTTCATGTCTCTCTGAGTGGTCATGTTTTCCCTTATTGTTACAAGGTCATGAATCTGTTTCCTGTGATTATACCTTGGGAGAGGGCGAATGGCTGCTATATGGTAAAAATTTAGACAAATCTGTGTTGGCCGCTTACCTATTGCAACTCAATAGGCCTGTCGTGATTCAAAAAGCGTGGCATGTGGAAGAGTACCAAATTGTTCAGTTTGCAGGCCAATATTTAGCGCATGCTGCGCAGCTTGCCGATCAATTTAAATTAGATACTGCCAGATTGCATATGTTGCCTTCATTGCATACCCCCGGTTTATTGGTGATGGATATGGATTCCACCGCTATCCAGATTGAGTGCATTGATGAGATAGCTACACTTGCCGGAACTGGCCCGCAAGTGGCTGAGGTTACCGAGCGTGCAATGCGTGGCGAGCTGGATTTCGCTCAAAGTCTGCGTCAGCGTGTGGCAACCTTGCGTGGTGCGCCTCACCAAATTTTGGAACACGTATTAGCAGATTTACCGCTGATGCCGGGGCTCACCGCACTGGTACAGCAGTTACAAAACTGTGGGTGGCAAGTGGCGATTGCTTCAGGAGGCTTTACCTATTTTGCTGAACATCTGCAGCGTCAGTTGGGGTTGTGCCATGTTGAAGCTAATGTTCTGGGTATCAGTGATAATCTGCTGACCGGTGAAGTTGAAGGGCGTATTGTGGATGCAGAACGTAAAGCAACAGTGCTGTGTGAATTAGCCGAACGGTATCAGATCCCACTCACCAATACGGTGGGTATCGGTGATGGTGCAAACGATCTGAAAATGTTACATGCGGCTGGATTAGGCATTGCCTTTCATGCCAAACCAACGGTACAGGCACAAGCGCAAGTGGTGATCCGCCATGCCGATTTGCTAGGGGTATTGTGCATTTTATCTGCCAGTATCGGGCACAGCTTATAGCATTTCAGTTAAGGTTTCGATAGCTATCCGGCGCTGCTCAGACTCGACCCTTAGCAGAACTTCTTCAGTACAATCAGTTAGCTCTATCATCGCAGTCAGAGCGAGCAGCTCTTGTTCGAGCATTTTTGCTTGGCTTAGATTGGCTTTAATCAGTTGTTCAAAATCGCGTAGCAAATTAGGGTGCAGTGTATTGCGTTTATAGCGGGTGAGTTGAAAACGTAGCGCAATAAACTCCCCTTGTTGTTTGGCTTGTTGAATAAAGGCCATCAACGCATTTTTATCGTTTAATTCTGTATCGAGTTTTTTATCTTGCAATTGGTATTGCCATTTCTCTTGATGGAGTGAGAGATAAATTTTATGTTCGGTGGGATGAGAACGAAAAGGCTCATTCAGTGGTCGTATTACTAATTGTGACCAGTACACATCGAGCAGTGCGAGCAGCAAAGTATCCGTTTGCCCTTGTCCTAACCGACGGTTAAGCGTATAAGTTGCCGGAGTCATCCCGATGGCTGTTGGGCGGTAAATATGCCCGTCTTGCACCACAAAAATCGGTATACTAGCCAGATGCGGTACAGTAATTTGGCGGAAAATATCAATAATCTCAGGCAGTGTTTGCTGTTCAACATCCTCTTGTAAACTTTTTAAATTAGCCGCGATGAGCCGCTGGATAAATTGCACACCCGTGTGTGCAACATGAGGCTCTGTTGCAGTAAGAACCAGTTGGTCTTGTTCGGCATTGATATATAACACCTGATACGGCAAGGTGTGCAGGGCAATATGTTTATCCAAAACTTGCCAGGCTGGAAAGTGCAACAATAGCACCTGATTTCGTTTTATATTTAATGGTTTCCCAAGCACGATACGTAATCCAACCGCTGAAAAATCCACAGTATAGCCAATCGTTGTACGCTGATCTGAGCTGGTAACATGCACCTCAGTTTGGTAGCGATAGCGGGGTGCGCGCCGGCGCTGCTCTTGCGACATGTTTACTTCAAATGTCGAGCTATAGGCACGGGGAAGGCAAAATACATTGAGTTGGTTGAGTGGTAAGTTGGGCAGTGGCGTTTGCTGATAATCAGCTTGTATTGTGCAGCTACTTAAATCTTGCAATAACACCAAATAGCGTAACTCGTTGAGTTGATGCTCTGTAATAAGGCGTTGTTGTTCTGGGTGTGGGCTAAAATCATCAGCACTCAATGGGCGGATAATCAACCGTTGCACCCGAAAGCTAGGGCGGTGTGCACCAACGTGCCAAAAGAGTTCCCGCTGTTCAGCCTGAGTTAGCTCAGTACTCATAGCACAATAAAAATAGGTACGCCCGTTCTGCCGATGAATAAAGCTATACAGCAGTGATTTCACACACGATACCCCAGGTGGGCAGATACGTTGTAGGCGTTCAGGTGTAAAAAATTGCCCCAATACCGGTTGGTAGTTTTCATCATGCCAATATTGGTAACTTTCACGGTTATTTTGTGAAAGCAGCGCATAGACAGTACCTTGTTGGCTGATGAGCAGTGGCAGTGTTGCAGTGGCATTTAAATAAGATTGTTCGAGCCCGCGCAGATGTAACTGTGTCAGCAGACCATCAACATTCAAGCGTACTTTTTTACTGCCACTGCGTGCTAACGCACTCATCAAACGATGCAGTGCTGGATTCGGTTCACTAATATGTAGGCGCAACAATTGGCGTTGATCTTGACGATCAATGCCCACAAGTAAGTAGTTTAATCCACGTTCCAGAGTGGGTTGTTCGAGTTTTTCACCCAATGCGTTGAACTGAATGGTAAATTCTTGACCAAGTTTAAACGTTAGTGAATGCGGTACTCGGATACACAACCCTGCAAGCGAGATATCAACAGTAACACCGTGTGCGATTTGTTGTGTTTCATGACAAGTCACGACCACCTGACAATGATAATGCAGGCGCGCTTCATTGCGCATAAATTGATAGCCAAAACGGGCGACAGTCACCTCTGTTGGCAGGTCTTTTTTGAGCTCAGGTTCAGAGGTAGGGGCTGCCTTTTGTGCTGTTTTTTCTAACAACGTCTGTTGACGCATATTACGGTAATTATTATTTGCCTGCATCACAGCATCGTACACACCTTGTGTATATACGTTTTGAAAGAGTGCGATTTGCTGTTGGAAAATATTCAGTGCAACATCATCTAACCAATGAGTCAGACCATTGATTTGGTGTTCATGACAACGCCCATCAACGCGATTGCGCAGATCAAGTGGCCGATAACAAGGCGTATGTAACTGGCGATAAGCCATTTTAATATGCAAACGCTCACTCGCACTACTTTGTGGTAGTAGTTTTTTCAGCAGAGGATCGAGCTCGGCATGCACTCCTAGAGGAATTAACTGCTGTAATATGTGGGCAAATTCATTGGGTAACGTGGTATGCATAGGCCTTTTGCTGCGCTTAAAATAGAGATGCCGATGTTGTGAGCCTTGCAGACAACCAGAGTCAACAGCCAGACAACAAAAAATAACAATAAGGTTATCGGCATACCGTATAACAACATGATGAGATCGCCCAATTTTCGTATTAAATTTGCGATAAGGCGATAACTTTGAATATGACTTTAGGTCTTAATGACTGTTTCAAGAGAGTATTTTACCGTGGCTAAAGCTGTTAAACGCGCCTTTGTGTGCAATGAGTGCGGGTCTGATTACCCGCGCTGGCAGGGGCAGTGCAGTGCCTGTCAGGCATGGAATACTATTACTGAAGTGCGCCTTGCCGCAGCCAGTGTTGCGCGCACCGACCGTACCAGTGGTTATGCCGGACATGCCGGTAACCATAAAGTCCAGACACTGGCTGAGATCAGTTTACAAGAGTTGCCACGTTTCTCCTCCAGTTTTAAGGAGTTTGATCGGGTACTTGGTGGCGGCGTTGTGCCTGGCAGTGCCATTTTGATTGGCGGAAGCCCCGGTGCAGGTAAAAGTACCCTGCTGTTACAGGTCATGTGCCGTTTAGCCGAGCAGATGAAAGCTTTGTATGTGACAGGGGAAGAGTCATTGCAGCAGGTTGCAATGCGCGCCTATCGCCTTGGCTTGCCGACCGACAAACTGAAAATGTTGTCAGAGACCAGTGTTGAGCAAATTTGCCTGATTGCCGAGCAGGAAAAGCCGCAAATTATGGTGATTGACTCCATTCAGGTGATGCATATGGCCGATATTCAATCGGCACCCGGCAGTGTGGCACAAGTGCGAGAAACGGCTGCTTACCTGACCCGCTTTGCCAAAACCACGCAGGTTGCGATTATTATGGTCGGCCATGTGACCAAAGATGGATCACTGGCTGGCCCGAAAGTGCTAGAGCACTGCATTGACTGCTCCGTGTTGCTTGATGGCGATACAGACTCCCGTTTTCGAATGCTACGCAGCCATAAAAACCGTTTTGGTGCGGTCAATGAACTGGGTGTGTTTGCCATGACTGAGCAGGGTATGCGAGAGGTCAGTAATCCGTCGGCGATTTTTTTAAGCCGTGGTGAAGAGGAAGCGCCGGGCAGTTCGGTGATGGTAGTGTGGGAGGGCACGCGACCACTGCTGGTCGAAATTCAGGCATTAGTCGATCATTCGATGCTAGGAAATCCGCGTCGTGTGGCGGTTGGCTTGGATCAAAACCGCTTATCGCTGTTACTGGCGGTACTGCATCGGCATGGTGGCTTGCAGATGGCCGATCAAGATGTCTTTGTGAATGTGGTCGGTGGGGTAAAAGTCACCGAAACTAGTGCAGATTTGGCGCTGGTGCTAGCGATGGTATCGAGCCTGCGCGACCGACCATTACCACGTGATGTGGTGGTGTTTGGTGAAGTGGGGTTGGCCGGTGAAATTCGCCCTGTGCCTAGTGGCCAAGAGCGTATTACCGAAGCGGCAAAACACGGCTTTAAGCGCGCCATCGTTCCACATGCCAATATGCCAAAACAGCCTCCAACGGGAATGCAGGTGTTCGGTGTGAAAAAGCTCTCTGATGCGCTCGATGCGTTTATTGATCTTTAATTATACGGTTAACCCAACGGGTTTTTGAGCCCACGGCTGTTTTTAGCGAAGCGTCAGGTGTCGTGTTATTTTTTGCGGGCAAAAAAACGGCTGTACCAGTGTGTTACAGAAGGCTTATCAATCGGGTTGGTAGCATATTGTGTTGGTGGGAATAAAAACATGGCACACCTCATGATGATTCTGAATGTAGTTAATTAACACCGCCTGCATTCAGTGTGCCCGTTATATAAATCAGTATGACGAACCGTTACTTACGTGTGAATAACGCAAAAAAACGGCGTTGTACTGACTGATAAGCCGCAAATGCAGGCTTGTCGGCACGGTTGGTACTGTACACAGTCGGTGGATAAATAAACATGACATGCCTCCTTGGCGCTGGGGTAACGACTGAAAGTCGCCGTAATCTTGTGTGATATTGGTCACCTTTATGTTGGTAAGTTTACTACAACAGATTGCGTGATCAATCGTTTGTTGTAGAAAAAATAGGCATAAATAATAACTAATTGGTAGGTTTGCGTTATAAGCATTTTGCAGGAAAACAGCAGTAGCCAGCCATTGTGGTAAATCGCAGTAGAAAAGAAAAAGGCCTGATTTCTCAGGCCTTTTGATTTAATGGGAATGACTCAGCGGGAATACCGCTGTGATAACGATGTAAATCGCTATCAGCATAAAAACCGGCGGCTTATTTCACCATACGGGTATATTTAGCCCGATGTGGCTGAATAGCATCAGCACCGTAGGTTTTTTTCTTCCACTCTTCGTATTCGGTGAAGTTACCTTCAAAGAACTCAACCTTGCCCTCATCCTGATAATCCAGAATGTGGGTGGCGATACGGTCTAAGAACCAACGGTCGTGCGAGATAACCATGGCACAGCCTGGGAACTCCAGCAGGGCGTTTTCCAGTGCGCGCAGGGTTTCAACGTCAAGGTCGTTAGTCGGTTCATCGAGCAGTAATAAGTTGCCGCCAGTTTGCAGCAGCTTGGCCAAATGCAAACGGCCACGCTCACCACCTGATAGCTCACCCACCCGCTTTTGCTGATCCGAACCTTTAAAGTTAAAGCGGCCAATATAGGCACGGCTTGGGATCTCAAAGTTACCAATGCGCAGAATATCCTGCCCGTTGGCCACTTCCTCAAACACGGTTTTCTTGTCATCCATCGCATCACGGAACTGATCGACAGAGGCCAGTTTCACTGTATCACCCAGCACAATTGCGCCGGAATCTGGTTGCTCTTGGCCTGACATCATACGGAACAGGGTAGATTTACCCGCACCGTTCGGGCCGATGATCCCGACAATCGCCCCTTTTGGCAGACTAAATGACAAGTCATTAATCAGCGTGCGATCACCGTAGGATTTGACCAGATTGGCCACATCCACCACCTTATCACCCAAGCGCGGACCAGGCGGAATGAACAGCTCATTGGTCTCGTTACGCTTTTGGTAATCGGTGTTGTTAAGCTCTTCAAAGCGCGCCATACGTGCCTTGCTCTTGGCTTGACGACCTTTCGGATTCTGGCGTACCCACTCAAGCTCTTTCTCGATAGACTTACGGCGCGCCGCTTCAGAAGAGGCCTCTTGTGCCAGACGCTGATCTTTTTGCTCCAACCAAGAAGAGTAGTTTCCTTCCCACGGAATACCTTCGCCGCGGTCAAGTTCTAAGATCCAGCCGGCGACATTATCGAGGAAGTAACGGTCATGCGTAATAGCAACCACAGTGCCTTCGTAATCGTGCAAGAATCGCTCAAGCCATGCAACCGATTCGGCATCCAAATGGTTGGTTGGTTCGTCGAGTAGTAGCATGTCTGGCTTTTCCAGCAACAGACGGCAAATCGCCACACGGCGGCGCTCACCACCTGACAAATTAGCAATTTTCGCATCCCATGCTGGTAAGCGCAGTGCATCAGCGGCACGCTCAAGCTGGTTATCCAGATTATGGCCATCATAAGTCTGGATAATTGCTTCTAGCTCACCCTGCTCTTTGGCTAATTTATCAAAATCTGCTTCAGGATCAGCGTACAGAGCGTATACCTCATCTAAACGGGTTAACGCGCTTTTAACTTCAGCAACTGCCTCTTCAACCGCTTCACGAACGGTACTTTCGGTATTGAGCTTGGGCTCTTGTGGCAGATAGCCGATTTTCAGCCCTGGTTGTGGGCGTGCTTCACCCTCAATATCAGTATCTACCCCTGCCATAATGCGCAGTAACGTTGACTTACCCGCCCCGTTGAGACCCAACACACCAATTTTGGCTCCTGGGAAAAAACTCAAAGAGATATTTTTTAGGATATGACGCTTCGGCGGAACAACTTTACCGACGCGGTGCATTGAATAAACATATTGAGCCATAACGCGTTATCGACCCTGTTGATTGACCAATAAAGGCTTATTGTAGCCGTTCCTGATAGCCAAGTGTAACCCTTTCCTATGTCAGAGCTTGGCTTCACATTTATTGCTAATTTATCCGTGTTGTGACAAGTGTATGCTATCTCTTATAGTCAATATCAGGTGATAAACTTATATAATGCGTGTTGTAGAATATGCATTACAGACAATACCTCAGTACGGCACAGTAGCAACCGAAGTGACAGTGCCAGAGTAGTGCAATTGCAAGCAGTACAACGCAAGGAAATGCGTTTCATAAGGAGTTACAACATGGCATTGCGCCAGTGGATATTGAGTTTTTGTGTTATTAGTGTTGGCAGTACCAGTATGCTTGTTCACGCTGCACCTACAGCAAACGAGCGTCAAGCTTATCAGCAAGCGAAAACGGCGCTCGACAATAATCAGCCAGAGGTTGCTACGCAACTGTTGCCTGCGCTAAAAAATTATCCGCTATATCCCTACATTGAATACCGTTTATTAACTCGGGATATGAGCCAATTAACGGCTGCACAAGCACGCCACTTTATTGAACGTTATCAAACCATGCCATTGGCCAAAGGCTTACCTGAGCGTTTTAGCCCTGAACTCACCCGCCGTCAAGATTGGAAGACTTTGCTGACACTGATGCCACAAGCGCCATCATCCATCGCTGGACAGTGTCGTTTTTACTATGCCAATTATGCTGTCGGTAAACGTCAGCAGGCATGGGAGGGGGCAAAAAAGGTGTGGTTAACCGGTAAATCGTTGCCAGATGCATGCGATCCACTCATTGATGCTTGGAAGAGCAGCAGTGCGTTTAATGCGATAAACGTTCTTGATCGCATGGTATTGGCAATGAAAACGGGTAACGATAATTTACTGACTCATTTAGCTACACTATTACCACAAATGTACCGATCGATGGCAAATGGGTTGTTAGCATTACAAGCAAACCCTTCACAAGTATTGAGTTTTGCCCAAACACATGGCGCAAGCCCCATTGCGCGTCAAGCTACCTTAGTCGCTTTTAATCGTTTGGTACGCAGTGATCCAGATAATGCGCGATCTCTCATTACGTCATTAGCTAAAGCTCAAGCAATGAGCCATAGCCAAGTTATTGAAATGGAAAGTGCTGTAGCACTTCGTATGATGGATGCTACTGATGCTGCCCAGATCCAATGGCGCGATAGCATTGTACAGCGCAGCCAAAATACCGCCTTGATTGAGCGGCGTATTCGATTAGCATTGTCGCGCAATGACCTGACTGACACTGGCCGCTGGATAGCCCGTTTACCGGCTGCTGATAAAGAGAAAGATGAGTGGGTATATTGGCATGCGCGAGTATTACAACAGCAAGGAAAACAACAACAAGCACATACAGAACTTCGACGTTTGACTGAGCGGCGTGGCTTTTACCCGATGGTTGCAGCTCAACAACTTCATCAATCTTACATCATAAAAAATGACTCACGGCAGGTGAGTACACAAGATGTTAGCCATTGGCCTGAAATTGTTCGGATTCGTGAGTTACTCTACTGGGATTTGCATAATATTGCTCGCAGTGAGTGGAGCAGCTTAATTGGGCATTATCCTACCGGAACACAAGCGGTATTAACCGCGTATGCCCGTCGGCAAGGTTGGAGCGATCTTAGCGTACAGGGGACAATTCGCGCTAAACTGTGGGATCATATTGATGAGCGTTTCCCGATGGCGTATCCGAACCTGTTTACACAGGCTACTCGTACAAAAAACATTACGCCAAGTTATGCAATGGCTATTGCTCGTCAAGAGAGTGCATGGAATCCGGATGCCCAGTCCCCCGTAGGCGCGCGAGGCTTAATGCAACTGATGCCAAAAACTGCGCAACATACAGCTAAGAAAAATAGCATTATATTGCAACAAGATAGTCAGTTATTTCAGCCTGAAACCAATATTCAACTCGGTACAGCCTATCTTGATGAGGTTTATCAGCAATTTGGACGCAACCGAATTTTGGCTACCGCAGCCTATAATGCCGGGCCTTCACGGGTAAAACGGTGGCTAAATAATGCCAATAGTCAACTTGATGCACTTGCGTTTATTGAAAGCATTCCTTTTAATGAAACACGAGGTTACGTGAAGAATGTATTGGCCTATGATGTGTTTTATCGTTATCAAATGAAAAATCAACAACCCGTACTGACTGCGGCAGAGTTAAATCAGCGTTACTAAGAGCAATAATTGTGCAGTAGTTTGAGCATACTGATAAAGCCTGAGCGGTGAATACTGTTCAGGCTTTATCTCATCAATAAAGTGTAGAACAGTCAGTGTATTGCTTGAAGATGGAGTATATTAAATAGCTCTATAAAGAGTAAGTTCTGTCTTGAGTATGACACTTTTTGATAAAAAGAAGAGGTTACGTGCCTAGTATTACACCTGTAAATCAGACGGCTGCTAGTGGCCAATCAGAGCAAGAGTGGCAAGGTTTTATGTTGCTATTGCGGCAAGCATTTGCTGATGGATATGAAACTGAAATTCTGCAACTGTTACTGACACTTGATGAGCGCGATGCATTAGGTACAAGAGTGCGAATAGTACAAGAGTTGTTACGTGGTGCATTAAGTCAGCGTGAGATTAAAACAGAATTAGGTGCAGGTATTGCAACAATTACCCGTGGCTCAAATAGTTTAAAAACAGCATCACCACAAGTAAAACATTGGCTAGAAACACACTTACTTAAATAGCAGGCTCTATTTGTCGTCATTTAATACACAATGTAATTTAATGTAGCGTAACGTGAACACGTAAAACACGAGAGCATAACAAATCACATTGCTTTGCTCCCGTAATATAAACCGTACTGACCATTCATCGGCTATCAGGTTTTGGGTTAGTGTAATGCAATCAATTTTTCAATAATGTCGTAATGCTGTATACCATGAGAGATAACTTCAGCATCAGGGATCTCTTTAATCGGAATATAGTATTCACAACGGATCATTCCAAAACCAAGATGCTCTTCGCGCAGACTGGGGAATTGTTCAATATCATAACCTGCACGGCGTGTCAGTTTATATAACGGCACAACATCACAATATAAATGCACAATAAACTCCGTTAAATTACGAAACGAACCGTAATAGGTAAACTTTGCGTATTTACCGGCTGAAAATTCATAAGGCATCAATTTTGTGTTTTGTGGTGCAAATGTAGATTCAACTGCACAGGTACAGTAAAGCTCTTGTTCATCGTCATTCGTTTTTGTTAGCTTGCCTGAAATGAGTGCAAAAAAGCTTGGTGGTGTCTCTTCAGGAAATTGAGCGCGAAAACGTAACCAATGTTGAAGAAGAGCACGTGGTTTTAATGTGCCATCGCGTCGGTAAGAGACAGAATAAGTCACCGTACTACCACGCAGTTCAACAGCAGGAAGCTCTACAAATTCAGGTATTGGTAATGCTTTGTTGTGTACATTTAACAGTGGAGGTTGTAAACCACTGCAATCCCACTCTTCAAGGCGGCGATATTGTGCAGGTGTTCGCCCAAATTGGCTTTTAAATGCACGGGTAAATGTTTGTTGTGAATCAAAACAGTAGTGCAGAGCGATATCTAAAATGGAGCGGTTAGTGGAGCGTAAATCATATGCCGAACGGGTTAATCGTCTGGCACGTAAATATGCACCCATTGCATGACCAGTGATATCTTTAAACATACGTTGAAGATGCCATTTGGAGTAGCCGGCGCGATGTGCAATATCGTCGATAGAGAGTGATTTACTCAGATTAGTTTCAATCCAATATAATAACTCCCGAACTATCGCCTTTTGGGCCATTAAACACTCCTCAACTCTGTTTTGCTTTATATGTTATAATTAAGTAAATGCAATGTGTCTGTGTTTTTCTGATAAATGTGCTTACTCATTATATTGCATCAAGTACGGATCTTACGTCTATATTACAGACCTAGAAATAAAAGCCAATGTAAACCCAAAGCTGTTATGCACTATTTTTTACTTATATGAGATAAAAAACCAAACAATATTAATTTATTTTCATATCATAAATTTGTGTGATGTATATTTCGTTAACCACCTTTATGATGTTTTTCATCAATACTGACCTGAGTATTGCTTATCACCAATATATGGCCACACCATTTTTTGTGGTGATTAATGTATAAAGTAGCAGGAGATGTTAAATGGCAACAAAATATTACCGTTGGGTATTACTTTTATTATTATGCAGTAGCACATTAGTTAGTGCCGAAGAGGTGGGCTCGGTGGACACAGTATTCAAACTCTTTGGTCCAGATCATAAAATTGTGGTCGATGCTTTTGATGATCCCGATGTATCAGGTGTCACTTGCTATCTTAGCCGAGCAAAAACGGGGGGTATTAAAGGGGGATTAGGGCTGGCCGAAGATACTGCTGATGCATCAATTGCTTGCCGACAAGTTGGTCCAATCGTTTTATCGGATAAAATCAAAAATGGTAAGGGTGATGGTCAATCGGTGTTCCAAAAACGCACGTCACTGGTATTTAAAAAACTGCAAGTGGTTCGTTTTTATGATCCTAAACGTAATACATTGATCTATTTAACCTACTCAGATCGCGTAGTTGAAGGTTCGCCCAAGAATGCGGTGACAGCTGTTCCTGTGATGCCATGGCCGATACAGTAAACTTGTTGATGATTAACAAAAGATCATGCATAAGAGATTAATCGTATACACCCGATAAGCATGCATTAACAGTGAATTTCATCTGATGTCAGGACAACAACGAGTATTAAAAACCGATTGGCAACGTTGGAAACAGGGGTGTATTCGTATCTTTGCAGGAGGGCTCTCGGTTTTGCTGTCATCAGTGATTGTGTATAGCGTGTTACCGGTTGCTTTACCGAGTGTGATTATTGAACGCGTTATTACAGCTCACCTTGAGGGAAAGCCAACATACTCTGTCACTCACTGGTGGGTTGCGAGCGATGCTATTTCGCCACAAATGAAGTTGGCGGTCATTGCCGCAGAAGACCAGCGTTTTCCAGATAACTTTGGTTTTGATTTTCAAGCAATAGCACAAGCTCTTAAACACAATGAGCACAGTCGTCGTATCCGCGGTGGTTCAACCATTTCTCAGCAAACAGCCAAAAATGTATTTTTGTGGAGTGATCGTTCGTGGCTACGTAAAGGGCTAGAAGCTGGGGTCACTGTGTTGATTGAGCTATTTTGGAGCAAAGATCGTATTTTGACTGTCTACCTAAATAGTATTGAGTTTGGTCAGGGGATATTTGGTGTTGAAGCTGCGGCAAGGCACTATTTTCATAAATCAGCCAACCAGTTAACCGCAACAGAGTCAGCACGGTTAGCTGCTGTATTACCTAATCCGATTCGGTATCAAGTCCAAGCACCTTCAGCGTATGTCTTACAACGTCAGAAGTGGATTTTGCGTCAGATGCGTCAACTTGGCGGAGTAACTGCTGTCAATATGCTATAAATAACAACACTCATTGATAAACAAAGCACGTATAACTATGTATGTCATTGGTAATAGGCTGTTTTGAGCAAAGGTTAATAGCATAAAGCGTGCAGATTTTTGTACGTAATAAGATGAACCATTTGCACAATTTTACAGCAAAAGTTAGGTTGTTTCTGTGAGATTTGTTATTTTATACTCTTATATGAGATATCCATTCGGCTTTAGCAGTGTTTTCGGCGGGTAGTCATGAAAGGTAAAAAGAAGCGGTTACTGTTTGGTACAACAGCTTCACTGGTAGCATTAGGCGCATGGCAATGGCCATTTGATATTCCTAATGACAGTGTTGTGTTGCAATACCAGTCTGCTTCTCCGACAGTGATACAATCTTGTCGTTATGATAGAGATAAACATACGGTTCTTAGCGGTAATACACTCAAAATATTGGTGTGGAATATCTATAAACAGCAACGTAATGATTGGTTAAGTGCACTATCAAATTATACTGATGGAGCGCAATTAGTCTTACTGCAAGAAGCGCAGGCAACACCAGAATTATTACAATATGCTACGCAGCGTTATCCTGCAGTAGCACAGGTCGCTGCATTCTCTATTCGTGATCAAATGGCAGGAGTCATGACTCTTTCAGCCGTAGAGGCCGAGTACTATTGCCCGCTACGCGAACGCGAACCATGGTTAAAATTGCCTAAGTCAGCATTAGTCAGTGTATATGGGCTTGCTACAGGGCAAACACTGATGGTCGTGAATGTTCACGCCGTCAATTTTACCGTGGGTGTTCAGGCGTATCGCCAGCAACTAGAACAAGTATTATCACAAATTGCGCTGCATCGTGGGCCAGTTATTTTAGCCGGTGATTTTAATAGCTGGAGTGTTACTCGGTTAGCATTATTACGCACAATGGTTAAACAAATGGGATTAGAAGAGGTGTTATTCCCAAAAGGGCAGCGTAAAAAAGCGTTTGGTTATCCGCTTGATCATGTTTTTTATCGTGGATTAAAAGTAGAAAAGGCATCTGTTATGTCAACAGATGCCTCTGATCATAATCCACTGGAAGTCACGTTTGGTTTTTAATTTACCTTACGTTGAAACATACTAGTGAGTGCTTCATTTTAATTCGCAGAGAAAGAGAGTGTTATCTCTTTAACTCTTTGTTTTATTGACCTTTAAAACAGTGCCAGGTTTTAACACACTTTTGCGGTTCATATCGTTCCAGCGCAGTAAATCAGCAACATCAACGCCGTGTCTTTGCGCAATGCTGTAGAATGAATCACCTTTTTTTGCTTTATAAGAGCGCGCGAGGCTACTGGTAGTTGTCGCATTGCGTGAGCTTGCACTCACTTTCAATGTTTGTCCCGCTTTTAAATGGCTATTACTGTTTATGTTGTTGAGTTTGGCTAACTCACGCGCACTCATTTTATGACGATTTGCTATTGTTGAGAGTGTATCGCCATTGCGTACAGTATAAGATTGGGTTGTGGCACTTTTCGTTTTTGGTGTTGTAGCTAAAGCAAAAGTATCACGTTGCGCACTGGCTGAAGTTTTGGCAAGGTATGTACTGCGGGTTATGGGCAGCAAAACATATTGACCGCGTCGAATACCCGCGCCATTTAATTCATTAAGTTGTTTAATATCAAGCGCAGAAACACCGTAACGACGCGCTAAAATATCAATACTTTCACCTGACTGCACTTTGTGCCGAACCGCAGTAAGTGAAATATCTTCGTGCTCTTGTATCGCTTTTTTAAACTGTTTCGCTTTCTTTTTCGGTAGCATTAAATAATGCGGACCGGTAGGCGCAGTTGCCCGTGTTGTATAAGCTGGATTTAGTGCTTGTAACTCATCAACTGACATACCCGCTACTTGCGCGGCAGAGTTCATATCAAATTGTTGGCCAACGTTGACCCTTGCCAGAGCACTTGATTTATCAATATGCGGTAACTTAAGTGCATATTTATCAGCATGACGCACAATATCACTTAACGCTAATACTTTGGGGACATACAGTGCAGTTTCACGCGGTAAATCGAGTGACCAATAATCAGTTTTCTTATTGCGTGCTTTATTTGCTTTAATCGCTTTAAGAATACGCCCCTCACCAGCATTATAGGCTGCTAAGGTCATGGTCCAATCACCGTCAAACATTTTGTTGAGACGTTGTAATAGATCGAGTGCTGCACGGGTTGATGCACCAATATCACGGCGACCATCGTACCACCAGTTTTGATCAAGCCCATAATTTCGGCCTGTCGCTGGGGTAATCTGCCATAAACCAGTGGCATTTGCACTTGAGGTTGCGTTGGGATCAAAAGCACTCTCCACCATGGGTAACAATGCGACTTCAATCGGCATGTTGCGTTTTTTTACTTCCTCGACAATCCAGTAAAGGTAAGGTTCAGAACGCTCTGTCACACGTTGGAGATGACTCTTATTACGCAAGTAGCGCGCTTTTTGGCTGCGGATCCGTTCGTTATTAGGTACCGGTATTTTTAGCGTACTGCCGATGTAATCCCACACGCCCTGTTGCTGTGCCAGGTCTGTTGTTGCCCACTGTGATGAGGCTTGAGAGGTGCGAGTATCAGTTGCACGAACTGACGAAGTCTTCGTGTTCGGATACGGCGTCGACGCATGCGGCGCCTGACAGCCGGCCAACAACACAGAGACGAGGACCAATGCTCGTATCTTCATGTTATCTCGGTCGGTTGTTGATTAAAAGATGTGCAATAATACTTGTCTAATCCTAGGCTGACAACCTTATCATCTAAAACTGATCTTTTAACGCACGTAATTGTGCAAAAAACAGACTGTTTTTGTCTGGAGCGCCCTTTTTTTGTAATACAGATCTCAGTTTTGTATCATCACAACGTAAGAAAGGGTTTAATTCTTTTTCTATTTTTAAACTGACAGGCAGGCTCGGTTGTTGTGCCAACCGCTTTTGTTCAACGTGTTTTTGATACTCTTTCAATGCAAGATTATTCGGTTCTATAGCACAGGCAAAACGTAAATTAGCCAAGGTGTATTCATGTGCGCAGCAAACTAAAGTGTTTGATGGAAGTGCACTGAGTGTTTGTAATGAGTGATACATCTGCTCTGCCGTACCTTCAAATAGCCGCCCACAGCCCATTGAAAAAAGAGTATCACCACTGAATAAAATACCCTGTTGTGCGTTGTAGTAACAAACATGGCCAAGTGTATGCCCAGGCGTGCCAATAACTTGCCATTGTTGTGCCGCAGTGGGTAGCGAAAGAGTATCGCCATCACAGACCAATATCTTAGCCCCTTTGTGTTGAGTCTCTTGTGGGCCATATACACAAACATCAGGATAGCGCGCTGTGAGCTCGGCAACCCCACCGGTGTGATCGGCATGATGGTGTGTGAGTAAAATGGCGTGTAAGTTAAGTTGTTGGGCAGTGATGGTGTCAATCACAGGGGCCGCTTGTGAAGGATCAACAATAACAGCGTGCTTGTTATCGATACAACACAGCCAGATGTAATTATCTTGCAACGCAGGTATGCTGATTAACATGGTATGTTCTCCTGATATTGCCTACGGTAATCCAGTATTGTGGGTAAAAATAAGAGAGGATAATAGAGTGATACGTCCTGTTCGTACATCTCGTGTGATACAACCCCCTCTAAGCTGGTCAATGATTGTACAAGGTGAGTGTTACCGTCAGTTAATTCACGCACACCTTACACCTTGGTGGGGCAAAATTTTTGGACAGCATTTGTTAAAACTCGGTGCGCTCAGTGCAGATCTTGATACTTCTGCTGCGCAGTTATCGCATCAAGTTGCACTTGCGCCAGAAGCACCAGATGTACATGTAGTGGCACATGTAGATTGTTTGCCGTTTTTACAAAAAACCTTTGACGCTGCACTGCTGGCTTTTACGCTTGATTATGCTAATGATCCGCATGCGTTGTTGCGAGAAGTTGATCGGGTACTGATTGATGATGGTTATCTGATCATGATTGACTGTAACCCAATGAGTTTATTGGGGGTTGGCCATTGCTTACCGCTGTTACGGCGGCGCTTCCCTTATCAATGCCGAATGTTTGCACCGTTTCGAATTATGGATTGGCTCTATCTACTTAACTATGAGGTGATCCACACCGAGGCATTTATGCCGTTTCCATGGCATACGGGAACAGGGCGTTTTAGCGATTTTTGTAATGGCCATTTACCAGCATTAAGTGGGCTGCGATTGATTGTGGCACGCAAACGAACAATCCCATTAATGTTTAATGGATCAACCCGCAATGTTTCGCCTTCACGGGTAATCTATCCTGTCGGTGCGTGCCAGAGTATCACTTCTCCGGCTGATACTGAGTATCATCAAGGGTAGGATTTTCGGCTGCTTCTCTGGCCAGTTGATCGCAAATTTCGTTTTCACGGTGTCCGGCATGACCTTTTACCCACAGCCATTCAACTTGATGTACGGCGGCGGCTTTATCAAGGCGTTGCCAAAGGTCGGCATTTTTTACTGGCTTTTTATCGGCGGTTTTCCAGCCACGTTTTTTCCAGTTATGGATCCAACTGGTGATCCCTTGTCGGACGTACTGACTATCAGTGGTCACTGAAACCTGACACGGTTCGGTGAGCATCTCAAGCCCAACAATTGCGGCCAGCAGCTCCATACGGTTGTTGGTGGTGAGCCGGTATCCGGCATTCACATGTTTTTCGTGCTGACGGTAACGCAGTACAATACCGTAACCGCCTGGGCCGGGGTTGCCCAGACATGATCCATCGGTAAACAGTGCTACCTGTTTTTGTCTCTCTTGCATGATGGGTAGACTCATTATGATCACGCGGCAACGTGCCGAATGGTTGTTGTTTTCATAAACCAGAAGTCTGACATAAATACGGCTATGAGCACAGATTTGAACCGAATTGTTGTACTAGATACCGAAACCACCGGTATGAATAAGCTAGGTGTGCACTATGAAGGGCACAAGATTATTGAAATTGGTGCGGTAGAGATTGTGAACCGCCGTTTAACGGGGCGGCATTTTCACGCGTATATCAAACCCGATCGCTTGGTTGATCCTGAAGCGATTGCAGTTCACGGTATTACTGATGCTTTTTTGCATGATAAACCGATGTTTGCGGCGGTTGCGGATGATTTTCTGAATTTTATTCGCGGTGCTGAGCTGGTGATTCATAACGCACCGTTTGATATCGGCTTTATGGATTATGAGTTTGGTCTGCTAAAACGTGGGATCAGCAAAACTGACACCTTCTGCCGGATCACCGATACGCTGGTGATGGCGCGAAAAATATTTCCCGGTAAGCGAAATAACCTTGATGCATTGTGTGATCGCTACGGCATAGATAACAGTCACCGTACGCTGCACGGGGCATTGCTTGATGCCGAGATTTTGGCCGATGTCTATTTGCTGATGACCGGCGGGCAAACATCGCTGGCATTTTCTGCTGAAACCGAAGGGGCTAATGCGGAATTTGGCGGCGAGAAACAACGCACCATCTCTGCAGAATTGGCACTAAAGGTTATCCATGCATCTGCCGATGAAGTACAAGCACACGAGTCTCGGTTGGATCTGATTGAGAAAAAAGGGGGCTCATGTTTGTGGCGTAGTTAACAGTGGGAGAGGGTATGCAGTATCGGCAATTTCAGCATTATTATGATGCATTTGGCACAATGCTTTACCGGTACTGCTGTGTATCCCCCAAACAAGTGCTTTTAAAGCTTTGCGGTATTCTGTTGATATTTTTTTCTACCGAACTGCTGGCACAAAACGAGCCTTTATTTACCACTACATCAACACTGTCATCATCAACCGTGTCGCTATCGTCAACAGTACTGTCATCTGCTTCTGTGTTAGCTCATCGGTTTCGTCTTGATACAGAGACACCCCATTTGACTCTTGTGATTACTCGTAAAAGCAATGCTGAACCACTGACACTGGTACAACCTGATGGTAGCAAGCTGTTTGCCCGTGATCCTACTGATAATGTGCAGTGGTGGCGCTCTGATACGCATGAGTTGATTACGATTACTGCGCCAATGGTTGGGCCATGGCAAGTGTTAGCTGAAGGCCAAACAGTGTTGAATGTGCAGACCTTTTCAAATATTCGCATTCAAGCTGACCACTTACCAATGACACTATATCAGCATGAACAGCTCACCTTTTCAGCCCGTTTAGCTCAAGGTAATCAGAGTGTTATTGCCCCTGAACTGCTTGAGAATACCGCGTTACATACGGTATTTATTCCATTAGGAGAGTTAACCTCGGTTGAAAAGGCGCAATTGTCTTTGCCAGATAATCGTAAAGCAAAACGTGAACTCCTAACCAATTCACCACTCAGTGCAGGGCGTTTAGAAGATAATGGGGTTGGAGTAGATGCTATTGCCGGTGATGGGATATTTAGCCAGCAATTAGCGTTGACGATGCCTATCGGGTACTACTGGGTTGAATTGCGTACTGGTGAAGGGGTAACACTCCCAGACAGTGGGCAATGGGTTGAGGTGAAAGCATTACCGTTAAAAGTGCTGTTTACGCAAGTACACTCACCCAATCAGCAGCATAGGTTAACGTTGTTGGCTGACTCTACCACTGTCGCTGCAGGTTCGTTACATGTGCAAGTAGAAGAGCATTTGCCTGAGGAGTTAGCGACCATTGGTTATCGTGGGCAAGCTGAAAAAGAGGGGTACAACGTTCGGGTATCACTGCCTTATCGTGCGCAATTAGGGCATTACAGCTTACAAACATGGGCATATTTACAGACAATAGATCGGTGTAGGGTATCGTTACTGTTACCTACACAACGCTTTCGTGTGGTGACTAACGCTGCTGTACAAGAGCGACAGCAAATGCAAAGGGATCAACAACAAGCAGAACAAGATGCACAACAACAAATATTGTCTGAGCTTGCATTATCGTCAGCACGTGCCCAACAGCAAGGTGTGCAACGGATGCAATGGGTATTAGTTGGCAGCTCATTATTGGCACTTATTGTTGCATTGAGTGTGTGGGGGGGGGGACGTTGGCGCAAGCAGGTACAACGGCGTAAAGCATTATCAGCATTACAACGGCAAGTGTTGGCACAAACACACGTGGGCCAACGAGATTTCTCTGCAAAAAAGTGATATGAGTTACAGCTTTTGTTGTTTTTATCGTCAGATGATGTGGTTCATTGTTTTTTTTAGAGAAAATGATTGACTGAATAACGTGTGAATCGTAATATTCGCCCCGCTTGCGACGGCAAGCATTTGAGCGGTGTGGTAGTTCAGTTGGTTAGAATACCGGCCTGTCACGCCGGGGGTCGCGGGTTCGAGCCCCGTCCACACCGCCACTTAATTTGATATTATTCTGCTTCCCATGAACAGAGCAGGGTAATCGAAGCACAAGCTTCACACCAGTTTCGCGGAGCGGTAGTTCAGTCGGTTAGAATACCGGCCTGTCACGCCGGGGGTCGCGGGTTCGAGTCCCGTCCGCTCCGCCAATTTATTTAAAATTATTTTGCCTCCCATGAACAGGGCAACATAATTGAAGCATAAGCTTCAAAGCAGTTTCGCGGAGCGGTAGTTCAGTCGGTTAGAATACCGGCCTGTCACGCCGGGGGTCGCGGGTTCGAGTCCCGTCCGCTCCGCCAATATTAAAAAAAGCCCTGAACTTATGTTCAGGGCTTTTTTGTATCGATTATCAGTATAATTCGCTTAATATTTCTGCTATTTCCATTGTCTCTGATTTTTATTTTCCAATAAGCAATGTGCTGAAAATAATAATTATCTTATTTGCTTGTCTACACAATGTCAGCGTGTGTAATCACTCAATGGCTGTGTTTTTCACGATGCCCTTCCGTTAAATGTGCTTTTTGAGCAGAAGATGCTGGTGGCAAGTGTTGCCATGCTACATTGTTCTGTAGGGCCATATAGTCAGTGAGTTTAAAACTAAAATCAGTGGTATTAGGTTTGAGGATAGCATGCGGTAAGTATTGTGCTTTACCCAGTTCAAACAGCCAATACTGTTTATCGGTTGAGGGATACTCTTGATAGCTGCCCGTTTGTTCAGCCGTGAGTTGATTGCGTGATACAAGATGAATACTGAGCACTGGGTAAACAGTCTGGATTTTTTGTACCCGCATATCGGCCCCTGGCACAGCAATTGCGCAATAGCGAATAGCTGACATCATAGCAGTTGAAATTTGTTGCCGTTGGCTAGTACTAACAGGTAAGTGATACCAGTGCGCTTTTCCTTGCTGAAATGCATGTACATAGCGTGGATGGCGGTGACGCACCATACCAGCAACTAATGTCAGTGTCGGATGTGTGGACAGTGATCGCTGACTATGGCGATAGCAAGTATGCTGATAGGCTATTTGTTGAGTGGCTGATTGCAACTGGGCATGATGTTCTTGATATGTCTCAATAGGATTAGATGAGGCAGGTTTCATGCTAGATGTTGCAAGCAGTATCGATGTTTGCCTATGCTCCATGGGCAGATATACCATAATGTGATCCCTCTTGACTTGCTACTGTCTTTGGCCTTTGTGGTCAGTCAACTTACTGCCTAATAGGGGGCATTTATTGATTGCCTATTCTTTAATACAGACCGCTCTTTTCAGTGTACATCCTGTTATTTATTTTGTGGTGATTTGGTTAAAAAAACGATTTTGTGCATCACAAAAGCGCGAGATAAATTACATTATTTGCTGTTACAGTGAGATATTATTGTATCTATAACAGCCAAATAATCAGTATCTAGCACAAAAAAGTAGCCAGTAATGTGGTTATCTAACCCGATGATGGATCACTCAATTGTGCTTGCTAAATAGCCTGTGTTTTTTTATCAATATTGCATGCCGCCAGTGTATGTGGGGCAAAATCATCTACATTAATGGCGTATAAACGCCCCTGTTCGGCACGGTGCAGCAGTTCGGCTTCGTGTGTGGAGATAGTACCGGCTTGCAGCGCATTTTCAGCCAGTTTATCGAGTGCCATTAGCGGGTGATTTTCCCCCGTAGTTTGACGCAGACGGTTGAGAATGGTTTCTGCAAGCAGTACATCCTCTAAAGCCTGCTCTAAACGGCCGGCAGGGTTATGCGGGCAGTTTTGTAAGAACTGGTTGCGCCCGAGCCTGCTGCGGGTCGCGCTGGGTGTTTGTAGAATACGGGCCAGCTGGTGATCGAGTTGATCATTCGGGCGGCGGTAGGTTTTTCCGAGCGGCAGCAGGCAAAATCTGAGTACTTTGGCGATAGCCGGTTGCGGAAAGTTTTGCAGTATTTCATCAATAGCGTGTTGGGCCAGATAGAGGTTATCTTGCAAGCTCCACTCCAGCAGAGGGAGGTCAGCTTCAGGGGAGCCATCGTCAGCAAAACGTTTGAGTGCGGCTGAAGAGAGGAACAGATAGCTGAGTAGGTCGCCCAGCCGTGCCGACAAACGCTCTCGGCGCTTTAAACTGCCACCAAGGACACCCATGCTGACATCAGAGAGCAGGGCAAGGTTGGCCGATAAACGGTTTAGACGCTGGTAGTAGCGGGTTAAGGTGCGGGCCTGTTTAGGGGCCGCGCTGGTACGTCCGTCGGTTAAACCTAGCCAAAGTGTACTGGCCGTATTGCTCAGGGCAAAACCCAGATGACCAAATAGTGCATCATCAAACTGCTTAACAGCCAGTGAGCCACTGCTCTTGGCTGCACTCATTTCAGCCAGTACATACGGATGGCAGCGAATTGCGCCCTGCCCATAGATAATCATACTGCGGGTGAGAATGTTTGCCCCTTCAACGGTAATGGCAATCGGTGCGCCTTGATAGGCTCTGGCCAGAAAGTTATTCGGCCCCATGCAGATCCCTTTTCCGCCGACAATATCCATAGCATCAATCACGCAACGCTGTGCGCGGTGGGTACAGTGGTATTTCACGATTGCTGAAATAACGGCCGGTTTTTCGCCCAAATCAATGGCGGTGGTGGTCAGGGTTGCGGCGGCATCGAGTAGATAGGTGTGCGCGGCAATTCGGGCGAGTGGCTCTTCTATGCCCTCCATGTAGCCAATCGGCATTTTGAACTGGCGGCGTATCCGTGCGTATGCGCCGGTAGCCAGTGCCGCGCTTTTGGTTCCGCCCGTGGTATTGGAAGGCAGGGTAATACCACGTCCGACCGAGAGGCACTCCATTAGCATTCGCCAGCCTTGTCCGGCCATGGTTTGCCCACCGATAATATAGTCGAGCGGTACAAAGACATCCTGCCCTTGTGTTGGCCCATTTTGAAACGGAATATTTAATGGAAAATGGCGTCGACCAATTTGTACGCCATCGGTATCCGTTGGGAGCAAGGCGCAAGTAATGCCTAAATCTTCAGAGATCCCCAATAAATGCTCGGGATCGTACAGCTTAAAGGCCAATCCGAGCACAGTTGCGACAGGGGCCAGTGTGATATAGCGTTTGTTCCATGTCAGGCGCATGCCTAAGATCTCTTCGCCTTGCCATGTTCCACGGCAGATGATGCCGGTATCGGGAATTGCACCGGCATCTGATCCGGCTTCTGGGCTGGTCAGGGCAAAACAGGGGATCTCTTCACCACAGGCAAGGCGTGGTAGATAGTGCTCTTTTTGCGCTGGCGTGCCGTAGTGTTGCAATAGCTCACCGGGGCCAAGCGAATTGGGTACGCCGACCGTTGAGGCCAGTACGCTGGAAACGCCAGCCAGTTTTTGTAAAACCAGTGACTGGGCATGGGCAGAGAATTCTAATCCCCCATACTGTTTTTGAATGATCATAGCAAAAAAACGCTGATCTTTGAGGTACTGCCAGATCTCGGGCGGCAGGTCTGCCAGCTCATGGGTGATCTGAAAATCATTGGTCATTTGGCACAGTGTGTTGACCGGCCCATCAAGAAATGCCTGCTCTTCATCACTGAGCGTAGGAATCGGGTAGGCATGCAGTACTGACCAGTCAGGTTTCCCACGGAACAGTTCACCTTCCCACCATGTTGTTCCTGCTTCGAGCGCCTCTTGCTCGGTTTTTGACATGCTTGGCATGATACGCTGAAATGCTTTCAGTGCCGGCAAGCTGAACATTCGGCGGCGCAAAGGGGCGATGTTTATCGATCCGATAACCAGTAAGACCAGTAGCCATACCCAGAGTGAAATTAGCTGCAAAGGAACCGTCAGCAGCGCACAACCGACTAAAATCAGTGCAGATTGATAAAGCTTGATTCGGTGATAGGCCAGCAGACCGAAAATACCGATAAAAAACACAAATGTGAGTAGCAATGCCATGATCGCTCCTTGAAGTCAGGGGCTATGATGTCTGAAACGGTGGTAGCAGAGACCGTATTGTCTGCTACAACGGCTTGAGAGACAGGAAGTGAGCCAACATCCGGTAAAGCTCATCAGGTTCGATTAGGTCAGAGGTCTGACCTGACTCTTATGATCTGTTTTAGACCAAATGATGACATTCATCAAGTTGTTTACATTTTGATTACATAAACTGTGCGCTGAGCAAGTTTATGATACCGAGGGCTGAGTTTTCTTCTCCCTTTTTTACAGATTCGGTACACTGCCAGTAGGATGCGGATGATTCGTGTTATTGCGTATTGTTTGCAGTGTTACCTTGCTTAACTTACCGAGCCTCTATTGACAGAAGGTCACGGTAAGCCCTGCATGTTGGTCATAAAAACAATGTATGCCAACAAAGAATGAGAGAGGTTTTCCGATGTACCATGATTTGATCCGCAATGAACTTAATGAAGCGCACACGGTTCTGAATGATTTTCTGGCCAATGAAGCTAATATTGCCAGTATTGAAGCCGCAGCCACGCTGATTGCTGATGCGTTTCGTGCGGGCGGTAAAGTCTTGTCATGCGGTAATGGGGGATCACATTGTGATGCTATGCACTTTGCCGAAGAGCTGACCGGCCGTTATCGTGAAAATCGCCCAGGTTATCCGGCCATTGCTATCTCTGATCCGAGCCATTTATCCTGTGTGGGAAATGATTTTGGTTATGATCATGTTTTTTCGCGCTATGTCGAGGCGGTTGGACGTGAGGGTGACGTATTGCTCGGGATCTCAACATCAGGGAATTCGGCCAATATCATTAAAGCAATTGCGGCTGCACGAGCTAAAGGCATGAAAGTTCTGACATTAACCGGTAAAGATGGCGGCAAAATGGCAGGTAGTGCGGATGTAGAGGTGCGGGTTGCTCATTTTGGTTATGCCGATCGTATTCAGGAGATCCATATTAAGGTGATCCATATTATGATTCAGTTGATTGAGAAGGAAATGGCCGCCGCGGAATAAACACCGGCGGTATAAAAGGAGTGGCTGATGTGTGAATTGCTCGGGATGAGCGCCAATGTACCGACCGATATTTGCTTTAGCTTCACAGGGCTAGCCAAGCGCGGTGGGCAAACTGGCCCGCATAAAGATGGTTGGGGGATCACCTTTTACGAAGGGCGTGGCTTTCGCACGTTTAAAGATCCGCTGCCCAGCGCACAATCGCGTATTGCGCAATTGGTGCAAGATTACCCGATTAAATCTTGCGCGGTAGTGGCACACATTCGTCAGGCTAACAGCGGGCCGGTTTCACTGGAAAATACTCATCCGTTTACCCGTGAGTTATGGGGGCGTTATTGGACTTATGCCCACAACGGGCAGTTGACCGATTTTACGCAATTGCCGACCGGCCGCCACCGACCGGTTGGTGATACGGATAGCGAGTATGCATTTTGCTGGCTGCTTAATCAGCTTGAATTGCGCTATGCCTCGGCTGTGGGTGCTGATTCACCGGCAGATCCGGCATTTAACCAGTGGCCTGCGTTGTTTGCATATATCGCGACGTTATGCGAGCAGTTAAAAGGTCTCGGCGTGTTTAATATGCTGCTCTCTGACGGCGAGTTTGTGATGGCCTTTTGCTCTACCCGATTACACTGGCTGACCCGTCGCGCGCCATTTGGCCGAGCTACACTGCTCGATGAAGATGTGGTGATCGACTTTCAGCAAGAGACAACGGCGAACGATGTTGTCACCCTAATAGCAACACTGCCGCTTACCCACGATGAGGTGTGGCAGCCAATTCCGGAAGGGGATTATTGCCTGTTTCGGATGGGAGAGTTAATTGCTAGGGTGTGAGGGCAAGCCTGATACGGCACTTGACGTGCGTATCAGGCTTATTACTTGGCCATTGATTGATAAACTAAATTTCATCAGGCATCAAAAACAGCTCTAACAGTGAGTTTAAAAACAACTTACCGTGCTCGGTGAGCTGCCATGTACTGTCAGTTTCAATGATATAACCTGAGCGGATCGCCTGATCAAGTGCCGGACGTACACTCTGTTCACTCAGACCCGTGAACAGTGGGAAATCAGCGCGTGGTGCAGGCTCAAGCAACCGGAAACGGTTCATGAAAAACTCAAATAGCCGATCATTTTCCGGTACTGGGCTGTGGTTATCAACATAACGGCCTTGCATGTAACCGCGTGGATGCCGTGTTTTTACTGTGCGCAAAATACGGCCATCATCAAAGGTAAACTTTCCGTGCGCGCCACAGCCAATGCCAATGTAGTCACCAAAACGCCAGTAGTTCAGGTTGTGCTGACACTGGTACCCCGGTTTGGCATAGGCAGAGATCTCGTACTGCTCGTAACCTGCAGCCGTCAGTAAAGCATGGCCCTGTTCGAAAATCATCCACAGCATGTCCTCATCCGGCAGCGTTGGCGGGCGTGAGTTAAACAGCGTGTTAGGCTCAATGGTCAATTGATACCACGAAATATGTGGTGGAGCGAGACTGATAGCGCGTTGCAGATCACTCAAGGCCTCTTCAAGGGTCTGGTCGGGCAGGCCATGCATCAGATCAAGGTTAAAGCTGCGCAGCCCCAGTTGGGTAGCCAGTGTTGCCGCTCGCACTGCCTCTTCCGGCCCGTGTATCCGCCCAAGACGTTGCAGCTTTTCACTGGAAAAGCTTTGTACACCGATAGAGATACGGTTGATGCCAGCCTGCTGATAACCGGTGAAACGATCTGCTTCTACCGTTCCGGGATTGGCTTCCATGGTAATTTCGGCATCAGGGGCGACCGGAATCAGGGCTCGCACACCGTCGAGCAGTTGTTGCATCGCTTCGGCTGACAGCAGGCTTGGAGTACCACCACCGATAAAAATAGTGCTCACTGTGCGCCCGCCTGCCAGCGGTAAATCTGCGCGCAGATCATTGAGCAGGTGCTCAATGTATTCAGCTTCTGGCAACCCCTCTTTGAGAGCGTGTGAGTTAAAATCACAGTACGGGCATTTCTGCACGCACCACGGAATATGGATATACAAACTGAGCGGAGGTAACTCAAGCATGAGCCATGGCTTCCCGTAGTTTTTGCAGTGCCTTTGCACGGTGCGAAACCGCTTTTTTCTGTTCAGCAGGCAGTTCAGCAGACGTACAACCTAATTCTGGGATAAAGAAGATCGGATCGTAACCAAAACCACCCTGTCCGGCAGCTTGCTGGGTAATAACGCCTTCCCACTGACCATGGCACACCAGCGGTGTTGGGTCTTCTGCATGGCGCAAATAGACCAGCACGCAGTGAAAACGAGCGCGTCGTTCAGCGTCTGGAACATCGGCTATCACTGTCAGCAGCTTGTTTAGGTTGTCAGTATCACTGGCATGTTCACCGGCATAACGTGCTGAATACAGCCCCGGAGCACCGCCGAGTACATCCACGGCAAGGCCGGAGTCATCGGCAATCGCCGGTAATCCGGTCAGGCGACTGGCGTGGCGTGCTTTTAAAATGGCATTTTCGATAAATGTTAGGCCCGTTTCATCAGCAGACTCTATGCCAAACTCGCTTTGTGCGATGACATCTAAACCGAAGCTGGCCAGTAGATCGGCCATTTCACGTACTTTGCCCTGATTACCGGTTGCTAATACCACTTTTTGCATCACAAAATCCTGTATTCTGACTGAAAAATTGATTTCAGAAAGGGTAACGTGCCGCAGGCCGACTGTCAGCTATTGTTGGTGAAGAAAACGGTTATTGATCAGTATAGAAGGTCTGCTGGAATTGTAATGTACCGCCGCTGAATGTTTCTTGGCTGTTTTTTGGACGGTTGATTTGCAGTGAGAAGCGGTAAGTCTCTTCGTTGACGACCGGAATTTCTGCCAGATAGTAGTGTGCTTCACCTTCTTGGACGCTGCGAAAATTCAGTTCACGGGTATTACCGATCAGATTTTGTGCCGTACCGGTTAGCGCAATGGCTTGCGCCGGTTTTCCCGCTTTATTGGGATCAAGTGCCGTCACATTGAGAATAATACGGTAGGCGCTGCGGGTTAGACCGTATTGGGTGGCAATCGCTGGACTAAGCAATGTTGAGGGAAAGGCGCTGTAATGCACTTCAAGGCCGCCAACCTGTTGTTGTTGCTCGGCATGGGCAATCGGCCCAACGAACAGCAGCGTACCAGCAAACACAACGTACAGGAGTCGACTGATAACTTGGCGTACTCTTTGTAATACGCCAGTACTTGCGCTGTTGTGATGTATGCGGCAGTCAGTGGTGAGTTTGGGTGAAATCAGCATCTGTTTCCTCCGTGAAACACGTGCATTATGAGTAGTCGGCAGTTTTAGTCACCGATAGTTTTAGTCAACCATCAGCAAATACTCAGTCAGAGAGTAGCAGTTTTTCTATCTCTGGGGGGATCTGCTGCGGCTGCGCTATTCTGACCTGCTTATGCCGGCCAAGTTCGCCTTTTTCGATACAAATTTGCCCTTTGGCTACGCGAAACTGTTTCGATAAAAACTTGGTGAGATGCGCATTGGCTTTTCCATCAACGGGCGGGGCGGTGATCGCAATTTTTAGCTCTTCACCGTGCAGCCCGACTATCTGGTCACGGCTGGATTTCGGCTGAATATAGAGGCGCAAAATCAGCGCCTCATTGTGGATATCCTGCTGTACCGCAGCGTGTGGTGCTGTACTCACAGTTGCAGCCAGATGAAGCCGAACAGGTCAGTGCCCAGATAGTTCAGTGCAATCAGGATAATTGACAGCAGCATGACCGACAGATCCAGCCCACCCATTGGTGGTAAAATTCGGCGCAGTGGGGCAAGCAGAGGCTCAGTGAGCTGGAACAGCACGTAGTCCATCGGGCTGCGGCCTTGGCTTACCCAGCTCAGCAGTGCTCGGATCAGCAACACCCAGAAGATCATCTTACCGATGGCTTTTACCGTTGCCAGCAGACCAAGCAGCAGATAGCCTGAACTCCAGAATGCCGCACCGGTTTGCACAACTGCAATCAGCGGGAATTTGATGATCTGAATAACCACTACCAGTAGCAGAGTCGCGATATCCCAGCCACCGATACCCGGAATGAGGCGTCGTAGTGGTGCAACAACGGGTTGAGTTGCTTTGACAACAAACTGTGAAAACGGGTTATAAAAATCAACGCGTGCCGCCTGCATCCAGACGCGCAGCAGCAGAATAAACACGTACAAATCAATAAAGGTACTGAGCAAAAAAGTTAAAGATTGCATCGCTACGCCTTGCAGTTAAGATAATTAAAATAGTTTTTCCATTTCCTGTGCGCGTTTTACCGCGGCTTGCATAGCTTTGGCAACAGTTTCTGCCAAATGTTCTTCGTTAAATACCCGAATTGCCTCAGCCGTTGTGCCGCCTTTGGAGGTGACTTGTGCTCGCAAGGCTTCAAGTGATAGCTGAGGATTTTCATCAACCATACGTGCCGCCCCCAGTGCTGCCTGCTGTACCAGTAAGCGTGCTATTTCAGGTGAGCATCCCATTTGCTGTGCTTCGGCCTGCATCGCCTGCATAAATAAGAAAAAGTACGCAGGAGCACTGCCTGATGCAGCAATCACACTGTTAATGTCGCTCTCAGCCGCTAGCCAGCAAATTTTTCCAACCGCGCCCAGCAGTTGTTCGGCATATGTGCGGTCGGCAGCGGTAACGGCCGCTCCTGCATATAAACCACTCATGCCCGCACCGAGCAGTGCCGGCGTGTTCGGCATCACCCGAATAATGCGTTGCGCGCTAGGAAGCAGTTGTTGCAGGCGCGCGATAGAGACACCTGCAGCCAGTGAAATGACCAGTTTTCCGCGCATATCCATATCATGCAAAGTGATTAACGCTTCGGCCATATTTTGCGGTTTTACACCTAACACCACCACCTGTGCATTGCTGGCTGCATCAAGGTTTGAAGTATCGGTTCGAATACCATAACGCTCACCTAACTGGTGGCGCGTTTGTGCGGTTCGATTGGTGGCGCAAATAGCTTGGGGTGGATAACCGGCTTTACATAGCCCAGCAATAATGGCTTGCGCCATATTGCCTGCACCTAAAAATGCAATGTGTGGAGAGTCCTGTTCCGTTGTCATCTTGATGACTCCTTGTTTTTTATGCTTTTGTATGGCGTGGTAACGGTATCATAGCGCACAACTGATTTTCGTGTTTATACCGAATAATGTATACCAATTCACCTATACTGAGCTTATACCGAATACGCTCTTGCACCAAAAATAGCCGTACCAATACGAACTAGCGTACTGCCTGCGGCAATGGCCGCATCAAGATCACTGCTCATTCCCATAGAGAGTGTATCGACCTCTGGATGAGTTAGCTTTAGCTGTTCAAATGCTGCCTGTAAACGGGCAAATTCAGCATATTGCTCATCATAGGTGGCCGTTTCTTCAGGAATAGTCATCAGTCCACGCAGTTGTAAGTGCGGCAATGTGGCGATCAGATCAGCTAATGGCTGAATTTGGGCGAAATCGACCCCTGATTTACTGGCTTGCTGACTCACATTGACCTGAATTAGCACATTTAACGGTGCTTTGTCGGCTGGCCGCTGTTCGTTCAGGCGTTGAGCGATTTTGGCGCGATCAACGGTGTGCATCCAGTCAAAATTTTCGGCCACCAAACGGCTTTTGTTACTTTGTAGTGGGCCGATAAAGTGCCAGACAAGCTCTGCTCCCTCAGGTTCGGTGGCAAAGAAAGTGATTTTATCCACCCCCTCTTGCACATAATTTTCACCAAATGCCCGTTGTCCAGCGGCAATAGCTTCTTGTACCGCACTCACTGGTTTGGTTTTACTCACCGCCAGCAGCGTGACAGATTCTGGAGACCGCTCGCATTTTACAGCGGTAGCGGCAATTTGTTGATTCATCGCGTCTAGGTTTTCTTTAATATTTCGCATGCTATTGTTTTCAAGGAAATGAAATGGATATCACAGAACTGTTGGCTTTTAGTGTAAAGCATAATGCCTCGGATCTGCACCTTTCTGCGGGTAATCCGCCGTTGATTCGTGTTGATGGTGAAGTGCGTCGCGTTAATATGCCTTCTCTCGACGGGCGCGAAGTGCGTCGTCTGGTGTATGACATTATGAATGATGTGCAGCGCCGAGATTTCGAAACCGAGATGGAGCTTGATTTCTCATTTGAACTGGCCGGTATTGGCCGTTTTCGGGTCAATGCCTACCAGCAGCAGCGCGGCATTGCGGCCGCTCTTCGCACTATTCCCACAGATATACCAACATTAGACCAATTAAACGCGCCTGAAGTGTTTCGGAATATTGCCATGCAGCCGCGTGGCTTGGTATTGGTCACCGGCCCTACCGGTTCAGGTAAGTCAACCACACTGGCGGCGATGGTCAACTATGTGAATCAGCACCAACACCACCATGTGCTGACCATTGAAGACCCGATAGAGTTTATTCATACCAGTAATAAATGTTTGGTTAATCAGCGTGAGGTGCATCGGCACACCCACAGTTTCAGTGCCGCATTGCGCTCGGCGCTGCGTGAAGACCCTGATGTTATTTTAGTGGGGGAGTTGCGTGATCTGGAAACCATCCGTTTAGCCTTAACTGCGGCTGAAACCGGACATCTGGTGTTTGGTACGCTGCATACCAGTTCCGCCGCTAAAACCATTGACCGTATTGTGGATGTATTCCCCGGCACGGAAAAAGATATGGTGCGGGCGATGTTATCTGAATCACTAAAAGCGGTGATTTCACAGGTATTGCTGCGCAAAGAGGGCGGTGGTCGAGTTGCAGCGCATGAAATCATGCTAGGTACTCCAGCCATTCGTAACCTGATCCGTGAAGATAAAATCCATCAGATTTACTCGATTTTGCAAACCAGTTCACGGCAAGGCATGCAAACGTTAGAGCAGGCGTTAACCACGCTAGTTAATCAAGGTGTTATTCGTCAGGAAGAAGCACAGCGCAAGATGAACTCCATGATGGATGGCATCAATAACGGCAACAGCGGCAGTTATAACAACAGCAGCGCGGGAGTGATGGGGCATGGTTTCGCTGGATGATTTACTGCAAGAGATGCTGCGCTGTGGGGCATCAGATCTGTACATTTCCGTTGATGTTGCCGCGCAATTGCGTATCAACCATGAGTTGAATGCTTACGGTGATCCGTTGGATATTAATACGGTGACCGAGCTGGTGGGGGCAGCAATGGGGCCCGACCGATTTTTGGAATATTGCCGCTTGAAAGAGGGCAATATGGCGCTGGTTCGGCCATTTGGCCGTTTTCGTGTTTCAGGGTTTTGGCAGCGTGAGTTGCCGGGTATGGTGATTCGTCATATCCGCACCGATATTCCGACGATTGATGAGTTAGGTTTACCGCCATTAGTCGGTGAGCTGGCGATGACCCGTAAAGGGTTAATTTTAGTCGTAGGGGCAACCGGTAGCGGTAAAACAACCACACTGGCGGCGATGCTGGGATACCGCAATCAGTATGATCAGGCGCATATTCTAACAGTTGAAGACCCGATAGAGTTTATCCACCCGAATAAGCGTTGTTTGATTACGCAACGTGAAGTGGGGATGGATACCGAGAGCTATGAAATTGCGCTGAAAAACGCGTTGCGTCAAGCACCCGATGTTATTCAAGTGGGGGAGATTCGGGCGCGCGATACTCTACAACATGCGGTCTCATTTTCTGAAACAGGCCATTTGTGTATCGCTACACTACACGCAAACAATGCTAGTCAAGCATTAGAGCGAATGGTACATATGATCCCCGAAAGTAGCCGTGAAGCATTTTTGTTTGATTTATCCAATAACCTGCGGGCAATTATTGGCCAGCAGTTAGTACCAGGAATTGTGCAGGGAAAACGCTTGCTGGTGCATGAGATTTTGATCAATACACCACGGGTGACCGACTTGCTGCGCAAAAATCAGCTGTTTGAGCTGCGAGAGGTCATGGCGCGCAACAGTGAAATAGGAATGTGTACGTTTGATCAATCACTGTATGAGCTGTATCGCCGCGGGCTTATCAGTTATACCGATGCCATTCACTATGCTGAGTCAGCCAATGATTTACGCTTGCAGATCCGCAGTAACGGTGATGAAGATTTTTCGCAAAATACCTTTGATAACGTTACCGTTGATTTGGGATAACTGGATTGGGTTTTAAGCCACTGAATAAGGTCAGTGGCTTATCGGGAGGGAACGCCGTTGGGTGGGGATTACCCCAAATTTTGCTCAAACCAGCTCTCTAAAATGACGCTGGCGGAGGTGGCATCAACGCGGCCTTTATCAAGTGCACGATAACCGCCGTGTGAAAACAGGTGTGAGCGAGCCTCGACGGTAGATAGCCGTTCATCATGCAATGCGATAGCCTGCCCAAATCGACCATGGATCCGGTTAGCAAATTTGCGGGCCAGTGCCGTTACAGGTTGTTCTGTGCCATCCATATTCAGAGGTAAGCCGACGACCACCAAATCAGGTTTCCATTCGTTGAGCAACTTTTCTATTTGAGCCCAATCTGGAATACCATCACGGGCTTTAAGTGAAGCTATCGGCCTTGCGGTAGCCGTAATCTCTTGCCCAATTGCAACACCGATACTTTTGGTACCGAAATCAAATGCCATCATGGTCCGGCTCATGCGTGGCCTGCTTGTAGTGCGATTTGGCGAATATCAATGCCTAACTTTTTAGCCGTAGTTTGCCAACGTTCACTGATGGGAGTATGGAATAAAATATCAGCATCAGCCTCGACAATCAGCCATGCATTCTCTTTAATCTCAGCTTCGAGCTGATCTTTATCCCAGCCAGCATAACCCACAGCAACCAATATATTCTCGGGTTGTTCGGCAGTACCTAGTGCCCGCAAGATATCACCTGATGTGGTGATCATCACGTCAGAAGAGAGTTGTATACTAGAGTCAAATTTATCACACGGCGTATGCAGGATAAATCCACGATCTGGCGCTATCGGCCCACCGGCGAGCACTTGTTTGTCAAGGCGCTTGTTTATATCACGTGGTTCAGGTGTGATCTCAACTTGGGTTAGCATCTCTTCAATGGTCATCTCTGCGGTACGGGTTAAAGCTATACCCATTGCGCCATCAGTGGATGAATGCTCACAGATATAAATAACGGATTTTTTGAAAAACGGATCTTGCATGCCCGGCATGGCAACAAGAAAATGGTTTTGCAAGTTCATTGTTTGTCGGGTTCACTCGTTGTCAATACAGCAAGCAGTATGCCGCGCTGTGGTGAGTAAGTCACCTATCAGTGATGATTTATCATTGAGATCAGGCGAAGGGTTTAACCGATTTCGCCTGATGCTCTCTGCGTTTAAGTGGCATTTTTGCGGTTATTACGCAGGTTGTTTGCCATGGTTATGCAGATTATTGCGCGATGCGGGCTTCGATGGCATCCATCAACATTGCGGTAATCGAGACCGGAAATGCCGCTTCAATTTCGCGGATACAGGTTGGGCTGGTGACGTTGATTTCGGTGAGTTTATCGCCGATAACGTCAATACCGACAAAAATTAGCCCTTTTTGCTTTAAAATCGGAGCCACAGTGCGGGCGATATGCCAGTCTGATTCGGTCAGCGGGCGTGCTTCGCCACGGCCACCGGCTGCCAGATTTCCGCGTGTTTCACCCTGTTTAGGGATACGGGCCAAGCAGTACGGAACTGGCTCACCATCTACCACTAAAATTCGCTTGTCACCGTCAGTAATGGCCGGCACAAAGGTCTGTGCCATGCAGTAGTTTTGCTCATAGTGAGTCAGGGTTTCGATAATCACTGACAGATTAGGATCGTTCTCTTTCACACGAAAAATAGATGTTCCCCCCATACCATCAAGCGGCTTGAGAATAATATCGCCATGCTTTTGATGGAAGGTGCGGATCATGTCAGCACTGCGGCTAACCAGCGTTGTTGGTGTAAGTTCTGGAAACCAGGCGGTAAACAGCTTTTCGTTACAATCGCGCAAGCTTTGTGGTTTATTGACAATCAGTGTACCTGTCTCTTCGGCACGCTCAAGAATATAGGTTGCGTAGATGTATTCAGTATCAAACGGCGGGTCTTTACGCATTAAAATAACATCAAGATCACCCAGAGAGATATGTTGCTCAGTACCAAAATCATACCAGTGCTGTTTATCGTTTTGCACCGTGAGTATACGGGTACGCGCTTTGGCTTCACCACGCTCTAAATAGAGATCGGCCATTTCCATATAGTGCAATTGATAGCCGCGTGTTTGTGCTTCTTGCAGCATCGCAAAGCTAGAGTCTTTTTTGATGTTGATACCCGCAATCGGGTCCATCACGATACCCAACTTAATCATATGTACTCCTTAAACTTAACCGAGGTCGCCAAAGCGAACTTGTAGTGCAGTAATCGCGGTAAGCGCCGCAGTTTCTGTGCGTAATACCCGTGGGCCGAGCAGCGTTTCGGTAAAATGATAAGTTTCAGTCATCTCTATCTCTTCTGCCGATAACCCACCTTCAGGGCCAATCAGTAAACGTATACCTGCTGGTGGCAGTGTAGGTAGCGTATTAATGCTATAGCGTGCGCGCGGGTGTAAATTTAGTTTTAAGCTACCATCTTCTTCTGCACACCACTGTTCAAGTTTCATTAATGGGCGAATTAGTGGCACGGTATTACGGCCGCACTGCTCGCAAGCTGCAATAGCAATTTTCTGCCATTGCTGGATTTTTTTCTCCATTCGTTCAGCATCGAGTTTAACGCCACAACGTTCAGAAATCAGCGGCGTGATCACGTTCACACCTAACTCAACAGATTTTTGAATGGTGAACTCCATTTTTTCACCGCGTGAGATCACCTGCCCAAGATGCAGTTGTAAAGGTGACTCACGATCATCTATATGCTGGGCAGTGATATTCACCTGTACCTGTTTTTTGCTGTTTTCGGTGATGCTGGCACTGAACACCTGATTGCTGCCATCAAACAGTGCGAGCGGATCGCCTACTCGCATGCGCAGTACGCGCCCGACATGGTTTGCCGCATCGTCTGAGAGTGCAACAGTTTGCCCAAGTTCTATGGGATTAGGGTGATAAATACGGGGTATGCGCATAGGTCACGAGTGCTATGTAGTAGTCAATGATCTGGTCATTTTAACATGCCTCTCAGGACGCTGCTGCTTTGTATCAAAACTTGTTTTTATGTGATCTAGATCTTGCTGTTAGTTAGCTGGCTAACTATACTTGAAGCCAGCTATATGAGCATGGTTGCCCTCAATATTATCAGATTGATAAGCAGTATATGTTCTGGCATTCAACAGAGGATTTATGATGAGGTAAACCGGTGTCGATACAACATCGTTTAACATTAGATTATTGTGAGAAACATCTTCCAGAACTTGATCTTGAACGCATTCGCTTATCAATAGATTTTTTTGATGAAATGGATAAATTACGTCTAGGCTTAGTGCAGATAGCCGAACTATCTGGCCTACAAGCGGGGCGTTTTTATATTTTGCGCGTACTTTTTGTGACACCGGGACATGCACTTTTACCCAGTGATTTAGCACAAATATTAGGGGTTGCACGTGCTTCTATTACCAAACAGTTGGGGATTTTAGAAGGGCAAGGAATGGTTGAACGGCAGGTAAATCCTGATGATCGTCGTTCGGTTTATGTGCACTTAACTGCAGCCGGACATGCCTTTATGGCTACTGAATTACCATTATATTTGCAACGGGTTGATCGCGGCTTAACGGGTTTTGAAACAGCACATTTTAGTGCAGTCGTAAAGCAGTTACGGCAAGTATTAACCGGTATTGAACATGAGTTAATGAGTACAAGTGATCCCCTATGAGTCTGTCTCTTTCTGATACATTTCTTGCTCATGATGTGGTGTTTTTTGACATCTATATTCCACGTTTAGTGATGTTAGGTTTATTGGCATTTATCACGATGTCGTTATTGATTCACTTTATTTCTCGTCGCCAATGGTTACGTCATCTATGGCATCCCCGTTTAGTACTCTGGATTAGTGGTTGTGCGTTATTGGCGCTATTTAGTTTGCTATATCAATAAGCCTGCTTCACAGGTGAATCTCAATTTAACGAATACTATTTAAGAAGTGATTATGTCCGTAGATATCCGTCGCCGTAAGGTTTTTGTATCGCTGGGGATTATTGCCGTTGCACTGCTCATGATTGTAGGCGCATATGAGTATCATACCAGTTCACCGCAGACTCGCCATGCAGTTGTTCGTGCTCATATTATATCACTCGCACCTGAAGTTAGCGGTACGATTGTAGAGATGGCTGTGACTGATAATCAGCCAATAAAAAAAGGGCAATTGCTGCTGCGTATTGATCCACGCCCCTATCAATTAGCGGTAGATAAAGCCCAAGTTGACTTGGCAAATGCACAACAACAAGTCCAACAGTTAGAAGAGGGCGTAAATAATGCACGTGCCAGTGTTGAGGCAGCCCAAGCGCGTTATCAATATGCATTGAAAGACTTATCGCGTATACAGCGTTTATGGCAACAAAAAACAATGCCACAAAGCAGTTACGATCAAGCCCAGCGTGATGTCAATATTACACTGTCTGATTTACAAGCAGCTCGTAGTAAACAGGCACAAGCACAAGCACAACTGGGTATTATGGGCAAAAATAATATCTTATTACAGGCCGCTAGAGTTACGTTGGCAAAAGCACAACTTGATTTAGATCGTACGTGCTTATATGCCGCAGCAGATGGCTTTGTCTCTGCTGTTAATAATCATGCAGGTGATTTTGCACAAGTGGGTAAGCCTGTGATTGCACAAGTGGATGCCGAACATATGTGGGTAGAAGGGGCATTCTCTGAAACTGATTTAGCAAAGATAAAGCCAGGAATGAAAGCCGATATTACCCTGATGGCTTATGGTAATCAGGCCATTCCAGGGCATGTCGACAGCATTGGTAGTGCCGTTGATCCGCAAGATATGGGCAATGCAAATAGCCTTGTACCTAATTTACCAAAAGTATTTGACTGGGTACGTTTGGCACAAAACATCCCAATAAAAGTGGTTTTTGATAAGCGGCCTAGCGATCTGCAAATCTTACCTGGTCTAACCGCGACGGTGAGTTTAAAAGCAGAGTAATCAGCGATGAATCAATATCGTTTTTGGCGATCACTGCGCCTAACCTTAGCCCTTATCGTCAGTCTGTTTCTTGCGATGGGGCTTGGTATGCATAATCCGTTATGGGCATCAACCAGCGTCTTTATGGTCGAGGCGAGCACCGTTGGTGAGGCACGTATGCGCTGGTGGCAGCGTATTACAGGAACGACATTAGGCGTAGTATGGGCCTTTTTTACCGTTTGGAATTTTGTTCAAGAACCTATACTGCTCATTGCTGTATGTAGCTTTAGTATTATTTTGTTGGCCTATGCTAGTTTGGTGCATTTTGCGTGGCAAGATTTCTGGCGCTGGGTGATGGTTGGTTTTCTGGTTATTCTGAGCTCTGCCATCTTAGACCCAGAGGGCTCTTTTAGCGTGATGATGGATCGTATTGGTTGCGTATTTATTGGTGCAACAACGATTTATGTGCTTCATATCTTGTGGCCATTAGAGGTTGGCAGTAGCCATAAAGCGCAGCAAAAAGCCCTATTATACTCGTTACAACAGTGGCTTAATGAGCCTTCAGAGCAAGTCTCAAAATCCTTTTTTGTACTGTTGGGGGATTTACGTGCTTTACGTTTTCGGTTAGCCCGTAATTATGGTGACTACCGTGTGCTGCATGATCCACAAAAACGCGCTATTGGTATGTTATATGGTGTTGAACAACTTGCCCGCCATCTGTATGCGTGGCGAGTAAAATACCCTGTACCCACAACAGATGAACTTGCTTGGGTTTCAGCACTGCTTCACGCATTGCATGATGAACAGCCATTACCTGCTGCGCCTTACTTATTTCGGGTTGGTTCATTGCTCGCACTCATGCAACAAGATGCTAAACAGTTAGTTTCTGGCCAAAGTTGCTCAAAAAGTTTACTGCGTTGGCAATGGCAAAATCGGCTATTAAAAGCGGGGGTCGACTCACCATTATTAAGTGCTTTTGCGGTTGGATTAGTGTGTGCCTTGAGCTTGATTATCTGGCGTTACACCGGTTGGCCAGGGGGCAATTTAATGGTATTACTTGGCTGTATATCATTGCTTATGTCGCAGTACGCTGAGAAAGTTCCTGCACGAGTTTTTTTATTGCCTCTGTTTATTGGGAGTATCGTACTCTTTCCTATTTTCGTGGTGATCATGCCACGTATTAATAGTGATATTGGTCTGATTGTTTTACTGGCTGTCGTCTATTTACCGTTAGCGTGGCTCTTACATGGAACGAATCGTGTGTTAGCGGTTGTTGGCTCATTAATGGCTGTAATGATCAACTCAGGCAGTAATAATTATATTCCGAGTGAACTTTATGTTCAGCGTTTCTTTGTTATGTGCTGGGGATGTTTAGGATTATCGATACTGTTCCCACTCGTTCAGCATATTCTGCTGCCCGATGATACTGAAACACGCTTGAAAAAGCATTTTTTTGCGTGGCATAAAGAGTGGCGGTCTTGGTTATTACAACCTAATGCCCAAGACATTACTCGACAAATTGCAAAACTTGAGCGCCGAATTGATATTATTTTGGCACTTTATGGCCGTTTACCGTTAGATAAACAGCCACAATGGCAGGAAAAATTGGCACAACTGCCATTACTAATGGCCAGTGGCCAGCAGTGGAGTGCCAAAATTATAACCGTGTAATGCTATTTTTTAGTTTGGTGTTTTCCCTGCTTTTAAACATGCTTTTTGTACATACTCATTATGATTGCCCTGCTTTTGGGCAATTAAATTATCGCGTTTGCACTCCCAATCGGTCACCGGATACGTTTTATCCCATGCGGTCATCAATTGGGTTTGCTGGCGAGATAAACGCAGATCGTACTGATCTCGCATATAGAAATAGGTACGTGCAATTGCACCTCTGGCACGAATCGGCGGTTCCGCTTGTTTAGCTTTAAAGTCCACTTTCATCTCACACTGACCATATTGACCTTCACCCCCATTCCATTGCGAATACTGGAAGTTACTGCGATCACCATTTAGCTCACCAATAGAGGGCTGTAAGTTGTGCAGGTCTGATTCCATTTTTCTAAAACGTGCATCCGTTGCACAGGCTTTACGCCCACCATCTTGCCAGCATTGCAACTGATGACCAAATTCCCAAGCAGGGACAACGTGCTCCCATTCAATGCGGTTGGCTCGGTTCTCATTTTTACGCACCTGATAACCGATAGCCTGCAAATCGGGAAGCATTTTTTTGCCTTGCCAATGAATAGGTGCATTGCAGTAAAAGGTATACGGATGTTCACGTACAATTTGTGCAGCAACCACTTTTGCCTGACGAAAGGTCTGTGGCGCAGTGGTTGTAGCATGGGCAGGAGAGATAAGTACAGGAAGTACAAACAGTGAATAACCTAGAATGTGGCGCAGCATAATAATTAACCTGTGTATTATTGTTTTTGAAGGGTATCTGATATTGATCGTAGTTGATGGTTAGATTCGTGGTGTTAATATTTCACCGCAGTGTACACAACGATATTGTGCCTGTTGCCGTAAAATGCGGTTATGGCGACGCACTGTCAGCATATGTGCCTGGCAAGCGCATTGATAGGGAAATGTCGCTTTGCGTAGCGAGCTCACATTGAAATTGTGAGTTCGTTTTGCCGGTTGCTCTAAAATAGTTTGCATCATCCAGCGCCACTCTTGCCCGTGCGGAGCGACTTTGTTGTAACACTGAGGCGGTAAAAAAAGACTCTCCTGCCGAGTATTACGCTGAACAAAATACAAATGTACCAGTAAATGTGCAACCTCATGCGGGATCACTTCATCAAGAAATACTTGCCCATTTTCGAGTAATAACACAGGGTTAAGCCGAATTTCCCATCGCTGTAGATGCGCACTGCCGGCAGTCATTCCCCGTTGGCAGTAATTGATCGTCGGCATAAAAATAGGGCAGTTCAACCGCTGTTGGGCTTGTGCAATACAGTTTTGTAAACGTTGTAGCGCATATTCTTGTAGAGCAATAGGAATAGCAGACGCGCAGGCAGTCATGGTCGTGGCTACATATCAAATCAGACAGATAATAAAAAACCGGGTTTATAACCCGGTTTTAAGAGTGTTAGCACGGTAACAGTAAAAAGCCTATCACAGCACTGTAGGAATGACCACTGTCTGACTTATTTCAGACCTGCCGCTTCGCGCAGCGCATCGGCTTTGTCTGTTGCTTCCCACGGGAACTCTTCACGACCAAAGTGGCCGTATGCTGCTGTTTTCTGGTAGATTGGCTGGATCAGATCCAGCATCTTGATCAGACCATATGGGCGCAGATCAAAGAACTCACGGACCAGCGTAATCAACAGCTCTTCAGCTACTTTTGCTGTACCGAACGTTTCCACCATGATGGAAGTGGGTTCAGCCACACCGATAGCATAAGAGACCTGAATTTCACAGCGATCAGCCAAGCCCGCAGCAACGATGTTTTTAGCAACATAGCGTGCAGCATAAGCAGCAGAACGGTCAACTTTAGATGGGTCTTTACCTGAGAATGCGCCGCCACCGTGACGTGCCGCACCACCGTAGGTATCAACAATAATTTTACGGCCAGTCAGACCACAATCGCCCATTGGTCCGCCGATAACAAAACGGCCAGTCGGGTTGATGAAATACTTGGTCTCTTTCGACAACCATTCAGCAGGCAGTACGGGCTTGATGATAGTTTCCATCACCGCTTCTTGCAGCTCTTTGTGGCCGATAGATTCGCTGTGCTGTGTTGACAATACCACCGCATCAATGCCGACAACCTTGTTATCTTCATACTTGAAGGTCACTTGGCTCTTTGCATCAGGGCGCAGCCACGGCAGAGTACCGTCTTTACGCACCTGAGCTTGACGCTCAACAAGGCGGTGTGCGTAAGTAATAGGTGCTGGCATCAGCACATCCGTTTCATTGCTGGCATAACCAAACATCAGACCTTGGTCGCCTGCGCCTTGCTCTAGCGGATCTAAACGGTCAACCCCTTGATTAATATCAGGAGATTGCTTACCGATTGCACTTAACACAGCACAAGAGTTTGCATCAAAACCCATTTGTGAGCTGGTATAACCGATATCACATACTGTTTTACGTGCCAGCTCTTCCACATCAACCCATGCGGTGGTGGTGATCTCACCGCCAATCAGTACCATGCCGGTTTTAACGTAGGTTTCACAAGCCACGCGTGCTTTAGGATCTTGCTTCAGAATAGCGTCCAGTACGGCATCAGAAATCTGGTCAGCGATTTTATCAGGATGCCCTTCGGAAACCGATTCCGAGGTAAACAGGTGTCTTGTCATAGGATGCCAAGCTCCAAAAAATCAAAAAATAAAAAATTGTCTGTGTTATGTATAGACATATCCACAAGCAGTTTCTTGTGGATGTATCCACATCTGGATGGCTATTCTAAATTCCCCCTGACAGTATTGCTAGTAAATTTTTTGCAAATCGTTTCTTGTGACTATCGCGACATTTTCAGCAAAATTTCGCTTTGCATTTAGGTAGAGATCTCGGTATAAAACGCGGCACAGGCCAACCGATGTTATTGTGTATACAGATATGGCATGGTGTAGGGCAAAAGGGGCTTTCATGGTGAATTATCCCCGCTTTTATTTTATTAACTCAATGCGTCAGCAAGAGGGGATTTTACCCCTTGAGACTTGCCATAATGCCATAATATAAAAGCACTCAAGGATGAATGGAGATAGCAAACATGCACCTATCTTGGTTACTGCCTGATGTATCATATTTCATTACGTGTTTTATGCCGTGTGTACGGTTTTTGCTCTGCACTGCTTTACTCTTCTTTTTATTACCTCTAGTGCGTATTAGCACTTTTATCTCTTTGCAAAGGTATGCCTCTTCTTTTATTGCATTAATCCTGTGCGCACAGTGGCTTCTTTTATACCTACTGACCCAACCACAAAAGCAATACACAGCGCAGTGATCTTTTTTCATTTGATCTGCATTGATTGTCATTAACGCTACATATGCAGTTGATACTGCTGTGTGGTGTATTGCATGCAGCATCTCGATATGGGTGATGATTTTATACCTTGCGGGGAGCTCCCCGTGATTCCAACCCGGCGCTGTCTGAGTTTTCAGCAGTATGTGCTGGATGCCGTTAAACTGTCATGCAAGGGCTAAAAAGCAATGACAGATCTCTTAGTCGAGCACGCTATATCAGTGTGCCACAATGTTACTTCACATCAAATAAAGGAAAATACGATGCCGAACCGTACAGCCGTTAAAGCTCTACGCACGTATAACGTTGCTCATTGGGGCGGTGGGTATTTTGATGTCAATGAACTGGGGCATGTTACTGTGTGTCCAAATCCAGATGTGCCTGATGCACGGGTTGATTTGGCTGATTTGGTTCGTGATCTGCAACATGAAGGACAGCAAATGCCAACGCTGTTCTGTTTTCCACAAATATTGCAGCACCGTTTGCGCTCTATCAATGCCGCCTTTATGCAAGCGCGCAGTGATTTTGGCTATGAAAATAACTATATGCTGGTTTACCCGATTAAGGTAAACCAGCATCGCCGAGTCATTGAGTCACTGGTTAGCGCAGGTGAACCATTAGGATTAGAGGCAGGCTCAAAAGCAGAGTTGATGGCTGTTTTAGGCCATGCGGGGTTAACCCGTAGCATTATTGTCTGTAATGGTTATAAAGATCGGGAGTATGTGCGTACCGCCCTTATCGGTGAAAAACTCGGACATAAAGTCTATCTAGTGATAGAGAAGCTCTCTGAAATTCAGTTGGTGCTGGAAGAGGCGAAAAAGCTGGATGTGATCCCGCGTTTGGGCGTGCGTGCGCGTCTGGCTTCACAAGGCTCAGGCAAGTGGCAGTCATCGGGCGGCGAGAAATCGAAATTTGGCCTGTCAGCCGAACAGGTATTGCGTTTGGTTGAGATGCTGCGTGCAGCAAACAGTATTGAAAGCTTACAGCTTTTGCACTTCCACTTAGGATCACAGCTTGGCAATATTCGTGATGTTGCCACGGGTGTACGCGAAAGTGCGCGCTTCTATGTTGAGTTGCACAAGCTGGGCGTAAACATTGAGTGCTTTGATGTTGGTGGCGGTCTAGGTGTTGATTATGAAGGTACCCGTACTCAGTCAGATTGCTCGGTAAACTATGGCTTGAATGAGTATGCCAGTACTGTTGTTTGGGGTATTGGTGAAGCGTGCCGACAAAATAATCTGCCACACCCGCTGATTATTACCGAATCTGGCCGTGCAACAACCGCACACCATGCTGTTTTGGTCTCGAATGTGATTGGCCTTGAGCGGCATGAGCCATCAGAGCCCGTAGCGCCCGTGGCTGATGCACCACGAGTACTACACAGTATGTGGGAAACATGGCAAGAGCTATGCCAATCATTAGATAAGCGTTCACTACGGGCATGGTTGCATGAAAGTCAGTTTGATCTTTCAGATGTACACACCCAATACTCTGTTGGCGTGTTAAATCTTTCGCAGCGTGCTTATGCAGAACAACTCCACCTGGCACTGTGCATTAAAATAAATAGCTTATTAAGTACAACTAACCGAGCTCATCGCCCAGTGATTGATGAGTTACAAGAGCGGCTGGCTGATAAACTGTACGTGAACTTTTCACTGTTCCAGTCAATGCCTGACTCATGGGGTATTGATCAACTCTTCCCTGTGCTACCACTAGAACACTTAAATGAAGCACCCACTCGCCGCGCTGTATTGCTGGATATCACCTGTGACTCAGACGGTGAAATTGACCAGTATATTGATGGTGATGGTGTAGAGACCACGATGCCGATGCCAGAATATGATCCAGAGCATCCGCCACTGCTGGGTTTTTTCATGGTGGGAGCGTATCAAGAGATCCTTGGCAATATGCATAACTTGTTTGGTGATACAGCCAGTATTGATGTGCAAGTTTTCGAAAATGGTGATGTAGAGGTCTATTCATCGAGTGATGGTGATACGGTTGCTACTATGCTTGAGTATGTTCGTCTTGATCCTGAAACCTTGTTAGGGCGTTATCGTGAGCAAGTGCAGGCCTCAGGTTTGTCTGAAATGTTGCAGCAGCAATGCTTGTCAGAGCTTGAAGCAGGTCTTTACGGTTATACATATTTAGAAGGGATTTAGTACTGGAAGCGAGGCTTTCATTCGGATTAGAATCTCTCCTGCCAGCCGCGTAGAAATCGTGGCGCACTGTTTTTTAAAGTTGTTGAGGTATCTATGAGCACTATGAGCACCTTAGGTAATAAATCAGACATGTCTTTGGTTTCTAACGCATTCGGTTTCTTGCGTTTACCATTAAACTTCATGCCATATGACAGCGATGCTGATTGGGTAATTACCGGTGTCCCATTTGACATGGCAACATCTGGCCGTGCTGGTGCACGTCACGGTGCTGGTGCTATGCGCCAAGTGTCTACTAACCTGGCATGGGAACATAACCGTTTCCCATGGAGCTTCGACTTCCGCGATCGTTTGAAAGTTGTTGACTGTGGTGATGTAGTATTCGATTTTGGTAACGCACGTGATATGAGCGAAACGTTACAAGCACACACAGAGAAGTTGCTGGCTGCTGGTAAGCGTTGCCTGACTTTCGGTGGTGACCACTTTGTAACTCTGCCACTGCTGCGCGCTCACGCTAAACACTTCGGTAAAATGGCGCTGATCCACTTTGATGCGCACACTGACACCTATGCTTGGGGTGCAGAGTTTGACCACGGCACTATGTTCCACACTGCACCAAAAGAAGGTCTGATCGATCCAACTAAATCTGTACAGATCGGTATCCGTACTGAGTTTGATCGTGACAATGGCTTTACTGTTCTTGATGCAGCACAAGTTAACGATCGTACTGTTGAAGATATCGTTGCTCAAGTTAAATCAATTGTAGGTGACATGCCTGTTTACCTGACATTTGATATCGACTGCCTAGACCCAGCACACGCACCAGGTACTGGTACTCCAGTTATCGGTGGTATTACTTCTGACCGCGCACTGAAAATCGTTCGTGGCCTGCAAGGTCTGAACATTGTTGGTATGGACGTAGTTGAAGTTTCTCCAGCATACGACCACGCTGAAATGACTTCACTGGCAGCAGCAACGCTGGCACTGGAAATGCTGTACGTACAAGCCGCTAACAAAGGCGAGTAATACAGATTATCTACTTATGTAGATAAGAGTACATTTCTTGCTAAGTGATACTCAGTAAGATAAAACAAAAAGCCTCGTCATTTACGAGGCTTTTTTATTGCCAATATCACATGATAGTACATCGTAAATTAATGCAATTTACCGATGAAAAATTTGTGTGTGGAATAGCAAAATAACAACAGACCCGTGTTGATAAAAATCGAACACGGGTCTGTTGTTTATTAATCTATTAATTTGACTGTATTACTCGTCAATTGAACGCAGCAGAGCATTAATACCCACTTTGCCGCGGGTTTTTGCATCGACTTTTTTCACAATGACTGCACAATACAAGCTATATGTGCCACATTTTGATGGCAGGCTACCTGAGACGACCACTGAACCTGCTGGTACACGGCCATAGTGGATTTCACCGGTTTCACGGTCATAAATACGGGTACTTTGGCCGATGAATACGCCCATGGAGATCACTGATCCTTCCTCAACAATCACGCCTTCTACCACTTCTGAGCGTGCGCCGATAAAGCAGTTATCTTCGATGATGGTTGGGTTCGCTTGCAGCGGTTCAAGTACACCGCCGATACCCACACCACCAGACAGATGTACGTTTTTACCAATTTGTGCACAAGAGCCAACCGTTGCCCATGTGTCAACCATTGTCCCTTCATCAACAAACGCACCGATATTGACATAAGAAGGCATTAATACAGTATTTGATGCAATGTGTGCACCTTTACGTACCGTAGCCGAAGGCACGACACGCATGCCCTCTTTTTCAAAACGGGCTTGATCATACTCGGCAAACTTCAGTGGTGCTTTATCGAAATAGCGGGTTTCCGCGCCATCAATAACTTTATTTTCATTGATACGGAAAGAGAGTAGCACTGCTTTTTTCAACCATTGATGAGTGATCCACTCACCGTTGACTTTTTCGGCAACCCGTTTTTCACCGCTGTCAAGCAACGCAATGACTTGGTCTACTGCGCTACGCAATTCAGGTTGGGCATTGGCCGGTGTAATTTCTGCGCGGCGTTCAAACGCCTCTTCGATAATCGATTGCAAGTGAGTCATTACTCGTCCTATCAGATTGAGTCAGTGGAATATACGATGTATATATATCACATACTTGTATCACATTTTTTCAGTCTGGTTGAGTTCTGCGATTAAACGATCGTGTAAATAATTACATGTTTCAGGAAGCAGAGCTTTGCGTTCATGATCACTGAGAATAAAGAGATCTTCAACACGCTCACCAATGGTGGTGATTTTTGCTCCACGTAGTGAAATACCTACATCGGCAAAAATAGCCCCTACTTGTGCGAGTAATCCTGGCATATCCAGTGCCACGAGCTCCATTAACGTACGTTTACTTCCACGCGTATGAATAAAAGTGACCTCAGTCGGCACACTAAAATGACGCAGCTTAGGTGAGGCTCGCCGTATACGTTGGGGGGGAGTATTCGTATGGCTCAGTGCTTTTTCAAGCGCAGTTTTCAAACTATTATGACGATCAGGTGCTAATGGTGAACCATCAGGCTCTAGCACTACAAAGGTATCGAGTGCATAACCATCGCGACTGGTAATGATTTGAGCATCATGAATACTTAAATTTTTACGATCAAGTTCTGCGGCAACCGTTGCAAATAGATAAGGTTGATCAGGGCAATAGATAAAAATTTCTGTTCCACCACGGGTAGCATGACGACTAACGAGCACTAACGGTTGCCCTTTCGGATGCTGTAATAGCTCTTTAGCATGCCATGCAATTTGGCGAGGGGTATGGCGTAAAAAGTAGTCAATACGACAACGTTGCCATAATGCTTGAAGTGCCAGCTCATCAACTTGATCAATACGCAATAGTGCTAAGGCTTGCTCACGGTGATGGCGAATCCGCAACCGAATATCTAGCGAGCTTTCTAACCCTAACCGTAATTGCCGATCCGTTGCAAAATAGAGCTCACGTAGCAGCGTTTGTTTCCAGCTATTCCAGAGCGTTTCATTGGTTGCACAGATATCGGCAACAGTCAGGCATAATAGATAGTTGAGATACTCTTCGTGTTTAACTTCACTGGCAAAAGTACGAATGACATCAGGGTCGTGAATATCACGGCGCTGGGCTGTTACCGACATCAATAAATGTTGTTTAACGAGCCACGACACTAAACGCGAATCAGCCTCACCGTATCCGTGCAGGCGACAAAAATCATAGGCATCATCGGCTCCGATCAGTGAGTGATCGCCACCACGCCCTTTAGCGATATCGTGAAACAGTGCGCTCAGTAAAATCACTTCGCGCGAGGCTAAACGAGGAAAAACATCAACGCACAGCGGATGGCGTTGGCGTTGTGCTTCATCCGCAAAACTCTCTAATTTCAGCAGCACCCGAATAGTATGCTCATCAACGGTGTAAGCATGAAACAGATCAAATTGCATTTGGCCAACAATCTGACTCCATTGCGGAAAATAGGCCGCAAGAACACCGTGTTGGTGCATCGGTAAAAAGGCCCGTTGTATTGCGTCAGGTTGTGCTAAAAGCGCCACAAACCGAGCGCGTGCCGCAGGATTATCACACAAAAAACCGTCAATATTGCGCCTTGCAAAGCGTAATTGTCGTAGTGTGGTTGAGTAGATCCCATTAATTTGACGATTCCGGGCGAGGTGCAAAAAGAGGTCGAGAATCGATTCAGGTTGTTGTTGAAACAGGTTAGGATCTTGCAGATCAATTCGGCTGCCGCGCAGTTGGAAGTATTGATCTAGCGGTTGCGGCTTTTCATTGGCGCTGAGTGATAAAATAGCTTCATCAAACAGTTGCAACAACATCTCATTGAGTTCAAGCACTCGGTGCAGCGTGCGGTAGAAATCTTTCATCATCCGCTCAACGGGTTGATTACGCACTCCTTGATACCCCAGCATTTGTGCCACAGTAAACTGGCTCTCAAACAGCAACCGGTTATCGTAACGCGTCAAGCTCAGGTGCAGCGCAAAACGCACCCGCCAGAGAAAATCCTGACACTCTTGTAACTCGTTGTATTCTGCTTGAGTCAGAAAACCAAAGCGGGTCATCTCATCAAGATTACTGGCGCCAAAGTGTCGTCTGGCAACCCAGCCTAAAGTGTGAATATCACGCAACCCACCGGGGCTGGTTTTGATATCGGGCTCAAGGTTGTAACTGGTGCCGTGGTAACGTTCGTGCCGCTGACGCTGCTCGGCTTGCTTGGCACGAAAAAAATCGGGTGAAGGCCAAAAGTCATCCGCAAAAATACGCTGTTGTAACCCTGAAAATAGCGGCATATCGCCGCATAATCGGCGTGATTCAAGCAAGTTAGTCGCAACCGTGAGATCATTTAACCCCTCACTGATGCACTCATCCAGCGTGCGCACGCTGTGACCAATTGATAACCGTAGGTCCCACAATAGGGTAATAAACTGGCCAATTTGTGCGGCGAGTACCTCATCAACCGGTAATTCACTGAGGATTAGCAAATCAATATCCGACAGGGGGTGCAACTCTCCACGCCCGTATCCCCCCACAGCAACCAGAGCTAAGTACTTATCTGTAGGGAAGCCAAAGAAAATCCACAAACGTTCAAGCAACTGATCAATATACAACGTCCGGTTCTTGACCAACTGTTCAACCGAGACTCCAGCCGTAAAATCAGCCTCCATCTGTTGCTTTTGTTGCTCTAAATGCACTTTTAGTGCAGGTAAACTCAGTTCAGCGTCCGGTAAATCAAGCAAACAGGGCTGCATCAGGCTTTCCTTAGACTTTGAGGTGATACGGGCAGATATAAAAAAAGCCGGAATTCACCGGCTTTGTAAAGTCTAATTTTGGTTATTTCGACAAACAGTGTTGTCAGTAGACAAAAATCAGTTATGCAGGATGCGTGGCAGCGTTTCATCGCTACGCAGAGTTAGAATCTCACAGCCATTAGCAGTAACCAAAATGGTGTGCTCATACTGAGCAGACAAACTGCGATCTTTGGTTTTCACTGTCCAGCCATCACCCATCAGGCGAACCTGACGCTTACCAGCATTGACCATAGGTTCAATAGTGAATGTCATGCCTTCACGCAAAATCACACCACTGTCGTCAGAGTCATAATGCAAAACCTGAGGCTCTTCATGGAATTGTGCACCGATACCGTGGCCACAATATTCACGTACAATTGAGAAGCCTTCTGCTTCGGCAAATTTCTGAATAGCCTTGCCAATTTCACGTAAACGAATGCCTGGCTTGACCAGTTTTAGCGATAAATACAAGCTCTCTTGTGTGATACGGCACAAGCGTTCACCCAGAATACTCGGCTTGCCCACATTGATCATTTTAGAGGTATCGCCATGATAACCGTCTTTGATCACGGTAATATCAAAATTCACAATATCGCCATCTTTTAAGACTTTATCGCCGGGAATACCGTGGCAAACTACCTCATTGATAGAGATACAAATTGATTTTGGAAAACCGTGATAGTTCAGTGGGGCAGGAATAGCCTGCTGCACATTGACAATATAGTCATGACAGATTTGATCTAGCTCACCGGTAGTGATACCGGCTTTGACGTGCGGCTCAATCATCTCAAGTACATCTGCGGCGAGCTTGCCGGCAATGCGCATTTTTTCAATTTCATCAGCAGTTTTAATCGTAATAGCCATAAAATTTTCCTGGGATTAGCCGCTTTGCACGGCAGTCAGTGTCTTTACATATGGTAACAGCCCTGTGGCAGAGAGAAAACCAATCTCAACATAAAGCAATTCAATCTGGAATTATGGCTTAAATTATGGTATAAAACGCGCCGGAAATTCGACGATTGAAAAACTCAATTGCGAAGTCCACAAGAACTCATGTGAAATATCACACACGTATCAGCACCGTACACCGGGGTGCTCTGGCCTTCGAGTCTGGAGTCGGTTGTATGGGATACGTGGAGGCTTAACCCCAATCATTTCTGAGGAAAGATTCATGGCAACTGTTTCAATGCGCGACATGCTCAAGGCTGGTGCACACTTTGGTCACCAAACCCGTTACTGGAACCCAAAGATGAAGCCATTCATCTTCGGTGCGCGTAACAAAGTACACATCATCAACCTTGAGAAAACAGTACCAATGTTCAACGAAGCATTGGCTGAACTGAGCAAGATCGCTTCCCGTAAAGGTAAGGTTCTGTTTGTTGGTACTAAGCGCGCAGCAAGCGAAGCGGTTAAAGAAGCAGCAAATAGCTGTGACCAGTTCTATGTAAATCACCGTTGGTTAGGTGGTATGCTGACTAACTGGAAAACTGTTCGTCAATCTATCAAGCGTCTGAAAGAGCTGGAAATTCAGTCTCAAGACGGTACTTTTGACAAGCTGACCAAAAGAGAAGCCCTAATGCGTACTCGCGAGCTGGAAAAGCTTGAGAAGAGCTTGGGTGGTATCAAAGACATGGGCGGTTTGCCTGATGCTATTTTCGTTATCGATGCTGATCACGAGCACATCGCTATCAAAGAAGCGAATAACCTGGGTATCCCAGTATTCTCTATCGTTGATACCAACTCTGATCCAGATGGCGTTGACTTCATCATCCCAGGTAACGACGACGCAATCCGCGCTGTGAGTCTGTACCTGACTGCTGTTGCTGCATCTGTTCGCGAAGGTCGCGGTCAGGATCTGGTTGCTCAAGCAGAAGAAAGCTTCGTAGAAGCTGAATAATAAGGCCCGCTCGTATCGAGCCCTTATTTAACCAGACAGTAAAAATCAGATATTACACTGATATGGTTAGCAGGGGCCTTATGGCCCCTGTTTTTTATGATCTCCCCTGAGATAACCGAGGATAATACGATGGCAGAAATTACCGCCGCTCTGGTCAAAGAACTGCGTGACCGCACCGCAGCAGGCATGATGGAATGTAAGAAAGCACTGGTTGAAGCTAACGGTGATATCGAACTGGCAATTGACAACATGCGTAAATCTGGCCAAGCGAAAGCGGCTAAGAAAGCTGGCCGTGTTGCTGCTGAAGGTATCATTCTGGCTAAAGTCAATGCTGATAACAAAGTTGCTGCTATTGTTGAGCTAAACTGCGAAACAGACTTCGTTGCTAAAGATGCTGGCTTTAAAGCTCTGGGCGAAGAGATTGTGACTGCAGCACTGGCGGACCGTATCTCTGATCTGGCTGCTCTGCAGGCTAAATTTGAAGAAGCGCGTGCAAACTTAGTTGCTAAAATCGGCGAAAACATGAACATTCGTCGTGTGACTATCATTGAAGGCGATGTTGTAGGTACTTACCTGCACGGTGCTAAGATCGGTGTTGTTGTTTCTGCAACAGGCGCTGATGAAGAGCTAGTTAAGCATGTTGCAATGCACATTGCAGCCAGCAAGCCTGATTATGTGAAGCCAGAAGACGTACCTGCTGACGTAGTTGCGCATGAGCGTGAAATTCAGGTTGATATCGGCATGCAATCTGGCAAGCCACGTGAAATCGTTGAGAAAATGGTTGAAGGCCGTATGAAGAAATTCACCGGCGAAGTTTCTCTATACGGCCAAGCGTTTGTCATGGATCCTGCAAAATCTGTTGCTGATCTGCTGAAAGAGAAAGGTGCAAGCGTGACTAGCTTTGTACGTTTTGAAGTAGGTGAAGGTATCGAGAAAGTTGAAGCTGACTTTGCTGCAGAAGTTGCAGCAATGACCAAGCAATCTTAATTTTCTGCTTTACATGAAAGACCCACTGAACCGCAGAAATCTGCGGTTCAGTTTTAATAACCTACTTATAATGCCCTACAGGCTGATGTTAATAGTATACTTATTACCCTATCATCAGTCCGGCTATTCACTCACTGCGCGCCAGGAAGGAAAACCATGACTACCAATGCAAAACCCGCATATCAACGTATTCTTTTGAAACTAAGTGGTGAAGCACTCCAAGGTTCTGAAGGGTTTGGTATTGACCCAAGTGTTCTTGATCGTATGGCTCAAGAGATTAAAGAACTGGTAGAGCTGGGTGTACAGGTTGGCGTGGTTATCGGTGGGGGTAACTTATTCCGTGGTGCAGGGCTTGCAAAAGCAGGCATGAACCGTGTGGTGGGTGATCATATGGGCATGCTGGCAACTGTCATGAACGGCTTGGCAATGCGTGATGCATTGCACCGTGCCTATGTGAATACGCGTTTGATGTCTGCTATTCCACTCAACGGTGTGTGTGATAACTACAGTTGGGCAGAGGCCATCAGTTTGCTGCGTAATGGCCGTGTTGTCATCTTTTCTGCAGGTACTGGCAATCCGTTCTTTACTACCGACTCTGCTGCCTGTTTGCGCGGGATCGAAATTGAAGCGGATGTGGTACTGAAAGCCACTAAAGTTGACGGCGTATTTAACGATGATCCGGCAAAAAATCCAGATGCCGTTTTGTATGATACCTTGACGTATCAGGAAGTACTGGAAAGTGAACTGAAAGTGATGGATTTAGCCGCCTTTACACTGGCCCGTGATCACAACATGCCAATTCGTGTGTTTAACATGAATAAACCGGGTGCATTGCGCCGAGTGGTGATGGGTGAACGCGAAGGTACTATCATTAGTCAATAATCACTGCCCAGTAATCATTACCCAGTAATATTTGCGGTAATTTTTGCCTCACAAGGGCAAAGCGCGGTATCTTAACGCATATTCATCAAATCGAATTGAAGGGTTACATCGTGATTAACGCCATCAAGCAAGATGCACAAATCCGTATGGAAAAGTGCGTAGAAGCATTCAAAAGTCATATTTCTAAAATCCGTACCGGTCGTGCACATCCAAATCTGCTGGACGGGATCACCGTTGATTACTACGGTGCAGCAACGCCGCTGCGTCAACTGGCCAACGTGGTTGCAGAAGACTCACGTACTCTGGCTATTACCGTCTTTGATCGCTCTATCAGCGCAGCCGTTGAAAAAGCTATCCTGACATCAGATTTGGGTCTGAACCCAAGCTCTGCTGGCGCAACTATCCGTGTTCCGCTACCGGCACTGACTGAAGAGCGTCGTAAAGACCTGATCAAAGTTGTGCGCGGTGAAGCCGAGCAGGGCCGCGTATCAGTACGTAACGTGCGCCGTGATGCCAACGAAAAAGCAAAAGCGTTGCTCAAAGATAAAGAGATCAGCGAAGATGACGAGCGCCGCTCGCAAGACGATATTCAAAAAATCACCGATGTGATGGTGAAGAAAGTCGATGAAGCACTGGCTGAAAAAGAAAAAGAGCTGATGGATTTTTAATTCCGTAGCGATAAAAAGCGTCGCTTTTGCGACGCTTTTTATATTTTATATCATAAACTCTGCTGTACATTTTACCTCCCATTTATCCAGATAATATGACAGCCTTCAGTGTTACCTATGAGTAAAATATCATGATAAAACTGACCATACTTGGTTCAACAGGCTCTATCGGTGTGAATACACTGGCTGTCGTGGCACAAAATCCTGAAAAATTTGATGTCTTTGCACTGGCTGCTGGTCGTAATGTTGAGCTAATGGCTGCGCAATGCCTAAAGTTTCACCCCCGTTTTGCTGCAATGTCTGATTTGGTCGCTGCACAGCGTTTGCGTCAGCTATTGCAAGAACATGGGAGTCATACGGAAGTCCTCGCTGGCGATGAAGGCGTGTGCACACTGGCCGGTATGCCGGAGGCCGATCAGGTGATGGCCGCGATTGTCGGCGCTTCTGGTTTATTGCCAACGCTGTCTGCCATTCGTGCTGGAAAGCGTATTTTGCTGGCGAATAAAGAGTCACTGGTAACGTGTGGGCGCTTATTCTTGCAAGAGGTTCAACGCTGTGGTGCGGAATTGCTGCCAGTAGACAGTGAGCACAATGCCATTTTCCAGTGCTTACCGCAGACCGTTCAGCAAAATATTGGTCACTGTGATTTACAGGCGGCCGGTGTTGAAAATATTATTTTGACGGGGTCTGGCGGCCCATTTCGGACTCTTGCGTTGGCAGATTTTGCCCACATCACACCAGAACAAGCCTGCGCACACCCGAACTGGTCTATGGGGCGAAAAATCTCGGTAGACTCTGCCACCATGATGAATAAAGGCCTTGAATACATCGAAGCGCGATGGTTGTTCAATGCCAGTGCTGCACAGATGGAAGTGATCGTACATCCGCAGTCGATTATCCACTCTATGGTTCGCTTTGCTGATGGCAGCGTGGTTGCCCAAATGGGGAATCCCGATATGCGCACCCCGATTGGCCACTGTATGGCTTATCCTGAACGAATCTCTACAGGTGTTGTTCCTCTCGATTTTTTTGCGCTTTCATCACTGGATTTTGAACAACCCGATATGCAACGTTACCCCTGTTTACAGTTAGCCATTGAAGCATGTGAAGCTGGGCAAATGGCAACGACAGCTCTAAATGCAGCCAATGAGATCAGTGTTGAAGCCTTCTTACAGCGACAGCTTCCTTTTACTGCGATTGCTCAGGTTAATCGCCAGGTTGTCGAGCAACTTTCAATGCCTGAACCTTGCTCTGTTGATGAAGTATTAAACATTGATCAGTTAGCAAGAGTATGTGCATCACAAATAATCGCCCATAAAGCGTGAGCATGCGTAGCAAGTTTGTTCAGTGATCAGTGAAGTGGTATAGTACGCCGGCTTTTATACCGTATTTTTGTGCTATTTATTACACCTTTGCATATACGCGAAATAGTGTGTAAGTACAGGCAAATAAATGCAACAGGTTATGTAAGGCCGTGTCTTAACACGGCTTTTTTACGATCTAGCCTGATTTAATTGCAAGTGTCAGATATGGCATCAATAACACACTAACTGTATCTGACTATCTTGATAGGAATAAAACAGACCGTTATGGCAGATCAACAACCTCATCAGTTTCCGGCCGATTTGATGCCGCAACATGTGGCCATTATTATGGATGGCAACGGTCGTTGGGCCAAACAACAAGGTAAAATGCGCGTTTTTGGGCATAAAGCGGGAGTGAAAGCGGTACGCCGTTCGGTCAGTTATGCTGCACGCCAGAAAATAAAATCTTTGACCTTGTACGCATTTAGCAGTGAAAACTGGAGTCGTCCTGAACAAGAGGTTTCTGCGCTCATGGAATTATTTATGCGCGCACTCAATAATGAAGCCAAAAGTTTACATAAGAATAATATCCGGCTGCGTATCATTGGCGATATTTCACGTTTTAGCGCACGCTTACAAGAACGTATTACCCATGTCGAGGCATTAACAGCGGATAATACTGGGTTAGTGCTTAATATTGCGGCAAATTATGGTGGCCGCTGGGATATCGTACAAGCAGCTCGCCATGTCGCGACGCTTGTGCAAGAAGGGACAATTGAAGTCAACAAGATCGATGAAACCTTGTTAGGCGAAAAGATGTGCATGGGGGATCAACCCCCTGTCGACTTGGTCATTAGAACCAGTGGTGAACACAGAATTAGTAACTTTTTGTTATGGCAAATAGCCTATGCAGAGTTCTATTTCTCTGAAGTATTGTGGCCAGACTTTGATGAACAAGAGTTTGATCGTGCTGTTTTATCCTTTGTTTGTCGTGATAGACGCTTTGGTGGCACTGGCGACGACAGCCGTTGAGCAACGGCGGATAAGTAAAACTTAGGAGGTTTCATTGCTCAAACAACGCATTATTACCGCACTGATCTTAGTTCCCTTGGTCATTGCTGGTTTATTTAAATTATCGCCAGATTATTTTGCGATTTTGGCGTTAGCATTATGTATGTTAGCGGCATGGGAATGGGCACTGTTAGCGGGGTTTGAAAGTAAACCGATACGGGTTGCTATTGCTGTTATTTGCGGAGTAGGCTTAGGGGGATCGCTATGTGCAATACCTGTACAAGATGCTTCATTGTTACTGGATAATCTCTTTGTTAAATCAGTGCTGATGATCGCCCCGGTATGGTGGTTATTAGCACTCGGTATGGTATTGAGTTATCCCGCATCGGCGCGTTGGTGGCACAACGCAAAACGCGTGAAAGTCTTATTTGGTTTGCTGACATTAGTCCCATTTTTTTGGGGGCTGATTGTATTACGGATGTACGCGTATAGCATTGATAGCAATTTTGGTGCAGTCTGGATCTTATACGTATTGTTCCTTATTTGGGGCGCTGATTCAGGAGCCTATTTCTCAGGGAAAACATTCGGTAAACATAAACTTGCACCTAAAGTTTCACCGGGAAAAACGTGGGAAGGGGTGATCGGTGGTTTGGTAACCTCTGCCTTAATCGCCATTATTTTTGATCACTACTCACCGTTACAGGCCAGTACACACAGCCTAATTATAAGCTCAATTATTGCTGTTGCTGTTTCCGTATTAGGTGATCTGACTGAGAGCATGTTTAAACGAGAAGCCGGTGTAAAAGACAGTGGGCAAATTATGCCAGGGCATGGCGGAGTACTGGATAGAATTGATAGCCTGACAGCCGCAATACCTGTTTTTGCGTGTCTGCTACTGTTAGTCTTTTAATTATTACCAAACCGTATCATAACAAGGATAGATACATGACTGGCGCTCTTTGGAATTTACTGGCGTTTTTACTGGCGATTGGTATTTTAATTTCAGTGCACGAGTTCGGGCACTTTTGGGTTGCTCGTCGTTGTGGGATTAAAGTTGAACGATTCTCACTCGGTTTTGGTAAGGTCTTATGGCAAACCGTAGATAAACACGGCACAGAGTTTTCACTCTCACTCGTTCCGCTTGGCGGGTATGTCAAAATGTTGGATGAGCGTGTTGCGCCAGTACCTGAGGCATTACGCCACGAAGCTTTTAACACGAAACCCGTATGGCAGCGTGCCGCTGTGGTTGCAGCAGGGCCGATGGCTAACTTTTTGTTTGCCATTTTTGCTTACTGGATTGTTTTTTTAGTGGGCATACCGAGTGTTCACCCTGTTGTTGGGCAAGTTGCACCTAACTCGATTGCAGCTCACTCCGGTATTACCACTGGAATGGAACTAAAATCTGTTGCGGGTATCGAAACACCTGATTGGGAGTCAGTCAATCTTGCACTAGTCTCGCTCATTGGCGAAGACCATGCACAGATAGAAGTGAGTCAGTTTGGCTCACAAACGGTACAAAATAAAATGCTACAGCTCAATGGCTGGCATTTTGAGCCCGATAAAGAGACGGCCTTTGGCGCTCTCGGTATTACCCCGAAAGGGCCTGATATACTGCCTATTGTGACATCTATAGGTACAGGTTCAGCAGCCGAACATGCTGGCTTAAAGTTGGGTGATCATATAACAGCCATTAATGGTCAACCCTTAAAACAGTGGTCGGCCTTTGTTAACGCTGTACAAGATAATCCTGAAAAAGCATTATCACTCACAGTAGAGAGAGCCGGTCAAATCTTGACTATTGCGTTAATACCGCAAGTGCATACTGCACCAAATGGTCAGTTAGTTGGGTATGCAGGTATTGCACCCAAAGCATTACCTTTACCTGCAGAGTACAGTTTTGTACGGCAATTCGGTATTATAGACAGCATGGTAAAAGCAGCACAAAAAACCATGCAGTTATCTACACTCACTCTTGATATGCTAGGTAAGTTATTTACCGGTGATGTAGGGATAAAGAGCTTAAGTGGTCCGATTTCTATTGCGAAAGGCGCTGGAATGACTGCTGATTTTGGCTTTGTTTTTTATCTAGGGTTCTTAGCGTTAATCAGCGTGAACTTAGGGATTATTAATCTATTCCCACTGCCCGTTCTTGATGGTGGACATTTATTGTTCCTTGCCGTTGAAGGGTTGACAGGAAAACCGCTATCGGAAAAAGTACAGGAGTACAGTTTCCGATTCGGTACGGTACTATTGGTGTTGTTGATGGGCGTTGCGCTATTCAACGATTTTTCCCGCCTGTAAGCGGGGTAATTAGGAAGAACGCATAATAAAGATGGCGATGAAAAAACTGCTTCTTGCGTCGCTGCTTTTCAGCAGCGCCACCGCTTACGGTGCTGACCAATTTGTTGTTAAAGACATTCAATTCGAAGGGTTACAGCGTGTAGCAAAAGGTGCGGCACTGCTTAGTATGCCGATTCGAGTAGGTGATGAAGTTGACGACAATGAAGTCTCACAAGTCATTCGTGCGCTATTTGCTACCGGTAACTTTGAAGATGTCAAAGTACTACGAGATGGCAATACGCTCTTGGTACAAGTGAAAGAGCGGCCTACCATTGCGAGTGTCACTTTCTCTGGTAATAAAGCGATCAAAGAAGATGCGCTTAAGCAAAACCTTGAGTCATCAGGCATTCGTGTTGGTGAGGCGCTTGACCGTACTACCTTATCCTCTATCGAAAAAGGTCTAGAGGATTTTTACTACAGCGTCGGGAAATACAGCGCAAATGTTAAAGCGGTAGTTACACCACTACCACGCAACCGAGTTGACTTGAAATTAGTATTTACTGAAGGTGTGTCTTCGCACATTCAGCAGATTAATATTGTAGGGAATAAAGCCTTTACTACTGAGACCTTGTTATCACAATTCTCATTGCGTGATGAAGTGCCGTGGTGGAATTTAATGGGGGATCGTAAATACCAAAAGCAAAAGCTTGCGGGCGATCTTGAGACATTACAGACCTATTACCGTGATCATGGTTACACCAAATTTAAAATTGACTCAACACAAGTCAGTTTAAGCCCGGATAAAAAAGGTATCTATATCACCATTAACGTGAATGAAGGCGAGCAATACAAGCTAGAAAGCGTGCGTTTAATGGGGAATATGGCTGGCCATGCAGCAGCACTAGAGCAGTTAGTCAAAATTGAGCCCGGTGATCTGTATAACGGCACTAAAGTGACTCGTATGGAAGAGGATATCAAAGCTCTGCTGGGCCGTTATGGTTATGCGTATCCTAAAGTGATTACCGTGCCTGAGGTAGATGATAAGAACCAAACAGTCAAACTGGTGATGAATATTGACCCAGGTGAGCGTTTTTACGTACGTCGTATTCGCTTTGAAGGTAATGATATCACTAAAGATTCTGTATTACGCCGTGAAATGCGCCAAATGGAAGGTTCATGGTTAGCCAGTAACCAAGTTGAAACCGGAAAGGACCGTCTTAACCGTTTAGGGTACTTTGAAACGGTTGATACTGAAACGGTACGCGTACCTGGTAGCCCAGACCAAGTTGATATTGTGTACAAAGTTAAAGAACGCAATACCGGCAACCTTAACTTGGGTGTAGGTTACGGTACTGGGAGCGGTGTGAGCTTCCAAGTTGGTGTTCAGCAAGATAACTTCTTAGGTACAGGTAATAGCGTTGGTATTAACGCAGTACGTAATGGTTACGAAACGAATGCTGCATTTGAATATACCAACCCCTACTTCACCAAAGATGGTGTGAGTTTAGGTGGGCGTATTTTCTATAATGATTTCAAAGCAAACCAAAGTTATAGCTTGTCTCAGTATAACAATCGTAGTTATGGCGTTGATGGGTCATTAGGCTTTCCAATTAATGAATATAACAGCCTACAAACAGGAATAGGTTTTGTACACAACGATATCTCCAATATTACTCGTACGGTCAACATGCAATCGTATTTGAGTTCAATGGATGATTTCGAAGGTACTACGCTTTCAACCAATGATTTTCAGTTTAAAGCAGGCTGGAGCTACAACAGCTTAGACCGTGGTTACTTCCCAACAAAAGGGATGCGAATCAATTTTAACGGTAAAGTTACCACGCCAGGATCAGATAACCAGTTCTATAAATTGAACTTTGATATTGCCGGTTACTATCCGCTCGATCAAGATCGTAACTGGGTCTTGCTTGGCCGTTCACGTTTAGGCTTTGCTGATGGGTATGGTGATAAATCATTGCCATTTTACGAAAACTTCTACAGTGGTGGTTTTACCTCAGTACGTGGTTTCCGTACCAACTCAATTGGTCCAAAAGCGGTGTACTTATATAAACCTGGAACGGAAGAGCGTTGCGATCCTCGTACCGAAAAGTGTCAGTTTACTGGTTCAGATAACTCCGTGGGCGGTAACGCGATGGCAACAGCCAGCGTTGAGTTGATTGTACCAACACCGTTTATCAGTGATAAATATCGAAACTCAATTCGTACCTCTGTCTTTATGGATGCGGGTACGGTTTGGGATACCCACTGGAAAGACAGTTCAGCTATTTTGAATGGTCAAGACGTGGTCGATTCTGAATATCTTGGCGACTATGGTGATCCAAGCCGTATTCGCATGTCAGCGGGCATCGCGCTTCAATGGATGTCACCGCTAGGCCCGCTTGTATTCTCATACGCACAACCGTATAAGAAATATGAAGGTGACCGAATTGAGCAATTCCAGTTCAATATCGGTAGAACATTCTGATAGCATATTATCAAAATAAAGAAGTAAGGGGACAACGTTGAAAAAGTGGTTAAAAGCAGCTGGCGTAGGTCTGGCACTGATTGCATCAAGTACCGCTGTAAATGCAGCAGAACAGAAAATCGCGGTTGTTGACGTTGCGGGTGTTTTTCAGCAATTACCACAGCGCGAAAAAGTAGCTCGCCAACTTGAGTCTGAGTTCAAAGGGCGTGCTTCTGAACTGCAATCACTGGAAAAGCGTATCCGTGATCGTATGGAAAAACTCCAGCGTGATGGCAGCACCATGTCAAACAGTGATCGCACGAAAGCAGAGCGCGATTTAGCGCAGATGCAAGCTGATTTCAATTTGAAAGGCCGTGCTTTAGAAGAAGATAGCCGTCGTCGTCAGGCTGAAGAGCGCAATAAGATTCTGCGTCAAGTACAAGATGCAGTAAAAACTATTGCAAATAGAGAAGGTTATAGTGCAGTGATTGATACCAATGCGGTTGTCTTTGCACGTCCAGACATGGATATCTCTTCTCAAGTTGTCAAAATCGTAGGCAAGAAGTAATGTCAGGATACCGTCTTACGGAGCTGGCTGAACACGTAGGTGCAACAGTACATGGAGATGGCAATACTGTCATCTCCAGTATTGCCAGTCTTGAGCGTGCTCAATCAGGTCAAATCACGTTTCTATCAAACAGTAAATTCCGCCCACGCTTAGAGCAGTGCGCGGCGAGTGCTGTTGTTTTAACCGCAGACGATGTACCATTTTGCAACACTAACGCGCTCATTGTGGCAAATCCGTATTTGGCTTATGCACTGTTAGCACAATATATGGATACCACTCCACTGCCTGCACAAGATATTGCGCCAAGTGCGGTGATTGCGGCGAATGTACAGTTAGGGAAAAATGTCTCTGTTGGTGCGAATGCCGTGATAGAGTCTGGCGTGGTGCTCGGTGACGGTGTCGTGATTGGTGCAGGTTGCTTTATTGGTGAAGAGACACAGATTGGAGCCGGTAGCCGGTTGTGGGCTAACGTCTCGGTTTACCATAGTGTGACAATTGGTGAACATTGTCTTATCCAGTCAGGAACTGTGATTGGAGCTGACGGGTTTGGTTATGCTAATGATTGTGGCCGTTGGATTAAAATTCCACAACTTGGTCGAGTTTGTATTGGTAATCGTGTTGAGATTGGTGCATGTACATGTATCGATCGTGGTGCACTAGAAGATACCATTATTGAAGACGGTGCGATTATAGATAATTTATGCCAAATTGCTCATAATGTAGTAATTGGTGAAAACACTGCCGTTGCCGGGGGTGTTATTATGGCGGGCAGTTTAAAAATTGGCCGTCATTGTATGATTGGTGGTGCCAGCGTGATTAATGGTCACATGGAGATTTGCGATAAAGTCACCGTTACCGGTATGGGTATGGTGATGCGCCCCATCAGTGAACCAGGTATGTACTCGTCTGGTGTTCCTCTACAAACGAATAAGGCATGGCGTAAAACAGCAACCTTATTGATGAACATTGATGAGATGCACAAACGTCTCAAAATAGTAGAGCGGAAATTAGGAAAAGATAACGAATAGCGATTTGATTTCGTGACTTCCCTAAAACTGCTTTTACTCGCGGTTTTGCGTCATTAATAGACGGCCTGCCTTGTTGCAGGCCGTATTATTCATATGACAAGCACGTATTTTTCCCGCGTGTAGACATACCCGCTCAAGACTGACAAGAAACAGGAACAACACCTTGACGACTCAAGCTAACTCGTTATCCATTGAAGAAATTATTGATCTATTGCCACACCGCTATCCTTTTTTATTGATAGATCGTGTGCTGGACTATAAAGAGGGAGATTATCTGCATGCGTTAAAAAACGTGTCATTTAATGAGCCTTTTTTCCAGGGCCATTTCCCACAAAAACCAGTATTTCCAGGTGTTCTTATCCTTGAAGCGATGGCGCAGGCAACAGGCATTTTGGCATTTAAAACCTTTGGTAAGCCAAATGGAAACGAGTTGTACTATTTTGCCGCGATTGATCGTGCGCGCTTTAAGCGTCCTGTGTCGCCAGGTGATCAGATGATCTTTGAGGTTAAATTTATTAAAGAACGTCGTGGTATTGCACGTTTCACAGGTGTTGTCAAAGTCGATGGCGATGTCGTTTGTGAAGCTGATTTAATGTGTGCTCGTCGCGAGGTGTAAACACATGATCCATGAAACTGCCTTCATTCACCCATCATCACTTGTTGATGTTAGTGCCATCATTGGTGCGGGCGTTCATATTGGCCCGTTTTGCTGCGTAGGGGCAAACGTTGAGATAGGCGAAGGGACTGTACTCAAGTCTCATGTTGTGGTTAATGGACATACGCGTATTGGGCGTGATAACCAGATTTACCAGTTTGCATCGATTGGCGAGGCTAATCAGGATAAAAAATACCACGGTGAGCCAACACGCACTGAAATTGGTGATCGTAACGTGATCCGAGAGAGTGTGACAATTCACCGTGGCACAGTACAAGATACGGGTGTGACACGTATTGGTAATGATAACCTCTTAATGATTAATGCACATATTGCGCACGATTGTGTTGTAGGCAATAGCTGTATTTTTGCGAACAATGCCACTTTAGCGGGCCATGTTGAGGTGGGTGATTTTGCTATTGTGGGGGGAATGTCAGCGATACATCAGTTCTGCCGTATTGGGCCGCATGTGATGCTTGGCGGTGGTTCGATCGTGGTACAAGATGTTCCGCCATTTGTGATGGCGCAGGGAAATCATGCCTCGCCGTTTGGGGTGAATATTGAAGGGCTAAAACGTCGCGGATTTGAAAAACCGGTGCTACACGCTATTCGCAACGCTTATAAGCTGGTGTTCCGCAGCGGTAAAACAATGGATGAAGTGCGTCCGGAGTTAGCGGTATTGGCAGATACTCATCCTGAAGTACAGATTTTTGTGGCCTTTTTAGCCAACTCTACCCGTGGAATTATCCGATAAGTTGTTATGGATTTAGAGCAGAGATCGTTCTCAAGCGCCCAACCTTTGGTCATTGGTATTGTTGCGGGGGAGACCTCAGGCGATATTTTGGGTGCTGGATTAATCAGGGCATTGCGTGCGCAATATCCTGAGGCGCGTTTTGTCGGTATTGCTGGCCCACGTATGCAAGCTGAAGGCTGTGAAAGCTGGTTCGATATGGAAGAGCTGGCCATCATGGGGCTGGTTGAAGTGCTCAAACATTTGCCACGATTATTGAAAATTCGTCACCATTTAATTGAGCGATTTACCCAGTTACAGCCTGATGTTTTTGTGGGTATTGATGCACCTGATTTTAATATTGGTCTTGAGTTAAAGCTCAAGCAGCATGGTATTAAAACTGTGCATTATGTGAGCCCATCGGTCTGGGCATGGCGACAAAAGCGGATCTTTAAAATTGCAAAAGCTACTGATTTGGTATTGGCATTTTTACCGTTTGAAAAGGCCTTTTACGATCGCTTTCATGTTCCTTGTCAATTCATTGGCCATACTATGGCCGATGCTATGCCGCTTGATCCCGATAAAAATGCTGCTCGTGCGGTATTAGGTATTGATCCTGCTACATCTGTTTTAGCGGTGTTGCCGGGGAGTCGGGGCAGTGAAATTGAGATGCTAGCCGAGCCATTTTTACAAACAGCACAACGCTTACAAACGTTACGGCCTGATCTGCAGATTGTTGTTCCACTGGTGAATCATAAAAGGCGTGAGCAATTTTTAGCACTCAAAGCTGAAATAGCACCTGATTTAATACTGACTCTGCTTGACGGACAAGCTCGGGATGCGATGACTGCAGCAGATGCAACATTATTAGCATCAGGCACTGCTGCACTCGAATGTATGCTGGCAAAATCACCGATGGTCGTGGCTTATCGAGTAAAACCACTGACATATTGGTTAGCTAAAAAAATGGTAAAAACAGAGTTTGTCTCATTGCCAAACTTATTGGCAGGTAAAAAAATTGTGCCTGAGCTGATTCAAGAAGAGTGTACGGTTGAGCGTTTAACTGCCAAGTTGGGTATGTTGTTATCGCAAGATAATCGCTGTCTAAAGCGGATGTTCCGTGAGTTTCATCAGACTATCCGTTGCGATGCTGATCAACAGGCTGCCAATGCCGTGTTAGCGTTAGTGAATAAACATGACTGATATTTTTGTGTATCCCAATGCGGATTTTATTGCCGGTGTTGATGAAGTTGGGCGTGGCCCTTTAGTGGGCGCGGTAGTGACTGCCGCGGTTATTCTTGATCCCCAAAAACCGATTGTAGGTTTGGCTGACTCAAAAAAGCTCTCTGAGAAAAAACGCTTGGCGCTGTACGATGAAATTATTGAGAAAGCATTATCATGGAGTTTAGGGCGTGCTGAACCGCATGAGATTGATGAGCTCAACATTTTGCATGCGACGATGTTAGCAATGCAGCGCGCAGTGGACGGATTACCACTTCAGCCCGATTGTGTACTGATTGATGGTAATCGTTGCCCGCATTTGCTAATGCCAGCTTATGCGGTGGTAAAAGGCGATAGTAAGGTTGCTGAGATTAGCGCGGCCTCTATTTTGGCTAAAGTCACTCGTGATCGGGAAATGCAGGCTCTTGATCTTCGTTATCCGCAGTATGGTTTTGCTAAACATAAAGGCTATCCGACCGCAGAGCATTTACGTTTATTGGCTGAATATGGTGCAATTGATGAGTATCGCCGCAGTTTTGCACCCGTCAAGCGGGTATTGAGTCTGTAAATTCTACTTTTTAGCCGTATACGCTGTATACACCAACCGGTATACATAAAATAATGCAGTGCCTAGGCACAACTGGCTATGATATGTACACGTCAGTATGCGTTGACCCCTCTGTTTTTTCCAATATTTCCGCAAGGAGTGTTTCCTGATGGCACAACCCCGCTTTGTCCATTTACGGGTTCACAGTGATTACTCCATGATTGATGGGCTGGCTAAAACAGTACCATTAGTGAAAAAAGCTGCTGCATTAGGTATGCCAGCACTGGGTATTACCGACTTTACCAACCTGTGTGGCCTTGTTAAATTTTATGGTGCAGCGCATGGCGCAGGTGTAAAGCCAATTATTGGTGCTGATTTTTTACTGCTCAACCCATTATTAGGGGATGAGCTTAGTGAGATTACGGTACTTGCTGCGAATAATACAGGTTATCAAAACCTGACATTACTGATTTCACGAGCCTATCAACGCGGTTATATACAAAATAGCCCTGTCATTGATCGTGAGTGGTTAGCTGATTTAAATGAGGGGCTGATTTTATTATCAGGTGCGCGTCAAGGCGATGTAGGGAAATCATTGTTGCGTGGTAATCAGGTATTGGTTGATGAGTGTGTTGCGTTTTATCAAACCTATTTCCCTGACTGTTATTATCTTGAGCTGATCCGTACTGGTCGGCCTGATGAAGAGAGCTACTTGCATTTTGCTGTTGAGCTGGCAGCTAACAGAGGGTTGCCTGTTGTTGCAACTAATGATGTGCGGATCATTAGCCCTGATTTTTTTGATGCGCATGAAATCCGTGTTGCTATTCATGATGGCTATACACTTGATGATCCTAAACGACCTAAAAAATACAGTTCACAACAGTATTTGCGCAGCGAAGAGGAGATGTGTGCTCTATTTGCTGATATTCCTCAAGCATTAGAAAACACAGTGGAAATTGCTAAACGCTGTAATGTAACAGTGCGTTTAGGTGAGTATTTTTTGCCTCAATTTCCAACGGGAGACATGAGCACAGAAGATTTTCTAGTGCTAAAGTCACGTGAAGGATTAGAGAAACGATTAGCGTTTTTATTCCCTGACTCGCATATCCGCGCTGAGCGCCGGCCTGAGTATGATGAGCGTTTACAAATTGAGCTAGATGTTATCAACCAGATGGGGTTTCCGGGTTACTTTTTGATTGTGATGGAGTTTATCCAGTGGTCAAAAGATAACGGTATTCCGGTTGGACCAGGGCGAGGTTCAGGAGCCGGTTCACTAGTGGCGTATGCACTGAGTATTACTGATCTTGATCCGCTGGAATTTGATCTGCTGTTCGAGCGTTTTTTGAACCCTGAGCGTGTTTCCATGCCCGACTTTGATGTCGATTTTTGTATGGATAAGCGTGATCAGGTGATTGATCATGTGGCTGAAATGTATGGCCGTGAAGCAGTATCGCAAATCATTACGTTTGGTACGATGGCGGCTAAAGCGGTTATTCGTGATGTAGGGCGAGTACTCGGCCACCCGTATGGTTTTGTTGATCGCATTTCAAAATTAGTGCCGCCAGATCCGGGTATGACACTGGAAAAAGCCTTTGAAGCAGAGCCACAGTTGCAAGAAGTGTACGATGCCGACGAAGAGGTGCGTGCGCTGATTGATATGGCGCGTAAGCTCGAAGGGGTAACACGTAATGCCGGTAAGCATGCCGGAGGTGTGGTGATTGCACCCACTAAAATTACTGACTTTGCACCACTGTATTGTGACTCGGAAGGAAATCATCCGGTTACTCAGTTTGATAAAAATGATGTGGAATATGCCGGTTTAGTTAAGTTTGACTTTCTGGGGTTACGCACATTAACCATTATTAACTGGGCGTTGGAGATGATTAATCCGCGCCTTGAAAAAGAGGGATTACCCCCTGTTGATATTACGGCGATTCCGTTAACGGATCAGCCCTCTTTTGACCTGTTGCAACGCTCAGAAACCACAGCCGTATTCCAGCTTGAATCGCGTGGGATGAAAGATCTGATTAAACGCCTCAAGCCTGACTGTTTTGAGGATATGATTGCTCTGGTGGCGCTGTTCCGCCCAGGCCCGCTACAGTCGGGGATGGTAGATAACTTTATTGACCGTAAACATGGTCGTGAAGCGATATCCTACCCTGATGTTGAGTGGCAACATGCTTCACTCAAGCCGATTCTTGACCCAACTTACGGTATTATTCTGTATCAAGAGCAAGTGATGCAGATTGCGCAGACCCTCTCTGGCTATACACTGGGTGGTGCAGATATGTTGCGCCGTGCGATGGGTAAAAAACAGCCAGAGGAGATGGCTAAGCAACGTGGCACGTTCAAAGAGGGAGCGGAGAATAATCACGTTGATGGCGAGTTGTCGATGAAGATCTTTGATCTGGTAGAGAAGTTTGCCGGTTATGGATTTAACAAATCACACTCTGCGGCTTATGCTCTGGTATCGTACCAAACATTGTGGTTAAAAACGCACTATCCGGCTGAGTTTATGGCGGCGGTAATGACTGCCGATATGGACAATACCGATAAAATTGTCGGTTTAGTCGAAGAGTGCCGCCGGATGGGGCTGAAGATCTTATCACCTGATGTTAATAGTGGACATTACCGTTTTCATGTTAACCCAGAAGGTGAGGTTGTTTACGGTATTGGTGCGGTAAAAGGGGTAGGTGAAGGCCCGATTGAGGCGATTATTGAGGCACGTAATCGAGGTGGTTATTTTAAAGATTTATTTGATTTTTGTGCCCGTGTCGATGTTAAACGGATTAACCGCCGCATTTTAGAAAAGTTGATTTTATCTGGCGCAATGGACAGACTCGGCCCACACCGTGCGGCGTTAATGGCAACGCTTGCTGAAGCGTTAAAAGCGGCTGATCAACATGCCAAAGCCGAGGCTCTAGGGCAGGCCGATATGTTCGGCGTGTTGGCTGATGCGCCTGAACAAGTGGAAAAAGCCTATGCGAATGTACCTGTCTGGCCAGATCAAGTTTGGCTAGAGGGGGAGCGTGAAACACTAGGGCTGTACTTAACCGGACACCCTATTACTCAATATTTGAAAGAGATTGAGCGATATGTTCCCGCACGTTTAAAAGACATGGTCGCCTCACCACGTGGTCAGGTAACTTCTGCAGCAGGGTTAGTGGTTGCAGCACGCGTGATGACGACTAAACGGGGTTCACGGATAGGGCTATTAACGCTAGATGATCGTTCAGGTCGCTTAGAGGTAATGCTCTATTCTGATGCGTTGGATAAGTATCAACAATTAATAGAAAAAGATAAAATTCTGATTGTAACCGGACAGGTCAGCTTTGATGACTTCTCTGGTGGACTTAGAATGACCGCCAGAGAAGTACTGGACATTGGCGAGGCACGGGAAAAATACATTCGTAGCCTTGCTATCTCGTTAACAGACAGGCAAATTGATGACCAGTTTTTTAGCCGTTTCCGACAGGCACTAGAGCCATATCGTGCGGGAAGTGTGCTAGTAAATATCTATTACCAGCGAGACGATGCACAGGTTCGTTTACGTTTGGGCACTGAATGGCGTGTAACACCATCCGATCAACTGTTACTTAGCCTGCGTACGCTGGTTGGGTCTGAACAGGTCGAGCTAGAGTTTGACTAGGACAAACATAATTATGAGTCTGAATTTTCTGGATTTCGAACAGCCGATTGCCGAATTGGAAGCTAAAATTGATTCGCTTCGCTCGGTAAATCGCCAAAATGAAAAAATGGATTTTGATCTTGATGATGAAATCCGCCGCTTACAGGAAAAAAGCATTGAGCTAACCCGTAAGATTTTTGCTGATTTAGGTGCATGGCAGGTGGCGCAACTGGCTCGTCATCCTCGCCGCCCCTATACGCTGGATTATATTGAGCATATTTTTACTGAATTTGATGAATTAGCCGGAGATCGTGCTTTTGCCGATGATAAAGCGATTGTCGGTGGAATCGCTCGTTTAGATGATCGCCCTGTGATGGTTATTGGCCACCAAAAAGGGCGTGAAACACGAGAGAAAATTCGCCGAAATTTTGGTATGCCAGCCCCTGAGGGGTATCGAAAAGCTCTGCGTTTAATGAAAATGGCCGAGCGTTTTAATCTGCCGATTATCACCTTTATTGATACGCCAGGGGCTTATCCGGGTGTAGGTGCAGAAGAGCGTGGCCAGTCAGAAGCGATTGCACACAATTTAAAAGTGATGTCGACGCTGAAAGTGCCGGTTATCTGTACGGTCATTGGCGAAGGTGGTTCGGGTGGTGCACTGGCTATTGGCGTTGGCGATAAAGTGAATATGCTGCAATACAGTACTTATTCTGTGATCTCTCCGGAAGGCTGTGCTTCAATTTTGTGGAAAAGCGCCGATAAAGCTCCTTTGGCCGCAGAAGCGATGGGCATTACTGCACCGCGTCTGCACGAGCTGGGTTTGGTTGACAGTGTGATCCCTGAACCACTTGGCGCTGCACACCGTGATGTGTTAGCAATGGCAGATGCACTGCGTGCGCAGTTGACACAAGATTTGTCTGATCTTGATGTGCTTGATACAGATATGTTGCTTGATCGCCGTTATCATCGTTTGATGAATTACGGTTATTGCTAATTACGCAGGCAATTTACATTCAAGTGATGGCTATGATGTTTATTCTATTTTGTCATCACAAAAATGGCGGCTATATGCCGCTATTTTTATAGGTAAAGTTTGTCGCTTAAGATTGTGCAGATAACATACAATAAAAATATTTATATCAAAGAAAGTGCATTTTTATCAATTTTGTTTGATATAGGAAGTTTTTCTCATATCAAAAGCGTGTTAGCCTTGCCTCCTCAAAATTTTGCACTGATAGCATGAAACCACATTCTTTATAATGCGAGATCAATCTTACCGAGTGGGTGAGTGGCTAGTTTCTGCCGCCGATAATAAATTAGTTCGTGGTGATCGGGTTTTGGTGGTTGAACCACGACTCGTCGATATGCTTTGTTATTTTTCTACCCATCCGGGAGAAGTACTGAGCCGTGATGAGCTAATTGATAATATCTGGACGCGTAATATCGTTACTCCACATGTGGTTACGCAGTGTATTTCAGAGTTACGTAAAAGTTTAAAAGATGGCCGAGCTGATGCACCTGAATATATTATGACGGTGCCAAAGCGTGGTTATCGCCTTGTTGCACCTGTCACCCTGTGTATGCCTTATGATCGCCTTGATAGCCGTTTTGAACACAGCGTTGAGCCAAATAGTGCAGCTCATGCTCCCAATATATTGGATACCCGTGATTTACTGACAATACCACTCTCTTCAGTCAACATGACATCAGAGATGATGTTCGGTTTGCCGCATGACAAAACTGAGCATACCGAGCAGACACAAAATCCGTCTGTAACAGGCGATGCTACACTTGCTACCCATGGGCACTATGCGCCCACCTTCGCGACAACAAATGGGGCAGATCGTGTGTCAGAAAGTCAAACAATGGCTGTCTTGACAAAAACAGAGGATGTTACTGCATCTGCTCACTCTTCTACTCGTTGGCGAACTGCATTTATTGCGCTATTTCTGGCTATTCTTGCAGGGATATCGCTCTATTTTTTATCGCCAACTCGCCAAAATGCCCCGCTATTGATGAATCCAAATGATATTGAGATTCAATGGGTTGCGAATAAAGAGACTCCGTGTGCAGATAGCCAAGAGGCGATTGGGAGTGTCAATGGGTTACTATCGCAAGCACTCAATAACTACAGTGTATATACAGCACATGATATGACCAATTATATTGGCCACGGTTTACCTACTGCAGGTAAAACGATTTATGCACAGTTTGAGCATTTGCAGCATCATTCAGCAACTCAGTGCTTTTTAGCTATTTCGTTAGTCAATAATGCGACTAAAAAAACATTAATGAGCAAGCGGTATATTATTACCGAAACAAATTTATTGACGGTGCAGATTGATGTCATTAATCATGTTTTTGCTGTCTTAGGGTTATCTCCTCCGGTAGGATTACTTGACCGCTTAAGCCAAGTTGCACCACAAGATGGTGGGGCATTACGTCAGTATTACCATGCTCATCGGTTGTTGCAAAATGGTGATATCAATTCGCTTTTATCCGCACGTGAGTTATTGCAGTCATTGTTAAAACGTTATCCAAATTTTGTATATGCCCAAGCAGAATTACTCTTGAATAATATGGTATTAATGACGCTGCAACCGGCGAAAAATTATACTGAGCTTCGCCATGATTTTAAACAGCAATTAACGGCATTAACCAATAACCCTGCACTACAGGGGAATCCAATTTTATTGCAGTTGCAGGCGCTATTTCAGTTAATTAACGGTAATTTGGCCATGGCACAGACATATGCTGAACAGGCAGTGAGGTTGGAAAAAAACTGGTTATCTTATGTTATTTTAGGCAAAGTGTATGAGTTAGAGGGGTTGTTTAGTGACGCCTCTGATGCTTATCTGTCTGCTTATAGTCAACAACCTGGCCCAGGCACATATTATTGGATTAAATACGCTATTTTCCAAAGTGATTTAAATGCGGTGGCGTTTTATCTCAATAATGAGTCGTATGAGTAATTAAGCAGTACAGTGCATCACTGTACTGCATACTTTCTTTTGCTATTTAGTTTCTTTTAAATCGACTTTATTCGACCACGCAATGTTGTTCTTTGTGTAGATTATTCTCGTCTCGTCTCGTCTCGTCTCGTCTCGTCTCGTCTCGTCTCGTCTTTTTTCTTCTTTGCTATATCGCATGTTCTGTATTCTTTTCAAATTGGCACTTTGCTGTATATCTCCTTTTTTATTGAGCCATGTCTGAGTCGGTATTTATACCGTTATGTCTGTGTAGCGTAATTTAGGCGTAAAAGAAGATGGGGGAGTGTGGGGTCTATTGTTGACGCGAGACAATATATTCATAAATAGGCACTTAATGGCCGTAAATATGTTGTTCTCATATGGAAAAAGAGCAGAGCAGAAGTGAATAGAAATGGAGGGTTTGGCATTATTCATTCAAGTGGCTATAGATGGCGTGTGAAATTCATGTTTTTTCTGTATACGATGTTTTACTTTGCTAAATATCTTTAAACAAGAATGGTTAAAATAAAATAAATGCTATCAAAATACCTATTTTAGGTCTTGATAAGAAGAAAAGAACAGGTGTGCGGTTTGTATCTTAATATATTGACTATGGGTGATGTAACATGAAAACCATGCGTTTATTTACATAATGAAATGTCTATCAACGTATTGATTTATTTAGTTTATGTTTGTATTTTTTGTATTTTTTGTGTTTTTTGTGTTTTTTGTGTTTTATGGTTACATTTTGACGCAAGGGTAAAGAGGTACTATTTGTGTCATTTCTTGATATGGGCGAAGAAGTTTATTTTTAGTTTAGGACTTTCATTTTTTCGATGGCTATATTTATCCCACAAAAGAGCTTGGTCGTAATTAAACGATATTGCGTGATTTTATTTTCACTAAGGATCTTTTGTTAGCCTGAGAATACACATGCATGTGTGTATGTTTTATCAGCATGGTGTATGAGTTTATCTAACAGGTGATGGGATCTGTTTTGTTAAGGTGCTAAAGCGTCAGTTTTGCTGTGAATACGTTATTGTATTATTGCTCGATATGTAGAGCCATTGATAAATAATCCAATCAGTAAAATATTACGTTTATTTAACTTTATAGAAGAATGTAGCAGGCTGGTGTAGTTCACGATGATGCTATATCAGTAACGTAGTCATTACTCTGTATATGATGGAAATATATCAAATACAGTTCAGTGATGGTGAAATTTCAAAAAAATGAAGTTCAGGAGTCACCATGTCATCGACGAAAAAAATCGGTTTACTTGCCTGTACGGGGGTTGTTGCCGGTAATATGATGGGAAGCGGTATTGCGTTATTACCTGCTAACTTAGCACGTATTGGTTCTATTTCTATTTGGGGTTGGGTTATTTCCCTGATTGGCGCAATGTCATTAGCTTATGTATATGCGCGCTTGGCAACTAAAAACCCGCAAGAAGGTGGCCCTATTGCTTATGCCGGTGAGATTGCTCCGGTATTTGGTTTTCAGACCGGTGTTCTGTATTACCATGCTAACTGGATTGGTAATTTGGCTATCGCAATTACGGCGGTTGCTTACTTATCTACATTCTTCCCTATTTTAAACCAACCTGTTGCGGCAGGTATCGCGTGTATTGCAGCGGTATGGTTCTTTACCTTTATTAACCTGCTAGGTGGTTCTTGGGTAAGCCGTTTGACCAGTATCGGTTTGATTTTGGTACTGATTCCTGTTGTTGCAACCGCTATTTTTGGTTGGGCTTGGTTTGATTCTGCAACATATGTTGCTAACTGGAATACGACTAGCGAGCCAAGTACAAAAGCGATTATCAGTTCAGTGTTGCTATGCCTGTGGGCGTTTGTGGGTGTGGAATCTGCTGCGGTCAGTACCGGTATGGTAGACAATCCACAGCGTACCGTACCAATGGCTACCATGCTGGGTACTGGTCTGGCGGGTATTATCTACATCCTAGCAACTCAAGTGATGTCAGGGATGTTCCCTGCTGCTGAAATGGCTGCTTCTGGTGCACCGTTTGCAGTAAGTACATCTAAAATGGTGGGCTCTTGGGCTGCACCTCTGGTCTCTGCATTTACTGCTATTGCCTGTCTGACTTCTCTGGGTTCTTGGATGATGCTAGTTGGTCAAGCCGGTGCACGTGCAGCACAAGATGGTAACTTCCCAGCGGTATACGGCGAAATGGACAAGAACGGTGTGCCAAAGAAAGGGTTGATCTTAGCATCTTGTAAAATGACGGCGCTGATGGTTTTGCTAACAGTCGCAAGCTCTAGTGGTGCAAATGCATCTGATCTGTTTGGTCAACTAACGGGTATCGCAGTACTGCTGACCATGCTGCCGTATTTCTATTCAGCAGTGAACTTAATTCGTTTTGAAGGCGCAACAACCCGCAGTGTACTGAGTATTGTTGCTTCTATTATCGCCGCAGCCTTCTGTTTCATTGCTTTGGCCGGTGCAACATCTGTTCAGTTGACAGCCACTTTCATTGTCAGCCTGATTATTCTGATGTTCTATGCCAACAAAATTGGTCGTAAAAGCGCAGCAACAAAAGCTGCGTAATGATAAGTCTGATTGAAAAATAGCTAAACCATATCCTCAAAGCGTACTGTCACACTCAATGTTATCTCTGACAGAAGAGGTGGCAGTACGATATAAAGTAAGGGTTATATAATGAATATTATTGCTATCATGAACCACATGGGTGCGTTCTTTAAAGAAGAGCCAATCCGTGAACTGCACGCATCTTTAGAAGATAAAGGTTTTCAAGTTGTTTATCCAAATGACCGTGAAGATCTCTTAAAATTGCTGGAAAACAATGCTCGCGTTGCGGGTGTGGTATTTGACTGGGATAACTATAGCCTAGATCTGTGCCGTGATATCAATGAGCTAAACGAAAAACTGCCTCTGTTTGCGTTTGCAAATACTCACTCTAGCTTGGATGTTAGCCTAAGTGATCTGCGTCTAAATGTAACGTTCTTTGAATACGCACTCGATATGGCTTCAGACATTACACTGAAAATTGAGCAAGCTGTTGCCGCTTATATTGATGATATTCTGCCTCCGCTAACGAAAGCACTGTTCAAATATGTAGATGAAGGTAAGTACACGTTCTGTACTCCTGGTCACATGGGTGGTACTGCGTTCCAGAAATCTCCAGTGGGTAGCATTTTCTATGACTTCTTTGGTGAGAATACCATGAAGTCTGACATCTCTATTTCTGTCGGTGAGCTTGGCTCTTTGTTAGACCACTCAGGTCCACACAAAGAAGCAGAAGAGTATATTGCACGTACTTTCAACGCTGAACGCAGCTACATGGTGACTAACGGTACATCAACAGCAAACAAAATTGTTGGTATGTACTCCGCGCCAGCGGGCAGCACCATCATGATTGACCGTAACTGCCATAAATCATTGACGCACCTGTTGATGATGAGTGATGTGACTCCGTTGTATTTCCGCCCAACCCGTAACGCTTACGGTATTTTGGGTGGTATTCCACACAGTGAATTTACACGTAAAGCCATTGAGCAGAAAATTGCTGAAACACCTAACGCAGAGTGGCCAGTTCACGCCGTAGTAACTAACTCAACTTACGATGGTTTGCTGTACAATACTGATACCATCAAGAAAACTCTGGATGTTAAGTCTATCCACTTTGACTCTGCATGGGTTCCTTATACCAACTTCCACCCAATCTATCAGGGCAAGTGTGGTATGAGCGGTGATCGTGTACCAGGTAAAGTATTCTACGAAACCCAGTCTACTCACAAGTTGCTGGCTGCGTTCTCTCAGGCTTCGATGATTCACGTTAAAGGTGATATCAACGAAGAGACCTTCAGCGAAGCGTACATGATGCACACCTCTACTTCTCCGCACTACGGTATTGTGGCTTCCACTGAAACCGCAGCGGCAATGATGAAAGGTAATGCCGGTAAGCGCCTGATCCAAGGCTCTATCGATCGTGCTATCCGTTTCCGTAAAGAGATCAAACAACTGCGCGCAGAGTGTGATGGTTGGTTCTTTGATGTATGGCAGCCAGAAAGTGTTGATGAAGTGGCTTGCTGGAACTTAGATCCAAAAGAGAGCTGGCATGGCTTCAAGAACATTGATGAAAATCATATGTTCCTTGACCCAATCAAAGTGACGTTGCTGACCCCAGGTTTAAGCAAAACCGGTTCACTCGAAGAGCAAGGTATTCCAGCATCGTTAGTGGCTAAGTTTCTAGACGATCGTGGTATCATTGTTGAGAAAACAGGCCCTTATAACTTGTTATTCTTGTTCAGTATCGGTATCGATAAGACCAAGGCACTGAGCCTGCTGCGTGGTCTAACCGAGTTCAAACGTTGCTACGATCTGAACATGAAGGTGAAGAACATTCTACCAAGCGTGTATGCCTCTAATCCTGAGTTCTATGCAGAAATGCGTATTCAGGAATTGGCACAAGGCATTCACAAGCTGATTTGCCATCATAATCTGCCAGAGCTGATGTATACTGCATTTGAAGTACTGCCAAAGCAGATCATGACACCACATGCAGCATTCCAACAAGAGCTACGTGGTCACGTAGAAGAGTGCTATCTGGAAGAGATGGTCGGTAAGATCAACGCCAACATGATCCTTCCATACCCACCAGGTGTTCCACTGGTGATGCCAGGTGAGATGATCACCGAAGAGAGCCGCCCAGTGCTAGAGTTCTTGCAAATGCTGTGCGAAATTGGGGCTCATTTCCCAGGTTTTGAAACTGATATCCACGGTGCATATCGTCAAGATGATGGCCGTTACACAGTGAAAATCATCAAGCAGTAATTTATATATACAAAAAACGGCGCATAAAGCGCCGTTTTTTTTACCTTACGTTCATAAAATCTTATATTCTTAACCTATTCTACTTTACTTATTACAATGAAACGCTGATTGCCCTGCTGCGCGTTCGGAGCACGTAATTGATGAAAAATGTACTGTCTATCCAATCTCATGTGGTTTATGGCTATGCGGGGAATAAAGCCGCAGTATTACCGATGCAATTATTGGGTGTTGATGTGTGGCCATTGCATACGGTGCAATTTTCCAATCATACCCAATATAAAAAATGGCAAGGTATGGTATTCCCACAAGAGCAAATTGGTTTGCTTACCCAAGGAATGGATGAGATTGGTGTACTCAATGAGTGCGATGCTGTGTTATCTGGGTATATCGGTGCAGCAGAGCAGGGGCAATCTATTTTAGCAGCAGTGCGTGCGGTAAAAGCAAAAAATCCTCAAGCACTCTATTTTTGTGATCCGGTTATGGGGCATCCGGAAAAAGGCTGTATTGTAGCCGATGGCGTAGCTGAGTTCCTTGCTCGTGATGCCGTACCTTGTGCCGATGTATTAGCTCCCAACCTTATTGAGCTACAAATTTTGTCAGGTATGGCGGTTGATAATTTTGATCAAGCCGTTGCTGCTGCACAGCATTTACTGACGCGTGGGCCTAAAATGGTATTGGTAAAACACCTTAGCCGCGCGGGTAAAAACTCAACTCAATTTGAGATGCTACTGGTGAGCCAGCAGCAAATACTGCATATTAGCCGGCCACTGCATGATTTTGATCGTCAACCTGTTGGGGTTGGTGATCTTACTAGCGCCGTGTTTTTAGCCAATTTGCTCAATGGTAAAACCGAACAAGATGCCTTTGAGCATACTACCAATGCCATTAATGATGTGATGACGTGTACACAAAAAAATCAAAAATATGAACTCCAAATTGTTGCTGCGCGTGAGCATATTGTGAACCCTGTCAGTCAATATCGGGCACAAGTGCTTTGATCCTTGCATCCTAACCTATTGAGCGATAACGTGCGTACGGGTAGCTAAGATATTAGCTACCCGTATTGCTATAATAGTCTGTGTAATTATTGTGGTGCGCTTACCGATAACAGGCTGTTATCTCCTCTTTGTGCTGATCCAGATTAATGACCTTGAAAATCTTATGAACAGCGATCTTATTCTGACACATGCTGCAGAGTGCCTCGGGCAAGATACTCGTATCTTGGTCGCGTACAGTGGCGGTGTTGACTCAACAGTTCTGCTGCATGTTATGGTGCGTTTGCGCGCACTTAACCCTTCACGGGTATTGCGGGCAGTGCATGTTCATCACGGCTTAAGCCCTAATGCAGATCTGTGGGCTGAACACTGTACGCAAATTTGTGCGCAGTGGGGCGTACCGCTTGATGTGGTACACGTACACGTGCAAAAAACGCAGACTAGCCTAGAGGCCTCGGCTCGTGATGCCCGTTATCAGGCCATCAGTAGTTTACTTGTTGCCGGAGAGAGCGTAGTTACCGCCCAACATTTAGATGACCAGATGGAGACTGTGCTGTTGGCGCTAAAACGCGGCAGTGGCCCGGCCGGTTTAGCCGCAATGACCGATCGAATGCCATTTACTCGTGGGCAGCAATTACGCCCGTTGTTGAAAGTGACCCGTGCTGAAATAGAGGCCTATGCACAGCACAATCAACTACGCTGGATTGAGGATGAAAGTAATGCCGACCCGCGTTTTGACCGTAATTTCCTGCGTTTGCACGTTCTTCCCACGTTAACCCAGCGTTGGCCACATATTGGCGATGCAATGGCTCGCAGTGCTGCGTTATGTGGTGAGCAAGAGGCTTTGCTCGATGAATTGCTACTCGAATCACTGCAAGCGTTGTTGGATGATGATGAATCCATTGAAATTGATGGCCTTAAAGCGATGTCTGACTTTAAACGGCAAGCTGTGCTGCGCCGTTGGTTCTCTTGCTTAGGGGTATTAATGCCATCGCGCGAGCAACTGCAACGGTTGTGGGCGCAAGTAGCGTTGGCACGTGCTGATGCTGACCCTATTTTAGGCATTCAGCAGTGGCAAATTCGCCGTTTTAAGCAACGCTTATACTTGCTACCACAAATGCAATCACTGCACGATACTGTATATATGTGGAACGGTTTAAGTGCATTAACGTTGCCAGATCATCTTGGTGAATTGCGGCTGCAAAGTGGTGGAATTACTGTGCGCGCTCCGCTACCGGCTGAGTTTGTCAGCATCCGTTTTCGGGCTCAGGGGAAGTTTCATATTGTTGGGCGTAACGGCTCACGTCAGCTAAAAAAGCTTTGGCAAGAGAACCAGATCCCACCGTGGCAGCGTGATCGCATTCCACTGCTGTTTTATGGCGAAACCTTAATTGCGGCATTAGGTGTCTTTGTCACCCATGAAGGGCAGGCTGTTGAAAAAGAGCCACAGTGGCAAATTTATTGGGCAAGGCCATGGCTTTGTTGATAGCATTTGCAATAAAAACAATACAGAAGAATAAAAGGGATAAACATGAAATCAGGCGTATTTTTTGCACTGCTGCTGGCGGTTAGCTCATCAGGAGCAGCATTGGCTGCGGAAGGAAATATTGAAGCAGGTAAAACACTTTCGGCAAGTTGTGCCTCATGCCATGGAAAAGCGGGAATTGCAGCGATTCCTATTTACCCAAGTTTAGCAGGGCAAAATGAAGCATATCTGGATATTTCAATGCGTGCTTATCGCGATGGCGATCGCACAGGGGGAATGACAAGCATGATGACACCACTGATGGAGAGCATGACTGATCAACAACTTGCTGATCTTGCTGCCTATTATGCCAGTTTAAAGGGCAAGTAATATCAACCTATAGCCTACATAACACTCATGTCATCATGAGTAGTGTCGTCATGTAAACCTGATATTGTGGGGCATTACTCTAAAAACTGGACACCAAACCGCTCATGACTAACCGAGTGTAAGGTGTCCAAACGTAATGTCATCTCATACCCATCAGAAAGCTGTACCACAATAAATTCTTGCTGATTTTTTACCTGCATATCTAATGCTTTTCCTTCGATCACATCCCCTGATTTTTGGGTGATGTGTAGCCGATAATGGTGCATGCAGGCGAGTTCTAGCAGATCATAAATAGCGCAAGATATGGGTTGATACGCTTTCATTGTCGTGCTCCTTTGTACGCTTTATATATAGATAAAGTGATATACAAAAATAGAGTGACTGAGTATGAGCGAAGTATAAGAACAATAGAAATATAAGTATTATCTAAAAAATATCTTGGCAAATAAAAGAGACCGTGTATTTGCACGCTATACTGTAGGTAATACTACTTTAGTTCTACATCACTCATTAATAAATTAGCGGCTGCATAAGCTGCCTCTTGGCGTACACTCTCAGGAAGCTCACTGTTTTGTGCAATGTTATCTAATGTTTTTAATACACAAAGCAGAGCATCAGAAATATAGCCTACCTCACCACTGCCAATTTGTGCATAAACTTGGCGGATACGTTCGCCGAACTCCCACATCTTAAACCTCATGGAATAAATAAAAATAGGTGTATTACATCTCTTTATAGTTTACTACAAGCCATTACAGAAAGACGATTTTGAACGCATATCGCGACATTTTTTGCAGTTATTGTATGTTGTTTAGCCATTATGTGCAGTGTTATACAATAAGATGCAATGCTTTTTGAGTAAATCGTGCGAAATCATCCTCATTATTACAGATTGAAATAAGTAATATCTATTCTTTGAGTTGTGTAATATATCGTTTCGCCCCTTCATGGTAGCATTCTTCGCTTTTTTTATTTTTTTACTTTTGGGCAGGATGCTAATGACTGATCTACAAGAAAAAACGTCAAAAAACAGCATGATGAACCGTTTTCTTAATGGTGTTGAACGGGCAGGAAATAAATTACCTGATCCGGCGATCATGTTTTTATATGCACTTATTTTAGTTTGGGTTGTCTCCGCCGTGTTATCGCAGATGACATTTGATATGATCAACCCCACTAACGGTGAAACTGTACAGGTCAACAACCTGCTAACGGGCACCGCACTCACTGCATTTCTAACGAATATGGTGACCACATTCACCTCGTTTGTGCCGCTTGGTATTGTGCTTGTGGCTATGTTGGGGGTTGGTGTTGCTGAACAGTCAGGGTATATCAATACCGGATTGAAAAAGCTATTGCGAGTGACCCCCGCTAAACTGTTAACACCAATGCTGATTTTTGTCGCCATGCTTAGTCATACCGCAGCCGATGCTGGATATGTGCTGGTGATCCCTATTGGTGGCATTATTTTTCATGCGGCAGGTCGTCATCCGCTGGTGGGTTTGGCTGCTGCCTTTGCCGGCGTATCAGGCGGATTTGCGGCAAACTTTATCCCCTGTGGTAACGATGCGCTATTACAAGGCTTTACCCAAGCAGCAGCACGCTTGCTTGACGGTGATTACACGGTAAATACCCTGTGTAATGTGTTCTTTGGTATGGCTTCATCAGTGATGATTACACTGGTTGGCTGGTGGGTGACTGAGCGAATTGTAGAGCCGCGCGTTAGCAAAATGCCGCTCAATGATGAGTTACCTGAACCAGAAGACATGACCGCATACAGCGAAGCCGATAATCGTGGCTTTCGTGCTGCCAGCTTGACTATGTTGGGTGGTCTATTACTGCTTGCCGCACTGTTGTGGCCTGAAACCTCGCCGCTGCGAGCGGCTGACGGTTCGCTGACCAGTTATAGCGCGCCGGTGATGAAATCTATTGTCCCGCTGATTTTCCTGCTGTTTATCTTTCCGGGGATTGTGTATGGCCGAGTGGCGGGTACCTTTAAATCCGGTAAAGATGTTATTGATGCGATGAGCAGCACCATGAGCAAAATGGGCTCTTATATGGTAATGGCATTTTTCTGCGCGCAGTTTATCAAGGCTTTTGGGGATTCTAATCTGGGTACACTACTTGCTTTATCCGGTGCAGGTGTACTCAAAGATATGGCCTTACCGGGTGAAGTAACCATTATCGGCATGGTACTGTTAACCGCGATGGTTAATATCTTGATCGGTTCGGCATCAGCGAAATGGGCACTGTTATCACCGATTATGGTACCCATGTTGATGGCAGTTGGCTTATCGCCAGAGCTGACACAAGCCGCATTCCGCATTGGTGATTCCACCACTAATATCATTACACCACTCATGGTCTTTTTCCCACTGGTAGTCGTGTATTGTCAGCGTTATGTGAAAGAGACCGGTGTAGGTACGTTAGTGTCTATCATGATGCCATACTCTATTGCCTTTATGATCAGTTGGATCATCTTCTTGCTCTGCTGGTGGGGCTTAGGTCTACCGCTAGGGTTACAAGCACCGTATACTTATCCTATTGCAGGATAATATGTTATGCAGGTAGCGATAAATTTTATGGCTAATGAATAGCCATATATTTACTGCACAGTAGCGTGTTAGCACACGATTAATACCTCAATTTTGATCTCTTATAGGCTGCCTTGGCAGCCTTTTTTACTTTTTTCTTTGCAAGCGAAGGTGATGCTGTATTGATTGATGAAGCATTGTTTATAATACACCGCAAGATGAAAAGACCAACAGAGTGACAACATGCAACAACAAAACCATGAGTTCTGGATGCGTCATGCAATGACGCTGGCCACACGTGCTGAAGCAGAGGGGGAAGTGCCTGTAGGTGCGGTATTAGTGCTCAATGGGCAAGTTATTGGTGAGGGCTGGAATCGATCTATTGGTCAGCATGATCCAACTGCACATGCAGAGATGATGGCGATTCGCCAGGGAGGAAAGGTGATCAGCAATTACCGTCTGCTTGATGCAATATTGTATGTCACACTTGAGCCTTGCGCGATGTGTTGTGGAGCTATGGTACATGGTCGGATTGGTCAGTTGGTGTATGGCGCATCAGATGCAAAAACCGGCACAGCCGGCTCGGTGATAAATCTGCTGCGTGAACCCCATTTTAACCATCAGCCAACCATTCTCTCAGGCGTATTAGCCACAGAATGTGCTGAACAACTCAGTGCTTTTTTTCGTCGCCGCCGAGCAGAACACAAAGCCAATAAAATGCAGTTGAAACAGGCCTTATAGCGCAGTGATAACATCGTTTTTAACGGCCAGACGGTGCAGGGGAAGAGAGCCTATAATTAAGAGACTCTGCACACACATCATCTAAATTACAGAGCACAAAAATACGGTTGCGGCATAACACTTTGCGTTTTCGATTTACTAGCATGCGTAACCGACGTGGAGACCATGCTATACCGGTGCGCCTTGCACCCAAACTTTTACGGCCTCGAACCATATCTACTCTCTCTTCTTAACAATATAAAGTGTTATTAAACCCGCATACTGTTACCAGAATATGAATGTTTGGTAAAGGCAGAGCGTAATATTCTTGAACTAAGTGAAAAAACAGCACATTAAAAAGGCCCAAAAAGAGCATAACTCTTTTTGGGCCAGATCTGTTTGTTAGCTCAGTAGCATCAGTAATACGCAGGCTATGCCCTGTAAAAGATGTGTTTATTCAGTCATGAGTAATCAAGGTTACAATGACTCTTTCACTTTTGCCGTAGTGAGATTAGCATTTGGCGATTTTAATTCAGCCATCGCCTCTTGCTGGATGACATTTTGTGTATGCGCCTCTTTTGCTGAATTAATCACGGTGACTTCACCTGTATCATTCAAAGGAGCAACCTCTTTTTGTTTCGCGTCCATCGCTACCTGTTGTGCCTGATTATAGCCCACCAAACTTTGCATATAACGACGAATATTCTCTACATAACGAAATGCTTCTCCACCACGGGCAAATCCATAGCGAGTCTGGGTGTAGTAACGCTTTTGACTCAGTAGAGGTAGGCGCTGTTTTACATCAGTCCAAGCATCGGGGTTGCCGCCTTGTAATTTTGTCAATCTGCGAGCATCCATCATATGGCCAAAACCAATGTTGTAAGCGGATAAAGCAAACCATGCACGTTCATCTTCTGGAATGGTTTCAGGGATTTTGTCGAGTAATCGGCTTAAATAATCTGAACCACCACGAATACTCTGCTCAGGATCAGTGCGATCACTGACCCCCACAGAACTGGCTGTCGGGCGTGTTAACATCATCAAGCCACGTACACCGGTTGGTGAGGTTGCATCAGGGTTCCAGTGTGACTCTTGATATGCAACTGCTGCAAGTAAGCGCCAGTCCAGATCGCCGGCATACTGCTCAAACAGCTTTTGGTACTGCGGCAGCGTTTTCTCAATTTGTGCTAAAAAGGTTCGTGTATCAACATAGTCGAACTCATCAATATGACCAAAATATTTCTCTTCTAAACGCGCAAGCGTGCCGTCCTCAACCACTTGACTCATAAAGTCGAGCATCGCAGCGTATAAACTGTCGTCTTTATTTTTTTTCATGTACCAGACAACAGGATCTTCATCACTGATATCAAAAGCAACAGCAAGTTCAGGTTTTACCCGTTGTAACGCTGCAATCGCAACAGAATCGGCTATGGTATACGCTAATTCACCCTTTGCGACTTTATTAAGCATCTCTTCCGAAGAGAGATCCGTACTGATTTGCCACTGTAACTGTGGGTATTTGCTCTCTTTTAAGCGGTTTAACGTTGCTGCATGTGCCGATCCTGAGGAAACCATCAGCGAGCCCTGAATATCATTTAGCGTTTTAGGGCGAGTATTCCCTTTACGGTAAACTAATTGTTGGGATACCGAATAATAAGAAGGGCCAATGCGAAATTGAGATAAGCGTTCTTGGTTAAACAGCAAACCTGCCGCTGCCATATCAATGCGTTGTTCATTGATTGCAGGAAACAGATCACTGATTGTAAATGCTGACTCAATACGTAACTCAACACCCAAATAATCAGCAAAACGTTTACTTAGCTCATACTCAAGACCTGAAGGGCCTGTTGGCCCAATGTAATAAGATAAGGCGTTATTGAGTGTGCCTACACGCAGTTCTCCGCGCTTTTTTACCTGCTCTAATTGGCTGTCATTGTTAAAAAAGCCATTACGTCCCGGTAATAAGATAGCCAATCCCACGGCTAGAAATAACAGACAGCTGATAAGTTTAAAATTCAGCGTTTTCAATAGATTATCTCTTTATGGAATGTTATGGGGATAATGAATTGGTGGCTTTTTGTGCAAATGGAATTGGGCATTTTCTCTAACTCATCGGTTTGACGCAATCTTTTTATTACAACATTCAGTGCTAGGTTATCGATAAATCGATGTTTAGAACCCTGTAATTATCACGACGCAAACGGTTTCGTTGTTATCGAAATTTATCTATAATGTGGCGGCCTTTTAGCCAATACTGATCCTAAAGAGAGTGAATCGATGATGGAAATACTGCGCGGCTCACCAGCACTTTCAGCTTTTCGCGTAAAACAGCTACTGTCTTGTTGTCAGAATGCAACATTGCCAATAATGGATATATACGCTGAATTTATGCATTTTGCTGATGTGAGTAGCCCGTTAACGGCTGATGAACAAAGTAAATTAGCGCGTTTACTGCGTTATGGCCCCTCTTTACCGGAACATGAGCCTAAAGGGTATTTGCTACTGATCACTCCGCGTCCGGGAACATTGTCACCGTGGTCATCGAAAGCGACAGACATCGCACATAATTGCGGTCTGACAAAGATAAAGCGCCTAGAGCGTGGTATCGCCTATTATCTCACAGCCGATTCACTGACAGCCGAACAGCAGCATACCGTCAGTACCCTGCTACACGACCGCATGATGGAAAGTGTATTTACCGACATGCAACAGGCACAGGCTCTTTTTACTGAGCAGTGCCCAGTACCGCTGCAATCTGTTGATATATTGAATGAGGGCCGCGCAGCACTTGAGCTGGCTAATCAGCGCCTTGGTCTGGCGTTGGCTGACGATGAAATTGATTACCTGCATGCCAATTTCAGCCGTTTACAGCGTAATCCAAATGACATCGAACTCTACATGTTTGCGCAGGCAAACTCTGAGCACTGCCGCCATAAAATTTTTAATGCCGATTGGATTATTGACGGAAAGCCGCAATCCAAATCGTTGTTTAAGATGATCAAAAACACCTTTGAGAAAACACCAGAGCATGTGTTTTCTGCCTATAAAGATAATGCTGCGGTGATGGAAGGCTCAACGGTTGGCCGTTTCTTTGCTCAACCAGAGAGTGGCCGTTACGCCTATCATCAAGAGCCAAGCCATATCTTGATGAAAGTTGAAACGCATAACCACCCAACCGCCATTTCACCGTGGCCGGGGGCGGCAACCGGTTCAGGCGGTGAGATTCGTGATGAAGGTGCAACCGGACGCGGCTCTAAACCAAAAGCCGGATTGGTCGGATTTTCAGTTTCAAACCTGCGTATTCCCGGCTTTGAACAGCCGTGGGAGACCGATTTTGGTAAGCCTGCCCGTATAGTGTCGGCGCTTGACATCATGACCGAAGGGCCGCTTGGCGGCGCCGCCTTTAACAATGAATTTGGCCGACCTGCTTTGCTAGGTTACTTCCGTACCTATGAAGAAGAGGTCAGCAGCCACAATGGTCGTGAGATCCGGGGTTATCATAAGCCGATTATGCTGGCCGGTGGGCTCGGTAATATCCGTGAAGACCATATCCAAAAAGGTGAGATCCCGGTCGGCGCAAAACTGATTGTGCTTGGCGGCCCGGCGATGAATATCGGTTTGGGCGGTGGTGCGGCATCTTCAATGGCATCGGGTCAGTCGAGCGAAGATCTGGATTTTGCCTCAGTACAGCGTGATAACCCTGAGATGGAGCGCCGCTGTCAGGAAGTGATTGACCGCTGCTGGCAGCTCGGTGAGCAGAACCCGATTCTGTTTATTCACGATGTCGGTGCTGGCGGCTTGTCAAATGCGATGCCAGAGCTGGTACACGATGGTGGCCGTGGTGGGAAGTTTGATCTGCGTGCGATTGCCAGTGATGAGCCGGGTATGAGCCCGTTGGAGATTTGGTGTAACGAATCACAAGAGCGTTATGTGCTAGCTGTCTCTCCTGAACAGTTGCCGCTGTTTGATGCACTATGCCAGCGTGAGCGCGCGCCGTATGCGGTGATTGGTGAAGCCATTGCCGAACCGCACTTGAGCATGTACGACAGCCATTTTGATAATCATCCAATTGATTTACCGATGGATGTCCTACTCGGCAAAGTGCCAAAAATGCTACGTGATGTGCAGAGCCAGCAGGCCGAAGGGTCAAAATTGCTGCTGGGTACGGCAACCTTGCACGACGCGCTTGAGCGCGTACTGCGCTTACCGGCAGTGGCCGAAAAAACCTTCCTTGTGACCATTGGCGATCGCAGTGTGACGGGAATGGTCGCGCGTGATCAAATGGTTGGCCCGTGGCAAATTCCGGTCGCGAACTGTGCGGTGACCAGTGCTAGCTTTGATAGCTACTATGGTGAAGCCATGTCGCTGGGTGAGCGGACACCGGTTGCTCTGCTTGATTTTTCCGCCTCCGCGCGACTGGCGGTGGGTGAGGCGATCACCAATATTGCAGCGACCCAAATTGGTGACATTAAACGTATCAAGCTTTCGGCAAACTGGATGTCGGCGGCCGGTCATCCGGGTGAAGATGCTGGGCTATATGCCGCAGTCAAGGCGATAGGCGAAGAGTTGTGCCCAGCATTGGGGCTAACCATTCCGGTGGGAAAAGACTCGATGTCGATGAAAACCCGCTGGCAGCACGAAGGTGAAGATCGTGCAGTCACCTCGCCATTATCGCTGGTGATCACCGCGTTTGCCCGTGTCGAAGATGTGCGCGCCACGGTAACACCGCAACTGCGCATCGATCAGGGCGTTTCACGCTTGTTGTTAATTGACTTGGGCGAAGGGCGAAATCGTACCGGCGGATCGGCACTGGCGCAGGTTTACAAACAATTGGGCGATAAACCGGCTGATGTAAACAGTGCAGAACGGTTGCTGGGCTTTTTCAATGCGATGCAAGAGCTGATTGCGGCTCGTCATGTGCTGGCATACCACGATCGCGCCGATGGCGGTTTGATTGTTACGCTGGCTGAAATGGCGTTTGCCGGCCATTGTGGTGTTGAAGTGGATATCGGCGCACTTGGTGATGACAATCTCAGTGTGTTGTTTAGCGAAGAGCTGGGCGCAATACTGCAAATAAAAGATAGTCATATTACGGATGTACGGAAAATCTTGGTCAAGCATGGTTTGCTCGATATCACTCATGAAATTGGTGCGCCGGTAACGGATGATCTGTTTAGCATTCGCCGTGGTAGCCACATTATTATTGAAGATACCCGTTCACGCTTACGGCAGATCTGGGGCGAGATGACTTGGCATATGCAACGTCGTCGGGATAACCCTGAGTGCGCAGATCAAGAGCATCAGGCCAAGCAGGATCCGGATGATACCGGTTTGCACGCACGGCTGACCTTTGATCCGGCAGAGGATATTGCAGCACCTTATATTGCTACCGGTATTCGCCCGAAAATGGCAGTGCTGCGTGAGCAGGGTGTGAACTCGCATGTTGAGATGGCTGCGGCTTTTGATCGTGCCGGTTTTGATGCACTCGATGTACACATGAGCGATATTCTCAGCGGCCGGATTAACCTGCAAGCGTTTCAAGGAATGGTTGCGTGCGGCGGCTTCTCATACGGTGATGTACTGGGTGCAGGGGAAGGCTGGGCAAAATCGATTCTGTTTAATGCGCAGGCTCGTGATCAGTTTGAGGCGTTCTTTCACCGTCAGGATACATTGGCACTGGGGGTCTGTAACGGTTGTCAGATGATGTCAAACTTAAACAGTTTGATTCCGGGGGCAGATAAGTGGCCACGTTTTGTGCGCAATAAATCCGAGCGTTTTGAAGCACGTTTCAGTCAGGTTGAAATTACCGCCAGCCCGTCACTGTTCTTTAACGATATGGTCGGTTCACGTATGCCGATTGCCGTTTCGCATGGCGAAGGGCAGGTTGAGTTGCGTGATGCGCTGCAACTGAATGCGCTTGAGCAAAATCAGCTGGTGGCGATGCGCTTTGTTGATCATCAAGGCAAGATGACCACCACCTATCCGGCAAACCCGAACGGATCGGTCAACGGGATCACCGCATTGACCAACCTTGATGGTCGAGTGACCATTATGATGCCGCACCCTGAGCGGGTGTTCCGTACGGTCAGCAACTCATGGCATCCGGATAACTGGGGCGAAGACAGCCCGTGGATGCGGATGTTCCGCAACGCTCGTTGTCAGCTCGGTTGATTAGTGATCATGTTGCTATTCTATAAAGTGATATAGGAAAAAAAGACAAAAAAAGAGCCCATATTTTATATGGGCTCTTTTCTATTCTGTGTGATGTTCAATGTCTTAAGGGACTACATTAATAGAATATGACGAATCCGTGCAAGTATACTGCGTTATATCCCCAAAAAGCGTATTAAGCGGCTTGCAGTACCATTTTTGCAGATACTTTTTTCAACTCACCAACAGGCAATACCGTACGGCCATAGGTTTCATTTAAAACTTGGGCCATCGCAAAATAAATGGCGCTAAACCCACAAATAATGCCTTCAAATCCAGCGATAGTACCAATCAGCTCACTGCCGGTTAGATCACGGGCAGCCAACAAGAAGAACAAAATAGTCAGACTACCAAAAACAAACTGTTTGGCACGGCAATATTGTAGGCTACCAAAGAACATAAACAGGGTGAAAATGCCCCACATCCCTAAATAGAGGCCCATAAAGGCATGTTCAGTTGGTGCAGTAACGCCCATGGCAGGCAGCAACCACAGGAAAACCAGTGTCAGCCAGAATAAACCGTAAGAGGTAAATGCCGTTGTACCGAAAGTATCGCCTTTTTTGTAGCACATAATGCCAACAATAACTTGTGCCAAGCCACCGTAAAAAATACCCATGCTCATGATCATCGCACTAACAGGGAAAAAACCAGCATTGTGAATGTTCAGCAGCACGGTGGTCATTCCAAAACCCATCAGACCGAGTGGTGCCGGATTGGCCAGATTGCAGTTGGACATTTGTTCTCCTTTGACTGGCAGTTGCCAATCGACAAAAAAGACGGCGCACCGCCATAAATTAACTGAAATAAATTGCATTAAAGTGTAAGTAAATTTAATGAAATTCAACTACGCGCGCGAATAATACGCTTTTTTTTTATCTAATCAATAAAAATTGAGTAACGATAGGAGTGGAATGGTGAGAATTGATGATGTACTGCTTGATTAGCAGGCAAAAGAGAAAAATTTCATTTTTTTTAATTTTTCCCCTTGAGGTTCATTGAACTGCCCCCATCTATTAATCAATCGCAAGAGCGAAGCAATTTGTCGAAGAGAGAGATACACAATACTGAGTATTTAAGATTGGGTATTTTTTATCTTCCGCTCTCATTAAATAGAATTTCAGTTAAGTTTTTGGAGATGCACGATGGGCAAGATTATCGGTATTGACTTAGGTACAACTAACTCCTGTGTCGCTATTATGGATGGCGATAAGCCACGTGTGCTGGAAAACAGTGAGGGTGATCGTACAACCCCGTCAATTATTGCGTATACCCAAGATGGCGAGATCTTAGTTGGCCAGCCGGCTAAACGTCAGGCTGTAACGAACGCACAAAACACCGTATTTGCAATTAAACGTCTGATTGGCCGTCGCGATTCTGATGAAGAAGTGCAGCGCGATAAAAGCATTATGCCGTTTAAAATTGTTGCTGCAGATAATGGTGATGCATGGGTTGAGGCGAAAGGCCAGAAAATGGCTCCGCCACAAATCTCTGCAGAAGTATTGAAAAAAATGAAGAAAACCGCCGAAGATTTCTTGGGTGAGCCAGTAACTGAAGCGGTTATTACTGTTCCTGCATATTTCAACGATGCACAGCGCCAAGCGACGAAAGATGCTGGCCGTATCGCAGGTCTGGAAGTTAAGCGTATTATCAACGAACCAACGGCTGCTGCATTAGCGTACGGTTTAGATAAAGAGGGCGGCGACCACACTATCGCTGTGTATGACTTAGGTGGTGGTACTTTCGATATCTCTATCATTGAAATCAATGAGATGGATGGCGACAAGACCTTTGAAGTGTTGGCAACCAACGGTGATACACACCTCGGTGGTGAAGACTTTGATAACCGTCTGATCAACTACCTTGTTGATGAATTTAAGAAAGAGCAGGGTATTGACCTGCGTAATGATCCACTGGCTATGCAGCGTCTGAAAGAGTCTGCAGAAAAAGCGAAGATCGAACTCTCTTCTGCCCAGCAGACCGATGTGAACCTGCCGTACATTACTGCAGATGCAACCGGTCCTAAGCACATGAATATCAAAGTGACGCGTGCGAAACTCGAAGCACTGGTCGAAGATTTGGTTCAACGCTCTTTAGAGCCGTTAAAAGTAGCTCTGCAAGATGCAGGTCTGTCAGTATCTGAAATTGATGATGTGATTTTGGTCGGTGGCCAAACTCGTATGCCAATGGTTCAGAAGAAAGTTGCTGAGTTTTTTGGTAAAGAACCACGTAAAGATGTGAACCCTGATGAAGCGGTTGCCATTGGTGCTGCGGTTCAAGGTGGCGTATTAGCCGGTGATGTAACTGACGTTCTGCTGTTAGACGTAACGCCTCTGTCTCTGGGTATCGAGACCATGGGCAGCGTAATGACTAAGCTTATTGAGAAGAACACCACTATCCCAACTAAGCACAGCCAAGTGTTCTCTACCGCAGAAGATAACCAGTCTGCTGTAACTATTCATGTACTACAGGGTGAGCGTAAGCGTGCCGGTGATAACAAATCACTGGGCCAGTTCAACCTAGAAGGCATTCAGCCGGGCATGCGTGGAACAGCACAAATTGAAGTGACTTTCGATATCGATGCTGATGGTATCTTGCACGTATCGGCAAAAGACAAGACAACAGGCCGTGAACAAAAAATCACGATTAAAGCCTCTTCTGGTCTGAGCGATGACGAAATTCAACAAATGGTACGTGATGCAGAAGCCAATGCTGATGCTGACCGTAAGTTTGAAGAGCTGGTACAAACCCGTAACCAAGCTGACCACCTGATCCACGGAACGCGTAAGCAAATCACTGATCTGGGTGATAAACTGCCAGCAGATGAAAAAGCGAAGATTGAAGAAGCTCTGACTGCGCTAGAAACTGCAGCAAAAGGTGAAGATAAAGCTGAAATTGAAGCGAAAATTCAAGCTTTGGTTGAAGTATCAAGCAAACTGATGGAACTGGGCCAGCAGCAAGCACAAGCGCAAGCGGGTGCTGAAGCGAATGGTGCAAAGCAAGATGACGATGTTGTTGATGCTGAGTTCGAAGAAGTTAAAGATAAAAAATAATTCCTTGATAAAGGGATTGTGAGAACATGGTACGGGCGTTGGATGAAAATCCTGCGCCCGTACATTCATGTAGGGGCAGGTGAAAGAGATTATGGCGAAGCGCGACTATTACGAAGTTTTGGGTGTAACCCGCGAAGCAGATGAGAAAGAGATCAAAAAAGCGTACAAACGCTTAGCGATGAAGTATCACCCTGATCGTAATCAGGGTGATAAAGAGTCGGAAGCGCGCTTTAAAGAGATCAAAGAAGCGTACGAGATCCTCACTGATGATCAGAAAAAAGCTGCTTATGATCAGTATGGTCATGCCGCATTTGAGCAGGGCGGAATGGGTGGCGGTGCTGGTGGTTTTGGCGGCGGTGCAGACTTCGGCGATATTTTCGGTGATGTTTTTGGTGACATTTTCGGTGGCGGTCGTCGTTCACAGCGTGCCAGCCGTGGTGCTGATCTGCGTTACACCATGGAATTGACTCTGGAAGAAGCGGTTCGAGGTGTAACCAAAGAAATCAAAGTCCCTACCATGGTTGAGTGTGATGGATGCCACGGTAGCGGTGCAAAAGCGGGCAGTAAACCGACCACCTGTACAACCTGTCATGGTGCAGGCCAAGTGCAGATGCGTCAGGGCTTCTTTGCTGTTCAGCAAGCATGCCCGACCTGTCATGGCCGTGGTCAGATCATCAAAGACCCGTGCAACAAATGCCATGGTGATGGTCGTATTCAGAAAACCAAAACGCTGTCAGTTAAGATCCCTGCAGGTGTGGATACCGGTGACCGCATCCGCTTAACGGGTGAAGGTGAAGCGGGTGAGCAAGGTGCTCCGGCTGGTGATCTGTATGTACAAGTGCATGTAAAAGATCACAAAATCTTCCAGCGTGAAGAGAGCAATCTCTTCTGCGAAGTGCCGATCAGCTTTACGATGGCAGCGTTGGGTGGTGAAGTTGAAGTACCAACGCTCGATGGTCGTGTTAGCCTGAAAATTCCGGCTGAAACACAGACTGGCCGTATGTTCCGTATGCGTGGTAAAGGTGTGAAATCGGTACGCGGTGGTGCACAGGGTGATTTAATGTGCCGTGTCGTGGTTGAAACGCCGGTTAAACTGAGTGAGCGTCAAAAAGAGCTGCTCAAAGAGCTTGAAGCAAGCTGCGATGGCGATGCACGCAGTAAGCACAGCCCAAAATCTAAAAGCTTCCTTGATGGCGTGAAGAAGTTTTTTGATGATCTGACACGCTAATCGCGTTATCAGATCGTTTAAAATGATCATGTTAGCCATTATTTGAGCAAAAAAGCCTGACTGTGTTCAGGCTTTTTTATGGCCAAAAGAGTGTTATCGCCAGCAAGCTGCAGGTGTTTTATTTCCTTTATCATCAAGAGTCAGTGTGGTGCAGTTTGTATCTTTTGTTTGTGAGCCGATGGCCGTTGCGTTCAGTGTATAGGTATTTGCTGTCGCCGAAATAGGGATAGTAAATGTATAATAAGTTGAGTTGATTAACCCAATGTTTGCAGGAGTGGTATGGTATGATTTATTTATTAACCACTGCTTTTCTTGTGCTAATTGCCCTTGTAATAACTGAGTGAGCACTTCGGTACGGCGTGATTTAATTATATGGCTTTGGTAAGAGGGAATTGCTATTGCAGCAATAATAGCAACGATTGCAACGGCAATCATCATCTCTATTAACGTAAATCCTGTCTGAATTTCCTTATTTCCTTTCATACTCTTTCCTTAATATCTGGAATACAGGTCTCACCCAAATAAGTAACTGCTCGTTTTGTTCGCTAAATTGCTCATAATAGTAGCGAATAAGAAGGAGAGAGTCATGCAAAAAGGGCTGACTTTAATTGAATTGTTGATCACTATAGTGGTAGCAACCATTTTAATGGGGGTTGCTGTGCCTTCATATCAGCAATTAAAAGATAATAGAATATTAAATGACCAAGCCTCTGTGTTAATATCATTTATTGAAAGAGCCAAAATATCTGCAGTTAGAAGTAATAAAAAAATATATTTCTCACTCTATAAAAGTAATAACTCACCCGATTGGTGTGTTGGTGCTACAGATAAAATAAGTAAATGTAATTGTTTGACAAACTATAATGAATGTACTGTTAATGATCTTGTTTTTTATCATGCTGATGATAGAGGCGTTGATATCACAATAAACAATTTTCTAAATGGAAAAGGGAGTCAAGATTTCTCTTTTGATGGGAAAAGAAGTACATCGAGTAGTGGTAATATTATTTTATCAAACAACCATGCTCAAATTAAGATTAAAATATCAAATATGGGAAGACTTAGCCTTTGTTCTGATGATGGCGTAGGTGGGTATCAAAAATGTTCTTAAGAAAAGGCTACAGTCTTGTTGAACTATTAATAGCCATGGTCATTGGTAGTGCTCTCATTTTATTAGTTGGTGATGTTTATGTTAAGTCAAGCATTGCTATTAAAACCCTACAAGATACTAGATACTTAGAAAGTGAGATGAACCGTGTTTTATCACTGATAACAAAAGATATTAAACGTGCAGGGTATATTAACTTTTATAAGCGAAATATGGTAGATGGAAATCATAGTACATTTTACTATCAATATGAAAATAATGGCATGATTTATAAAAAGTCTCCTTTTTCTGTTGATGCTACAGGTGGTTGTATTTTGTTTTTTTATGATTTAGATAATAATGGTTGTATTGGTGATAATAATATAACGACTAATACATCATGTTCTGCATTCACCTCTCAAGCTTCTCAGAATGAAAATAATGAAACATTTGGTTATAAATTTGATATTGATAATAAAAACATTGATGCATCAATGAGTTTTGCAAATTCGTGTGATAATAAAAATTGGAGCTCAATGTTTGATGGAAAAAGGATAAAGGTTACGGACTTTAAAATAAAAAATATAAAACACACTGAAGTTGTTTTAGCTGATCAAATGAGTAAAGCCTATATACCCTCAATGGATATAGAGATAAAGGCCTCTATGCGGAGTAATACAGCAATTGAGCGTGTTATGTCAATGGGTATAACTCTGGAGAATTTAAGCTATGAATAAGCGCGGCTTTGCTACTTTAACGATTACACTCATGATTAGTATCATTTCTGTTATTACAGTATTTTATCTTGGAAAAGATATCTTCATTGAAACTAAAAAAACACAGGATGAAATATTACATTATGAAGCATACAATGCTGCACATTCAGGAATGATGTACACACTAAAAACAATTACTGAAAATAGTAGCCGGTTGCCTTGCTTAAAAGGAAGTGAAGAGATAAATAAAAATGGTACATTTAATAGTAACTGCTTTTGTACAACAAGTAAATTGAGTGAATCAGAAAGTAAAGCAACCTGTAGTGGTATTGCTACTTTTAGTCATGCAGACTTTAATTTTTCTTCACAGGTAGAGCACAATGAATTGGGTTTTTTTACTATTCAGTCTGAAGGTGTTTCTGGTGGCTTTAAGTCAATAGTAAAAAATATTTACCACAAAAGTGGGGGGATGAAAAAAATACCCCGTTCAGCGATTGTGTCTACAGGAGATGTGAGGGTTGTAGGTAATACATACTTTGATATTGCTAATGAAAGTAAAAATGGCGGCAGCATAGAGACTGGAGGACAGCTTTACTTTGATAGTCACCAAGGAAGCAAAAGGCCTGTTTATGATTGGGTGCCAATTTCATCAGGGAATAAAATAAATGTGAACTCAACACCTAAAGCTGTGGATGAGTCTGAGGGGTTTAACCAAAATAGTAATATTACTTACAAAAATAAAGCCTCATCAGAATATTTGGGGAAGGAGTTTATGGACTCTAGGGGAAAATTCTTAGATATAAAAACTGTGCAGCCTGATGGATCAAAACAGTGTCAATCTATGATATCTCAAATGAAAAATGCAAAAGAAAAAGGAAAATTAGAAAATCATGTTTGGTTGGATTTAGATGGGTCTTCAATCCATGAATTTAAAGTTTTTCCTTATATCGGTACAAGTGATCCTTCAGTTTGGGGATGTTATCTTGATGGCCCATTGGTTTATACAGATAAACCAATGAATATTGTTATTAATTTAACCGGTTTGCCAAAAGAGGGATCGGCTGCATATAACTATATTATAGCAAATGGATTGACTATTTACACTAATGGTGGTGGGCCTGCAAGAGGAATGATTTCGTTTATTGATAGTGTCAAAAACTCAAAGGTGAATCTAAAGTTTCAGGCAATGAATACGGTACAGTTGGTCGGTACATTAGTATTAGACAGTGAGAGTTTAGCATGGTTTGAATCCTCATTTAAATTAACATATGATTCAAAGTTGCTTAATGATATGAATGATAAACTAAAATCTCAATCAATCAAAATCGGAGCGTGGAGTGACTATTAATAGAGGGTTTGGATTGATTGAAGTATTGATATCTATGCTGATTATATCAATAACATCACTGGCCTTAGTTTCATTGCAAAAGAGTTATTTTAATTCTTATTCTGACACAGCCATGAGATTAGAGGCATATCGTATTGCTAATACAAAATTAGAAACGATTAGCCGAATGCGATCCGGCAATGAATTTAATACCATTGTGGGATCTAATGAGTTCGTTATTACAAATGGAGTTAAGTATTTTGTTGAGGTGGTAAAACCTCAGTTAATTACAATTGATAGCTATCCTGACCCCGCTGATACGAAAAAAAACATTGATATTCAAGCTAAGAAAATCAATGTGAATGTTTCACAGTGCATATTGAATGACACTTCCTGTCCGGCAGGAGAGCGTGTGAGAAAGGCATCTCTTTCGAGATTGCTCGCGGATTTAAATTATAAGTATGGTGTCAATTAATAAACATTAAATAGCTATATTTGCAATTTTATTTGCATCCCCCCTTACGATAACTGACAATTTGCGTTATCGCTTAAGAGATGAGGGATCGCTGTGCTTACTGTTTACCATTCAAATCAGCTCGATATTTTAAAATCACTGCTGTGTCAGTTAATGCGAATCGATCCGCTCGATGATCCCTTTGAATCTGATGTTATCTTGGTACAAAGCCCTGGTATGGCACAATGGTTGCGTTTACAACTTGCCGAAGAGTTTGGTATTGCCGCAAATTTGGCCTTTCCCCTGCCTGCGACTTTTATTTGGGATATGTTTATCTGTGTATTGCCAAATATTCCTAAACAGAGTGCATTTAGTAAAGATGCAATGACATGGAAGCTAATGACGCTATTGCCTGCGTTATTAGAACGCGAAGAGTTTGCTGTATTACAAGGATATCTCAGTGAGGATGATAATCAGCGCAAAACGTTTCAGTTAGCGGCTAGGGTAGCAGACCTTTTTGACCAATATCTGGTTTATCGGCCTGAGTGGATTCAAGCGTGGGAGCAGGACGATACTCCTGATGAATTAGCCGGAGAACACCCATGGCAAGCTGTGTTATGGCGCGAGCTGGTCAGCTTTACAGAAAAACTTGAACAACCTCAGTGGCACAGAGCCAATTTATATCAACATTTTATTCAACATTTAGAGCAGGCGACTACCCGCCCTGTGGGTATCCCCCCACGGCTATTTATTTTTGGTATTTCAGCGTTACCGCCGATTTATTTAGAGGCCTTGAATGCGCTGTCACGTCATTGTGATGTGCACCTGATGTTTACTAACCCATGCCGTTACTATTGGGGGGATATTCAAGACCAAAAACAGATAACGAAACGTTGGTTAACGCTCAATGGGCAATTAGGTGCACACGTTACTGCACCAGAATCAAGCGGTAATCCGCTACTGGCCTCTATGGGCAAGCTGGGGCGCGATAACCTTTATCTGCTCGCACAACTTGCACCCAATGATATTGATGCGTTTGTGGACCTTACACCTGATTCACTGCTGCACCGTGTGCAAGCTGATATTTTGCTACTTGAAGATAGTACCGTACTGATGCCAAGTCAGCGCCAGGTTCGCCATGAGATTGACACAGCAGATCGCTCCATTGTCTTTCATGCTTGTCACAGCCCGATGCGAGAAGTTGAAGTACTGCATGATCAACTACTCAGCATGTTGGCCGATGATCCTACACTGACTCCACGGGATATTTTGGTGATGGTGGCTGATATCAACCGTTATAGCCCCTATATTCAGGCTGTGTTCTCTCGTACCCGTGATAATTGTTTTATCCCATTTTCAATTTCAGATCGCAGTGCTAGTCAGGCTCACCCCATTTTACAAGCCTTTTTGACGCTGCTGAGTTTGCCGCAAAGCCGTTTTGTGGCCGAAGATATTTTGGCTTTGCTGGAAGTACCGGCACTGGCCCAAAAGTTTGCCATTAATGAAGAGGGGCTGGTGCTGCTGCGCCGCTGGGTTGAGGATTCCGGCATTCGCTGGGGGCTAGACGATCAAGCTATTGCAGAGTTGGGGCTACCGACACAGGGTAATCATTCGTGGCGCTTTGGGGTTGAGCGCATGCTGCTCGGTTATGCTATGCGCACCGAAACGGGGTTGTATGATCAGCGTCTACCGTATGATGAGGTCTCTGGCTTACAGGCAAGTCTAGTTGGCCAGCTTGCTGATCTGCTTGAAATTCTGGCTCATTGGCGTGCAGTACTGAGCCAAACTTACACCTTATCAGAGTGGTCATTACAGTTACGGGAATTACTCAGCCAACTTTTTGTGGCTGACAGTGAAACCGAAGCGGTATTGGCACTGATTGATAAGCAGATTCAGCGTTTAGTTGAACAAGCAAAGGCTGCGCAATTTAACTCACCATTATCGTTAGCAGTATTGCGAGATAGCCTAAGCAGTGCATTAGATAATGAGCGAATTAGCCAGCGTTTTTTGGCCGGACAAGTCAATTTTTGTACGCTGATGCCAATGCGCTCTATCCCTTTTCGGGTCGTGTGTTTACTTGGTATGAATGATGGTGTGTATCCGCGCACATTGCCGCCTTTAGGTTTTGATCTTATGGCTGGAACACGCGCACGGCGTGGTGATCGTTCACGACGTGATGATGATCGTTATTTATTCTTAGAGGCACTGTTGTCAGCACAAGAGCGGCTCTATATCAGTTATGTTGGGCGTTCGGTGCAGGATAATAGTGTGCGTATTCCGTCGGTTTTGGTCAGTGAGTTGCTCGATTATCTTTGTCAGAGCCAGATTTTACCGGAAGATGCCCAAAAATTAACCGTGTTGCATCAAGCTTTAGGAGATAATCCATCGGCAGATGCGATAGCAAAAAATGCTCAGGAATTGTTACAACTTAATGCTGCCGCAGAACAGCATTTACAGGCACATTTAGTCATAGAACAAACGCTTAACCCTTTTAGTGAACAGAACTTTCTTCCAGAGTCAGTTTGTTTTAGTTATGCGCATGAGTGGTTACCAGCTGCTCGACGAGAAGGTCGTGAAATTCCCGCGTTTTGGTCAGCACCATTGCGAGCATCAGACACTATCACTGACATTGAGTTAGCTTCGTTGTGGCATTTTTATCGCCATCCTATTCGTTCATTTTTTCATCAGCGTTTACGCGTTAATTTTGAAACACCTGCTACTGGAGTACCTGATGAAGAACTGTTTGATTTAGATGGATTAGCGCGTTATAGCATTGATCAGCAACTTTTAAATACCTTACTAAAGCAAGAACCATTAGAGCCATTTTTGGCACAGATTCAAGCCGAAGGGCGTTTACCGTATGGGCGTTTTGGTGAATTGGTATGGCAACGGCAACTGGGTGAAATGCAGGTTTTAAGTAGCCAAATCAGAGAGCAGCAACAAACAGTTGCCGATATTGAGGTGGATTTGCATTTTGGCACTTTACACCTAACAGGGTGGTTAACGGGGGTGCAAGATGATGGTTTGTTACGTTGGAGACCTGGCACTTTAAACGCGGTAGATGCCTTGAACCTTTGGATTGAACATCTGGTCTATTGCAACGTGATGGCACAATATCAGGTAAAAGCAGGATACAGCTGTATGTTAGGGCGTAACAGTATGTTTAAGTTTGCCCCTTTAGAAGCAGAGGTTGCTACCCGCTATTTGCTTGAGTTAGCACAAGGTTATTGTAGCGGATTACAAACACCGTTGATGCTACTGCCAAAAAGTGGTTGGGCATGGTTGAGTAAGTGCCATGATAATGGGCAACTATTGACTGATGAGTTAAGCCAACAAAAAGCGCGCAAAGCTTTGTTAGAGTGTTATCAAGGTGGGTTTAATCGTAATGGTGAAGGTGATGATTTGTATCTACAACGCTTGTTTGGCACGTTAAATCCAACGGCATTACAGCATATTGAAGCGTGTGCAACGCGCTATTTATTACCGGTTATGAGTCATCTGACGGCATAGCAAAAGATATTATTAAGGGGAGAGAGCCCGATGAGGCAAAATAACCAACCAACACGTTGGATTGTACGGGTATGTTGTACACTGATAGTGAGTGTACCTCTGTTGTGGAGCCCATTTTCATGGTCAACATGGCAGGTATTACCTGATCCGGTACAAAAGAGCGAGCGCGATACTCGTCAGTACCAGCCGATTACCTTAGCTAATGGTATGACTGTACTGCTAGTTTCTGATCCACATGCTACGAAATCACTCGCTGCAGTGACCTTACCCATAGGATCAATGGATAATCCGAACACACAACTTGGATTAGCCCACTATTTAGAACATATGATCTTAATGGGATCGAAAAAATATCCAGATCCAGATGGTTTTGCGCTGTTTCTCAATCAAAATGGTGGCAGCCATAATGCCAGTACTGCAGCATATCGCACCTCTTACTATTTAGAGGTGGAGAACAGTGCTTTTGATCAGGCCGTTGATCGTTTATCGGATGCACTGGCTGAACCCTTACTTGATCCTAAAAATGGGGATCGTGAGCGCCACGCAGTTAATGCTGAAATGGTGATGGCGCGTTCACGCGATGGGATGCGTTTAGGCGAAGTTGATGCCGAGACTATCAACCCAAAACACCCGTCTGCCCGTTTTTCCGGTGGGAATTTAGAAACACTGTCAGATAAACCGAACAGTAAACTGCATACTGCGTTGCGCAATTTCTACAATAAATATTACTCAGCGAATATTATGCAAGCCGTACTGTATTCAACACAGCCGCTGAATAAAATGGCAGAGCTGGCTGATCAGAGTTTGGGTAAAATAGCCAATCACAACATCACTGCACCACAAGTGACTGTACCGATAACAACCCCTAAAGAAGAGGGCGTTATTATTCACTATGTTCCGGTACAGCCATTAAAAGCGTTGCAAATTGAGTTTACTATTCCTAATGACAGCAGTGCATTTCGCAGTAAAGTTAGCACATACATTGCATATATGATTGATAATCGTAACCCAGGAACGTTAGCTGACTGGTTACTGCGTCAAGGGTTAGCCGATGGCATTCAAAGCAGTGCTGATCCAATGCAAGCACGTAATGGTGGCTCATTTGGGATCTTTATTTCATTAACAGATAAAGGGCTGGCACACCGTGATGAGATCATTGCCGCTGTATTCCGTTATCTCAGAGAACTGGAACAAAAAGGGGTACAAAAAAGCTACTTTGATGAGATAGCCGATGTTTTAAAATTGAGTTTTCGCTATCAGTCCGTTACCCGTGATATGAGTTATGTGGAAGACTTATCAGATAATATGTTGCGTGTTCCTGTGGCTAATGTGCTCAATGCAGGTATGTTGGCTGATCAATATAATCCAGAAGCGATTCGTCAACGTTTAGCATTGATGACAGCACAACATGCACGAATCTGGTTTATTAGCCCGCAAGAGCCACACAACAAAAAAGCCTATTTTGTTGATGCACCTTATCAAGTCAATAAAATCACTCCGGCACAATTTGCTACTTGGCAACAAATGGGAACGGCACTGAATTTAAAACTGCCCGCATTAAACCCCTATATTCCTGATGATTTTACACTGCAAAAAGCAACAGATAATCGCGGTAAACCACAGGTTGTAATCAACAAGCCAACGCTACAAGCTTGGTTAATGCCAAGTACCCTTTTTGCGGATGAGCCCAAAGGGGTGGTGACACTGACGCTGCGTAACCCTGATGCAGATAATACTGCGCGTAATCAGGTGTTATTTGCATTAACAGATTATCTCGCATCCTTGTCACTTGATGAGCTTAGTTATCAGGCGGGTATTGGTGGCATTGGTTTTAATTCATCTAATGATAATGGGCTGCAAGTCTCAGCCAGTGGCTTTACTCAACATCTACCAAAACTGATGTTAGCGTTGCTACAAGGCTATCGTGATTTTACCCCAACAGCCGCTCAGTTAGTGCAGGCCAAAGCGTGGTACCGTGATCGCCTCGCATCTGTAGATAAAGCACGAGCTTATCAACAAGCGGTTACGCCATTACAGTCACTCTCTGCAGTTCCTTACTTTGAGCGCCCAGAGCGTTTAGCTCTACTTGACAGTATTACACTGGAAGAGTTGTTGAACTACCGTACACAGTTGCTAAAACAGGCAACGCCTGCACTGTTAGCAGTGGGGAACTTTAGTCAAACACAAGTCAGTGATCTGGCTGAACAAATTAAATCTCAATTACAAACTGTAGGGGATAAACCTTGGTATGGTGACACTGTCGCTATTAAACGGGCGCACCATGGCTATTTTGATCGCCGAATCAGTGCTTCTGACTCCGCACTGGCCGCACTGTATGTTCCGTTAGGGTATGGCGAACGTGAAGGGCAAGCTCGCGCTGTACTTTTGGGGCAAATTTTACAACCGTTGTTCTTTAATCAATTGCGTACTCAAGAACAACTCGGATATGCACTGTTTAGCTATGCGATGCCTGTAGGCAGACAGTGGGGGCTCAATTTTGTGCTGCAAACACCAGATAAAACGCCTGCTTATCTGTATACACGCTATCAGGCATTTTATAAACAAGCGGCTGAACGTTTAGCCACAATGCCCGCGACGGAATTTACACAGTTTAAAAATGCATTACTAAACGAGTTGCGTCAGCCACCGCAAACACTCGATGAAGAAGCGGCCCGTTTTAGCAAAGACTTTTCACGTGGAAATACGGCCTTTAATGGGCGTAGTGAACTTATCAGTGCTATCGAGCCTTTGAGCTTGCAAGATGTTACTACTTTTTATCAAGACGCTGTGATACGTGGTACAGGATTATCACTATTATCAGAAGTTCAAGGTGGTAAAGAGAAAGACGGTTTTGCACAACCTGCACAGTGGAGTGCGCAACCTTCAGTTTCTGCTTTGCAAGGCGCATTAAACAAAGTAAGTAATCACTAGCAGTAAAAGGTCTGACGCGATAAGCCTTTTACACATCTGAAAGTATCAGGCATGACCGTAAGACATTACCGTATATGCTCTGCATAGCCAACCTGATTAAAATCGTTAAGAGCCTGCATTATGCAGGCTCTTTTTTTGTGGACATGAATCATAATGCGCTGAACTCACATTTTATGCGATACCGCGATGCCTGAACCAATATTGAACTGATATAATTTGATAACTTGTTGTATTTATAATAAATACTGCTTTTCACTTACCCAAGTAATAGCAAGATGGATACTGTAGGGATAACACCGAATGACCGTGCAAATACTCAATCCGCTGACTTTACCTCTATTTGGTGAGCGTCTGATCGAAGCCTCAGCAGGAACAGGGAAAACCTACACCATTGCTGCACTCTATCTACGCTTATTGCTGGGGTTAGGAGACGATGCGGCTTTTACTCGCCGTCTGCAAGTTAATGAAATATTGGTGGTTACGTTTACTGATGCAGCAACCGCCGAGCTGCGTGATAGGATCCGTGCCCGTATTCGTGGTGCGCGAATTTTTATCATGCAGTTAGTACAAGAGCCGCTGATTGCTACCCGTTTATTGCAAGAGATACACCATACTGACCCACTGCTGGCAGGTATTATTGATTCGCTAACCGATTGGCCAGAAGCAGCGAATATCCTGCTCAGTGCCGAGCGACAAATGGATGAAGCCGCGGTTTATACGATTCACGGATTTTGTCAGCGTATGCTAACGCAAAATGCGTTTGAATCGGGCGCGTTGTTTGAACAAACCTTTCTGACCGATGAGAGTGCACTAATTCAGCAAGTGGTACTTGATTTCTGGCGGCGGAATTTCTACCCATTACCACTTGATATGGCTAATGTAATTAGCCAAACCTGGGCAACGCCAGAGGCACTCAAACACGAAGTGAGCCGTTATTTAAGTGGCCCGATGCCAAAAATAAAACGCCAAGAGAGTGATACTGATCTGGTGGTTCGGCATCAGAAAATTATGGCGTTAATTACGGAACTAAAAAGCGCATGGCGGGAGGTTGCACCTGATATTGAGGCGCATATTGCTGATTCGGGTATCCCAAAAAACCGTTATCGTAAAGACTGGGTCGCAAAATGGGTTGCTGAATTAACCACATGGGCACTGCAGCTAACAGATAATTATACGCATCCTGATTGTCTTGTTCGCTTTAAACAAAGCACATTGTTAGATTTGACCAGTAAAGGGGTTGCACCTACGCTACCTATTTTTAGTCAGATTGATGCTTTTTGTGAACACTCACTTACTCTTCGCGACTTAGTAATCAACAGTGCCGTATATGAGATGCGTCTGGCGATGCAGCAGCAAAAATTAATGCGCGCTGAGTTATCATTTGATGATTTGCTTTCACATCTCTCATCAGCATTAAAAAATGATTCACTTGGTTTGCTTGGTGATGCTATTCGTCAGCGTTATCCATTGGCGATGATTGATGAGTTTCAAGATACCGATCCACAGCAGTATCACATTTTCCATACGCTATATGGTGGCAGAGAAGATACTGGCTTGTTGATGATTGGAGATCCTAAACAAGCCATTTATGCTTTTCGTGGAGCCGATATTTTTACCTATATTGAGGCTAGAAGGAATGTAAGTGCTCACTATACATTGCAAACCAACTGGCGTTCATCACACAGTATGGTTAACGCAGTAAACCGGCTGTTTTCACATGCAATAAACCCCTTCTTGTTTGAGCAGGATATTCCGTTTTTAGATGTTGCTGCATCACCTGATGCCGCAGAGCGGCAATTTTGGCTGCAAGGCGAAGTGCAACCTGCTATGCAGCTCTGTTGTCTGGGCGGTGATCGCGTTAATAACAGTGATTATCAGCAACAGATGGCCGAAGCCTGTGCTAATTCAATTGCCTCTTGGTTGCAAGCTGGCATTGAAGGCAGAGCATTGTTGGGTAAAACAGGAAAATTACGGCCCGTTGTGGCAAAAGATATTGCAGTATTAGTACGTACAGGGCGCGAAGCGGCACTGATTCGCCAAGCATTGAGCATGCGCGGGGTAGCATCTGTGTATCTCTCAAATCGGGAGAGTGTATTTTCCAGCCAAGAAGCACGCGATCTGTTACGCGTACTGCAAGCGTGTTTGCTACCAGGACAAGAGCGCCTGTTGCGTGCGGGGCTGGCAACACCGTTGCTAGGGCTGACAGCAGCTGATCTTGATTTGCTCAATGGTGATGAATGGCGCTGGGAGATGGCGGTTGCCGAATTTGAAGAGTATCGGCAAAAATGGTTAAAACATGGCGTATTGCCGATGCTACGCCAATTGATCCAACAGCGAAAATTGGCTGAGAACTTGTTGGCTGGCAGTGAAGGTGAGCGTCGACTAACAAACTTGTTGCATGTTGGTGAATTATTGCAAGAAGCGGCTGCCGAACAAGAGAGTGAGCATGCTCTATTGCGTTGGTTAGCACGGCAAATTGACCAGCCACAGCGTGGTGGAGATGATCCACAACTGCGTCTGGAAAGTGATCAAAATCTAGTGCAGATAGTCACCATCCACAAATCGAAAGGGTTGGAGTATCCGCTGGTCTGGTTGCCGTTTGCTTGCTCATTTCGGGCTGCAAAAGGCGATTTTTATCACGATGAGAGCCTGTCTGCCGTGCTGGATTTAACTGGTTCAGAAGAGGCGAAAGGGCGTGCCGAACGCGAGCGGCTCGCTGAAGATGTGCGCCTAATTTATGTGGCACTGACCCGTGCGGTGTATCAATGTCAAATCGGAATCGCCCCCTTATCTGCTGGGCGCGGTAAAAGTGAAAACAGCAAAAATAAAGAGACCGATCTGCACTTAAGTGCGTTAGGTTATCTGTTGCAACAGGGGCAAGCTGGAGATGCTTCGTTACTTGAAATGGCTTGTGCAACATTAGCGAACCAAGATATAGCCTTAACCGCCCCAAATATGGAGGCGATCAGTACATTATCATCGGTAAAAGCCCCCCAGAACACACTCGTGGTGCGCGAGTTTCAGGGGCGAATTGAACGCAACTGGTGGGTAACGAGCTACTCAAATTTGAGCCGTCATCAAGATGCAAGCGAGTGGCTGCCACGCTTTGATCATGATGCTGCCGGAGAGCAGTTACAACCGCTAGGCAGCTCAGACAATGCAAGGGATACAAAGAGTATCGCCAGTTCAGACAATACCGAGCAGGCAGCGTTTTCCCATTCAGACAGCACAGATTTGGCCGAATATCCAAGCGAACCTCATTTACAGAATGCCGATCTCGGTACAGATAACAGTGCAGAGAACATCGCTGAAGCTGCTGAATTTGTTGAAGAAGCGATACCGGCTGAACCGATACTCTCGCCCTTTACTTTTCCACGCGGAGCACGCCCCGGCACGTTTTTACACAGCCTGTTTGAAACGCTCGATTTTGCTAATCAACAGGAATGGCCACAGCAGTTACAAACCTTGTTAGAGATGGAGGGGCTGGATCTGGCGTGGCAACCGGTGCTGCACGACTGGGTTAGCAAAGTGCTGGAAACCCCACTCAACGCATCGCGACAACAGCATGAAATTGAACATTGTGCAGTGATAAACTGCCAATCTGATTTGGCTACTGCACCGCCGGTATTGCGCTTGTCAGCGATTGCGCGCCATGCTCGTTGCGTTGAGCTTGAGTTCCATTTGCCTATTCGCACACCGTTGCAAGCAAAAAAACTCGACACTCTGTGCCGCCGTTATGATGCTTTATCGCGGCAAGCTGCACATCGCCTGAATTTTGCAGAGGTGCAGGGTATTTTGAAAGGTTATATCGATTTAGTCTTTAGCCATCAGGGTAAATTTTATGTTCTTGATTATAAATCGAATTATTTAGGGGATACGGCAGAGCATTACCATCAACAGGCCATGACTTGCGCCATGATTGAACACCGGTATGATCTGCAATATCAGCTATACACACTGGCATTACACCGTTATTTGCAGCTACGGTTGAAAGATTATGATTATGATCGTCATATTGGTGGTGTGTATTACCTCTTTTTACGTGGAATGAATGGCTATGATCCTAAATACGGTGTGTATGCACAGCGCCCTGAAAAAGCTCTGATTATGGAGTTAGATCAGCTATTTAGTGGTGATAAAGACGCTACTATAGCGGATGCAGTAGAGGGAGTGCAGGCATGAACCACGGTATTTTAGCTCATTTGCAGCAGTTGAGCCGTGAGCGAATTATCCGCCCGTTAGATTACCAGTTTGCCCGTTATCTGGCGCTGCATGATGCTGATCCACTGCTCGCTTTGGTTGCCGCGTTGATCAGCGCCGAAGCCGGTAATGGCCATGTCTGCCTCGATTTGCGCCAGCTAAACCCGACCCGTTTATTTGGCTTGCGTGATAGTCGCGCACTCTGGCACTGTGCCGGAGGTATTCCTACTATTGAATGGCCGGCAAGGTTACAACACTGCATGGCGGTAGGCGATGGACGCTGCGCAACACCACTCGTACTGAGCGGCAATTATCTCTATTTACACCGCTTATGGCAGGATGAAGGGCTGATTGTTGAGTATCTGCAACACAGTGAAAACCAGATTACGGCAAGCGATCAGGCACAAACCGACAACATTACGGCGCAAAAAGCGATTTTAGATCGCTTATTTGGGCAGGATGACACTGTCAACTGGCAGAAAGTGGCGGCAGCCATTGCTTGTAATCACCGTGTATCAGTAATTTCTGGTGGCCCTGGAACAGGGAAAACCACCACAGTGACCCGTTTGTTAGCCGCATTGCTATTGCAAGAGCGCCAATTACAGCAACAAAAAGCATGGCAACAAGAGCCCCCCTCTTTGCGCATTAAACTGGTTGCACCAACTGGAAAAGCGGCTGCTCGTCTGAGTGAATCAATCAGTGCTGCTCGTGAAAAACTACCGGTTGCTGCCGAGATCCAGCAAAAAATCCCGACCGAGGCTGGCACGCTGCACCGCTTACTCGGTGCACAGCCAAACAGCAGCCGCTACCGATACCATAAGGATAACCGTTTGCATCTTGATCTGCTGGTAGTGGATGAAGCCTCAATGGTTGATCTTTCGCTGATGGCGCGTCTGGTTGAGGCGTTACCAGACCATGCGCGGTTGATATTACTCGGCGATCGGCATCAATTGGCTTCGGTAGAAGCGGGAGCAGTGCTGGGGGATATCTGCCGTCTGGCCGATCAAGGCTACAGCCTCGATCAGGCGCAGTGGTTAAGTGCCGTGATCGGATCAGATCTGATCCCTTATGCGCAAGGCCAGGGCAATGCCTTGCGCAATCAGATCTGTTTGTTACGCAAAAGTTATCGATTTAATGAACACTCCGGTATTGGTGTGCTGGCAGGGAAAGTCAATCAGGGGGATAGCTGCAATCTGGCTATTTTGTTTAATGGCCAATACCCTGATATTCAGCAGTATCCATTAGATACAGTGCATTACAGCGCACTGTTAAAATGTTGTGTACAAGGTTATCGAGGCTATTTAATGCAACTACGCTCGCGCGCAGAGCAATTACGCGCAGGAGAGTCTGATGATCAATGGTTACCAATACGCGATATATTGCATACTTTTGCAGGGTTTCAGTTACTTTGTGCATTACGCGAAGGGCCATTTGGTGTTAGTGGATTAAATAGCGCCATTGAACGTGAACTGGAACAGGCTAAATTAATTCAGCGCGATGATGGCAACCGCTGGTATGAGGGTCGGCCGATTATGATCATGCAAAATGACAGTGTGCTGGGGCTGTTTAATGGTGATATTGGTATGACATTGGCTGATACGGATCAACAAGGGCGTACCCGCTTTCGCGTCTATTTTGAGATGCCCGATGGTAACATCAAATCATTCTTGACTAGCCGCTTACCAACACATGAAACGGTATTTGCGATGACAGTACACAAATCTCAGGGTTCTGAGTTTGCTCATACTGTTTTGGTTTTGCCGGATAAACACAGCCCGCTGCTGTCGCGCGAGCTGGTCTATACCGCCATTACACGCGCAAAACAGCAGCTAGAGTTGTATACCGATATGCATGTATTGCAACAGGCAATCAATACCCCTACAGTCCGGCGCAGTGGGTTTCACGATAGACTTATGCAAACAACTACACCACATCAGTAATCAGGATTTTTGACTGGCGCTGGTAGTTATACAGCGCCTGTTTTTTCTCTGGTAATACATCCACATTAGCAGGGCTAAAACCCCGCTCCTGAAACCAATGAATACTGCGGGTCGTCAGCACAAACAACTGCTTTAAGCCCAAACGCTTTGCTTGCACTAATACTCGATCGAGCAGTACATCACCGCGCGAAGAGTTGCGGTATTCAGGATGAACCGCAACACACGCCATCTCGCCCATCTGCTCATCAGTAAATGGGTAGAGTGCTGCGCAGGCAATGACCAGCCCATCACGCTCAACTAAAGTAAACTGGTTGATCTCAATTTCAAGCTGCTCACGTGAGCGGCGTACTAAAATACCTTGCTCTTCGAGTGGCCGGATCAATGCCAAAATACCACCAATATCATCAATGGTCGCCGAACGCACCTGCTCGGCACTTTCCATGACAATTTGTGTGCCAATCCCTTCGCGTGAGAAGAGCTCTTGCAACAGAGCGCCGTCTTCCACATAACTAAGTAAATGGCAGCGTTTTACGCCAGCACGGCAAGTTGTTACCGCGGCACGTAAAAAACGCACAGTAGCTGAATGGTAATCACCTTGCATCTCTTGCGCTTGGATCAGTGTTAAGGCTTCACTGGGAAACAACTCAGAGATGACCTCTCCTTCAGCGGTTATCGCTCCACGTTCGGCACAAAATCCCAGCATTTTATCGGCATCGAGTTTAATCGCCAGTTGGGTAGCAATCTCTTCAGAGGTCAGATTAAAACTCTCGCCGGTGACTGAAACAGCAACTGGCCCAAGTAGCACGACACTGTTGTTATTGAGCTGGCGGCGAATCCCCTCAACGTCAATCCGGCGAATGCGCCCGCTGTGGCAATAATCGGTACCGTCATCAACGCCGAGTGGTTGCGCAATCACAAAATTGCCACTAACCACATTAATGTGTGCACCCGCCATTGGTGTATTTGATAGGCTCATTGATAAACGGGCGGTAATATCTAATTGCAGTTGCCCAGCAGCCTGTTTGACCAGATCAAGGCTACGTGCATCGGTGATCCGAATTTGCTTATGATAACGGCAAGGGTGTTGCTGTTGGCTATGCAGCCGATCTATCTGGTGGCGTGCACCGTAGACGATGACCAGCTTGATCCCTAGGCTGTGCATCAACCCAAGATCACTGATAATATTTTTATAATTACTGTGTTCGACGACTTCACCATCGAGCATGATCACAAACACCTTTCCACGGTGTGCATTCACATACGGGGCTGATTGGCGAAAGCCATGAACAAGCTCCATGCTGCGATCTTTCAATATAGGTATCCTCACTTAATTTACGGTGATTTGATGAGTGCTTGTTTGATTAATAATAGCTATTTTGTGAATAACTATTCTTTTATTTTGCTTTTTTATTCCAGTAATGTTGCATTTGCAACATTTTTTTTTAATTAAGGATAATTGTCTGCAAAATAGGCAGTTAGTAGAATAAAAAATATCTAAAATGCGCTATAGATAAATAGATAAATAGATAAATAGATAAATAGATAAATAGATAAATAGGGAAATGGAATTGAGAGCAGTGTTATCCCTCCATGAGTTTAGAAAAACAATGTATGCGGAAGTGGCGTGTTATTGTTAAATGAATATCAACTACTCTTTATATGAATGGAACTCTAATGCATTAATTTCTCTCAATAAGAGTAACACCTCATTTAAAAATGAATAAGAGTTTATAGATAGAGAAAACGATAAGAGTAGCAAGAGGAAGAAGATCAGAGAGATTTATTTATAATAGAATTAATATTCTAAAAATTAATATCATACAAATAAAAAAGCTTTTGAGTTAATCGAAACACATCAATACTAAAGTAGAAAATAAAAAGAGGATAAACAGTGCGGAGTAAATAAAAAAAACCACACAGATATTGGCTATGTGGCTCAGTATTGACTAATTTTAAAAGTAAAATCAGGTGGATATGACGATAGTGTTTTCTTGTTCTTAATGGCTGTAACCTATACTGTTATTTTTATTGAACAACACAGGTATTACATTCCGTTATTTTTTGCAAATGGGTAAATATTACTGATCCCTGGAAACTGGTAAGATTCACTGCGAAAGAGTGCATTATCACAACTACCGCAGACATGCTGACGGCGATAAGAGTATGCGCGTTCAACGCCAACATTATGAATATTACGGCTGTGGCAATGGTTACATTTTACTTTATTAAAATACTCACAGCTAGGATGGGTTTTCAGATATTCCTGTTTAGTCGGAAGCTTATTCCATTGGCGTGATAGACGGATATTGAGAATAAAATAACTGCTAAACAGTGCCATTGTCAGAACAAACATAATACCTGAAACAATCATCATCATCGTTGCAACCTCTGTATGCCATCACCATAGCATTTATGTGGGGAAGAGATTTGACTGTATCGCAATTAGTTACGGATAGAAAGATTTTGTTACGTCATTAACCTGTTGAATTTTAAGTGTTTATTTGTTTTTTGCTGTTTATGTGATCTACGTCATGCCACATGCTGTGGTTACAAATGTGATTTGCATCAATATTCAGCGTAATATGCTTAATTTTATCCCTATATTTTATTTTTATCTGTCATGAATAGAATAAAATAGTGAATATTTAGCCGAGTTAACAGGTTATGACTGTTTTGATGAAAACCATAATACAAGCGTAGCAGGCGAAATGGCGATAGAGAAAATAGGTAGGAGAGGGCGTAATACGGTGTAGCAAATCACCTCACAGACCGTATGGTGTACTGCCTGTGAGATGATAATAGTACGATGAGGATTATAAATTGCACAGTACGCGTTGTAATAGGCGTATCCGTGGCAAAATTGAGTCGAGCTCTAGATATTCATCTGGGCTATGAAAACCTGCCCCGATAGGGCCAAAGCCATCCAGAGACGGGATACCCAATGATGCCGTAAGATTAGCATCAGAGCCACCGCCAACCGCTTTCCAGCTAATGGCTATGTTCTCTTCTACGCCACAGCGTTCAACAAGACGCATTAATTGCTCAGTTTGAGTTGACGGTGTCATCGCGGGTTTATGTGCTTCACGCTCAATAACAATATTTACGCCCTCAATAAATGGGCTGTTTTGCAGCATCATCAATTCGTTGTGCACATCGGCGTATTCGGCGTTATCCCAAAAGCGAATATCAACCAGCAGTTCAGCATGATCAGGCACGATGTTTGCGCCATTTCCGCCTTTGACGATGCCAACATTGAGCGTTGTGCCCGATTCAAAGTTAGTCAGATCATTCATGGCAATGATCCAGTGCGCCATTTCACTGATGGATGAACGGCCATTTTCCGGCTCATTACCGGCATGAGCCGCTTTGCCGCTAAAGGTCATTTTATAGCGCGCCATGCCCTTACGCGCTTTTACCAGCGAGCCATCAGCACGTGCAGCTTCGGCAACTAGTACACATTTGCCTTTTTTAGCCAGTGATGCGATCCACTCGTGCGAGTGAATTGAGCCGATCTCTTCGTCAGGGTTCATGATCACGCAGATAGAGAGACGGTTTAACGCCTCCTGATCTAAATGGCGTAGTGCCCAGACGATATTGAGTAAACCTGATTTCATGTCGGAAACACCTGGACCGTATACACGCTGCGCATCGGTGCTCATCGGGCGTTCGGCCGCAGTGCCAACTGGAAACACAGTATCCATGTGGCCAATCAGTACCACATCAAACTGGTCAGCATCTGGTTTGTTCATGGCAACGACACCTGGGCCAGCTTGTGTGCCCAGATTAACTACCTCGGTTTTCCAACCCAGATCGCGGTATTTTTGCGCCATAATATCAGCGATAACAGCAACACCTTCTACGGTGCTAGTACCACAATCAACATTAATCAGTGGTTTGAGTTCTGCTAAATAGGCTTCGAGTTGCATTCGTATTGTCCTCAACTTCCCTTGCGATTTAGATAATGATACGCATCAGCAGCATTGCACCGAATGCATTGAGTACGGAAATTCCAATCATGACAGGGATCAGTTTGGCGCGTGTGCCGATAACGCCCAGAATACGGCCAGCGTACTGCACTTGTGAGCCCATCAGGTAAATGGCAGGGGCTAAAATGGCCAGATGCTCTCCGGTTAGTGTGCCGTCAGTGAACAGGCTTACGGCAACACCCACACCGCCACCCATTGACATCCAACCACCCAGCAGTACGGCAGCCGCTTCACCCGGCAGGCCAAATAAGCCCATCACAGGTTCAAAAATGGTGGCCATCAGCTCCAGCGCACCGGAGATCTTCAGCACTTTGATGATGACAAAGGCCATCAAAATATTAGGAACAGTGCTGGTGGTGGCAATGTTCCAGCCTTTACGTGCACCGGCAACGAAGATATCGGTGATCATCGGTTTAGTTTGTGTGCTCATCGGTTAATCCTTCTTGTAATCGGCCAGTGATTTATGCGTGTGGAGTTGCTGAAGGGGTCTGTTGTGCTTGATCGTCGTTCCCTTCTGTTGCTCTTAGGTACAGACGGAACAGGTTCGCACCCACAATTTTCATCACAAACATCACCGCGACACAGGTACCGATAGAGGCTGGAACGGCTAAATTGCCATCGCTGCCTGCGAGTGTGAACAGCACCGCACCGGAAGAGAAGAAGTTAACCAGCATTGCGCCGGCGGAAAACTGGAACATGGTAAACACATCTTTTTCGCGCTCGGTAATTTGCTTGTCATCAGCCAAAGAGCGGGTAAGAGAAGCGCCAACGTCGGCGCTTTGCAGGCTACCAATCAGTGCCAGACCGGTATTACCGGAAACCCCCATCAGCGGGCGCAGCAGGGGTGAAAGCAGCTTACGTGCGGCATCAAGTGCGCCGTAGTGCTCAAGCACGTTGATAACACCCAGTGCAAACATAACGGTCGGGATCAGGCCAAAGGCAAACAGAAAACCCTCCATTGCCCCATCACCGCCTGCACCACGCAGGGTTGATGTTGAGGTTTGTACACTGTCACCCACTTGTTTTACGCCAGTAATGACTTTACCGAATGCACCATTTAGAGTTGTAAAATCAAAAACACCTTCCCATCCGCTACTTTTCATTGCGCCAGAAAAGAAAACCAGCGCAAAGACCAAAGCAACATAAGCGCCCCAACGTACAGGGGGATTTTGTTCGGTGGTGCGTTCAGTTGGTGTTGTCATGAACCCTCTCCAAAATGGTGTAATCATCAAATAAAAATCGTTTTTTATCAGGGAAGCTCGTGTATGCAAATGACACGACTTACAAACATAAAACGTAATGCCATGGTGTGCAGTGCTCACTGATCATCGGCATTAAGGTAGTAGGCAGGATAAGCAGCAGGAGAAGATAAAAATTGATTTCGATCACGTAATGAAAAGTAAAATTGTATGGCTATTCGTAAGTTTTAACTGCGTCATGCTTTATATCTCAATATGTAGGATTTTTGGTATGGTAAAGGTTTTATTTTTAGTGTTATTGTGTTTTAAAAATGTAAGTATTAATGATGTTTTATGTGAATAGATGTGTGTGAGGAAAAAGCGGAGAGCGCAGCTATGGGAAAGAAAATAACTTAAAAGTAGTGGATATTGAGAAGCTTTAAGATAAAAAAAGTGTTGAAATAGGAAAAGTAGAAAAGAAAGGATAAATACAGAATAGATATTTTAAAGTTAAACTATAACAGATTATATCATTTAGATATAAAAAAACCACCCTTAGGTGGCTTCTTTATATTTATGTCTTAAACTTACGTTTAAGACATAAATAAAAATTTGGTTGCGGGGGCTGGACTTGAACCAACGACCTTCGGGTTATGAGCCCGACGAGCTACCAACTGCTCCACCCCGCGTCTGATGAAATGAATAATACGCCAAATGTGATTTAATGCAAGCTTTTTTAGCAATAAAACCAAAATGTTGGTGAAAAGTACAGGGTGTTTGCCACCAATGATGCTTAAGAAGGTGATAAGTAGTGTAACAGTTGTTCAGTTTCTAACTGGCCGAGTGCTACTTTTCGCAGTAATTCAGCACTGCGCTCATCGCCACCTAAACAGCGTAAAATAGCAGATTCAATATCTTGTTTTTGTAAACCTTCGCTGTCGAGATGTCGAATCCACTGATATTCAACAGATTGAGTATTACACAGTGTTTGTAAGCTGATTTTAAAGGGCTGGTAGTGTAATGGCATCTGAGCATCCTTACTCAAATTAATAGAGTTTAATAGAGTTACTGTTGTAAATTATATTTATTTTATAAATTTAATAGTAACACAACAGAAATGTTACTGAAATATAAAGTGATTGTTCTGAATACATTGCAAACACAATGTTAATGTTATTGCGAGTAGTGAGTATGCGCAGTATTGCATTTTGGTATTAGTGATTTTCTAGATTGTTGCAATTGATTTTGTTTTTTATGTCAACGCGTATTTTAAATGGCAAGGCATGCTTCTTCATTTTAGTATTTTATTTATCAGTTAATTGCTATGTTTTGCCTCTTATCCAATATACTCTTTTTTTATTTTATTAAGCATGGAGTTTCATGTGCTGCGTTTTTCGTTACGTGCTGTACTGAGCGCGACAATTTTAACCCTAGGGTTAGCAGGGTGTGCACACAAAACACCACAAACAGAGCAAAGTAAGCTGACACGTGGGCAGCAGTATAAAGATGGATTCATTACGCAACCACTTTTACCTGTTCAGCAAGTTAACAGTAATCAAAAACCGGTTAATGCAGTTGATTTCTCTCGCCAAGTTGAAAATATTAAGTCAGGTTCAGCCTCTTTGCATCGCAAAAATGCACAGACTTATGCCAACCTTTACCGTTGGTTAAATGCAGGGGCAGATCCTAAAAAATTGGCACAATTTGGTGTGCGGCCGTACCAAATGGCGGGAGGAGATAATTACGGTAATGTGATGTTTACCGGTTACTACACGCCAGTACTCAAAGCGCGTCACCATCCTGATGGAATTTACCGTTTCCCACTGTATAAGTTGCCAAAAGGGAATGCCCGTTTTACCCGTGAGCAGATCTATAACGGTGCATTAAAAGGAAAAGGGTTGGAAATTGCCTATAGTGCTTCTTTATTAGATAATTTTATGATGGAAGTGCAGGGCAGTGGATACGTTGATTTTGAGAACGGTGAGCCGTTAGTCTATTTTGGTTATAGTGGTAAAAATGGTTACAGCTATACCAGTATTGGCAAAGTACTCATTGAGCGGGGTGAAGTGCCGCGTGAGAAGATGTCACTTGCGGCGATCAGTGATTGGGTCAATGCCCATAGTCCAGCCCAAGTTCGTGAGCTGTTTGAGCAAAATCGCTCATACGTTTATTTTGCCTCGCACGTTGCAAAACCAGTGGTTGGTGCAAGTGGTATTCCGCTGGTGGCCAAAGCCTCTGTTGCTGCTGATAAACGTTTGATTCCGGCAGGCAGTGTACTGTTAGCTGAAGTGCCTGAGCTTAACGATAAAGGTGAATGGACTGGAAAACACCATTTACGCTTAATGTTAGCCCTTGATGTTGGGGGGGCCGTGAAAGGAAATCACTTTGATATTTACCACGGTATCGGCAATAAAGCAGGTAGAGAAGCCGGTTTTTATCAACATTTTGGCCGTGTGTGGGTGTTAAAATCACCGCAAGATGGTCTGCTTTAATGTAGATTATTTGTTGTAAATCCCAAATTGTTATAGCTGGCCGCATTATTTTTTTGCGGCCTATTTTTTCTGTTTGATGTTCTATTGGCAAGTAATGAGGCGTTTTCATGTCTGAGCAGCACGTTCCCCAAGCCACCGCATCGGCTGAATATCAGCAGCGTTTTGGTGGTACTGCCCGCTTATATGGCCGTTCACAAACGGAGGTGCTGCGTGCGGCTCATGTTTGTGTGGTTGGTATTGGCGGAGTAGGGTCATGGGCGGCTGAGGCCTTGGCACGCACGGGGATTGGTGCGATTACCCTGATTGATATGGATGATGTGTGTGTCACTAATATTAATCGTCAGATCCATGCGATGAGCGGTACGGTTGGGCAAGCTAAAATAGAGGTGATGGCTGAGCGAATTCGAGCCATTAACCCTGAGTGCCAGATTACGCTGATTGATGATTTTATTACCCCTGATAATCAGGCGGAGTATTTGAGCCGTGGTTACGATTATGTGATTGATGCAATTGACAGTGTTCGCCCAAAAGCGGCGATGCTGGCCTATTGCAAACGCAACAAAATTCCGGTGATTATGGTTGGGGGTGCGGGTGGTCAAATTGATCCGACCCAAATTCAAGTGGCTGATTTAACCAAAACGATTCAAGATCCGCTGGCGGCCAAGGTGCGCACTATTTTGCGCCAAGAGTACAATTTTAGTAAGAATCCGAAGCGTAAATTTGCCATTGATTGTGTGTTCTCAACTGAGCATTTGATCTATCCGCAAGCCGATGGTTCGGCCTGCGCGGTAAAACAGAGTGCCGAAGGGCCAAAGCGGATGGATTGTGCATCAGGTTTTGGCGCAGCGACGATGGTAACGGCCAGTTTTGGGTTTATTGCCGTGTCGCGGGTGATCCAGCGTTTGCTGGCAAGGGCGGCATTGAAACCTTCCGCGGTGTAGCCTTTATCGCTATCGCTATCGCTATCGCTATCGCTATCGCTATCGCTATCGCTATCGCTATCGCTATCGCTATCGCTATCGCTATCGCTATCGCTATCGCTATCGCTATCGCTATCGCTATCGCTATCGCTATCGCTATC
>NZ_JBOFTR010000009.1:0-82189 GCF_051652165.1 Plesiomonas sp.
TCGCTATCGCTATCGCTATCGCTATCGCTATCGCTATCGCTATCGCTATCGCTATCGCTATCGCTATCGCTATCGCTATCGCTATCGCTATCGCTATCGCTATCGCTATCGCTATCGCTATCGCTATCGCTATCGCCACCGCAACAACCGATTATTACTGATACTGCACCAGAGTGTGGTGCAGTATTAGAGTGCATCAAAACAAGGAGTGAGATGATGAAATTACGGGTTGAGTTGGACTTAACGCCACAGGAGCTGGCAGAGCTGACAGAGAACCATCAGGCTATCTGGCAGAAACTACAAATGCAGTTTTGGAGTCAAATGTCAGAGCAGGCAATGAAAATGTCGCCACTAGGCAGCTTTTATTCGCCGCAAAACAACCCTTTTGCTGGTGCGGGCAATCCGTTTGCGGCGGCAGGTAATCCGTTCGCCACTCAGGATCAGGGTAGCGATAAAGAACCAAAAGGGTCGTAATATCGTCTTAGACTACGTGCGCGTTCGCCGTGCTCTGTATGCGTGCGGCGATGGCGGCTATCCCCTGAGAGCGGCTGCTTGAGAGCGTGTCGCCTACCCCTATCTGTTGCAGAGCAGCAGATAAATCAATCTTCAACAGTACTGCCGGTGTTTTTCCTTCGACTAATGTCAGGATCACCGCCAGTAACCCTTTAACTATTCTGCCTTCACTGTCGGCATAAAAATGCAGCGTTCCATCGGCCAGTAATTGATGCCCAAGCCAGACATTGTTTTCACAACCGGCCAGCGCAATCTGCTCGGTTTTGGCTTCTGCAGGCAGTGCGGGCAGTTTTCGTGCCAGTAAAATAAGCTGACGATAGCGATCTTCCCACAGACGGCAAGCTTCAAAACGCTGTTGCAGATCATCCCAGCTTATCTCATGGCCAAATGGGTGCGGATACATGTTATTCCTCGTGCAGTAAATCAATCGCATAACGCAGTGCATGCATAAAGTGCGCTGCATCTTGCGGGGTGTTGTAAGGGGCAAATGAGATACGTACCGTACCGGAAACCCCTAATGCCTCGGTCAGCGGTTGGGCACAGTGCACACCGGCGCGTAGGGCGATACCTTGTTCTGCCAGTAACGTGGCAAGATCGGTGTGGTGCACGCCGTTTACCGTAAAGGCGATAATTGTGCTGGCATTGCATGGCCGGAACAACCGGACATTCGCTATCTGCTGCATCTGGCGGGCGGTATCTGCGGCCAATTGGCTGGCATATTGCTCGACAACAGCACAATCTTGCTGTTGCCACCACTGCAATGCTGCGCCAAAGCCCAAAATACCGGCAATATTCGGCGTACCGGCTTCAAAGCGTTGCGGAATATCGGCCAGTGTGACACCGTTAAAACTCACCTTACTGATCATTTTGCCGCCGCCATGCCATGGCTGCATATCGGCCAGCCGTTCCGGTCTGCCGTACAAAACACCTACACCGGTCGGGCCGTATAATTTGTGGGCAGAGAAGGCGATGAAATCAGCATTTAGCGTTTGCACATCGAGCATTTCATGCGCCACGGCTTGGGCTGCATCAAGCATCACGACTGCACCGACAGCATGTGCTGCGGCAATAATTGGCTCAACGGGTTGTCGGCTACCTGTCACATTTGACACCATACCAATTGCCACCAGTTTTGTGCGCGGGCTGAGTAGTGTCGGTAACGCGCTCACATCAAGGTGCAGTTGCGTGGTCATCGGCAGTTTGACGACTTTTGCACCGGTCTGTTCGGCCAGTAATAGCCAAGGCACAAGGTTGGCATGATGCTCCATCTCGCCGACCAAAATCTCATCACCGGCCTGTAATCGCGGGCGCAAATAGGCTTGTGCTACTAAGTTAATCGCTTCGGTTGTTCCACGTGTCCAGACAATATTGCTTGCACTCTTGGCATTGATAAATGCCGCACATGTGCTGCGCGCCTGTTCAAAGGCCTGCGTTGCATTGGCCGCGGCAGTGTGCTGGCTGCGGTGAACTGTGGCACTGTTGCTGCGGTAATACGCATTGATTGCATCAATAACCGGATACGGTTTGAGCATGGTCGCGGTGCTGTCGAGGTAGATCCCTGCCTCATTATCCAGCAGTGCCGGAAATTGCTGGCGAAAGGTCAGCGGGTCAAACAATGCAGTATGCGAAGAGGTAAAAGTCATGGGCATGAAATTGTGTCAACCAAAGAGAATACGGTGCGATCTTGGCGTGAATTGGCGCTGAGTGCAAGTTTGCTGTGAATACCGCAGGCCTAGCCTTGATCCCATAGCAATACATTATTTAGGGGAAAACCTATAGTACGAGAGAGGCACACATACAAAAGCGTATTTATCAGGGAAAGTGAAAGGGAGATGCGGCAATCAGCAGATAAAAAAACGCACCGCCAGAGGCAGTGCAGAAAAAGAATTCGCTATTGACAGATAGGGTCAAAATTTGTACAGGAAGTGAAACATAGTGGCTTTCGCCACCTATCTGGTCTCCCAGATAACGTGCAAACACAACATTGCAAGCAGTAACCCTAAAGCATTTCCGCAGAAACACTTGCCGTTTAGGCTTACCCTGCACGAGCCACTATAGGGATTTGCTAGCCCTTCAACAACGGACAAATTATAATGCCGGACATTAGAATATCTAATATGTTTTGGAATTGTTACGGTCATGTCAAGACGACTTCCACCGCTAAATTCTTTAAAGGTTTTTGAAGCAGCGGCGCGCCACTTAAGCTTTACCCGTGCAGCTGAAGAGCTGTTTGTAACTCAGGCGGCAGTTAGCCACCAAATTAAGGGATTAGAAGCGTTTTTAGGGTTAAAATTATTTCGGCGGCGTAACCGCTCACTGTTGCTGACAGAAGAGGGGCAAGCCTATTTTCTGGATATGAAAGAAATTTTCAGTTCATTATCAGAGGCAACCGAAAAATTACTGGCTCGCACGGCAAAAGGCACATTGACTGTCAGCCTTCCGGCCAGTTTTGCGATACAATGGTTAGTTCCGCGCTTGGCTGACTTTAATGCAGCTCATCCTGATATTGATGTGCGGATTAAAGCGGTGGATATTGATGAAGGCTCACTGACTGATGATGTCGATGTGGCTATTTATTATGGGCGCGGTAAGTGGTTTGGGTTACGGGTTGATTTGCTCTGTAACGAATACCTGATCCCGCTGTGCTCTCCGGCACTGTTGAGCGGAGCACACCCGCTACTGACACCGAGTGATTTACGTTATTACACCCTGCTGCATGATACCTCGCGCCGCGACTGGCAAGCGTTTACCAAGCAGTTAGGGGTGCAGGATATCAATGTCAATCAGGGGCCGATTTTTAGCCATACGGCACTGGTACTGCAATCAGCGATTCACGGGCAGGGCGTTGCACTGGCCAATAATGTGCTGGCGCAGCCTGAGTTGAAAGCAGGGCGTTTGGTCTGCCCGTTTGATGATCTCTTGATGAGTAAAAACGCATTTTATGTGGTTTGCCATGACAGCCAGGCAGAACTGGGTAAAATAGCCGCCTTTCGGCAATGGATGCTGCTACGGGCACAACAAGAACAAGAGACGCTGCGCAGCCGTTTTTCCTGAAAATATCGCCTATTGATGAGCGGTATTTCAGAGGAAAAGAGCAAGTGATGCGAGATGAGCTGACTTGTTGCAACCTATCAGGGAGTCATGAGATATGACATTACGCAATCTGGTGTTGCCATTGGCCGCGATCAGCGGCTTTTTTACGGTGGCATTCGGTGCATTTGGTGCGCATATTCTGAGCCGCATGCTGATGCCCGAACAGATGACGCTGATCCAAACCGGCTTGAATTATCAGATGTTTCATACTGTCGCTATGTTGGCGGCAGGCATTGTATCGCTGCAATATGCGCAAAAACAGTTTGTTTACAGCGGATTATTGTTTGCATTAGGTATTTTATTATTCAGTGGCAGTTTATATGGCTACGCACTCACTCAGCTATCCATGCTGGTGTGGGTAACCCCGCTTGGGGGCGTGAGTTTTCTGGCCGGTTGGCTGACACTGTTCACTGGTCTATTACGTTTGAGGAGAACCGCGCATGAATAAACTGGCGCTGTATTGTCGTCCAGGCTTTGAAAAAGAGTGTGCGGCAGAGATTACCGATAAAGCAGCACAACACGGGGTATACGGTTTCCCACGTGTGAAAGATAACAGTGGTTATGTGCTGTTTGAATGCTATCAGTATGAAGATGCAGATAAATTAGCGCAGCTTGTCCCGTTTAAAGAGCTGATTTTTGCCCGCCAGATCTTGGTAGTCGGTGAGTTGCTGAAAAATCTGCCGGCGGAAGATCGGATCACCCCGATTGTGGGCATGCTGACCAATGTGATTGACGGGCCAGGCGAGCTGCGTGTTGAAGTGCCTGACACCAATGAAGCGAAAGAGCTGACCAAGTTCTGTCGTAAATTCTCGGTGCCGTTACGCAGTGCATTGCGCAATGCCGGTATTTTACTGCCGAAAGAGAACCCTTATCGCCCTGTGTTGCATGTGTTCTTTATTGCGCCGGGTTGCTGTTATGTTGGGTACTCGTACAGCAATAATAACTCGCCGTTCTACATGGGTATTCCACGTCTGAAATTCCCTTCTGATGCACCAAGCCGTTCTACGCTTAAATTAGAAGAGGCGTTTCATCTGTTTATCCCACATGATGAGTGGGATGAGCGTTTAGGCTCAGGTATGTGGGCGGTAGATCTGGGTGCATGCCCAGGTGGTTGGACTTACCAGCTAGTAAAACGCAGTATGTTTGTCTACGCAGTAGATAATGGCCCGATGGCAGAGAGTCTGATGATGACCGGCCAAGTGACCCATATTTGCGAGGATGGCTTTAAATTCGAGCCACCACGCCAGAATATTGCGTGGCTGGTGTGTGATATGGTTGAAAAACCAGCCAAAGTTGCTGCCCGCATGACAGAATGGCTGGTTAACGGTTGGTGTCGTGAAGCGATTTTCAACCTTAAACTGCCAATGAAAAAACGCTACGAAGAGGTTAATCACATTCTGGAAAAACTGCACTTGGCACTCAAAGATAAGGGTGTGAATGTGCAGATTGCAGCCAAACAGCTGTACCATGATCGTGAGGAAGTGACCGTGCATGTTCGTCGTATGTGGGTTGCTGTCAGCCCGAAAGCGAATGCCTACCGCAGCTACCGTGATGATGAATAAGCGCGGTGTCGGTCATAGGTGCTCGGTGTAATCTGATGTAATACAGAGATGCTATGAAATAGATCTTCTGTGATAAAAATCCTGCCGCATTCGTGCCGCAGGATTTTTTTATGTGTAGGTTTATTTGCCGTGTTATGTGTGGTGCACATTGACGCAGTAGGCGTTGCTGCCAGTGATGATATTGATGCGTTTTATACCGTAAGAGGGGTTAGCACCGTAGCTGTTGTAGATTTATCCCTAAGGGTAAGTCTTGTTGCAATGTAGCAATTTTGCGACTTAACTGTGCCAGCTCCGCATGTTGTTGTATTTTTTTAAGCAGCGCAGGCGGGTGATCGGTTGCGAGCAATACGGTATCTAGCGAGCCATAACGTTGCAGCAGAGCTGCCGCCGTTTTCCCCCCAACACCAGGAATACCTGGAATTTTACTGCTGCTGATACCGGCTAACCCCCAGTAATCGGGGAGCTGTGCAGGGCTAACACCAAACTCTTGCGCGACAAACGGGGCATCTAACCAGCGTTTTTGAAAGTAGTCGCGAATTTGCAGAGTCGGCGCAAGCAACTGGCAGTAGCCCTTGTCGGTTGAGACGATAGTGGCCTGATGGCCGCGTGCGCTTATTTGGCATGCGAGTGTGGCGGCCAGATCATCGGCTTCATTATCGTGTGCAGTCAGTGAACTGACATTGTGCTGCGCAAAGGCATCTTGAAATTGGCTAAGTGCGGCGGCCAGTGCATCAGGCATCGGTGATCGCCCCTGCTTATAGGTTGGCAATAGCTGATGTCGCCAGCCGCTGAGCCGCTCTGGAGAGTCAAATACGGCCACTGCATGTGTTGGCTGAGTGTGTTGCAAGAGGGTGCTGAGGGCACTGTTACACTGTTCGATGCAGCGCGGCATATCGACCGGTTTATTGCCGCTGTCGTGTACGGCATGAATACGCCGGATGAGATTGAGCGCATCAACGACCAGTAAGTGAATCGCCATGAAAAAGTACCATCGGATCAGGAATAATATCCGATGGTACTGAGCTCGCGCGGTGAGCGCAAATTACGTCGGCAGAATATCAGGTGATGATTTCATAGCACGGAGCGTAGGCAGTAGAGCCCGGTAGTTTCATCCGGTGCTGCTGAACAAAGCTTTCTAGCAGTTTATCCATCCGGCGCATCAGGGCTTTATCACCGTCAATCTGGTACGGGCCATGTGCGGCAATGGCCTGCAATCCTTTCTCTTTGACGTTACCCGCAACAATGCCGGAGAACGCCTGACGCAGGTTTGCGGCCAGTGCTTCAGCCGGTTGATCAAGGTGCAAGTTGAGCTGACTCATGTTGATATGTGTCGGTTCAAACGGCTGCTGGAAAGCGGGTTCAATTTTTAGTGACCAGTTAAAGCTGTAGGCATCGCCAGTTTCCATGCGGTGTTCTTTAACGGCGGTCATGCCCTCTTTCATGATCTGCGCCACTTTAACCGGATCATCAATGACTATCTGATAGCGTGATTGCGCATCAGCACCAAGGGTTGCGCCGATAAATTCGTGCAGAGATTGGAAGTAGCTTTCGCTCTCTTTCGGGCCAGTTAAGACTATCGGCATCGGCTGGTGGCTGTTCTCTGGGTTTATCATTATCCCTAAAATATATAACAGCTCTTCGGCTGTACCCACACCACCAGGGAAGATAATAATGCCGTGTGCCATGCGCACAAACGCTTCGAGGCGCTTTTCAATATCCGGCATGATAGTCAGCTCAGTAACCAGTGGGTTTGGTGGCTCAGCGGCGATGATGGAAGGCTCGGTAATGCCCAGAAAACGGCCGGTTTTGATGCGTTGTTTGGCATGGCCAACCGCTGCACCTTTCATTGGTGCTTCCATAGCACCAGGGCCACAGCCAGTACAGATGTTCAGATCACGCAGACCCAGTTCGTGACCGACTAAACGGCCATACAGATACTCTTTTTCGTTAATGGAGTGCCCGCCCCAGCAGACCACAGTGTTTGGGTATTCACCGGTATGCAGCAGTTTGGCATTACGCAGCAGCGCAAACACAAAATTGGTGATGTGGGTGGAGTCGTGCAGATTGAGTTGGGTAATGTGTGAATTAAGTTGAGCGTTAACGAACAAAATATCACGCAGTACAGCAAACAAATGTTCGTGCAAGCCACGGATTATCTTTCCATCAACAAATGCAGTTTCCGGTGGATTGATCAGTTCAAGTTTTACACCACGCTCACGGCGAACCACGTTAATGTCAAAATCGTGATGTTTTTGCAGTAAATCCTGACTGTTATCTGTGTGGCTGCCGGAATTTAATACCGCCAGTGAACAGTTGCGATAGATTTGATACAGCTCACTTGAGGCAGTGCGCTTTAACATATCAACTTCGAGTTGTGAGAGCTGATCCATAGCGCCAATGGGGTTGAGATGTGTAATCAAAGTGACTCCTTTCAAATAACAACGATCGCAGTGTACTGTTGGCTTGTTGAGGCCGAAATGCAGGCTGATCGTGCGTTTGGTGGTAATAACTTAACCCACCCGTGTGTTACACGTTAACGCGCTAAGGCGCATATGCCAACTCTCAAAATATGAAGATTTGATTTCTACCTTGATTTTTTGCCTGATAAAGTGCTTTATCAGCACGTTCAACCCAGGTATTAATGCTGTCGGCATCTTGTAAACAGCTAACACCGAGCGATACCGTAATAGTTACGTTATCATCACGGAATTTGAACGGTAAGTGCTGAATTTTCTGCCGGATCTCTTCAAGTTTCAGAGTGATCTCAGCCTCTGTGTAGTCAGCAATAATCAGTGCAAACTCTTCCCCACCGTAACGGGCGATAAAATCAGTTTCACGCAGTGATTGCTGAATGGCGCGGGCGATAATTTTTAGTGCTTTATCCCCGGCTAAATGGCCATAGGTATCATTGAGTGTTTTAAAACAATCAAGATCAACCATAACAAACCATAAAGGTTGCCGATAACGTTGCCAGCGTTTGTATTCGAGATCTTGCCGTTCTTGCAGTGCTGCGCGGTTATACACTTTGGTCAAGTGATCTAAAAACAGCCGGTGTTGCTGATCAAGTAAGCGATTTCGGTAATCGGTAGTCTGTTCAAGAATGGTGCAGAGTACATTTTCATTACTTTGGATACGCTCAATGGTGGCATGCATTTGCTGGCAAAGTTGCTGATGCTGCTGTGTTTGTTGCAGCAGTGTCTGCACGGTTTGCTGAATTTGGCTACCTGAAAGTGTTTCTGGTTGTTCGAGCGTATTGAGAGTGTTTTGCATCTCTTGATTAAGGTGCTGCATATGGTGGTGATCAAGATAAGCATGTTCAACCGATTTATTCATACTGTGATGTAACAGACCAAGATCATCATTCAAACTGGTCAGAAAACGGTGTGAGCTACGCCTTTCGCTGCGTGTGCCTTGTAATATTAGCTCAATAATTTCAAAGCTATATTGAATCAGTTGCGTTATATCTGTGCCAATAAGCAGATGATTTCTGATCTCCAGTAGCCGTTGACCCGCCTCTGCATCAAAATCGAGTTCAGAGATCAAGTGTTGTAGCTCATCAGAGACTTTTTGCTGGATATCAAGTGTCAATGTGGCACATGAAAGTTGTTCAGTGTGTTGCTCACCGAGTGCCGCTAACATTCGCACAGCTCGGCTAAATAAGTGCAAGATACGCTCAGTGCGCAACATTAAGTCGGGAGTATGCTGGTGGCTTAATTGTAACACTGCATCTTGGCGTAATTGTGGTGAGAGAATCGCCGTTGTTTTCAGGCACTCAGCGGCTTGTACTAAATTGTCATTGAGCCGCTGCTGCTGTGCAATACGCTGTTGACTGAATTTAAATGCAAGCCGTTCAAGCAGTGCCAGACGCGGGATCATCAGTGAGGTTTCTTTAGCGCGATCAAGATCAATACGAATATCAACCAAAATACGATCGAGCTCGCTATCTGCGCCCTCTAAAGATTGAGTCACACGCCCAAGCACGCGCCGCAATAACTCGCTTTCACGCGTTTGTTTACTTGATAATTGCTGATAATTCTCTTCAAGTTGAGTAAGTTGTCGTCGCAAATCAACGTTGCTATCCATTGACGTTATCCATTACGTGATCCTATAAATGTTGATTCTATAAACAACATAATGAGCTTTATATTATTTGTGTAAAAAGTACTGTAAAAAGAGAGTTTTATTGCTGATCAACAGATTATTTTGGTGTTTCTTTGGCTACTATTTGAGACGTGAATTGCTCAATGGCAGCCCAATTAATGGGGTATTCCGTTTGTGAATGCCAAACTTTAACCAATCCACGTCGAATAGCATCAATGCATGTTGCATGTAAATTGCCCTGAAAACACGCTGGTGTAGCCCGTTGAATTGGCATAAGAAAAACCCAATTATCTTGCTGGCTACGCTGATTGAGATCGTTGGCAGTACACTGTGCTAGTTGCAAAATATTGAGTAACTGTGAAAGGTTTACCCCTGCTGTTGCCCGTGGTAGGAAAGGGTATTGGCATGCCCCAATGCTGATACTGCCTGTTGGAGCGTTATATCCAGAAAACTGTTGGAAAACAGTTAATATTTTCTCACCAAACTTCTCTGGCTCAACCCCACCTTGCTCATGGCACTGCGGTTGAAAATACAAAAAAGTGCCATCTCTTATCTGGAATAACGTTCCATTATGACCAAGCGTTTGGCGAAGATACAGCCCAAGAGCGGCCTCTATTTTGCTCGATTCAGTAAAATTAATATCAAAATTTTGATGAAGTTCAGACAACCAGTGTAAATGGATAAATGCCACGTTTAAACGCAGCGCCGCAAAGGGATCTGTGTGTGCAATTTGAACTGATGCATCAGCCGCTTGTATGGCCATTGCTTGCTCGCATAGCATCAAGGTGCGCTGTAATTTTTTAGGCATACGCGCATGCATACTGCGCAAATTAGGTAACTCACTGCGTGGGTGTAAATAGTGGCTTTTGCGCACTTGCCTGAGTTTTTTACGCAGAGTAGGCGTTAATATCAAGAAATAACACGTAATACCCAATAGCACTAAAATAATACACAAGAGTACTCGATTAAATTTTTGTATTTCCTCTTTTTGTGCATTTATTGCGTGATAGTTGGCATTGAGTAGTTGTTCAGTGTTGATTTTAGTGACTAACTTCTCACGTTGTTCACGTGTTTCCGTATTAAGAAACAGATGCTGCTTTTGAATTTGGCGTAACAGCGCAATTTTTTGATATAAATAAAGGTTCTCTTGTTTATACAGGTTTTTTTTCTGATATGCATTAATGAGTAAATCATAAGCATATAAGCGCGTGGTGAGCTCTGATTCAGGAATGGTAGCCATTGCTTTTTTGATTAATTTTAAAGCATCGTCAGTATTTCCTGAGTGTAATAACCAATCACCTTTGAGCAAAAAAAACGCAGGATAAAATCCATGTGAATTTTTATCTTCGCTTAAATTTCGCTCAGCTTGCTTAATGTACTCTTCTGCTTTTAACAATTCATTCGTGTTTAGATAGATATAGCCAATGCCGATTTTAATACTGATCAGTTTATTCCCGTTGGGCAGAGAATTTTCTATATCCAGCGCATTGAGGTAATTGACCAACGCTAAATTTAATCGGTTCTCCATCCGATGAATATGGCCTATCAACTTTAATGTGGCTGCTAATGGGGCTTTATCTTGTGTCGTTTGATAAAAATTGGCTGCTTGATTGGCATAATCAAGAGCTAAAGAGTAGCTGCCAAATGTGAAATAAAATTGAGCTAATTGCAGTTGTGTGGCAGCTAAAAGAGCAGGTTGGTCGAACTCTGTTGCAAGGCTTAAAGCCGTCATTAAACTCTCTTGCGCTAAATCACGTTTTTGCTCAAATAACTGTAACTGACTGGCTAATAGGTAGTAATTGATTCGCGATGATGGATACTTCATCAGCGGCAGGTGTTTTTGTGCGCACAATAGTGCTTTTTTAGCAGAGTACAGAGCACTGTGGTTAGGTGTTTGTAATTGCCAATCATGCAGTGCTATTTTGGCTTGTAGTAGATGATAGCGCACTGTGATATCGGTTGAAGAGTTCAGTAATCCAGGCTGTGCGGCAAATTTTTGTAACGCTAATAATATTTGATCTTTATCACGTGTAACTTGCCAAATTAATTCAGACTTAGTTAACTGAGCATCAGCATAAATAATATTATATGATGGATTCTTTGTGCGAGAAATCACATTATTGAGTGTTTCAATAGCTTGTTTATTATCCCCTAATTTAGCAAGGGCCACACCTTTTAGTAAGCAAGAATATAAAATATTTTGCTGATGTTGTTTCACATATTGAGTATTTAGGTTGCGAGCTGTCGTACTTGTCGATAAATTACTATAAGGTTTGTTGATATATTGATTAATACGAGCAATAGCAACTAAAGGCTGTGTTTTTAATAACTGCTCAATATCCAGTAATGCTTTATCTGGTTTTTCAAACGGAATTTCTGTTAGCACAATGGCATGAGCTACCGAAAGCTGCACAAAGTATAATGAAAAAATGAGAAGGCAGCGTATTAAAATCATTTCATTCTATTATTGTTAATATTTTCGCTTTGGGAATTAATACTTGCAGTGTAACGTATGCGGCACATGAAACCAAGTATGCCGCAAAGAATTTAACGTATTATTGACGAGGCAAACGAATATTAAAAGATGAAGGCATTTCCCAATTAGAACGGAATGGATTGATATCTAATCCACCACGGCGGGTATAACGGGCAAACACCGTTAGGCATTCAGGTGCACAGAAATGTTGAATATCAGTAAATATACGTTCAACACACTGTTCATGAAATTCATTATGATGGCGAAAAGAGATTAAATAGCGTAATAGTTTTTCACGATCAATTTTTTTCCCTCGATAATGAATTTTAACTGAACCCCAATCAGGTTGATGCGTAATAAGGCAATTTGACTTTAGAACATGGCTCACTAATACCTCTTCAATAACCGCATCATCGTGCAGATTAACAGCATTTTGTAAATAGTGGGCATTAAAATCATAACCATCAATGATGATATTTTGCTCATCAATACACTCACCTCCGAATGAACCTATTTGCTGGTCCTCATATTGACTTAATCGATGTAAAACCACTGAAACTTCAGCTTGGGCACATGCACTTAAATCGCGTTGCAATGTTGCTTGAATGCTATCCCAATTTGCAAATTGGCTTTGATTAAAACTATTGAGATAGAGCTTAAAACTTTTTGATTCAATCAGATTGTGGCTTGTTGCCGGAATGCGTACATCACCAATGGCAACTTGTGGTAAACCGTGTAAATTAAGCCAGGAGAGCTCATATAGCGTCCAGAGATCTTCACCGTGAAAGGGAAGCGTCTCTTTGAGTGCTAAATCATCACGGTTTAGCGCCCGTGGAACACCCTGCAATAATTCCGGGGAATAGTGATCACAATAATCGGTTTTTTTACCCAATGTCAGTGCCGATAGCACCGGGTTTTGATCATATTTACTCATTACATCTGCTCTGTGTCAGTTACAATCTTAAGCAGTGTAACCTAAATTCAGAGCAAGAGAATGCCTCAACCAAACACACAAAATATTACGCAAGAGAACCTGACTATCAGCGCGCTACAAAGCGCACAAGCCCTGATACACTTTACTGACCGCTACATACAACACTGGCAGGTAGAGCAGCAGACCTTACCGGAAAGTGAGAGTTTGTTAGGTATCGCCTCACCTTGCATTGTACGTACCGCAGAAAACAGCCTCTATTGGCAACCTGTTAGGCCCGGTATATATAGCAAAAATCCTGCGTTGCACCCTGTAGAGCAGGCATTGAATATTCAAATCCGAGCAGAAGCCCATGCCTACTTCTCTGCTCAATTTGCTGGAGACATAGCCGCCCAGTGGCAGGGAAACCCCTTGACACTTTTGCAAGTGTGGAACGCTGATGACTTTCCCCGCATGCTGGAAAACCAAATTGGTCATCTTGTTACCCAGCGGCGGCTCAAGCAGAGCCCAACGCTCTTTCTTGCCCTGACTGATGATGACATGCAGATCATCTCATTGTGCAATATAACTGGCGAAGTACTGCTTGAAACCCTCGGCACAGCAAAACGCACTTGTTTGGCGAATAACCTGCCTGATTTTCTGGCTGAGTTAACACCACAAATAACCGTACTTTAAGCCTGCAATTCCGCTACAGCACGCTGTAATGTTGCAACGTGCTGCTCAAGCATTTGAACTCGCTCAGTTAACTCAGCCACAGAGAGTGCAGAGTCCGCACGTTCCACATTTTCGGGCAACAATCTAGTATCGTGTCGCACATTGGCTTTCTCTTTTGCCAAAAGACTTACAATTACAGGTAACGGAACAGGCACAGATAAACGCCCTTTAATTAATGCAATTGACGGTGTTTTTCCTTCACGTTTTAACTGCTGTAAAACCTGTACAACCTCATCCATCACTCTTTCCTTAACTTACACCATGATTATAGTTACGTGTGTGACAATATTTTTTTATCATAAGCATACACCACATGATTACGCATATTGTAAAACACACAAACCAACGTTATTAGGATATAAACAGCATTACAGCTACATACATCAGACATCTTTATCATATCAGCGTAACAGCGTGTAGAGAGCCGTTTGACATGCATGAAAACCAAGCGCGTGGCGTGTCAGTGATAGCCTGCATTTTATGTAAGATATCTCCTACATATGCTGTGAGATAACAAATAAAGTATTTGCGTGGTCATCTCATTGCATAAAAAATTATATACATATAAATCAATTAATTAACTAAAGCGAGTGGAATTGAAATCGAATACATTTCACATATAAATTCAAAAAACGCCTTGTAGAAAAATAAGAGCGGAGTAGTCTTAACCCCGTCGAAAGGACACGGCATTTGTAGCAATACAAAGCCACCAAGGAGTACGGTGATGGTGTCAGGATGACACATCAAGCATTTAGGATGAATGCACCAGAAACGGATGTCTTACAGGAACATTTAGCAGCAATGCTAAAGCCATTAGCCGGATGCTAATGGGTTAAGGATGACAACGGATAACGCGAGGATGCGTAGGGAACAAGCCTCAGGATGGGGTTAGGATAGCTTCAGGATGAAGTCAAGGACACCTCCAGGACGGAGAAGTGAGCTGATATAAGGATGTAAACAGCAGCACAAGGAACGGCAAAAGGATACACGTCAGGATGACGAACGGACAGCTTCACGGAGTGAAGATCACAGGACAAACCCGAGGATGGGGTGAGTTTCAAGGAGTGATGCAGGGAGCACACTTTGCAGCAGGATAAGCTGTAGCTAGACCTGAAGGGGTATCGTAAAACGATACCCCTTCTTCTATTGTCACGTTTTCTAGTCACCGTTATAGTGTATGCCATTTTGCCATGCTGCATTTTCTTCTTTTCGTTATGACTAAAAGATAAATATCAGTGCATAATACCTATTCATAACAGATGTTATGTTTCTTAATGTTATACAGCCTGTTCATTTTATCTCCACCATTAAAATACCGTCCAGGTACACTATATTTATCGTACAAACTGACATCAAATAAGCATTTTGTGCTGTATGTGCTTTAAAATCCTCATGTGGCATTTTTTTAACTTGACAAGTTACCGGTAACTTTCATTTTTAAAATGGTCGATCTCTCACTTTTTTGTAGGATATTTCTTACAAAGAGTGTGGGAATATCCCTATAAATGTCGTGAGTACCTCCAAATGGTTATCTTATTATTGCTTTGAAAATCATATGGTTATGAAAAAAACAGTAAGAAACATTCTGAAATGTTTATTTTCATTTTGTGATAAGTGCATTGAGCTGTGTTGGTAAACGAGTATGATTACTCCATCGAAACGGATTCGATAGTCTTTAGGAAAACAGGCTTTCTCAGGAAGAGAAATAAAGGGATCCCCTGTAAGGATGCAGGTGCGCTGACAGGATGTGAGCGATTAAGGACGATGCAAGGATACACTTCAGGATGAAGTTTAGGATACTGCCTCAGGATGAGGAAGTGGACGCTTTAGGATGAAGCTTAAGGACACCTCCAGGACGGAGACGGGTATCAGACATGATGTCTGTTCGCACACGGATGGCTAAGGATGATACGCGAGGATAGCGTAAAGGACAGCCCCACGGATGCGGGATCTTAAGGAACACATCAACGGATTTGATGCTTATCACGGAGTGATGCAGGGAGCACCTGTGCAGCAGGATAAGCTGTAGCAAGACCAGAAAGGGATGCCGGAAACGGTATCCCTTTCTCTATTGTGCGTTTTCAGTATTGCAGCCAGATGGTCTAGGTTGCCTTTATCTCTATCCCTTCTCTGTTTTTTATTGCGCTTTTTGATACGGTTTCTCTTGCTCTGGGGAGCTCAATGTTCTTTGATAACACATTATCTTTGTTGTAGCACTTGAGATCAGTGCAGTTTTTTATGTAATTTAGTGAGTGCATTAACCAGTGATTCAGGCGCATTTTTTTGCTGTAACAGCGTAAAAATCTGCTTTCGTAACAAGGGCTGGGTAATGACTTCAGGATAAAGTTGTTCAAACAGTGCGGAGTTTCCTAGCGCATGTAGATAAGGTATGAGTAGTGCTAAAGAGCTCAATCTATGTGGTAAACGGGCAGTTAATACAATCAGCCATGCATCTGGGTTATCTTGTTGTAATTGTTGTAAAATAAAGGCTTGTTGCTCATCAGAATCGGGAGCATATGCTAATGCCCGTAGGAGCAGTAATTGATCGTCTTGTGCGACACTGTGTGTTAAACGTGCAAACAGTGTGTTGGCAACCTCAGTACTGATTTCAGTTTGTTCAAGACACAGACATAAGGCGTGCAGTGGAATGCTTGGCATCGCATGGATAGCCTGGCATAGCACATTCTGATGTTGATCTGTACGATCAAAGGTGATCACCTCAGCTACCCCCTGCAACCCCACATCTTGCCACTGCTGCCAGCCCAGTTCCCCCGAAAGATAACGTTGTGCAGGCAGATAAAAGCGTGAAGGTACTTGCTGATAATGCTGGGATAATAATGCATGAAACATTGCCATTCGCTCAGGGGTTGGCTGCCAGTGCTGTGGATGTTCTGCGAGGGCTTTTTTATCCTCTAGTGTGGGTGTTTTCTCTAATTTGCTTCCCAGTGTGCGTTGCAATAAACGGGCAAAACGGGCGCACTCTTCAGGAATTAGCATGCCTTGCTCATCAAGTGAGAGCGTTAAAAACCAGATACAAGGCTCTGTAATAGGAAGGGTAGAAGACACGTTTTCTGTCATATCACAAGATAGAGAAAGTGGGGCTGGGGGTGTACAGACTAGCGCCAATTTTGCTTGCCCACGCAGTGGGTAAGGATAGGGCCGTAACTGGCGTTCGAGTAGTGAAAAAGTAGGTAAAGCGAGCAAATGGGGGCGGCGACCTAAATCGTAAAAGGTTGCATTCACATCGGCAAAGGTCAGTAGTTCGGTCAGTGCAGCTGTCATGAAAAAGTATCTGCTCAGGCAAGTTAACATTAAAGGCTAAATTATAGGGAGGATAACCGTTCGGTGATATGCTTAAATGCCACTTTTTAATTTAGGGATAATGATGGATCAGTATCAACATACCTTTTTATTATTAGATAATATTCAGCAAGCACTGGTTACGCTGAATTTATGGCAAGCGATGCCACCTGAGGCGGCTGCTTTTGAAAGTACAGAGCCTTTTAGTATTGATACCATGTCAGCTGAGCAGTGGTTACAATGGGTGTTTTTACCGCGAATGCAAGCATTGCTTGATGCTAAAGCCCCACTGCCGACCCGTTTTTCTATTGCGCCTTATGTAGAAGAAGCGTTAAAAACACACCCACAGATATCTTTGTTACTTGCTCCATTACAAGAGCTTGATAGCCTGTTTACACGAGAAGCCTAATGCCTGAGTCTGCCCTGTTTCACCCATTAATGTCGACCGATTTGCCTGACAGTGTGATCTCATCAGAATTTGATGACAATAATGCCCTTAATACGCCGATTGATCCTGCCCTGACTTTACCGATTTTGTATCAGGATGAGCACATTATCGCGATAAATAAACCGGCTGGCTGGTTAGTGCACCGTAGTTGGCTTGATCGTCATGAAAAAGTGGTTGTGATGCAGACAGTACGTAACCAGATTGGCCAGCATGTTTTTACCGTGCATCGCCTTGATCGCCCCACATCAGGTATTTTATTGATGGCACTGTCGAGTGAGGTCGCCCGCATGTTATCCGGTATGTTTGAACAGCAGCAGATAAAGAAAACCTATCATGCGGTGGTTCGCGGCTATCTTGAAGGTGAAGCGGTACTCGACTATCCACTGGTGGAAGAGCTCGATAAGATCGCCGATAAATTTGCTAGCCAAGAGCGAACCGCACAACCTGCCGTTACGCATTACCGCGCGCTGGCGAAAGTAGAGACCTCGTATCCGGCAGGGCGTTATGAAACCACACGTTATAGTTTGGTTGAACTGAAACCTGAAACCGGCCGGAAACATCAATTGCGCCGCCATATGGCCCACTTGCGCCACCCGATTATGGGGGATTCAAGCCACGGTGATTTAAAACAAAACCGTGCCCTGAAAGCCAACTTTGGTGCTGGCCGTTTGATGCTGCATGCCAGTGAATTGGTGCTCAATCACCCTGTAACGGGTGAGCCATTGCACATCACTGCGCCATGGGATGAAACATGGCAACACTTGATGCAACAATTTGGCTGGTCTGTGTAAGATCCTGTGACGTAATCGACTTGCACAACGTCATACAACACGGCAGGATAGTTGAAATACCTAACAAAAGGAAACTGCATGGCCAGGGTGGGGATTTTTGTCGGAACTGTGTATGGAAACGCACAATTGGTTGCCGATGAAGCCGAACGGATTTTACGTGTTGCCGGACACGATGCGAATATCTATGAAGAAGGGTCGCTCGAAGACTGGCAACAATACTTGGAAGCCGTGGTGTTGGTGGTCACCTCAACCACTGGGCAAGGAGATTTGCCCGATACAATTGCCCCGTTATACCTCGCGATGCAAGATACCGGATTGTGGCAACCTAAATTGCGGTATGGCGTGATAGCTCTTGGTGATAGCAGCTATGAGACCTTCTGCGGTGCAGGTAAGCAATTTGATACACTGCTGCATGAGCAGGGTGCACAGCGTGTACAGGCGCGTTTAGAGCTAGATGCTACCTCGCACCCAGAACCAGAGCTCACAGCCCGTGAATGGATTGAAGCATTTTCACGCGCAATCTAAACATCATAAAAAAAACCGCATGGCGGGTTTTTTTATTTTCTGCGGCAGTGATGTGATTTGCTGAATCGATCTGACGCTTGTTTTTATGTCGGTAACGGTGCATTTATAATATAAAAACGTGATCACTGGCACGTTATTGGGTCTGCACTTGCCGTTTTAATGGCGACTCTGAGAAAATGATTCCCTATTTCGTGTTTTGTCCTTCCGCCCTGCTAATTTTCAGGAGTAGAAAATGCCTTCTCGCAAAGAACTTGCTAATGCCATCCGTGTACTGAGTATGGATGCCGTACAAAAAGCCAACTCAGGTCACCCCGGCGCTCCGATGGGAATGGCCGATATTGCCGAAGTTCTGTGGCGTGATTTTTTAAAGCACAACCCGACCAACCCTGCATGGGCTGATCGAGACCGTTTTATCCTCTCTAACGGTCATGGTTCAATGCTGATTTATAGCCTGCTGCACCTAAGCGGTTACGATCTCTCTATTGATGATTTGAAGCAGTTCCGTCAGTTGCACTCACGTACACCAGGCCACCCAGAGTATGGTTATGCACCGGGTATTGAGACCACCACTGGCCCGTTAGGTCAGGGTATTACCAATGCGGTGGGTATGGCCATGGCAGAAAAAGCATTGGCTGCACAATTTAACCGCCCAGGCCACGACATTGTTGACCACTTCACTTACTGCTTCTTGGGTGATGGCTGCATGATGGAAGGCATTTCACACGAAGCCTGTTCACTGGCCGGTACACTGGGTCTGGGTAAACTGGTTGCGTTCTATGATGACAACGGTATCTCTATCGATGGTCATGTAGAAGGTTGGTTCACTGATGATACCGGTATGCGTTTTGAAGCGTATGGCTGGCATGTTATTCGTGGTGTTGATGGCCACAATGCAACGGCCATTAAAGCGGCAGTTGAAGAAGCGCGTGCGGTGACGGATAAGCCATCACTGATCATCTGCAAAACTATCATTGGTTTTGGCTCACCAAACAAATCCGGTTCGCACGATTGCCACGGTTCACCATTGGGTGACAAAGAAATTGCCGCAGCACGTGAGTTCTTGGGCTGGAAAGAAGAGCCGTTTGTTATCCCAACGGATATTTATGCGCAGTGGGATGCCAAAGAGCAAGGCACAGCCAAAGAGCAGCAGTGGGATGCGCAATTTGCCGCGTACCGCGCCGCATTCCCTGAACTGGCCGCTGAGTTTGATCGTCGCGTAATCAAAGGCGAACTGCCAGCTAACTGGGCTGAAGCATCTACACAGTTCATTGAGCACCTGCAAGCGAATCCGGCGAAAATTGCCAGCCGTAAAGCATCACAAAATACACTCGAAGCATTCGGTAAATTGCTACCAGAGTTCATGGGGGGGTCTGCTGACTTAGCGCCGTCTAACCTGACTATGTGGTCTGGTTCTAAATCGCTTAGCGGTAACGATATGGCCGGTAACTACATTCACTATGGTGTGCGTGAGTTTGGTATGTCAGCCATTATGAACGGTATTGCGCTACACGGTGGTTTCATTCCTTACGGCGCAACTTTCCTGATGTTTATGGAATATGCCCGTAATGCCCTGCGTATGGCAGCGTTGATGAAGCAACGTGCTATTTTTGTCTATACCCATGACTCTATTGGTCTGGGTGAAGATGGCCCGACTCACCAACCGGTTGAGCAAATTGCCTCTTTGCGTCTGACGCCAAACATGAGCACATGGCGTCCATGTGATCAGGTTGAATCTGCAGTCGCGTGGAAATATGCCATTGAGCGTCAAGATGGCCCATCAGCACTGATCTTCTCTCGTCAAAATCTGGCGCAGATGGATCGTAACGCAACGCAACTGGCTGATGTTGCTCGCGGTGGTTATGTACTTAAAGATTGTACCGGCACGCCTGAGCTTATCTTCATTGCAACCGGTTCAGAAGTTGAGCTGGCCATGCAAGCGGCTGAACAACTGACTGCCGAAGGCCGTCAGGTACGCGTAGTGTCTATGCCGGCTACTGACGTATTCGACAAGCAAGACGCCGCTTACCGTGAGTCTGTACTGCCTGCGGCAGTAACTGCGCGTGTTGCTGTTGAAGCTGGCATCGCCGATTTCTGGTACAAGTATGTGGGCTTCGGTGGTCGTATCATGGGTATGACTACCTTCGGTGAGTCAGCGCCGGCTGAACTGCTGTTTAAAGAGTTTGGTTTCACTGTAGAAAATGTGGTCGCAAAAGCGAAAGAGATCCTGTAATTAACGTGATGTTAATGACAAAAGCTTGCCGTTATCGCCTTGCATGGCGGTGAGCTTTATCCTGTATTTCTCATCCCTATTTTCAACAAAGAGCTGCCTTAGGCAGCTTTTTTTGTTTAGAGAATATATTTAGGGAAAACCACCTTTAAGGAACACCGCATGGCAATTCGGGTAGCAATTAATGGTTTTGGCCGTATTGGTCGCAGTATTGTTCGAGCCTTGTATGAAAGCGGTAAGCGTGAGCAGATTCACATTGTGGCAATCAATGAGTTAGCTGATCCCGTAGGGATTGCACATTTACTGCAATATGACTCCACTCACGGGCGTTTTTCTTGCTGTGTGCACGTAGAGGAAGAGACATTATCGATAGAAGGTGATACGATTCAGCTATTACATATCCGTGAGTTAGCGCAGTTACCGTGGGCGCAATTAAACATTGATATTGTACTCGATTGTACCGGAAAGTTTGGCAGCAGGGCTGACGGTGAGCAGCATTTGCAAGCCGGGGCGAAGAAAGTGCTTTTTTCGCATCCGGCAGATAATGATATTGATGCCACCGTTATTTATGGTGTGAATCATACCCAGTTGCGGGCCAGCGATAAGATAGTCTCGAATGGCTCTTGTACTACCAACTGCATCGTACCGATTATCAAGGTGCTAGATGATACATTTGGTATTGATTCAGGCACGATCACCACGATCCACTCAGCCATGCATGATCAACCAGTTATCGATGCCTACCATACTGATTTACGTCGGGCACGTGCGGCAAGCCAGTCAATTATTCCGGTAGATACCAAACTGGCAAAAGGCATTGAACGGATTTTTCCGAAATTTTCTGACAGATTTGAAGCTATCGCTGTGCGAGTGCCCACAATAAATGTCACCGCGATGGATTTAAGTGTGACATTGAGCACGGATGTGAAAGTTTGCAACGTAAACCAAGCCCTGCAACGGGCGGCACGTCGCACATTACATGGTATAGTTGATTATACTGAAGCACCTTTAGTTTCGATCGATTTTAATCACGATAGCCATAGTGCGATTGTGGATGGAACACAAACCCGTGTCAGTGGGCAGCGGTTGGTAAAAACGCTGGTCTGGTGCGATAACGAGTGGGGGTTTGCCAACCGAATGTTGGATACCACATGCGTTATGGCAGAGATAGGGTTGTAAACGATACTGATTGTTAACGTGTAGATATCGGCAAAATAGCCACAGTGTTTGGCACTATGATGACTTTTACCGTCTGCATTTAAAATCTTCATGGAATTAAAAAGAGGACTCACCATGTCTGTTATTAACATGACTGATCTGGAACTGGCTGGAAAACGTGTACTGATCCGTGCTGACCTGAACGTACCTGTAAAAGAGGGCAAAGTGACCTCTGATGCACGTATCCGTGCTTCTCTCCCGACCATTGAACTGGCCCTGAAACAAGGCGCATCTGTGATGGTCACGTCTCACTTAGGTCGTCCGACTGAAGGTGAGTACAACGAAGAGTTCTCTTTACTGCCTGTTGTAAACTATTTGAAAGATGTACTGGATGCACCTGTGCGTCTGGCAAAAGACTATCTTGATGGCGTTGATGTTGCTGCCGGTGAGCTGGTGGTTTTGGAAAACGTTCGCTTCAACAAAGGCGAAAAGAAAGACGACGAAACGCTGTCAAAGAAATATGCAGCACTGTGTGATGTTTTTGTGATGGATGCTTTTGGTACTGCGCACCGCGCACAAGCGTCTACTCATGGCGTAGCAAAATTTGCCCCTATCGCTTGTTCAGGCCCGCTGCTGTCAGCAGAGCTTGATGCTCTGGGCAAAGCCATGAAAGAGCCGGCTCGCCCGATGATCGCTATCGTGGGTGGTTCAAAAGTATCAACCAAACTGACCGTTCTTGAGTCACTGTCTAAAATTGCTGATCAGCTGGTTGTCGGTGGCGGTATCGCTAACACCTTTATTGCTGCGGCAGGCCACAACGTGGGTAAATCCCTGTGTGAAGCTGACTTGCTTGATACAGCTAAGAAGCTGGCTGCCGAGTGTGACATTCCAGTAACCACAGATGTTGTTGTGGGTAAAGAGTTCTCTGAAACGACTCCAGCCACCATCAAAGCGGTGAGCGATGTTTCTGATGATGACATGATCTTTGATATCGGCCCTGATTCTGCAGAAGTGCTGGCTGAGATCATCATGAATGCGAAAACCATTTTGTGGAACGGCCCTGTGGGTGTGTTTGAGTTTGACCAGTTTGCAAAAGGTACGGAAGTTATCGCACGCGCAATCGCTGCGTCTCCGGCATTCTCTATTGCAGGTGGTGGCGATACACTGGCAGCTATCGACAAGTTTGGTATTGCTGATCAAGTCTCTTACATCTCTACCGGTGGTGGCGCTTTCCTTGAGTTCGTTGAGGGTAAAGTACTGCCAGCAGTCGCTATGCTAGAAGCACGCGCTAAAGCGTAATATTACCGACGGGAGGCAAATGCCTCCCGCTCTTTGTGGCTGACTATTATGAATAGTCAGCACAAACGTCTTATTGATTTAATCACGGCTGACGATACAGGACTAGGAACATGTCTAAAATTTTCGATTTCGTAAAACCAGGCGTTATCACTGGCGATGACGTACAGAAAGTTTTTGCAGTTGCAAAAGCGAACCAATTTGCTCTGCCTGCGGTAAACGTAGTAGGTACTGACTCTGTTAACGCCGTACTGGAAGCTGCAGCGAAAGTTCGTGCACCAGTGATCGTTCAGTTCTCTAACGGTGGTGCTCAGTTCTTCGCGGGTAAAGGTCTGAAACTTGAAGGCCAGCAAGCCGCGATTCTGGGTGCAATCACAGGTGCGCAACACGTTCACGCTGTTGCTGAAGCCTACGGTGTGCCGGTTATTCTGCACACTGACCATGCAGCGAAAAAACTGCTGCCATGGATCGATGGCCTGCTTGATGCGGGTGAAAAGCACTTCGCACAAACCGGTAAGCCACTGTTCTCTTCTCACATGCTGGATTTGTCAGAAGAGTCACTGGAAGAGAACATCGACATTTGCTGCGAGTATCTGACTCGTATGGCAAAAATGAACATGACTCTGGAACTGGAACTCGGTTGCACCGGTGGTGAAGAAGATGGCGTAGACAACAGCCATCTGGATCAGTCATCTCTGTACACCCAACCAGAAGATGTGGCTTACGCTTACGAGCGTCTGAGCGCAATCAGCCCACGTTTCACTATCGCTGCCTCTTTCGGTAACGTACACGGTGTATACAAGCCGGGTAACGTGAAGCTGACTCCATCTATTCTGGATGCGTCTCAAAAGTTCGTTTCTGAGAAATTTGGTATCCCAGCGAAAAGCCTAGACTTCGTATTCCACGGTGGTTCAGGTTCTACGGCAGAAGAGATTTCTGAATCTATCAGCTACGGCGTAGTGAAAATGAACATTGATACTGATACCCAGTGGGCAACGTGGGAAGGTGTTCTGGATTACTACAAAACAAACGAAGCTTACCTGCAAGGTCAACTGGGTAACCCAGATGGCGCTGATAAGCCAAACAAAAAGTACTATGATCCACGTGCATGGCTGCGTGCTGCACAAAGCACCATGATTACACGTTTGGAAAAAGCATTTAAAGAGCTGAATGCGGTTAATGTTCTGTAATTGAGAACAGCATTTTTTTAATATTAAGCCACTGATATTCAGTGGCTTTTTTGTTTGTTTACTCTTTATTCGTGCAGCGATTTTTGTGTGTGAGTGAGCGTTGAATAGGCTGATTGTTTGAGAACAATACAATCTACATTTTTATCAACTAAGTTATAGATAACTTATTATAGTTAGCATTTTTGATTGCAAAGACAATATCAATATTTCTTTCTGTGCATGTATTGTTTCGATTTTTTTATTGCGTACCACACCATTTATGTTTATTTTTTGCCTCTTTAAAAGCTCAGCATCTGTAGCTGAAAAATATCTTTAGCTTATTATATAGAGCTTGTTATTTTATCAGTGATAAAGATGATATCGCTCATTGACGTGCTCTATTTCCATCCCTTGGGTTTTGGTGATAATTAATGCATTAAATAAGCATAAAATAACTATTTTGGTTTTACCGCAATACTGTTTTTATTATAAACCATGACAGCACAGAGGACATAAAATGAAGCCTACTGACCCTTTAAATCCACTTGATCCACTTGATGTAGTAGACTCTATTCAACATGCAGGAAGCTGGGTTGTTGATAACCAAGGATTACTGATTCAATATGCAGTTAACTTGGTTGCCGCATTTTTAATCTTTATTTTTGGTTGGTTAGTTGCACGCATTGTTTCTAATACCATTAGCAAATTGATGCTAAAAAAAGGAGTCGATCGTGCAGTGAGCCACTTTGTTCGCTCACTAGTGCGTTATGCGATTATCATTTTTACTCTAATGGCTGCATTAGGCCGACTAGGGGTAGAGACATCATCTGTTATTGCCGTGATTGGTGCAGCCGGTTTAGCGGTAGGTTTAGCATTGCAAGGTTCACTCTCTAACTTTGCTGCCGGTGTATTGATTGTCGGTTTTCGTCCGTTTCGTGCCGGTGACTTTGTAGATTTAGGTGGCGTATCTGGTACGGTTGAAAGTGTACAAATTTTCTCTACTATTCTTTGTACTGTAGATAAAAAAACAGTCATCATTCCTAATGCAACAATCATGAATGGCAAGATTATTAATTTCTCTTTGGAAGAGAATCGCCGTGTTGATTTGCTGATTAGCGTAGGTTATGAAGCCGATATTGATCAGGTAAAAGAGGTATTAGCTTCGGTCGTTAACGCTGATGACCGTATTTTAGCTGATTTAGGCTGTACAATTCGTATGATGACTATGGGGGCATCATCACTTGATTTTGTTGTTCGCCCGTGGGTTAAAAATGCAGATTATTGGAATGTCTATTTTGATCTGATGGAAAATATTAAAAAAGCACTTGATGCAAATAATATTAATATTCCGTATCCGCAAATGGATGTTCATGTTCGTCAGCAAAATAAAATCGGTGAATAATTATTTATTTGAAATCTTCATCATGTAGATAATTTACACAATGACAAAAAAGCGCCAAGACGGGCGCTTTTTTGTTATACGATAAAAAAACCCGCTAAAGCGGGTTTTGATAAAATAGATGATTGAGAGCCAACGGTTACTCTGCGGCATAACCTTGATCAGGTAGAGGCTTTCCATCCATCCACGCTTGATTATCTTGATAGCTTAAACGGCCATCAAGATACCAATTAATGGCTAATGGATAACTACGGTGCTCTTGTTCTTGTACACGTTGAGCAACCTCAGCAGCCGTGTCATCTTCAAAAATCGGTACTTGCGCTTGTAAAATAATCGGGCCACCATCGAGTTGCTCAGTCACAAAGTGAATACTGGCTCCGTGCACGGTATCGCCAGCATCAATAGCACGTTGGTGTGTGTTTAATCCACGATATTTTGGCAACAGCGAAGGGTGAATATTCAGCAATTTACCGCTGAACTGTTGTACAAACGCACTGTTGAGTACACGCATAAATCCGGCTAAGACCACCAGATCTGGCTGATAGTGGGAAACCGCGTTAGCAAGTGCAGCATCAAAGCTATCACGATCAGCAAAATCACGCTGGCGTAGCACTTTAGTCGGAATATTGGCAGATTGTGCGCGTTCAAGTGCGAAGGCATCAGCGCGATCGCTGATCACTGCAGTGACTTGACCCTGAATACGGCCAGACTCACAAGCATCAAGAATAGCCTGTAAGTTAGAGCCATTGCCGGAAGCTAAAACAACGATATTTTTGGATGACGAATGCATTAACGGATAACCACTTGTTGTTCATGAGAAGTTGCTGTCTCGATAATACCGATTTGCCACGCTTTTTCACCTGCTGATGTCAGAATTTTTAGCGCATTTTCAACTTCAGCTTGCGGAAGGGCAATAATAATGCCGACACCGCAGTTAAATGTGCGGTACATTTCATGGGTAGAGACATTACCATTCTCTTGTAACCAGTGGAAAATAGTTGGCCATTGCCAGCTACTTTCGTTGATAACAGCTTTAGTATTTTCTGGCAGAACGCGCGGGATATTTTCCCAGAAACCACCACCGGTCAGGTGGGCAACGGCATGCAGATTGGCTTGTGCAATCAACTGCAATACTGAACGAACGTAAATACGGGTAGGTTCAAGCAGGTGATCGGCCAGCGGTTTGCCCTCGAGCTCAGTGGTCAGTGGGTCTTGCTCACTGAGGGTCAAAATTTTACGTATTAATGAATAACCGTTTGAGTGTGGGCCGCTTGAAGCTAATGCAATGAGAGCATCGCCAGGTTGTACTTTACTGCCATCAAGGATCTCTGATTTCTCGACGACACCAACACAAAAACCGGCGACATCGTAATCTTCACCGTGATACATCCCCGGCATTTCAGCGGTTTCACCTCCGACTAAGGCACAACCAGAAAGCTCACAGCCTTGTGCTATTCCCGTGATAACAGATGCTGCAGTATCAACATCCAGTTTACCTGTTGCATAATAGTCGAGGAAAAAGAGAGGTTCAGCGCCCTGAACAATCAGATCATTAACACACATCGCCACTAAATCAATACCAATAGTATCGTGACGTTGTAGATCCATTGCCAAGCGAAGTTTTGTGCCTACGCCATCGGTACCTGAAACTAAAATGGGTTCACGGTATTTTTGGGGAATAGCACACAGTGCCCCAAAACCACCTAATCCACCCATAACTTCAGGTCGGCGGGTTCGGCTGACAACACCTTTGATCCGATCAACTAACGCGTTACCTGCATCAATATCTACACCAGCATCTTTGTAGCTTAGGGAGGTCTTGTTGCTCACGGGGATTCCTCGCGGTTTAGTCCAAGGTTTAAACTAGGCTTTGCTATTCTATCAGTGAAGGCAATCGTTTGCGAGGTGTTGCGTTAAAAGCATACTAAACAGAGATCAAGACAGAAAAAAAGAGGAAGAACGGTGATATTTTATGCAGTTAGGAGAGTGTTTGCTACCGTATAAGTTACTTTTCGGTGTATAATCTGTCGATTTTATTTCAGTCAGGTGTTAAGGAGTAAAGCGATGAAAGTTGTTGAGGTCAAACATCCTCTGGTGAAACATAAACTGGGGTTGATGCGTGCAGCTGAGATCAGCACTAAGCGTTTCCGAGAACTGGCATCTGAAGTCGGCAGTTTATTAACGTATGAAGCAACAGCTGATCTGGAAACCGAAAATGTTATCATTGATGGCTGGTGCGGTAAAGTAGAAGTTGAGCAGATTAAAGGTAAGAAGATTACCGTTGTGCCTATTTTACGTGCTGGATTAGGGATGATGGACGGTGTATTAGAGCACGTGCCGAGTGCCCGTATCAGTGTTGTGGGAATTTATCGGGATGAAGAGACTCTTGAACCTGTTCCCTATTTCCAAAAACTGGTCTCGAACATTGAAGAGCGTTTAGCTTTGGTTGTAGATCCTATGTTAGCCACTGGTGGGTCAATGATTGCTACTATTGATCTGCTAAAAAATGCAGGTTGTCATAGCATTAAAGTTTTAGTGTTAGTGGCTGCACCAGAGGGCATTGCTGCATTGGAAAAAGCACATCCTGATATTGAATTATATTGCGCATCAGTAGATAAATGTCTAAATGAACACGGTTATATCATTCCAGGTTTAGGTGATGCTGGAGATAAAATTTTTGGAACTAAATAACCAATAATAGTTATCTGAGCATAACAATAAACGCCGCGTAATGCGGCGTTTTGTATTGTAAGAGCTGTTGATGGCTTGGTACTTTATACAAGGCTTATCTATCCTTAAAACATTTTTTTTTTTTGATGATGTTATAAAGAGAGGTGATGTTCGAAGCGGATTGCGCTAGGCTATTTAAGTTATATCTTAATATTTTATGTTCAGTTTGTTGTTATCAAGAGGCTAAAAGGTATGCAGATAAGAAATCTTTTCGTAGGTGGGTTACTGCTATTTACTGTAGGAACACAAGCAGCCGAAATGGGGGATTTTTATCTAGTACGTATACCAGTTAGTAGTGATCAACTCTCTGATGCAGAGCGCGTGCAGGCACTTGATGATATGCTCATTCGTTTTAGTGGGTTACGCACATTGCCTGATACCCCAGCATTGAAAACGGCACAGCAACAGGCACAACGTTATATTAGCCAAACTCATATTCGGAACGAGAACGGCGCACGTACTGTTGATATTAGTTTTGATCAAGGTGGCATACAGCAGTTAGCACAAGAGTTAGCTTTACCAGAGTGGAACAGTCATCGGCCAACGATTATGTTGTGGTTAGTGGATAACCAATCTAATAAGGCTGATGAAACTCAACGGATTATGTTGGATCAAGAGTACTCTGCAGTTCGAGAGCAGATCCGTGTTGCAGCGATGGAGCGAGGTATTTCCGTATTGCTGCCGCTTGGCGATCTGGATGACAATATGGCAGTTTCTCCCTCTGATATACAAGATGATGTTGTTAAACCAATAGCGCAAGGCAGTGAGCGTTATCAGCCTGATGCTATTCTTGTTGCTTCCTTAAATAAAGACTCACTCACATGGCGGCTTTATACTGGGAAACCAGAAACGCTGTTAACCGTGCAACCTGATGTATCTGCACACGCATTAACTGGATCTCCTGATCATACCGTTACTGAGATGATTCAGCAAGTTGCTGATTTTTATGCACAAAAATCACGTGATGTACATGATGAAAGCCATGTATTATTACCAGCAACACCAGCAACACCAGCAACACCAGCAACACCAGCAACACCAGCAACACCAGCAACACCAGTAACACCAGCGCCAGTAAAACCTCTTTCGATGGCACAAGCTTATGCGGCGCAATCGTCTGCTGAACCACAATCTTCTCGTGATCCACAATCCTCTCCTGATCTAGAATCCTCTTCTGATCAAAGTGCAGCAGAACCGGCATCAACAGTCTCTGCAATGGTCGCCGAGCAAACCGGAGAGAAAGAATTAACTGCTTCTGTGCCAGCATCTGTCTCTTCTCCTGCGACAGTCGCTATTACCGGCCCTGAAGAGCACTCAATATCTGCTGGAAACAGTCCGACGGATGTTTCTGCATCAGCCTCGCCTTCACAAAATAGCCCTATTGCCACAATGCCAGATATCGCGACAGTGGGGGGATATGCAGGAACAGCAAACCCAACGTCACCTTCAATACCTGCACCTTCAGCAATATTACCGAACATGAATTACCCTTCTACACCACTGGCAGATAACCAATATGCCATTGTGATTACAGGGATAACCACACCCGATCAACTGGTTAATACGGGGAAAGCGTTGGCAAAAATTAACGCTTTTGGTGATGTTCAAATGATTGGCCTTGCCGGCAGTGAAGTTGAGTATCATGTACAGTTAAAAGGCGCGTTAACAGATGCTGAACGTGAGTTAGCCGCGAGTGGATCATTTAAAATGGACTCAGGTAACACAACACAAGGAAAAGTACTAAAATATCAATGGGGATCATAACGGATCTTTAGGTCGGTTCTCTCGTTGCAGTGAACATGATAGACTTAGCAACAGTCTTAGCTAAGAGTGGACGTGAGTGGATCTGAATACACCGGCTCAGTTGTCGTTACCGATAAATCTTCCTGATGATGAAACATTCTCTAGTTTTTATCCGGGAAAAAACCAGCAATTACTGAATGCCATTCAAACGTTGATCCGTACCGATAGTGGAGGGTATCTCTATTTTTGGGCACGTAAAGGCGCAGGACGTAGCCATTTGTTGCATGCAGCTTGTGCTGAATTATCACAGAAAAATCAAGCGGTAGGGTATGTTCCTTTGGATAAACGGGCCTATTTTGGCCCTGATGTTCTAGAAGGAATGGAACATTTAGCACTGGTATGTATCGATAATATTGATCTGATCGCTGATGATCCTGAGTGGGAGTTGGCACTTTTTGATCTGTATAATCGAATTAAAGAGCAGGGAACGACACGTTTGCTGATCGCAGGTGATCAAGCACCTCGCCAATTACAATTGACACTGCCTGATCTGGCTTCGCGCTTAGATTGGGGGCAAATCTATAAGCTGTATCCATTGGCTGATGATGATAAATTGCAAGCATTACAATCACGGGCAAAATTGCGTGGTTTTGATATGCCTGAAGATGTTGGACGTTTTTTACTTAAGCGATTAAGCCGTGATATGCGTACACTCTTTGATACGTTAGATACTCTTGATCGAGCATCTATGGTTGCGCAACGTAAGTTAACAATTCCTTTTGTGAAAGAGATCTTATTTTTATAGGGGCACTGATCATTTGCCCCTTCCTGCTTATCATTGATTTTATCTTTGCTGTTTTTTCAACGATAACCCCAGCTCTTTTCCGCGCTTTTTAGCAAACAGTAGATTAACGCAAAAACTACCACTGGCGAGTATTAGCTCAATAATACCAAAGAGGCGTTCTCCCTCATCAATGCTGATAATGGTTAGTGCATGAAGAAAGTAGAGCATCAGGATAAAATTTGCCCATGCATGCGTATATGCTTTTCCTTGTATAATGCCTTTTAATGGAAACAGTAATGGAATACTCCAGCCAAGAGTGATTGCCCACGAAGCAACATGTGGGTGCGGTGATAACAGAGCATGCCAGAGTATTTGCCAGAACAATAAACTGAGCCAAAAGAGCCGTGAAGCCTGCCAGTAGCGCACAGTATTTTCTGGCATTGGGAAGATACTGTGCTGTTTTGTTGAGCATGGTTGATGAAGTTGCTGCTGACAAGTGCGAGATGACATAGAAACATCCTATTGTTATTAAACCGTTGCTACACAACGTATGGCAACGGTGTCCTGTTTTGCGTAAATAGCCCCATTATTTGAACTTGCTATAGCGGCTTTGCAGTTGGCGCAATTGATCTATGCGTGCATCGTAGCGCGCTTGTTTGAGGCTATTGAGTGCGACCATTTTGCTTGCCGAAGAGAGCAAATTAATCGCTTCGTCAAAGTTTCCTTGTAACGCACTGTTTTCTGCACGAGCGGCAAGTTCGGCATCTCGCTGGTTTAAGTTTGCATATACTTCGGCAGATAAACCCCATGCATTCATATCAGTAGGATTGGCAAATGTGTAACGCTCTAACAAACGTGCCGCGTCTTGGCTTCGGCCTGCTTTTAAATATGTATTGGCAAGATTAAGTTGTAAAACGGGATTATTTGGCCGAGCTTGCAGCGCCTTTTGTAAACGCTTGATTGCATCAGCACTGCGTTTTTGCTCGATATCGATATCTGTCATTAAATCGATATACCACAGGTTATTAGGTTGTTGGCTGAGTAACGGCTGCAGCTCGCTTCGGGCTTGATCAAATTTACGATTTTGATAATTAAATAACGCTTTACCGTATTGTGCGGCCGTTTTTTCCTGTGCGTTTCCTTGCTTAAGTTGTTGATCAAGCAGAGCGTTTGACAGCATACGATCACCACTACCATACATACCCAATAAACGAATTTTAGCCAATTGAAAATCAAGTGATAGTGCCGGATGGCGTTGTGGCATGCTACCTGCACGCGTTTGAGCTTCGGCTAAACGGCTTTCTGGCAGTGGGTGTGTTAATAAAATTTCAGGGGGTTTACTGGCATAACGGTACTGTGCGGCGAGTTTTTCCAAAAAGGAAGGAGAACCTTGCGGATCAAAACCGGCTCGCGATAATAAAGCAATACCGATACGATCGGCCTCTTGTTCATTACTTTGTGTAAATGAGATCATATTTTGTTGTGAGCCCGCAAGCGTGCTACTCAGGGCTGCCATTCCCATTTGCGGGTTCGCCATTGCTAACAGTATTGAACCAATAGTAGCTGCCCATGTTAGAGGCGCAGAGCGTTGTTGTTCTTCCATTGCGCGTGCTAAGTGGCGCTGAGTCACATGTGAAATTTCATGTGCCATCACAGAGGCGAGCTCGCTTTCATTGTCAGCCGTTAAAATCAAACTTGAGTGCAAAACAACATTGCCACCAAAAAAAGCAAACGCATTTAAGTTATTATTGCGAATAAGTAAGAAATGAAAGGGTGTGCGTACGGAGTCAGCTTGTTTAACTAAACGCTCACCTAAGTTATTCAAGTAGCCAGTTAAAAGAGGGTCATAAATGAGTGGTGCACTGCCACGCATTTGGCGCAGATAAAAATCACCAAGTTCGAGCTCTTGATTAATACTCAGAACACTACCGCCTGCGGTACCAATATCGGGTAAATCTTGACTGATGGATTGATCTGCACCTAACCCCGGCAGTGTTTGTGGTATCGCTGCATTGGCTGATGGTAACATTACACTGCTGTTCAATAATGCGGCAGTAAGAAGTGTGGCGATTACTGAACGAGATAGTCGGAGCATCATGATCTTCTCTATACAATCCTTAGTTTACAATAGACCCAAATCAGCACGGGAAGTTCTTCTGCTGATGAGTGCTCTCCTTTACAATATCGCCACATCTTACACTGTCAGCAAGATGTTATGGAAATGATTCAGATTGATTTACGTGCGCTGCGTTGTCCACTTGTATTGTTACAGGTAAAAACAGCATTGCGAATGAACCCCAGTGCTTGTTATATGCAATTTTTCCTTGCGAGTACTGCAGAACTTACCGATATTGCGCGTGTGGTACAAGCTGCTGGTTGGCGCGTTTCTCATTACCTCGAATCTCAGGCCGTTGTCGTTGAAATTGAGCGGGCATGAGCGTTCACAAGGAGTTTGTTGTTCATGTTAGATGTTTTGTTACGTTGGTATCGTCAGCGTTTTTCTGATCCACAAGCAATTAGTTTGGCACTAATTTTACTGCTTGGATTTGGCACGCTGTATTTTTTTAGCAGTTTAATTACGCCACTTTTAGTGGCACTGGTGTTGGCCTATTTGCTTGAGTGGCCAGTAACTCGTTTGGTCAAATGGGGCTTGCCACGTACAGCTTCAGTGGCTATCGTGATGTCGGCTTTTGTCGGTATTATGCTCGTCTCTTTATTGGTATTAGTACCAAATTTGTGGCAGCAGTGCGCTAATTTAGCGCGCGATACTCCTGCAATGTTGAATAAATTTCACGATTATGTCGGCTCGCTACCAGATCACTATCCTGATTACATTGATTACTCGATGATTGATACCCTGACTTCTAGCTTAAAAGATAAATTGTTGGCTGTAGGGGAATCAGTGCTTAAATTGTCATTAGCATCACTGGTGAATCTTGTTGCGCTGGCAGTGTATTTAGTCCTCGTGCCTTTAATGGTCTTTTTTCTGCTCAAAGACAAAACCCAGATGTTTACGGGTGTGATGCGTTTTCTGCCCAAAAACCGCTATCTGGTTGGCAAAGTATGGACTGAGATGAATCAGCAGATCACCAACTACATTCGTGGGAAAGTGATAGAGATTATGGTGGTCGGCATTGCTACCTATCTGACATTTATCTTCTTTGGTTTGCATTACCCACTGCTGTTGGCAGTGCTGGTCGGGCTATCGGTCTTGATCCCCTATATTGGTGCGGCATTGGTGACGATTCCGGTGGCACTGGTGGCGCTATCACAATGGGGGCTTTCAACCGAATACTGGTATTTGCTGGTGGCATATCTGGTGATTCAGGGACTAGATGGTAATGTGCTGGTGCCGGTGCTGTTCTCGGAAGCTGTGAACCTGCATCCGCTGATGATCATTATTTCCGTGCTGGTTTTTGGCGGGCTCTGGGGTTTTTGGGGGGTATTTTTCGCCATTCCGCTGGCTACCCTTATTAAGGCTGTGGTTAATGTTTGGCCTGCGGCAGAAGAGCCGCCGATGGAAGTGGCATAAACACTTTTTTGAAGCGGATAATGTTGAATCAGGTAATAAAAAAAGGGCATCTCATGCCCTTTTTTGTTTTATCTAGCGGGAAGCCAGTTATTGCGCAGTGGCAAGATAACTGAGTACGGCCTCGTGGTGATCTTTGGTTTTAAAATTGTCAAACACGTGGGCAATAACCCCATTTTCATCAATGAGGAAGCTGATACGGTGAATACCGTCATACACTTTCCCCATAAATTTTTTCTCACCCCAAACACCAAATAATTCAGCAACGTGGTGTTGCTCGTCGGATAACAGTGTGAAATTTAGCATCTCTTTTTCAGCAAACCGCGAGAGCTTTTCTGGTTTATCAGTACTAATACCTAAAACATCAACACCATAGGCTTTGAGTTCACTGTTGCTATCACGTAAGCCACACGCCTGTACCGTACAACCGGGCGTCATGGCTTTAGGGTAGAAGTACACCAATACTTTTCCACCTTGATAATCATGTAGACTGATCTCTTCACTATCTTGATCAAGCAGAGTAAAGGCAGGGGCTTTATCACCAACTTTCAGTGTGTGCATAACATCATAATCCTTGCTGCGATGATGGATTTTTTTAATCGAGTTATCAAGTAAGCTAACGAGCAACGTATTTTTGTGAATATAATCAGTTCATTAACTTATTTTTCAACTATTTTGCATAGCGTGTGGTTGTGTATGCAGTACAAGATTAATCATACCTTGTGCCCCTAATTTTTGGCATAATGCATGAAAATCATCAATCAATGTTTGCTGTTTGGGGGCTGAAATGTGGCTGTGCGCTGCAATTTGAATACTCAGTAGAGGAGTGCTGTGCGGTCGTGCAACCGTTTTTGAGGCTAACTCTGCAATATCTAGTTGGCGCGAAGCAAAAAAATCAGTGAATTTTTCGATAATATGCGCTGAGTCATCAACATCTATTTGTACCCAAACTGTGGCAGGATAAGGCTGTTTGGGGTTGCATTCTGTACGCTTCATCACAATCATCAAATCCAGCTCTGCACCGATTAAAGGCAGTGTAGATTCAATTCGAGCAATCGCATTCCAACTGCCAGAGAGCAGCATAATAAAAGTAAACTCGCCACCAAGCAGTGCTAGTCGGCTATCTTCTATATTGCAATCGCAACTGCTGACATGCCGAGTAATGGTATTCACAATGCCTGGGCGATCAGCGCCAAGAGCCGTAAGAACTAAATAGTGTGCTTGAATATCCTGCACGACAATCTCCCCTAAAAGCATGGATTATTGATGTTAACACAAAAATTTTCGTTTCTGCGGGGCAAAACGCAACGAGATTCGTGTTGTGTTACTTGCATTTGTGCGTCAGTAAAAAGTACCATGATCAGCCAAAACTCAAGGGAGAAAATCAGATGTTTTCAGGAAGCATTGTAGCACTAGTAACGCCACTGGATCAGGCCGGAGAAGTTGATTATGCAAGCCTGAAAAAATTGGTGGAGTATCATATCAACAGTGGCACAAATGCGATTGTTGCGATGGGAACCACCGGTGAATCAGCAACCTTGAGTGTAGAAGAGCATATTAAAGTTGTATTGAAGACACTCGAGTATGCCAGTGGGCGTATTCCTGTACTTGCAGGTACAGGGGCTAATGCTACTGCTGAAGCGATTACACTGACTAAAATGTTTAATGATACCGGTGTTGTTGGCTGCTTGAGTGTTACACCATACTATAATAAGCCTACCCAAGAGGGATTATTCCACCATTATAAAGCCATTGCTGAACAGACAGATTTGCCGCAAATTCTTTATAATGTACCAGGCCGTACAGGGTGTGATTTGTTACCAGAAACAGTGGGGCGTTTGGCTCAGATCCCCAATATTGTGGCACTCAAAGAGGCAACAGGTGATATTGCACGGGTAAAGCAAATTCATGCACTAACGGGCTCTGACTTTGCATTGCTCAGTGGTGATGATGCATCAGCACTTGATTTTATCCGTGAAGGTGGTTGTGGTGTCATCTCTGTTACCGCTAACGTTGCTGCTGCTGATATGAGTAAAATGTGTGCACTTGCTTTAGCTGGTGATTTTGCTGCTGCACAGGCAATTAACGAAAAATTAATGCCATTGCACCATGAGTTATTTATTGAGTCCAACCCGATTCCGGTAAAGTGGGCTTGTTATCGTTTAGGTATGATGAGTGGTAACATGTTACGCTTGCCACTATTGCCGTTGAGTGATGCTGCAACGCCACGTGTTGAACAGGCATTAGTTGCAGCAGGTTTACTCTAATTTTGGGGAGTTGGAATGGCTCACTTGTTTAAAGGCACTGCGGTGCTAAAAAATACGCTGTCAGTGAAAAGTGTGCTCGGATTATCGTTAGTGATGGCGTTAACCGCCTGTTCATCTGATGCTAATCGTTATAAACGTGAAGTAAATGGTAATGACAGTTATCTAAATAGTGTTGCACCAGAGACACTCGTTTGGCCGACGGGGATTTCAGCACCACTGCCCTCTAATGACTATTTGATTCCAGCTGCAACACAAGGTGCAGTTGGTAAACAAGTTGATATTCGCCCACCTGTACAAGTTATGCCATTACTTAAAGGGGCACGCACGCAGTTAGACAGTGATACTGCTGTCGTTACGCTTGATTCTAGTGTGTACTCTGTTGACAATTTATGGCGTAATTTATTGGGCACACTACAACGCGAGAAAATTGCGATTGCAGCTCAAACGCCTGCTGATATGACACTGACAACCGATTGGGTTAGTTGGAGACAAGGTTCTGATAATGAAACGGTACGTGCTCGTTACCAGATCAGCGTGAAGGGTGAAGATTACAATACTCAGCTTGTTAGCCGTTTGACTGATTTACAAGATAGTACCGGCCAAAGCATTACTGTAGCAACTGAACGCTCACGTTATAATGCAATGATGCTCAACCGTATTATGATGAGTATGGATGAGCAGGTTCGCACAGAAGAAGCGGCGCGTTTAGCCACAGAAAATAGTGATATGCCTGTGATTGCCAGCCAAGATAATACCGGTTTACCGGTTTATGTTGTACGTGCTGGATATGACAGTGTTTGGGCTCGCTTACCAGAAACACTCGCGAAGTTAGGCTTTAGTGTTGATGATCGTAATCGTCCACAAGGTCAACTAACACTGTCATATCGAAATATCGGTGATGATGGTTGGAAAGCGTTAGGCACTTCAGACCCTGAATTGCCAGGAAAAGCCTATAAACTGCAAGTGGGCGATTTAGGTAATCGCACAACAATAGCACTGACTGACTCTGATGGAAAACCGCTGTCAGACAGTGTATTTAAGGCCTTGTTGCCCGCGATGCAAGCTGCATTTGGTAATAATGCAACACCATAATTATGATGATAAAAAGGGGCTAAAGCCCCTTTTTTTATCCTTAATATTTAACCGGTTTTACGCTTAAATGGGCAAGCTTACTGCACAAACATAAACATGTGCTGTGAGCATTGAGACGGTATACGATTTTACTGAAGCACCTTCAATCATTGAAATGGACATGGAGTAGTAACAATGCAGAAGCAAGCTGAACTGTATCGTGGTAAAGCAAAGACGGTTTACAATACTGAAAATCCAGATTTTTTGGTTTTAGAGTTTCGTAATGATACTTCTGCTTTTGATGGTCAGCGTATTGAGCAGCTTGATCGTAAAGGAATGGTGAATAATAAATTTAACTATTTCATTATGACTAAATTGGCAGAGGCAGGGATCCCGACTCAGATGGAGCGTTTGCTTTCTGATACCGAAGCTTTGGTGAAGAGACTGGATATGGTGCCGGTTGAGTGCGTGGTACGTAACCGTGCTGCAGGTTCATTAGTTCGCCGTTTAGGTGTACAAGAGGGCATGGAGCTGACTCCGCCAACTTTTGAGATGTTCCTAAAAAATGATGAGCTGCATGATCCAATGGTCAATGAGTACCATTGCCGTTCATTTGGTTGGGTCAGTGATGAACATCTTGATCGCATGAAGACCTTGAGTTTTCAGATTAACGGTGTATTACAAGCTCTGTTTGCTGATGCAGGTTTGATTTTAGTTGATTACAAACTTGAGTTTGGCCTATTTCACGGTGAGATCGTTCTAGGTGATGAGTTTTCGCCAGATGGTTGCCGTTTATGGGATAAAGATACACTGAAAAAGTTGGATAAAGACCGTTATCGTCAAGGATTAGGAGGCGTAGTTGAAGCTTATGAAGAGGTCGCACAACGTTTAGGTATCGTATTGGCTTAACGTTTTTTTTGAAAAAAAAAGCAATCGTTTACCTTTGCCGCTCTCCATACAACAGGGCATGTACTGCTGAGTATTTGCCCTGTCTTTTTTTCTAAAAAATCAGTAATCGCTGTGTGTTTTTTGAGTGAAATTGATTGATTTTTCGCATTATGCTGTTTTCTCATCTCATCTCATCTCATCTCATCTCATCTCATCTCATCTCATCTCATCTCATCTCATCTCATCTCATCTCATCTCATCTCATCTCATCTCATTTTTATTGTTGATATGAACAGTGATGCTAATAAGCCTATTCAGTAGGCTATGTTCAATTCAATCGGGCAAAATAGAGGAAAAAACAGCCACAAATGCCTACGCTTTAACCTGTTGAGAGCCGGTATGTGGATATGGCGTTGTTGAGACGTTACCCTGTATGCATAAAAGTGTGTATGGCAGCAAAATACTGGGCTATGTAAGTTCAATAATGCTGTCACTGGAGGCTGTATGCGTTGGCGTGATAAACGAGAAAGTTCAAATGTGGAAGATCGTAGAGATGATCAAGCAGATAGTGGTTTTGATAATCGTGAAATGAGAGGCGGTTTTCCGATAGGAGGTGGAAAGGGCCGTATCATTATTTTATTGATCGTGATTGGAGGGCTATTTTTTGGTGTTGATTTAACCGGACTACTCGGCCCTGGAAATGGTCTTTCGGGTATTTTGCCCACAGATAATGTGCAATCTATTCCGGTTTCCCCTTTACCGCCTTCAGGTTCAGTGCAACCAATGAAGAAAACTACACCCAACGATGAGCTGGCAAAATTTACCTCGGTTGTTTTAGCATCAACCGAAGATGTGTGGGGGGAGTTATTTCAGCAAAATCATCAAACATATCAACAACCGCGTTTAGTGCTATATCGAAATATGACAGGAACAGGTTGCGGAACAGGGCAAGCGGTCATGGGGCCGTTTTACTGCCCAGCCGATAAAACAGTCTATATTGACTTGTCGTTCTATCAAGATCTAAAAAATAAGCTGGGAGCACCAGGTGATTTTGCTCAAGCCTATGTGGTTGCGCATGAGGTTGGACACCACGTACAGCAACAACTGGGTATTGAGGCGAAAGTCAGAAAAGCACAAAGAGGTTTGAGTGAAGCTAAGGCAAACCAGTTGTCCGTTAAAATGGAGCTGCAAGCAGACTGTTTTGCTGGTGTTTGGGCACATTATATTCAAAAAGAGCAATCACTAGAAACGGGGGATATTGAAGAGGCATTGAATGCGGCAGAGGCTATTGGCGATGATCGTTTACAAAAACAAGCCAGTGGGCGTGTTATTCCTGATAGTTTTACCCATGGTACATCAGCACAGCGAGTCAACTGGTTTCAGCGAGGGTTTAATTCAGGAAAACCTTCTCAATGCGACACGTTTTCTACTGCAACACGTTAACTTGCTGATGAGTCTGTTTAACGGTATATGCATAAGAAGATAATCAAACATTAAGCATGAGTGGTGTATTCGCGTAGTACCCATTATGCATATCGTTTTACTGCTTTGGTATACAGATTGCTATCGTATACCAAAGTTTGTGTATGGTTAATATTGTTTAGTGTTAATCATACGTTAAATATATGGCATGAGTAATTTTATATCTTATTGATTATTCAGTGCTAACTAAATAATCATGCTATTTTTTCTGCTGTTTATCCCACCAAAGTATTAATTCTCTGTGTGCCGACGTACTAAGCATTTGTAGCCTATAGTTATACAACAGGGCGTTCAGTGTATGGACGTGAATGTATATTGCTGTCATTTCTTACAGCCGCGAGGTTTAGGTTAACTCGCACTGATAACAGGACTGTATCGTGAGTGAGAATCTTTTTTCAGTAATACACACGTGGGTAAATCGCTGGAAACATTGGCAACACCCAGAAGCAGCCGGTTTGCAAGAAAATACACCATTACGGGCAGAACTCTTTAGTGTCGAGCAAATGGTGCGCCATGGAAAAGTGCTGGCACGATCGCACAAAATCACAACACAAGCATACCCTGATCGGCTATTAAAGCGTTTAGAAGATAACGAACAGGTTTTGGTGCGCTGTTGCCAACTCTTACAAGCCTCAACACAAACTCAGCAATTATCCCCTGCCGGAGAGTGGTTACTTGATAACTACTATCTGGTTGAGGAGCAAATTCATTTAATTCACCAGAGCTTACCTAAAAAATATGGGCGGGGATTACCACGTTTAAGCAATACTAATCAGCAAGGTATTCCACGGGTCTATGATATTGCATTAGAAGCGATTGCACACAGTGATGGCCATTGGGATGCCGACAGTTTTAGTGGTTTTATCAGTGCTTATCAGACGTTATCTGATCTAAGTTTAGGTGAGCTGTGGGCACTGCCTATTATGTTACGCCTTGCACTGATTGAAAACTTACGCCGCATTGCACTGTGTCAGATAGAGGATATACAACAGGTCTCACTGGCGACTCTCTGGGCCGAACGTTTATTGAGTGTAGCGCAAGCATCTTCAGATCAGCAGTTGCAGGCAGTAGCAGAAATGGCGGCTGCACAGCTTCCCTTAACGAGTAGTTTTGTTGCTGAATTTACTCGCCGTTTGCAAGGAAAAGGTGCTGCATTAACGCTGGCCACAGACTGGTTAACGTTGCGCTTACAAGAGCAAGGTACAACCATTGAGTTAGCGATACAAACACAAGCCCAGTTACAGTCTACTCGCCAATTATCAATCAGTAACTGTATAAGTAGCTTACGCCGTTTAGAGGAGATGAACTGGCTTGAGTTTGTTGAAACAATGAGTGTGACTGAGCACATTTTACGCACAGACCCTTGTGGTGTGTATGCGAAAATGGATTTTACTACTCGTGATACTTATCGGCATGTTATTGAACGTTTAGCACGTGGAAGCCGCGATAAATGCAGTGAACCGGTTGTTGCTCGTAAGGTGTTAGAGTTGGCAGAGCAAGCAGCATTACGCTGTGCAACAGATGATAGACATACTCACGTTGGCTACTACCTGATTGGTGATGGTCTTGCTTTCGTTGAGGTGATGCTCGGTATTCGGCGAGGTGTAAGTGCTATTTTACACCAAACGTTAAAAAAGTATGCGCTACACGCGTATATTTTGGCTATTGTGGTAGGGGCAATATTACCCGTAGGGCTGATGGCATTGGTTAGTCGCCCTGTTCATTGGTTATTACAGGCAGTACTGGGTATTAGCGGTTTAGTCGCATTTAGTCAGTTAGCATTATCTTTGATTAACGAACTGCTGACGCGGCAGGTGCGTCCGGCACATCTTCCAAAAGTGGATTATTCACAAGGGCTGCCACCTGAGTGCCGATCTTTAGTTGCTGTGCCGATGCTATTGCGCAGCAAGGCTCAGATTGATGAGGCGGTTGCCGCACTGGAGGTTCGGTATCTGGCTAACCCAGATGCCTATTTGCATTTTGCATTGTTAACAGATTTTATTGATGCGCCACAACAAGTTATGCCTGAAGACGGTGCTCTACTGGCACACGCTAAACAGCAAATATTGAATTTAAACCAGCGAATTAATGATGATACGCGTAGCAGCGTCTTTTTTTTGTTTCACCGTAACAGACGCTGGAATAACGGTGAGCAGTGCTGGATGGGCTATGAGCGTAAACGTGGGAAATTGGCTGCACTGAATGCCTTTTTATTAGGGCGTAATGCTGATGCCTTTGACAGTATAACTGGGCGACGTGCAGTACTGAGTAATGTGCGTTATGTGATAACTCTAGACCTCGATACCCAACTTCCACCCGGTGTAGCACGCCAACTCATTGGTACTTTAGCCCATCCACTGAATCAGGCTGTTTATGATCCTATTTGTCAGCGGGTAATTACTGGCTATGCTATTTTGCAGCCACGTATTGCAGAGATGATCCCCGAACAGGGGCCAAATAGATATACCCAAATTTGTGGCGCAGAGTCAGGGCTTGATCCTTATACCCGTACTGTTTCTGATGTATACCAAGATTTGTTTGGTGAAGGCTCTTTTATCGGTAAGGGGATTTACGATCTGGCGGTATTTGAGCGTGTCTTGTCTGATCGCTGGCCAGATAATCAAGTATTAAGCCATGATTTACTTGAAGGTTGTTACGCCCGATCTGGCTTGATCAGTGATATTACGCTATATGAGCCGCCGGTTGAAAACTATCTGGTTGATGTTGCTCGTCGTAGCCGTTGGATCAGAGGAGATTGGCAATTATTTCCATGGTTACGCCGTAAGCTGCGCAACACACAAGGCCAGTATGAGCACAATACCTTATCGGCATTATCACAGTGGAAACTGTTTGACAACCTGCGACGTAGTATCGTACCGATAACGACACTCGTTGTGTTACTGAGTAGCTTATTGTTGTGTTCCCCGCTTGTTGTGGCTGTTTTATTGGCCGCATTACTTGTTGGATTACCCCTCATGGCGTTATTGCTTGATATAGCAGCGATGCCAACTGAGATTGTTTTATATCAATACTGGCGTTTGAGCGTGAAACAGATGTTCTCTCGTCTATCTCAGCGCAGTATTGAGCTTTTGTTATTACCTTTTGAAGCGCATTACCAAACCAACGCGATAACAACCGCACTTTGGCGAATGCTAGTGAGCCGAGTCCGATTATTAGAGTGGACTACAGCGGAAGTTACACAGCAAAATGCAAAAAACGAAGTCAGTATCTTCTATCGTCGGATGTGGTTCTCGGTGGTATGTGCGCTGCTGATCCCTGCGATGGTCTGGTGGTTTGCTCCACATAATAGTCTAATTGCTCTTTTACTCGGTGTTGGCTGGTTGGTTGCACCTGCGTTATTAGCTTATATCAGTCAGCCCATTACGCGTAAAAATATACCGCTGGATATGTCACAACAGGCCTATTTACGCCAGTTGAGCCGTGAAACATGGGGCTTTTTTGAAACGTTCGTCAATGCAGATGAAAATTACCTGCCACCCGATAATTTTCAGGAAGTGCCTGAACCTGTCGTTGCTCACCGTACCTCGCCGACCAATATTGGATTATTGTTGTTAGCTAACCTAACGGCATTTGATTTTGGTTATATTACCCGCCATAACCTATTACAACGTTGCACATTAACACTCAATACACTTGATCAACTTGGGCGTTATCGAGGTCACTTTTATAACTGGTACGATACACAAACACTCAGGCCACTGTATCCACGCTATATCTCGACAGTAGACAGCGGTAACTTGGCTGGACATTTGCTGATCCTTCGTCGTGGATTGTTGGCGTTGCGCGCGCCATTACAACATGACTCCGTACAACACAACGAACATAGCGTATTGCATTCGGCCCCTGATATTGCACGTTTACAGCTTGCTATGCAGGGAATGACAGACACACTGAATTTGCTTTGTCGAGCACTGTCTGACAGGGCATCGCCAATATGTGAGCAGCAGATTAGCGCACTAAAAACAGCGTTGGTTGATGATCTTACTCACCGTATTACCGATTGTGATTCTGCGCATACTTGGTTTGGCGATCTGTACCAACAGGCTTTCGCACTTAATCTCTATATTCAAGATACCTACAGTAGCCATGTTGCTCGCCGCTGGTCACAGGCTTTAGTGCAGCAGGTTGAGGATATACAGCAAGAGCTGGCGCTAAGTCAGGAGCAACTGCTACAACAAAATGCACAGATTACCCAGCTTGCGGCACGGCTCTTTGATTTTGCCAAAATGGATTTTGAGTTTTTGTTTGATCCTGCCAAGCAGCTATTACGGGTCGGTTATAACCTTGACTCTCGTCATTTTGATCAGGGGCATTATGATCTTTTACAGTCAGAGGCGCGGCTTGGGCATTTTCTGGCTATTGCACTACACCAAATTCCAGTAAAAAGTTGGTTTAACTTGGGGCGGTTGCTTTCAGTGGTTGAAGGGCGAGCGGTATTGACATCATGGAGCGGTTCGATGTTTGAATATCTGATGCCGCAGTTGGTGATGCCTTCTTATCACGATACGATGATTACTCAAACTTGCCGCAACGCTGTATTGCAGCAGATCAGTTACGGTAAGCAGATGATGATCCCATGGGGGATCTCAGAATCAGGTTATAACCAAGTTGACGGGCAATTTAACTATCAATATCGCGCATTTGGTGTACCTGGCTTAGGGCTAAAACGCGGTTTGACCGAAGATCGGGTCATTGCCCCGTATGCCACTATGATGGCATTAATGCTTGAGCCTGATGCGGCTTGTCAGAACCTTCAGGCGCTGCAAGCGATCGGCGCTCGCGGTACTTTTGGTTTTTATGAAGCGTTGGATTTTACCCCGAGCCGGTTAAACCGTAGTGAGCCACATGTGCTAATTCGCTCCTATATGGCTCATCATCAGGGAATGGGCTTTTTAGCACTGGCTCATCAATTACTTGGCCAAAAAATGCCGCAGCGTTTTACTGCTGAACCGCTGTTTAGAGCGGCACATTTGTTGCTGCAAGAAAAAATGCCAAAAGCCATTAATTTGTACGTACAACGCCAACAATTTGAGCCCATTACTCATGAGACTCAGCACAGTGATGATGTGCAGCGGCGGTTCTATGCACAAGATCTGAGCTCGCCTGAAATCCAGTTGCTTTCAAACTCACGCTATCATGTGATGTTAAGCCAGAGCGGTGCCGGTTATAGCCGGTGGCAAAATCTGGCGCTCACTCGCTGGCGGGCCGACTCAACCACCGAGAAATACGGGTTATTTTGTTATATCCGTGATCTGGATACAGGCAGTTATAGCAGTATCAGTTGCCAGCCACTTGGGGTAACAACGGAACTGTTTGATAGCGACTATCAGGCCGTATTTTCAGAGTCAAAGGTCGAATATCAACAAGCATTGTCACAGTTGAAAGTACATACCGAAGTGGTGGTTTCACCGGAAGATGACGTTGAATTACGCCGAATTACCCTGACAAACCTGAGCTATCAGCGTAAAAAAATTGAGCTCACCAGCTATGCGGAGGTGGTGCTTGCTCCACTGATTACCGATCAGTTACACCCTGCATTTAGTAATCTGTTTATGCAAACCGAGATTGTTGGTGGGCTGCAAACGCTGCTTTGTCATCGCCGGGCACGTACTGCAAAAGAGCAAAATCCATGGCTGTTTCATCAGTTAAATGTGCATGATTCAGTGCTAGATGGCGTGAGTTATGAAACTGATCGGGCAAAATTTATTGGCCGAGGCCGCAGTGCGGTAAATCCGTTAGCGATGCAGGCAGGGCAAGTGTTGAGTAATTCACAAGGTGCAGTACTTGATCCGGTCGTGGCGATTCGCCGGAAAATAGTACTCGAGCCTAATGCCGAGGTTACAGTCGATCTACTGCTAGGTATTGCGCCGGAACGTGAGCTCTGTTTGCAGTTGGCTGAAAAATACCATGATCGGCATTTAGCCGACCGAATTACCCATTTGGCGTGGACACACAGTCAGGTTTTTCTGCATCAAATCAACACCGTTGAAACTGAAACGCTGCTGTTTAATCGCTTGGCTGGCTTGATTCTGTTCCCTGATGCACGGTTACGTGCTGCTGCCGAGATACTGGCTGAGAATCGGTTGGGGCAATCGGGCTTATGGCCGTATGCCATTTCGGGCGATTACCCTATCGTGTTGCTCTTTATCCACCAAGCAGACGGTGTTCGCTTGATGCAACAGTTGGTACAAGCGCATGCCTATCTGCGCTTGAAAGGTTTTGCGTTTGATTTGGTGATATTGAACGAAGAGGTGGCCGGTTATCGGCAAGAGCTGCAAACTCACTTAGGCAGCCTACTCACCTCAGGCCCTGCTGCAAGCTGTATTGATCAACCCGCTGGGGTCTTTTTACGCGCAAGTCAGGCGATGCCGGCAGATGATCGGCGTTTATTACAGTCGGTTGCCGCGCTGATTCTTGACGATCAGTTCGGATCGCTACCCGATCAGCTCAGTGTTGCTCGATCTTTCCCTCGTCAGCTTGATATCCCTGAAAATATATCGCCTGCAAGAGAAATAGAGAGTGAACCGGTCTGCCACTATCCCCAGAGTGATCTGCGCTTTTTTAATGGATTAGGCGGTTTTAGCACAGACGGCCGTGAGTATGTGATGCTGCTCGATCAAGAGCGGAGAACGCCAGTACCATGGTCAAATATTCTGGCAAACCCACGTTTTGGCTCAGTGATCAGTGAAAGCGGGCAAGCCTATACGTGGTATCAAAATGCGCACGAATACCGCTTAACGCCGTGGAATAATGATCCGGTGAGTGATAGCAGCGGTGAGGCTTTCTATATTCGTGATCAAGACAGTGGGCAAGTTTGGTCGCCAACGGCATTACCTTGCCCCGGTACGGGGGAGTATCGTACCCGACACGGGTTTGGTTACAGTTTGTTTGAGCATACCGAGCGCGGAATTACCTCTGAGTTGCGTGTGTTTGTCGCGCGTGAACGGCCAGTAAAATTCTTCCATCTGAAATTGATTAACCGTTCAACGGAGCGTCGGCGTTTGAGTGTTACCGGATTCGTTGAGTGGATTTTAGGTGATCTGAAAAATAAAACTGCGGCACACGTAGTCACGTCGGTTGAACCGCAAACCCGTGCGGTACTGGCACGGAACAGCTATAACCAATCGGGGGATACTCGCACGGTCTTTTTTGATGTCAACTTACCTGAGCGTACGCTCTGTACTGACAGGCGCGCATTTTTAGGTGCATTGGGTCGTGAAAGTCAGCCGGTTGGGTTGAATACCGCATTTGTGACTCAGGGGACAGGCAATACGGCCAGTAGCAACGGTAAAACCGGTGCCGTTGACCCTTGTGCCGCTTTGCAAGTTAGCTTGATGCTACTGGCGGGTGAAGAGCGTGAAGTGGTGTTTATGCTGGGGGCAGAAGACTCACCAGAGCAGGCCGTGGCACTTTTACAGCATTTACGTGGGATAGGTGCTGACAGCACGATGACACTGGTAGCACATGCTGATCAGGAATTTGCCACCGTACAATGTTTCTGGCACACCACGCTGGGTGCACTGCAAGTAACAACGCCGGAGCCAGAGCTCGATCTGCTGCTCAATGGTTGGTTATTGTACCAGACCCTGACCTGCCGTTTTGAAGCCCGAAGTGGTTATTATCAATCAGGCGGCGCATTTGGTTTTCGTGATCAGTTGCAAGATTGTATGGCGCTGGTTCATGCGGCTCCGCAACTGTTACGCCAGCATTTACTGCTGGCTGCATCTCGCCAGTTTTCCGAGGGCGATGTACAACACTGGTGGCATCCACCAATGGGGCAAGGGGTGCGTACTCGCTGTTCTGATGACTACCTCTGGCTGCCGTATGTGTTGTGCCATTATGTAGCCAGCACCAGTGATATCAGCATTTTGCACGAGCCCATTCACTACCTACAAGGGCGCAGCCTCAGAGAAGGTGAAGAGTCATATTACGATGCTCCGCAGATCAGTGAGCTGAGTGAAAGCCTCTACCAACATGCCGTTCGTGCGGTGATGCACGGTCTGCGTTTTGGCGTACATGGTTTACCGTTAATGGGGTCGGGAGACTGGAATGACGGTATGGATCAGGTCGGAATTGAAGGGAAAGGGGAAAGCGTGTGGCTGGGCTTTTTCCTGTACGATGTATTGCAACGCTTTGCTGATTTGGCTGAACGAACTGATGATCTGCACATGGCCGCACTCTGTTTAGATCAGGCCCAGCAGTTACAGGCGAATTTAGAGACATCAGGCTGGGATGGCCAATGGTATCGCCGTGCATATTTTGATGATGGCACACCGCTCGGTTCAGCAAGTAATATCGAGTGCCGTATTGATTCTATCGCACAAAGCTGGTCGGTATTGTCAGAGTCGGCTGCACTTGAACGTAGCCGCTTGGCGATGCACTCGCTCAATACCCATCTGGTCAGACGGCCACAAAATATTATTCAGTTACTTGACCCACCGTTTGATCAGGCGGCACTCAACCCCGGTTATATCAAAGGCTATGTTCCCGGCGTGCGTGAGAACGGTGGCCAATACACCCATTCGGCGGTGTGGGCAACCATGGCTTTTGCCAAGTTGGGGGATAAAGAGCGGGCTTGGGAGTTAACCCGCATGCTAAACCCGATTAACCACGGTAAAACACTGGCACAGGTAGCACAATATAAGGTCGAGCCATATGTGGCCGCTGCCGATATTTATGCAGTTGAGCCTCATACAGGGCGCGGTGGCTGGACATGGTATACCGGTTCTGCCGGTTGGATGTACCGTTTGATGAGCGAGTCACTGCTGGGTATTCGCCGCAGTGGTACACGTTTGCTGATTGAACCGTGCTTGCCGGAGGAGTGGGAGAGTTATAGCCTGCGTTACCAGTATCAAGATACGCTGTATTTGATCATTGTATCGCAGGTAGATAGCGATGCAGGGATAACCATTGATGGTGTTGCCAGCCCGCACGAGGGTGTTCAGTTACATAATGATAGAAAAACGCATCAGGTGAGTATTCGTGTGTTGCGGGAAAAGGGGTTGCCCGATAAGCGTGAAACGCGCCAGCGGGCATAACCAGCGCGCCCGCTGGCATAAATCTCAGGAACGGTTATTACAAACCAAATGGCTAGTTCAACGGCTAACGCAATGGTTAGCCGAGATATAGCGCACCACGTTTGGTGACTACAATCCAAATCACGGGCAGACAACCTCTGCCCGTGATTTTCTTTTTCTGTTTCAGGTGCAGTTTTTCCGCCACCTCTGCATAATAAACAGATCTCCATGCAGGCAATATGCAATATCTGCATGAATTACCTTTATGAATCCATCACCGAGTTATTCCCGCATGGTTACACCTGTCAATTCTGATCCCCAGTTTGTGATACCAAACGCTGTTATCTCTGATATGCCTGATACTGCTTACCCACAATGGTTACAGCAGAGTGTGGCGGAAACGGCACGGCTGCATTTGGCCGGTCATCGCCGTTTATTGGTGATCAGTGGTTCAGCTGATTGGGTTGATAGGCAATCTTTGTTGATACAACAACGATTGCGGGGGGATTGGCTTAAGATGCCTGAGCAGGTGGTGTTTCGATCTGCACAAACTCTGCTTGGGCAGGAGTTTCAGCATGCAGTGTTTGATGCCCGTGCCGGATTTGATGTACAGGCATTGGCAATTGTGGCCGGAACATTAACCGCAGGAAGCTGGTTGGTTTTGCTGCTGCCCCGCTGGGCTGAGTGGGCTGCCACGCCTGATAGCGATAGCTTACGCTGGTCAGAACAGACTTCACCGATTGCAACACCGCATTTTGTGGCACACTGCCAGCGTGTTTTTGCACAGTCGTCTGTTTTTTGTTGGTGCGAGGAGAATGAGCGTGAACAGCGTGTGGCCGATGTGTTATTGAATACCGCTCCATTTACTGCCGCTCCGTTCACTGAGAGACAAACTACAGATTCTCAGCCTACCGGTATACAGTCTGCTAACACACAATCTACCGCTATATCGCTTCCTTCTATCTCATGGCTGACAGCGTGGTCACAAAGTAATACATCAGCATATGCTAAATCACCGGTGCAATGGTTGCCGCCAGATGGCACACCGACCACAGAACAGCGGGATGTTTTGCAGCGTTTGCTGGCTACTACATCAGGGATATTGAGCCTGACGGCCGCACGTGGTCGGGGAAAATCTGCTGTGGCAGGAATGTTGGCGGCTAACTGGTCAGGTAGCGGTAAAGTATGGGTAACAGCACCTAAGCGTGCTTCCGTTGATACACTGTTTTTGTATGCAACTGAGCATGCCGAGTTTTATGCTCCTGATGCTTTATTAGCACACTGTCAGCAACAGGGTCGCTCACAGATTTTTGCACAAACAGACTGGTTACTGGTTGATGAAGCGGCAGCGATACCCGCACCGTTGTTACAGGCATTGCTGCCTTTTTTCCCGCGAATATTGCTGTTAACTACAGTTCAGGGGTATGAGGGGACGGGGCGCGGTTTTGAGCTGAAATTTTGTGCAGGGCTCGCCCAGCAAGGTTATCACTGGCAGGCGTTGCGACTACAACAACCGATGCGCTGGGCAGCGGGTGATCCGCTAGAGCAGACCATTGCCGATCTGCTGTTGCTGGAGGCCGAGCATGAAATAAACCTTGCGGCCACAGCACTCGGTGATAGACCGGCGGCATTACCTGATTTGATTGAGTATAACCGCTGTATCACCGCAGATTTCAGACAACAACCTGAACGCCTGAAGCGTTTTTATGCGTTGCTAACCAGTGCGCACTACCGCACCACGCCGCTGGATTTACGGCGGTTATTGGATGCGTCAGATAACCACTCTCTTTTGGCCGAGTGTCAGACAGTAGATAAAACAGGTTCAGTATCCACACCTACACTACTTGGCGGTGTTTGGCTAATTAATGAGGGCGGGTTAAGTGCTGAACTGGCACAGGCGGTTTGGCGGGGAGAGCGCCGTCCGCGTGGGAATTTACTGGTGCAATCACTGGCTGCACACGCAGATTTACCGCAAGCCTGCCAATTGAACTCAGTACGGATCAGCCGGATTGCGGTTGCGCCTGATTACCGTCGGCAAGGGCTGGCGGCCAAGCTGGTGGATCAGGTGGTTGAGCATGCTGCGGTATCGGGGCTTGATTTTGTGTCGGTCAGCTTTGGTTTTACACCGGAACTTTGGCTGTTTTGGCAGCACTGTGGCTTTGTTCTGGCTCGTATTGGTACACAAAAAGAGGCTAGTAGCGGCTGTTATGCGGCGATGGCGCTAAAAGCGTGTTCAGCACAAGGCGCGCAGTTATGTCTGCACGCACAAGCAGACTTAGCTCACCGTTGGCCGCTGATTGCTGCCAGTGATTGGATGGATTTTCCCACCAACGCGCATCTTCCCTTGGCACTCAGCGCACAACCTGACTGGCTACTGTCACCGGCTGACCGGCGTGAACTAGAGGGGTTTGCATATACTCATCGTACACTTGAAACCAGTTGGCCTTCGCTATGTCGATTGCTTAAAGCTTCTGTGGCAGCATTACCAAATTTGCGTTCAGGTATTTTGTTGCCCACATACCCGTTAAAAGAGGCATTATTACAGCCATACAGTGAAAAACACTTGAATTACAAAGCATGGTTACGTGCATGCCGACATGAAGTTGCTGCAGAACTAGAGTCAGGTGAGTTGAAGTGGGTTTGAAAAAAAAGGCCATAAGATAACGAAAATAAAATCACCTGATAGGATACAAGCTTATTGTAAGGAGGTGGATGACATGGGATAAAAGAAAAGTCAGCGCACTGTAGGAAATAAGGAGGAGACAGTGCGCTGGAAAGATAAAACCGTTACATTATAGATTCAGTAACGGGCGTTTCATCAGGAGTAAGAGGCATTGCTGACTGATTTTCTGAATATTCAGCAACTGCTTTTTCATACTCATCGTGGTAAGTCATTCATGTCCTCCCTGTTGTAATAAGTGCTCTAAGAATAGCCACTTTCACTGTGGTTAAAAGAGGGATTCCTACAGAAACGTGACGTACTGCTGAAGTTATTGTAGGCCATTGTTACGATTGTGATCTTCTTTCCTACCGACTTTAGTTTGTTGCGTAGTGGTTGCATTTTTTATCAGAGAAGCATCGTTTATCTCTGATAAGGTATTAAGATCTCGCAGCGTATCTTTTACACATGCAGGCTCTATTTTTGCCTCTTTTTGCGAATTATATCCCCAATTATCATCATCTTGGTCGTTATCTTCATCATTGTCATAGGGTGTGCGTGGAGGAGGATAGGGCTTCCCTTTCGGCATTTTCATGTGAGCGGTTGCTTTTAACAACGCCAGATTGCCACCAATAATGGCAATCACAGTAATAATAATGAGCCATTTATAGGAAAATATGTCAGCAAGCAGTGCCATAAATACCATCCCTTGTTGTTTTGTGACGCATTGTTGCCTGATTGCTGATAATTTAGCAAAAATGCAATGAACCCGTAGCTGAGTACAAGTGGGCATAAGCTGTTACACAACAATGGCGTTTCAATAGCCATTGTTGTGAGTGATTACTGTTTTTACAGCACTGCAGGTTTTAAATAGCACCGTAGGTTTTAAATAGCGCCGTAGGTTTTAAATAACGATAGTTTTTAAATGATTACTCTTCTTAAATAACGATAGTGACTAAATCGCTATGGTGATTAAAGAGCAAATCATAAGGTATTGAACCGGTATCGCTATCAATAGAAATCCACTTGATGAAAGAGGAGATCTTTAGCGAATATAGCGTTCAAACAGCGTATCAAGGTGTGTGATCAGGGTTGTTTTTCCTGCAATATCTTCTTGTTCCCATGCATTGATGAGAGATTGTGGCGTCAGTTGTTGAGCCAGTTTTTCAGCCAGTGGCAGATAGCTGATATGCCATGGCTCTATCGCTATCCCTCCCTTATCATGGGTAAAAGGCAGGGCAAAATCAAATTGTGGCAGTGCATCGAGCAGCCAGAGCGTCAGATCATTGAAATAACCGCCATCTTGATACTCCCACGGTTCGAGTTGCAAATGTTGCCCAACCGGTAAACAGTCGGGATCATAAATATCAATCTCGGTTCCCCAGTGATGTCGGCTCGCTCCTGGCAACGCTGACCAGCGTAAAATGGCATGGCAGCGAGCCAGTTCATCCAGTGTCAGCACATTCACTGTTTGCCCTTGATCATCGTGTACCCGCCGTTGACCGGAAAATTTTGCATTCCAGATAGTCTGCTGGCGGGCAAAATCACGAAAACTGCTGGCTGCTTGCAGGTTGAACCCCTGCTGCTTGGCTGCCTGTTGCAGTGCAATGAACGCGGTACAGGCTTGTGGTTGCAAGGCATGGTGATTATCCAGCGGTTGCAAATGCCGGCGGCTCTTTCCAGTTAAACAGAGCGGGTCAAACGCGGTGATCACAACAGTAAATTCTCCAGTGTATGCTGATACATATCGGTTAATTGTTCCAGATCGGCAACCCGCACACACTCATTAATTTTGTGGATAGTGGCGTTAACTGGCCCCAATTCAACAATCTGGCTGCCCATTTGGGCAATAAAGCGCCCATCAGATGTGCCACCAGTGGTCAGCAATTGTGGAGTAATGCCTGTTGAGTGTTGGATGGCTGTAGTCACTGCATCCACCAGTTGGCCCTGTGCAGTTAAAAACGGTTGGCCAGAGATAGCCCATGTTAGTGTATGGGGTAAATCGTGCTGTGCCAGCAAATCTGCAACCCGCTGCTGAACTTGAGCGGTAGTCACTTCGGTGCTAAAACGCAGATTAAACTGCACATACAGTTCACCGGGGATCACATTATTACTGCCTGTACCTGCCTGCACGTTGGCTATTTGCAAACTGGTTGGCGGGAAAAATTCATTGCCCTGATCCCACTCAATATTGACCAAGTCATTCAAAAAGGTCAGCGATTTATGCACCGGATTATCGGCTAGATGTGGGTAGGCAACATGCCCTTGCACACCTTTTAGATACAGATTGCCGGTCATTGAACCACGGCGACCATTTTTCACCACATCACCCACTTGTGTGGTGCTTGATGGTTCACCAACCAGACAGTAATCAATCATCTCATCACGTGCCATCAACGTTTCGACAACTTTAACCGTGCCGTTCACCGCGCTGGCTTCTTCATCTGAGGTCAGCAAAAATGCTAACGAACCTTGATGATCGGGGTTTGCCTGCACAAAACGCTCGGCGGCAATCACCATTGCGGCCAGTGAACCTTTCATGTCTGCCGCCCCGCGTCCGTAGAGCATGCCGTCTTGAAGAGTAGGCGTGAAAGGGTCGGTCTGCCACTGGGTTGTATCGCCACTTGGCACAACATCGGTGTGTCCGGCAAAGGTGAAACAGGGGCGTGCGGTGCCGCGTCTGGCCCACAGATTGAGGGTATCACCGTTGGGCATCCACTCAAGGGTAAAACCTGCGGCGGCTAAACGGTCGGCCAACAGTGTTTGGCAGCCGGCATCATCAGGGCTGACTGAACGGCGGCGAATCAATTCACTGGCTAAATCAACAACGGTTGTCATGGTGCAGGTACTCTCCCTGTAAAATGTAGGAATGCAGGCCGGTTTTTAGCCTGCATTTTTTATCGTTTTATCATCTCTACCTACCAATAATTGGCGGGCATTAGCCTGCAAATGTTGCTTGATACAGCGTATCTTTGAAACCAAGTAGATATTGCGGTTGGCTGCCAGTAAGGTTTTGGTAGACCAACAGCGGGCGTTTGATCATAGCTGGATGTTGTAGCATTAGCACGCAGGCTTTTTCTACAGAGAGATCTGCTTTATCGCTGTCAGACAGCGTTCGCCACGTTGTGCCTCGGGTATTGAGCAGTGCTTCCCAGCCGAGTTGTTCCACAAATGTGTTGAGTAAATCAGCGTCAAGGCCATCAGCACGGTAGTCGTGAAAACGATAGGCAATATTGTGATCATCAAGCCAGCGGCGGGCTTTTTTCACGGTATCGCAGTTTTTTATTCCGTACATCACACACATGAGATTGTCTCTTTTTTTACTTTTACGTGATAGCCACTAATACACCCATTTTTACACCCATTTTGTTTTAGACGATAGTGTATATAGTTTGAGAAACCCAAAAGGGAAATACCCGTGTATTTATGCAGACGTTATACCGCGAGCTTGCTATGTAGGTAAAGAGGGGGTTAAAGCGCGAGTAAAATTCTTATTGGATCACAGTTATGGGATTTTAATACGTATGAGATGATCAGGCGGTGGAATAATGGCAAATATGATGTTTGCCAAGGAGTGCATTATGCGTCTAAATTCTGTTTTTGCCCGCCGTTTGTATTTATGTCATTTATTAGCCACAACTGAGCGGCCAAATATCCCTTTTTTAATGACGACAACCGGCTGGCCACGCCGCACACTGCAAGATGCAATGAAAGCTTTGCACGGGTTAGGGGTTGAAGTCCATTTTGTGCAAGATGGTATTCGTAATAATGACGGTTATTATCAGTTGCAAAACTGGGGGCCATTAGAGGCACAGTGGGTTGCTGATCACCTCGATGAAATTCAAACGGTGTTGATATCTGATCAGCCTTAGATTATAGCCTCGATATCAGCGTCTATCTGGAAATGAACATCTCTATTGATTGATACCATTAAATAACAGTATCAAATGGCACATTAAGTCAGCTTTCAGTGTAGAGCTAGGCGCTGACTTTCTTGTTATAGGCTGTTATGTCTTTTATCGAAAAATACTGAAGCTGTGTAAAATCGGGTTATCAAATTTATTGAGATACTGACATGTCAACTTCCATTCAACAGCACATTGGCAATATCGCCTTAGTTGTAGAAAACTATGATGATGCCATTGAGTTTTATACAAAAAAACTTCAGTTTACGTTGTGTGAAGATACCGATTTAGGGGCTGGTAAACGGTGGGTTCAAGTTTCACCACCAAATTCTAATGGCACACATTTGCTGCTTGCTCAAGCGAGTACAAAAGAACAGTTTCAGTGTATCGGTAATCAGGCTGGAGGCCGTGTGTTCTTATTTTTGCAAACAAATGATTTTTGGCGAGATTATGAGTTAATGAAAACTCATGGTGTGATTTTTAATGAAGAGCCGCGCATTGAAGAGTATGGCATAGTAGTTGTGTTTCAAGATCTTTATGGAAACAAATGGGATTTATTGCAATTAAATAAGGCACATCATCGTGTGTAGATAGCCTAACCTTAGGTTAAGGATCTAGCAACGCTATATTGTGCCAGCCCTTAACCACGGGTTATTTTTATGGCTGTAATAGCACTTATTAACTACCGCGTTGTTCTAGATATAATACCGTAGCAGCAACCCGTGACCTGACATTTAACTTGCGAAGCATATTACGGATGTGCACTTTTACAGTCTCTTCTGAAATGTGCAGTTGCAGCGCAATTTGCTTATTTGACTGGCCAAGTGCCACCTCTTTAAGCACATCGAGCTCACGTTCGGTTAGCCCGGCCAGCGGTGCTGGGTTATCGTTTCTTGACTGCAAATATTCATACACAATATCACTGAAAACGGTTTTTCCCTCTGCTGCCTGCTGCAGTTTTTCCAGCAATAAATCGGGTTCAGTATCTTTTAGCAAATAACCGTCAGCACCGGCATCGATCAGTGCATAGATATCAGCACGTGAGTCAGAAACTGTTAGGATAATAATCCGGCTATCAATATTTTCATGGCGTAATGCTTTGAGTGTATCAAGCCCTGACATGCCTTTCATATTCAGGTCGAGCAGGATCATATCAGGCTGCTTAGCATGAGCCAATGCAATGGCTTCACTGCCATTACTGGCTTCGCGGATTTCAGAGAATATCGGCTCAAGTTCAGCAAGCTGGCGAACTCCACGCCGCATCAGCGGGTGATCATCAACAATCAAAAGGGTATATTGTTCGGTCACGACGTTACCTTCAGTACTGCGTTAATGGTGTTATTATCCTCATTAAGTAGGCGGTAATGTAACTCAAAGTGCTAAAGATTACCGCTAATCTAATGAGGATGTGCTGGGTGGTGCCGAAAGGTGAGTTGAATCTCTGTGCCATGTGGTTCGGTACGTTGAATACGAAGCTCCCCTCCTAAGCGGGTTGCTCGTTCACTCATAATACTTAATCCATAATGGCCTTCAGGTTCTTCTGTGCTGCAAATACCTATGCCATCATCGGCAATACTCAGGATATTGCAGCCATCGTCGGCGATGTGTCCGCTGACACGGATAACATGGGCATTCGCATGTTTTATCGCATTAAGTACGGCTTCACGAACAATTTGCAGTGCATGCACCTGCTGTTGAGCGGTTAATACCTGTGAAGGTAGGCGACAATCAAGGCTGATGTGCGCAGAGGTTTGTGCTTGTAACGGCGCGAGGATCTGCTCAAGTGCTTGATGTAGGTCTGCTTCTTGAACCGTCAGGCGGAATGTGGCCAGTAGTTCACGCAGTTGCCGGTAGGCATCGGTCAGTGCTTGTTCAAAATCTGCAATAATCGCATAGGTTTTTGCCTGATCATGCGGCAAGGTGCGTTTAAGCAGCGTCAGTTGTATGCGTAAAAATGACAACGCTTGTGCTAAAGAGTCGTGCAGTTCGCGGGCGATAATCGCGCGCTCTTCCATTAACAGTAATTGCTGTTGTTGTTTTTGCAGCCGGCTGAAATATAACCCGCGTGCAATCATGCGGCTGATATTTTCCATTAAACGCACATCTGGGCACTGCTGTGGCGCACATTGCCAGTGTAAAATCCCCAATATATGATCATTCATATACAGTGGTTGAGATTGGTGAGTGCTAGAGGTTTGTGCTTCACCGCGCTGTAATATCCAGCGTTGAGTAGAGTGCTCAATCACTTCAAGTTGAATACCGTGTAACTGCTCTTCGTGCCGCACTTTATCCAGTAATTGCTCAAGTGTGGGTTGATCAACTTGTGTGACATTCAATATTTGTGAGCACTCATACAACACAGAAAGAGAGCGGTTTGCATGTGTGAGGCTTTGTGTCTTCATTGCTACTTGCTCTTCAAGAGAGCGATATAACTTACTCAATTCTGTCGACATAGCAGTGAATGTACGCGATAACCCACCCATTTCATTCGTTAGATTAACGGCTAAAGGTTGATGAGCAAATTGCTGGTTTTGCACTTCTTTGCTGGCCGCAATTAATTTATCTAGTGGGGCAATAATTTGCCTGCGGGTAAACAACATAGTGAAAAGTGCAAGAAACACAATACCAATAAAACCAATACTGCCTGTAATACCTGCAATGGCTAATTTAATTTCAGAAAAGCGTTGTAGCTCATACACAAAGTGGTCTATTTGGCTGACATAATCGACAATTTGATCAAGATAGTGCTGATTTTGGTGTTGATTGATTTGGTGGTGAATTTGCTGCCATGTTTTCAAGAGCGAGCGATAACTTAGCCGTAGTGGATGCGGTGTTAATGGGCTATCAAGCCGGATAAGCGAAGGTGCAACGAGTGATTGTTGGTAGTGTGTCAAATGCTCAGGCAGTGAATCTGAATGGGTTTGTAAATCATAAGCAATACGGTAACTCTGCATTCGCAATGATCCAGCAATATTGATCGCTTCGGCATCTTTTAAACTACTGACCAGAGTCATCAGCCCAAGCAAGGTTGAGAGCATAGATAGCATCACAATACCAATTAGGCTGCGATCAATAGTGCGAGCAACAGAGGTCTGCTTCATGTCAGAGGGGAGTTCCTAGGGGTTTATCTTAGCTATTTTAGCGTGGAGATGGCAGATTTCTATCGCTGAATGTGCGGTATTTAGCAAGATACACAGGGGGAATACCGTTCTCTGACAGCAGATATAGGTTTATATGCATATAATCAGTTATTGGTATACACATTGCGATTTTGATTTTGTGATCTAACGCATTATTACTGGCGGTTTTTTACACAAAGTTATTGATCTTAAACAATACACACACTTATTTACCTAATTTGGGTAATTATACTCTATGGAATAACATTCTACCTTACGCTGCCAGTTTTCCCTGTTTGTTGCAACATTCGGGTCATTAAAAGAAGAGAATGCCAACAGAGCTTACTCGTCGCCAATTTTTCCGCGGCCGTTTTCGCCGTGAAACGATACAACATGATACGCCTCTTCGCCCGCCATGGGCAAAAAATGAGGCGGCGTTTACGGCTGCCTGTACGCGTTGCGGTGATTGCGTACGCGCGTGCGAGACAGGCGTGCTGGTGGTGGGTGATGGCGGTTTTCCGAAAGTAGATTTCAGCCGTGCCGAATGCACTTTTTGTCAGGCGTGTGTACAGGTTTGTCAGGCGAATGCCTTTGTTCCAACAACCGCACTTGCCTGGCAGCTCTCCCCGCAAATTAGCAGCACGTGCTTGGCCCACAACAGCGTGACATGCCGCAGTTGTCAGGATGGCTGCGAACCGCGAGCCATTCGTTTTACACCGGTACTCGGTGGGGTTAGCCCACCGGTTATTGATGCTGCGCTTTGTTCGGGCTGTGGCGCTTGCGTGTCGGTGTGTCCGGTACAGGCGATTTCGCTGATCTCTGCGGCTACGCTTGATATTGCCAACGCCCACCACAGCACCTTGCCACATCATGAGGACGATAATGCCAAATAACTCCCCGCTGAACGGCCAAACGGCAGTTTCAGTTAATCCCGTAAAAGAGATAACCGTTATGCCAAGTGCCGATACAGCGGTGACTACGCCCAATGATATGCCCGATGAGTGGCACGTGTGCGGATTAGTGGTGCATGCACGCCCAGAAAAGATAGACGCAGTGCGTAGCGCACTGAGCGAGATACCGGATACTGAGATCCCTGGTATCAATGAAGAGGGAAAAATGGTGGTTGTCATGCAGGCTACGGCCTCTGATGTGCTATTAGCCAATATAGAGTCAGCACGCAATATTCAAGGCGTACTGGCAGTGTCGCTGGTGTATCACCAGCAAGATGATCAAGGTAAGGAGATACCATGAAACTCAGTCGTCGAGACTTCATGAAGGCAAATGCTGCGGCTGCAGCGGCTGTCGCAGCCGGTGTGACACTGCCTGCTATCGCAAATGCGGCCGAGTCGGCTGAGAGTAATCAGATTACGTGGGATAAAGCACCATGCCGTTTTTGCGGTACAGGGTGCGGCGTACTGGTGGGTACACAAAATGGCCGCGTAGTGGCGTCACAAGGTGATCCTGATGCTCCTGTTAACCGTGGTCTGAACTGTATCAAAGGGTATTTCCTGCCAAAAATCATGTACGGAAAAGACCGTCTGACACAGCCGTTACTGCGCATGAAAGAGGGGCAGTATGATAAAGAGGGCGAATTTACCCCCATTTCGTGGGTAGAAGCGTTCGATATCATGGAAGCCAAAGCAAAGCTGACACTGAAAGAGAAAGGCCCAACGGCCATTGGTATGTTTGGTTCAGGCCAATGGACTGTATGGGAGGGCTATGCTGCGGCGAAACTGTTCAAAGCAGGCTTTCGTTCAAACAACATTGACCCAAATGCGCGCCACTGTATGGCATCAGCGGTGGTAGGTTTCATGCGTACGTTTGGTATGGATGAACCTATGGGCTGTTACGATGATATCGAACAGGCCGATGCGTTCGTGCTGTGGGGCTCCAACATGGCCGAAATGCACCCGATCTTATGGTCGCGCATTACCGACCGCCGTTTGTCCAAGCCTGATGTTAAAGTGGCAGTGATGTCAACGTTCGAGCACCGCAGCTTTGAACTGGCCGACTACCCGATTATTTTTACCCCGCAGTCAGATCTGGTGATCCTGAACTATATCGCCAACTACATTATTGAAAATAATGCCGTTGATCAGGATTTTATCACTAAGCACACCGTCTTTAAGGAAGGGGCAACCGACATCGGTTATGGCCTGCGTCCGACACACCCTCTGCAAGCGGCGGCGAAGAACCCAGACAGCGGCGCAGCAACGCCAATTGATTTTGCAGCCTATAAAAAGTTTGTTGCGGAATACACACTGGAAAAAACCGTGGCAATGACCGGTGTTCCGGCCGATTCACTGGTCGCGCTGGCAAAGCTGTATGCCGATCCAAATATCAAGGTCATCTCATACTGGACGATGGGCTTTAATCAGCACACCCGTGGCGTATGGGCAAATAACCTGTGCTACAACATCCACCTGCTGACGGGCAAAATCTCAAAACCAGGTTGTGGGCCGTTCTCACTGACCGGCCAGCCTTCAGCCTGTGGTACCGCCCGTGAAGTGGGGACATTTGCCCACCGTCTGCCGGCAGACATGGTTGTTACCAATGAGAAGCACCGCCAGATCGCTGAAAAAGCGTGGAAACTGCCAGCCGGAACAATCCCAGATAAAGTTGGTCTGCATGCCATTGCACAAGATCGTGCATTAAAAGATGGTACGCTAAATTTCTACTGGACCATGTGTACCAACAACATGCAAGCCGGTCCGAACATCAACGAAGAGCGTTTACCGGGCTGGCGTGACCCGCGCAATTTTGTGGTGGTTTCTGACCCGTATCCGACCGTCAGCGCCATGGCCGCTGACCTTATTTTACCTACTTCAATGTGGGTAGAAAAAGAGGGGGCATACGGTAACGCCGAGCGCCGTACCCAGTTCTGGTATCAGCAGGTTAAAGCACCGGCTGAGTCTAAATCAGACTTGTGGCAGCTAATGGAGTTCTCCAAGCGTTTCAAAGTGGAAGAGGTGTGGCCAGAAGAACTGGTGGCTCTGCAACCAGAATATCGCGGTAAAACACTGTTTGACGTGCTGTACGCTAACGGTCAGGTCAACCGCTTTACGTTAGATGAGATCCCCGAAACACGCCTAAATGATGAATCTCGTGATTTTGGTTTCTACGTACAAAAAGGCCTGTTTGAAGAGTACGCCGGATTTGGCCGTGGGCATGGTCACGATTTAGCGCCGTTTGATATGTACCATCAGGCACGCGGTTTGCGCTGGCCGGTTGTCGGCGGAAAAGAGACCTTGTGGCGTTACCGCGAAGGCTTTGACCCGTATGTTAAAGCGGGCGAAGAGGTTAGCTTCTACGGCAATCCTGATCGCAAAGCGGTCATTTTTGCGCTGCCATTCGAACCTGCTGCTGAAGTGCCGGATAAAGAGTTTGACCTGTGGTTATCCACTGGCCGCGTCCTTGAGCATTGGCATACAGGTTCGATGACCCGCCGAGTCCCTGAACTGCACCGCGCTTTCCCAGAAGCGGTGGTCTTTATTCATCCGCTTGATGCTAAAGATCGTGGCTTGCGCCGTGGTGACAAAGTCAAAGTTGTTTCACGCCGAGGAGAGGTGATCTCCTTGATTGAAACGCGTGGCCGTAACAAGCCACCGCGCGGCTTGGTGTACATGCCGTTCTTTGATGCTGCTCAGTTGGTGAACAAACTCACACTCGATGCAACAGACCCGCTCTCGAAGGAAACAGACTTCAAGAAGTGTGCAGTTAAGCTGATGAAGGCGTGATGCAAAGGTCAACCGGTAGCCCAAAATCATCACGCTGCCGGTTGACCTTCAGCGTACCGTGACAACACAACGGAATTTAACGCATGGCAGATTCACCAAACAGCCCAGCAGACCAACCACCACAGCGGCCTGCAAACAAGCCAGCTCGCAGCAACAGTATCAGCAACAACGATACTGCACGTGTCAGGGATAAAACCCCGGCGCGACGGCGTTTTTTGCGCGATGTCGGGCGAACAGCATGTGCGGTAGGGGGCGCGGCTCTGCTACTGGGCTTACAGCAAAAACAGGGGCAAGCTAAGGCAAAAGAGGGCGTATTACTGCGTCCGCCCGGCGCACTGGCGGAACCTGAGTTTAGTGCGGCGTGTATCCGCTGCGGTCAGTGTGTACAAGCCTGCCCGTACGACACACTCAAACTGGCGACGTTGCTGGCACCGGTAGCATCAGGCACACCCTATTTTGTTGCCCGTGCCGTGCCGTGTGAAATGTGCGATGACATTCCGTGTGTTCCGGCTTGCCCAAGCGGTGCGCTCGATCCTGCATTAACCAACATTGATGATGCGCGTATGGGGCTGGCAGTGCTGCTCGATCACGAGAGCTGCCTGAACTGGCAAGGGCTGCGCTGTGATGTTTGCTACCGCGTGTGTCCGCAAATTGATAAAGCCATTACGTTGGATGTACAGCACAACAGCCGTACCGGTAAACACGCAAAATTCATCCCCACCGTACACAGTGATGCCTGTACCGGATGTGGAAAATGTGAACAAGCGTGCGTGCTGGAAGAGGCCGCAATCAAAGTGCTGCCAATGTCATTGGCAAAAGGGTTGCTGGGGCAACACTATCGCTTAGGGTGGGAAGAGAAAGAAAAAGCCGGACACTCACTGGTGCCAGAGGGCGTTCAACTGCCTGTGCGTCAGCCCGCTCCGGCTGCTGCAATCTCCTCCCCCGCAGAGCCGCTAACATCCGGCAGCGTGCCGCTAAAAGAGGGCTTATAGATGGCGGTTAACTCACCCAAGCTAGCAGGGCGCGATGCAGTATCGCGTCATGGCTGGGCATATGCCCATCGATTTTTACTGGCTCGCCGTGCAGTGCAACTGCTGGTTCTGGCGATGTTTCTTGCCGGGCCGTGGTGGGGCGTGTGGATCTTAAAAGGCAACTACAGCAGCAGCTTGCTGCTCGATACCGTGCCGTTGACCGATCCGCTGATCCTATTACAAAGTCTGGCTGCCGGACACTGGCCACAAACACTCGCACTGGTCGGCGGGCTGATCATTGCTGTCAGCTATGCCCTGATTGCCAGCCGAGCATTTTGTGCATGGGTATGCCCGCTGAACATGGTCACCGATGCCGCGGCATGGCTGCGGCGCAAGCTGGGGATCCGCACCAGTGCAACACTGCCGCGCATGACCCGCTATGTGCTGCTTGCCATGATCTTGATTGGCAGCGCATTCAGCGGAACGTTGCTGTGGGAGTGGGTAAATCCGGTCGCTACCTTGGGGCGAGCCCTGATTTTTGGTGCGGGTGCCGGCCTGTGGTTGGTGATTGCTGTATTCGTGTTTGATCTGCTAGTGGTTGAACACGGCTGGTGTGGCCACCTCTGCCCGATGGGGGCGCTGTATGGCGTGATAGGCGCAAAAGGCCTGTTACGGGTCAATGCCGTGGCACGGGAAAACTGCACCCGCTGCATGGATTGCTACCATGTCTGCCCCGAACCGCATGTATTACGTACACCTTTACACGGCAATGCCGAACAATCTACACAGGTGCTCAGTCAAGACTGCATCACCTGTGGACGTTGTATCGACGTGTGTGCCGAACATGTATTTCAAATAACGACTCGACTGACTGATTCGGGAGCGAAAAAATGAAAAAGCTACTTTCCCTGTGTTTTATGCTCACAGTGCTAGTTTTTGGCGCGTATGCCGCCACCACAGATAGCATTAAAAATAACTATAATGTTGATTTTGCTAAATCTTCCGAAGCTGCACAACCTGTTGAAAAATTGGCGACACAACCGAAAGAGCAGCGGCGTTTACCGCTTGATTATGTGAATCAGCCGCCGCTGATCCCGCACGATATCAAAGGGTATCAAGTCACCATGAACAACAACCAATGTTTACAGTGCCATGGTATTGAGAACTACCGCGTTTCCGGTGCGCCGCGTATTAGCCCAACCCACTTTATGGATCGTGATGGCAAAGTCCTCAACCAAGTTGCACCGCGCCGCTACTTCTGTTTGCAGTGTCATGTGCCACAAACAGATGCAACTCCTATTATCGGCAACACCTTCAAACCGACCACCGGTTTTGGCCAGTAATCAGAGGTACCCATGAACACTGAAAAAAAGCCCGGCTTGCTAAAGCGCACATGGACATGGTGGCGTAAACCCAGCCGTTTGGCATTGGGTACTCTGCTAATTATTGGTTTTATTGGTGGTATCGCCTTTGTTGTCACCTTTAATACCACTATGCATGCTACCAGTACCGAACAGTTCTGTATCAGTTGTCATGAAATGAAAGACAACGTGTATCAAGAGTACATTGAAAGCGCGCACTTTAATAACCGTAGTGGTGTGAAAGCAACCTGCCCAGATTGCCATCTGCCACAAGATTTCACCCATAAAATGATCCGTAAAGTGCAGGCTAGCCGTGAGCTGTATGCCAAAGTATTCGGTATCGTCGATACGCCGCTAAAATTTGAAGAGCACCGAAAAGTCATGGCTGAACGCGAGTGGGCACGCCTTAAGGCGACCAACTCACAAGAGTGCCGTAATTGTCACAACTTTGATAATATGGATTTTACCGCGCAGAAAACGGTAGCGGCAAAAATGCATGAAAAAGCCATTACTGATGGCCAGACCTGTATTGATTGTCATAAAGGTATTGCACATAAACTGCCAGATATGAGTGATGTAAAACCAGGTTTTTAATTAAACTAACAAAAGTGTGCTTTACCATAAAAAAAACCGCCTTGCTGTTAAAGCAACGCGGTTTTTTTACTTTTTTTACTGACATATTCGCGTGTAGATAATGCATATGTGAAGTTAAGGCATTACACTAACGCGCCAGTGATACTACGTTGGCATGCTGGCACGTGTGGTATTAGCATGTAATGTTAGTCAAATCTGTCGATGAAAAGAGTGTGTAGGGCGAATATCCCTTATAACACCTTGTATACATACCAATATTACATACTCATTATTAAAACAGTTTAAGATAGCTTTGGGTACAGCAATGGAAATTCGTGTTTTTAAACAAAATGATTTTGAAGAAGTACTGACATTGTGGGATCGCTGCGATGTGCTGCGCCCGTGGAATGATCCTGAGATCGATATCGAGCGTAAACTTCATACAGGCGCGGATCTCTTTTTAGTAGCTGAAGTAGCTGGCGCAGTAATAGGTACAATCATGGGAGGATACGATGGACATCGTGGTTGGGTGACTTATCTTGCCGTTCACCCTGATTATCGTGGCCGTGGTATTGCTAATGCATTGGTTAATCGTGTTGAAAAAAAACTGATTGCCCGTGGTTGCCCTAAAATTCATCTGTTGGTACGAGAAGAGAACCAATCAGTTATCAATATGTATGAAAAGCTGGGTTATGAAATCCAAGATACGATTTGTCTGGGAAAACGCTTGATAGAAGATAGCGTGGATGAGTAAATTATTACCACTATGATACCGCCTTTATCGAACCGACCACACTATCATCCTAATGAATATGATAATCATGGCCAACTGCGTTTGCCGTGGTTATTTTGGGTTATTGTTGTGTTACAAGCGAAAACGTGGGCACTGTTTATTATTGCAGGAGCATCACGCGAAACAGGTAATGCTTTGTTGACACTGTTTTATCCAAGTATTGATGATTTTTGGTTTGGTATGTCACTTGGCTTACCTGCCGTATTTCTATTTCTATTAGCCGGTAGGCGGCAGAACTGGCCCAAAATATGGCAAATGAGCCGTTTTCTACTGCCTTGTATGTTATTTGGCGATCTTCTCATGCTACTTAAGCAGGCTATCTTTAAACCTGCTGATTTTGCGCTGCCTAATGCAACCTTATTGATGCTCACCGTTTGGGCATTAGCTTATGTTCTACGCAGTAAACGTCTTGCTGCCGCGTTTACACAACAAAAGACAGACAACAGCCTTGATTAATCCGCTATTCTTATCTCATCCCGTTACAATCTGAGTTACCATACTTCTCGTTTTTGTCATCTTAGTCATGAAATATTCAGTAATAATTACTCATGAATCAGGTAATTAGCTGGTCGAATACGCATTAAGAGGAAATTGCATGAAGCATCACGCATGGATTATAACATTGCCGCTGCTGCTGGCAGGTTGTAGCACATTTTCTGGTGATACCAATACAGATACGCAGGCTGGCCTTCAAGCTACCTCTCAGAGCACATCACACTGGTGGTCCCCGGTTAGTTGGTTTCGCAGTGATTCAACGGTTATTAACGGTGAGCAAGTTTTAGGTATTACACAAGATACTCCGTTGACTGCCGATACCATTCAAGAAAAGTTAGGTGATCAATACCAAGTGCGTACGGGAATGCAAATGCAAAATGGTGAAGTACAGCCTTATGCAGAAGCCCTACGCGATAATCAGCGTGCACTGGTATTAAGTGGAAAGAGTAAAGATAAGATTGATTCGATTACTATTTATAGCCCTAAAATTGAGACAGAATGGGGTACGCACGTTGGTAGCGTGTTTGTAGATATCTACCCTAAAGCCTTAGGGGCACACTGTCGTGTAGGGATAGCAGACGAGCAATCTGCTGTGATTTGTCAAGCGCCACAGGCTCAACAGATCCACTATATATTTAGTGGCCAATGGAGTGGTCCACAAGGATTGTTGCCACCTGATGATGTATTACGTACTTGGAAAGTTCAGCAAATGATATGGCAGACTAATGCTGACTCCGGCAACGCCGGGTAATCCCTAAGAACTGCTCAAATGCAGATAAATACACAGAAGTTCAATACGCAAGACACGTTATCCTGCAAGTATTTATCTGAAAATGAGCATCTTTAAAAGATAACAAGAGAGGATAACCTAATGACGCTAGCTCAAAGTGGAGTTGTTCCTGAAGGCAATCGCTTTGCTGTATTTCTTGTTTTGCATGTTGAGCAAGGGGTTTCCCGTGTTCGTGAAATTGCCAAACAATTTCCAGCAATGGTTGATCACTATGCTGCAAGTGATACTGATGCTGCTCTGTCAGGCACATGGGCTTTTGGTGATGCGCTTTGGCGTACACTGGCAGGTGATGAAGAAGCACCAGAGTTAAAACCGTTTGTTGAGCTCGGCGAAGAGCGATACATTGCACCTGAAACACAAGAAGATGTGTTTATTCATATTCACTCTCAGCGCCATGATTTGAACTATGCATTAGCACAAGATGTGCTTAATGCATTGGGTGACTGCGTCACTGTCACGGATGAACAACACGGTTTTCGTTACCTTGATGCCCGTGATATGACAGGTTTTATTGATGGAACTGAAAATCCACACGGTGAACCAGTACGTGAGCAAGTCGGTGTGATTGCCGAAGGGCCCGATCAAGGGGGCAGTTATATACTGGTGCAGCGTTATGTGCATAACCTCCCTAAATGGCACGGTTTGAATGAGCAAGACCAAGAGAAAACCATTGGCCGAACGAAAGTAGAAAGCGAAGAGTTAGAGCCTGAGCATCGTTTTGAAAACTCGCATGTTAGCCGTGTTGATCTAAAAGAAGAGGGGAAAGGCCTGAAAATTTTGCGTCACAGCTTACCTTATGGTAAAGCGAGTGATGAACACGGCTTGTACTTTTGTGCGTATTGTCACTCGTTATATAACATTGAAAAACAGTTATTTAGCATGTTTGGTAAATTAGAAGATGGCCAATACGATCGCCTACTTAAATATACTCGTGCAGTGACAGGCGGGTACTATTTTGCGCCTTCTCGAATGCGTCTTGAACAGCTTTAAATAAATAGGGCAAAATTCGTGTTGAGTGATCAGAGCTAAACAGTAAGCCCAACAACAAGCTAAATAAAAAAGCCGACATGATGATGTCGGCTTTTTGTATCGGAAAATAGAGTGTAACAACACCCTCTATTTCATCCTTATTTTTTGATGCGCAGCACCGGAGTTTCGCCTACAGTAATGCTACCAGAGAGTTTAACCATCTCTTTGATTTCATCCATGTTAGAGATAACAACAGGAGTCAATGTAGATTTTGCTTTTGATTCTAATACAGCAAGATCAAACTCAATAACTGGATCGCCCATCTTCACACGCTGGCCTTCTTCTGCAATACGTGTGAAACCTTCACCTTTAAGCTCAACAGTATCAATACCAAAGTGAACAAACAGTTCAATACCCGTATCAGATTCGATAGAGAATGCATGGTTAGTTTCGAAAATCTTACCGATAGTTCCGTCGACAGGAGCTACGATTAAATTACCTGTTGGTTTAATCGCAATACCATCGCCAACGATTTTCTCAGCAAAAACCACATCAGGTACATCTTCAATATTTACGATCTCACCAGACAGCGGCGCAAAAATCTCAATGTAGCCCGTATCGTGAGAATCATCAGAAACCAGTTTTTTTAGTTTATCGAACAGACCCATTGTATCGTCCTCATTATCGGAAATTATTCGACTTCTCGTGCTAAGTTAGTGTAGTTGACACGTTAGCACAATCAGCAAAGTGTTTTTTCTTCCAAAAACTTATTGACCAGCACCATAATATCCGCAGCAGTAGGCTGTGCGAGTGCTTGTTCAGCTAAGGTTTTTGCATCTTCAAAGTTGACATTACGGATCACTTTTTTAATGCGAGGGATAGAAATTGCACTCATGCTAAACTCATCTAATCCCATACCTAATAGCAGTACCGCAGCGCGCTCATCACCAGCTAACTCACCACACATGCCCGTCCACTTTCCTTCTTTGTGGGAGGCATCAATCACTTGCTTGATCAAAGTTAGAACAGCAGGTGTCATCGGGTTGTATAGGTGTGAAATCAGCTCGTTACCACGATCGACGGCCAGAGTATACTGAGTCAAGTCGTTTGTTCCAATACTGAAAAAGTCTACTTCTTTTGCTAAATGGTGCGCAATGGCTGCAGCAGCAGGCGTTTCTACCATTACACCTACTTCAATATTTTCATCAAAAGCATGGCCTTCGGCCTTCAAAGCTCGCTTTAGCTCATCGAGTTCAGCACGTAAAGTGCGAACTTCCTCAACTGAAATGATCATCGGGAACATAATGCGCAGCTTACCAAAAGCAGAGGCTCGCAAAATAGCACGCAGTTGAGCACGTAAGATCTCTTTACGATCTAAACCGATACGAATTGCCCGCCAACCCAAGAATGGATTCATCTCTTTTGGCAGATTTAAATAAGGCAGATCTTTATCACCGCCGATATCCATGGTGCGTACGATAACGGCTTGATCGCCCATTGCTTGCGCAACAGCTTTATAAGCAGCAAACTGTTCATCTTCAGTTGGCAACGCATCGCGATCCATAAACAGGAACTCGGTACGGTACAGGCCGACACCTTCGCCACCGTTACGCTCTACGCCATCAACATCACGCACTGTACCAATGTTGCCACACACTTCAATTTGGTGGCCATCTAGCGTCATAGCAGGAAGATCTTTTAACTTTGCCAGCTCTGCTTTTTCATTAGCAAAACGGGCTTGAATCTCTTTAAGTTGCTCAATTTGTGTCGTTGTTGGGTTGATGTGTACTGCATTGCTAATTGCATCAAGTACTACATAATCACCTGTTTTTACCTGTTGAGTGATATTGTTTGTACCAACAATAGCAGGTAACTCTAATGAGCGCGCCATGATAGAGGTGTGCGATGTGCGGCCACCAATATCTGTCACAAAACCAAGCACTTTGTCTAGATTGAGCTGTGCAGTTTCTGACGGAGTCAGATCATTGGCAACTAAAATCACCTCTTCACTGATTGCGCTTAAATCAACAATATTCATGCCTAGCACATTTTTTAGCAGACGTTTACCGATATCACGTACATCGGCGGCACGTTCTTTGAGATACTCATCATCGAGCTCTTCTAACGATTGCGCTTGGCCTTCTAAAATAGCGTGAATAGCCGCTTCTGCTGAAGCACTGTTCTCACGGATATAGGCTACGATTTCCTGCTCTAGCTCTTCATCTTCGAGCAGCATGATGTGACCTTCGAAGATAGCTTCCTTTTCTTCGCCTAGCGTCACGGCTGCTTTTTGTTTGATCGTTTCGAGTTGGGCTGCTGCTTTATTACGCCCATCAAAAAAACGTGCAATTTCGCCTTCTAGCTGATCTGCAGCCAGTGTTGCACGGTTAATCACGATCTCGTCTTCTTTTAGCAATAATGCTTTACCAAAAGCGATACCGGGTGATGCCAAGATGCCTGAAATCATAGCCCTACCTATACGTTATTCTGCAATTACGAACTTGTTATGTGTTATGAAGCTGATTACTCAAGTTCAGCCATCAATTTCACAAGGTGCTCAACCGCTTTTTGCTCGTCTTCGCCATCAGCAGAGATAGTGACAACCGTGCCTTGGGTCAACCCCAAAGTTTGCAGCTTAAACAGGCTCTTTGCACTTGCGCTTTTGCCATTAGAGTTAACTGTGATATCTGCAGTAAACGCTTTTGCTTCTTTGACAAACTGAGCAGCAGGGCGAGTGTGCAGACCGTTTGGTGCAGTAATAGTAACTTGTTTCTCAAACATAGTATTTCATCCCAATGAGTTGTGAAGGTTATACGTGGTGTGTAGAACACAACGAGCGTCAACCTGTTTTGTTATTAATATTGCTGTTCGAATTATACCGTAAGTTTATCAAAGTAAACGCGTAATACGCTGATCAATGTCTTTGACTGAAGATGCATTGTATAAGATTAACAATGCATAGCAAAAACGTCGCATACTCTGATTAATTTTACACGATGAAAAAATTGATTGGTTTAATACAAGAGAGGGGAAAATAAATCAATCACTGTGAGTATAGAACTTAGCGGTAGCGCACAAAAAGGCATCGATATTGATGCCTTTTTATACAATTTAGTCAAAGCGAACTATTGCTGCATTTCTTTTTCGGTAAAGATGTCAGCAAACAGTGCAGTGCTCAAATAACGCTCACCAGAAGAGGGCAAGAGTACGACAATAGTTTTCCCTGCAAACTCAGGTAACGCAGCGATATTATTAGCTGCAACGACCGCCGCTCCCGATGAAATGCCAGCTAAAATACCCTCTTCTTCCATTAAACGGCGTGCCATGCTAATGGCCTCTTCGTTCGTAATTAGCTCAACACGGTCTATCAGGCTCAAATCAAGATTTCCGGGAATAAAACCTGCACCAATCCCTTGGATTTTATGTGGGCCAGGTTTAATCTCTTCACCGGCCAGCGCCTGTGAAATGACCGGCGAGTCTTTTGGCTCAACTGCAACTGAGATAATCGCCTTGCCTTTTGTTTGTTTTAGATAGCGGCTCACACCCGTAAGTGTGCCGCCTGTTCCTACACCGGCAACAAATACATCAATATCGCCATCGGTATCATTCCAGATTTCAGGGCCAGTGGTTTTTTCGTGGATCTCAGGATTAGCGGGGTTGTTAAACTGCTGTAAAAGCACATAGCGTTCAGGTTCAGCCGCCACAATTTCTTCGGCTTTATTGATTGCGCCTTTCATCCCTTTTGCGCCTTCGGTTAAAATCAGGTTTGCACCGAGTGCTTTTAATAATTTACGGCGCTCTAAACTCATGGTTTCTGGCATGGTTAATGTCAATTTATAACCACGAGCGGCAGCAACATAAGCCAGTGCAATTCCTGTATTTCCACTTGTTGGCTCAATTAACTCTTTATCATGAGTAAGAATGCCACGTTTTTCAGCATCCCAAATCATATTGGCACCAATCCGGCACTTTACACTAAAACTTGGGTTACGGGCTTCAACTTTAACTAACACATTTCCATGGCTCACTCTGTTTAAGCGAACTAATGGGGTATGGCCAATGGTTTGTGAGTTATCTGCATAAATATTGCTCATAATCCAACTCCTTTCAGTAAAGTATTTGGTATATCGCGTATAACAGTCATACATGGTGGATTTTCATGCACACCAAAGCATACCCATTGTATCGATAGCTAAAATAAGTACGATGTTGATTGATATCACTACAGTGCCATGTATACCTGAGTAATTTGAATCTTACGTTAATAAATCAACATGTTAAAAATATAATACAGGTAGCATACGCCAGCTACTTGAGATGGAAAGTACCGATTATGTATATCGTTATTCAATGAGTGCAATTAGCCTATGCTACTAGAGTATCTAAGCTAATATTTACTACAGTGATAATGGCATCACTTATCACTTATCACTTAATTAACGCAGCTCGACTTTTATTAACAACGGCGTAATCTTAGGGATAGCTTGTATGAGAGTCTAGGTTTCACTTTTTTTATTAGCAGATTGCGAGCGTATTGGCATCTGTAATGTATGCACAAGGATGATATATGCAGCAGATTGTGATCAGTGGTTCTGGTCTTTATATCCCTCCCCATCAAATCACGAATGTGGAGTTAGTTAATACCTTTAATCAGTACGTTGCTCATTATAATGCTAAGAATCATGTGGCTATTACCACAGGGCAAATCGTACCTCTGCAAATGTCCAGCACTGAATTTATTGAAAAAGCTTCAGGCATTAAGCAGCGTTACGTCGTCGCATGTGAGGGCATTCTTAACCCTGATATTATGCATCCTTTACTGCCAGAACTGAGTGACGATCAACCCAGTGTCATGGCACAAATGGCTGTGATCGCAGCAAAAGAGGCATTATTATCAGCCAATCATGATGCAGCAGATATTGATTTAGTTATTGTCGCTGCGTCTAATTTACAGCGTGCTTATCCTGCTATCGCCATTGAAGTTCAAGCGTTGCTGGGTGCAAAAGGCTATGCATTTGATATGAATGTGGCTTGCTCATCAGCGACTTTTGCCATTAGTCAGGCGGTTGATGCAATTAATAGCGGTATGGCAAATACGGTTTTAATTGTTAATCCTGAAGTTTGCAGTGGGCACGCTAATTTTTGTGATCGTGATTCACACTTTATTTTTGGTGATGCATGCAGTGCTTTAGTGCTGGAAAAAGCAGAAAATAGCCAGAGCCGTAAAGCATTTCAAATTATCGATAGAACACTGCATACCCATTTTTCAAATAACATCCGCAATAACTTTGGTTTTTTGAATCGAGCTACACCAGAAACACAGTTCAACCGCGATAAGCTCTTTATGCAAGAGGGGCGGAAAGTGTTTAAAGAGGTGTTACCTTTAGTCAGCCAACTGCTTGAACAACAAGTAGAGCGGGTTGGATTAGAGAGCCATCAGCTCAAACGTTTATGGCTACATCAAGCAAACAGTAATATGAATGCCTTTTTAGCACGTAAAGTATTGGGTAGAGATCCGTTACCGCTCGATGCGCCAACTATTTTGCACGAGTTTGCCAATACCAGTTCAGCAGGTTCAATCATTGCTTTTCATCGTTATCATGATGATTTTTCTGTCGGTGATTACGGCGTACTTTGCGCATTCGGGGCAGGGTACTCAGTGGGATCGATATTACTACAGTGTGTGCGTTAGGTGATAAAAAAGGGCAAGTAATCAATGCCCTTTTTATCTATTTATACCGAAAGCCCCATTTTTTTAGCGTAAAGAGAATGTCAATTTACACCCGTTCCTTTCAGTTTTGGGCGATAACAAGTAACCCACATTGCCGTTGCCCCACAGACAGCCACGGGCATAATAACCAAATTTAGCAGTGGAATCATAGTACAAAAGCTAATTAATCCCCCAAACGTTAAACTTGTAATTCGGCGCTGTTTTAACGTATCACGCATAACAGTAAAGGGAATTTTATGGTTATCAAATGGATAATCTGAGTACTGTACTGCAAGCATCCACGCAGTGAGTAATAACCATAATAGAGGCGCAAGTGTTTGACCGATAACCGGAATAAGTGACACTAACAATAAAGCAGTAACCTTTGGCAAGTAATACACTAGCTTTCGTAATTCACGTTTTAAAATACGCGGCACATCACGCACTAATGTCATGACGCCTGTCACCGGAGGTGACTCTCCCGTTAAACGTGCTTCGAGTTGTTCTGCTAGCAACCCATTAAAAGGAGATGCAATAATATTGGCCAATGTGCTAAAAAAATAGCCAAATAATAGCAAGACGCTAATTACCGCTAATGGCCAAAGTAAATAATTAAGCCATTGCAACCAATCAGGGATATGAGACAACAGTTGGCCAATCCACTTTTGCATATGGCTTGCTAACCAATAAAACGCACCTCCTAGCAGTAATATATTTACAAGCAGGGGCAAAATAACATAACGACGAATGCCTGATGAAAAAGCCAGTTTCCATCCTTGTAAAAAAAAGCTCACACCATTTTCGGTAAGTTTTGTCTTTGTTGTTGATGACATAGTGTCTATCCACACAGTTTACTTACCTAAATCATAACGGTAGCACAACACAGATACTAGAGAGTAACAGGCTCAAACATCATGTTTATGTCGGCCAATTAAAAAATAACTAAAGTAGTGAAGGCTTTGGTTAACCGTTAAAAAACAATCAAGCGATTAAAAAATAGCCAAAAGATAGGTTTAAACCTCATAATGTATAGAGAATTTAGTGTCAGCACTTGAAGATAAGGGCGCTAACACATAAAGTTAGTGGCAGTTACTCTGCTCACTACTTGGGCATAGATCTTGAATTATTAAAGAGATACCAGCGATGCAGGATTTGCGTCTGATTTTGATTGTCGTGGGAGCGATAGCGATAGCTGCTTTGCTGTTGCATGGATTGTGGGCAAGCCGCAAGGAAAAACCGACGGTGTTTGGTCATAAACCCGTTAAGCGTTTGAAAGATAAACAGCCGCCAGAGCAAGATGAAGATCTTGAAGATCTTGAGCCTGTTCGGGTCAAAAAGAGGGTGCGTAGACAACCAGAAGAGCCATCATTTTCAGCAGTTGATGATGAAATTGACGACGATGTGTTGGATACAGCACCTGTGAATGCTCCAGTAAAAAAAGCGCCACAATCGCTTGATTTAGATAATGAGCATGATCAAGGTATTGAGCATACTGCATCAAACTCTCCGGTTACCGCTCATCGCGAAACAGAGAGTGAAGATGATCAACATGATATACCTGCACATACTGCCAAATCTGAGCCAGTAGAGCCTGAAGCACCGAAAAGTGATGTGCTCGTACTCAATGTAACAGCGCACGCAGGTCATGTTATTGATGGTGAGCGTTTGCTCAATAGCTTAATTCAGTTGGGTTTCCAACATGGAGAAATGGCTATTTTCCATCGTCACATTGATCCTATGGGGAGTGGCCCAATACTGTTTAGCCTCGCTAATATGGTAAAACCAGGTACTTTTGATGTTGCTAACATGGCTGCATTCACTACACCGGGAATCACTATTTTTATGCAAGTTCCTTCATATGGTGATGTAAATCAGAACTTTAAGTTGATGCTACAAGCGGCGCAACGTATTGCTGATGATGTCGGGGGTTTAGTACTCGATGATGAGCGCCGGATGTGGACACCACAGAAAAATGAAGAGTACAAAATGCGTATTAGAGCTGTGTGTGCGTAATATCGTAACAGTACACCGGTAGCAGTAGAATATCGTTTATCTAAAACCCTCGCTTTGGCGGGGGTTTTCTCATTAAGGGGGCAGACCTATGGCCGATAGCATTACACAACAGTTAGCCGAGTTACGAGCACAACTTCAGCACCATGAATATCTTTATTACGTGCTCGATCAGCCCTCGATACCTGATTCAGAATATGACCGCCAAATGCAGCAATTACGCGAGCTGGAAGCAAAATATCCTGAACTTATCACAGCCGATTCACCGACACAGCGTGTTGGGGGGATACCACTTAACAGCTTTTCACAAGTTCAGCACGAAGTTCCAATGCTTTCATTAGACAATGCCTTTGGTAATGACGACTTTTTAGCCTTTCAAAAAAGAGTACAAGATCGATTAGGTGATACCCAAACGCTCACTTACTCGTGCGAACCTAAACTTGATGGTTTAGCTGTCAGTTTATTGTATGTCGATGGTTTTTTGATTCAAGCTGCAACTCGTGGTGATGGCATGACAGGTGAAGATATTACCGAAAATGTGCGAACCATTCGCTCGATTCCCCTACGTTTGCATGCAAAATGTCCACCGCGTCTAGAAGTCCGTGGTGAAGTATTTATGACGCGAGATGGATTCGAGCGGATTAACGAGCTTGCTCGCCGCAAAGGTGAGAAACTGTTTGTAAATCCTCGTAATGCGGCAGCAGGGTCACTTCGTCAGCTTGATAGCAAAATTACCGCTCAACGTCCATTAGCCTTTTATGCTTATAGTATGGGTATCGCAGATACACATACTGGTCATCATCTGCCAGAAAGCCACATCGCACGCTTAAATGCATTGCGTGAGTGGGGGCTGCCCGTTAGCCATGAAGTGCAGCAAGTCAAGGGTGAACAGGCTGTATTGGCTTACTATGCCGATATTCTTGCACGGCGCGATCAGCTAAATTTTGACATTGATGGTGTCGTTATCAAAGTGGATGATCTTGCACTGCAAACCCAGTTAGGATTTGTAGCCAGAGCGCCCCGCTGGGCAATTGCCGTGAAATTTCCAGCACAAGAAGAGTTGACCACCGTACTAGATGTCGAGTTTCAGGTCGGTAGAACCGGCGCTATAACCCCCGTAGCGAAACTTACCCCTGTTTTTGTCGGTGGCGTTACCGTCAGTAGTGCTACGTTGCACAATGCAGACGAGATTACCCGTTTAGGGCTCTGTATTGGCGATACTGTTGTGATTCGGCGCGCAGGCGATGTTATCCCTAAAATTGCCGGCGTCGTGCTAGATCGCCGCCCTACATGTGTTACCGAGATTATATTTCCTACCGAGTGCCCTGTTTGTGCTTCTTCTGTTGAACGTATTGAAGGTGAAGCAGTGGCTCGTTGTAGTGGTGGCTTAATCTGCCCAGCTCAACGCAAAGAGGCTATCCGGCATTTTGCAGCTCGCCGTGCCTTTGATATTGAAGGAATGGGAGAGAAAATTATTGATCAACTGGTCGAGCGTGAGCTGATTCAAACTCCTGCAGATCTCTTTCAGCTTTCGCTCGGAGAGCTAACCCGTCTTGAACGAATGGGGCCAAAATCAGCACAGAATTTACTGAGAGCCATCGAAAAATCAAAGCAAACAACATTTGCTCGTTTTCTGTATGCGCTGGGGATCCGTGAAGTCGGCGAGGCGACTGCAGCTAATTTAGCGGCGCACTTTCATACACTAACCGCATTGTGTGCAGCAGATCATGAACGTTTACAAACAGTGCAAGATGTTGGAGTTGTGGTTGCTACACACATTTATCACTTTTTACGTGAACCGCATAACATCACGGTTATTGATAATCTGCTGCAACAGGGGGTTTCTTGGGTAGAAACATCGGGCGATACGTTAAATATGCCAATAGACTCACCATTATTAAATAAAACAGTAGTATTAACTGGAACACTAACGCAAATGACCCGAGAGGATGCAAAAGCGTATTTATTACAATTAGGGTGCAAAGTGACAGGAAGTGTATCAAGTAAAACAGACTATTTAATTGCCGGAGATGCCGCAGGCTCAAAATTAGCAAAAGCCCAAGCATTAGGTATTTCTATTCTGACTGAAGATGATTTTTTAGAAATAATTAACCGCTAATCTGCATCGCAAAATAAGCGCCCTGTTATAAATAAAATAGGGCGTAATTAGTGCGAAACGTATCATACTAATGCCCTCTTATTCATATATATTTGCGATGTACATCTTATTTTATTGACCCTTTATTTTTATTTATAGAGATTAGTTAAACGCAATAAGTCACTGTGTTAAGCATAACCAATTGAAATATAAGGTAAATATTGTATATCATTGATTTAACTCGTATTTGAAAGCCTGCCTTATAAATAGTTCCAGCCTCTTAGTAATATTTTTTTGCACTCTGTCATAATTTTATAAAAAAGCCATTAATAAGCATTGATGTTTTGCGCTGCGAAAGTACTCTTGTTACGTACCTACTGCCTCTCCACACGGAAGATTGAGGTAGTTGTGTTTTTTCCCGTGTGGGGTTTAGTTAGTTTTTATTTCTTTGGGAGAACTCTGATTAGCAGTGGCATAAATAACTGAATCAGAGCACGGATAAAATATCCAATAAATGGGAGTTCGTAATGGAAGCGAAACAATTTAAAGTTGCAGCTTTATCGCTGGCTGTTTTTGGTGCATTAGCATCAACATCAGTTATGGCCAAGCAAGATGGTGAAAGCCAAGCTTATGGTGCAAACTACGAAAAATTTATTGAAGAATCGACACTGAGTGGCGGTTTATTTTATTTCCAACGTGATCGTGATCGTCGTGGTAGTGGTATTCCTGGTGCAAACCAAGATGCGCCTTACGCACCTAATTTATCACATGCAACAACGCAAGTTGCATTGAACTTCAACTCAGGCTATGCGTGGGACTTTATCGGGTTAGATTTGGGCGGTTTCTATGCTTATGATTTAACACAAGGTGGTACAGCAGTAGATCAAGAGAACGAGTTCTCTTTCGCCGGTAACAAATGGGGCGGTAACTTCAAAGATGGCCAACCACATAAAGGGGCGAGTTTAAGTACCGCTGCATTGAAATTTAAAGCCTTTGATGGTGCATTAACCGCTAAAGGTGGTTTGACTCAACTGTATGTTCCAGGTTTGCTTGGTGTTAACTGGTCTTACCAACCAGGTACCTATTTAGGTGGTCAAGTTGAAGGTAACTACGGTGGCCTTTACGTAACAGGTGCATATGCAACCGAGTATAAATCACCATGGTACAGAGATACACAAAACTTCTCTCGTGCAAAAGCATGGATGGATCCGTTTGCTGCCGCTAACCAAATTGATTATATCTATGCTTTAGCAGCACGTTACACCTTTAGCAATGGTTTAGGGCTGACTGCAGGTTTTGGTCAATCTGAAAACTATATGGATAGCTATTTTGCTAAAGCAGCCTATAAGTTTGATGTGCTTGGTGGATTAAACACGAGCTACCAATTCTACGGTTCTAAAACCGACACTTATGTTGGGCCAGACGGTAAAGATATTCAAACCTATGATGGTTTAGCATGGCAACAAGCGTTAACTGCGGCGTTGAACTACAACCTGTATGATTTCCGTGCAGAAGCGTTGTTTACGAAGGCTGAAGGTGCTGAAGGCAACTACTTGCCTCGTTTAACCCGTGGTTATGGTAACTCACAAGGTGCAAATGAAATCTGGTGGGATTCTCGCTCTGACTGGAACGCAAACAATGAGAAGGCTATCTTCTTAGGCGTAACACGTAAGCTTGATGATCTGATGGGTGCTCCGGGTTGGGCTGTTGGTGTCTCTGGTGCTTATGGCTGGGGCATGGAAAAAGGCGATGGTACAAAAGCCTCGAACGGTGCGGATACAGAAAAAGCACTTAACTTTGACGTAATGTATACATTACAGGATGGCTTGGCGAAAGGGACATTGTTTAAACTGCATTATACTAAGTATGAAAACAATATCCCATCTGACGCTGGCTGGACTGAATTACCAAACGTCTTTGCGTCTGAACACGATGTTAAGTTCCACATTATCATGCCGTTATCTTTCTTCTAATAATACAGAAAGGTTCTGTTGTATGAGTAAAATAGGCCAAGTTTAACTGACGTAATTATATTCAACAGTTAATACAAGGTCATTATCTCGGTCTGAGTTTGGTTTGTTGTATAACCATACTCAGACTTTTTTATTTGTAGTGTAGATAAGACACTGTGATAGAACATAAATATACAGATAGCGATAATATTGGCTAACCTAAACGATGTGTTAATTTTTTTGTAAATTAAAGCCTCATTTTTTACTTATCTCGTGCTGCACTATTGTTTAATAGCGATAGTATAATCATCACCAGTGTCATACTGGGTTTGATGTATTCTTGCCTGCTTAAACCGCTTAAACCGCTTAAACCGCTTAAACCGCTTAAACCGCTTAAACCGCTTAAACCGCTTAAACCGCTTAAACTATATTAGGATCAATACTGTAAAAATAATATTAAAGCGAAATAATCTCTACATAGAGAAGAGTTGCTTTCTTATTAGAACAGTAAGTCAAATACAACATAATGCTCAACATAGCAAAGGGCTTAGGCATACAGCAAAATATCTTACCCAATGATAATTTTGGAAAAAGCCCAAAACAAAATACTTTCTCTTATGCAGTAAACACGCCGTAATCTGTTTTTTTAGACATAACTGCAATATGATCAGCTATCTCTTTTTTAGTAAGATGTAACCGTTATTTTTTATCATTAAATATGCGGTAAATATCACGTTATAAGATAGATTTTATAAGGAGATCTGTCTTGGGTCTTACTTGAGGAGTATTAAGATGAAAGCTGTAATTCTTGTATTATCACTTATGAGTGGAATATTCAGTGGTGCTGTTTTGGCAGCGAATGAACCTGTGACACAAACTCAGGCGCAATTAGCACCTAAAAACTATCTTGTCCAACTTTGTGTTGCTACTTTCCCTGGGGCAACGAATTTGTCAGATTGTTCTATTCATAATGGTAAATAAAGGCTAATCACAGAAATTTATTTGGTGGATAGAAAATGGCTAGGAATGCTGTAGTGATTATGTTTACACAATAAAAAAAGCGCCTTTCGGCGCTTTTTTTATTTTAGATGGTGGGTCGTGCAAGATTCGAACTTGCGACCAATTGATTAAAAGTCAACTGCTCTACCGACTGAGCTAACGACCCATCCTAAAACGGTTTGTATTTTACTGACTGAATCAACAGAGTGATGTTTATTCAACGTGACTCAATGCTGTGTTCACTCAAACCTTCACTGAAGAAGGAAATTGGTGGGCGATACCGGGTTCGAACCAGTGACCCCCTCCTTGTAAGGGAGGTGCTCTCCCAGCTGAGCTAATCGCCCTGGGATTTTCTGCTACAAGCAACCTGTGCATGTAACGAGAAAAGATGGTGGGTCGTGCAAGATTCGAACTTGCGACCAATTGATTAAAAGTCAACTGCTCTACCGACTGAGCTAACGACCCATCCTAAAACGGTTTGTATTTTACTGACTGAATCAACAGAGTTATGTTTATTCAACGTGACTCAATGCCGTGTTCACTCAAACCTTCACTGAAGAAGGAAATTGGTGGGCGATACCGGGTTCGAACCAGTGACCCCCTCCTTGTAAGGGAGGTGCTCTCCCAGCTGAGCTAATCGCCCTGGGATTTTCTGCTACAGGCAACATGTGCACATAACGAGAAAAGATGGTGGGTCGTGCAAGATTCGAACTTGCGACCAATTGATTAAAAGTCAACTGCTCTACCGACTGAGCTAACGACCCATCCTAAAACGGTTTGTATTTTACTGACTGAATCAACAGAGTTATGTTT
>NZ_JBOFTR010000010.1:0-36408 GCF_051652165.1 Plesiomonas sp.
CTTCAATTTAAAGTTTGTCGCTCGAAATAACTAGCAAATAAATTGTCAGTCACTCGTTTAACTAAGTATCTTTTGGATAGTCAGCGTCTTTAACGAGTGCCCACACAGATTGTCTGATTAATTTTTTAAAGAGCAGTGTCAGCGCCGTAACGTTGACAGGGCGCGCATTATTTCGCATTTCCCTTTAGCTGTCAAGGTTTGTTTTTCACATCCCTTAAAAGCGTTTTATTCTTTACTGTTAGCATTCAGTGATTTGCATCACAGTTGCCGTGTCAGTGGGGTCGCATTATAGGGGGTTTTGCGTTTGGTGCAAGCAAAATTAAGGATAATTTGCATTTACGTATCTGTTTGGTGAAAATCCAATCAAACGCGCTATTTATATGCGTTATTTATGCTGTTTTTACCTTTTTATGGCTTATTAGAGCAGGAAAAATAATGAACATTGCCACGCTTGAGGTTGATCCACAATGCACCTTTTCGCCGTTATGCCCAACTGAGTTGCCGGTACAGGGGGGAGATGAGATTGTAGATGAGTTAAATCGGCAGGCAAATCTTGCAACGTTTCGCCTTCTCACTAAAGATGCACACCCGGCTAATGCCGTGTGGGTTGTTCCGCAGCCAGACCAAATGTTACAGCCATTGAATTACCCGAATGCAGATGTCACGTGGGTAGCGCATGCCGTACCAGGAACGCGTGGCTTTGAAACCATTCCTGGTTTACCGGCCATTACGGAGTACGATTTTGTTGTTTGGAAAGGGATTGAACCTGATTTGCACCCTTATGGGGCTTGTTACCATGATCTGAATGAAAAAATGAGTACCGGATTGATTGAATGGCTACGCGTTAATGAGGTCTCGATCATTTTACTCGGTGGGCTGGCGACCGATTACTGTGTGAAAACCACTGCGCTGCAATTGCATAACACAGGGCTGTTTCAGGTATGGGTCAATTTAGCGGCATGCCGTGGTATTGCTGAGGCGTCAACAAAAGCGGCCTGTGATGAAATGCAGCAGGTGGGGATCCAACTTTTTGATAACGCCACTCACATGGCTGATGCGCTACATTTACTCTCTTGAGATTAAGATGCTTGATTTAATACCGCCATCAATAGAGTTTTGTATGGCGGCTCTTTCTTTATATCCCTAATAGAGGATGATTTTTATCTTTAACATCTCTAGGCACACAGATAAATCAAAGAAGAGATAAAAGAAGATGTATGAAGGTGTATATAGATAGAAAAGAGAGTTAAAGAAAGATCTAAGGAAGAGAGCAAAGGAACATCACTAAAGTATGGCGACCACCAGATAGCAAAAAGCCCGCTCATTGAGCGGGCTCTTCTAAGATGGTCGGTGAGAGAGGATTCGAACCTCCGACCCACTGGTCCCAAACCAGTTGCGCTACCGGGCTGCGCTACTCACCGAAATATCTTTTTATTACGCTCTAAGAAGTTGTGGTGCGAAGAGAGGGACTTGAACCCTCACGTCCGTTAAGACACTAACACCTGAAGCTAGCGCGTCTACCGATTCCGCCACCTTCGCATATCACTGTACTTCTTTTTGCTCTTTATCAACACCGCATATTATATGCCATGCTGTTTAATCTGGGGTGGCTGATGGGGCTCGAACCCACGACAACTGGAATCACAATCCAGGACTCTACCAACTGAGCTACAGCCACCATAGAATCATTGTTACTACATTTTTATCAGCTTGTGTTTCCACAACGTCTGGCACTTAAATGGCGCGCCCGACAGGATTCGAACCTGAGACCTCTGCCTCCGGAGGGCAGCGCTCTATCCAGCTGAGCTACGGGCGCCCAACGCGCCGTTGCGGGGTCGCATATTACGGATTTCACCTATCCCTGTCTAGCCTTTTTCGTGTTTTTTTTCACAAAAAAGGCTAAATGGTCATGTTTTAGCCTAAATCGGGTAAAAACTACAGTTTTCCGCTGAAGTGATACGCAACATACTTGAGTAACTTCACTTGTCGCCGCCAACGTGTAGGTTGTGACAGTAAGCGATAAAGCCACTCTATACCCAATTTTCGCCATATGGCAGGGGCACGCTGAACGTGGCCAGTAAATACATCATACGTACCGCCAATGCCCATGTATAATGCATCAGGGTAGTGTGCTCGGCAATCACGCATAAAGAGCTCTTGTTTCGGTGACCCCATGGCAACTGTCACCAATTTTGCGCCGCTAGCACGAATTTGTTCAAACAGTTCAGGCCGTTGATCGGCAGTAAAGTAGCCATTTTGACTGCCTACAATGTTGACACCCCACTGCGCACGCAGTTTCTCTTCCGCTTCACTCAAAACAGCTTGTGTACCACCAACGAGGAAAACAGGTAGCTGTTGTTGGCCTGCTTGCGCCATTAACGCTTCCCATAATTCACAACCTGGTATGCGTTCTAAACGATTGGCATAAGGGTATTTACGCTGAATGGAATTTACAATGCTAATGCCATCAGCATATTTATACTCAGCATTTGCCAGCAAGGTATTGAGCTCGGGTGACTCTTCGGCTGTCATCACTTTTTCGGCATTAATTGCAATGAGCGTACCGGTTTTCACGGCATTAGGCTCAAGCAAGTAGTCGACACACTGAGACATATTGCTAAAGCCCCAGATCTCTATCCCACGTAATGTATATTTAGGAATATCAGTCATCATCATTGTTATTTCGCCTTTATCTGCCGAATCAAACCACCGCTTTCAAATAACCAGTACAGTAATTTAGCCAATAACAAACAGAGCCCAAAGATCATCGAGAAAAACACCATACGGGAGACAAAAGAGTCAATCCCTTCACGGGCTAACACAATAATCGTGAACACATTACCAAAGCAGTAAGCTTGTAAAATGGCGGCTTTATAGCGGTTTTGTTCGGTTTTACCTGACCGATATAACCAATCTAACCATTTAATTAATAAGCCTACGGTAATGGCACCAAGCGGAATGAAGAATATGCCCCCCATAATAACTAACGAGCCTATCAATGTAGGGGAAATAGCCAGACCTACAGGGTATTCGAGCACATCCCAGGTAAAATAGTTGGCAGTATTAACAACAAGGCTTGGTCTGTCTGGCCAAATCGATGATGGGATAAATACATAAAAATCTCGGATAATGGGCGCTAAACCTTGGAAGGCAATTTTATGATAGTGCTCAAGCAACAGTGCCAAGTTTTCCCATGGTGAGAATGTATCTCGTGTTAGGTATAAGAAGGTATAAAAGGCTTCTGATCCGCTGACATCCAAACTATAGCGTTTAAGTGCTAACCAGAACATGCCAACTACACTGCCAACACCGGCCACCAGCAACATGCTAAGGGTGATATAACCGCGAATAATACCAATGAACAAAAACAGTGCAAACGCGATAATGATATTGGCACGGGTACCACCAACAATAACGTAGGTCAGTATTCCGAAAGCGACGGTGGAAACTAAGAAGAAAATCCAGCCTTTTGTGTCAGGCTTGAGGAAATACACCACCAACATGGCCGGGATAAAGAAGTAGAAAAATCGTTTTAGTGCAACAGCAGAGACATCTTTTGAAAAAATCTGGCTATAGCTTTGCAATTTAAATAGCAAAAAGCCATTTTGTAGAAAAAAAATGCCCACAGAAACAACCGCAATCAGCATTAATAAAATCCATGTCAGATTGGTCTCGACACGGTTCATACTAAGCCAGTTTTTCTGTTTGCTTTGCTTTACTAAACGTGTTTTATAGACCACATAGTACAGTGCATAAAAACAGGTGGATGCCAACATGGCATACATCAAAAACTCTGGCGGTTCGGTTTGTACATCAAACTGAAATGAGAGTAGACAGGTAAACGGAAAACCAAAGTAAAAGGTCAGCAGATAGATCAGTGTAAAGAAGATATTGAAGTTAAAACGCTCGCGGCGAAACTCCCGATAACCTAATGTCAAAATCAAGATAAGAGAAGCAACATAGACGACCAGCAGGCCAGAGAAATCCAACAGATTCATTCTTTTTCTCCTGACGAGGGTATTGTCTGCCCAGCAGCCAATTGTAATGCCTGCTCCCAACCTTGAATGTAATTAGGGTTAAAAAAGCGAATATTCTGACGATCAAGTGCCCCAAATGCACGCTGTACTGCCTGTATTTGATCGGCATTGATGGCCTCACCACCGAATAATACCGGTACATGTTGCTCTTGCAGATCTTGGCCAAATGGGTTTTTACGGCTTAGAACAAAAGGGACACCGTTTTGGATTAGTAAGCACAATGTGCCAATACCTTGCTGACGCTCAAACAAAAAATAACCCAGATCGCACTGAGCCAGCCGTTCAAGATAGGTATTGAATGGGATCTGCTCAGTCAACAGTGTAACCTGCCCATCAGGGTAAAGTGTTTCGGCGCAATGGCGAATTTCACTGATGTAAGCATCATTGTTGGCCGGATAGCCCAGTGGGATCTGCACCCGAACCTGCTCACCAAACTGCTGTTTAATCTCACGCAATGCATCAATGTGCCGGTTAGAACGATCTCCGGAATTGCCGACCAGAATGTTCAGTGGTTCAGCCGGTATCCAGTTGCGTACACCGCCAGTCAATGCCGGATCCATTTTCGTTGGGAAATAGAGCAACTGCTGGGCAATGGCTGGATGGCGCTGATGGTAGTAATTCAGATCGCCTCGGGTGGCAAATACCCGCCCGACACGCCCCTGTGCAATCCGCCGCAAACGGTAGAACAACCGAAAACGCCAGTCAGTAGAGTCCTCATATAAATCTGCCCCCCAGATATGCCAGCTCACCTGTTTTGGGCGAATAAACCCGACCAGCAGATAGAGCCACAATAGGATATTAAACTGCCCATGCAGGATAAAATGTGACTCTGGCTGGCGATGAGCCTGCTGACGCAGCACCTGTGCGATCTGCTTTTTACTGGCAAAACAGCGGATATTAAGCTGCGGGAAGCGATGTGCCAGCGCCGAATCGCGGCTGACCACATAAAACTCACGGGTCAGGTCAGGCGATGACAACCGCGGGCTGAGCACATCATTAAAGAAGCTCAGTACGGTCTGATTGTGATGCGGGATATCTGATCCCAAAACATGGATTAAGGCTGTCATGCACGCTTTCGATAAATAAGAAAAGCCCCAACACAGAGGCAAAAATAGAGGATGTAAGTCAGCATATAGGCTTGCGCCGCACCCAGTGCACCATGCATTGGAATAAGGATATAAGCCAATGTACTGAGCAACACAAACTGGCACACTTCTGCCAGTAAGTAATAACGCAGTGCGGCTTTCGCCACCACCAAATAGCCAAATACATACGCGCCAACTTTAAAAACATCACCGGTAAGTTGCCATGCAAACAGATCGCGCATTGGGCGAAACTCTGCCGAGAACAGTAGCCAGATAGCAACATCGCGCAGCAAATAGACGGTCAGGCTGACGACTGCAACCGCCGGTAATACAAACCGCAGCGAACGGCCTATCTCGCGCACAATGGCGTTTTTATCCTGTAAACGCGACAACGTAGGCAGCAGATAAACCGAAAATGAGGCCGTGATAAACTGCAAATAGGCATCTGAAATTTTACTCACCCCTTGCCACATACCTACTGCATCCCAGCCATAACGAGCGGCCAGCAAATTTCGCAGCATTACATACGCAGCGGGCAAGGTAACGGAGGTAATCAATACCATCACGGTAAATTTGAGTAGATTACTCGCAAAAAAACGATCCCACGTTGGGCGCAAATAGCTCAGTGGAATGGTTTTTCGTTTTAGCAATACCGTAGCAGCAGGGAGGACGGCAATGGCCGGCACAAGGGCAAGGCCAGCTAATGCACCGGTATAGCCGCCGAGCCAAAAACAGAGGCTATAGGCCACTACGCCCAGTATGCTGCCACCAATCACTGCCAGCGCGTTGCCCATAGCATCGCGCTGACCTTTGATGATGGCCAAAAACAAGTTGGCATAGGCAATGCCCATTTGAATAAGACCGACAGCCTGTACCACCGCCGTCATTTCACGGTGATCGAACAGCAGTTGGCTAATAGGCCCAGCCGCACAAACAAAAATAGCAGCCAGTAAGGTAGAAAATAGGGCAACAATGGCGGATGACGTGCCAAGCAGCGCCCGTAAACGGACGCTGTCGTGTTGATACTCGGCGACATACTTGGTGACACCATTAAAAATACCCGCACCAGAGAGAACCCCCAGTACGGTCACCATTGTCATAAAGTTACCCGCTTGCCCCACCCCTTGCGGGCCGAAGGATACCGCCAGTAACTTGACCACCAACAACCCTACACCGATTTTTACCAGTGTAGAGGCAGCAGTCCAAACCGAAGCTTTAGCCAGTGACATAATCAGGCAAAAAAGTTCAGCAGAGTTTGAATCACAGTGCGCTGTGTTAAATCGTCCATGTTATAGAACAAGGGCAGACGCACTAAACGCTCGCTTTCAGCCGTGGTGAACTGATTGTTACCGTGGAACTGACCAAATTTCTCTCCGGCAGGGCAAGCATGCAGAGGGATATAATGGAAAACTGTCATGATTTCAGCCTCTTTCATGAAGCTGATAAATGCACTGCGATCATCCATATCACGCATTTTGATATAGAACATGTGTGCGTTGTGCGCGCAATCTGTCGGACAAGATGGCAGTGCAATACGACCGGCATCCGCCAATGGCTTGAGTGCGTTGTAGTAGGTATTCCATAATGCCAAACGGCGCTGGTTGATCTGCTCGGCGGCTTCAAGTTGTGACCACAAATACGCCGCTTGCAGATCAGACATCAGGTAGCTTGAGCCGATATCACGCCAAGTATATTTATCCACTTGCCCGCGGAAGAATTGGCTACGATTCGTGCCTTTTTCACGGATAACTTCAGCGCGATCGATCAGTGAAGGGTCATTAATCAGTGTTGCTCCGCCCTCACCACCTGCCGTGTAGTTTTTGGTTTCATGGAAGCTATAACAACCGATATGGCCAATCGTACCCAGCGCGCGCCCTTTATAGGTCGACATCACGCCTTGTGCGGCATCTTCAACAACCCACAGATCATATTTGGCTGCCAGCGCCATGATGCTGTCCATTTCACAGGCTACCCCAGCATAGTGAACAGGAACAATGGCTTTGGTTTTTTCCGTTATCGCCGCTTCAATCTTGGTTTCATCAATGTTCATGGTATCAGGGCGCAAATCCACAAACACCACGGTAGCGCCACGCAGTACAAACGCATTTGCAGTAGAGACAAACGTGAAGCTTGGCATAATCACTTCATCGCCCGGCTGGATATCCAGCAAAATCGCGGCCATTTCCAGTGATGCAGTGCAAGAGGGGGTCAGTAACACTTTGGCACTGCCAAAATGCTGCTCCATCCACTGCTGACAACGGCGGGTAAATGCACCATCACCACACAGTTTTCCGCTGCCCATTGCAGCTTGCATATACTCCAATTCCGTGCCGACAACCGGCGGGGCATTAAACGGGATCATGGTTATCACCTGTAAAACCAGTAGGCAGTGTCCACGATGGTGGCACCGCTGCGAATATAAAGACGTAAAGCAGCCAAATTGCCAACTTGTGTTGCGATGCGCAAAGTGTGTATTCCGCGCGCCAAACACCAGTGTTGTGCTGCCAACATCAACTGCTGACCAACGCCACGCCCACTGCAAGTAGGCATAGCGGCTAAAAGACCAATCCGAGCCTGCTGTTGGCCCAGATCGCGCAAAGTCACAAACCCTTCGATCACACCACCCTGCTGCTCTATCACCAAACAGGCATGATCAAAGCTACCGCGTACACCATTTTCTACCCAACGGGCATAAAAACGGCCGCTGTCTTCCGGCTGATACCAAGGCGCACGAAAACGGCTGAGTGCAAAAGCGGCTCGTGCCCCCTCTTGTAAAACCGGAATATCAGCTTCACCTGCCAGCCGGTAGCATGCAGCGGCTGATGCAGAATCAGCCAACATAATAGCAGGCACAGGCATGGCTAAATCAACCTCACCTTCCACCAGCCGAAAGCCGAGATCAGCGAGCTTATCAGCCAGATCTAGGCGATCAGCAGGGATCTTTGCCTGCGTCACCGCATAAGCGTGCAGAGCATCGGCGCAAAGCGCAGTCGCCTGTTCAGAGAACTGCAACTTGGCACTGGGTAAGCCAAAAAATGCCGACTCCCAGTCAAGAAACTCAATATTGGCGTGGACGGACATGAAGCAGTGTCTGCAAATACTGACCGTAACCGGTCTTGCTTAATTGTTGTGCGGTACGGGCAACTTGTTCATCCGTCATCCACCCGTTACGCCAAGCGATCTCTTCTAAACACGCCACTTTAAAGCCCTGACGCTTCTCAACCGTTTGTACGAAGGTGCTCGCTTCAATCAGGCTATCGTGCGTACCCGTATCTAGCCAGGCAAAACCGCGCCCTAACAGCTCAACTTTTAACTCGCCTTGTTGCAGATACATATCGTTCAGGCTGGTGATCTCAAGCTCACCACGGGCAGAAGGTTTTACCTGCTTGGCCATTTCGACCACTCGGTTATCATAGAAATATAAGCCCGTCACCGCCCAGTTCGACTTAGGCTTCAACGGCTTCTCTTCCACCGAGAGCGCATTGAAGTTGTCATCAAACTCCACTACGCCAAAGCGTTCAGGATCCATCACCTGATACCCAAATACGGTTGCCCCGTTCGGGCGGGCAGCCACGGCTTTGAGCTTATCGCTGAAGTACTGGCCAAAAAAGATGTTATCGCCCAAAACTAAACATACGCTATCATCACCGATAAACTCTTCGCCAATGATAAACGCCTGCGCCAGACCGTCAGGGCTCGGCTGTACGGCATAGCTCAGTTCAATACCAAAATCCTCACCGTTACCCAGCAAACGCTCAAAGGCAGGCAAATCATCTGGCGTTGAAATAATCAAAATTTCGCGAATACCTGCCAGCATCAATACTGACAGTGGATAGTAGATCATCGGTTTATCATAAACCGGCAACATCTGCTTAGAGACACCACGGGTAATCGGGTACAAACGCGTACCTGAGCCGCCCGCCAGAATAATTCCTTTCATCGGTTACTCTCCTAAGCCCAAACGCTCACCGGCATACGAGCCGTCGAGTACCCGCTGCCACCAATCGGTGTTTGCCAGATACCACTGCACGGTTTTACGCATGCCACTTTCAAACGTCTCTTGCGGTAACCAGCCCAATTCATCCGCAATCTTGCTAGCATCAATCGCATAGCGCAGATCGTGCCCTGGGCGATCGGCCACGTAGGTAATCAGATCGGTATATTTTTCAACACCAGCCGGCTTTTCTGGTACGAGCTCTTCTAGCAAGGCACACAAGGTGTGTACCACATCAATATTTTTGCGCTCATTATGGCCGCCAATATTGTAGGTTTCACCGATCTCGCCTTGTGTTGCAACCAGTACCAGTGCGCGGGCATGATCTTCAACATACAGCCAATCACGCACCTGATTTCCCTGTCCATACACGGGCAAAGGTTTAGCGGCCAGTGCATTCAAAATCATTAAAGGGATCAGTTTTTCAGGGAAATGGTACGGCCCGTAGTTGTTTGAGCAGTTGGTGATAAGTGTTGGTAAACCATAGGTACGCAGCCACGCGCGTACCAGATGATCGCTCGAGGCTTTTGAAGCCGAATACGGGCTACTTGGTGCATACGGGGTCGTTTCGGTGAACAGATCATCGGTACCGTGCAGATCGCCATAGACCTCATCGGTTGAGATATGGTGAAAACGAAACGCGGCTTTATTGGCAGGCTCAAGCGTGTTCCAGTAACTTCTGGCCGCTTCGAGCATGTTATATGTGCCGATAATGTTGGTTTCAATAAAGGCCGCAGGGCCATCAATCGAACGATCAACATGGCTTTCTGCTGCAAGATGCATCACCACATCCGGCTGGTAGGTAGCAAATACCCGATCAAGCTCACTGCGCTGGCAAATATCGACCTGTTCAAAGGTATAACGAGGGTTATCCGCCACCAGAGCCAGTGATTCAAGATTTCCGGCATAGGTCAGTTTATCCAGATTGACGACCTGATAGTCGGTATCTTGAATAATGTGACGCACTACGGCAGAACCAATAAAACCGGCACCGCCAGTCACTAAAATTGTTTTCACCGCCAAACTCCTTTGGTATCAACCACCCAAGACTGTGCCACAGAATCAGCGGCAACAGCTTTAAACTGACGGTGATCAACCAGCAGTACCAGCACATCGGCATCAGCCAGAGCCTGTTCAGTACTGATAAGCTCTACCTGACCTTGTAGCTTTTTCGGCAAAGTTTCAACATTCGGCTCTACGGCCAACACTCGGCCACTGTGCCACTGTGCAATCAATTGGGTTATCTCAACTGCTGGGCTTTCGCGCAGATCATCAATATCGGGCTTAAATGCCAATCCCAGACAAGCGATACTGATATCTTGTGCCCGCTTACCGGTCGTATTCAGGCATTCGGCCACCGCCAGCTTGGTTTTTTCGACTACCCAATGCGGTTTGCCATCATTTACTTCACGGGCCGCACGGATTAAACGCGCCTCTTGCGGGTTTTGCGCCACAATAAACCACGGGTCAACGGCGATACAGTGGCCGCCAACACCGGGGCCTGGCTGCAAAATATTGACGCGCGGATGGCGATTCGCCAAGCGGATCAGTTCCCACACGTTAATGTCTTGTTTATCACAGATAACCGACAGCTCATTGGCAAAGGCAATGTTTACATCACGGAAGCTGTTTTCGGTCAGCTTGCACATTTCGGCAGTACGTGAGTTAGTAATTACACACTCACCTTGTACAAAGATCTTATACAAGCTGGCTGCGCGCTCAGAACAGCGTGGCGTCATTCCGCCAATAACCCGATCATTTTGAATCAGCTCAACCATCACCTTGCCCGGCAATACACGCTCAGGGCAGTAGGCAATGCTGATATCTGCCGCATCACCCGCTTGTGGTGGGAAGCTCAAGTCAGGACGAGCAGCCATCAGCCACTGTGCCATTTGTTCTGTTGCGGTAACCGGTGAGGTGGACTCTAAAATGACCAGATCGCCTTTTTTCAGCACCGGAGCAATCGAGTTAGCTGCCGCTTCGACGTACACCAGATCCGGCTCGTAATCCCCCTTAAACGGGGTGGGTACGGCAATTAAAAAGGCATCAGCCGCTTCCGGCGTGGTACTGGCGCGCAAAAATTGGCCTTCAACGGCCTCTTTAACCACACGGTCTAAATCAGGCTCAACAATGTGAATTTTGCCCTGATTGATGGTATCAACTGCATGCTGATTAATATCAATACCGATTACTTTTTTCTTCGCAGACGCAAACGCTGCGGCTGTCGGCAGGCCAATATAGCCCAGACCTATCACAGAAATGGTTTCAAAGCTCATGGCGAGTCACCTGATTATTCATTAATGCATCAAGAATTCGTTGGCAGGCATGCCCGTCACCATACGGGTTATGGGCACGACTCATGCGATGGTATTCGTCGTTATCACTGAGCAGACACGAAACTTCAGCAACAATGGTCTCGACTTGCGTACCGATCAATCTGACCGTTCCGGCCGCGACCGCTTCAGGGCGTTCGGTTGTATCACGCAATACCAAGACCGGTTTCCCCAGTGATGGTGCTTCTTCTTGAATACCGCCAGAGTCGGTCAGGATCAAGTAAGCGCGGTGCATCAGGTAAACAAACGGCAGATAGTCTTGCGGATCGATCAAAATGACATTATCGATACCGCTTAAAATACGGTTAACCGGCTCACGTACATTCGGGTTGAGGTGCATCGGGTAGACAATCTGTGCATCGGGATGCTGACGGGCAATGTGCGCCAGCGCAGTACAGATCCGCTCAAACCCGCCACCAAAACTCTCTCGGCGGTGGCCAGTGACCAAGATCATCTTGGTATCTTCCCGTAAAAACGGATAGCGCGACTCAACGCTGTGCAGCAGCGCCGAATCATTGAGCAGCTTATCTCGCACCCAAAACAGCGCATCAATCACCGTATTTCCGGTGACAAATATCTGTGGTTCAGGAATATGTTCTTGGCGTAAATTTTGGTGTGACGTTTCAGTCGGGGCAAAATGGTAGTGTGCCAGATGACCGGTCAGTTTACGGTTACCCTCTTCTGGCCACGGCGAGTAAAGGTTGCCCGTTCGTAGCCCCGCCTCAACATGTCCAACCGGAATTTGGTGGTAAAAGGCCGCTAAACTGGCGGCCATTGTGGTTGTCGTATCACCGTGAACCAGCACTACATCAGGCTGAAACTCATTAAGCACCGGTTTTAAGCCTTCAAGAATACGGCAAGTAATCTCGGTTAGCCCTTGACCTGGACGCATGATATTCAGATCAAAATCAGGGGTGATATCAAACAGCTTCAAGACTTGATCGAGCATCTCACGATGTTGCGCGGTAACACATACCTTCGCTTCAAACGCAGGATGCTCGGCTAAAGCATGAACGAGTGGTGCCATTTTAATGGCTTCAGGACGCGTACCGAAAACGGTCAACACTTTCACAGCAATACTCTTTATTTTGTTGTTTTGGTTGTGCTGTTTAACGAGCAGCACCTAAAAGTAGGGGGCACTCTCATCGCCCCCGAATTGATTTATGGTGCTGAAATGCGACGAGCAACAACAATACCAGCACCAATCATTGCGCCAATAAATCCCCACAGAACAAATAAGAATACTCGGCGAGGTTTATCACGTTTAACTGGCTCAACAGGGGTACGTAAATAGCGGAATGTTTCGATATTACTATCAAGTTTAGGTGTTATCGCTAAACCTGCCAAGACTGCTTTATTCTGGGCATAATCGACATCAAAGTTAGCCGCTTGTAGCGTTTCATTATCAGTTTCGCTGTTAGTACTGTTAGGGTCTGTTAGCGCATGTCGACGCTGGTACACCGCTTGTGCAACAGATGCTTGGCGAGCCACCAGAGCTTTAACTGACTGTAACCGAGACTGCCAACGGCCATCGAGATTATCGCGCAGTGCAGCTACTGCACGGGTATTAGCAAAAGCAATGTACTGCTTTAGCAGTGTACTAGCATCAGATGCTGTTTCTGCACTTAAACGAATACTGTCGTACGGTGTTTTTTTGTCATCTTTTCCCGTAAAGGTAATGTCATCGATGAGATCATTGAGTAATTGACCATCAGCACTAGCATTCCCTTCTAAACGCGAACGGTAATAGTCAGTTTGTAGCCAAAAATCGCGCCGCGTATCGTATGATCCCAGTTGCATACGCAGTTCATCATACGCTTCATCTTGTACGGGAGGTAACGCAACACTGGCAGTTCCTTGAATATCCAGCCCACGCAGGTATTGCTGCAAAGAGAAGTAGTTACCCAATTGGCTGGTCAATGGTTTATCGGTAATTGCATTGGCACTCCACTCTTGCTTAACGGCGTAAGAGTAAATCAGTGCCGCGGCTGCAAACAGGGCGGCAACCCCAATAATCCACATTTTACCTAGCCACAACGCACGGACTAATCCTCGAATATCAAGTTCATTATCCATGTCATTGTTGGTCTGTTCTGATACCTGCTTTATCACGACGCTATAATCCTCAATGGCACAAAACCTGTCATCTTAAAAATGCCGCCCAAGCCATACGGTTAACCGACGACGTACACGGCGAACAAACCGAGTGGCAACCCAAGCTCGACTAATACAATATCCATACACTACAAAGGTCAGTAAAAACGCCAGTAACATCACCCACTCAGGCCAACGCATCCACTCACCGAAAATACCAAAACCGGCTAAGAGTGCGGCAACCCCCGTAATCACTAAAAAGGCCTGACCAGAAGAGAAGCCTGCTCGCATCACCATATGGTGAATATGCTGGCGATCGGGTGAAAACGGGCTATGCCCTTTTTTTATCCGGCGATATGTAATGGTAATCATATCCATCAACGGAATCGCAATAACCCACAACGCTGTTACCGGATTAAGCGGGTGATTCTGCCCTTGTGTGCTTTGTAGCAGTAACCACACCACGGTAAAGCCAATCACGGTACTGCCTGCATCCCCCATAAAAACCTTAAATTTACGCCCCCAAGGGATCCCTAAATTCAACAAAATATAGGGTGCTATCGCCGCAATAATCGCAAAGCACCATAGGGCCAAAGACCCTTGGTTATCGAGTAAAAACAAAATCCCCAATGAACCAAAGGTGACACATGATAAGCCACCGAGCAGACCATCAATACCATCGACCATATTAAACGCATTAATAGCAGCCAGTACGGCAAGCAGCGTTAAAACATAGCCTAATGGCCCAAGTGTCAGCTCCCATGAACCTAAAATATTGCCTAAACTGCTTAAATGCAGACCACCAACACTCATCATGATAATGGCGATAGCAGCTTGTACACAGGCTCGGATTTTTACACTGACATCAAAGCGATCATCTAAAATACCAACCACTAATAAAATACCCGCACAAAACAAGTAAAGACCGGGTTGGCGCAAATGCGACCAGTGCTGAATAAAGAAAAAAGCCATACCTGAAAATACCGATATTCCGCCCACCAACGGAATTAACCCATTGTGTAGTTTGCGGTAATTCGGTTTATCTACTAGCCCAATTTTGCGTGCAACTTTGCGCGCAAGAAACAGTGAAGCTAGTGAGAAAAGAAACACAAAAAGAAGATCACTACCCATCATGAGCACGTCACTGCGAAGAAAGTTCACCATCCATAGCCCTTGAATGAGGTGCTCACCTGCACCCTGTAAACTGGTATTAATATATCAAGTCAACCTATAACCGAAACAGACTTGGCTGTGCAAGAGAGCACCCATAATTACATCTATTACTGTTTATGCCTGAGATCCGATACGGCCTATAAATACCTATCTATTACCCGTAATCTTAACGCTATTTTTCAAATGAATAAACGCGTCGCCGATCAGCGACAAATTTGTCGGCTTGAAAAAATAAAAGCGTCGCTAAAGAGCGACGCTTTTGGAGAGATATCCAACAATATATTTAAGAACGTTTCATCATGTCGAAAAATTCATCGTTGGTTTTGGTCATTGCCAATTTATTGATCAAAAATTCCATCGCATCAATTTCACCCATTGGGTGCAATATTTTGCGTAAAATCCACATTTTTTGCAGCTCTTCTGACGATGTCAGCAGCTCTTCGCGGCGTGTACCTGAGCGGTTGTAATCAATCGCAGGGAATACACGTTTTTCAGCAATTTTACGCGCAAGGTGCAGTTCCATGTTACCTGTACCTTTAAACTCTTCGTAGATCACTTCATCCATCTTCGAGCCGGTATCAACCAGCGCAGTGGCGATAATGGTCAGGCTACCGCCCTCTTCTACGTTACGCGCGGCACCAAAGAAACGCTTTGGACGATGCAGAGCGTTGGCATCAACACCACCCGTCAATACTTTACCGGATGCTGGAACAACGGTGTTATACGCACGTGCCAGACGAGTAATCGAGTCAAGCAAGATAACCACATCTTTCTTATGCTCAACCAAACGCTTGGCCTTTTCGATCACCATTTCAGCAACCTGTACGTGGCGAGAAGCCGGCTCATCAAAGGTGGAGGCGACCACTTCACCGTTTACCAGACGCTGCATCTCGGTCACTTCTTCTGGACGCTCGTCAATCAGCAGCACCATCAGCACGCAATCAGGGTGATTTGCCGCAATGCTCTGGGCAATATTTTGCAGCAGCATGGTTTTACCCGCTTTAGGCGGTGCAACAATCAATGCCCGTTGACCACAACCGATCGGTGATGCCAGATCAAGCACGCGCGCGGTGAGATCTTCGGTCGAACCGTTACCGCGTTCCATACGTAAACGGCGATTAGCATGCAGTGGGGTTAAGTTTTCGAATAAAATCTTATTGCGGGAGCTTTCTGGTCGGTCAAAGTTAACTTCGTTAACTTTTAGCAGGGCAAAATAACGCTCACCCTCTTTAGGTGGCCGGATTTTCCCGGCAATGGTATCACCTGTGCGCAAATTAAAACGGCGAATTTGACTCGGTGAAACATAGATATCATCAGGGCCAGCAAGATATGAGCAATCAGCAGAACGGAGGAAACCAAATCCGTCTTGTAATATCTCTAGCACACCATCGCCAAAGATATCCTCGCCACTTTTGGCGTGCTGTTTCAAAATCGCAAAGATAATATCCTGCTTACGCATCCGAGCCATGTTTTCGAGGCCCATAGATTCACCAAGCGCGACAAGCTCAGAGACTGGTGTATTTTTTAGTTCGGTAAGATTCATAACGATGGGTTCTTGATAGTGAACTCGGAGATAAGCCAATCACGGGAATACTGGTTAACACAACAGCCTGTTAGCATAGGCCAGTAATCAGTGATAATAAGAAGAATTAGGTGCGTTTAAGCAGTAACTGTAAACTAACATCAAATCAGAAATGCGTCTAGCAGTTGGTTAAATAAAATGCAAATTCCAACTGCTAGCCACTATTTTAACTGAAATTAACTCAAATGTGTGTATCTAAAAACTCTTTCAGTTGAGTTTTAGAGAGCGCGCCCACTTTTGTCGCTGCCACTGCACCATCTTTGAACAGCAACAGGGTTGGAATACCACGAATGCCATATTTTGGCGCGGTTGCCGCATTTTGATCAATATTTAATTTTGCAACGGTAACACGACCTTGGTACTCAGTGGCAATTTCATCAAGAATTGGTGCAATCATTTTGCACGGACCACACCACTCGGCCCAGAAATCGACTAAGACAGGGCCTGTAGCATTAATGACATCAGTTTCAAAGCTGCTATCGGTCAGTTGAACAATTTTATCGCTCATCTTTACTCCCAAATATTTATTGTTGTGTTGGTGTAACATTGACCAACCGTTGTTATTGACTTTATTTCAATGGATACGCTTTCGTAAAGCAAGAGTTAGCTGATATTCTATCCACTATGAGCAAAACACACTTAACTGAACAGAAATTCGCCGATTTCGGGTTGCATCCGGATGTCCTGCATGCATTAGCACAGCAAGGATTCCAGCACTGCACACCAATACAGGCGCTCGCACTGCCTTATTCTCTGGCAGGGCGTGACATCGCCGGTCAAGCGCAAACAGGTACGGGGAAAACCCTCGCCTTTTTGACCTCGACCTTTCATCATCTACTGACTCACCCTGCCGGTGAGCAACACCAAAAGAACCAGCCACGGGCGCTTATTATGGCACCCACGCGGGAACTGGCGGTGCAGATCCATGCTGATGCCCAACTCTTGGCACAGACTACCGGTTTACGCCTTGGATTAGCTTACGGTGGTGATGGCTACGATAAGCAGCTCAAAACACTGGAAGCGGGTGTCGATATTCTGATTGGTACAACCGGTCGAATTATTGACTACCAAAAGCAGAATATTATCAACATGGGCGCAATTCAGGTAATGGTTCTTGATGAAGCTGATCGGATGTTCGATCTTGGCTTTATCAAAGATATCCGTTATTTGCTACGCCGCATGCCAAAACCAGATCAGCGTCTCAATATGCTGTTCTCCGCAACGCTCTCTTACCGTGTCCGCGAGCTGGCCTTCGAATATATGCATAATGCCGAATATGTCGAAGTAGAACCAGAGCAAAAAACCGGCCATCGGATTAAAGAAGAGCTATTCTACCCTTCAAATGAAGAAAAAATGCGATTATTGCAAACTCTACTGGAAGAAGAGTGGCCTGATCGCAGTATTATTTTCGCTAACACCAAATATCGCTGTGAACAAATCTGGGGGCATTTAGCCGCTGATGGCCACCGAGTCGGATTACTGACCGGTGATGTCGCACAGAAAAAACGGCTGCGCATTTTAGATGACTTCACCAAAGGTAATCTGGATATCCTGGTCGCTACCGATGTGGCTGCCCGTGGTTTGCATATTCCACTGGTCACGCATGTCTTTAACTATGATCTCCCCGATGACTGCGAAGATTATGTGCACCGTATTGGCCGTACCGGCCGTGCTGGTGAGAGTGGCCACTCTATCAGTTTTGCTTGTGAAGAGTATGCACTCAATCTACCCAATATTGAGGCCTATGTTGAGCACAGTATTCCAGTCAGTAAATATGACAGCGAAGCCTTACTAACCGAATTACCTGCGCCGTTCCGTTTACAGCGCCCGCGCCCGACATCAACAACGCGCCAAAATGGTCATCGCCGCCCTGGTGTGCGTAGCCCACGTAAGCGAAATATGGCCGAATAGCAGATGATAAACTCGGTATCCTCTTGCTATGCTGCCATTGATCTTGGCTCAAACAGCTTTCATATGCTGGTTGTGCGTCAGGTTGCTGGAAATATCCAAACCATTGCCCGTATCAAACGCAAAGTGCGTCTGGCTGCGGGCCTGGATAAACAGAACCACCTTTCACAAGATGCTATTGAGCGAGGTTGGCAATGTTTGGCGCTATTTTCCGAGCGTTTACAAGATATTCCTGCAACACATGTACGCATTGTTGCAACAGCAGCACTGCGCAGTGCGAGAAATGCCGCTGATTTTCTAGATACCGCACAGCGCATTTTAGGCCACCCAATTAAGGTGATTAGCGGAGAAGAGGAGGCGCGCCTGATCTATCAAGGTGTCGCCCACACCACCGGAGGGCCAGATCCACGTTTAGTGGTCGATATTGGTGGTGCAAGTACTGAGCTGATTATCGGTAAAGGGGCTCAACCGCAAGCGTTGGTGAGTTTGCATATGGGGTGTGTAACTTGGCTAGAACGCTACTTTGCCGATCGACGTTTGTGTGAACAGAACTTTGCCAAGGCAGAACAAGCCGCACGGGATATTTTGCAGCCGATAGTTACCTCATTTACCTCTCTAGGATGGCAAGTGTGTGTAGGTGCTTCCGGTACAGTGCAGGCACTGCAAGAGATCATGCTGGCACAAGGAATGGATGAGCACATTACACTGGCTAAACTGCGTCAGTTACGTACGCAGGCCATTCAGTGCTACAAGTTAGAAGAGTTGGAAATTGAGGGCTTAACGCTCGATCGGGCGTTGGTTTTCCCAAGTGGTCTATCGATTTTAATCGCTATTTTTGAAACATTGTCGATTAACACTATGACCCTTTCGGGAGGCGCTCTACGTGAGGGATTACTGTATAGCATGCTACACCCGCCAGAGACTCAGGCTCCAAACGATATCCGTGAACGGACTATCGCGGCCTTACAGCATCAGTATCATATTGATACTGCACAAGCTCTACGAGTACGAACAACCGTATGGCAGTTATTTGATCATATTGCCAAAGAGTGGGGGTTGAGCGCCTTGAGCCGCGAGTTGCTTGGTTGGGTTGCTATGGTGCACGAGATAGGGCTGGGTGTTGATTATAAACGCACCCATGAACATGCAGCTTATCTATTTTCTCACTCAGCAACCCCTGGTTTTACACCAGCACAACGTAAGCTGCTTGCCGCACTGCTGTATAATCAGCGTGAACAGCCTGATCTTAGCAAATTAGCAGCACAAAACGCTATTTCGGTATCTGAAGCCTTGAAGCTATGCCGTTTGCTACGCTTGGCTATTATTTTAGCGAGCCGTCGTCGTGATGATACACTGCCACACGTTACACTCTCAGGTGAGGGCGACTGTCTGCAATTGTGTTTACCTGAAGGATGGTTAGCAAACCATCCGCTGCGGGCTGAAGATTTACGGCAAGAAGTAAGATGGTTAGGGAGTCTACACCTTCCTCTGATGCTGGGTTGTCAGACCGAATCACCGTGATGGAAATATGATCTGCATCATCATTTCTGAGGGGCAACGAACCCTATCAATGCTGTATGAGTTGCCACAGTACAAACTGCAAGGGCTCTGTTTAAAGGGGTGCTGGGTAAGTGCAGCATAAAATAAAAGGGGATTAACCAATAGCTCGATAATTGGGTTTTAACGTAAAAAAGCGGCTTATTAGGCCGCTTTTTGTTGTTAACGAATAGAGTAAACGTCAGCTCAGGGTATTAATCGTTGGTGTATTCAATACTGCGGGGCTCAGAGCGATATTTATAGCGCGTCGATTGTGGAAAATACCCCACCTTATCGCACCACTGGCTCATGAAGCCACTGGGCAACTTGCTTGGCAAAGTAGGTTAGGATACCGTCAGCACCCGCACGCTTAAAGCACAGTAATGACTCCATAATACATTCACGCTCTTTGAGCCAACCATTCTGAATAGCGGCCATGTGCATGGCATATTCACCCGAAACCTGATAAGCAAAGGTTGGTACGCCAAATTCATCTTTGACGCGGCGTACCACATCAAGATATGGCATTCCCGGTTTTACCATTACCATATCCGCCCCCTCTTGCAAATCTTGTGCAACTTCCTGCAAGGCTTCATTGCTATTGGCTGGATCCATCTGGTAGTTTTTCTTATCGCCACCTTTGAGATTGCCAGATGATCCGACTGCATCACGGAATGGGCCGTAGTAACATGAGGCATATTTTGCCGAATATGCCATGATCTGGGTATGGATAAAACCATCAGCTTCGAGGGCTGCACGAATTGCACCGATACGGCCATCCATCATATCACTCGGCGCAACCACATCTGCCCCCGCAGCAGCGTGTGAGAGAGCTTGTTGCACTAAGATTTTTGTGGTGATGTCATTTTGCACATAACCTGTGTCATCAATAATGCCATCTTGTCCATGTACGGTGAACGGGTCGAGCGCCACATCAGTGATAACCCCTAACTGTGGATAGGCGGCTTTCAGTGCACGCACCGTACGCTGTACTAGACCTTGCGGGTTATAGGCTTCCTCGGCCAGTAAGCTCTTTTTCTCTTGCCCTACGACGGGAAATAAGGCAATTGCCGGCACGCCTAATGCCACCAGCTCTGCGGCCTCTTGCAACAGTAAATCTATCGATAAACGCTCAATACCCGGCATTGAGGGGATCGCTTCACGGCAGTTTTTCCCTTCGAGTACAAAGACTGGATAGATCAAATCATTGACGCTTAACTGATGCTCTGCCACTAAACGACGGCTAAAGTCATGCTTACGTACACGGCGTAAACGGCGGCCAGGAAATGAGCCGGAAATATTCAATGCCATACGTTGTTCCTCATAAAATCGTATAAAAAAAGCCGTCAAACGACGGCCCTTTTATCTCCGTAAGCAGGGCATTACTGCCTTGTTTCGGTATCATTATCATCACTATTGTGTTGCATAGGGTCGTCAACAGTTTCTCGTACATAAAAACGCGCACAAAAAACACCTAACTCAAACAGCAAACACATTGGAATGGCCAGCAATGTTTGCGAAAACACATCAGGTGGTGTCAGTAACATTGCAATAACAAACACTGCAACCACTATATAAGGCCGTTTTTTACGTAAATCAGCTACATTGGTAACACCGCTCCAGCAGAGTAGGATTATCGCAACGGGGATCTCAAAGGCTAACCCAAACGCTAAAAACAGCCCCATCACAAAATCAAGGTAGCTGTTAATGTCAGTGGCAATGGTGACACCTTGTGGTGCAGTTTGGGTGAAAAAGCCAAAGATCAGTGGAAACACAATGTAGTAGGCAAACAGCATACCAAGATAAAACAGTGCCGAACTTGAGACCAGCAATGGAATAATCAGACGGCGTTCATGTTTGTACAACGCCGGTGCGATAAAGGCCCAGACTTGGTACAAAATCAGCGGCGCGGCAATAAAGACCGAGACAATTAAAGTGAGTTTGATCGGAGCAATAAAGGGGGATGCGACTTCAGTAGCGATCATGCTTGCACCCTGTGGCATTCGCTCAACCAAAGGTGCAGATACCCATGCATAGATATCATTTGAGAACCAAACAAGTGCAGCAAAAATCACTAAAATGCTGATAATGGCACGCAGTAAACGCGTACGCAGCTCAATGAGGTGCGAAATAAGAGGCTGAGTATCATCTACCGACATTATGGTTGCTCCCGTTTGAGGCTCTGCTCTACCGTTGGGGGCTGTACTGTATGTACGGGCTCAACGACTATCGGATCTGCCGGCGTTAACGTAGATATAGGCAAACCTTCAGCAAGATGAACAGGGTGTTGATCATCGGCCTCATGTTCCTCTTCAGCTTGTTCGGCCAGCTCTGCGGGTGAGGTTCCGTTAGGGTGAGCTGATACTACCGATTGAGTATGATCAATCGGTGGTGCATAAGGGCGTTGAACTGAGTCAGCCGCATCTTTAAGCTCACGCAGTGAGGCATCAAGTTCAGGAGAGAGATCTTTTAAATCCATCTTCTCCGCTTTTTTAAGGTTATTCTGCATCTCTTGCAATTTAAGCTCTTGGTTTAGCTCATTTTGCACTGAAGCGGCCATCGCACGGATCGTTTTTACCCAATGTGCCACTGTTCGCACAGCAACAGGTAGTCGTTCAGGCCCTAAGACAACCAAGCCAATAACGGCGATCAGTACCAGTTCCCAGAAACCGATATCAAACACGGGTTATACCTGCTCTTTGTTTTGGCTCTTTTTTGCAGAGTCATCAGTACTGTTATGTTCGGCTTTGCTTTGATCGACAATATTTTGTGTAAAGTCAGCATCACCTAGATCATTTTTTTGCTGTGGTTTTGCTGTGTCGTCACCGAGTGCTTTTTTAAAGTCACGCACCGCACCACCCAGATCGCCACCAATATTGCGCAACTTTTTAGTACCAAACAGCAGTACAACAATGACCGCAATAATAAGTAACTGCCAAATACTGATTCCGCCCATTTTATATCCCTCTAAAAGAAACTATGTGGTCATCATGCCGCAACAAGATGATGTGCATTGCAAGAGCGTGCCATACAAATTAGGTTCAATGTAGTGTTGAATCCCCCTATTTTGCGGCTGACATGACTCTTTTATCAACAAGAAAATACCTTTACTATGGCGTGATTTTTACTGTGTATCGCTATTTTAGCGAGAATATCTATCAATAAATAGTCAGGTTATTGGGTGACAGTGCTGACAACTCTCTATTTATCTTGCGGCCACCACCAACCGACTCCCCAACAAATAATACCCGTAACAAATAAACTCACTGACCATGTTGTCTGTGTACTGACATGCAAAATGACTGATGACAATACGAATGTTGTGCCAACAACCAATAAATAGCGGGTCTGAGTCTCGTTTTTTTGTTTTATCGCCCACTGGTGATGCAGTTTGCGTATCTGTTCACTGAGCTGTTTTTGCTGGCGCAGTGAGTCGTACACGAGATCCGGCAGTTCAGGCAGTTTTTCTGCCCAAAATGGCGCTTTTTGTTTTATTGACTCAAACACGGCTTGTATACCGACTTGCTCGCGCATCCAACGCTCTAAAAAGGGTTTGGCAGTACTCCACAAATCAAGCTGGGGGTAAAGCTGACGGCCAAGGCCTTCAACGTACAGCAGCGTTTTTTGCAGCAGTACCAGTTGTGGCTGTACTTCCATATTAAAACGGCGTGCCGTATTAAACAGGTTCAATAGCACATGGCCAAAAGAGATCTGATCGAGCGGTTTTTCAAAAATGGGTTCGCAAACGGTTCGAATAGCAAACTCAAACTCTTCAATATTGGTGTCTGCCGGAACCCAACCGGAATCCACATGCAATTCAGCCACTTTACGGTAATCACGGTTGAAAAAAGCGATAAAGTTACCGGCCAAATAGCGTTTATCTTCTCGGTTAAGTGAGCCGACAATACCGCAATCAATGCCGATATATTGTGGATCTTCAGGGTGCTGATAGCTGACAAAAATGTTGCCCGGATGCATGTCAGCATGGAAAAAGCTGTCACGAAACACTTGTGTGAAAAAGACTTGTACACCGCGTTCAGCCAGCAACTTCATATTAGTGCCATTGGCATGTAAGGCATTGATATCTGAAACAGGGATACCGTAAATGCGCTCCATAACCAACAAGTTCTCTCGGCAATAATCAGTATATATCTCAGGGATATATAACATATTGCTGTCAGTGAAGTTACGTCGTAATTGAATAGCATTGGCCGCTTCACGCATCAAATTCAGTTCATCAAGCAGCGTTTTTTCATATTCACGCACCACTTCAACCGGCCGTAAGCGACGGCCATCAGGCAATAGGCGCGGTAGCATATGTGCTAACCGATACATCAACCGAATATCTGCGTTAATCATAGGCAAAATATCAGGGCGAATAACCTTTAATACCACCTCTTGCCCATTTGATTTCAAACGTGCGGTATGTACCTGTGCGATAGAAGCTGAAGCCAGTGCTATCGGGTTAAACTCATCAAACAGAGTCTCTAGTGGCACACCCAGCGCGGCATCAATCTGCTGACGAGCCTGTTGCCCATCAAAAGAGGCCACTTGATCTTGCAACAAAGCCAACTGATCGGCAATATGCGGTGGGAAAAGATCGCGGCGGGTTGAAAGCATCTGGCCAAACTTGATCCAAACAGGCCCTAAGCTTTGTAGCGCAAGGCGCAGACGCATACCGAGCGGTTTTTCTGGATGCTGATTGTTGATCCAAAACAGACCTTTACGCACGATACGCAGCGGCAGGGTCAGGCGCATATCAGGTAGCAGTTCATCTAAGCCATAGCTTAAAAATACCTGTGTAATGCGGTATAAACGGCGAAAATCACTCGGCATCATGGCTGTTTTTCCAAGCGGGTTAACCGTTGTTCTATGTTGGCAAGTTGCACGGCTAAAGCATCAACCTGATCAGCAAAATAGGCCACTTCTAACCCGCCAGGTGCAAGCCGCCACTCTTCAGTCAGCACTTGTGCAACATAGTGTTCATTGCGCTGGTGCTGCTGTTGCACTGTTTGTAATGTACCGCGCAGTACACGGCTTACCCCATGCGCCACCAGATCACCCGTATACGGTGCAAGCAGAGCAGCAGGGTCAAAATCGAGTTGTTCAAACAGGGTTTGTACTGGTTGTAATAGTTGAATATCGCCTTCAATATCGAGAGCATGTTCGCGAATTAAACGCGTAATCTGACGGTGATCGCGCAGCGCCGAAAGGGTCAAGAGATCGGTATGAATACGGCAATCGGCTTCCCCTTCCCACGCGGCTAAAATATCAACCCGATCAGAGAATACCAGTACCAAAGGCACGCTAAATTCACGCAATTGCAGCATCAGTACACGCCCTTTGAGCCGCAATAAGGCACTTTTAGCGTCGGGATTTTGGTTAATCAGAGCATTAAACGCCGTCTCCAATACGCCTGTTACCAGTGGAAGTAAGGGCATAGTCATCCTTTACGCTACAACAAAAGTATGTTTAGTCAGTGATATTGATAGTCACAGATTAGAATTTATAACCGCGATGCAAGGCCACAATACCACCGGTTAAGTTGTAGTAGCTCACTTGGTCAAAACCTGCTTGTTCCATCATCTCTTTCAATGCATCTTGTGCCGGATGCATGCGGATAGATTCAGCTAAATAACGGTAGCTTTCGCTGTCATTAGCCACCACTTCACCGACTTTTGGCAAAATATGAAATGAGTAGGTATCGTACACTTTGCCCAGCAGTTCAATGGTCGGTTTTGAGAACTCAAGCACCAGCAAACGGCCGCCCGGTTTTAATACCCGAAACATCGAGCGTAATGCCTGCTCTTTTTCAGTGACATTACGTAAGCCAAAACCAATGGTAATACAATCAAAGTAGTTATCAGGGAAAGGAAGTGCTTCGGCATTAGCCTGTACATAGCTAACATTACCCACCACGCCCAGATCGCGCAATTTTGCACGCCCAACTTTCAGCATCGAGTCATTAATATCAGCCAGTACTACTTCCCCAGTTTCACCCACAAGACGTGAAAACTTTGCTGTGAGATCACCGGTACCACCGGCTAAATCCAGTACGCGCTGCCCACGGCGTACGCCACTGCAATCTATCGTAAAACGCTTCCACAAACGGTGGATACCGAACGACATTAAATCGTTCATCAGATCGTATTTTGCTGCCACGGAGTGAAAAACATCAGCGACCATTCCGGCCTTCTCTTCCTTGGCGACTGTACGGAAACCAAAATGCGTTGTTTCCTGCGGCTGCTCTGCCATGTTTATTGCCTTTGCCTTAATGTATTTATGCCAGTTTACCCCAAGTACCGTTCAGCCTCTATATGTGAAGATTAATCACAATTAATTAAGCATATTGTCACCGCACGGTTTAGCACTGTGGAATACTGATCGAGGTATTTTAAATAAACCTGTACACAAATTAATATCTCTATAAAGCGTATTCAATACAAGCAACAGGCAATAAATTAAAGTGCAGCTTTAATATCAATAACATGATCAATATTACGTAATATAAATCACAATACGCTAAGATTATTCCAACAAGGTAAACGGTTAAACTCAACGATAACTAACACAACGGTAATAATGCCCGACAATTACTCACCGAGTAAATCTTGTGGGTCGATCCCTTCTGCGGCCATCGCACGTAAAATTTGCTCTTTACGCTCTTCACGTTTTTCACTGATAACCACTTGCAACTGGTGAACTAAATCACGCAGCTCTTTGATCTCAACATGCCGCGCGGCAGAGCGAATACGTTCAGGGCTTTGTGTGCACAATTCTTTCAATACCCGACCAAACATCACTTTCTCTGGAGAGTCTTCCAGTTGATTCATGATTTTGGCCATTTCAAATGTAGTAAACGATGACATAGCACTTCTTCTATACAATAAGGTGTAGGAATGGGAAATCGCACAATCTACGAAATAGATTGCAGGATTTATTAGTACGTTGCGTGGCTGTTTTACTGAACAATACACAGAGTATACCCTGTGAATATACTTTTATGCATTCTGACGAAAAAAAGCCCGCTTGAATAGCGGGCAAAGCCTCATTGTGCTCAGTTTTTTATTTATTTATTCAGTAATTATTTCAGTAACGCATTTTCTGCAAAATTTTAGACTCAATAACCAGACTGGTAAGGCAACCACTATCACACTCAATGCCACCGCTAAACGGGCATCCAACCCTATTTGCTGGATAATAAATGCGATCAGCGCCGCACCGCCCATCTGAATACAGCCTAATAACGCAGAAGCCGTACCCGCGCGCTCAGCAAACGGCATCAATGCCAGCGCAGAAGCGGGGCCCAGCATCAGCGCAAAGCCAGTACACAGCAGTGCCATCGGCAACATATAAGCGGGTGCTGATAATGGCAGAACCTGTGCAGAGAACAGCATCACAAAACCGGCGCTGACAAAAACCGTTAGACCCAGCAATACCGCACGGCGCTCACCCAGCTTTAGCACCACTTTTGGCGCTAAAAAGAACGCCACAATATTGATTAAGGCGTTGCCGCTAAACCAAGCACTAAATTGCAGCTCACTTAACTGTAACTGGCCAACCAGCACCATTGAAGCGTAAGTGACATAACTGAGAATACCGGTCATTCCCGCCATACAGATAGCCGCATAGTGCAAAAACGTACGTGACTGCAAAATCGGCTGATAACGCGCCCAATGGTATAAACGGCCGCTGTGTACCGTATTTTGCGGGCGGGTTTCCGGCATAAAACGCCATGCCACCGCCCCCACCAGCACCGCAAACAGCAGCATAAAGGCAAAGCAGGCGCGCCAGCCAAACTGAATCGTCAACACCCCGCCTAGCGCCGGTGCTAATGCGGGAATAATGCACAGCGCACCGTTTAGATAAGAGTACATTTTGGCGCTTTCACGCGCATTAAAGCAGTCGCGCACGGCAGCAAACGCCACAATCGAGGTCGAACATGCCCCAATTCCCTGACCTATCCGCGAAAGTTGCAGCAGCCAGTAGTGATCAGACAACGTACCGAGCAACGCGGCGACTGCATATACACTGATACCGGCCAGCAGTACCGGGCGACGACCAAAACGGTCAGTCAGCGGGCCGATAATAATCTGCCCAACGCCCAAACTGAGTAAAAACAGCCCCAGCGTTGACTGCACTTGCGCCGTACTCATCTGTAAATCTTGCTGCATCAGCGGCATCGCCGGCAGATAAATATCAATCGCCAGCGGGCTAAACATCACCAGCAGCACCAACAAACCAATTAAGTTACGTGGATTCATATTGCACCTTGTGTTTTTTGCGCTACCCTACTCGAGTGCTGATATGAAGTGAAATGGCTTTTTTTCCGATATCATTTTCCTTAATGGAATATCTATGAATCTTGATCGCCTGTCTCGTCTGGATCTTAACTTGCTGGTTTGCCTGCATGTGCTGCTCGAAGAGTCCAGCGTTTCGCGCGCAGCCCAGCGCCTGCACTTGTCACAATCGGCGGTGAGTAAAGCACTCGCTCGCCTACGCGAACAACTTGATGACCCGCTGTTTTTCCGCACCGCGCACGGCTTAACCCCCACTTATCATGCTGAACAACTGGCTCCGGCACTGGGCAATATCCTGCATGAGCTGCACCTATTAACCCGCCCGCCGCAATTTGATCCCGCCAGCAGTGAGCGCCACTTCAATATCGTGATGCTCGAAAGCGCCTATCAAACACTGCTACCGCGCTTCATTAACAGCCTGCTGCAAAGCGCACCGCGCCTGCAACTGCACACCCATTTGTGGAGTGCACTCTCACTACAAGGGCTGGCCGAAGGGCAGTTTGATCTGGCATTCACCATTCGCGAACTGTATCCGAGTACTGATCAGCAACTCAACCAACTGCCGGCTGGTCTCTGCTTTGAAACACTGCTGACCGATGAGCACGTTTGTCTGCTGCGCGCGCAGCATCCGGTGCTACAACAACCGTGGGATCTGACACAATATCTGGCCATGCAACATGTGCAGGCCCGCTGTGAAGGGCGAGAGTGGTGGTCACTTGATTATCTGCTGGCCAGCCGCGGCTTGCAGCGCAACATGCCCATCAGCGTTCCCGATTTTTTTGGCGCAGTCGCCATCTGTTGTCATACTGATCTGATTTTTACCGTGCCGCGCTGTTTTGCCGACCACGTTACCGCGCACTATCCGCTGACCACCTTGCCACTGCCGCTACAGCCACCGACCGTCGCCTACCAAATGCTCTGGCATGAACGGCATGAACAAGATCCCGCACACCGCTGGCTGCGAACTTTTCTATCAAACCGGCTGACCTTACCAGCCACCGCTGTCACGGCATAGCCACCAAGCCACAAAAACCAATACTTATTAAGGGATACAAAACAAAAGCAAAAGCAAAAGCAAAAGCAAAAGCAAAAGCAAAAGCAAAAGCAAAAGCAAAAGCAAAAGCAAAAGCAAAAGCAAAAGCAAAAGCAAAAGCAAAAGCAAAAAGAAGCCTATATCAGGGATATAAGCGGTATAAGCGGTATAAGCGGTATAAGCGATATAAGCGATATAAGCGATATAAGCGATATAAGCGATATAAGCGATATAAGCGATATAAGCGATATAAGCGATATAAGCAGGATGAAAACCTATCTTGCTGAATATGAGGTTAAATATCTCCTTTAAATTAGGGGGGAAGCACAACCGCACATCCCCCCAGAAGCAACACCACAGGCCGCAACCGTGACTTATCAGAGTAAATGCTCGCCGTCTTTCCATACTGGCTGATAACCGCGCGCTAAAATAGCCGCGGCCACCTCTGCGGTCGTGCGATTATCATCAATACTAAACTGCTCTAAACGTGCATCTTGCTCAGCATAGCCACCCGGTTGGGTTGATGACTCGGCACTCATCGCCGTGATCCCAAGCGGAAATACCTGATCACGAAAGCGTGCCGATTCACGGGTCGACAGACTCAACTCAACCTGATCATTAAACAAACGATAGGCACAAATAAGCTGCACCAGCTCACGCTCACTCATACCTGACTGTTGAGCCCCTTTGCCAGCACAAGGGCGCAGGCGTGGAAAAGAGATCGAGTAACGGCTACGCCAATACACCTGCTCTAGCAAGGTTAAATGCTGCGCCACAAAAAAGGCATCAGTACGCCAGTCAGACAAGCCAAACAGCGCACCAAGGCCTATTTTATTGATCCCTGCCCGACCGAGCCGGTCAGGTGTCTCCAAACGCCAGTGAAAGTCTTTTTTCTTCCCTCGCAGATGGTGCTGGGCATAGCTGACCGGATGATAGGTCTCCTGATACACCAGCACGGCATCCAACCCGTGTTCGGCCAGCTCACGGTACTGAGCCTCATCCAGCGGCTGTACCTCCATCGATAAATGGGCAAAGTTAGGACGCAACAGATCAAGTGCCTGCACAAAATAGGGCATCCCCACCTTGGTCTCCGCCTCTCCGGAAACCAGCAGCAAATGCTGATAACCGCGGCTGCGGATAGCCTGCCCCTCACGCGCAATTTGTGCCGGATTAAGTGCCATTCTGCGGATTGGTAAATTCATCGAAAATCCGCAATAACTGCACTCATTAGCACACAAATTCGAGAGATAAAGGGGAATGTACAATTGCACCGCCCGCCCAAATCGTTGCACTGTTTTTTGCTGCGCCCGCTGCGCCATCTGCTCAAGATAGGGCGCAGCAGCCGGTGATATCAGTGCCTGAAAATCATCTAAATCAAGCTGAGATCGCGTCAGCGCGCGTTCAACATCAGCAGCGGTTTTGCTGTAAAGACGCAGACGAATATCATCCCAATTCAAGGCTCTTAGCCTATCAGCTACTGGGGTTAATGATGTAAAAGACTCTCTCATAGCAAAAATCCGGTCAGCGGGCTGCTGGCCTGCGCCTGCTGTGATGCCCCCGCAAGACCGGCCAGATACCCCAACCTTCCGGCCTGTACCGCCAGCGCAAACGCACGCGCCATCGCCACGGGATCACGCGCTGCCGCAATCGCGGTATTGACCAGCACCGCATCGGCACCTAGCTCCATCGCCTGCGCAGCATGGGCCGGAGAGCCGATACCAGCATCGACCACCACCGGCACACGCGCCTGCTCGATGATAATCTGCAAAAACTCCGCTGTTTTTAGCCCCTGATTACTGCCAATCGGCGCACCCAGTGGCATCACTGCCGCACACCCCACCTCCTCCAAACGCTTGCACAGCACCGGATCAGCATGGCAATAGGGCAACACGGTAAAACCCTCAGCAACCAGCACTTCGGCCGCTTTGAGTGTTTCAATCGGATCAGGCAATAAATACTTAGGGTCAGGATGGATCTCTAATTTCAGCCAGTGTGTTCCCAGCGCCTCTCGCGCCAAATGAGCGGCCAAAATAGCCTCGCGCGCATCCCGCGCACCTGAGGTATTGGGCAGCCAGTGCAATGCAGGGAGTGTATGCAGCGCGCGTAAAATCGGCTCATCGGGCTGCTGTAAATCCACCCGTTTTAACGCCATTGTCACCAGCTCTGATCCCGATGCAGCCAGTGCTTGCTGCATCACCGTCGCCGAGGCAAACTTGCCGCTGCCGGTCAGTAGCCGTGATGTAAACAGCCGATCGGCAATACGCAGCGGATCATTCGCTTTATCCTTCTGATATTTCATTCTCTCAACCTCCGGCAATGGCTTGAAAAAGCATGACATCATCGCAATCATGCAATGGCGTGCTGCCCCAACAGCTGCGTGGCACAATCTGGCCGTTCAATGCTAATGCACACCCTTGCGGATTGACGGCACACTGCTGCAACAGTGCACTGATACTCAGCCCAGCGGTCACCTGCATGGGCTGCTCATTGACGCGAACAGATATTGGTGTGATCGACAACACCGGTTCAACCGCTACCTCACCGTGCATTTCCCTATCCTGATAGATGCTCATATTGCTGTTGCTCCACACACCACACAGGCCGGATCTGCGGCAGGATAAAGCACCTGCCACTGCCCCTGCCAAGCGTTAATTTTCACCAATTGCGGCCGTAAGTTCAGTGTGCCAGCAGCCTTCTCCGCCAGCATAATCCGCAGCGCCTCAAGCGCCTGCCAATGGCCCAACATAGCGGGTAATGGGCCGATAACACCCTGCGTCTGGCAATTTTGAGGGCTATTTCCCGTATCAGGGAAAAGGCAGTGGTAACAGCCTTGCTGCGGTAAAAAGCTCATCAACAGCCCTTGCCAGCCAATGGCTGCCGCACTCACCAACGGCTTTGCCGCCTGAACACAGGCGGCATTCACCGCCTGACGTGTCTGTACGTTATCACTGCAATCGAGCACCAGATCAGCCAACGGAACTTCCAGCGCCAGGATCTCTGCAGTAACCCGCCGTGAAATCGGGCGGATCAGCGCATCTGGCACAAGCTGATGCAAAAAAGTTGCTGCAACGGTCGCTTTATCACGCCCGACATCGGCATCACGGTACAGCAATTGGCGCGGTAAATTTGAGTCATCAACCTGATCATCATCAGCCAAGACCAACTGCCCCACGCCAGCAGACAACAGGGCTTGCGCTGCACTGCACCCCAGCCCGCCAACCCCAATTTGCAATACGCGCAACTGTGCCAGCCGCTGCTGTCCGGCTTCCCCCACCTCAGGCAACATGATCTGGCGGCTAAAACGGATAAACTGCTTATCGGTTAACATTGGCAACCTCCGGCTTTTGTACCGCATCCCGCTCTGGCTGTAATGTTGCGCATAGCCGCTGCCAGCAGGCCACAGTCATCGGCAGATCAGACGCTTGCGTGACTGCCCGCACCACGGCCACACTGCCAACGCCGGTCGCCAGCACCTCTGCAGCATTGCCCAGATCTATTCCACCAATAGCAACCGTTGGATAGTCATACACCAGTTGCTGATAAGTGGCTAAACGCGCCACCCCTTGCGGCAATGAAGGCATCTGTTTGGTGGTGGTAGGAAAAATATGCCCCAGCGCAATGTAACTTGGCTGCCAGTGGGCTGCGCACAACAACTCATAGTAGCCGTGCGTTGATATCCCTAAATGCAAACCAGCCTGTGCAATAGCCACAAGATCAGCGTGCAACAGATCCTCTTGCCCCAGATGAACACCGTATGCACCAGCAGCAATGGCCAGTTGCCAGTGATCATTGATAAACAACCGAGCCCGATACTGACGGCCCAATGCCACCGCTTCGGTAATGGTATTTTCAAGGGATAGAGCCGGTTGCTTGATCCGCAACTGCAATGTAGTCACACCCAGTGCCAACAGTTGCCGCAGCAAGGGCACACTATCCACAACCGGATAAAACCCCAGCGCGGCCGTTTCATTGGGTAAAAAACAGCGAGCAAACATAGGGATAGAAGCTTCTGATGTTGCCGGAATATCGGTAGACAAACGGTCGGTTAAAAAACCATAATCCACACGCGGAAAGTCAGCACGATCACACGGCCAAGAATACTGCTGCGTATTGGCAAACGCACCAGCCAGCACCAGAGCATCTAATCCATCAAAACCAAGCTGTGGCATCACCGATAAAGCAGCCAGCAACCAATGCTCACTGCTCTCATGTGGCCGCCAGACAGAAACCATTTGGCCATTAGGCAGAAAACCGCGGTCAACCCAGCCCCCCGCTACCGGCTGATTTAACAACTCCCGCGAGGCTGAATCTTCTCGCTGCAACGCATGTGCAGACCACATCGCCACATCAAATTCGGTCGTCACCAATCCACGCTGCATCGCCTGTTGCCAGATCCCGCGCGCGATAACTTCACGGCTTTGCATTATACCGGCTCCGAATTAGCAGGCGCTTGCGGCGTAATATCGGATATTGCAGTGTGATACAATTCACTGCCAGAGGCCCGAAATTGGGCAGACATTTGCTGCATGCCCTGCTCGGCATCTTCCTCAACAATCAGAGTTTCTTGCGGCTTTTTCAGCGCATTTACCTGCAAGTTTTCTGCATATTCGCGTACATCTTGTGATATTTTCATCGAACAAAATTTAGGTCCACACATCGAACAAAAGTGTGCAACCTTGCCAGACTCCTGTGGCAAACTCTCATCATGAAATGCCCGCGCAGTTACCGGATCGAGTGACAAATTAAACTGATCTTCCCAACGAAATTCAAAGCGCGCTTTTGACAACGCATTATCACGTAACTGCGCGCCTGGGTGCCCTTTTGCCAAATCAGCCGCATGTGCTGCCAACTTGTAGGTAATCAGCCCCGTTTTCACATCCTCTTTATTCGGTAATCCTAAATGCTCTTTCGGTGTGACATAGCAGAGCATCGCACAGCCATACCAGCCAATCATCGCCGCCCCAATGCCTGACGTGATATGGTCATAACCGGGGGCAATATCAGTGGTTAACGGGCCTAAGGTATAAAACGGTGCTTCATCACAATGTTTTAGCTGCTCTTCCATATTCGCTTTAATCAGCTGCATCGGTACATGTCCTGGCCCTTCAATCATGACCTGTACATCATGCTGCCACGCAATTTTGGTCAACTCACCGAGCGTTCGCAGCTCGGCAAATTGCGCCTCATCGTTTGCATCATGAATTGAGCCGGGGCGCAAACCATCACCCAATGAAAGAGACACATCGTACGCCTGACAGATCTGGCAAATCTCGGTAAAATGCTGATATAAAAAGTTTTCTTTATGGTGGGATAAACACCACTTCGCCATAATTGAACCGCCACGTGAGACAATACCGGTCAGCCGCTTGGCCGTCATCGGTACATACCTCAGCAACACACCGGCATGAATCGTAAAATAATCGACCCCCTGCTCGGCCTGCTCAATCAACGTATCGCGCATAACCTCCCAACTCAGATTCTCCGCTATCCCGTTGACCTTTTCTAAGGCCTGATAAAGCGGAACAGTGCCAATCGGTACTGGGCTATTACGTAAAATCCACTCACGCGTTTCATGGATATAGCGCCCCGTTGACAGATCCATCACCGTATCAGCGCCCCAGCGGGTTGCCCACACCAACTTCTCCACCTCCTCCTCAACCGAAGAGCTGACCGAAGAGTTACCAATATTAGCGTTCACCTTCACCAGAAAATTTCGCCCAATAATCATGGGTTCAGCTTCAGGGTGGTTAATATTGGCGGGAATAATTGCCCGCCCAGCAGCCACTTCCTGACGAACAAACTCAGGCGTGATCTGTACCGGAAACGGCTGGCCATCATGAACGCCAGCATGCTGATGTGCCAAATGCGGATCGGCATTATCCGCACGAACCATATTTTCGCGCAGAGCGATATACTCCATTTCAGGCGTAATAATTCCCCGACGCGCATAATGCAACTGCGTTACGCAGCGGTCAGATTTTGCCTTACGTACCGCCGGCAATACTGGAAAACGCAAAGCAAAGTAGTGCGGATCATCTAGCCGCTCACGGGTAAATACAGAGCTCACCTCAGGCAATACTTCGGTATCTGCACGCTCATCAATCCATGCTGTACGTAAACAAGGTAAGCCAGATTGAATCTGAATATCCGCATGCTGATCACTGTAATTACCTGATGAGTCATACACCCTAACTGGCTGATTATCCTGATAAATAGGCGAGACCTTACTGCCACCCACCAAACTTGGTACCAGTGTAATCTCACGCATACCAACACGAATATCGGGGCGTGAACCTTGTAAATACACTTTATGGGAGTTGGGATAAGGATAAGCTTGTAGCGTATCAAGAAAGGTCTTTGCCGCAGCCCGACTTGCCTGACGAGTAGGCGCTTGCTGCGCTTGACCAGAAGATTCGGCAGAAGAGACGATCACCACAGTACGTGATGAATCAAGAGATGATGTAGAAGACATAGCATTCCTTATTAATCCGTAGATAAGAGATGCTTGTCGAGAGTAGAGCGGTAAACCTCAGTAAGTCTTAACCATTACGGCAACCACCAGATATCAGCAATAACCGATATCCTGTAGTGGTAGCCAAAGATACTCTTGTGTAATTAATAATAATTAACTTTAAAATCAGTATGATAAACAAAATACACTCTAGATTGATGCCGTCAGCCTACACGGGTAACTCACCAGAGCATTATCATACACAACAAGATTCAACATATTCTGAGTTGTTTTCCAACCCTTGTTCCCTTCGCAGGTATTAACCTGATCAGGTTCAACGGATCCCGCGTTACAACAGCGGTCTCAGCCAAATGGCACTCCGACAAGAGCCTTGAGTATAACAAGCTTCAGTATGGAAACAAGCGCCGCCTTTGTGCAGCATAGAAGATCACTACAGCACTCTCCTGTTACCCACGCGGTGGCCATAAAAAAAGCCTAGCATTGCTGCTAGGCTTTTTTTATGAAATTTTTATCGGGTCTGATTTGATAAAGATAACTAGACCACGTTTTGGCAGGGGCGGAGAGACTCGAACTCCCAACATTCGGTTTTGGAGACCGACGCTCTACCAATTGAACTACGCCCCTATGAAAAAAATTATATAAACAATCTGTACGCTATTCAATCTACCAATTGGGCAAATTACAGACGAAAAAAAGCCCAGCAATTAAGCTGGGCTTATTCCAATCAGTGGCGGTGTGGACGGGACTCGAACCCGCGACCCCCGGCGTGACAGGCCGGTATTCTAACCAACTGAACTACCACACCACCGATTCTGTTGCTCACCCGCTTGCGCAGATGACTAAATTTGATGCCTGGCAGTT
>NZ_JBOFTR010000011.1:0-9654 GCF_051652165.1 Plesiomonas sp.
AAGAATTTGCCTGGCGGCGATAGCGCGGTGGTCCCACCTGACCCCATGCCGAACTCAGCAGTGAAACGCCGTAGCGCCGATGGTAGTGTGGGGTCTCCCCATGCGAGAGTAGGGAACTGCCAGGCATCAAATAAGTAGAGAGCCCATCCGAAAGGATGGGCTTTTTGCGTTTGGGAATTTGGCAATGTTGAGCTGAGTTTGAGAGGGAACATAAGCTGGGCTGAGTCTTGAGTAAAGAATAGAGAGACATGAGCGATTTGCTGAGTTTCACACGATTACTGAATTATCAGGAAGCAATTTGCTATATAGACATGCAGCGATGCAGCTTTTTGATGGGTATTGGCGGGTTTTTTGTGTATCCCACAAGCTCGTTTTTTTAAGGCTCTGTTTTTAATGCATAAAAAACCCCGTAAAGACGGGGTTAGTGAGTGTTAGCAAAATTGAATGTTATTGGTTATAACAAGGGTATTGATGAGCCAATTATTTTCAATATTGGTAGTACTTAGTGAGACACCGCTCCTGATGCTCCGACGCCGGTTTGTGAACGAACAAACTGTGGCATGAATTTAGCGCGTTCATCAGTTGCTGCGGCTGATTTATCGGTAATAGAGAAGAACCAAACACCGATAAATGCGACTAGCATTGAGAACAGGGCGGGGTATTCATACGGGAAAATAGCTTCTGCATGACCGAGCACTTTTACCCAGATTGTTGGCCCTAAAATCATCAGTGTTACGGCGGTAATTAATCCTGCCCAACCTCCGATAACTGCACCGCGGGTTGTTAATTTTGACCAGTACATGGATAAGAACAGTACTGGGAAGTTACAACTTGCGGCGATAGAGAACGCTAACCCGACCATGAAGGCAATATTTTGCTTTTCAAACAAAATACCTAAACCGATAGCAACAAGACCGAGTATCAGAGTGGTGAGTTTAGAAACTTTTAATTCATCAGCTTCTTTTGCTTTGCCTTTACAGATTACGCTGGCATACAGGTCGTGTGATACTGCAGAAGCACCGGCTAAGGTTAGCCCTGCAACAACAGCCAATATTGTGGCAAAGGCAACGGCAGAGATAAACCCAAGGAATAGGCTTCCTCCTACCGCATCAGCCAAATGAATGGCCGCCATGTTATTGCCCCCAATCAGGCTACCTGCTGCATCTTTAAATGTTAGGTTAGTGCTGACTAATAAAATTGCGCCAAAACCAATAATAAAAGTCAGGATATAGAAATAACCGATAAATCCGGTGGCATAAAAGACACTTTTACGGGCTTCTTTGGCATCACTCACGGTAAAAAAGCGCATTAAAATATGTGGTAAGCCGGCGGTTCCAAACATTAAGGCAAGGCCTAATGATATGGCAGAGATAGGGTCGGCAACTAAACCTCCAGGGCTCATGATGGCCGTACTTTTTGGGTGAACTTTAATGGCTTCATTAAACAGTGAAGAGATATCAAAGTTTACGTGTTTTAATACCATGACAGCCATAAAGCTTGCGCCAGAAAGCAGCATAACGGCTTTAATGATTTGTACCCAGGTTGTGGCGAGCATGCCGCCAAACAGCACGTACAACACCATTAAGATCCCCACCATAATGACGGCGACATGGTAATTTAGGCCAAATAACAGTTCTATTAGTTTACCTGCGCCTACCATTTGTGCGATCAGGTAGAGTGAAACAACCACTAATGATCCACAGGCCGATAAAATCCGCACATCTTTTTGTTTTAGTCGGTAAGAGGCGACATCGGCGAAGGTATATTTACCGAGGTTACGTAGACGCTCTGCAATTAAAAACAGAATCAGCGGCCAGCCAACTAAAAAGCCGATTGAGTAAATCAATCCATCGTAGCCAGATGTATACACCAGTGCGGAAATACCCAAGAATGATGCGGCTGACATGTAGTCACCAGCAATGGCCAAGCCATTTTGAAAGCCGGTGATGCGTCCGCCAGCAGCATAATAGTCGGCTGTTGAACGGTTACGTTTTGATGCCCAATAGGTGATGCACAATGTTGCGCCAACAAAGATAAGAAACATGATGATGGCGGGAAGATTAAGCGGCTGTTTTTGTACTTCACCGGTTAATGCTTCAGCATGTGCTGTTGTCAGTGATAATAGGTTATAGAGGCTAATCCCGAGCAGGCTGCGGCGTATCATTTGCTCACCTCATTTAATATCTCTTGGTTTAATTGATCAAATTCGCCATTAGCTCGCTGAACATAAATTCCCGTTAAGATGAATGCGGTAAAAATAATACCAACGCCAACGGGAATGCCGCGTGTAATGCTTGAGTCTGGGCTGATGGGCGTTCCTAGCCATGCCGGATCAAAGGCAATTAATAAAATAAACCCTAAATAGCAGGCCAGCATGATCAAAGAGAGTGTCCAAGCAAAGCGTTGACGCTTACGAACTAACTCTTGAAAATGTGGATTACGCTCAATCCGTTGATAGACATTTTCGTTCATGGTGCTCTTCCTTTTTGAACATAGGGTGAACATCGGTTTGTTTTGTTGTTAGGTATTATTGTGCCGTTTCTGTGAGTAGTAGATTTTTCTGCTCGATCAGGCGTTCAACAACACTTGGATCGGCAAGGGTTGAGGTATCGCCTAAGTTACTGGTTTCCCCTGCAGCAATTTTTCGCAAGATACGGCGCATGATTTTTCCTGAACGCGTTTTTGGTAAACCGTCTGTCCAGTGCAATACATCGGGAGTGGCAATTGGGCCAATCTCTTTACGTACCCAATCGCGCACATCGGCATGCAGGGCTGCGCTAGCTGTTTCACCGCTATTGAGGGTGATGTAAGCGTAGATTGCTTGGCCTTTGATATCATGTGGCACGCCAACCACTGCAGCTTCAGCGATTTTTGGATGTGAAACTAAGGCTGATTCAATTTCAGCAGTTCCCAGACGGTGGCCAGAAACATTCAGGACATCATCAACACGGCCGGTTATCCAGTAGTAACCATCTTCATCACGGCGTGCTCCATCCCCAGTAAAGTACATGCCTTTAAAGGTTGAGAAGTAAGTCTGTTCGAAGCGTTCATGGTCACCAAATAGCGTACGAGCTTGCCCTGGCCATGCATCAACCAGTACTAGATTTCCTTCACAGATACCGTCTTGGATATTGCCCATATTGTCGACAATAGCCGGTTGTACGCCAAAAAATGGCAGGGTTGCCGAACCCGGTTTGAGGGCAGTAGCCCCTGGTAGTGGGGTAATTAAAATGCCACCGGTTTCGGTTTGCCACCAAGTATCAACTATCGGGCACTGGCTATCGCCAATCATGCGGTAGTACCACTCCCAGGCTTCTGGGTTGATGGGTTCACCCACTGAACCTAGTAGGCGCAAGCTTTGGCGCGATGTGCCCTCAATGGCAGCACTACCTTTTGCCATTAATGCGCGAATTGCAGTTGGGGCGGTGTATAGGATGCTGACCTGATGCTTATCAACAACTTGAGCCATTCTGTTAACGTTCGGATAATTAGGTACACCTTCGAACATTAAGGTAGTCGCGCCGTTGGCCAGTGGCCCATACAGCAGGTAGGAGTGGCCAGTTACCCAGCCTACATCGGCGGTACACCAGTAAATATCATCATGGTGGTAATCAAAAATGTATTTGAATGTCATGGCGGCATAGACCAGATATCCACCGGTGGTATGTAATACTCCTTTAGGTTTTCCGGTTGATCCTGAGGTGTAGAGAATAAATAGTGGATCTTCTGCGTTCATCTCTTCAGGTGGACAGTCAGTGGAAGCATCAGCGGTAAGTTCATGCCACCAACAGTCACGGTGGTTGTGCCATGCAACTGGATTGCCGGTACGCTGATAGACGATCACTTTCTCAACGGTTTTTACTTCTGGATTAGTCAGTGATTCATCAACATTCTTCTTTAACGGTACGCACTTTCCTGCGCGTAAACCCTCATCGGCAGTGATCACCATTTTGGCTTTGCAGTCAATAATGCGTCCTGAGAGTGCTTCAGGAGAAAAACCACCAAATACAACCGAGTGAATAGCGCCAATACGTGCACAAGCCAGCATAGCAACGGCGGCTTCCACAACCATCGGCATATAAATAGCTACAACATCACCTTTACGCACGCCTTGCGCTTTAAGTGCGTTGGCAAATTGGCACACTTGCTGATGGAGTTGTCGATAGGTAATTTTTTTATCTTCAGCAGGATTATCTCCTTCCCAGATAATGGCGGTTTCATTTCCACGAGTGGCAAGGTGTCGGTCGATACAGTTAGCAGAAAGATTGAGTGTGCCGTCTTCAAACCAGCGAATACTGACGTGCCCAGAATCATAGGAGGTATTTTTTACGCTCTGGTAAGGACGGATCCAGTCAACAATCTTGCCTTGCTCGCGCCAGAAATTGTCTGGGTTTTGCACTGACTGGGAGTACATCTCTTGATATTGCTGTTGGTTGATCAGCGCATTGGCTGAAAATTGTGGCATTACCGGATGTAGATGCGTGTGACTCATAAGGCTCTCCTTGGCATTGGTCAATCTCTGGTGTTAATAAAATGTGAACTTAAAGGAGGGCGATCACAATTAGACTTTGGGATGAGAGTCGTTAAGTCGATGCAGTTTAGAAAGTAGAGAGAAAACAGTGCAACCGGTTGCAACAGTACAGGTGCTTTGTCAGAGTACCCCTTTCGATTGTGCGAGGAGTGCGCAGATGACACTGTCATCACCGTTATGGCTAGGTGTGTATTTTTTCACCTATTTCCTAACGTATGGAATTTATTTACCTTTTTGGTCTTTATGGTTATCGGGAACGGGGCAATCAGCAGAGAATATTGGTCTATTGTTGGGGGTTGGGCTGACAGCCCGTTTTATTGGTAATTTATTTATTACGCCGCGCGTAAAGCACGCCGGATTATTGATTCATGCCCTGCGTTTACTCGGTGGATTGAGTTTAGTCAGTGCGGCAGGTTTTTTAGTTGGCCAGCAATATGTCGGTTGGCTGTTTATCATCATGGTGTTGTTTAACCTGATGAACGGGCCGTTAATTCCGCTGGGTGATGCTCTGGCAAATACCTGGCAGCGCCAGATTGGGTTGGATTATGGCCGAGCCCGGTTGTGGGGATCATTTGCTTTTATTACCGGTTCGACGCTGGTTGGTTGGCTTATCAGTTATACCGATTATCATGCCGCCCTATGGGGGTTATTGGGTGGTCTGGTGGTGATGAACCTTTGTTGGTGGCAGACACCGACAACTCTTCCGGCAGAGAAAGTGACTAAACAGCAGCAGTCGGTGAGTTTTACAGATGTATTGCGATCACCGGATGTGGTTAAACTTTTGCTTTGTGTGACGTTGTTGCAGGGTTCTCATGCCGCGTACTATGCTTTTAGTACCTTATATTGGCAGGAATTAGGATACAGCACGACAATCATCAGCATGTTGTGGTCAGTCGGTGTGATTGCCGAAATTGCAGTATTTGCTTTTTCGGGCCGCTTTTTTGATAGTTGGTCAATTCGCCGGATCTTACTGCTGTGCGCGGTTTGTGTTTTTGTTCGCTGGGGACTACTGGCCGAAGTGGAGATACTTCCGGGGCTAATTGTTATCCAGCTGATGCATGGAATGACCTTTGCGTTATGTCATGTTGCATCAATTCGGTTTATCCGCGAGCAGCCTGAGAGTCACACTATCCGCCTGCAAGCAATTTATGCCGCACTGGTGACTGGCGGGGGTATTGCGGTGATGACGGTGGTTTCGGGTTATTTATATACGTATTTAGGCAGCAACGTATTTTGGTGCATGGCGTTACTGGCGATTCCGGCCATTTTATTGCGCCCCTCACGTACCACTGTGTAACGCGTTAATGCGTAATAATCTCATTTTCGGATGCGGTTATTACGCATACAATACGGTAAACGCCAAAGGATAAGGCAAAAGCAATGCAAGGATGGATTGTTGTTCCTGTCATACTCGCGTGGTTAGGGCTGCTATTTTTAGTCGCTTGGCTGGGTGATAAGTATTACCGCGGCAGTTCCGCTTGGCGTCCGCTCATTTATAGCTTTTCGATTGCCGTCTACTGCACCTCGTGGACTTTTTTTGGCACTGTCGGTCAAGCCAGTCGCGACATCTTCTCCTTTATTCCTATCTACCTTGGCCCGATGTTGGTGTTTTTGTTTGGCTGGCGAATGCTGGCCCGCATGATCCTGATTGCCAAGCGTGAACACATCACCTCGATTGCTGATTTTATTGCCGCCCGTTATGGCAAAGCTCAAACCATTGGCGTATTGGTTACCTTAATTTCCGTGGCAGGTGTACTGCCTTATATCGCCCTACAGATGAAAGCTATCAGCACTGGTCTCACCATTCTGGCTCCCGACCTGATAGTTATTGCACACTTAAGCAATAATCAGTTGGCACTGTTAGTTGGAGTGGCACTCAGTATCTTTGCCATACTGTTTGGTACTCGTAATATTGATGCGACAGAGCATCATCGGGGCGTGGTTTTGGCCATCGCATTTGAGTCACTGGTTAAGCTTGTTGCTTTTCTCGGTGTGGGCGTGGGGATTGTCTGGCTGGCCAGTCAGCAGCAAATTAGCTGGCAGCTCCCCGAGCATATTTCGATGACACCAACCCATATCGGTAGTTTCAGCATTCACCTGTTATTAGCCATGAGTGCGGTGATCTGTTTACCGCGTCAATTTCATACCACCGTTGTTGAAAGCTCTCAACCACAGGATTTACATGTCGCCCGTTGGGTCTTTCCATTTTACTTACTGCTGATGAGCCTGTTTGTTGTTCCTATTGCCCTGATTGGTGCGGCAGTATTGCCACCGGAAGTACTGCCAGATACCTACGTGATTAACCTACCACTGGCTTTTGGTTATCCCTCATTAAGTATGCTGGCTTTTTTAGGTGGTGCGTCAGCCGCGGCAGGCATGGTCATTGTATCGAGCATCGCATTGGCAATTATGGTCAGTAATGATCTGATTTTACCGCTGTTACTACGTCAGCAGCGTTTCTCACACCGAACGTATCCGCAATTTTCGGGCTTATTACTGAACGTTCGGCGGATCACTATCGCCGTATTGCTATTGTTGGCGTGGGCCTGCTATTTGGCCATTGATCAGATCCCCGCACTGGCAGATATAGGCTATCTTTCATTATCTGCCGTAGCACAATTTTTACCGGCCCTGATCGGCGGGTTATATTGGCGACAAGGCAACCGAAAAGGTGTATATGTCGGGTTAATCAGCGGTTTTTTACTCTGGTTACTGGCTCTCGTTGGGCAGACCAACCTGCTGGCTGGTACGGCGGATAATAATATTTTACTGCGTATCATCACACCACCGGCATGGGCGCTGACTGCTTCACTAAGTCTAGCTGATTGGGGGGCTCTATTAAGTTTAGTGATCAATGCTGGGCTTTATATTGTCGTTTCACTGATGACCCGCGCATCTATTAGTGAACGCTTACAAGCAGCCAGTTTTATTGGGCTTCCTACTCAAGAGGGTGATACACATACGCTATACCAAACTCGTGTTACCCTTGAAGAGCTTGAAACGTTAATTGCCCGTTTTTTAGGGCAATTTCGGGCTCGTCGAGCGTTTATGCGCTTTGCCGATCAACGTCAGCAAGCCTTTATACCGAATGCTTTTGCCTCTGCCGAGCTCATTCGCCATAGTGAGCGATTACTTGCTGGTGTATTTGGTGCTTCTTCTGCACGTTTGGTGCTCTCTTCAGCCTTGCAGGGGCGCGATATGCAGCTTGAAGAGGTCGCGACTATTGTTGATGAAGCCTCTGAATTATTTGATTTTTCACGTACCTTGCTGCAAGGCTCTATTGAGCATATTGATCTGGGGCTCAGTGTGATTGATAAACAACTGCGGCTTGTTGCATGGAACCGTCGTTATCTTGAACTGTTTAACTTCCCGATTGGATTGATCCACGTAGGTAGGCCAATTGAAGACATTATCCGCTATAACGCACAGCAAGGGTTATGTGGCCGAGGCAGCATTGAAGAGCAAGTCCGCAGGCGGGTAGCACACATGCAACAAGGTAGTGCGCATCGCTCTGCCCGCCGCCGGCCGGATGGCCGGGTCATTGAACTTCAGGGCAACCCGATGCCGAGTGGCGGGTTTGTCATGAGTTTCACTGATATCACCCCCTTTATTGAAGCTGAAAATGCATTGCGTGATGCCAATGAATCCCTTGAAGCACGAGTACAAGCACGTACCCGAGAACTGACCTTACTGAACCAACAACTGGTGAGTGCTACACAAACCGCCCATCAGGCAGCCCACTCCAAAAGCCGGTTTTTAGCCGCAGTCAGCCACGACCTGATGCAGCCACTCAACGCGGCCAAGCTCTTTAATGCCTCTTTACTAGAGATGCTGCCTACAGGCCAGACCCGTGAGCTGGCCTGCCGCGTTGAAGATGCGATGACCTCGGCAGAAGAGCTAATTAGTGACTTGCTTGATATGTCACGCATTGAAGGCGGAAAGCTCAACATTCGACGAACGCGCTTTCCGATTAATGAGATCCTCGACAACCTCGCCGCCGAGTTTGGCGTTCTCGCGCAAGCACAGCATATGCGCCTGACCGTGATCCGAAATCATCAGTGGATCGACAGTGATCGCAAACTGTTACGCCGTATATTGCAAAATTTTCTCACCAACGCCTTTCGCTATGCCCCGCATGGTCGCGTACTGCTTGGTTGCCGACGCCAGCACAACCAACTGGTTCTGCAAGTTTGGGATAACGGTGTCGGTATTCCGCAAGATAAAGTCGGCATCATTTTTGATGAATTTTCACGGCTTGATCACGGACGCACAGCCAAAGAAAATGGCCTCGGATTAGGCCTTGCCATTGCCAAAGGTATGGCCAACATGCTCGAACACCCCATTACCGTCGAATCACAACTTGGTAAAGGTTCAGTATTCAGCGTCAGCGTTCCTCTAAGTCATGCTGATACTTCCGTCAATACTCAACCGTCCATCGAACCTGCAGCACACAGCAATTACCTATATGGGCTAAAAATACTCTGTATTGATAACGAACCCGATATTCTAGATGCCCTCCAGCTCTTGCTGACTCGCTGGGAGTGTGAAGTCAAAACAGTTGCTACCGAAACACAAGCCTTGCACGAATTGCAACATGGCTGGCAACCCCACATTATTCTTACTGATTACCATCTGGCCGACGGCATTTGTGGGTTGGACATTACCACCACACTCAGCATTCACCTCCCGCAGGTCAAAGTTGTCGTCCTAAGTGCCGATCGCACAACGCACATCCAACAGCATGTACAGCAACATGCCGCTTACTTCCTTGCTAAACCGGTTAAACCTGCGCGACTAAAAATGCTCCTTCACAGCTTGCTTCACACCGCCTTATAAGCACACACTCTTTTCTTCATATAAGCAATATCGGGTAAGCAAACAGCAAAAACCTCTTTTTTTAGGGATATAGCCTCGTTCTGCTCCCTTAATTGCCGTTATTTCCATCTGTTCGTACAGCATTTAAGCAAACAGAAAAAAAACGCATATCTTCCCTTGCACCAAACGCAAAACTCCCTATAATGCGACCCCACTGACACGGCAACCGTGATGAAAATCACTGAATGCTAACAGTAAAGAATAAAACGCTTTTAAGGGATGTGAAAAACAGACCTTGACAGCCAAAG
>NZ_JBOFTR010000012.1:0-20178 GCF_051652165.1 Plesiomonas sp.
GCTACTGCTACTGCTACTGCTACTGCTACTGCTACTGCTACTGCTACTGCTACTGCTACTGCTACTGCTACTGCTACTGCTACTGCTACTGCTACTGCTACTGCTACTGCTACTGCTACTGCTACTGCTACTGCTATTGCTATTGCTATTCCTTTTTTCGAAAATCGTGGGATTAGCTGTTTTTGAGCTCTTTTTCTTGGATTGTCTAAATGGGGTTAATTATCATTGTGTGACGATAAAAGAGTCAGGAGTCGGTAATAAGCGGATGTTATATGCTCTTATTTTCGTTAATACTATATAGGCAGGTTATATGCACATTGGGTGTGCTTAAGTCTGTATTTAGCGTTGTGTTTTTACTTTGTGTGGTGAAGTTTCTTATTACTCACAGACAAAAAACAAGCATTACGCTCTATGACGGTAATTTTACACAATAAAAAAGCCCTATCTAATAAAGATAAGGCTTTTTTTAAATTTCACACTTTACATTGTATTCAAAAAGCAGTGCCTTTTAAAGGCTTGGCACGTGCTATCAATGTTAAGTTTGCTGTGGTGTGACATCTTGGTATTGTCACACCACTTAAGCAAGAGATCGAATATGGATTAGTTGCTTGGGTTTACTGAAACATCACGTGCTGCGATGAAACCGTAGAAGATGTAACCAAACAGAGTAATGATTGAACCACCAAATACTGCGTTAGCACCACACGCATACACACCGTAGATACTGTAAACTACTGCGATAGTACCGACAGTTGCGCCGATTTTGTACTGGCTTTGGGTAACTTTGTTTTTACGCAACAGAACTTCCAAACCAGTCATAGACAGGATATATGGAACCATGTTGATAAATACAGCCAGGTTTAGCAGCGCATTGAACTGGCTGATAAGATCTGGAGAGATAGTCATACATGCTAACAGCAGTTCTAAAGCCAGCATAATCAGCATACCTGCAACAGGTGCGCCTGCTGAGTTAATTTTGCTGAAAATCTGTGGGAACAGTTTAGAGTCTGATGCTGCTTTAGATACTTGAGCATTGGTGAACTGCCAACCGAGCAGAGAACCCACACACGCAATAACAGCCAGTGCAGTAACAATTTTACCTGCCATTGGGCTGAACATCATTGAGAATACTAAACCAAACGGTGCATCTGATGCTGCCAGAACTTGGTTTGGTACGATACCTTGGATAACTGCTGTTGATGCAATATAAACGATAGCCGCAAATGCAGTACCAAACAGGCAAGCAAGTGGTACGTTACGCTCTGGGTTTTCTACTGCACCAGAGTTAGCACCAGCAGATTCAATACCCAGGAAAGCCCACAGAGTCAGAGCGATACCAGAAGAGATTGCACTGCTAGTACCCATATTGTGTGGGTTCCATGCTTCAGCAAAGATTTTTGGATCAAACCAGAACCAGCCAATGATTGACAGGCCAGCAACCGGAAGAATAATACCCCAAACAGTAAAGCCAGAGATTTGACCGGTAATTTTTGGACCAGCAAAGTTAGCTACTGTGGTGATGATCAAAATAGCAACAACACCGACAAAAGTGTTAATAGGCGCTAAACCTAACCATGGGAAGAATGGTTTGAGGTAGCCAACACAAGATACCGCGATTGCTACAGCACTGATAACTAAGCAAACATAATAGGTATAAGAGGCAATGAAGAATGATGATTTACCGTGAGCTTCTTCTGAATACGCTGACATACCGCCATCACGCTTACAAAATGCACCACACTTTGCAAAGGTATAAGCAATACACATTGCACCGACTGCAGTTACAAGCCATGCAAGCAGTGAGATAGCACCTGTTTGTGCTAAACTGGCTGGTAGCATGATGATACCGGAACCCATCATATTAACGGCAACAAGTACGGTTAGACCGACGAGCCCCATTTTTTTCGATTCTGTAGCCATGAATTGTATCTCCGAAAAGGGATTATTCTTTTAATTTTGAAAAATTGATTGATTAGACATTGTTATATGCTAACTGGAAATAAAAGCGTGTCTGCTTTCACTTCACTTCTCTGTTTAACACGGTATTAGTTGACTATTTGCCAGTAATAGGCAACAAGTTATCAATAACAACTCTTATTATTAAGATTTGTTATTGACTAATAATGAGTATACAGATGCGCTTTTATTTCCAGTGTGCTTATGGAATAACCGCCATAAAGGTGTTTGGTTTACCCAATGTCTGCTATTCATAAACGAAGTGGAATAAATAATACAATGACTAATAGGTGCGCTACATCTTACTTTTGCGCGGTAAACATTATTGCAGATAGGGGGAAAGGTCAATTTGAGTTCAATAAAAAAAAGCAGCAATACGTAACCTTGTATGTCTATATTGAACTGTTGCATTGCGTTTAAGTTATTGAATTTAATAAATATTATTTATGTAGGGTTTTCGCTGCATGTATATATTGATTGCTAAGTGTGTTTTGTGTGTCTTGATTTGTGAGTAATTCAGATGAGCTGTATCAATTGGTTTCTAGATGTATTTGAATTTAAATAAAAGTAATTCAATAATTCTATTTGTTTCTATTTATTTCAGTTTAATATTAACCTTATAATGCTTGATGTATATCAACGAAATACATACTCATTAGATTGCATTAATTCTAATAATTAGGCTATAGCAATGGCGTTATTTAATGCGTATGTATTTTATTATTCATTAATTTGTGTGGGTTGTCACTTGCTCTTGGTTTTTTTTGAATAGTTATGTTCTGCTTTTGTTTTTGTATTCCATTATTTTGCGTTTGTAATGTTTTGAAATACTAGTTAATAGCAATAAATATATTTTAGACTTAATATCTAAACCAGTTAGGTAACACTAGCTTGAATGTGAATTATTAAAAACATTCTATTTATTGATATACAATAAATTGATATGCAGTAAATTGCTTGGTTTAAACTACTTGTTATGTATTAACGTATTTTAATCAGTATTGTTTTTACCTTGCGTGTTATCGGTTTTGAAATGTATTCAGGTTGGCTCTGTTTTTATACTGATTCAATCTGAATACATTATAAAACTTTAATTTGCAGTTTATAACCGTACCTGAAGTTGTAGCTTAGTGCTTGCTTCTGACAACACGATAAGCTGTGTGGCGTACATTTTAATGATAGGTTTATCTATGTGTGATAAAAAATACCTGATCGTAGGAAACAGCGCTGTTACCAATCTTCCTTTAGAAGAAGCGATTGAGCGTATTGTTTCTTCTCTGACCAGCAAGGGTGAAGTAATCCAATTTGCACACTCTTATGAAAATGCAACTAACTATGCAACCTCAAATGCAGCAGTAGATTGTGTGATGGCAGAGTGGGTTCCTTCTGAAGCTGAAGCTATCATTAGCTTCCTGAAGCAACTGCGTATTCGTCATGAAAAAGCACCTGTATTCCTACTGGTAAGCTCACGTAGTGACAACAAAGCAGTAACTGCTGAAGTGATGAATCTGGTATCTGAAACCTTCATGATCCTGGATGACACCACTGATTTCATCGTAGGCCGTCTGCAAGCTGCAGTAGCACGTTACGAAAAAGCTATCATGCCTCCTCTGATGGCAGCAATGATGGAGTACGCGAAAGAGAAAGAGTACTCTTGGTCTGCGCCAGGTCACCAAGGTGGTATCGGTTTCTGTAAGACTCCTGTTGGCCGTAAATTCTTTGATTTCTACGGTGAAAACATTTTCCGTACAGATATGGGTATTGAACGTGCTTCTTTAGGTTCAATGCTGGACCACACCGGTGCTTTCGGTGAAAGTGAGAAGTATATCGCACGTGTATTTGGTGCTGACCGTTCTTACTCTCTGGTTGTAGGTACTTCTGGTGCTAACCGTACTATCTTCCAAGCATGCTGCTCTGAAGATGATATCGCGATCTGTGACCGTAACAGCCACAAATCTATCGAACAAGGTCTGATGCTGACTGGTGTTGCACCGGTTTACATGACACCTACTCGTAACGCGTACGGCATCATTGGCCCAATCCCTAAGAAGCAGATGTTGCCTGAAGCGATTAAAGCGAAAATTGCTGAAAGCAAATTCGCAAGCGCAGCGCCACATCAGCGTCCTTCTTACAGCGTAGTTACTAACTGTACTTATGATGGTTTGATCTATAACGGTGATACCATTCAAGAGCTGTTGGGTCAGAGCACCGACCGTATTCACTATGATGAAGCATGGTTTGGTTACTCTCGCTTTAACCCTATCTACAAGAGTTTCCACGCAATGCGTGGTGATAAAGAAGCGCACGGTAAAGATCAACCAACTATCTTTGCTACCCACTCTACGCACAAACTGCTGAACGCATTGTCTCAGGCATCTTATATTCACATGCGTGAAGGCCGTGGCAACATCAAGCCAGAGCAGTTTAGCCAAGCGTATATGATGCACGCAACAACATCACCACTGTACTCTATTGCTGCGTCTAACGACGTTGCAGCAGCGATGATGGATGGTCAGCAAGGTATCAACCTGACTTCTGAAGTTGTGACTGAAGCGGTTGAGTTCCGTCAAGCAGTAGCGCGCTCTTTCCACGATGCTGAGAAGAATAACGATTGGTTCTTCAAGCCTTGGAACGCAGAAACTGTTGTTGACCCAGCAAGCGGCAAGTCTTATGACTTCGCACAAGCACCGGTTGAGTTGTTGAGCACTGAGCAATCTTGCTGGAAACTGAACCCAGGTGATGAGTGGCATGGTTTTGCTGACTTAGATGAAAACTGGGTAATGTTAGATCCAGTTAAAGTAAGCTTGCTTACTCCAGGTCTGAACAAAGACGGTTCTCTGCAAGAGAACGGTGTTCCAGCAGCACTGGTAACAGCTTACCTGTCTAGCGTAGGTATCGTTCCAACTCGTACTACTGACTTCCAAGTTATGTTCCTGTTCTCTATGGGCGTAACTAAAGGTAAGTGGGTAACCTTGATGAACAGCCTGATGGCGTTCAAAAAGCATTACGATGCGAATACACCACTGGAAGAAGTGTTGCCAAATCTGGTTGCATCTGCACCAGCAGTATATGCAGGTCTGGGTATGCGCGATCTGGGCGACAAGATGATCGACTTCCTGAAAACGCACAACCCAAGCGTGAAGTTGAACCAAGCTTACTCAACACTGCCACAAATGGATATGCTGCCACGTAAAGCATATGGCCAATTGGTTGCTGATAATGTTGAGCTAGTATCGGTTAATAACTTAGCTGGCCGTACTGCCGCGAACTCTGTGATCCCTTATCCACCAGGTATCCCAATGCTGATGTCTGGCGAGAACTTCGGCGACAATAACAGCCCACAAATTGGTTACCTGAAAGCGTTACAAGCATGGGATGCAACTTTCCCAGGTTTCGAACACGAAACTGAAGGTGCTGAGAAAGAAGACGGCGTATACCATGTAATGTGTGTGAAAAAATAATTCATACTCAAATAAGCATGTAAAATAAGAAATCCCCAGCGATAAGCTGGGGATTTTTTTATCTGTAATATATCGATTGAATAAAAAAGCCCCATCAAGAGGCTCTATGACGGGGCTTTTATTCTGACTGAGTTAGAGCCTTTCTATGCATATTTTTTATGCACAGACATGGTGATTACTTATTGCAATACAGAGATATCCGCAATTTGCAGGAACAGGTTACGTAGTGTGCTGAGTAGGGTCAGGCGATTATTACGCAGTGCGGTATCATCGGCCATTACCATCACGGTATCAAAGAATGTATCAACCGGCTCACGCAGTGCGGCCAGCTCGGTCAGGGCTTCCTGATAACGGCCTTCAGCAAACAGCGGTTGCAGTGTAGCTGACAGCGCAATTACCTGCTCAGCCAGTGCTTTTTCAGCCGGTTCGGTCAGCAGTGCGCTGTTGATAGCGGCTGGAAGCTCGCCATCAACTTTGGCCAGAATGTTGGATACCCGCTTATTCGCGGCCGCCAGCGCAATGGCTGCATCAAGGCTACGGAAGTGGGATACCGCTTTTACCCGCGCATCAAAATCTGCCGGACGGGTCGGGCGGCGAGCCAATACAGCCTGAATCACATCGACGCCAAAACCTTCATCTTGGTACCAAGCACGGAAACGGCCAAGCATAAAGTCGACAACATCGTTGACGGTATTGGCGTTGCTGATTTTGTCTCCGTACAGGCGGACTGCTTCTTCGGTCAGCGTTTGCAGATCAAGTGGCAACTGCTTTTCAACGATGATCCGCAGTGCACCTAAGGCTGCACGGCGCAGGGCAAACGGGTCTTTATCGCCTTTCGGATGTTGCCCAATACCGAAAATACCGGCCAGCGTATCCATTTTGTCGGCCAGCGCGACAGCGCAGGCAACCAGAGACGATGGCAGAGCATCACCGGCAAAGCGCGGCATATACTGCTCGTTTAAGGCAACGGCAACATCTTCAGCTTCACCGTCGTGACGGGCGTAGTGCATACCCATCACGCCTTGGGTGTCGGTAAATTCAAACACCATGTTGGTCATCAGATCGCACTTTGACAATAAACCGGCACGGCGGGCATGTTCGGTGTTGGCCCCGATTTGCTCGGCGATAAAGCCAGCCATTTGCTCAATACGATCAGTTTTATCACGCAGTGTACCGAGTTGTTGCTGGAACAGTACGGTTTGCAGGCGCGGCAGGCGATCGGCCAGTGTATGTTTGAGGTCAGTCTTGAAGAAGAACTCGGCATCAGACAGACGCGGACGCACCACTTTCTCGTTACCGCTGATGATCTGTTGTGGGTCTTTCGATTCAATGTTGGTCACAAAGATGAAGTGTGGCAGTAATTTGCCCTCTTTGCTGTAGACCGGGAAGTATTTCTGGTCACCTTTCATGGTGTAAACCAGTGCTTCAGCCGGAACAGCAAGGAATTTTTCTTCAAATGTGGCGGTCAGTACTACTGGCCACTCGACCAGTGAGGTGACCTCTTCCACTAAGCTGTCTGAAAGATCTGCGATACCACCGAGTTGCTCGGCCGCTTTTTGTGCATCAGCCAAAATAATGGCTTTACGAGTTTGGTAATCCGCAATCACTTTTCCGCGGGTTTCGAGCACTTGTGGGTACTGGTCAGCATTTTCCAGCGTGAACTGTGCTTCGCCCATGAAGCGGTGACCGCGTACGGTGCGGCCAGAGGTTACGCCTAAAATCTCACCGGCCACCAGCTCATCACCCAAAAGTAGGGTAACAGTGTGAACTGGGCGGATAAAAGAGATGCTCTTATCTGCCCAGCGCATCGGTTTTGGCATCGGCAGTTTTGCCAGTGCGCTGGCAACCATATCACCGAGTAATTCATTCGCAGGGCGACCCGCTACAACAGCACGGTGCAGCAACCATTCACCTTTTTCGGTGACCATACGCTCGGCTTGTTCAACGGTGATCCCACAACCTTGTGCCCAGCCTTGGGCGGCTTTGGTTGGTTGCCCATTGGTATCAAAGGCTTGAGCAATGGCTGGGCCACGCTTTTCAATGGATTGATCAGGCTGCGCTTTTTGTAGATTAGCCACCTTCAGGGCTAAACGGCGCGGGGCGGCAAACCAACTGACCGCACCGTGGCCTAAGTTGGCTTTATCCAGCTCGGCGGTGAAGTTGTCAGCAAAGGCTTGTGCCAGTGCGCGCAAAGATTTCGGTGGTAACTCTTCGGTACCGATTTCAACTAAAAATGTTGCTTGGCTCATGATTATTTCGCCCCTTCACGGTGACACATCGGGAAACCGAGGGCTTCGCGGGATGCGTAATAGGCTTCTGCCACGGCTTTGGTCAGTGTACGAATGCGTAGAATATAACGCTGACGCTCTGTCACTGAAATAGCTTTGCGGGCATCAAGCAAGTTGAAGGTGTGCGCTGCTTTGAGGATGCGCTCATAGGCAGGCAGAGGCAGCGGTTTTTCCAGATTCAGCAGATGCAGTGCTTCTTTCTCATACTGTTCAAAGCAGGTGAACAGGAAATCAACATCGGCGTGTTCGAAGTTGTAGGTAGATTGCTCAACTTCATTCTGGTGGAAAACGTCACCGTAGGTGGTTTTACCCAGAGGGCCATCGCTCCAGACCAGATCGTAGACGCTATCTACGCCCTGAATGTACATGGCCAGACGCTCAAGGCCGTAGGTAATTTCACCGGTAACGGGTTTGCACTCCATACCGCCGACTTGCTGGAAGTAAGTAAACTGAGTGACTTCCATACCGTTGAGCCAGATTTCCCAGCCCAAACCCCATGCACCGAGAGTCGGGTTTTCCCAGTTGTCTTCCACAAAGCGGATATCATGCACCAGAGGATCAAGACCCAGCGCCTTGAGTGAGCCTAAATACAGCTCTTGGATATTCTCAGGAGAGGGCTTGATGATGACCTGAAACTGGTAGTAGTGTTGCAGGCGGTTAGGGTTCTCACCGTAACGACCATCGGTCGGGCGGCGTGAAGGCTGCACGTAAGCGGCGGCAATCGGCTCAGGACCGAGTGCGCGTAGGCAGGTCATCGGGTGCGATGTACCGGCGCCCACTTCCATATCTAAAGGTTGCACGATAGTGCAGCCTTGCTGTGCCCAGTAGTCCTGCAGTGTCAGGATCAGGCCTTGAAAGGTTTTAGTATCGAACTTCTGCATAATGGATTGCAAATTCGGTCTTGTTAGGATAGAGGCGTTTAGTATAGCGTTTGCGTACCCGATATAGAAAGCACTGATATGGAAACAAACCGGCTACAGGTAAAAGCGCGATAGGCGGCACATCAAACTTAAGGAGCTACCATGCAACGTTGTCAGTGGGTCAGTGCTGATCTGGAATATCAGGATTACCATGATACGGAGTGGGGTGTGCCTTGTTATGACAGTCGGGCGCTGTTTGAGCTGCTCTGCCTTGAGGGGCAACAAGCAGGATTGTCGTGGATCACGGTACTGAAAAAGCGTGCGCACTATCGGGCCTGTTTTTATCAGTTTGATCCGCAACAGATGGCGGCCATGTCAGAAGAGCATATCGCACTATTGTTGACCGACCGTGGGCTGATTCGTCATCGCCTGAAATTACAGGCGTTGGTAAAAAATGCGCAGGCATATCTGGCAATGCAGCAACGTGGCGAGGATTTTTCTGCATTTATTTGGTCATTTGTCGGCGGCGTTGTACGGTATTTACAGTCAGACTCTTGTGCTGATATGCCTACCGAGAGTGCCGAGTCAAATGCGATGAGTCGGGCGTTGAGAAAGCGTGGATTTACGTTTGTTGGCCCAACCCTTTGTTATGCGTTTATGCAAGCAGCGGGGTTAGTCAATGATCACCAGCAATGCTGTGATTGGCATCACACACTGGTGTGAGTGTATCCGTGGCATTTATCTTACACAGTGCAAACTGTATTGTGGATGAGTTGAGTGATAACCGCGTGAGTCTATCTACGTGTCAGTGCGAGTGAAGTGTTGTGATACCCTTGTTTCTTGTCAGTGAAATGCGTAAAATCCTCCTACTTTCATACGAGAGGATCTCCTCGTATGAAACTCCTTCTGTCATGGGGGAGTAGTCTTTTGTATCTTAGCACTTGTTTGAGTGCGCCGTTTTGATACAGAGCTGTCGTCAACAAACTTGCCCGAAGGGCATGGCGGCAGCAGCCTCGCTCCATTGAGGTTGACGAGACCTATGGCTAACGACTGTAACCGCAGGGGCGGGGGCAGCGTTATGCCATATGTTTACGTTGGTCCTCGCCCCTTGTGAGTATATGTCGTGTCAATAATTGCTACTTCTTTTGCTTCCGTAGCGTTAGCGGAAATGGGCGATAGAACCCAACTGCTGACGTTATTACTGGTGGCACGTTTCCATAAACCGTGGGCTATTCTTGCTGCTATTATCACCGCCACCTTATTAAACCACTTTTTAGCTGCTTGGATTGGGGTTGAGATTGCCGGTTATATTACCCCTGAGATTATGCGTTGGGTGGTAGGCATTGGTTTTTTACTGATGGCCGGTTGGATCTTAATTCCTGATAAAGATAATGGTGAGGTTAAAGGTGGACACCCATTCTGGACCTCATTGGTTATTTTCTTTATCGCTGAAATTGGGGATAAAACCCAAATTGCTACCACATTACTAAGTGCGCGTTATGACAGTGTTATACTGGTCTTGATCGGCTCAACACTCGGTATGGTAGCGGCAAATGCGCCGATGCTATGGTTTGGTGAGCGTTTAAATCCGTATATGAAGTCAGCATGGGGACACCGTGCAGCAGCGTTGGTATTTGCTGGATTAGGTGTGGCTTCATTGTTGATTTTGTAATCAGCCTTGCAGTAAATACGTAATCGAATATGTCTAAACCCTGTCAAACGCTAGGTTGATGGGGTTTCTTGCATTAAATGGGTTGCGAAATGCAGGGTGAATTGCTGGAATACGCACGATGAAGTAGGGTGCAAGGTTCTTAGGAGTCGGTGTTGCTCTTATTCTGCGCAGTGATTGGCGCTGTTAATGGATTTTTTAGGTATTTTTTATATGAACAAACGTGTAACGAGTTTAATCGGCGCGCTGTGTGTATCTGTTGCGTTATCGGGTTGTACCACCATTAACCCATACACCAATGAGCAACAAACAGCGAAAAGTACAACCGGATCTTTATTAGGTGCGGCTGCAGGTGCGCTAATTGGTGTGGCCTCTTCTTCGAAAAAAGATCGCGGCAAAGGTGCACTGATTGGTGCCGCAGCCGGTGCTGCACTGGGTGGTGGTATTGGTTACTACATGGATGTGCAAGAAGCGAAGTTGCGTCAGCAATTAGAAGGCACAGGAGTGAGCGTAACGCGTGATGGTAATAACATTGTGCTAAATATGCCAAATAATGTGACCTTTGATACCAACAGTACCAGCTTAAAACCTGCAGGCATCAACACCCTAAGTGGTGTGGCAATGATCCTCAAAGAGTATGAAAAAACACTGGTTAACGTAGTTGGTTATACCGACAGTACCGGTAAGCGTGCATACAACATGCAGTTGTCTGAGCGTCGTGCACAATCTGTTGCATCAAGCCTGATTGCACAAGGTGTTTCTGGTGCGCGTTTACGTACTTATGGTGCAGGCCCAGATAATCCCGTTGCATCAAACAGCAGCGAAAGTGGCCGTGCACAGAACCGCCGTGTAGAGATTACTCTAAGCCCAATTAACTAAGTTATTGGGTTTTAGCGCGTAAAAAAAATGCCGGCATATTTTGTCGGCATTTTTTATGGTGCAGGCAGATACTTAGCAAGTTGCAGCCGTTAGTTGGATCTCAACTTTATATTCGGCATGTGCCAAACGTGCCTGTACACAGGCGCGCACAGGCGCGGTATCACGAGGTAGCCACGTATCCCAGACTGCATTAAACGCAGCAATATCCTGAATATCTTGCAGATAAATAGTGGCCATCAGAATGTGTGCTTTGCTTGATCCTGCTTGTAGCAAAAGTTGCTCAAGGCTGTTTAGCACTTCAAGGCTTTGCTGGTGGATATCAGCATCAAGCGTAACGGGCACTTCAACCACATACACAGTGCCATTGTGGATCACAAGATCTGACCAGCGGGTGGTGGTGCCAATACGTTCAATAGTACTCATGCTCTGTTCAGCCTTTTGTGATAAAAAAGTCTATTCGCCTTGTTTGCGGATTAAATACCGGTACGGCAGTACATCGGTATCAGCCTGTAGTAGCTGGTGATCCATAAAACGGCAAAAGCTCGGAATATCGCGAGTTGTTGCCGGATCATCGGCAATAATCAGCAGCGTTTGCCCAGTTTGCATAGTGCGGATGGTTTTGCGCACCATCATCACCGGTTCAGGGCAGCGTAAACCTAGGGCATTGAGTGTGTTATCGGGGTGCTCAAAATCAGAGCTTGGGGTTGTCATACCGCCTCTTTTATACAGCCATCATTCACAGCCACGGTAGGCTGTCATTGTCGTGCGGGGGAAGTCACACCGTGCTCGCGTGCCGCCCGTTTAGATAAACTAGTTTAATGATGAATTTCGCACTCTCCAACCGTTGTTCGAAAAAAATCCGCAAACTGTTAGCTGTGCAATTGCATAAACGGCAATACCCGCTAGGGTAAAGTGATCAACGGTAAAAAGAGGGCGTGGATGATGTTTACTTATCATGATCGGCTGGCTTTGTATGGCGCACTCGGGTTTATTGCCGTCTGCACGCTCTTACTGCAACTGGTGGAAAATCAGTTTCAACTGTTGTCACTTGCCGCGCTAGCACTGCCGATTATCGGTGTGGGGCTAGAGCAGGTGCGCCGCTGGAATATTCAGTAAGCTTTTTAAGCTACTGACTTCTCTGCTACATCGGTTATTTGATAAAACTCTTGGCAATAAAAAAACCGCTCTTGCAGATCAACAGCGGTTTTTTTGTGGGATAGAAGCCATCCGCAAGGTATGAGGGAAAATTAAACCCGCTCAAACACCGTCGCAATACCCTGACCTAAACCAATACACATAGTAGCCAGCCCAAATTGTGCATCTTTGGCCTCCATTAAATTGATCAGCGTAGTTGAAATTCGTGCCCCTGAGCAGCCTAGCGGATGGCCAAGCGCGATTGCTCCGCCGTTGAGGTTGACCTTATCGTCCATCACCGGTAGTAGCCCCAAATCTTTGGCGCATGGCAAGCTTTGGGCAGCAAATGCCTCATTAAGCTCAATCACCCCCATATCACCGATGTGTAGCCCCGCGCGTTGCAGGGCTTTCTGGGTCGCCGGTACTGGGCCGTATCCCATAATTGAGGGATCACAACCTGCCACCGCCATCGCTTTCACGCGGGCGCGGATAGGCAAGCCTAGCTCACGAGCCTTACTTTCACTCATCATCAGCATTGCAGCAGCACCGTCTGACAGTGCCGAGGATGAACCGGCTGTCACCGTACCATTAACCGGATCAAAGGCTGGACGCAGCGCTGCCAGTGATTGGACCGTGGTTTCGGGTCGGATAACCTCATCATAATCGAACAGTTTCATTACCCCGTCGGCATCGTGGCCGGCCAGCGGCGCGATTTCTGCCTTAAAGCGCCCCTCTAATGTTGCCTGATGTGCCAATTGGTGTGATCGGGCGGCAAATTCATCTTGCATCTCTCGGCTGATACCATGAATTTTCCCGAGCATCTCGGCAGTTAACCCCATCATACCGGCTGCTTTAGCAACCGACTTTGAAAGCCCTGGATGAAAATCAACCCCATGCGACATCGGAACATGGCCCATATGCTCAACGCCGCCAATCAGAAACACCTCACCATCACCGACCATAATGGCACGCGCGGCATCGTGAATTGCTTGCATCGATGATCCGCACAAACGGTTAACAGTAACGGCCCCAACGGTATGCGGAATACCCGCCAGTAGCGCAGCATTACGGGCAATATTGAACCCTTGCTCTAGCGTTTGCTGCACACAGCCCCAGTAGATATCCTCGATACTGTTTGGATTGAGTTGCGGATTACGTGCCAGCAGGCTGCGCATTAAGTGCGCCGAGAGATCTTCGGCACGAACATGACGAAATGCTCCGCCTTTTGAACGGCCCATCGGGGTACGCAGGCAGTCAACAATAACAACGTTGTTCATGAATTTTTCTCCGTTAGGCCTGCGGCAGGCTGTGGCGTGGATAGTAAGTGTCATTGGTGGCCGCTTTCTCGCGCAGACCTGCAGGCACCTGATACAGCGCACCAAGTTCAGCAAGTGAGTCGGCCAGCGCCACATAATTGCGGCTGCCAAGGCTATCAAGGTAACGGCATGCCCCGCCACGGAACGGAGGGAAACCTAAACCGTAAACCAATGCCATGTCTGCTTCGGCAGGGCTGGCGATAATCCCCTCTTCCAAGCAACGGATCACCTCGTTAATCATCGGGATCATCAGTCGGGCGATAATCTGGTCAGCAGTAAAATCACGCGCTTTTGCACACACCGGAGCCAGCAGTGTTGCGGTTACTGCATCGGCCACTTTTTTCGGTTTTCCCTTGGCATCTTGGCTGTATAAATAGAACCCTTTACCGCTTTTTTGCCCGAAGCGCTGCTCGGTAAACATCACATCAACAGCATCACGGTAATCTTTACTCATGCGTTGCGGGAAGCCAGCGGCCATCACTGCTTGGGCGTGGTGCGCGGTATCCATACCCACCACATCGAGCAGATAAGCAGGGCCCATCGGCCACCCGAACTGTTTTTCCATCACCTTATCGATTTGCTGGAAATCAGCGCCATCGCGTAGCAGCAGGCTGAATCCAGCAAAATAGGGGAACAATACACGGTTCACGAAAAAGCCAGGGCAGTCATTGACCACAATCGGGGATTTGCCCATTTTGGCGGCATACGCCACCACACGGTTGATGGTCTCATCTGAGGTTTTTGCGCCCCGAATAATTTCAACCAGCGGCATACGATGAACCGGATTAAAAAAGTGCATCCCACAAAAGTTTTGCGGGCGTTGCAGGGCAGCGGCCAAGGTATTGATCGGAATAGTCGAGGTATTTGACGCTAAAATGGCCTCTTCACGGATTAAAGACTCCACCTCGCACAGTACGGCTTGTTTGATTTTTGGATTTTCAACCACGGCCTCGACAATAATATCGCTGCGGTCAATACCGTCATAACGCAGGCTCGGCGTAATCGATGCCAGCGTTTTGGCCATGCTTAGGCCACTGATTTTTCCACGCTCAAGCTGCTTATCCAGCAACTTCGCCGCTTCGTTCATACCCAGCTCAAGTGATTTTTCACTGATATCCTTCATCAGTACCGGAACGCCTTTGAGCGCCGACTGATAAGCAATACCACCGCCCATAATACCCGCGCCCAATACTGCCGCATGTTCAGTCGGCTTACCGGATTTGGCGGCTTTGCGGGCCTGCCCCTTGATCTGTTGTTCGCTCAAAAACAGCCCGACCAGTGATTTAGCTACTTCAGAGTGCGCCAGCGGAATAAAGTGGCGAGTCTCAATTTGCAACGCCTCGGCACGGGTACAGCGGGCTGCCGCTTCCACCGCGCATACTGCTGCCATCGGTGCCGGATAGTGTTTACCGGCAACTTGAGCAACCACCGCTTTGGCAGTGCTAAAGCTCATCGCCGCTTCGGTGCGATTAAGGGGTAACGGTTGTAACTTTACTGCGCGTCTAGCCTGCCAGTTGAGTCGGCCACTGATCGCCTCTTCCAGCATACTCAGCGCCGCAGCATGCAGTTTTTCCGGTGCGACGACCGCATCAAGCATACCGATTTTCAGTGCTTCTTCGGCCCGCAACTCTTTCCCTGCGGTAATAAGCTCAAGTGCACTGTCTGCACCAATTAAGCGTGGTAAACGTACTGAGCCGCCAAAGCCAGGCATGATCCCCAGTTTTGTTTCTGGCAGACCCACGCGCGCATTGCTGTCGCCAACTCGCAAATCGGTCGCCAGCACGCACTCAAACCCGCCGCCTAGCGCAAACCCGTTAATGGCACACACGGTCGGTACTGGCAGGTCTTCCAACTGATTGAAAATCGCATTGGCACGATCAAGCCACCCGTGCAGCTCATCGGCACTCAGTGTGAATAATCCCAAAAACTCCGTAATATCGGCCCCAACAATAAATGCCTCTTTTGCTGAGGTCAGCAATAGCCCACGCAGAGTCGGCAGTGAATGCAAGATCGCCATCGCCTCACTGAGATTATTGAGCGTGTGGCGATCAAATTTATTCACTGCGCCAGATTGTGCGGAAAATTGTAATTCAGCAATACCCTCGTTTAGCCAGCGAAGGGACAAGGTTGGGCTATGATAAAGCATGGTTCTACGCTCCTGAGCCGGTGTGATATTTGCGGAAGTGATGACGAGTCGTCGCTCTCTATGATGCAGTGTGCGAGCAATTTAACAATATTTCAACACGCATTTAAAACATTTGTTTAATTTTTTATTAACAAAGAGGTGAAACGATTCATATCACTTTTTCGGTAGAGAACCGCTTGTATATCAAGGAGCGGCGATAAACCGAGAGGCTGTGATACTATGCAGTATCTAGTCATTGATGAATAACGAAGGGGCACTCTATGGAACAGGCTTACCGCGCGCACATTACTGAATTGCAATTACGTACTCGAACCGTATTAGAGCGTCATCAGTTGCGCGGGCTTCTTATCCACTCTGGCGAACCTATTTACGCTTTTTTGGATGACAACACCTATCCATTTCGGGTTAACCCCCACTTTAATGCTTGGGTACCTGTAACAAATGTTGCGCATAGCTGGTTATTAGTTGACGGTGATAATAAGCCGCAACTGTTCTTTTACTCACCAGTAGACTACTGGCATAGTGTTGAGCCATTACCAACCGCTTTTTGGACAGAAGAGGTTGAGCTGATTGCACTGCATCAGCCAGAAGATATCCTGCAATATTTGCCGCAAGAGCGTAGCCATTTAGCCTATATTGGTGCCAGTGAGCAAAAAGCTGCTGATATGGGAATTGGGCACATCAATCCAACCGCGATTTTGAATTTCTTTCACTATCACCGTGCCTTTAAAACCGATTATGAGCTGCACTGTATGCGGGAAGCACAAAAAATTGCCATTACTGGACACCGTGCAGCTCACGATGCATTTATGGCCAATATGAGCGAGTTTGATATTAATCTCGCGTATTTGGCCGCTACCGGTCAGAGTGACAGTTATGTGCCATACAACAACATCGTGGCATTAAACCAAAACAGTGCCGTACTGCATTACACAACCTTGGCACAAAAAATACCAGCACGTTCAGAGAGCTTTTTACTGGATGCAGGAGCATCATATAACGGCTATGCTGCTGATATCACTCGCACCTATGCGCGCGAGCAAAATGACTTTGCTGCACTGATTAGCGATATGCAGCAGCAGCAGCAAGCATTAATTGCCAGCATCCAACCTGGTATGTGCTACACAGATTTGCACATTCAAATGCATCAGCGCATCGCAAGTGTGTTGCGTCAACATGATATTATCCGTATGAGTGAAGACGCTATGATGGCAGAAGGTGTCACTCGCCCCTTCCTGCCACATGGTTTAGGCCACCTTCTTGGTCTGCAAGTGCATGATGTTGGTGGGTTTATGCAAGATGAACAGGGCACTCACCTTGCTGCACCAGCCGAGTATCCGGCTCTGCGCTGTACTCGGCAGCTTGAACCGCGCATGGTACTGACCATTGAACCGGGCCTCTATTTTATTGACTCGCTGCTCGAGCCATGGAAACAGCACCCGCTGGCTGCCAACTTCAATTGGGCGAAAATCGATCAATTGCGCCCTTTTGGGGGGATTCGGATTGAAGATAATATTGTGATTACCGAACAGGGTATTGAAAACCTCACCCGTGATCTCACACTCAATTAACCCTATTTTATTTTTTATTGATGGCGCAGTACTTTTATGGCGCATTATCCTATTCCTGCTCAAACTGCCGTGTTTGAAGAGGAGATAAAAAAAAGCCGCTTTATAACGCTATTAGCACATACTGCAGGGGTGGATGCAGCCAAATACTTCGTGAGTCAGGTCAAAGCCGAGCATCCACAAGCTCGGCATCATTGCTGGGCTTTTGTTGCTGGCAACCCACATGACTCACAACAATTAGGCTTCTCTGATGATGGTGAGCCTGCAGGTACAGCAGGCAAACCAATTTTGAACTGTTTGCTTGGCAGTGGTATAGGTGAGATCACCGCCGTTGTTGTGCGGTATTACGGCGGAGTAAAACTAGGCACTGGTGGATTAGTGAGAGCATACGGGAATGGCACTCAACAGGCACTCAAGATATTGATTAAAAAAGAGAAAGTTGAGCGTCAATATTACCGTGTCGAGTGTGACTATGCATTACTGAGTACCATTGAAAATATATTATCTGATTATCAAGGCGAAAAAATAGAGAGCACATTTGCAGAATATGTCACCTTAATACTTGCTCTGCCAAGTGAGAATGCCGCAACTGTTGCCGCTATACTTAACGATCGCTCTCGTGGTGGCGCTATATTTCAGGCATGGCCTAGATAATTGCACTTCATTTCGCTCAAAGGATTGCTGTTACATGCAGTTGCGCTCGATTACTCGCATTGTCGGTATGCTCATTATGTTGTTCTCTGTCACTATGTGCATTCCAGCATTGGTGGCACTGCTGTATCGCGATGGTGCAGGTACTGCGTTTAGCAAAACATTTATCGCTGCACTAAGTCTTGGTGCACTGTTATGGTTTCCGCACCGCCACCATAAACATGATCTCAAATCACGTGATGGCTTCATCATCGTTGTCTTATTTTGGACAGTACTTGGCAGTGTTGGCGCGCTACCCTTTATTTTTGCTACTGAACTGCCTATCTCACTGACTGATGCCTTCTTTGAGTCTTTTTCTGGTCTGACGACCACCGGTGCAACCGTCATTGTTGGGCTAGATACCCTGCCCAAAGCCCTGTTGTTTTACCGACAAATGCTGCAATGGCTTGGTGGTATGGGGATTATTGTCCTTGCCGTGGCCATTTTGCCATTATTAGGCGTGGGGGGAATGCAACTGTATCGTGCCGAAATGCCAGGGCCACAAAAAGATCATAAAATGCGCCCCCGTATTGCAGAAACAGCCAAAACACTCTGGCTTATTTACGTTTCGCTTACTGTTGCGTGCGCCCTCGCTTTTTGGGGGGCTGGAATGACCATTTTTGATGCCATTAGCCATAGCTTTTCCACTATCGCCATTGGGGGATTCTCTACCCATGATGCCAGTATAGGGTACTTTAATAGCCCACTTATTAACGTCATTACTGCTGTTTTTCTCATTATCGCCGGTTGTAACTTTGCCCTGCACTTCTCCGCTCTTACCAGTCGTACCCCGTGGCGAAACTATTGGCGAGATCCAGAGTGCCGCTTCTTTTTATTTGTACAACTGAGTCTAACACTACTCTGTTTTTGGGTTCTGCTCGAACAAGATATCTATGAGAGCGCAGGGTTAGCACTGGATAACGCCTTCTTTCAAGTTGTCTCTATCAGCACTACAGCCGGCTTTTCTACCGCCAGCTTTGCCGATTGGCCCTCTTTTTTACCTATATTGCTACTGTTTTCCTCCTTTATTGGCGGTTGTGCCGGATCAACTGGCGGTGGTTTAAAAGTAATCCGTATCCTCCTTCTTTACTTACAAGGGAATCGTGAACTAAAACGGCTGGTACACCCAAATGCGGTCTATACCATTAAACTGAGCCGTCGAGCGTTACCAGAGCATATTATTGAAGGTGTATGGGGGTTCTTTTCTGCTTATGCACTGGTTTTTATCCTTTGTATGATAGCAGTTATCGCGACCGGCGTTGATGAACTCACCGCCTTTTCCGCTGTCGTGGCCAGTCTTAACAACCTTGGTCCTGGGCTTGGGCTTGTTGCACCGCACTTTGCTGATTTGAATACCAGCGCCAAATGGATATTGATCGTCGCCATGTTATTTGGTCGACTGGAAGTCTTTACCCTACTGGTCCTATTCACCCCTACTTTCTGGAAGAGCTGATCATGGCCGATACCTTGTTACTGCTGTACTCTAGTACTGACGGACAAACCCAACGCATCATGGCGAACATCGCCGCTACACTCAGCCCTGCATCGGTAGAGCTGCGTGATATCCAGCAACCCTTCACACCACAGTGGGATAACTACCGCGCAGTCCTGATAGGGGCCTCCATCCGTTACGGGCACTTTAATCCTGCTGTCGAACAATTTATCGGGCAACACCAACAAACACTCAACGTTCGGCCTAGCGCGTTTTTTGGGGTTAACCTCACAGCCCGTAAAGAGGGTAAAAACACACCGGAAACTAATGCCTATATAAAGAAGTTCCTACAACGCTCCCCGTGGAAGCCGAAACTGGCCGCCGTTTTTGCCGGTGCACTCTACTACCCACGTTATAAATGGTTTGACCGCATCATGATCCAACTCATTATGCGCATTACTGGCGGAGAAACCGACACAAGCAAAGAAATTGAATACACCAATTGGGATAAAGTGAAAGAATTCGCTCAACAATTCAGCGAATTAGCGCGCTTAAAATAGCAAAACAGCCTTTTTTCATGGAAAATGATTAAAAATGACGCGAACGCGTTATTTTTTTATATTATCCCTTGCACCAAACGCAAAACCCCCTATAATGCGACCCCACTGACACGGCAACCGTGATGCAAATCACTGAATGCTAACAGTAAAGAATAAAACGCTTTTAAGGGATGTGAAAAACAAACCTTGACAGCTAAAGGGAAATGCGGAATAATGCGC
>NZ_JBOFTR010000013.1:0-14047 GCF_051652165.1 Plesiomonas sp.
CGTGAGGCTTAACCATACAACGCCAAAGTTATGTTGGACGATGAGAGTCCGAGCCGATGTTTTTAAGAGTAAAAACAGTATTTATCAGTGAATTTCCGGATTAAGCGTAATGGCTGTCAGATGATAGCGGTTATGTAGAAAGAATAGAAGAATTTGCCTGGCGGCGATAGCGCGGTGGTCCCACCTGACCCCATGCCGAACTCAGCAGTGAAACGCCGTAGCGCCAATGGTAGTGTGGGGTCTCCCCATGCGAGAGTAGGGAACTGCCAGGCATCAAATAAGTAGAAAGCCCATCCGAAAGGATGGGCTTTTTGCGTTTTGGGTTTTGGCAACGGTTGTGCGTCGTGGTATTTAGATAGGGATATTTTTGGCTGGATCTTGAGTAAAAAGCACATTATTATGGATTTCTAGATGTCTAAACGTTTATATGGATATAACGAGAGGTCGACTGAATGCCTATCCGTATTCCCGATGAGCTACCTGCAGCTCAGGTGTTGCGTCAGGAAAATATCTTTGTCATGCCTGAATCACGTGCTGTGCATCAAGATATTCGGCCATTGAATGTCTTAATCCTCAATTTAATGCCCAAGAAAATTGAGACTGAAAACCAGTTTTTACGTTTACTCTCTAACTCATCCCTCCAGCTAAATATTGAGCTGTTACGTATTGATCATCGTCCTAGCCATAACACACCACCTGAGCATTTAGATATGTTTTACCGTAGCTTCAGCCAGATTGCTGATAAAAACTACGATGGTTTGATTGTTACTGGTGCTCCGCTGGGATTGGTTGAGTTTGCTGATGTGGCGTATTGGGATCAAATTCGAACATTGATTGAGTGGTCAAAAACACATGTTACATCCACACTGTTTGTTTGTTGGGCGGTACAGGCAGCATTAAATGTGTTGTTTGGATTACCGAAGATGACGCGTGAAGAGAAGTTGTCAGGCGTATACGAGCATGAGGTGCTTGATCCGCTCGCGCCTTTAACACGTGGATTTGATGAGGTTTTTTTAGCACCACACTCGCGCTATGCTGATTTCCCTGAGCAAATAATTCGCCAATATACGGATTTACATCTTTTATCCCGCTCTGAGCAGGCAGGGGCTTACTTGTTGGCAAGCCAAGATCGGCGGCAGGTGTTTGTAACTGGGCATGCTGAATACGATACGCTGACATTGGCGGGTGAGTATCAGCGAGATTTGGCTGAGGGGTTATCGCCAAAGATCCCAGTTAATTACTTTCCTGATAATAATCCGGCCAATCGCCCGATGGCAGCTTGGCGTAGTCATGGCCATTTGTTGTTCAGTAACTGGCTTAATTACTGTGTTTACCAAATTACACCGTATGATTTGCGTGTAATGAAGCCGACACTGGAATAAGAGTTAGTGCCGAGGGGATGAGTGTGTCTGAATGGTTATTTGTTTTATATCCTACAAAAAATATCGTATAAAAAAGGGCTCTTAGAGCCCTTAGTTTTTTCATAAATACAGAAGATATAAAGATAAAGCGGGCTCGGCGCGACAGGCGATATTCTAATTAGTGTGGAAGTTCTGTATTTGGGTGCTTGTGCTCTTTTTTGGAAGGCTCCACACTTTTTGATTTAATGATCATGCGCTCAATAGAAGAGCCTTGAATCAAAATTGAAAACAGAACCACGGCATAGGTCATTACCAAAATAAGATCACGGACATCAGTATGCGTTCCGGCGACAAACGCGGTTCCTGCCGGAATGGACAGCGCCATGGCAAGAGCCAAACCGCCGCGCAGACCACCCCAAGTCAATATTTTCAGGGTATATGGGTTGTAGGTACGAAAGCGGCGGAAAGCGATAAATGGCACAGCAACACTGATATAGCGTGCAAGCAGACAGACCGGAATAGCCAGCAGCATCAACAACATGCCTTGTGGGGTTAGATCGATCAGCAGTAAACACAAGCCAATTAACAGGAACAAAAGCGCATTGAGGAAGTGATCAATCATCTCCCAGAAGTGATCCATATAGCGTGAGCTTTGTTCGGAAAACCCTTGATAGCGTGTCCAGTTGCCGACCATGATACCGGCAACAACCATGGCTAGCGCACCGGAAACACCGAGCATGTTGGCCAGAGCAAAGCCGGCGGTAGGTACGAGTAGGGTAATTAATTGCTCCAGACTACCGTCATCTGTGGCACAGATCAGTAAATGGGCAATATAACCAATCACCAAACCATACACTATCCCGCCAAGTGCTTCGTGTAAAAATACTTCCGAAACATCAAGAAACGTTGGTGAGCGCCCGCCAAATGAAACGGCAAAAATGGTGACAAAAATAACCAAGCCTACCCCATCATTAAACAGCGACTCTCCTTCCACTTGCATGGAAACTCGGCGCGGAGCATTGAGCTTTTTGATGATCGCTAAAACGGCGATAGGGTCGGTTGGGGAAATTAATGCACCAAACAGCAAACAGTGAATAAATGCCATGTTAATGCCGATCAGATGAGTGATCCCATAAGTAGCAAAACCGATCAAAAAGGTCGAAAACAGGGTTGAGAATAGGGCAAGTACGGTGATTTCCCACTTTTGATCTTTGAGTACGGGCAGTTTAATGCCGAGCGCGCCTGCAAAGAGTAAGAAGCCTAAAATCCCTTTTAGCAGGAAGTTTTGGAAATCGATCTTTTCCACAATGCCTTGCGCAATGCTTTCAATATTAAACCAGCCAACATGCCCTGCAATAATTAAAATTAATGAACAGAGTAGCGCGCCAGCAGTAATAGCGATGGTTGTTTGAACTTTACTGATGAACTGATTTAAGTAGGCAATCATAATCGCGATAGCGGCTAGAAAGCACAAGGTGTAATAAACACTCATAAAACCCTCAAAATATGTGTTCGATAGACAGTTTACCCGTAATAGGTGCGGTTACTGTGGGTAATTATCCTATGATATGAGGTTTAGGTAATGGATTATTTTTACATGAATGTTAAACGTGGATAAATAGCTCGGTTGCTTTAGCCATCTAGATTTCTAATTGTTGTAATTATGGTAGGATGTTGTGAAGCCGTAGCAAGGAGTGCAAGAGGGAATCATGGTAGAGCCACGCGTATTAAGTAGCCTAGAACAGCAGTTAGCCAAGCGAATTTTGATTATTGATGGTGGCATGGGCACAATGATCCAGCAGTATCGGCTGCAGGAGGCCGATTATCGCGGAACGCGGTTTGCCGATTGGCCGAGTGATCTGAAAGGCAATAATGATCTGCTGGTATTAACCAACCCGAGTGTGATTTCGGCTATCCACGATGCCTATCTTGAGGCCGGTGCAGATATTTTAGAGACCAATACGTTCAACTCAACGTCAATTGCGATGGCCGATTACCAGATGGAATCATTGGCGGCTGAGATGAACTATGTTGGCGCACAGTTAGCGCGTGCTTCTGCCGATGCGTGGAGTGTTAAAACACCAGAGAAACCACGTTATGTGGCAGGGGTTTTAGGGCCAACTAACCGCACCGCGTCTATTTCGCCAGATGTAAATGATCCTGGCTTTCGTAATACCTCTTTTGATCAATTGGTTGTTGCCTATCAAGAGGCAACACGTGCGCTACTGCGCGGTGGCGTTGATCTGATCATGATTGAAACGATTTTCGATACCCTGAATGCAAAAGCGGCTGCATTTGCCGTTGAGTCAGTATTTGATGAGGTGGGTTACCGTTTACCGATTATGATTTCGGGTACGATCACCGATGCATCAGGTCGAACGTTGTCAGGGCAAACCACCGAAGCATTTTATAATGCCATGCGTCATGTGCAGCCGCTCTCATTTGGGCTCAATTGTGCACTTGGGCCAGATGAGCTTCGCCAGTATGTGGCTGAGTTATCAAGAATTTCTGAGTGTTATGTGTCGGCACACCCGAATGCAGGTTTACCCAATGCGTTTGGCGAGTACGATTTGGGCCCTACGGAGATGGCTGACCATATTCGTGAGTGGGCACAAAGTGGCTTTTTGAATATGGTCGGCGGTTGTTGTGGTACAACGCCGGCACATATTGCTGCAATGGTTGTTGCCGTGGAGGGGCTTGCACCGCGCCCATTACCTGTTTTACCGGTAGCCTGCCGTTTATCGGGTTTAGAGCCTTATGCGATTGATCCAAAGACACTGTTTGTGAATGTGGGTGAGCGTACCAATGTGACCGGCTCGGCAAAGTTTAAACGCCTGATTAAAGATGAAAAATATGATGAGGCGCTAGATGTCGCGCGTCAGCAGGTTGAGAGCGGAGCTCAGATCATCGATATCAACATGGATGAAGGCATGCTTGATGCTGAAAAAGCCATGGTGCGCTTTTTAAATTTGATCGCCTCTGAGCCTGATATTGCTCGTGTTCCGGTGATGATTGACTCCTCAAAGTGGGAGGTGATTGAAGCTGGGCTAAAATGTGTTCAGGGTAAAGGCATTGTTAACTCAATTTCGATGAAAGAGGGCGAGGAGAAATTTCTGGCGCAGGCGCGTCTGGTACGCCGCTATGGTGCCGCGGTGGTGGTGATGGCGTTTGATGAAGCTGGGCAAGCTGATACCCGAGCCCGTAAATTTGAGATTTGTCAGCGTGCTTACCGGTTGCTCACCGAACAGATTGGTTTCCCACCGGAAGATATTATTTTTGACCCGAATATTTTTGCTATTGCGACCGGTATTGAAGAACACAACAACTATGCGGTTGATTTTATTGAGGCGTGTGCGGATATCAAACAGCACTTACCGCATGCCTTAATTTCTGGTGGCGTATCGAATGTCTCATTTTCGTTTCGTGGGAATGATTCGGTGCGTGAGGCTATTCACGCGGTATTCCTGTATTACGCCATTCGTAATGGGATGGATATGGGCATTGTGAATGCCGGCCAGTTAGCTATTTATGATGATCTTCCTGCGCAATTGCGTGATGCCGTTGAGGATGTAGTGCTAAACCGCCGTGCCGATAGCACGGAAAACCTGCTGGCGTTGGCTGAGAAATATCGGGCAGCAAAAAGTGGTGAAACGGAAGACAAACAGGCAGCAGAGTGGCGCAGTTGGCCGGTGAGTAAGCGGCTTGAGTATGCGCTGGTGAAAGGGGTTACCGAGTTTATTGAGCAAGATACCGAAGCTGCTCGGCAGGAGGCTGAAAAACCACTGCATGTCATTGAAGGCCCGTTGATGGCCGGCATGAATGTGGTCGGTGATCTGTTCGGGGAAGGTAAAATGTTTTTGCCGCAGGTGGTTAAATCTGCGCGCGTGATGAAGCAGGCGGTTGCCTATTTAGAGCCCTATATTCAGGCCTCAAAACAGCAGGGAGCTTCAGCGGGTAAAATTTTACTGGCGACCGTAAAGGGCGATGTGCATGATATCGGCAAAAATATTGTTGGGGTGGTTTTGCAGTGTAATAACTATGAAATCATCGATTTAGGTGTGATGGTCTCGTGTGAGAAGATCCTTAAAACAGCCCGTGAACAGAATGTCGATATTATCGGTCTATCTGGATTAATCACCCCTTCGCTCGATGAAATGGTGCATGTAGCCAAAGAGATGCAGCGGCAGGGCTTTACCGTTCCGCTACTGATTGGCGGAGCGACCACGTCAAAAGCCCATACTGCGGTAAAAATTGAGCAAAACTACAGCGGCCCGACAACGTACGTACAAAATGCCTCACGTACGGTCGGGGTCTGCTCTGCACTGTTGTCTGAAACGCAAAAAGAGGATTTTGTTGCGCGTACCCGCCGTGAATATGAACAAGTACGCGCACAATTTGCCCGTAAAAAACCGCGTACACCGCCGATCACTCTGGCACAAGCGCGTGCCAATGCAGTAAAAATTGATTGGGAAAACTACCAGCCACCGGTGCCAAAACAGCTGGGCGTGCGTGAAGTGGCCGCCGATATCAGTACGTTGCGCGAATATATTGATTGGACTCCATTTTTCATGACCTGGTCTTTGGCCGGCAAGTATCCGCAAATTTTGCAAGATGAGGTTGTCGGTGAGGCCGCGCAAAATGTGTTTGCCGATGCTAACGCTATGCTCGATCAACTGGCTGCCGATCGATCTTTGCAACCGCGTGGAGTGATGGGGCTGTTTGCCGCTAACAGTGTTGATGATGATGTGGTTATTTATGCTGATGATAGTCGTCAGCAGGTGTTAGCGGTCAGCCACCATCTGCGTCAGCAAACGGAGAAAAGCGAGTTTCCCAATTACTGTTTGAGTGATTTTATGGCCCCACAATCTAGCGGAAAAGCCGACTATTACGGCGCATTTGCAGTGACTGGGGGGTTAGAAGAGCATGACTTGGCCGATGCGTTTGATGCCAAGCAAGATGACTACAATAAAATCATGGTGAAGGCGATAGCCGATCGGTTAGCCGAGGCGTTTGCAGAATATTTGCATCAGCAGGTACGCCAATCGTTTTGGGGATATGCGCCAGATGAGCAACTCAGTAATGAGGAGCTAATCCGTGAGAATTATCAGGGGATCAGACCAGCACCGGGCTATGCAGCTTGCCCTGAGCATACCGAAAAAGCAGCTATTTGGTCATTGTTACAGGTTGAGGAGCGTATTGGGATGCGTCTGACGGAGTCCTATGCCATGTGGCCGGGGGCATCAGTATCGGGCTGGTATTTTAGTCATCCTGACAGTAAATATTTTGCAGTAGCACAGGTACAACGTGATCAGATTCAAGATTATGCCGCCCGTAAAGGTCTGTCGGTTGTGGAAGCCGAACGTTGGCTGACACCTAATTTAGGCTACGATCCGGAAGATTAAGGTGACATTTGCTGCGGGTGCTGTGCTGCGGCACCCGCAAAGCGGTGGTTACGTTGGTTATCACTGCTCTAATAGCCGCTGGTGCAGTATTTGCACCACGCGGTCAGCATCAGAGCCTCGTGTTAATAGACATAAATTGTGGGCACTTGCGCCATAACTGATCATGCGGATATTCACGTTACTCAGTGCATCAAAAATCTGCTTACCAGCCCCCGCCGTTTGGCTCATCTGATTGCCAATCAGTGCCACGAGTGCTAAATCGTGTTCCACTTCTACCCGGCATAATTGGCTTAAGGCTTCGAGTAGCGAATCGGTCAATAAGCTTGCGCCAGAAGAGGCGGATCCGGTTTTATCCAGCGTCAGCGCAATACTGACTTCTGAGGTCGTAATCAGATCAACCGATATTTTGTGCTGTGCCAGAATATTGAACACTTCCGCTAAAAACCCCTGTGCATGTAGCATACTCAGGCTATGCAGTGTCAACAGGATCTGATCACGGCGTACGGCCAGTGCCCGAAACAGTGGTTTTTGTTTGGCATTACGGGTCACCCACGTACCACCGGCTTTCGGACTTTTGCTTGAACCGACAAACACCGGAATATCACTGCGCACTGCAGGCAACAACGTGGCGGGATGCAAAATTTTAGCACCGAAGGTGGCCATTTCTGAGGCTTCAGAAAAACTGATTTCATTGATTCGAGTTGCCTGTGGCACTATCCGCGGATCGGTGGTGTAGATCCCATCAACATCGGTCCAGATAATCAGGCTATCGGCACGCAGGGCTTCGGCCAGCAGAGCTGCACTGTAATCACTGCCGCCACGACCAAGGGTGGTGGTTTTATTGTGCTCATCAGCGCCAATAAACCCTTGGGTGATGATAATGCTGTCGGCCAGATGCGGCATGATCAGCTGCTCACTCAGGCGTGCTGTTTCGGCAATATTGGGTGTTGCGCGACCAAAGTGGCTATCGGTGCGCAGCACTTTGCGAATATCGACCCATACGGCCTTGATACCACGCTGGGTAAGCAGTTCGGTAAACAGCAGCGTTGACATCAGTTCACCGTGACTAATGAGCTGATCAGTCAGTGCCGGTGATGTCGCAAGGCTGGCGGCTTCTGCCAGTGCGCTGACATTTTCGAGCATATGCTGAATGGCGCTGACCGTTGCCGGTGGATTGCCTAAATCACGCAAAATAGCGTGCTGGATTTGGCGAACTTCATTGAGGTAGTCAACCCGTTGGTCAGCATCACAGCCATTGGCTAAAGCGACCAGTAAATTGGTAACACCTGCCGAGGCAGAGAGCACCACGACTTTAGTGTGTTGATCATCCAAAACAATCTCGGCACAACGGCACATCGCCGGATGGTTGGCGACACTGGTTCCGCCAAATTTGGCAACAGTCAGATAAGACATCATGAAAATTCCTCGTGACCTCGAAAATAGTCCTTACGTTCTTGGCACGTAGTCCGCAGAACCGAGAAGGGGTAAAGCAAGCAGCGGGAGTCGCAAATGCGAACGGAATTTAGCCAAAAATCCGGGGAGTGATATACCCAAATGCCGATGAAAATTCCTGCACCCAGAAGCGCTCCACCGATAACGGTGACAGCCCGGAGGATTCAGCCTCCGTAGCCGATCATGTTGCATCCGCCGCAACACAATCTCGGCATACACTCCCCTTGCGGATAGTCACTGACTGCGGTGTCGACTACCCGTTACCTGAATGATGCACCTCTTCTGGCCTGCTTGCCCTCAATCCATATACGGTGGCAAGCAAGGTTGACACCAGAAATATCGGTTTATTTTTAAGCTGTCAATCAAATTGTTAATCAATGTGATTATTGCGATTATGGCCAAGCCTTCCGATACTAAACTGTGTGTATTCTTCCGGTTAGCCAACAAGGAGTGTTCCGATGCATTTACATTCATTTATCCCACCACGGCGGATTTTAATGGGCCCAGGCCCGTCAGATGTCAGCCCGCAAGTGTTACAGGCGTTATCACGCCCAACCATTGGCCACCTTGATCCGCTGTTTATTCAGATGATGGATGAGCTAAAAGCGTTGTTGCAGTACGCCTTTCAGACCGAAAATCCGTTTACCATTGCCGTCTCTGCGCCCGGTTCGGCGGGAATGGAGGCCTGTTTTGTCAATATCGTTGAACCGGGTGATAAAGTGCTGGTATGCCGCAATGGTGTGTTTGGCGCGCGTATGGCCGAAAATGTTGAACGGGTAGGTGGGCAAGTGGTGCTGGTGGAGGATGCATGGGGCGCACCGGTTTCGGTAGATAAAGTGTCGGCCGCGTTGTGTGCCGATCCCGACATTAAAATCGTGGCCTTTGTGCATGCTGAAACCTCAACCGGCGCATGTTCAGATGCGCAAGCACTGTGTCAGCTGGCCCGCAATCACGACTGTCTGACTATTGTGGATGCGGTAACGTCGCTTGGCGGCGTGCCACTGTATGTTGATAAATGGGGTATTGATGCCGTCTACTCTGGCAGCCAGAAGTGCTTATCTTGTGTACCGGGTTTATCACCGCTGTCGTTTTCAGCCCGTGCGTTGGCAAAAATACAGGCGCGTAAAACCAAGGTGCCCAGCTGGTTTTTAGATCAAACCTTAGTGTTGGGATACTGGAGCGGCAGCAGTAAGCGCAGTTATCACCATACCGCACCGGTGAATACGCTATATGCCTTGCATGAATCCTTGTTGCTGTTGCAGCAAGAGGGGCTGGAAAATGCGTGGGCCAGACATCGTCAGATGCACACCGAACTGAAAGAGGGCTTGCAGGCGCTAGGATTGCAGTTTGTGGTGGATGAAGCATACCGTTTACCGCAGTTAAATACCGTTTATATTCCTGCAGGTGTTGATGATGCACAGATCCGATCGCGTTTACTCAGTGAGTACAATCTTGAGATCGGTGCCGGATTGGGGGCGCTGGCCGGAAAAGCGTGGCGGATTGGGCTGATGGGCTATGCCGCCCGCCGTGAAAATGTCGCGCTATGCCTTAAAGCCCTGCAGGATGTTTTGCGTTAAACACGTGTGCTGACATCTATAACCTAACTGCGGTGACCAGATAACGCTATCTTTACTTGATGATGGTTTGTTACCTGAGATCAACTGAACCTGATATAAACCAAAAGGGGCGTTCGCCCCTTTTGGTGTTATTGCCGTGACTGTTGATGGGCTATGAACGCTGTAATATCGGCTTTAAAAAACGTGCCGTATGTGAAGTGGTTGACTGCGCCACGGTTTCCGGTGTGCCTGCCACCAGAATTTCACCTCCACCGCTGCCCCCTTCTGGGCCTAAATCGACCACCCAGTCCGCTGTTTTTATGACATCCAGATTATGCTCAATTACCACAATACTGTTGCCATGATCGCGCAGCTTATGCAGTACGGTCAGTAACTGCTGAATATCAGCAAAATGCAGACCAGTGGTTGGTTCATCCAGAATATACAGCGTTTTGCCGGTATCACGTTTTGACAACTCACGTGCCAGCTTCACCCGTTGCGCCTCACCGCCCGACAGCGTCGTCGCTGACTGGCCTAACCGGATATACGACAGCCCAACATCCATCAGCGTTTGCAGCTTACGCGCCAGTGCCGGAACTGCATCAAAAAATGCGCGCGCATCTTCGACGGTCATATCCAGCACCTCATGAATGCTCTTGCCCTTGTACTTGATCTCCAGCGTTTCACGGTTGTAGCGTTTACCTTTGCACTGATCGCACGGCACATACACATCAGGCAAAAAGTGCATCTCCACTTTGATCATGCCATCGCCCTGACACGCTTCACAGCGGCCACCCCGCACATTAAAGCTAAAACGCCCCGGTGTGTAACCGCGAGTACGCGATTCAGGTACACCCGAAAACAACTCACGAATCGGCGTGAAAATACCGGTATAGGTTGCCGGATTTGAGCGCGGAGTCCGACCAATCGGGCTTTGGTCAATATCGATCACCTTATCGAAATGCTCTAGCCCCTGAATATCACGGTATGGCGCAGGCTCATCTGCCGTAGCCCCATTGAGCGCACGGTGGGCGATACGGAATAATGTGTCATTAATCAGGGTTGATTTTCCGGAGCCAGACACACCGGTCACACAGGTAAATAGTCCAACAGGAATCGACAGCGTGACATTCTTTAAATTATTGCCGGTTGCCCCAATCAGTCGCAACACCTTGGCCGGATCAGCCGGTGTCCGCACCTTCGGGATCTCAATAGCTTGAGCACCGGAAAGATACTGGCCGGTCAATGAGGCCGGATTAGCCATAATTTGTGCGGCAGTTCCCTCAGCAACTATCTCACCGCCGTGAACTCCGGCTCCCGGACCAATATCAATAATATGATCTGCGGCTAAAATCGCATCTTCATCATGCTCAACTACGATCACCGTATTTCCCTGATCGCGCAAATGCACCAGCGTTTGCAATAGCCGCTCATTATCCCGCTGATGTAAACCAATAGAAGGCTCATCTAGCACATACATCACCCCGACCAGCCCCGCACCAATCTGGCTGGCTAACCGGATCCGCTGTGCTTCTCCGCCTGACAAGGTTTCTGCTGAACGCGCCAGCGTCAGATAATTCAGACCCACGTTGACCAAAAACAGCAACCGATCCTGAATCTCTTTGAGCACCTTCTCCGCAATTTGCGCTTTTTGCCCAACAAACTGTAGCTGGTGGAAGAACGTCAGCGCATCACCAATACTCATCTGCGTGATATCCGGCAGCGTTGTTTCTGCCACAAACACATGCCGAGCCTCCTCACGTAAACGGGAACCGTGGCAACTGGCACACGAGCGGTTATTGATATATTTTGCCAGCTCCTCGCGTACCGCCATGGACTCCGTCTCTTTATAGCGGCGCTCCATATTGTGCAACACCCCCTCAAAAGGGTGGTGGCGCACCGTGGTATCCCCACGATCATTAATATACTTAAACTCAATGTTCTCGCGGCCAGAACCTGATAACACCGCTTTTTGTACCCGTGCAGAAAGTGAACTAAACGGTGCTTCAATATCAAAATCATAGTGCTCCGCCAATGATTTCAACATCTGGAAATAGTAGAAATTACGCCGATCCCATCCTTTGATTGCCCCGCCAGCTAAAGAGAGATCCGCGTTTTGCACCACCCGATCAGGGTCAAAATATTGTTGAACCCCTAAGCCATCACATGTTGGGCATGCACCGGCCGGATTATTAAACGAAAACAACCGCGGCTCTAACTCATGCATACTGTAGCCGCATTGTGGACAGGCAAAATTAGAAGAGAACACCTGCAATGCTGTTTGCGGATTATCCATATCCGCAATCGTCACCGTACCACCTGACAGTGCTAGTGCCGTCTCAAAACTCTCGGCTAACCGCTGTGCTAAATCAGCCCGTACCTTAAAGCGGTCAACTACCACCTCAATCGTATGCTTCTTATGCAACTCAAGCGTTGGTGGGTCAGAAAGATCACACACCTCACCGTCAATTCGGGCACGAATGTACCCCTGTGCCGCAAGGCTCTCTAGCGTCTTACTGTGCTCACCTTTACGCTCTTTAATAATCGGTGCCAGTAACATCAGCTTACTGCCCTCAGGCAGACTCAGCACATTGTCCACCATCTGGCTGACCGTCTGCGCCGCCAATGGCACATCATGTGTAGGACAGCGCGGCTCACCTACTCGGGCGAACAGCAAACGCAGATAGTCATGGATCTCAGTGATAGTCCCAACGGTCGAGCGCGGATTATGAGATGTTGATTTTTGCTCAATGGAAATTGCCGGTGACAACCCTTCGATATGGTCAACATCCGGCTTTTCCATTAACGATAAAAACTGGCGCGCATACGCTGAAAGTGACTCGACATAGCGCCGCTGCCCTTCGGCATACAGCGTATCAAAAGCCAAAGATGACTTTCCTGAACCGGAAAGCCCCGTGATCACAATTAACTTATCACGCGGAATGATCAGATTGATATTTTTCAGATTATGGGTACGTGCACCCCTGACCTCGATCTTATTCATACAGCCACTTCAGGTAAACGGGAAGAATTTTAGTATCGCATAAAAGTTAAAAAACTGAATAGATATCCAGTAATTCACCGCGTATGAATCTATGTGCAAGCATGTCCACTGCGAACTGACTTCCCAATCTCCTGTCCTCTTCAAGTTCTTTTGGTAAATCTCCCCAACATTCAGGTTGACCGTGTTACACTCAGCGGTTAGAAAGTGAATCAATACCACAACCCAACCAAGCGGAGAGAGTTATGGCCAGAGGTGGCATTAACAAAGTCATACTGATCGGTAATTTAGGGCAAGACCCTGAAGTGCGTTACATGCCGAATGGCAATGCTGTTGCCAACATCAGCATCGCGACCTCTGAAAGCTGGCGCGATAAGAACACCGGCGAGCAAAAAGAGCTCACTGAATGGCACCGTGTTGTCCTGTACCGTCGACTGGCTGAAGTTGCCGGTGAATACCTGAAAAAGGGCGCAAAAGTTTACATTGAAGGCAAACTGCGTACCCGTAAATGGCAGGATCAGAGCGGCCAAGAGCGTTACACCACCGAAATTCAGGCAGATGAACTGCAAATGCTTGATACCCGTGGCGGCATGGGTGGTGCACCAAGTGGCCAATCACAGCAAGGTAGTTGGGGTCAGCCACAACAACCTCAAAACCAGAACTTTGCTCCACAATCCGCTGCCCCACAAGGTGGTTACAACAACGCCCCAGCGCAAAACAACTACAATAACAATAACGCAGCGCCTGCTCCGGCCAATAACAACGCCGGTTTTGGTAATGCAGAACCACCAATGGATTTTGACGACGACATCCCGTTCTGATAAACCCACGCACCTTGTTATCCTAAAAACCGCCTTGCAGTTTAGCCTCAAGGCGGTTTTTACATCTATCTATATAGATAGTGCAAAATAGATTGAACAAAACAGTCACCCACTTACCCCTCACCTAACCCGACAGGCCTCTTTTTCTTCTTATATTCCTCTTTCTATATATAAGAAATATGTAAGATCAGAACCTAAAAGCAAAAATAACCACAAAAACCTCTTTTTTTAGGGATATAGCCTCGTTCTGCTCCCTTAATTGCCGTTATTTCCATCTGTTCGTACAGCATTTAAGCAAACAGAAAAAAAACGCACATCTTCCCTTGCACCAAACGCAAAACTCCCTATAATGCGACCCCACTGACACGGCAACCGTGATGAAAATCACTGAATGCTAACAGTAAAGAATAAAACGCTTTTAAGGGATGTGAAAAACAGACCTTGACAGCCAAAG
>NZ_JBOFTR010000014.1:0-84137 GCF_051652165.1 Plesiomonas sp.
TATAAACTTCTGCTACGAAGTTGGTGTGTGGCTTGATTGAGCCTGGCTTAGCCAGTACTTGACCACGCTCTACGTCATCACGCTTGGTACCACGCAGAAGAACACCTACGTTCTCACCTGCACGGCCTTCGTCAAGCAGCTTACGGAACATTTCAACGCCGGTACAAGTTGTTTTAGTGGTATCTTTGATACCTACGATTTCAACTTCTTCACCAACTTTAACGATACCACGCTCTACACGACCGGTAACTACTGTACCACGGCCAGAGATTGAGAATACGTCTTCGATTGGCAGCAGGAATGGCTTGTCGATTGCACGCTCTGGTTGTGGAATGTAGCTGTCCAGATGCTCTGCCAGTTCAACAATTTTCGCTTCCCACTCTGCGTCGCCTTCCAGTGCTTTCAGCGCTGAACCACGAACAACTGGAGTGTCGTCACCTGGGAAATCGTACTGAGACAGAAGCTCACGCACTTCCATTTCTACCAGTTCCAGCAGCTCTTCATCATCAACCATGTCACACTTGTTCAGGAACACGATGATGTAAGGAACGCCTACTTGACGACCCAGCAGGATGTGCTCACGAGTCTGTGGCATTGGGCCATCAGTTGCAGCAACAACCAGGATCGCGCCGTCCATCTGAGCAGCACCGGTGATCATGTTCTTAACGTAGTCGGCGTGACCTGGGCAGTCAACGTGTGCGTAATGACGGCTTGGAGTGTCATACTCTACGTGAGAAGTGTTGATGGTGATACCACGAGCTTTCTCTTCTGGTGCGTTATCGATTTGATCGAATGCACGAGCTTGGCCACCGTATACTTTTGACAGTACGGTAGTGATTGCTGCGGTCAGGGTAGTTTTACCGTGGTCAACGTGGCCGATAGTACCAACGTTAACGTGCGGTTTAGTACGTTCGAATTTCTCTTTAGACATTGAATAGTCCCTCTAGACGCGGTTATCGGTGGTAATAGTTACCACATCAACCAAGCATGGCTTGTTGAATATAGAACAACGTTAGAATGGGATAGAAAGATTCAGGTGAGATGGTGCTGATACCCAGAGTCGAACTGGGGACCTCACCCTTACCAAGGGTGCGCTCTACCAACTGAGCCATATCAGCACATTGGAGCGGGCAGCGGGAGTCGAACCCGCGTCATCAGCTTGGAAGGCTGAGGTAATAGCCATTATACGATGCCCGCATCCTGAAACTCGGCTACCACATTCTGGTAATTTGGTGGAGGGAGAAGGATTCGAACCTTCGAAGGCTGAGCCGTCAGATTTACAGTCTGATCCCTTTGGCCGCTCGGGAATCCCTCCGGATTCTTTGTTATGGTGCCGACTACCGGAATCGAACTGGTGACCTACTGATTACAAGTCAGTTGCTCTACCTACTGAGCTAAGTCGGCGTACCACAAGTGCTGCGCATTTTATGGGTACTTGAGGGGCGATGCAACTGTTTTATCGAAAAAAAAACATGAAATAGTTCAACTGCGTAGATTTTGTTCAAAGAATGTGCTTATTACGTTCTATACTATCGCCTTTGCCACAGGCACTCACTGTATTGTGCTCTTTTTAGTGGTTAAATAGGTTTGGTTTAACCCCGGATTTGGCTATGACACAACATCAAGATATTGCTACACCTTTTGTTTCTTTTGATAGACAAGCATGGGCAAATCTCCGTGATTCAATCCCGTTGACGTTAACAGAGTCTGATTTATCACGCCTAAAAGGGATTAATGACGAGCTTTCACTTGATGAAATAGTGGATATTTATTTACCGCTATCGCGTTTGCTAAATTTTTATATTCGCTCAAATCTGCGCCGGCAATCGGTTTTAGATCAGTTTTTAGGCCGCGAACGCCAGCGAATACCGTATGTAATAGGCATTGCAGGCAGTGTTGCAGTAGGGAAAAGTACGACTGCACGTATTTTACAAGCCCTGTTAACTCGCTGGCCAGAGCACCGTAATGTTGAGTTGGTAACAACCGATGGTTTTTTGCATCCAAATAAAGTGCTTCACGAGCGCAATATCATGAAGAAAAAAGGGTTTCCTGAATCTTATGATATGAAAAGTTTGGTGCAATTTATCTCTGAAATTAAATCAGGCAAACCCAATGTGGCCGCGCCAGTCTACTCGCATTTAATTTACGATATTATGCCAGAGACCCAAAAAGTGGTTGAGCAACCAGATATATTGCTGCTTGAAGGGCTAAATGTGCTACAAAGTGGCATGGATTATCCGCATGATCCACATCGTGTGTTTGTTTCTGACTTTGTTGATTTCTCTATTTATGTTGATGCAGATACGGCGTTATTAAAAAGCTGGTATATCGATCGCTTTCTAAAATTTCGCCAAGGGGCATTTTCTAATCCTGATTCCTATTTTCACCACTATGCACAACTTCCTGAAACAGAAGCGGTACAGATTGCTAATCAAATTTGGGATGAGATTAACGGATTGAATTTAGAGCAAAATATTTTGCCAACAAAAGAGCGGGCCAGTTTGATTTTGACCAAAGGATCAGCGCACGCTATTGAGCGTGTAGCACTGCGTAAGTAACTCATTGATGGTTAACGTACGCTAAATGACTACCATAAGCGGGATGATCTGTGGGCAGTTAATCAGTATTTGCTTGTAGCCATGGGGCAACAGCAGAGAGAAAATAGCGCCCACAGTGTCGCCCAACCCAGTAATCATGATCGAGTTCATTTTGCTTGCTGCCTAAGGTTTTACTGGCCAAGCTATGTGGTGGATAAATTTCAATAATCCGTAAGTTATCTGGCGGATTGAGTAAAAAGTGCTGTGCTTGCTGATAGCTTTGTGCATGGTGTTTAACCATTTTCGCCATATGGTTAAATTTACTGTGTGATAGCCATTGGCTAAAACGGCTTAACCACTCTGATGTATAGTACGGTTCTGAAGGGACAGTTCGGATCACGACGACGACATCGGCACCACGCCGGTAAGCCTCTTCAACAGGTATTGCTGCGCTAATGCCACCATCCCAATAACGCTCACCTGCCACATCAACACCATTTCGATATAGACCAGGAATAGCAGATGAAGCTTTCATGCTGTCGTGCCAACTGTCTGCATGTGCAGGAAAGTATACGGGTTTAAAGTCATCGTAACGTGAGGCACACATCAAAAACTCACGGTTATGCAGCCGTTTTTCTGCACGCTCTAACGCCAATGGATAGACTTCGGAGACGGAGTCTATCAGCCAATCTAAGTTAAGCATGTGCCCACCAGAGGCAAAACTCATTGGGCTAAAAAAACGTTTTTGGGTAGTAAAACGGGTAATGACATTGCGTGCATAGCCTGTTTGATTCAGTACATAAGCAGATGCATTTTGTGCGCCTGCCGATGTTCCTAAAATGAGGTTAAATGGGTAATAATCATCACCTAAAAACTCATCTAAAACACCTGCAGTAAAGATGCCGCGTTGCCCGCCACCTTCGCAGACCAGTGCTAATTTGTTATAGCAAATGGGGTGGGCAATCGATAATGGCTCAATTTGCCCTAAACTTAATGGCAGACGCTTACCCATATACAGACCTTCACACATCAATCAAACATTTTTATAACGTGTGTGAAGTGTAACCGCGAAATGAGAAATAGACTCATTTTAGTGACATCTAATTGGTAAGAATGGTTTTCCACGGCAGAGTCGGATCACCAATACTGATAAAGTTTGGGTTCTCTAAGGTTTCACGTTGGTTGTAGCTCAATGGCTTTAGATAGGTATCAGATAAATTGCCCCCTGCTTCATGTAAAATACATTGGGTAGCACCGGTATCCCACTCCCCTGTAGGGCCTAAACGCAGGTAAGCATCGGCAATGCCTTCGGCGACCATGCAGCTTTTCAGTGAGCTTGAGCCATGTGGCAGTAAGGTATAGTGCCAGTCTGGGTTGAGTTGTTCCGCCAGCATGGCTTCCGACTGACGGCGACTGACAGCCAGTATGATCTGTTTTGTTTGTTCATCGACTTTACGGGTCTGAAGTGGGGTAATGATCCCGTTGATATCGCGCTTAAATGCACCACCCGCATCGGTTGCATAGTAGCTGACTTTACTAATCGGTGCATATACGACACCTAGCGTCGGTTTATGTTGCTCGATTAAGGCTATTATGGTGGTAAATTCACCGCTTCCGTAGATAAACTCTTGTGTACCATCAAGAGGGTCAACTAACCAGTAACGCGCCCATTGATGACGTGTGCTTAAGGGAATATGACAGTCTTCTTCAGATAAAACTGGAATATCTGGTGTGAGTGTACGCAGGCGTTCAGTGATCAGCGCATGTGCAGCTAAGTCTGCACTGGTAACAGGTGTATGATCTGATTTAATCTGCTGTTTAAAATCACCTTGTTGATAGATATCCGCAATCAATTGGCCTGCCTCTTGTGCTATTGCCAATACAGATGATAACAACGCCTTCGGTGTCATAGGGTGCTCCGTTTAGGGATGAGATGCGGGTGTGACAGGAGATGTAATCGGGTTATTTAACCAATCACGCACCATAAACAGAGCGGTCATGGCACGAGCTTCATTAAATTCTGGCAGTGCAAGTAGTGCATCAATATCACGTAATGGCCAGCGAATCAGTGTCAGTGGCTCTGGTTCATCCCCTTCGAGTTTGCAAGGGTATAGATCACGGGCCAGCAGCAATGTCATCTGGCTTGAGAAGTATGCCGGTGACATCATAACGGATTTTAAAACTGTGAGTTGGTGAGCACCAAAACCGACCTCTTCCATCAGTTCGCGGTTAGCGGCGGCCAGAATGCTCTCTCCGTGATCAACTAATCCTTTTGGAAAGCCAAGTTCATAACTCTCTACGCCAACGGCATATTCGCTAATGAGCAGCAGATCATCGTCGATTATGGGTACAATCATTACAGACTCTCGTTGGCGAGGACGCATTCGTTCATATATGCGCTCAACGCCATTACTGAAACGCAAGTTTACTGATTCAATATGAAACAGACGCGAACGCGCTGCTGTTTTTATTGAGAGTATGGTCGGTTTATGTAATGTTTTATCCATAATACGTTTGCGTTGCCCCTGTCTGATCATGTTGTTGATCTGATGACTACGCTGATAGTACCGCTGAGAATATGATTTGACTATGTGGATAGCTGAATATATCTGTTAAATGTTGCCCCAAAAGGGTGTGTTCATCTTGTTTGTTGAGGTCTGTTTATAGGCCATTGATGTTAATAGCGCGGCTTGATAGTGATCATTGTGATTGCACACTGTGATATTACCAAGCTTGTTTAAGCTGTAAGGGATAACTCCCTTTTGTGTCAGGTGAGCCAAGCAGTGATAGTGTTTGTTTTAGCATCGGTGTGAGGGCTTTAGGCTGTAGCGTGCCGTTAAGATCCCACCCGGTTGATGTTAGGTTGGTTTGGGCATCAACCACAAATTGCGGTGATTGTGCTTTTAAGATAGCGTGCAGAGTGTGTGGCTGTGGGCAAGAGAGCACTGCATTTGCAGGTTTTGCGGTGATTTCATTGCCCATCAAGGTTGCACCTGCTTGATTCCATGTAATCATGGCTTGCAGTTGTTCACACCCTTTAGCGGTCAGTTTTGCAGTAGTAAGCGTAAGGTCAATACGGCCAGCCAGTGTCATCGGGATCGTTGGTGCGGCAGTGTTGATGCTGTTTGCCGGTAAGCTAATCCGCCATTCATGCAGTGTCCAACCAAACCATGTGCGGCGCACTTCACCTTGCCCTGCGACATGTAATGCGCTGTTTTGACCAACGTTAAGTTCAATGGCCAATTGCAATTGCAAGAGTGCAAGCCAGTTCATTTTCCAGCTCACTTCACCTAAATCCCACTGCTGATAGCGTGCTTGAGCGGCATGACCTTGCCACCAATAGCCGCTTAATGTACCTAATTTTAGTTCAGGGTGAACAGCAGAAAGTAGAGGGCGTAATAGGTAGGCTGGCGCATGGGCAGTGATACTCAGTGCTGCAACCCCTGCCAGTAATAGGGTGTTTTTCCATACAGTACGCATTATTATGGTTGCTCCAATTGCAGACGTTCTACTTTCACCATGCCCGGTTGTTCTGTGGGCAGCAGGTCGAGATAAACGACATCTACTCCATACTCAATCCGCAGCTTGAGTAGCCAGCTAAGTAGCTGGTTAAACGGAAGATCTTCTATCCATAACTGTAATGAGCGATCTTGTGGCTGCATTCGGATCACTTTTAGCCCATTTTGGCTGGCACTGAAGCTAACTTGCTGTGATAGGCTTTGGTTGCTGTTATCTGCTGTCGTGGTTTTGCTTTGTTGCTGTTGCCAACGGCGAATGCTTTCCGTAGAGGCGTGTATTTGTGTCAGCAGTTGTTGATTTTGGCGCAAGCGTAGTGCTTGCTGGGCAATATGTTGATTCAACGGTTGCCATATCCCCCAGAAAAACATCCCTAAGAGTAAGCACCCCCCACCCACTTGTAATAGCCGTTTTTCTCGTAAGGAGAGTTGTTTCCACCAAATTGGCATTAGCGTTTCTCCTTGATTGTTAGTGCGCCGATAACTTGCCCAGCTTCACGTGATAACTGACCTTGCTCTACTGAAAACTGGCTGCTAAGAGCAGAGCGTAGTTGTTCTAGTTGAGCAAAGTCAGCCGCTTTTGCCTGAATACGCAGTGTTTGACGATCACGGTCATACTTCATGCCCATAAAACGCACGGTAGGTGTTGCTGTTGTTTGTTGCTCTTCAATAAAGGTTTCTGCCACTTTACGTAGACGCGGTATTAGCCCTTGCATGACCGGTTGACCACGCATTTGGCGTAAAACACTGTTGAGTTGTGCGCGTAAATTTACTAAGCGTTTTTGTTGCGGGAAGAGTGCTCGATAGGCGTTCTCTGCCTGTAATTGAGCTTGATCGGCTTGACGAGTGAGTTGCCACAGTTGTACACCGCGATCAACAAATATCACACTGAGTAATATACTGGCGGCAAGAGCCACCTGTTTCCAGCGTTGCCACTGCTGCTGATAAGCATGTTTAGGTGCAAACGGCCCAGTCAGTAAGTTAATTTTGTGCTTGTTGTCTGTGTTGAGCGCATGTTGTGCTAAAAGTGCAAGTGCGCTGTGCCCGTGTGTAAGGGGGGTATATTCCCAAATAAGCGGCAGTGTTGGCGCAAAAGAGGGATTTGGCAATGGGCTATAACTTTGTACACGGTACTGAGGTTCAACACGCTGATCACAATGTGTTGGGTGATCCGTTATCGTGCTCTCTGTATCCGCATTTTGAGGCGTGTCAGTGCACTCGACTTTACGATACAGTGCCTCAAACAACGAGGGTAAAAGTTCAGACTCAGCTGTAAATCCTTGCCATTCATGTTGCCTAACGAGCCAATCATTTTGCAGTTGCAGTATGCTTATTGTATTGGCAGATAATGGCAATACTAACCAGTCAGGTAATAGCCGCTGGGCGTTTAAATTTGCGGCAGCTAACCATGTTAACCACTGCTCCATTTTTTGCCGTTCCACAACGGCAACCTGTGCCTCATTGCCACTGCGGTGTAATAAAGCAAAATGCAGATCGTCAATATCTGCAGCCAGATCATCTTCAAGCAAGACAGGTAATACACTTTCTGTCTGTTTTGCTGCCCCTTTTGGTAGAGTACATGTGCGTACACTGATCTGGTGGCCTGGCACAAGAACCCAAAGTGGGTGCTGCTGATAATCAGAAAGCTGCGTTAATGCCTCTGTGCTTGGAAGATCCCCTCCCACATGTGGTTTTTGTTGATCTTTTGACCACAGTAACCAACTGACACTGTCTGTCGCCTCTGCGGGCAACCGAATAACGAGGACGCTGTTCACTCAACTTCTCCTAACTGATGCCGCAGAACATAAAATGTGCTCTCTTTTTTATCTTTTGCTAACCCACTGCGCAGTGTTAGTTCAATACGCCCATTTTGTGCATGTGATGTGAGCAAAAAGTAGTGGCTATTAACTGTGAGCATCGGGGTTACTGCTTTTTTCACTTCTGGATCTAACCCTGCAATAATAGGGCTATTGAGAAAGGCTTGTACATCAATCCACCCATCTCGTGGACGATCACCTATCGCGCGTTTCGCTTGTTCTAATGAGAGATGAGGGGTAAACAGTGCTTGCAATAAGAGGGCGCGATCCTCTGTTAATGTATTGATATTAATCTCTAACTTCTTCTCAGGTAAGGCACAGACATAAGGTACGATCGCCTGATAAATCGTGGCATCAACCCCGTTGACGGCCCGTAATTCACTGATATCTGCTAACAGTGTATTCGGTGCAAGATATGGCACCGGCAACCCAAGATAGTGGCTATCTTCCACGCCATATTGCGTATCGACAGTGCTATTTGTGTCAACAAACTCCCACACACTATCGGTAATCACTTCGGCTTGATAATTGTCTAATTGCTTATCATTAATCGAAATACTACTGAGTAACGCTAAGAGCTGTTTTGCGAGCAAGGGCCGTTCGATGCTACCTTCTGGGTGTTTTAGCCCAGCAAAGGCATTGAGATTAAAACACGATTGCATATCAACTAACTCAGTTGTGATGCTGCCTTGATCCAGTGGAAAACGCTGCTTTCCTACGGCCCATGGCTGCCCTAAATGCACACGCTTTTCATCACTTAATGAGGCATTTAATACACTGATTGCCAAGGCTTCGCTGCTCATGGCATACCAATATGCTTGTGTATAAAGCTGCTGATTCTCTGCTCGTCTGATCTGTTGCTGTAAACGTACAGTTAACTGACTAGCCAGTACGGTTAATATTGCCAGTAACATCAATACGACAATCAGCGCCATGCCAGAACGCGGCGCAGTTTGAGGGAGCGTAGTGCGAGAGTAGTTTGTGATCATTCACTTCCCTCAGCACTGTTAGGATTAGCCTGGTTCACTATCCCATTGCCCAGTAACCAAATGCGCTCAATATCACCACGATCAGCCAATGTCAGCGTTAAACGTAGGGCTTGCGGTAGGGTATTAGCGTCATCCCAATTATCTTGCCAACGTTTCCCGTTATAAAATGCTAACTTCATGGTTTGAACATCATGTAAAACGGTGCGTACTGTCGGTTCAGTACGGCTTGGTGCGTCAACAACCGGCCATACAAGGCGTTGAAGTTGCTGATCTTTTATACGATACCCTACCCGTAATAGTTGACTGCGGGGTAATTGCATTTGTGGATTAATTAGCCCACTCCGAACGACCCGAATACCCATACTGTCAGAGCCAAGCAGACCATTACCCACAAGTAATACCGGTTCAGGATCTGCAAAATCACTGCGTACTTTTCTTGCAAGCATCTGCCCTAAATCGCGTTGTAGATATTGCATGCTTTTTTGTAATTCAATTAAACGTGTGCTGTGCTCTTTACTGATCACTTCGGTACGCCGCACGCCGTCTACAACTTGATAAGCACTCATTGTCAAAAAAGCAAAAATGGCAATTGCGATAAGCAATTCCAGTAAGGTAAAACCTGATGATATTGTGCAGCGTGGCATCATGGGTTCTCCGCAGCACGATCATCACGGCTAAAATAGCTGCGCAATACCGCAACGGTGGGCGACATACTCGCTTTTGGGCTAACGCTCAAATCAATAGCCTGCAATAAAGGCGCTTGTGTTTTCACCGGTTTACTGCGCCAATACCATGTGTGGCCACCCAGTGTCGCTTGGCCTTGTTGCTCGCGCACCCGTTCGGCTGCTGGCATTAATGCCAGTAGTGCTTGCTGATTTTCAGCCACCCAGCTTGCCAGTAGTTTCTCTTCTAAAACGCTTAAACTGCGGATATGGCCGCTGGCTGCCTGCACGACAGCTAACGCTGCAACGGCAAAAATAGCCAGTGCAACCAGCACTTCTAACAGTGTAAAGCCGCGTTTCATTGGCTATCCTGCGTTGATGGGGCCACTAACTGTAAATCACCGTTCTCTTCACCTTTAATCGCCCAAGGTGCGTTGTGGTTTGCCATACGCTCTGTTGTTTTAAAACTAAGGGTAAAGGGCAATGAATCCCCGCCGGCATCAAGCCAAATTTGTGGTGGTGGCTGTTTGTTTTTATTTTGCTCATCATTGAGCGTGGTATTTTCATCATGCAAGTTCAGGCGCATGCGGCTTAATTCCAAATCACTCTCTTGTGCATTTTGCCAGCGGTACTGACCAAGCATCAGATCAAGTGTCAGCCCTTGCGGTAGAGTGACGGCCGTGGTGAATTTTTGGTCACGCAGCGGTTGCCACTCTCCTTGCTCACGTTGCATCAGTTGGTAGCGCGTTTTATCAATACGAATACCGTATAAACGACCGCCTAATATGGCCTCTTCTTGCATCAGTTGTGCCAGTGCGAGAAAGCGTTGTGCCTCCTCTTTGGCTTGATCTTGCTTATTATCTGGCAGCATCATCATCACACCACTGCCTGCCAGACCAATAAGAAAGATCACCAACATCATTTCCAGCAGAGTAAAGCCACGGCGTATCACTATTTTTGATACTCGTTGATGTTCCAATTACCAATATCGGCAGCACTCCCTTCTCCGCCTTCTTGCCCATCAGAACCTAGTGAGTAAACATCGGTTGCGCCTTTTTCACCTGGGCTAAGATATTGATACTCATTACCCCAAGGGTCTTGAGGAAGGCGTTTAATATAGCCCCCTTCGCGGTAATTACGCGGCTCAGGTGTGCCTGAGGGTTTGCTAACTAATGACTGTAAACCCTGCTCGGTTGTGGGGTAAGTGCTGTTGTCGAGTTTGTACATATCAAGGCTGTTTTCTAAGGCGATGATATCGCTTACGACTTTTTGTTGATCTGCTTTCTCTTTATTTCCCAACAAATTAGGTACAACTAAGCTGGCTAAAATACCGAGAATCACAATAACCACCATCACTTCAAGCAGGGTAAAACCTTGCTGGGGGGATGCAGACTGACGAGAAGCGGTGAAAGGCTTTTGCATAGTTTTAACTCCTGAAATAAAAAGCCGATCCTCGGCTTACGGTTTACATACCGACCATGTTATTAAGCTGCAACATAGGTTGCAAAATTGAGATAACAATAAACAGCACAATGCCCGCCATACTGACAATCAGTACCGGTTCAAAAACCCCCAATGCGAGGCTCACTAACGATTCAAATTCTCGATCTTGGTTATCAGCCGCACGTGTTAACATCTGTTCGAGCTCACCACTGCGCTCACCAGAAGCAATCATGTGCAGCATCATTGGGGGAAATAATTTACTTTCATCAAGTGCTGCGCGTAGACTTGTGCCTTCACGCACGCGCTCTGATGCTGCCATAACCTGTTGTTCAACATAGCGGTTTGACGCCACACTCGCTGCAATTTGCATTCCTTCAAGTAAGGGCACACTGCTTGATGACAAAATACTGAGTGTACGTGCAAAACGGGCTGTATTGAGCCCACGACTGACTTTACCTACCAACGGAATACGTAAAATACGCTGATCCCAACGCAGGCGAATCATTGGGCGTTGTAGCAAACGTTGCCACACGACTGAGACAGCAAATAATCCGATGACAATCAATAACCCATAGGCTCGAACACCGTCACTGAGCATGATTAAGATCTGGGTTGATGTTGGCAGTGCTTGCCCTAGATGCTCAAACTGTGACACCACTTTAGGCACAACAGAAGCCAGCAAAATCCCGATTACCCCGATTGCAACCACGGTGAGTACCAGTGGATAGAGCATCGCTTGCAGCATTTTGCCTTTCATGTGTTGCCGTTGTTCGGTGTAATCAGCAAGCCGATTTAAGACTGCATCGAGATGCCCTGATTTTTCACCGGCGGCCACCATAGCGCAAAATAGCTCATCAAAGACTTTACTGTGTGTACGTAAGCTGTCGGCCAGTGTGTAACCTTCAAGTACCCGTGAGCGCACAGCAAACATGAGTGTTTTTAGATGTGCTTTTTCACACTGCTCTCCCACTGCCCGTAAACACTCTTCCAGTGGCATCGAGGCTTGTACCAAGGTGGCAAGTTGGCGGGTGATTAGCGCAAGATCTGCGGCACTTGCACCACGTTGCCAACGTGGAATGCCCGTTTTCACGCCCTCAGCACTCACGCTTTGCCGCGCAGTGCTCTCTATCAGTTCGGTGGGTAACAACCCTTTATCTCGCAGCAGTTGACGTGCTTGCCGTGTAGAGTCCGCCTCAATAACCCCTTTTTCTGTTTTACCACTGGCGCTCAGGGCGCGGTATTGATACGCAGCCATTACCCCTCCCTCGTCACTCGCAGTACTTCTTCGAGAGTGGTGATCCCCATTAAGACTTTACTCATGCCATTTTCACGAATATTGGGGCTACGTTGGCGTGTATAACGCTCTATTTCTTGCTCTCCTGCATCACTGTGGATCATTTCACGTACCGTCTCATCTACGACAAGTAATTCATGAATGCCGGTACGCCCGCGATAACCTTTTTGGTTACATTTAGGGCAACCTTCTGCATGATACAAGGTGACAGGATCTGTATGAGTGATACCTAATGTTTTACGCTCTTCGCTTGTAGCTTGTGCAGGGCGGCGGCAATCGGCACACAAGGTGCGAACCAAACGCTGTGCCAAAACACCCAATAGGCTTGATGAAATCAAAAAAGGCTCAATACCCATATCACGCAAACGGGTCACTGCGCCTACAGCGGTATTAGTGTGCAGCGTTGAGAGCACTAAATGGCCTGTTAATGAGGCTTGTACTGCAATTTGTGCGGTTTCCAAATCACGAATTTCACCGATCATCACCACATCAGGGTCTTGACGTAAAATAGCGCGCAATCCACGGGCAAAGGTCATATCCACTTTGCTGTTCACTTGTGTTTGCCCGATGCCTTCAAGGGTGTACTCAATCGGGTCTTCCACTGTCAGAATATTGCGCTCTTGGCTGTTGAGCTCCTGTAAGCCTGCATACAAAGTGGTACTTTTTCCTGAACCTGTTGGGCCAGTGACCAATAAAATGCCATGTGGCTTGAAGATCAGTGAGCGAAAAATGGTGCTCATTTGTGGTTGCATACCCAAATGACTAAGTGTCAGGCGTGCTTGATTTTTATCCAGCAAACGCAGTACTACCCGCTCGCCGTGGTTTGATGGCATTGTCGAAACACGCACATCTACAGCTCGCCCGCCAAGCAATAGCGCAATTCGACCATCTTGTGGAATACGCTTTTCCGCAATATCCAGCCGCGCCATAACTTTGATCCGCGAAACCAGTAAGGTGGCCAGTTTTCGGCTTGGCCGCAGCACTTCGCGCAGTACGCCATCAATCCGAAAACGAATCACCAACACTTTCTCGAACGTTTCAATGTGAATATCGGATGCGCCCTCTTTGATGGCCTCACCGAGCATAGCGTTGATCAATTTGATGATCGGCGCGTCGTCTTCACTTTCGAGCAGATCTTCAGTCTGCGGCAGCTCTTCTGCCAGTGTGTAAAAATCACCGTCAGCACTGATATCTTCCATCAGTTGGCGCGCTTCGCTAGAGTCACGCTGGTAAGACTCGGTCAATCGCTGCTCAAATTCTGCTGGGGCAAGTTGCTGCACGTGAAACGCACTGCCGATGACACGTCGCAGTTCAAGCAATACCTCAAGCGAGAGTGGTTGAACATGGTAAATACACCCACCTAATCCAACATGGTGCGATAATGTGTCCTCAATCTGGGTCGGTTTCTCTACATCGGTTTGGGCCACGGTCTGATAGGCTGATTCCGCATCAAAGATCACCCCAAAACGGCGGGCAAAACTGAACGGTAAACGGCGTGATGGCTGTTCAACGTCCTGCTCACTCATACTTTTAACCCCCGAGCATTTAAAAATGCACGGACTTCAGCAGGTAAATCAACGTCTTTACCGTATTCAGGCAAAATTGGCAGTGACGTGCGCGGCATCAGGCTCATACCTTTATCATTGCGATAGAGCTGTTCGGCACGAATATAATTGTATTTTCGTTGCGAAACGCCATCAGCGGCCATACCATCACGCAGGATAGTCGGGCGGATAAAGATCATTAAATTGCGTTTTTCTTTCTTGTTCGAGGTTGATTTAAACAGGTGGCCTAAAATCGGAATATCGCCCAATAACGGCACTTTTGCGACACTTTCACCGCTTTGATCATCAATCAACCCTCCCAGTACAATCAGATCGCCATCATCGGCCAATACGGTAGTTTTTAATTTACGCTCGGCAAACACCACATCGAGGTTGGTTTGGCCCTCTACTTTTGATACTTCTTGTTCAATGGTCAGTTGAACGGCATTCCCTTCGTTGATTTGCGGGGTAACTTTCAGCATGGTGCCGACTTTTTTACGTTCAACGGTATTAAACGGATTTTTATTATCAGAGCCGGTGGTTGAACCTGTTAGCACGGGCACATCTTGCCCTACCATGAATGAGGCTTCTTGGTTATCCAGTGTGGTAATACTTGGGGTTGAGAGTACGTTGGAGTTTGAATCTGTTTTTACTGCTTGTACCAAGGCAGCCCAATCCCCTTTGACAATACCGACTGCCGCTCCACTGTATGCACTTAAAAGCTGGGTTAATGCAGAGATATCACCAGGTTTATCTGGGTTAATCGTTGTTGAGCCATTATCATTGATGATGGTTGAACCCTGTTCAGGTTTGGCCTGATACAGTGCCCCAGCTAACGGGCCGATTGGGATCTGATTACCATTGGCAAATTGCACTAAACCAGCACTTTTTGACCCCCACTGCACACCAAAGTTGATGTTATTCCCTTCGGCTATTTCAACAATCAGTGCTTCAACATGAACTTGTGCACGGCGTACATCAAGCTGTGTCACCACACTTTGTAAAGATTGCATAATATCTTGTGGTGCTGTGACAACCAGCGCATTGGTATTCTTATTTGCTGCAATCGAGACTAACGCGTTACCACGTGCCCCCCCTGCTGCTTGCCCTTGTTGCGCCTCTTTGCCTGCTTTTAGCGTACCGCTGACTTGGTTGAGGACTTCAACCAGATCTTCTGCTTTACTGTATTTAAGGTAAAAGACTCGGCTGTTGCCGGTATTTTCAATTTCAGAGTCAAGCTGCCGGACTAAGCGTTTTAAGTTTTCACGTACTGCTGGATCACCACTGATCACAATGCTGTTAGTTCGTTCATCGGCAACGACTTGTGATTTTAAGGTAGCAGGTTGATTTTGATCGTTAGCTTTATTGAGGCTATCAATCACTCGCACCATCTCTGAGGCAGAAGCATTATTTAATGCAACCACTTCTGAGGCTTTATTCCCAGTTAAATCAACCCGATGAATCACATCAGCTAAACGGTTAACCACAGATGCGCGGCCTGTCAGCATAATGACATTTGAAGGGTCATAGTTAACCACGTTGCCTGAGCCTGCATTGTCAATAAGCTGACGCAGTAGCGGTGCGAGTTCTCGCACTGACACATTACGTACAGGAACAACGCGGGTGATCATTTCATCACCTTCAAAACCACCACTACCATTACTAACAACCGGTAAAGGTTCTGTTTTTGCATCGCGTGATTTGACCACTTTAAGCACACCGTTATCCATGGGAATCGCTGAATAACCGTTAGCCTGCAATACGTTCAAAAACAACTGATAATATTGGCGTTCCGTGAGCAAATCGGTGCTGCGAATGTTAATGCGCCCCTGTATTGAGGGGTCAGCAATAATGGTTTTATTTAAATTTCGGCCAACCGTATCAATAAAAGTATTGAGGTCGGTATCTTTAAAATTTGCCGAAAACTCATTTGCCCATGCAACCCCATGTAGCATCAACAATGATGCCATCGTCAGGGCTTTTAATGTCGGTTTTACCCGTTTACAGGCAAACCTGAGCTGAGTTAAAGATTCGGATGCAATGTCATTACTCATGGTTTGCCCTTGTATTACGCAAATGTTCATCGAATTTAAGGCGTAACAAGAATGTCATAACGCATTCCTGCACGCTGTACAGTGAGGGTGATACTTGTGAGCGTCGCAAGCTGTTGCATAACCTGCATAGCTTGCTGATCGTCAGTTAAATCCAACCCATTTAATGCCACCGCAATGTCTTGATCTTTTAAGCCAAATGAGTCAAATAAAGCACGGTTAGCCCCTGGTGAAACACGGTATCCCACCAAGGTTTTTTCTTTGCGTATTGGGCTTAATCGAATGTAATTCAGCACTTTTTGCGGATCTTGTGCAATTAAGGCACGCACTGCGGCTAACTCTGTGTTTATGGCAGTGCTTTCGGCAGCAGGCTCATCACTCACTGCTGTTTCTTGAACTGGGGGCGTTTTCGTGGTGATGTGAGTTGATGAACGAGTGTTACTCTCGGCACTTGTAGACTGACGACGCGCGGATAACTCAGTGGCAGCAGGCTCACCGGGCAAACGCAAAACCTCGTGTTGACCGGCGTTATCGAGCAACACTTGCAATGGCTCAACGGCTAACAATGTCACGTTTGATCCCCCCACTTTTTCCCCTAGCATATAGCTCTGCTGTTTACCTTGTGCCTCTATCACGGCAACACTGCGGGCGGCATCTTGACTGGGCGCAACACCACGCAACACAAAATTGAGCTTTGTGGGGACAATCACTTTTTTGGCCGGTTCGTCAACAATTGGGGTTGGCGCTAATGACCCAAACCACTGTTGTTGAAAAACCACACCAAGATCTGATTCAGTTAATAAATGAGTAGGGGTTGTTTGTACCTGCACAGGAGCAGTTGGCGGTAATACCACAGGGTCTGGTTTTGGCCAAATAAACCACACCAACTGGCCTACGCTCCAAATGCAAGCAAACCATAACGCACGCTGCAACCCGCGTGCACAACGGTCTTGCCATTGAGGTTGCGTGCACTGATGCAGTATTGTTGAAAATCGGGCAAACAAAACCACCGCTATTTCCCTATGTTATTAACTCAACAGAGCTCTTGAGTTACCATAATCACGCAACAAGTAATAAACATGACAAATAATGTCCTTCTCATTACTTTTACACACAATACCAAGCTAAACCGCAACAATACCGTCAATTATGGCTTTGCCTGTTTCACACAGAGGGCATTGCACAAGAAAACAACATGACAGATTACTGCAATATTATGCAATAAATCATTACTCACTGAAATGCACAACACATTCTTTTTGGAAAATTTCAGTTTAAATCACGAAAATATCATTTGATTAAACATAAAAAACAAGCTATTAGATTTTGACTTTTATTGCTTGCTTTACACATCCTTTCCACTCTTTTCTCTCTACTCGTTGTATGACCAAACACTACCTGTACTGCGCTTGCAACAGTAGGTTTCTCATCGCAGAAATGAGATAATTTTCTTTTATGTTCTCGCTCATCGCAGCAGAGGGTTGCCAATGTGCGGAAAACGCCATCCAAAAAACGGCGGTGCGCCACAAGATATTGACGCTCTTCCTGCCGTACGCTTAGACAAATGGCTCTGGGCTGCTCGCTTTTATAAAACACGGGCACTTGCACGTGAAATGGTCGACGGCGGCAAAGTGCACTACAACGGTCAACGCAGTAAACCGAGCAAACTGGTCGAATCAGGCGCAACCTTGGCATTACGACAGGGAAACGACACGCGAACGGTAGTTATCTTGCAGGTTGCTGAACAGCGCCGCAGTGCAACTGAAGCACAGTTGATGTATCAAGAAACAGCAGAGAGTATTCAACTGCGCGAACAAGTGAGTCTTGCCCGCAAAATGAATGCATTATCTATGCCACACCCTGACCGACGACCCGATAAAAAAGAGCGGCGAGATCTGATCCGCTTTAAATATCACGACGCTGAATAACAACACAGTGTTATTAATTATTGAGAGAATGTTATGCACAACCATGAACTCACATCTCTAAGCCCCAACACACACGACCAACTGCACCGCTATCTGTTTGATAAAGTCTCTGTACGCGGAGAGATGGTGCGTCTGGCTCAAACTTATCAGCAGATGCTCGATAATCATGACTATCCGCTGCCCGTTCAGCGCCTTCTTGGTGAGATGCTCGTGGCCACAAGCTTGCTGACCGCAACATTAAAATTTGAGGGTACAATTACAGTACAACTGCAGGGTGATGGCCCATTACGTCTGGCGGTCATTAATGGTGATCACCTGCAAAAACTGCGCGGTGTTGCCCGTGTTCAGGGGAATATCACTGATGAGATGACGTTGCGCCAGATGATAGGCCAAGGGCATTTAGTGATCACAATTACCCCAAATCAGGGTGAGCGTTATCAAGGGATTGTGGGTTTAGAAGGTGAGACATTAGCGGAATGCTTAGAGGGCTACTTTGCTCAGTCAGAACAGCTCCCTACCCGCCTATTTTTACTGACTGGCGCACACCAAGGCCAGCCAGTTGCAGGCGGTTTTTTGCTGCAAGTGCTACCTGATGAACATGCCAATGGCGATGAGTTCGAACATTTAAGCCAGTTAACAGTCACCATGACCGCCAATGAAATGTTTGGGTTAGATGCTGAAGAGGTGTTGTATCGCTTGTATCATCAAGAAGAGGTCACTGTCTACCCCGCGCAAGAGGTTTGCTTTAGTTGTACCTGCTCACGTGAACGCTCTGGCGCAGCCATTTTGACGGTAGATCCGCTGGAAATAGAGCAGATTCTGTCAGAAAACGGTGAAATTGATATGCATTGCGACTACTGCCAAGCCCATTATCGATTCGATGCGATAGATATTCAGGCACTTCGAAACGGATCACACATAAATTCATCAAATCAGCTACACTGATCACAAGGCGGGAACATTCCCGCCATTTCTTTGTGTTTCCCTTAAAAATAATAACCAAAGTTTGATGATGCTCGCTGTATCGATTAGGCACATCATTAGTATGGCTATTAGGAACAAGGAATTGTCCAATTACAAAGGAGCTGAAAGATGAGTGTATTAGAGGTAGAAAGCCCAATCGTCTTAGATCTGGCCAGTTATGGCATTAAAGACGTTAACGAAATCATCTACAATCCATCCTACGAACTGCTATTCCAAGAAGAAACCTGCAAAAACCTCTCTGGCTATGAGCGTGGCATTGTCACCAATATAGGTGCAGTGGCTGTTGATACCGGTATTTTTACCGGCCGTTCCCCGAAAGATAAATACATTGTCCGCGATGATACCACCCGTAATACCCTTTGGTGGGCTGATCAGGGAAAAGGCAAAAATGATAATAAAGCAATCACCCCTGATGTGTGGCACGATCTCAAAGCATTGGTGACTAAACAACTATCACACAAGCGTCTTTTTGTTATTGATGCATTTTGTGGCGCAAACCCTGATACTCGCCTTAAAGTGCGTGTCATTACGGAAGTGGCGTGGCAAGCGCATTTTGTCAAAAATATGTTTATCCGCCCAAGCACAGAAGAGTTACAACACTTCACCCCTGATTTTATCGTGATGAATGGCGCAAAATGCACCAATCCACACTGGAAAGAGCAAGGCCTGAACTCGGAAAACTTTGTCGCATTTAATCTCACCGAACGCATTCAACTGATTGGCGGCACATGGTATGGCGGCGAGATGAAAAAAGGGATGTTCTCTGTGATGAACTACCTGCTGCCACTACAAGGTATTGCTTCCATGCACTGCTCGGCTAACGTGGGTGAAAAAGAGGATGTTGCGATCTTCTTTGGTCTGTCAGGCACAGGAAAAACAACCTTATCCACCGATCCTAAACGTCGCCTCATTGGTGATGATGAGCATGGTTGGGATGATGACGGTGTATTCAACTTTGAAGGAGGCTGCTATGCAAAAACCATTAAGCTCTCCGAAGAGGCGGAGCCCGATATTTTCCATGCCATTAAGCGTGATGCGCTGCTGGAAAACGTAACCGTTCGCGCTGATGGTTCTATTGATTTTGATGATGGCGCAAAAACTGAAAATACCCGCGTCTCTTACCCTATCAACCATATTCAAAATATTGTTAAACCTGTATCAAAAGCTGGCCACGCCAATAAAGTGATTTTCCTAACCGCAGATGCATTTGGTGTGTTGCCTCCGGTTTCAAAACTCACTCCTGAGCAGACCAAGTACCACTTCCTGTCTGGCTTTACCGCTAAACTGGCCGGTACAGAGCGTGGGATCACCGAGCCAACCCCGACATTCTCGGCCTGTTTTGGCGCAGCTTTCCTGACGCTGCACCCGACACAGTACGCTGAGGTGCTGGTGAAGCGTATGGAAGCGGCCGGCGCTCAGGCTTATCTGGTCAATACCGGCTGGAACGGTACGGGCAAGCGGATCTCCATCAAAGATACCCGTGCAATTATTGATGCGATTCTCGATGGTTCAATCGAAGAGATGCCGACAGCTACCCTGCCGATTTTCGACCTTGAGATCCCAATGACACTGCCAGGAGCAGATACCGGTATTCTTGACCCACGCCACACCTACAGTGAACTGGCACAGTGGGAAGATAAAGCCAAAGATCTGGCACAACGCTTTATCACTAACTTTGACAAGTACACTGATACGCCAGAAGGTGCAGCACTGGTACAAGCAGGCCCACATCTGTAAACCTCAACCTATACTCTTTGTATAGTATGCGTATTGTAGTATACGTATTGCTATCAACTCACAGCACAGACATCAACTTGTCTGTGCTTTTTTTATGCTATTACTGCCTTAACGTTCATTTTTAATGAACGTAATATTCATTTTATTAAAATATCATGTACCAAAAATTTGCCCTATGGTAGGAATATAAATTATTCAGTCAGGGGTACAATATGCAAGATTTCATTATTGGCGTGATGTTGGCTGTTCCCTGGGCATTACTGTTTATTGTCGCATTCTGGTGCTTTAGCCGGATTGGTCATTGTGATATTAACGATCGATCGTAATAATTACTGATTACTGATTACTGATTACTGATTACTGATTACTGATTACTGATTACTGATTACTGATTACTGATTACTGATTACTGATTACTGATTACTGATTATTGATTATTGATTATTGATATAGTTGGACAATATCCGCTCACACCTTTTGTGTTGAGCGTTTTTTTTATCTTTTGTGTGATACAAAACATACCATAACTGCATATATAAGATAAAAAAAGGGGGCAATTGCCCCCATTATATCGATAGCGATATACGTATAGAGATATCGGTTATTTATTTTTACGCAACGCTGCAGCCAATGCATCACCCATGGCACTGTTTCCTTGGCTATCATTACGGTTTCCCGCTCTATCATTACGGCGATTTTCCCGTTCCCCATGGTTAGCCGTTAATGCCTCTGCACTATGACCATTACGCGGTGTATTTTGTCGGCCTTTGCCCTCTGTACGACTCCGCTCAGCCGTAAGTTGCTCATCAAGGCGCATGCTCAATGCAATTCGCTTACGTGCGATATCCACTTCTAACACTTTCACGTTGACGATATCGCCCGCTTTCACCACTTTATGCGGGTCATCAATAAACTTATCTGACAGTGATGAGATGTGTACCAAGCCATCCTGATGCACACCGATATCAACAAATGCGCCAAAATTGGTCACATTGGTCACGGTGCCCTCTAAAACTAGCCCCGCAGAGAGATCATCAAGAGTTTCGACCCCCTCGGCAAAGGTGGCCGTTTTAAACTCTGGCCGTGGATCGCGGCCGGGTTTTTCCAGCTCTTTTAGGATATCGGTCACCGTCGGTAAACCGAAGCGATCATCGGTAAACTCACTGGCTTTGACACTGCGCAGCAGCTCGCCATTGCCCATGAGATCGCGCACCGTTTTACCGGTGGCAGCCAGAATACGCTCCACCACCGGATAGGTTTCCGGATGTACCGTTGAGGCATCCAGCGGGTTTTTACCCTCATTGATACGTAAAAATCCGGCACATTGCTCAAAGGCTTTCGGGCCTAAACGCCCCACTTTTAGCAACTGCTGGCGACTATCAAAACGGCCATGCTCATCACGGAAAGCCACCACATTCTGAGCCAGTGTTTTTGATAACCCAGCCACACGAGTCAGCAGAGCAACCGAGGCAGTATTGAGATCAACCCCCACCGCGTTCACACAATCTTCCACCACACCATCAAGACGGCGCGCCAGTTGTGATTGAGAAACATCGTGCTGGTATTGCCCTACGCCAATCGATTTTGGCTCAATCTTAACCAGCTCGGCCAAGGGGTCTTGCAGCCGACGGGCAATTGAAACTGCACCGCGCAGCGAGACATCAAGATCAGGGAACTCCAGTGCGGCCAGCTCTGAAGCAGAGTACACAGATGCTCCCGCCTCACTGACTGTCACCTTTTGTGCCTGAATATCAGGATACAGACGAAACATCTCGGCAGTAAAACGATCGGTTTCCCGCGATGCCGTACCGTTACCAATCGCAATCAGCGCAACACGGTGTTTTTGGCACAATTGTGCGACGGTATGCAGTGCTTTATCCATTTGCCCAGTATGCGGATAGACAGTCGCGGTATCGACTAGCTTTCCGGTTGCATCAACTACGGCAACTTTCACACCGGTACGCAAACCAGGATCTAACCCCATCGTAGCTTTTGCGCCCGCAGGGGCTGCCATCAGCAAATCGCTCATGTTACGGGCAAATACGTTAATGGCTTCCGTTTCAGCCTGTTCACGTACCGTGCCCATCAGCTCGGTTTCCATGTGCAGCAAAATTTTGATACGCCATGCCCAGCTAATCACACTTTTCCGCCAACTGTCGGCCGGTGCATGGTTTAGTATCACCTGATAATGCTCGGCAATCAGGGTTTCACAATAGCTGCTGCGAAGACTCTCTTCTTGCTCAGGGTCGGCATTAAGTGAAAGGTTTAACACTCCCTCATTACGACCACGGAACATCGCCAGTGCACGGTGCGAGGGCACTTTTGCAATCGGCTCATGGTAGGCAAAATAATCACGGAACTTCGCCCCCTCTTCCTCTTTACCAACGACAACCGTTGATACTAATTGGGCATATTTCCACAAATAGGTACGGATTTTCTGCAGTAGCAAAGCATCTTCGGCAAAACGCTCCATTAAAATATAGCGCGCACTGTCTAATGCTGCTTTGCTATCTGCCACACCCTGATCAGCATTGATAAACGTTGCTGCCAAGACTTCAGGGTCTTGCTGTGGGTTGTTCCACAAGCTATCGGCCAACGGTGCCAGCCCCGCCTCAATAGCGATTTGGCCACGCGTGCGGCGTTTTGGCCGATACGGTAAATAGAGATCTTCAAGTTCAGTTTTATTGTCAGTGCTCAGTAATGCCTGTTGTAGCGCCTCGGTTAATTTGCCCTGTTCAGTGATGGATTTTAAAATCGTCTGACGGCGGTCTTCTAATTCACGCAGATAAATTAAGCGTGTTTCTAAATTACGCAGTTGCGTATCATCTAATCCACCGGTGGCCTCTTTACGATAACGGGCAATAAAGGGTACGGTGTTGCCTTCGTCAAGCAAATGAATGGCGGCGCTAACCTGATCAGCGCGGGCGGCAATTTCACTGGCAATAATACGGCTAAAATGAGTATTCATAGGCTCAATCAAGATTCATCAAAGAGTGTTGAGTAATAGTCGACTTTTATACGTTTCTGCGTGGCAAAATACCAGTCATCAGAGAGAAGGATATTTGTGAACGTGAAGCATACCCAATCTACTCAGGATAAAATGAGTACAACAAAAGCACACTACATTACGCGCGAAGGCTGGCTTGCGCTGGATAAAGAGCTGAAATATTTGTGGAAAATTGAACGTCCACAGGTCACACAAGCCGTGTCTGAAGCGGCGGCAATGGGTGATCGCTCGGAAAATGCAGAGTACATCTACGGTAAAAAACGGCTACGTGAAATCGACCGGCGCGTGCGTTTTTTAAGCAAACGTTTGGATATTCTTAAAATTATTGACCCTAGCCCACAGCAAGAAGGCAAAGTGTTTTTTGGTGCGTGGGTTACGTTAGAGAACGAGCAAGGTGTCGAGAGCTGCTACCGTATTGTAGGGGCTGATGAGTTTGATCCGGCTAAAAATTGGATCTCAATTAACTCACCGGTTGCTCGGGCCCTAATAGGCAAAAGGGTTGATGATGAAATTGTGGTTGATACCCCTGCTGGCCGTGTCTGCTATGCCGTTTTAGCCATTCGTTATCAAGCCCTTGCCTCTGATACCCAAATATAATGGCCTCCCACAGATGCAAACCGAGGGTGTGAGAGTGTTATGCCTTATTGATGCATTAATCGCGTGATATTACGGACAAAAATCTTATTCTGCACAGGATATCCAACATAATTTGTGCAATATTAGTATTATTGCATAACAATAATAAACATCGTCAGCTCAATGGCGATGTTTACTTAATGATAATAGCACGCAATTTCACGCAGATACGTTACGCCTTGTTACGATGAATCTCTCCTTCTCGTGGGTGTAGATTAACTTTGTAACAATTTCCTGTGCAGTAGCGCGAAAATGTTGCATACAATAGACACAATTACTGATGGCATGTGCACATGTGTCATCCTATTTCGGTGTAATGATTTCGTTTTTGGAGTAATCAACATGCAAGAGAATCACAAAATCCTCGTCGTCGACGATGATATGCGCCTACGCGCACTGCTAGAGCGTTATCTGACAGAACAAGGCTTTGTGGTTCGCAGTGTTGCTAACGCAGAGCAAATGGATCGTCTGCTGGTACGTGAAAGTTTCCATTTGATGGTACTTGATTTGATGTTGCCAGGTGAAGATGGCCTCTCTATTTGTCGCCGCTTACGTAGCCAAGATAACAATATGCCTATCATTATGTTAACGGCAAAAGGCGATGAAATTGATCGTATCGTGGGCTTAGAAGTGGGAGCAGATGACTATTTGCCAAAGCCTTTTAACCCGCGTGAACTGTTAGCACGTCTGCGCGCTATTTTGCGTCGCCATATTACAGAACTGCCAGGTGCACCATCACAAGAAGAAGCGGTGATTGAGTTTGGCCCATTCCGCCTCAATCTGGGTACCCGTGAAATGTTCCGTGGTGATGAAGCTATGTTGCTAACCAGTGGTGAGTTTGCCGTACTAAAAGCATTGATCACCCACCCACGTGAGCCATTATCACGCGATAAGCTGATGAATCTGGCACGTGGCCGTGAGTACAGCGCAATGGAGCGAGCCATCGATGTGCAGATCTCCCGTCTGCGTCGTATGCTAGAAGAAGATCCAGCACGTCCACGTTATATTCAAACCGTTTGGGGTTTGGGTTACGTCTTTGTACCGGATGATCACAAAGCACAATGAGCAGTTGGCTTCCACGCAGTACGTTTGCCCGTACTCTACTCATGATGGTGGTGTTGCTGCTTATTTGCATGCTCACCACCTATATGGCTGTCATGAATTTTGCGATCCGGCCTACCGTATCGCAATTTAATCGTATGATTGCCTATGAGATTAAACTCGCGGCCAAAATAGATAAACAAGCATCACCGAGTGTTCGGCAAATTTTGCGCAACGAGTTGGCTTCTGATCTGGATATTCGCCTTTATAATACACAAGAGGCGCTCTTATTAGGTCTGGCACAAGCTGAACACTATCCCTTTTTGGATCAAGAGTTTACCCGACTATTTGGCACGTATGTGGATGTCAGGTTAGAGACAGGATCAGAGTTTTTTGTTCTCTGGTTGCATGATCCAACAGATAAAGACAGTGACTTATGGTCACGCATTCCCTTAATTGAGTTGCGCCAAGAGGCTTTCGCTCCTCTGTTTCGCTATATCTTTGCTATTTTCATGCTGATTCTGGCCGGTGCATGGATATTTATTCGTCTGCAAAACCGCCCACTGATGGAGCTAGAAAAAGCAGCATTACGGGTTGGCCGCGGCGAATATCCTGATCAATTACCCGAACAGGGTGCCTCAGAAGTTCGCTCTGTTATCCACTCATTTAACGTGATGAGTAAAGGCATTAAAGCTCTGGCACAGGATAGAAACCTGATTTTAGCCGGCATCAGCCATGATTTGCGCACTCCGCTCACACGGATCAGACTCGCGACAGAAATGATGTCGCAAGAGGATGGCTATCTTGCTGAGTCGATCAATAAAGATATCGATGAATCAAATGAGATTATCGGCCAATTTATTGATTTTCTACGTGCACAAAATGGGGATATGCCTACTGAGCGGTATGATCTGAATTTGCTTGTTAGCGAGGTGTCTACCGCAGAGAGCAACGATGATCATATGATTCATGTTGATCTCTATCATGATACGTTAATGTGCAATATCCACCCATTATCCATCAAACGGGCGATTGCGAATATCATCACCAATGCTATCCGCTACGGTAACGGTATGATCAGTGTCAGTAGTGGGATTGATGATAACGGTTATGTCTGGGCACAAGTTGATGATAATGGGCCAGGTATTCCCGAAGATCAGATTGAAAATCTGTTCCAACCGTTTGTGCGTGGTGATGAAGCACGCGGTAGTAGCGAAGGTTCAGGGTTAGGATTAGCCATTTTAAAACGCATTATTGATGCACACCACGGTAAAATTAATCTCAACCGCAGTGCCGCTCTTGGTGGGTTAGCGATGCGCATTTCACTGCCTATCAGCCGTGAAACGGATACTCAAGTAAAATCGGCTTCATAATACTGTCGTTATATTATACTGACGATCTGCTGTGTACTTAATACGGCAGATCGTTTCTTTTACTGCTTTAGCACGCCTTGTGCTGTACTTTCTGGCCTCTCACGTTTTCGTTCGAAAATCTGCTTTTGGGCTTGGGCGCACAGAATACCAATAATGACAGGCAATCACTTTACCATACAGGGCCATACGCTTATTCACTGCCGTTAATGCATTCGGAAATGGGGGATAATAACGTGGACAATCCTCTTTACAGACCCATTCCCCCTCAATCAGCGCATTGGCATCGGCTGGTAATAAGTCAGGATCAGGGGTATCAGGTTCTGCATTGTCCTGCTCTTTTTCCTCCTCTGTTGTCAGTAGATACTGATCTTGCAGACGAGTATCTACCGCACGCTTGGCTGGCGCAGCAATAACGGCTTCCGCTTGCACAATACGCTCACGCGCTTGATTGTCATGCCGTGCCTGCTCTGTTGATGGGTTTACTGAGGTCGGCAGCACAGAGACAGCTTGATTGGTGGGGCTGACATTCATCACATTGGTCTCTTTCCCTCAGCAAATAACAAGATCATCGAATGTACAGCAAAATACCCTACGCAATCGCAGAGTTACACTTACACTCGTTAAGTGATAACGAGAGATACCCCATATCAGTTATATATGCAGATAACGGTGACAAAATATGTCTATCATTTGAGCACAACGTACCGGTTCAGCAATAAAAGGGGCATGTGCGCCTTGCGCTATTATTTCAACCTGTGAGTGTGGCCAATAGGCATTAACCTTGGTAATCACCTGATGTGGAACTAACCCATCTAAACGCCCATAAATGCGTAATACTGGCAGTGTCAGCGCAAAAACATGTGCTCTTAGATCTGTGTCGGCCAATAAATCCAGACCTTTAGCCAGAACGTTGGCCGTTGGTGCAGGAACCGACAGTACAGCCTGCTTTAGGTAGCGCGTATCCTGCCGTGCAGTGGGTGTACCCAGTGTTTGTAGCGCCAAAAAACGCTCAACTGTACGGCTAAAATCATGCTGCAGTTGCAGGCGAAATTGAGCCAATACATCGGGTTTAATTCCTGGCCAGTTCTCTTGCATCATAAAACAGGGGGATGAAGCCAGTGTAATCAGGCCTGCTATTGCTGCAGGTTGCTTTACCGTTTCCTCTGAAGTGTGAGTCATGGCCGCTTGCACTTGCAGTGCCGCTTCGGTTGCCACTAATCCACCCAGTGACCATCCCACCCAAACTGCATGGGGTGGTGCTTGCTGTAATACAATCTCGGCCATCTCTGATAATGACAGTGCACCATAACTGTGGCTACGCCCATAACCGGGTAAATCAACTGTATGAACCCGATAATGCGAGCTCAATTCCGCGACCAACGGTTGCCATACTTCAGCATTCAATCCCCAGCCATGCAGTAGCACAATATCGCGATCACCTTGCCCTTGTTGTTGCCAATATAGTTTGTTCATCCCCTATACTCTTTTGTTGTGATTTTTTTATTATGCGGCTTAAACCGTAGGTTAACCCTTTGCTTGCTCACCTTAGGCTGACGACTAACACTAACCAGAGCCATTTTGATCAGGGATAACACAATGCTATGCCGGCCATTATTGCGCTTATTTGCACAGCGATACACCTTACAAGCTGATACCCGTAGCCCCTGTTTAGTGTGTCAACAACCACTTTACCATCGCCAGCACGGGATTTGCAGTGTCTGTAAAAGCCACTTTCCATTGATCTCTTTCCCATGCCGACGATGCGGTATGGGCCGTTTGCACATCAATAGCCGCTGTATACCTTGCCAGAACGCACCTGTACCGTGGGATAGCCTGATTGCGATTGCTGATTACAGCGAGCCATTTACCTATTTGTTGGCCAAGTTAAAATACCAACAGCAGTTTTGGCTGGCCGAAGCACTGGCCCGCCAGTTATTGCTGACGCTGCTAACTGCACGACGTGAACACCCCGCACCGTGGCCAGATCTGATTTTACCGGTTCCACTGCAACGCCAGCGCCAGTGGTGGCGCGGATTTAACCAGAGTGAGTATCTTGCCAGAGCCTTGTCACACTGGCTGAAGATCCCGCTCGATCCTGACGCACTGATCCGTTATAAACGTCAACGCGCTCAACATACACTGCGTGCCAGTGAAAGGCGGCATAATCAACTCAACACCTATGCAGTGACAAAACCACTGCGCGGTTTACGAGTTGCACTGCTTGATGATGTGGTGACCACGGGTTCAACAGTCAGTGTGATAAGCCATGCGCTGCGCGAGCAAGGCGTGCGCCATATTCAGATTTGGTGTTTGTGTCGTACTCAATAACGTATTCAATGTAAATGCGTGAGCCCTGTACTACTCAGGCCCAATGAAAGGGTGTATGATGTTTAACCAAGTAAATCAGTCAACTATTGAGACGAGCCATGATCCGCATTTCTGATGCTGCACAAGCCCACTTCAGTAAGCTTTTGGCACAACAGGCCGAAGGTACTAACATCCGTGTTTTTGTTGTTAACCCTGGTACGCCTAATGCTGAATGCGGTGTCTCTTATTGCCCTGCCGATGCGGTAGAAGACAAGGATACCGAGCTGAAATTTGCCCATTTTTCTGCTTATGTCGATGTAATGAGTGCGCCTTATCTGGAAGACGCAGACATTGATTTTACTACCGATACACTCGGCTCACAGCTCACGCTCAAAGCGCCTAATGCTAAAATGCGGAAAGTGGCTGACGATGCCCCTTTGACTGAGCGCGTTGAGTATGCGCTGCAATCACAGGTTAACCCACAACTTGCCGCACACGGTGGCCGAGTCTCTCTGATGGAGATCACTGATGATGGCTATGCTATCGTGCAATTTGGGGGAGGATGTAATGGGTGTTCGATGATCGATGTCACCTTAAAAGAGGGCATTGAAAAGGAGCTGCTGGCTCAATTTCCTGAACTTAAAGGGGTGAAGGATATTACTGAGCATCAGCGTGGTGATCACTCGTTTTACTAAGCCCTTTATATTAAGCTCTTAATACCCATGCTTATCTATGCGTGCTGAATATTAGAGCCTAATAATCGCAGTAATAAATAACTGCTATCTTACGGTTAATGCAGTTAATTACGATGCCATAATCTGCAATATGAATACGGCGATTACTGGCGCGCAATTGCGCGCTAGTCTATTTTGATAGCTCACATTTGATGGGTAAAAACAGGGTATTTACTCTTCTCTCTTACCCTTATAGTATGAGCCTATACCAAAAACCGCCAACAAAACTCGTTGAGTTTACCCGTTACACATTAAGCGTGTACGACGGTAATACTCTAACGATACTCCGCGCAGTGCCAAAAAAATCATTAATGCCAGCCACAATAGATGATTTTGCCCATGCCCCAACGCAAACCCTAGCACCACTGTCAGTGCATAGCCGCATCCGGCCAATACCATGCTGTTGCGCATCTCACGGCCACGGGTTGCACCGATAAACAGGCCATCGAGCAGATAACACCACACACCAACCAGCGGCAATGCCACCAGCCACGGTAAATAAATATTGGCCTGCGATTGCAGTGCGGGCAGGTGCGTTAACTGCGCAATAATCTGTTGCCCCCACAGCGCATAAGTCAGTGAAAACAATGCAGCCAAGAGCAGTGATTGCCGACAAGCTGCATGCCATACGGTGCGCAAGGTTCGCTGATCGCGCGCGCCAATTGCATGACCACTCAATGCTTCAATGGCATAGGCAAACCCATCAAGTGCAAAGGCAGTAAAGGTGAGAAAATTCAGTAACAGTGCATTAGTGGCCACGGTATCGCCCCCAATACGGGCACCGAGCACAGTAAACGAGGCAAAGCAGAGCTGTAAAACCAACGAACGCAGAAAAATATCGCGGTTTAATGATAGCAACCGTCTACCGTTTTTTCGCCATGCAGTTCTATCACCCAATAAGAGTGTTGTGATTTTCTGTGGTGCAATGTGTTGATCCGGCACAGTACGCTGATGCGATGCAATGTGTTGGTGTTGTGTTATGTGGTATGTGGTATGTGCTGCGTATCGTACGCCATACTAACCATAACCCCATCAGCAAAGTCATATATTCAGCACAGACACTGGCAACTGCCACACCGCGAACCTGCCAGTCGGCATATAATACCAGCGTCACATCCAACACAATATTGGTAATATTGCCACACACTAACAGCAAAACCGGCGCTTTCATTTTTTGCATGCCCAACAACCAACCCAGTAGCACTAAATTTGCTAGGGTGGCTGGAATCGCCCAAAAGCGGATCTGCAAATAGAGTTCAGCATACTCACGCAACAGACCAGAAACACCGCTGATCGACAGTCCTAACTGAATCAGCGGTTGTTGCAGCAATAACAATAAGAAGCTGAGTAACCCACTGAGCAATAGAGGTTGGCCAAGGGCTTGTAACAGTGCTGCTCGACTCTCGATTTCGTTATCTTGTGCACCTTTTGCTTGTGCAGTGATCCCCGTGGTGCTCATACGCAAAAAGTTGAGCATCATGGTTAAAAAGGCCAACACCATGCCACCCACAGCCACTGCCGACAGATACACTGCGCTGTTTAAGTGGCCGATAACAGCAGTATCAACCAATCCGAGTAATGGAATGGTGATGTTAGAGAAGATCATCGGCAGAGCCAGTTGCCACAAGCGGCGGTCCGTTGGCGACCTATAGCGTTGAAGCAGAGTACATGCCCTCATTTGAGAGGATCTCCTTTTTATCGTTTGCAGGGTGTGAAGATGTTAATTCCTGTATTTATTATGCTGCTATAAGTTTTAACGGCAGCAATAAAAAACCCGCTCATGGCATAACATGGCGGGCTGACAGAGCAACAAATACGGACGCTGGCAGATTATATCCAGTTATTATTGCGGATCACACCCACCGCTAACCCTTCAATCGTGAGTGATTGGCTGCACAGATCAATCACAATTGGCGCAAACTCTTCATTTTCCGCATGCAGGAATACCTGATTACCACGGCGCTCAAGGCGCTTAACAGTGACATCATCATCCACCCGCGCAACCACCACTTGCCCGTTCCGTGCTTCATGGGTTTTATGTACAGCCAGTAGATCACCATCAATAATGCCGATATTTTTCATCGACATGCCATTAACCCGTAGCAAAAAATCAGCACTTGGCTTAAACAAGGTTGGGTCAACCTGATAGTGCCCTTCAACATGCTGCTGCGCTAAAATAGGCTCTCCGGCAGCCACACGGCCAATCAGCGGTAAACCCTCATTTGCGGCATCTTCTTGCTCCACTTCAGCCAACAGACGAATACCACGTGATGCGCCGGCAACAATTTCAATCGCACCTTTACGTGCCAGTGCTTTAAGATGCTCTTCCGCGGCATTTGGCGAGCGAAAACCAAGATCACGGGCAATCTCTGCACGAGTAGGCGGCATGCCAGTGGCCATGATGTGATCACGGATTAGAGTGTAAACCTGTTGCTGTCTTTCGGTCAGTGGCTTCATCGTCTTATCCTGTTTTTTTATACAGCTATACTGGCAGTATATACAGGAGTGCGGGTGTTGAACACCCCGTAATCACTATGGCCACAGAATAATTCCCCAGACCAGTGGTACAAGCGCCAACGCGACAAAAACAGCCGCAGACCCCATATCTTTTGCTCGACCAGCTAACTCATGGTATTCACTGCCAATACGATCAACCACAGCCTCTACTGAGCTGTTTAGCAACTCGGCGATCAAGACTAATCCAATCACCATAATCATCAATACACGCTCTACTGCTGTCACATCAAAATAGAATGCTAATGGCAGCATCACTAAAGCTAATACTATCTCTTGGCGGAAGGCAGCTTCATGCCGGAATGCGTGCTGAAAGCCTTGCCATGAGTAAATTGCGGCTTTATAGACGCGGGTAAATCCGGTGTTCTTTTGCATGTTACTTCCTCATTATTTGCATTATCTATTGAAGCTGTTCGACCAAACGTAACGGTGACGCTCTAGGTGAATCTGATCTTACCAGTTATTTCTGCTATTCTTGCTCGGTTTTGTTGGATGTTGAGGCCCCACCCCATGCTTGGTTGGAAGCGTATTTATCACAAATTTTTAGATCTGCCGCTGGCACTGCTCGTTCGTAGTAAGTTGATCCCCGCAGATCCGATTCATGAATTAAACATTGATCCTACACGCCCGATTTTATATGTGCTGCCTTATCAGTCAGAGACGGATCTTTTAACATTGCGCCGCTACTGTTTAGCGCAACAGTTGCCTGACCCATTGGCAACACTCACTATTCATGGCCGGCAACTGCCTAGCTATGTCTTTATTGATGAGCGCCCAACGGTCTTTAAAGATCGCGTGCCAAAGCCTGAGTCTATCACCCTTTTCCATGACTATCTGGATCTGCACCGTGAAGATCCGACGCTTGATGTGCAGATGCTTCCTGTTACCGTATTGTGGGGGCGCGCACCAGGCCACGAAGGGCAGTTAGTTTTACCTAAATTGCGCCTGCTCAACGGTATTCAAAAGTTCATTGCCGTATTATGGTTGGGCCGTGATAGTTTCGTGCGCTTTTCACATCGTGTTTCCCTTCGCTATATGGCAGATCAACACGGTACAGATCAAATTATTGCGCAAAAATTGGCACGTGTTGCACGAATGCACTTTTCACGCCAACGTTTAGCTGCTGCAGGGCCACGCCTGCCTGATCGTAAGGCGCTGTTTAACCGATTATTACACTCAAAAGCAATTGAAAAAGCCGTGGCAGATGAAGTGGCTGCCACTGGTATTTCACCTGAAAAAGCGCGCCAAAAAGCCATTGGTATGATGGAGGAAATTGCAGCACATTTCTCGTATGAGTTAGTGCGCATTGGCGATCGCTTTTTAGGTTGGCTGTGGAATCGCCTGTATCAGGGGATTAATGTTGGTCATGCTGAACGCGTGCGCCAACTGGCTCAAGATGGCCACGAAATTGTGTATGTGCCCTGCCACCGTAGCCATATGGACTATCTGCTACTTTCGTACGTGCTCTACCATCAGGGATTAGTGCCACCGCATATTGCCGCAGGAATTAATTTAAACTTCTTCCCAGCAGGCCCGATTTTTCGTCGGGGGGGTGCATTTTTTATTCGCCGCAGTTTTAAAGGCGATAAGCTGTACTCAACCGTATTTCGTGAATATATGGCAGAGCTGTTTACCCGCGGTTATTCGGTTGAGTATTTTATCGAAGGTGGGCGCTCACGTACTGGCCGTTTGCTTGATCCCAAAACCGGGACATTAAGTATGACTCTACAAGCTACACTGCGCGGATTACAACGCCCAATCTCTATTGTGCCTGTTTATATCGGTTATGAACATGTGATGGAAGTGGGCACATATGCCAATGAGTTGCGTGGCGCAGCCAAGCAAAAAGAGAGTGCTTGGCAAATTTTGCGTACCGTACGCAAGCTGCGTAATTTAGGTCAAGGGTATGTGAATTTTGGTGAGCCTATTCCGCTTGTACCCTATTTAAACCAACATGTTCCTGATTGGCGCGATGCAATAGACCCCATTGAGCCACAGCGCCCACAATGGTTATCGCCTACTGTCAACGGTATTGCGCAGCAGATTATGGTACATATCAACAATGCTGCTGCAGCTAATGCGTTAAATCTTACGGCAACGGCTCTGCTCGCCTCTCGCCAACGGGCACTGACGCGCGATCAGTTGCTTGAGCAGCTTGAGTGTTACCAGCAATTACTGCAAAACGTGCCCTATTCCGCTGACAGCACTGTGCCAACTGACTCTGCCGCAACGTTACTTGAACATGTGATGACGCTTGATAAGCTGCAAATTGAGAAAGATAGCTTAGGCGACATTATATTATTAGATCGCAAACAAGCGGTGTTGATGACCTATTACCGCAATAATATTCAACATATGTTGGCGCTGCCTTCACTGATTGCCAGTGTGGTTGTTTGTCAGCAGACAATTAGCCTAACACAGCTGCATACAACGCTTGCGGGCCTCTATCCGTTGATGCAAACCGAGCTGTTTATGCGCTATACGCCTGAAATGTTAGCGGATGTCGTTGATCAGCTTGTTGCTGAACTGGCGCGTCAGGGGTTAATTGTGCAGCAAGATAATTTGCTATCGCTCAATAATGATCGTATTCGCCCTCTGCAATTGTTAGCCGCCGGCGTGCGTGAAACACTGCAACGCTACGCTATCACTTTAACGCTGCTCAATACTGATACACCGATTAGCCGTGCCGAGTTGGAAAAAGAGAGCCAGATTATTGCGCAGCGTTTATCTGTATTACATGGCATTAATGCGCCAGAGTTTTTTGATAAGGCCGTGTTTGCCTCGTTAGTCAGTACACTGCAACATATTGGGTGTATTGATGAAAACGATAATGCCGTAACGGAAAAAGTGGTACAACTCAACGCGTTGTTAAGCCCGCAGTTATCACCTGAAATTCGTTTAACAATTTACAGTGCACTGCCTGTTCACCACGCTTCACCATTAGCAGAGTAATCAGACACGAGTGCTACCGATGCTATGCCCTGATAATATATCAGGGCATTTTTTTCGGCCGATACGCAGATAACAAGGCTTTTCATGCCCTTTCTCAATGCAGTAAATAACTTGCAGCAATGCCAACAAACAGCACCATCCCCACATAGTTATTATTCAAAAAGGCTTGAAAATAGGCGCGACGATCACGCGCTTTTAACAGTTGTTGCTGATAAATAAATAATCCAGCACTCAGTAAAATGGCACTGTAATAGAGCATACCCAGTTGACTGACCATACCCACTAACACCAGCAATACGAGCGTGGCAAGTTGCAACAGGCCAATAATCAACGTATCAAAACGGCCAAATAAAATGGCTGTAGATTTCACGCCAATCAGCAGATCATCATCACGGTCAACCATTGCGTATTGAGTATCATAAGCCACAGTCCAGCAGATATTGGCCAATAGCAACAGCCAACAGCTCGGAGGTAGCACATTGATTTGAGCCGCAAATGCCATCGGAATTGACCAGCCAAACGCAACCCCTAACACTACTTGTGGCAGATGGGTAAACCGTTTCATAAACGGGTAGATAAAGGCCAGTACCAGTGCTGCCATTGATAATAAAATGGTCAGTGTATTGAGTGTTAATACCAGCAACAGTGCAACAAAAATCAGCCCGACAAACAGCCAGCGGGCCTCTTTAGGTTTAATCAGGCCACTCGGCAGTGGGCGCGTAGCAGTACGTTTTACATGCCCATCTACCTTACGATCAGCGTAATCGTTGATCACACACCCCGCAGCACGCATGACTATCACCCCAAAGACAAAAACCAGCAAAATCGGTAGTGTGGGTTGTCCGTCGGCTGCTAACCATAACGCCCACAAGGTGGGCCAGAGTAATAACAGCGTACCAATTGGGCGATCCATTCGCATTAGACACCAGTACGCGCTCAACTTCTCCCTAAACATGAGCCAAACTCCCCATTAATATACAGGTGAAAAAGGTAAAAAAACTTCAGTGACCCGCAGTGATTGTGTGGCCGTCACTAATCTTGAGCGACGAGCCAACAGTGGTTTATCGCCAGATAAACACAGTGTGTGTGCCAATGGCAGTGGCAGTGTCATGGCCGCAATCTCTACATCTTGGCGCTGCAAATGAGGATCGGCAAACAGTGTTTGACCAATCGGTTCAGTGCCAATCTCCGGCAAGTGTTGCCACTGCTGCTGCAGCATCTGCTGAGGGATCAAGGTGCGGGCAAAAATCCACGGTACATCATCACAACAGAGCAGTACATCGCGTAGCCAGAGCGTTGCTGCATCATCGACCAGCAGGGCTGGCTCATCTTGCCTGAATTGAGGAGATGAGAACGATGCTGGCAGTAAAGAAAACCACTCACAGGCCGCTAACTGACTGTGGCTAACGAACCCTTCATGGCCAATAACAACGCGCAGCGTACGGCAAGAAGCACGCAGGCGTTTGGTCATTGAGCCGAGATCACAGAGCCATTCTGTCTGTAATGCGGTGAGATTATAGGCCGATGCAGGCTGCCACTGCGCCTCTAACGGCTGGATATTCGGCCATAAAGCAACGTCGGTTTCACACAAACTCATGATGATTTCGTCGGTAGTATTGCCGTATTGCGGGCAGTAATAAGCAATCGTCTGATGATCAGTCAGCCCGTTTCGATGCCGCTTGCTGTAGATCGATATCGTTAAACTGCCCGTTAATTTTGTTCATTCTATCAGTTAACAGGCTCATTTCCGTTAACTGATTTATTCAAACAGGTCACGTTATGCTTAAATCTTTTCGCTCTGTTGCAGCAGTGCTGTGTATTTTCCTGCCACTGTCTACGGTTTTTGCACAGAGTAGCAATGCCAGAATTGGCCTTCAAGCGATGGTATCCCCTTATCAATATTTACTGTTAGGGGATGATATTGTAACCAATTACCAGACTACAGGTCGTCAGTTAGGTTTTTTACGGGTCAGTGTGAGCTTGATGGTGGCAAATACACCACTCAAAGATCAAATCCTGCAACAAACCCCACAATTAAGAGATGCATTGATCTGGATTTTAAGCGCACAAAATGAGCAACAAGTTCGCTCACCACAGCAGCGTGAAGTGCTGCGTCAGCAGTGTTTAGAGGCTGTTAATACCGTGCTGCAAAAAGAGCTAGGGCAAAAACCAGTGATTGATGTGCTGTTTACAACATATATGTATCAGTAAAACGTAAAAGGCTTACTTAACGTGTATGCGTTGTATGTACCCGCCCTATTTCTACCGTTAGTCAGCAAAATAGGGAGAGTAATTAACCTACTCTTATTAGGTTATCATCGGTAATCTCTCATCAGAGAGTGTACCCTTTGGCAGATAGTGTATCCCCACCTGCATTGGGTGAGGGTTTACGGTGTTTTTGCTAAATATGTGGCTAATGCCGCGTACTCGTTATCGGTCAAGTACATACCAAGCTTAGTACGCCGCCACAGAATATCCTCGGCAGTCAGCGCCCATTCGTGGGTTTGCAGATACTTGATTTCAGCCTGATAGCAATCATGACCAAAATGCTGTCCAAGTGCGGCCAGAGAGTCAGCCTGTGCTAAAATCACGCAGCTACGGCTACCGTAGGTGTATGCATAACGGCGTGCCATCGTTTCAGGCAACCACGGATATTGCTGCTGCAAATGCTGCGCATAGCTATCACGATCCATGCCCAAATCACCGCCCGGCAACACACTTTGCGCCGTCCAATCAGTGCCTATATTGGCAAAGTAGGGCTGCAATTTGTGCATCGCGGCCTGACCGAGCTTGCGGTAGGTGGTCAGCTTGCCGCCAAAGATCGACAGCAGTGGCGCACTGCCCTGATCATCAGAGAGCTCCAGCGTGTAATCACGCGTGACCGCCTGCGCTGAATCTGACTCATCATCGCACAGCGGGCGGACACCGGAATAAGTCCAGACCACATCATCGCGCACCAGTTGATGCTTAAAATGCAGATTGTAGACCTTCAGCAGATAGCTGATCTCATCTTCATCAATACTGACATCACGCGGTGAGCCATGATATTCCACATCGGTTGTGCCGATAATCGAGAAATCCTGCATCCACGGGATCACAAACACAATCCGCTGATCTTCGTTTTGCAGGATATATGCCTGCGGCTCGCTATGTACACGCGGCACGACAATATGGCTGCCTTTAATCAGACGAATACCGCGTGGCGAAGCCTCGTGCAAGCTCTCATCAAAAAAGGTTTTCACCCACGGGCCGGCCGCATTGACCAGCGCGCGAGCATAGTGGGTCTGGCGTTCACCGGTGATACTGTGTTCTGTCTCGACCTGCCAAAGCGCGTTTTCGCGCATAGCCTGAATCACTTTGGTACGGGTATGTACTGCGCCGCCCTTTTCCACCACCTGCGCCGCATTCAACACCACCAAACGCGCATCATCAACCCAGCAATCTGAGTACTCAAACCCACGCACCATCTGTGGTTTCAGCACTGAGCTTGCGCCAAAACGTAACCCGCAACTTGCCGGTAATGTGGTGCGTTTTCCTAAGTGATCGTATAAAAATAGCCCAGCACGAATCATCCATGCGGGGCGCAAATGCGGGCGGTGTGGCAGACGAAAGCGCATTGGAAAAGCAATGTGCGGCGCCATTTTCAATAGTACTTCACGCTCGGCCAGTGCTTCGCCAACCAGCCGAAATTCATAATGTTCTAGATAACGCAGGCCGCCATGAATTAGCTTTGAGCTGGCAGAGGAAGTGGCACTGGCCAAGTCATCGGCCTCAAACAAGGTAACTGATAAACCACGCCCTGCCGCATCTGCGGCAATACCTGCGCCATTAATGCCACCGCCTACCACTATCAGATCTTTGATATCCATGCTCGCCCCGAAAATGTTCGTTATCAATCAAAAACGAGTGTAATCGAAAATAAGGTAGCTATCCATCTCTTAACAAAAATAAAACATCCCTATAAATAATAGGGATTTATATACGAAAAAAAAGCGCCTACTATTTAAGCGCCTCTCTCTTTATACATATCTTGATGTTCGCTATGCTCACGAGCTATCAGCACAGCACTAAATTAACCTCACTCGCTTCAATCACTTTCACCAACTGAGGTGGCGGCAGCTGATCGGTAAACAGATAGTCTACTTTATCGATCCCCCCCAAATTCACCATCGCACTGCGGCCAAATTTGGAGTGGTCTGTCGCTAAGATCACACAACGTGAGTTGGCGATAATGGCATTTTTCGTGCGTACTTCGTGATAATCAAACTCCAGCATTGAGCCATCAAGATCAACGCCAGAAATCCCCAAAATGCCAAAATCGAGCCGAAACTGAGAGATAAAATCGAGCGTGGCTTCGCCGACAATACCACCATCGCGGTTACGCACCTCACCACCGGCTAAAATAACGGTGAAATCCTCTTTAGTTGTCAGCAGTGTTGCCACATTTAAGTTGTTGGTCACAATGCGCAAATCACGGTGCGACAGCAGGGCATGTGCCACCGCTTCCGGCGTGGTGCCGATATCAATAAATAGCGTTGCGCCATCGGGGATCAGTTCCGCCACCGACTGCGCAATGCGCGCCTTCTCTGATGAGCACATACCTTTGCGATCATGATAGGCGGTATTGACCGAGCTAGAGGGTAACGCGGCCCCGCCATGATGACGGCGGATCACATTGTCAGCAGCCAGATCGTTCAGATCACGCCGAATCGTCTGCGGGCTGACTGAAAAGTGCGCCACCAGATCTTCGGTACTCACGTAACCTTGTTCACGCACTAGCTCTACAATCGCTTCATGCCTTAATGTCTGTTTCACGCTCTCTCCCGTTCTCTTATTTATCTTACTAACGCTGGTTGTTTTTATTGGCCTTATTCATTTTATTGGGCAATTTGGCTAAAAGAAAAATATGTGCCCTGCTGTTGCCAACCGCACTGCAACAAAAACAGGGCCAAAGTAGTACGATTTTCTTGCATGTAATCAGGATCATCAGTGTGTGGCAGTGTGATAATCCAGCGATGATATTCTGGCATTAACACTGGTAATTGCTGCAACAGGTAACGGCCAACGCCACGCCGACGGGTAGCCGCACGAACACATAAATCATACAACTCAGCCGTTTTTAATACACCAGCAGCCCGTTGGCTGTTAATAGGCGGTGCGCTCACCTTCACCCCCGCCAAAATACGATCATTAAAACGTGCAATAAGTAGCCCGTTATCCAGCTGTATCGCTTGTTGCCACTCTTGCACCTGAGCGTGTGGCCACAGTTTGGCTAAATCAGCTTGATCAGCGAATGTCAGTTCGGTTAACCGCTCAATGGTCAATTTCATGCGATGTTTTCCCTATCCAGATACGCTGTTTTGCTATGGTGTATTGTTGAGTTGCGGTTATTGGTGACAACCCCCATTTACTGAGTTTACCGCAGTTATTGGCCCGCGCATGCAGAATAAATGAGCTTGATTGGCCCACGGCTCACCGTATATCACAGAGTGTGGATTATCATGCGTGCTACAACAATGTTGAACGATACTTCTGTATTCACGCAGTTTTATATGCAATTAAGTTTATGTTGCTGAATTTAACAACAGAAAAAACCCTCTTCCCCATTTTTTTCTTTCCGATAAATATACTGACTATCTGCCCATTTATTGACATTAAACTGCCGTTTAAATGTCATATCTAGCGTAAACATCCAGATTGGTACATTCTGTGTAGATATACTGAAATCTTATGCTGGGTTAACCCCTGTTTTATGGAGGATAAATTCACTTGTTTCTCGATGTAGAGTGATGTTAAAAGGTTGTTTAGATCAAGGTGTCATGAAATTGATGCGCGCCAGTTCGCAATTGTGCATGCGAGCACCACATTGAATAGATGTACAAAGTGTCGCTTAACAATGCGTATGATCTTTTCGCCAACCAAGACAGGGATAATCACAATGGCAATGTTCACTGGGAAAAAAAGCCGTTTGGCAATTGCATTAAGCAGCACACTGATCCTGCTTGGCCACACACAGGCAGCCGAGATAAAAATCGGGGTAGCCGGCCCACTTTCAGGATCAGTGGCCCAGTATGGTGATATGCAATTTACTGGCACGCGCATTGCTATTGAGCAAATCAACCAAGCTGGTGGCATCAACGGCGATAAGCTGGTCGCCATTGAGTACGATGATGCCTGCGATCCGAAACAAGCGGTTGCCGTGGCCAACAAAGTGGTCAATGACGGCGTGAAATATGTGATAGGCCACCTCTGCTCGGCATCAACCCAACCCGCTTCTGATGTGTATCAGGATGAGGGTGTCTTGATGATCACGCCGGCCTCCACCAGCCCAACCATTACCGAGCAGGGCTACAGCTTGGTGATGCGCACCATCGGCTTAGACTCCGATCAAGGTCCAACGGCTGCCAAATACATCATCAACAAAGTCAAACCGCAGCGAGTGGCGGTCATACACGACAAACAGCAGTACGGTGAGGGCATCGCTTCAAGTGTGAAAAAATCACTCGACGCTGCCGGTATCAGCGTAGTCGCCTTTGAAGGCATCACCTCAGGGGATAAAGATTTCTCAGCACTGATCGCCAAACTGAAAAAAGATCAGGTCGATTTTGTCTACTATGGCGGCTATCACCCTGAATTGGGCCTGATCTTGCGTCAAGCCCGCTCAGCAGGCTTAAAAGCCACCTTTATGGGGCCAGAAGGCGTTGGTAACAAAGAGATCTCGTCTATTGCTGGTGCTGCCTCTGAAGGCTTACTGGTCACGCTGCCGAAAAAATATGACCAAGATCCGGCCAACCTACCGGTAGTTAACGCACTGAAAGCGAAAAACCTCGACAGCACCGGTCCGTTTGTCTGGACCAGTTACGCCGCGACCCAAGCCATCGTTGAGGGGATCAAGCGAGCGGGCAGTGATGATCCTGAAGCCATTGCTAAAGCCCTGCGCAGCGCACCGGTCAATACTGTGATGGGCCCACTGCACTGGAATGCTAAAGGGGATCTGGATGGGTTTGAGTTTGGGGTGTTTGAGTGGCACGCCGATGGCTCTTCGAGTGTGAAATAAGTTCTCGGGCGGCAAATATCCTGCCGCCCGCTCTCCCCTATTGCTGGGCCGAATCAGACAAGACAATTTCAGCATAAAAATAGATATCAGCCGGTGACTCACACACCGGCCACCTGCGTACAGCGCAGAGCACATCAAAAGACAGTGACCATTTTGGGGATGAGAAGGAATCTTGTATGCCCGAGCACTTTTTCTACTTTCTGCAACAGTTGCTCAACGGACTGACCATCGGCAGCACCTACGCGCTGATCGCCATCGGCTATACCATGGTGTACGGCATCATCGGCATGATCAACTTCGCCCACGGCGAGGTCTACATGATCGGCAGCTATGTCGCATTTTTAGCCATCGGCCTTTTGATGATGCTAGGTATCGATTCGAGCGTACTGCTCATTGGTGGCGCATTTTTGGTGGCGATTGTGATCACCAGTGCCTATGGCTGGAGCATCGAACGGGTGGCTTACCGTCCGGTTCGCAGTTCAAAGCGGCTGATTGCCCTGATCTCTGCCATCGGGATGTCGATTTTTTTGCAGAACTATGTGCGGCTGGCACAAGGCTCACGCGATCTGGCTATTCCCCATCTGGCTGAGGGAGGCTGGCGTTTTGGACCCGCGGGTGAAACGTCCATCAGCTATATGCAGGTGACTATCTGGGTTGTGACTTTCGTTGCCATGCTGGTGCTAACACTGTTTATCCGCCACTCACGGATGGGCCGCGCCTGCCGCGCTTGCGCAGAAGACATCAAAATGGCCAATCTGCTGGGTATTGATACCCATCAGGTGATCTCACTGACGTTTGTCATTGGCGCAGCAATGGCAGCCGTAGCTGGGGTATTGCTGGGCACTTACTACGGCGTAGTTAACCCGTATGTCGGCTTCATCGCCGGTCTGAAAGCCTTTACTGCTGCGGTACTCGGCGGCATTGGCAGTATTCCTGGTGCCATGCTGGGGGGGCTGTTGCTTGGTGTTGTGGAGGCGTTGACCGCCGGTTATATCAGCTCTGAGTACAAAGACATTATGTCATTTGCGCTGCTGATTGGCGTGCTGCTGTTTATGCCAACGGGGATCTTAGGCCGACCTGAGGTGGAAAAAGTATGAATAAGCAAAGCTTCACCCATGCGCTATTTTGTGCCGGCATGTTAATCGTACTGACCTTTATGCTGATGGGGTTACGCCTGACCTCGGAAGGATCACAACTGGTTGTCAGCGGCGCGTCTGACGGGCATCTGACGCTGATTTTTGGTGGCGCACTGCTGCTGTTTATTGTGCAATTACTGCGCCCTGCGCTCACCCGTGCCGTGCTTGGCATTGCAGCGCGCTTGCCCGCAAGCGGAACATCATCACCCGCACGGTTGGCCTTGCTACAACAGATGCAGACACCGCCTGCTCGTCGGGCAATGGTCACACTGGCTGTGGTTGCCGCGCTGCTGTTTCCGTTCATCGCCTCACGTGGGGCTGTGGATATTGCCACCTTAACCCTGATTTATGTGATGCTTGGGCTGGGGCTGAATGTGGTAGTCGGGCTGGCAGGGCTGCTGGATCTGGGCTATGTCGGGTTTTATGCCGTGGGCGCATACACCTACGCCCTGCTCAACAGCTATTTGGGTTTCAGTTTTTGGCAAGCACTACCACTGGCCGGCATGATGGCCGGTCTGTTTGGTTTTCTGCTCGGCTTTCCGGTACTGCGCCTACGCGGTGACTATTTAGCCATTGTCACCTTAGGTTTTGGCGAAATTATCCGCATTTTGCTGCTCAACCAGACCAACTTAACCGGTGGGCCAAACGGGATCAGCCAGATCCCCAAACCCACTCTGTTTGGTCTTGAGTTCAACCGTACCGTGAAGGAGGGGGGCTGGGATACATTCCACCACTTTTTTGGCCTGCCCTACAGCGGCGATAACAAAGTGATTTTCCTGTATCTGATGGCACTAGCACTGGTTTTTATCACCCTGCTGGTGATCTACCGCCTGCTGCGGATGCCGCTTGGCCGAGCGTGGGAAGCGTTGCGTGAAGATGAAATTGCCTGCCGTTCACTGGGCCTCAACCCCACTATCATCAAACTCACCGCCTTTACCATTGGCGCAACCTTTGCCGGATTTGCTGGCAGCTTTTTCGCCGCACGGCAGGGCTTTATCAGCCCTGAATCGTTCACCTTTATTGAGTCGGCCATTATTCTGGCGATTGTGGTGCTTGGCGGGATGGGATCACAAGTCGGCATTATTTTGGCCGCTATCGTGATGACGGTTCTGCCAGAACTGGCACGTGAATTTAATGAGTACCGGATGCTGCTGTTCGGGTTGATGATGGTATTGATGATGCTGTGGCGGCCACAAGGCCTGCTGCCGATGCAGCGCCCACACCTGACACTGAAAACGTCGGCAGATAAACAGAGTGCCAAGCAGCCCCCTCACAGCGCGCCTTCAACGGCAGCAACGGAGTTGGGGCAATGAATCAACACATACTCAATCGGGCAGCAACAGCACCTACAGAGGCCACCATGTCAGCACTACTACAAGTCAGCAATCTGACGATGCGTTTTGGCGGCTTGCTGGCCGTCAATAAGGTGGCATTAGAGGTCAATACCGGTGAAATTATCTCGGTGATTGGTCCGAACGGTGCAGGGAAAACCACGGTATTCAACTGCCTGACCGGATTTTATCGCCCAAGTGGTGGGCAAATTTTATTTCAGGGAAAACCGACCCAGCATCTGGCCGGCCATCAGATTGCTCGGCTGGGCATCGTCCGGACTTTCCAACATGTGCGGCTGTTTAAAGAGATGACGGCGGTCGAAAATCTGCTGGTTGCCCAGCACCGTCATCTCAATACCAATCTGTTCTCTGGTTTGCTGAAAACCGCTCATTTTCGTCAGGCCGAAGCACAGGCGTTAGAGCAGGCGGCCTACTGGCTAGAAAAAATTGGCTTGTCAGCGCATGCCAACCGTACTGCCGGAAATCTGGCTTACGGGCAACAACGTCTGCTGGAAATTGCCCGTTGCATGGTGACACAACCGAAAATTTTGATGCTCGATGAACCGGCGGCCGGTCTGAACCCGAAAGAGACCGAGGCACTCAACAACCTCATTATGGACTTACGCGCTCATTACGGCGTCTCAATACTGCTGATTGAGCACGATATGAAGCTGGTCATGGGCATCTCTGATCGCATTTACGTGGTCAATCAGGGCACACCCCTGGCCAGTGGTACACCGGAGCAAATTCGCCAACATCCAGATGTTATTCGTGCCTATTTAGGTGAAGCATGAGCGCATTAGCTCAACACGTTTGCTGTAGGCAACCGTCAAAATAAGAATCAAAACAGGGAGGTTGTATGCTTGAGCTGCACAATGTTTGTGCCCACTACGGCAAGATTCAGGCGCTGCACAATATCAATATGCAGATTGGTCAGGGTGAAATTGTCAGCTTAATTGGTGCCAATGGTGCGGGAAAAACCACGTTATTGGGGGCGATTTGTGGTGATCCACAAGCCAGCAGCGGGCAAATTATTCTCAACGGGCACGATATTACCCGCCTGCCAACGGCACAAATTATGCGTAAAGAGGTCGCCATTGTGCCAGAAGGCCGACGCGTTTTTTCACGCCTGACGGTGGAGGAGAACCTTGCGATGGGCGGCTTTTTCACCGAGAAAGCCCAATATCAGCGGATCATGGCGCATGTCTACGACCTGTTTCCGCGCCTATCAGAGCGAAAAACTCAGCGTGCGGGAACGATGTCGGGTGGAGAGCAGCAGATGCTGGCCATTGGCCGCGCACTGATGTCGCGCCCCCGTCTGCTATTTTTAGATGAGCCATCACTCGGCCTTGCTCCGATCATCATCCAGCAAATTTTTAGCATTATTGCCCAGCTACGTGATGAAGGAATGACCATTTTTCTGGTAGAACAAAATGCACATCAAGCGCTTAAGCTATCAGATCGTGGTTATGTTCTGGAAAATGGTCATCTCGTGCTCGCCGGTAGTGGAGCTGAATTGCTGGCAAATCCGGCAGTGTGCGAGGCCTATCTAGGCAGTTAATCTTTAGTTCTTTAATCGCACAATATTCAAGTTTTTTATAACAAAACCTGATGTAATAGTCATATTGTTCGATAGCTTAATTGCAATACAGGCTTTTTCGCATAAGTTAACGCCGCGCTTAACGCGGCATTTTTGGTTAGCGTTTGTAAGGACTCTATTGAATTGATCACTAGGTAAGACTTAGGGAATAAGTGGGAATACTGGGAAGTAAGTGGGATCCAAAGTCAGACTTGGCGCGGCCTGAAGAGCAACTGACATTCTTCAGGCCGTATTCATTTTAGGTGTTTGGAAAAATGATCAATACATCAATGAACAACTAGAAACGGCTAGTGATTTGATCAACAGCATTTTCAGAAACGACACATTTAAAACCGATTTAAATCTGCTTCATTCACTCTCCAACGTCATGCGATATGTGAACCACTTGGCCGATGATCTCAAAGGTGTGCTGCTGGTCTTTAGGCACTTCGATCGGCTGATAGTGTTTGTTGTCGCTGAGCAGTAGCCAGGCGTTCGGCAAGACCTGTAGTCGCTTAACCCATAGTTGGTCAGCATTACGCACAACGTAGATGTGACCGTCCACAGGACGCGTTCTGCCGAGGTGTACAACGAGCGTATCGTTGTTGCTTATGGTCGGCTCCATGCTGTCGCCTTTGCTCCAGACGATGGCTAGTTCTTTTTCATTAAACCCGCGCCACCTAAGCCATTTACGCCTAAACGCCAAATGCCTGCACGGTTCGCAGTCAGTCTGCGTGATTGTGCCGTGTCCTGCTGATACTTGGACGCGGTAACCAGGTATTAAAGCGAACTCTTCTAGAAACTTGTTTTCATAAACGGTTTCCGGTTCATTCAGCGCCTGTGGCTTTTCTAAATCCTCATTGACGCTATACCAGTACTCAATGCCTGGTCCTTTGACTCCTTCCTGTTTTCGCCACTTCCAACCCTCTCTCTTCGCTTTCTTATGTATGCCTTGTGGTGTGCTTGGCATTCCTGGTAACTCGGAGAGCTCCTTGGCCGTCATCCATTCGTTTCTCAAAACACCCTCTTTAGGAAACTGAGTTTCCGAAAAACATTTATAGTTTCTTTCGTTATATATCAATGGCTTATCAATTTCTTGATGGAAACCATTGAGAAACAGCTTGATGTTAACAGGTTTCTGAATAAACTGATTACAGAAACTGATTACAGAAATTGATAACTGATGGTAATTCAGAAGTGAGGTAAACGAAATGGAAACTGAAATCAGAGCTAGCGATTGGCACCGTTCTGATGTGATTTCAGCCCTCAAGAAGCGGGGTACGAATCTATCTAGGTTGTCACGCGAGAACGGCCTTGGCAGTCAAACGCTGTACAACGCGTTGATGCGTCCATGGCCAAAAGGCGAAGGGATTATCTCTGCTGCTATTGGTGTGCCAAAAGAAGAGATCTGGCCATCACGTTATCCGTCACTGAAAGAAGCTGTATGAGGAGCGCCTCCATGGAGTGGTTTTCAGTCACAGACGTTGTTGGTTTGCCAGGTCTTCCAGGTACTCCTCAAGGCGTTAGAAAAATGGCCAAGAGCCAAGGATGGGAATCTCGCCGCAAGGAAGGTGTTCAGGGTAAAGCGTTTGAGTTTTCTGTTTCGTGTTTGCCTACAGCAGCCCAAGCCGCGTTGCTGCGTAAGAGCGGCAAAGTTCAGATTGGTGGCATGACATTGGATCTGCCTAAGCCTAAAGCGCCACGTTATTGCAAAGAGCAGTTGTGGGCGCGTTGGGGTAAGGCAAATGAAAAGGCCCATGAAAAAGCGAAGGCTCGGGTTGCTGCTGTGCAGGCTGTGCATGCGTTAGTTCAGAACGGCAGTTCGTTGATGGATGCGTATAAGCACATTTCTGAAGAGTTCACGATTGCTCTGCCCACTCTGCGCCGTTATTGCGCTGCGGTTAAGGGCTTTGAGTCTAGCGATTGGTTGGCGGTGTTGCTGCCGAAGCATCAGGAATCGGCTACGGCTAATCGTGTTGCGAAGTTGGCTCCGGTCAGTGCTGAGGCGTGGGAGTACTTCAAGGCGGATTACTTGCGTAATGAGCGGCCAAACGCCAGCAGTTGCTATGACCGTTTGTGTTTGGCTGCCCGTGAATACGGTTGGTCTGTGCCGAGTTTAGACAGCTTGATGCGCCGTTTGGGTTTAGAGGTTTCAACCGCTCAACGCGTGATGCTGCGGGACGGTGAACATGCGTTGATGCAGCTCTACCCGCCGCAAGAGCGAACCATTGCTGAGTTGGATGCAATGAGCTGGTTAAACGGCGATGGATACCAACACAACGTGTTTGTGAAGTGGTTCAACGGTGAAATTCTGCGCCCAAAAACATGGGTTTGGCAGGACGTTTACAGCCGGAAGATTGTGGCATGGCGTACTGATGTTAGTGAGAACACCGACAGCATTCGCCTGAGCTTAATGGATGCGTGCAGCAAGTACGGTATTCCGCGCGAAATCACTATCGATAACACGCGTGCTGCGGCCAACAAGTGGATGACCGGCGGTGTGCCAAACCGTTATCGCTTCAAAGTTAAAGAGGATGACCCGCTCGGGATCATTCCGATGCTGGGCATTGAGCTGCACTGGACAAGTGTGCTGCTGGGTAAAGGTCATGGTCAGGCGAAGCCGGTTGAACGTGCGTTCGGCGTGGGTGGCCTTGATGAAATGATCGATAAGCATCCGCTGTTAGCGGGTTGCTACACCGGCCCTAACCCGATGGCGAAGCCGGACAATTATGGTGAACGGGCGGCTGATGCGGCGGAGTTCATGCGGATCATTGCTGAGGGTGTGGCGCTGTACAACAGCAAAGTTGGCCGTGAAACAGAAGCCTGTTGCGGTGTGATGAGCTTTGACCAGGCATTTGAAAACAGCTATCGCCAAGCGTCTATCCGTAAAGCTACTGATGCTCAACTGACGTTGATGCTGCTGCAGGCTGAAGCCACCCGCGTTAGCAAGCACGGCACTATCAAGTTGGAGTCTGGCGGCAGTATTCAGAAGCGCAGTAACCGCTATTACCACCCTGATTTGGCGCAGTATGCCGACCAAAAAGTGGTCGCGCGGTTCGACCCACAGCGACTGCATGAAACGGTACTCGTTACCACATTGAACGGCCTGCATATCTGCGAAGCGGAGTGCATCGAGAAAGTCGCGTTCGGCGATACCCAACAGGCCCGTGAACACAAACGCAAACGTACTCAATTCGTTAAAACCAATAAAGCAGCTGCTCTGGCTAAGAAAGGCATGTCTGCATTGGAGGCTGCGGCACTGTTACCGAGCATCACTGATGAAGAGGTTCCAGAGGCCAAGGTGGTTGAGATGGTACGCCCGATGATGCAAGGCAATGCGGCAGTAGCGCTGCAGCCACGCACTGAACTGAGTACGCAAACCGCTGAGCCAGCGACAGTGATCGACTATGAATCACGCTACCAAGCGAATGTTGCAACGCTCGCTGAGCAGTTAAAGAAAAACAGCCTGTAACTGGCATTTAAACCGTATTGGCCAATTGGCCCGAAAAGGAGTTTTCCATGACTACAACTTCAATGACAAACGTGGTGTCTCTCGTGAATAACACGGCAGCGGAGCCACTGGAACGCGCTAAAGCTTTGCTTGAATCCGGTGCAGTAACGCAGGCGGATATGGCCAAAGAGATCGGCGTTAGCCCTTCTACGATTAACCAGTTGGTTAAAGGGACGTACACGGCTAACCCTGCGGCCATGCTGCAAAAGATTGCTAACTGGTTGAACGCTCGTGACCAGCGTAGCTGCGCCCCGAAAGACCCCGGCTTCGTGCTGACAGAAACGGCACGTCAGATTGCTGCTGATATGACGTATGCACATGTGACCCAAAGTATCGCGGTTATCCACGGTGCGTCTGGTGTTGGTAAGACACAAGCGCTGCTGGAGTACCAACGCAAAAATAACAATGTCTGGTTAATCACGGCTAGCCCGAGCCGCGCCACGATGACCGAGTGTCTGTATGAATTGGCGATGGAGCTGGGTATGGAGAACGCGCCGCGCTTGCGTGGCCCTCTGGCTCGTGCACTGCGTCGCAAGCTGCGTAATACCAATGGCCTGATTGTTGTTGATGAAGCCGACCACCTTGATCGCCCAACACTTGAAGAGCTGCGTATTCTGCAAGAGGAAGTCGGCGTGGGCATGGTGTTGGTGGGTAACTCTCGTGTTTACACCCAGCTGACCGGTGGCCAGCGCAGTGAAGACTTCGCCCGTCTGTATTCCCGTATTGCTAAAAAACGCGCGCTGACCAAGTGCAAAAAAGCCGATGTGATGGCGATTGCTGATGCGTGGTCGGTGACTGGCAGTGATGAGCGTGCACTGCTGCTGAAAATCAGTGAGCGCCCAGGTGGTCTGCGGATGGTGAGCAAGGTGCTGAAACTGGCGGTGATGTACTCCGTGGGTGAGCCACTGAATGAAGGTGATTTGCGCCATGCCTTCAAAGAGCTGGAAGGCGAGTAAAGACAGGCAGTGGGTTGCCTTGACTGGCAACCCTGAACCAATACCGAGAACAGCAAGGAATCCACTATGAACGGAAGTATGAACGGCAATGTGAATCACCAGGCGCTCAAGTCTGCCCTGTTCAGCTCAGTGAAAGAGCTTCGTCGTATGGGCTGCCATGTGTTGAAAGTTACCCGTACTCCGGCGCGTCCGGTCATCGAAATTGAGTTTCCCAGCCAAGTGCTGTGTGACCGTGCCGTTGAGATTGATACCACTATCGAGGGCATCAAGCGCCGTGTAATGGCGACGCGTTTGGATTGCGGTTCGATGGTGTTTTGGGCGGAGCGTTATGCCGTGGCGAACGCTCATGACTATCAGGATGACGGCGCAGAGTTCGCAGCAGCTCTGTACCTCGACTCTAAGCAAGCTCCAGTCTTCGGCATAAGGAAGTGGCTATGAATTATTTATGCAAAACGTGTCAGCGGTATTTGCCTGCTGTGCTGGATATAAAGCCGTTTGCACCAGGCGACAAGGTGACGTTCTCACGCGCTAGCCTGCGTGGCCGTGGTCGGATTCACATTTCAACTTGCAATGGCGTTGTGCTGGAAATTTCAGGGAACAGCGCTGTGGTGAAAGTTAGGGGAAAACCAGAGCCGGTATCACTCAGCCGACTGCAGCATAAAGACATGCCCAGTTCGCTTGGTATCTCATTCACCGGTTTGTGCGAATGCAACATCTCTCAATCTCGTAAGGAACATGACAATGACAAATGAAACCCAAACCACAACAGCACCAGAGCATGAAATGCGCACGAATGCGCTGGGTCATTTGGTGCCTGTGCACCTGATTAAGCCGATTGATCTGCTGCGTGATGAGATGGTGATGGAACTGATTGCAATGGGCCATCAGCAACAAGAGTTGATGCTGGCGTGCAAGCAAGCCATGCAAAAGCGGATTGTCGATTTTCTCGACCTGAGTGCCAGCGAATATGACGTTACGTGGGGCGGCGCTAAGGGGAATGTGACGCTGCTTTCGTTTGACGGCAAGTACAAGATTGAACGCGCCATTGGCGAGCACCGTGTTTTCAACGAACGCATTCAGGCGGCGAAAGCAAAAATTGATGCATGCATCGAACGTTGGTCACCAGGTTCAAGCGCGGAGATTCGTGCGCTGGTTGACCATGCGTTTCGGGTTGGTAAGCAGGGGCGCATTGATGTGAATCAGGTTCTCTCTCTGCGCCAGCTGGCAATTGATGACCCAGAGTGGATGGAGGCGATGCAGGCGTGTGCAGACGCTATCACGGCGGTGAGTAAGACCGAGTATATCCGCCTTTATGAGCGTCTGCCGTCAGGCAAGTACACGGCGATTTCTTTGGACTGGGCAAAGCTGTGAGGTGGTTATGAAAATGACAAGTATGACCCCTGAGTTTTTTCAGCAGCTTATGTTGGCCACCTTGCTAGCAGATCGTTGTGATGAAAACGGGACTGACTATGAAGAATCTCACTACGAGCATGGCGTACGTGATGCTCTGCAATGGGTTGCTGGTTTGGTAAATGCAACACCACATAACCCTGATGAATACAAAGATTTGTCTATGCCACTGGACGATGCCGAGGCGTTTCTTGCAGAGCGCGGAGGAATGGCAATGCGGCGGGTGTGGAATGAGCTTGATGTTAAAAGCGTCTGCAAAACTCTGGGGCCAACGTGCAAAGGGTGTCCTGATTGTGGGCCGGTGATGGGTGATGCCACCTACCAAGAGATGTTCGGTCATCAGCACGATGGAGTTTGAAACGCGCTATGGCCCGCTGTACCTCACCCGTCACGCGATTCAGCGTTGGGTTGAGCGTACCGGTCGCAGCGAATTGGAAATGTTGGGGGCCTTGTCTCGCGCAAGGCGTCCAAGCAAAAGCCAGCTGCGGCGGATTCGGCAGCGTGAAGCGGGATGGAATCCGCGCCGAATCCTCGAATGTGACCTTGCGTATTTCATTCTCAAGAATGGCTCTGTGGTCACCGTTTATGAAAAGAACAATATGGAGTTACATCATGGAAATTGAAGTGCTGAGCACCACGCAATCTGAATACGCATCACTGTCTACTGAGGCTGCTTTGCTGGAGCGTGAAGGCCGCTACTCAATGGCGCAAAACGTGTGGCTGATGGCTAGCAAGGTGGCCAAGAAAGCAGTTAATCACGAGTGGGCTATTCGCCGTGCGGCGCTGTGCCAAACCTGTGTTATTCGCTTTGGCGCTGATGCTGCAGTGGACGGTTGTGCTAACGGTGTTGGTGCCGTTCGTGACGTTGCAGAGGTGGCATGATGACTATCAGCAAAGAGCAATGGAAGGCGATTCAAACTCGGTTAAAAGCATTTATGGTGCATTTGGAGTTTAGCCTGAATGGTCATGCCATTACGATTCAGCGTGTACGCAAGAGCGAAAACACAACCGCGTTGGCGGTATACATTGACCACAAAATCAAAGGTGATTGGGTCGGTAGAATTGATGAAATTTCACCTGACGATGCGTTTATTAACTGTGTGGTGAAGCAAGTTTGGCATCACAGGTTTGTCGCTTCTTATAACAGAAAAGAAATTCAGCAATTGGAGAAAGTAAAAAAACGCATTGGTGTTAAGCGCTTCAAAGAGCTGTATTCCACGACAGACCCTAAAACGCTCGGATTTACATACCTCACGCCCTATTTTGGATCCGCTGCCGTTTTGATGCGGCAGTTTAAAAAGATTGATGGGTTGCAGTTAGTGACTGAGTTGCAGGAGGTGGCCGATGAAACTCAGCCCCTATCGCCGCAACTTAGTTGATTATGTAAAGGCTAATGGCCCACGGGTTTTTGTTAGTGGGTCAAAGAAGCCGGTGATGATGACCGATGAGCAAGCAATGCAATGGCTTGATGACCGTGTTCCAAAGTGGCGAGATGGACGACCACCGGCAGTTAAGCGTATTTGGGTCGAAACACTGAGTGAGGAAGATGATGATGAACATGACGCAAAATAAACCCCAGCGCGCCGATGTGACTCGCCTTCTGAAGTTGGTGCAGGTTGGCCGCCGTGAGTTGGGAATGACGGAGGATGATTACCGGTCATTGCTGGAGCGCGTTACAGGCTCACGTTCTGCGAAAGGGTTAGGTGCAAAAAAGCTGGACGATGTGGTGCAGGAAATGAAGCGTCTTGGCTTTGTGGTCAGAGTATCGAGGTCTCGCCGCCACTCGCCGCCGAGCTCGTCACGCGTTCGCGCCCCAGAGGTACGCAAGATTCGCGCTATCTGGATTTGCATGCACAATGATGGGTTTGTGCGGAACGGTTCAGAGGATGCGTTGAACGGTTACATCAAGCGCATGACGGCTCGCAATAATGGTGGTGCTGGCATCGAGCGTGCTGAGTGGTTGACATCAGAGCAGGCGTATCAGGTTCTGGAAGCTCTGAAAAAATGGCACATTCGGTTGATGTCAGAGGTTATATTGAAACGCGGAGATGTGTTGCCAGAGTCGCGTTCGTATCAGTCTAAAGCGATGCCAGGGTATGATTTGATTCGTCTGGTATATGAGAATCCAGGTTGGCGACCAGGCATGAAGTTGCTTTTAAATGGGGTAATAATTAATCCTGATAAACAACCTGATGCATCTCAATAATAGTGACTTTAAAGGCCCCGTAAGGGGCCTTTTCATTGATAGCGTAGATCTGGTGCTGTATGATCTTTAACACTCAGTCACTGCTGGGTATTTATTTATCTGGCGTCAGGAGGGATGTATGGAGACAGACGAGCAGACCATTGATATGTTCGGTGAGCAGCTCAATAGCAGCATGCTTAGCGATACAATTAATATCATAGAAAATGAAAAGTCAGCCCGTTGGCCTGAGACTATGCGGGAGCTTTATGATCTGTTTTCATGCACCGTAGAAAAGCATGGTGGATCTCCTGAGCTGGCGTTAGTCATGCTATCAGAGCTGTGCCGAGTGTACGGCGGACTGCAGTTTTATTTGCCACGAGGCAAGACGCTGCAAAACACGATTCGTGATTTGCGGGTGTGGCAGGAGTTTAACGGTAACAATTCCTTTGAGCTGGCGCAAAAGTTCGATGTTACGCAGCGGGAAATCTGGCGCATTACCGCGCGTATGCGTTCATTTGAGACCCGTCGCCGCCAGCCTGACATGTTTGGAGATAGCTGATGAAACTTAATCGCATGATTCTTACGGCGTTACTGCTGAGCAGTTCGCTGTCTGCTGCCCCGCTGACGATTGCAAAACACGATGTTGCTAATCAGGCAGTGATTGAACAAGCGTATGCTGAGCTGGTAAAAGCGTGCCCAACTGTGCGTGATGGTTGGGGTGTTGATAAAATCGATGCGGCCTATAACCATGGTTCTATTGATGGTGATCCCGCTACATTGTGGCGTGCGGATAAGTATGGCTGGACTGAAGATGTTTATTTTTCTGTTCACGACAGCAATACTGAAACACATCATTTTTACGTTGCAACAGGTAGTAATCACGGTGTAGTTATTGATGCTAAGCAAGCATCACTGGACTTTTGCGGTATTAACGGCATTATGCAAGATAACTACCTAATTCAGTGAAACTGAAATAATATAAATAACGGCCTCATTATGAGGCCTTTTTTTTGAACGGTTTTTGTCACTGTTCTATTCAATCAAATAAATAGCACACTTAATTAAATTCTTATTAATTAAGGTGTGTCATGTCTTCTCTATTTTCCCTCATTAACTTTGAAGAAGGTTGGCGAGAACGGCCATACCTTTGTAGTGAAGGTTATCCTACCGTTGGCTTTGGTTTTCGTATTGGGCCGAAAGGCGCAGATATCAAACTGTATCAATTCACTCTGCCTCTGAAGGCCGGTGAAGCGTGGCTGGGTGAGTTTATAAATAAACTTGAATCGGATATGCGTAAGTTTCCGAATCTGGCTGCGGCGATGAATGCATGTTCGCAGTATCCCGCACGTTATGCCGTGTTGCAGTCAATGGCGTACCAAATGGGGCCGCAGGGGTTAGCAAACTTTAAGAATACGCTTTCTGCTGTGGCCACCGGTAATTGGAATAAAGCCGCTGCTGGCATGCTGGATAGCCGCTGGGCAAAACAAACACCGAACCGCGCCAAACGCCATGCGCAGCAAATGCGTACCGGCGAGTGGGCAAAAGAGTACGGGGTTTGATATGGGCCGTAATTGGTTATGGAGTGTTTCTCACGGTCGAACTAAACGCTTGGCGCTAGAGCGCGAAGCGGCAGAGCGTGGAATTGCGGAGGATGCTGTTGACCGCACTCCGCCTCTTCATAGCCATGACGGCACCATGCAAGATTTGTTTGTACGCGGGTGGCTGTCTGTTACCCCAACTGAAATCTATCGTGTCAGGTCTGGCGTTACTGCGCCGGTCAGTCATAGCACTTCCTTTTTTTCTTCTTCAAATGAGGCGGATTCGGCCATGCAATATGGCCGTAATAAGTGCGCGAGCCTTCGGGCCATTCTTAACAATAAGGACATGTCATGATCCCGTTAATCTCTGCTATCGCTGCGTTGGCTGTGCAAAGTGGCCCTGCGCTTATCCGTGGTATTTCATCCATGTTTGGCGGTAGTGCTACTGCAGATAAGGTCGCTGATGTTGTCGAGCAGGTATCCAATCTCGGCATGAGTGCCAGCCAGCAAGAGGCAGTGATTGCCGATCGGCTGAGTAGCATCGATGACCCCGCCGTGTTGGCTGATTTGCAGCGTTTGAAGGTAGAGCTGGAAAAAGAACAAACGCGCCGACAAGAGCTGCAGCTGCAAGACAATCAAGCCGCACACGCAGAAGCGCAGCAGACCATTCGTGAAGGTGATAACGCGAAGGATGAATACGTGCGGCATACGCGGCCAAAGATGGCGCGCCAGTCGTGGTATATGACCGCCCTTTATGTGCTGTTGATGTCAGTGTTGAAGGCGTTTGGTTATGGCTCTGGCCCTGATTTTGATATGGCAATGATGCTGATTTCTATCGCGTGGGCGTATCTGGGCTTGCGGACTCTGGATGGCTTCGCCCCACACCCGAAAGCGTCAGGACAAAAGGTGCAGTCTGTTGTAACGGGCGCAGTGTCTCAACTGGTGGCGAGGATTAAATGATCGACTTATTTGACCGAGCACAAGAGCTGGAACAGAAGACGCGTGATATGGCGATTGCGCACGTTGTTAATCGCCCGAACGAAACACCTGATGAAGACGCTGCCGGTAATCGTTTTTGCTTGCGCTGCGGTGAACAGATTTCGACTGAGCGTTTAAACGCTGCACCGAACGCGGTGCGCTGCGTGCCTTGCCAATCGGTTCAGGAACGTGCGGGGGTTCACTATGGAGTTTGATTGGATCCCCAAGTGGTGGGGTGTCATTACCACGATTGCGGCTCTGGGTATGACCGTGGCGATGCTGTGGCTGAGTAAGACCTTTGCGCGCCGTGAAGAAATCAAAGTGATTGAGACATCTATGGATGAACTGAACTCGCGTGTTGATAGCCTCGAAAATCACATTAACACGTTGCCCACGCAGCAGGAGTTTAGCCACTTGGGCCTGCAGATGGAGAGCGTGCGCGGGGATATGAAGGCGTTAACCGCTCAATTAAAGCAAACCAATCACCTGAATAATTTGCTGTTGGAACAGCGTTTAAACGAGAAATAAGCGGGGTTTGTATGTCGTTAAAAGAGTTGGTCACTGCAGATCAGCGGTTGGTGATGTTGCGCTCTCTGGAAGAGATGCCGGGCTATGAAGCGAACGAATCTATTTTGGATGCGTGCCTTGATCAGTATGGCCACAAGATTAGCCGTGATGCGGTGCGCACGCACATTTGCTGGTTAGCGGAGCAAGGTTTGATTACGCAGCGTGAGCTGGGCAATACGATGATTGCTAAGTTAACCGGTCGCGGTATTGATGTGGCGACGGGATCGGCAACTGTGCCTGGCGTTAAGAAGCCACGCCCAGAGTAATCCTGATATTGGGGTGGCTATGACAGTCAAGAAAAAGAACACCAAGTCAAAGATTCAGCAGTTGCCGGATGATATTCGCAGTCAGCTATCCGCGATGCTGCGTTCTGGTTCTATGCAGCAGAAAGACATTCTGGCTGAGGTTAATCAGCTGATTGTTGATGCCGGACTACCGCCCGAAGAGCAGATCAGCCGCACGGGTCTGAACCGGTTTGCTAAGCGTATGGAAGAAGCCGGTAGCCGCATGGCGCAAGCCCGTGAAGTGGCCGAGGTTTGGACAGCTAAGCTGGGTCAAGCGCCGACCTCTGAAGTCGGCAAGCTGCTGCAAGAGTTTGTGCGCACGATGGCGTTTGAAACGTCGATGAAGATGATGGACGCCAGCGAAGGCGAAGACGGCAAGATGGTTGACCCTAAATCGCTGGGGCAGCTGGCGTTAGTGATTCAGCGTGTCGAGCAAGCAGCGATGACCAGCCATAAGGTCGAGAAAGAGATTCGGGCGGCGTTTGCGGCAGAGGCTGCGGCGAAGGCTGAGCAAATCGTTAAACGTGCTGGATTGACGGCGGAAACCGCCACACAGATCAAACAGCAAATTCTGGGGTTGGCATGATGTCTATCTGGTCATTGTGGCTTTGCTTGGTTGCACCGTTCCTTGTGCTGCGTTTTATGTCTGTTTGCCCTCGGCTTCATCACTGGTGCTACGGGTGGATTACGGCCAGTTCAGTGTTCTGTTTTGCGCTGTGGAGATTCTTTGGATGAGCGGCCATTTAACGTCAGCAGAAAATGAACTGCGCAACCAGTCTGCGGCCGCCATTATTGGTGGCCAGTTCAATCACAATGAGGTGCTGCTGGGGTATCAGAAGCGTTGGATAGCTGATGGCTCAGACCTGAAGATTTGTGAGAAAAGCCGACGTACAGGGATTACGTGGGCAGAAGCGGCTGATGCTGCACTCACTGGCTCTATGTCATCGTCAGCGGGCGGCTGCGATACCTTCTATGTAGGTACTACAAAAGACATGGCGCGTGAGTTTATCGACGCATGTGCCATGTGGGCACGTGCGTATAACTGCGCCGCCAGTGAAGTGAGTGAAGAAGCTCTGGCCGATGAAGACAAAGATATCTTGGTCTATGTCATCAACTTTGCCAGCGGATTCAAAATCAAAGCGCTGAGTTCTAACCCCAGTAACTTGCGTGGTATGCAAGGTAACGTGGTTATTGATGAAGGTGCGTTTCACAAAGACTTGGCCGCCATTCTTAAAGCGGCTCTGGCGCTGACGATGTGGGGTTGTAAGGTTCGGATTATCTCGACGCATAACGGTGTCGAAAACCTCTTCAACACGCTGATTCAAGACAGCCGCGCCGGTAAGAAGCGATATAGCATTCACACGGTGGATATCGAAACGGCAATCAATGAAGGCTTGTACAAGCGGATTTGCCAAGTCACTAAAAAACCGTGGAGCCAAGCCGCGCAAGATACGTGGTTACAGAACCTGCTCAAAGATACAGCGACTGAAGAGGATGCGCGGGAAGAGTACTACTGCGAACCGAAAAGCGGTGGCGGTGCTTATCTTCCCCGCGGGTTACGTGAGCGTGCCGCACGTGGTAAGCCTACCGTTCTGCGCTTTACTGGCTCGACTGCGTTTAATGCCGCTTCTGAAACGGAGCGCGTGAACGAGATGCAGGAGTGGCTAGATCAATATGTGCAACCTGAGCTGGATAAATTAGACAAGAGCTTCCGTCATGCGCTGGGCGAGGACTTCGCGCGCACGGGTGACTTGACTGTATTAGCACCGATTGACGTGCAGCCCAATACCCGCCGCCGCGTGCCGTTCTTGGTTGAGCTGAAGAATGTTCCGTTCAAACAGCAAGAGCAGGTGTTGTTCCATGTGTGTGATCACTTGCCGCAGCGTAATGGCATTTGGCTGGATGCGCGCGGTAACGGCCAGTATTTGGCCGAGCAAGCCAGTTACCGATACGGCGAGGAGGTTGAGCAAGTCATGTTGTCGCAAGCGTTCTATCGCGAAAACATGCCGCGCTTTAAAGCCGCGTTCGAAGATGACGAGCTGGACTTGCCAAGGCATGAAGACGTGATCACTGACTTGGGGCAGATTCAGCTTTATCGCGGTGTGCCTGGCATTGATGACAGCCGCACAGTGGGAAGTGATGGTAACAAGCGTCACGGTGATAGTGCGGTGGCCATTTTCTTAGCGTATCTGGCCAGCCGCGCAGAAAACTATGTTTACGCATTGCACAACATAGGCAAACCCAACCCAGAGCAATCGCCGTTTTACGTTAACGTGAGCGAGCGTGATAGAGCCGATGATATGCAATCTAAGATGGCCGCGCGTGGCCGAGGAGTAATGCTGTGACAACTATCCTTGATTCACGGGGCAACCCGATTAAACCGGATAAGCCAACGCTCGGTGCTGATGTTGCCAAGGCGCATGTGACTAGCGTGCGTAACCCTCGCCCTTCGAGTGTGGCCAGCACAGTTACGCCATTACGGTTGGCGGGTTTGTTGCGCTCAGTAGTCGATGGGAATAACCCGCAAGACTACATGACGCTGGCAGAAGAAATTGAAGAGCGTGATCTGCATTATGCTTCGGTGCTGCGTACCCGAAAGCTGGCGGTTGCAGCACTCAAGCCCAGTGTAGAAGCGGCCAGTGATGCGCCTGCCGATATCCGGTTAGCCGATGAAGTGCGTGAGCTGATGGCCAGTGATGCCATCCCTGAGTTGTTTTTTGATCTGCTTGATGGTCTGGGCAAGGGGCTGGGCGTTTGCCAGATTCTGTGGGATACGAACAGCACGCCGTGGAAACCGTATGACTATAAGTGGGTTGACCCGCGCTATCTGCGCCCAGACGCGGATTCGCTGGATGACATTTTACTGATTAGTGATGCAGCGCCACAGGGTAAACCATTAGAGCCGTACAAGTTCATTGTGCATCTGCCCCGTTCTAAGAGCGGCAGCGTGTGGCGCAATGGCCTGACCCGCTTGTGTGCCGTGATGTACATGCTCAAGAGCTTTACGGTGCGCGACTGGTGGGCGTTTGCCGAGGTGTTCGGCATTCCGGTGCGCATTGGTAAGTACGGCCCCAACGCGACGCCTGATCAAATCGATACACTGAAAAATGCCATTGCCTCGATTGCGAGCGATGCCGGTGCAGTTATTCATGACTCAATGAAAATTGAACTGGTAGAAACCGCGAAAGGAAACGGCGGCAATACGTTATTCGAGAACCAAGCGCGCTGGTGTGATGAGCAAATCAGTAAAGCAGTGCTTGGCCAGACGATGACCACCGATGATGGCAGCAGTAAAGCGCAAGCAACCGTGCACAACGAGGTGCGGTTAGATATTGCGAAGTGGGATGCGCGCCAGCTGGAATCCACCATCAATGAATATCTGGTCAAGCCGTTCATCATTTTGAACTGGGGTGTGCAGGCATCATACCCACGCGTGACGATTCGCGTGCCTGAACCTGAAGACCTGAAGCTGTTGGTTGAGAGCCTGACCCCGCTCATCGATCGGGGCTTGCGTGTGAGTGAAAGTGAGATTCGCGACAAGTTCGGTTTGGGCGATCCGGATAACGAGGCCCTGTTGCTGCAGCCTATGTCTGCGATGAATGCCGCTGCTCTGACACCCGTTGCGATGAACCGAACCGCACGCTTGGCGATTAATCGGGTGCAGCAAGAGTCAGAACAACTCATTAATGAGCTGACCAATGACGCCATGAGCGATTGGGTTGAAGTGGGTGGTGATGAGTTTATGAACCCTATCATCAAGCTGGCTAATCAGTGTGACAGCTACGAAGCGTTTAATGCTGCGCTGGCTGATCTGCAAGCGACACTGGCCCCTGAGCGTTTCACCCAGCAGTTGGCTGATTACATGTTCCGTATGCGCGGCGTGGGGGATGTACACGATGCCTGAATTCGAGGCGTTCCCACCGAAAGAGGCGCTGGCGTGGTTTAAGAAAAAAGGGTTGAAGCCTGCATTTGATTATCGGGATGTGTGGAAGGAAGAGCACGCTAATGCGTTCACCGTGGCCAAGATGTTGAATGCGGATCTGCTGGTTGATGTGCGGCAGCTGGTAGAGAACGCGATTGCTGAGGGGCAAACCTTTCAGCAGTTCGCCGCCGTTCTCAAGCCATTGCTGGTTAAGTCTGGTTGGTGGGGCGTTCAGCTGATGGATGACCCGCTGACCGGTGAGACAAAGCCGGTTCAATTGGGCAGTGAAGGCCGTTTAAAAATCATTTACCGGACAAACATGCGCACTGCCCGTGCCGCTGGACAGTGGGAGCGCATCGAACGAACCAAGCGCGCCATGCCCTATTTGGTATATCAGTTGGGCCCTGCTCGTGAACACCGTGCGCTGCATGTTAGCTGGAATGGTATTACGTTGCCGGTTGATGACCCGTGGTGGCAGAGCCATATGCCGCCAAACGGTTGGGGTTGCCATTGTGGTGTTCGGCAAATCAGTAAGTATGAGTATGCCCAGCTGCAGGAGAAAAAAGGCTATACGTTTTCTGCGCCTGATGACGGTTCGCGGGAGTGGGTCAATAAGCGAACCGGTGAAGTTGAAACGCTACCCACTGGCATTGAACCTGGTTGGAACTACAATCCGGGGAAGGCTCGGGAACAGGCACTAAAAAGCGACTTGCTCGCCAAAGAAAAAGTATTGTCTAAAACGCTCTCTAAGCCTCTGTAAGCGTTTTTGGCTACCGTCGTAAGCATCAACCTGTCCCATGCCAATCTGAGGCGATTTAAAGATAGTTTAAAGATGGTGTGGGAAAAGGTTGCGGGTGTATTTTTCGGTTTGTCGGCTGCTTCGTGCTTGCCTGATAAAAAAACCTGTGTACCCTGTGCAAAGTAAGTTTGGTTTATCCCTCTCGTTCTGCTCGTTAATTTTCATCCCCCGTTGTCATTCTTCCCCTGTTTTGCTGCACCTTTCCTGAACTACGTGTTCGGAGCGAAATTAGTCATCTGCGTTATTTCCCTTTATCCCGTCATTATCAATCCGTCTTAACCATTCAACCTGAGCCAGTTGGCAGGAGGTTGTTATGTAACGGAGCGAATGATGCAACAACGAACCCATAAGGCTATCTGCTTTGACATGTCACGGATGGTTGCCGCAGACCAAGGATGCTGGCTGCCAATGATCCCCGCAGGCATGTTTGCTGGCCGTGATGGCCGTAGTTGGAATAACTCTAATCCTGATGGTGTGGTGGCAGCATTCAATATGAAGCTGCCATTTGATATCGAACATGCCACGGAAACCCGCGTAGGTAATACCGAGGCTATCGGCTGGATCGTTGCTCTGCAAAACCGTAACGGTGAAGTCTGGGCCAATGTTGAGTGGAATTCCGAAGGGAATGAGCTGATTGAAGGTAAGAAGTTCGGCTTTTACTCCCCCGCGTTTGATTACTCACCTGAAAGCGGTCAAGTGCTGGCGCTATCCAGTTCTGGGTTAACGAATAAACCCAATCTCTATGTTCCTGCCCTCAATAACCAAGAGGATAACAATGTGAAACTGCCTCTCATCATCACTCAGCTGCTGGGTTTACCTGAAGAAGCGACACCCGAGCAGGCGGTGACGGCCATCAATACGATGAAGTCTGAGCATCAAACGGCACTGAATGCGCAGCAAGACCCGACTAAATATGTGCCGGTAGCGACTCACCAGCTGGCGCTGAACCGAGCGCAAGAGCTGCAGGGCAAACTGGACCAGATCGAAAAAGACAAAGTTGAATCCTTAGTCGATGCGGCAATTGCTGCCGGTAAAGTCGCTCCAGCAGATAAAAACATGTATGTGGGCCTTTGCAGTACGGAGAACGGACGCGAGCAATTTACTGCGTGGTGTTCTCGTGCCCCTGTCATTGCTGATGGCACGCAAGTTAATACCTCCGGTGCAGGTGACTCCGACGCATTAAGCGCCGATGAGCTGGCCATGTGCCGGAAAATGAACCTTTCGGCAGACGAGTATGCAGCGTCTAAGAAGGCCCTGAATGCCAAGAAACAAGGGAGTAACTGAGAATGGCGTTTACTGAAGCACAGGTTTTAGAGGCACTGACGATTTCGATGTCAGGTGCGTATACGAAGGGTCTGGGCGTTATTAAGCCACAGTGGAATCGTGTCGCGACGCAAGTACCAAGTAGCGGTTCAAGCAACTTTTATGGCTGGCTGAAAGATTTACCAGGCATTAAAGAATGGGTCGGCGAACGCCAGCTGGCTGAGATGGGTAGCCATGGCTATCAGATCCAGAACAAGACCTTTGAAGCATCCATCGTCATCAAACGTGAAGATGTTGAAGATGATCAAATCGGTAAGTATGCCGTGGTGGCTGAAGGCTTTGGCCGTGATGCCGCGGTATTCCCTGACAAAAACGTGTATGGCTTGTTAGCCGCTGGTTTTAGCACGCTGTGTTACGACGGCCAGAACTTCTTCGATACCGATCACCCGATGGGGACAACCCCAGCAACGACGTTCTCTAACGTGGTTGGTGATCCGAGTACCGATACCGGTGCGCCGTGGTTCGTGATCGACGATATGCAGATTGTGAAACCGGTCATCTTCCAAGAGCGTCGCCCGTTCAACTTCCAAACCATGAACGCAACCAGTGAATACACCTGGTTCAACAACAAGTTTGCTGCAGGTGTTGATGGTCGACACGGTTACGGCTTCGGTTTCCCGCAGACCGCCATTGGCTCCAAGGCTGAGTTGAATGAAGCCAACTTTGCTGAAGCTAAAGAAATGCTGGGCAGTATGAAAAAGGCTAGCGGTTCGCCGATTGGCACGATGGCTCGCGTTCTGGTGGTTGGCCCATCTAACGAATCTGCCGCGCGTAAATTGATCTCGCGTGAGTTTATCGGAAACGGTGAGAGCAACATCTATTTCAACAACGTGGAGATTGTTGTTAGCCCGTACTTGCCGTAACGGATTCCGCACTCGTTGTAAGCGTTTATAACCTCTGGCAGCGGGCTCTGCCCTCTGCCTAAACCACCACTCGCAACGGTTTAACACATCACCAATGCGACGTTATAGGACGTTTAAACATGGCTAAAGCCGCAACAGTTAGAAAAGGTCAGCCCGTGGAGGCCGACAAAAGCACGCAGCTGGCAGCTGCAGCAATGGAAGGCTGTTCCGAGCTGGGCGAAGCGTCGTCCGAACCGGAAGCAAACGTAACACTGGGCAATCAAGCTGATTGGGTTTGGTGTCTCGGTTCCTTTTTGGTCACCGCGAAGAACCCATCAGGGTTTTGGCGCAGTGGCGTACAGTTCCTGCACTCGGCACCAACCCGTGTTTTTGTTGTTGCCAGTAAAGAAGATGTGCCAGCGGATCATAGCTGCACCATTCCATGCTGCTATCTGACTGCCGAAGAGGCCAAGCGGGTGCACAGTGAACCGTGGCTAACCATTCAGGAAGAGCCTGGGTTGGATGAGCAGAAAGCACCGGATGAGCCGGAAGCGAGCGAATAATGGCGACTTACGCAACCAAGCAGGACTTGCTCGATCGTGATGAGGGGATGCTCTGGAACCTCGCTGTCGATCGCAGCACCAATGAGCTAAACGAAACGTGGATTGATGAAGCACTGCGAACTGCAGATGACGAAATTAACGGTCGTTTGGGGCGTCGTTACGTTCTGCCGTTGCCTCAAGTGCCTGACATGCTCAAGCGGATTGCGATTGTTATTTCTCTCTATTGGTTAGCTGACCGCGATCAACAGGCCACTAACCTGATGGACGAGCGATACAAACGCGCTATTGAGCAGTTGAAAGATATTGCCAGCGGCAAACTTGAGTTAGGTCTGCCAACCCCCGAAAAGCCGCTTGAGGGGCCAGTAGGCAAAGCCGAACTGGTACAGCAAAACGAGCGGCTGTTTACCCGCAAAAGCTTGCGAGGCGTTCTGTAATGGGGGTTTCGGTTGCGGTTGATACCAAAGGTGTTGAGCTGGCGCGCTATGAGCGTCTGCTCGATACCCTTGGCCGCCATGACTATAAAGCCGAGTTGCTCGACAGCATTGGTGCCGTGGTTGAAAGCCAGACACGCCGCCGAATTGCTGAAGAGAAGACCACGCCAGACGGTCAGAAGTGGCAGCCATGGTCAGAGAGTTACGGGAAAACCCGCCATGAGAATCAATCGCTGCTGCAAAGTGAAGGTGCATTGCTCGACAGCATTGAGTTTCAAGTTGAACGTTCGCGTGTTCGGGTTGGCTCTGCGTTGATTTACTCACGTGTACATCAGTATGGATTCTCGGGAACGGTACGGGTTCCCGCGCATATTCGGCGTATATCGCAGGCGTTCGGCAAGGCACTGAAGTTTCCGGTTTATCAATCTGTCGGTGCGTTCTCTCGGCAAGTAGATACCCCAGCCCGTACATACCTGGGCTTATCAAGCGATAACAAGACGGAGTTGCTGGCGGTGATTGGTGACTTCTGGGCTGATGTGATGGCGGAGGCTGGATTATGAGTCGCCCTGATTTTGGCACCATCGGTACGAGTGTGTCTGCGAGTGAGTCAGTTGTTAAGTACTTAAAGCCTTATCTGGAAGCCAATGGTGCTGGTGCGAACCGGATGATTGATCGCGTGCAGACAGTTGAGCGACATGTAGGGCCATTCGATAAAGCCTCTGAGCTGAAGCGCTGGCTCGGCGCTCGTGATGGCGGTGTACGCATCGCGGCAATGCGCATTATCGGTATGCGTAATCAGGGCACCAGCTTGATTGGCACTATCGAATTTGCGGCGTTTGTATTCATGACGGATGCATGGGGTTATGCCCGTGACCAACGCGCCGAAGTGATCGCCTGCCGCTTGGCCAAGGCGCTGATGCTAAAAGGCGGTTGGGCTGGTACAGGCGCGAGCACATCACCAGAACGTGTTCGAGCCGACAACTTGTACAGCAAAGAGATAGACGAAACCGGCGTGGCGATTTGGTCAGTGACATGGCAGCAAGACTGGCCGCTCGATGACCCGATTGATATCAACACGCTTGATGACTTTTTACGGTTCAGCCACGTATCGAAAGTTGCCGATGGTGCACCCGAGTGCGAAGGCTTAATCACGCTGCCTGGTCCCGACTCAGAGTGAGGAAACGATGTACGTGAACGTTAAGCCAGCCGATGGGCTGATTGTCAAGAAACCCGATGGCACCGTGTTATCCGCTGATGGTGAAGCTGTTCCGCGCACGGCCTTCTGGTTACGACGATTCGCTGATGGTGATGTGGTCATCAGTGAAAACAAGCAGGTAGCCAAGGCTGCCAGAACGAACAAAGACAAAACCCCTTCAAATAAGGAGTGATCCATGGCCCTTGGCACTATTGCTAATGATGTGCGGGTTCCGCTGGTTTATATCGAAATCGATAACTCGCAAGCGTTGAGCGGCAATATCGCTCAAGATCAAAAGGTGTTGCTGCTCGGTCAGATGACATCTAGCGGCACAGCGTCACCGCTGCAGGTGGTTGAAGTACCGGTCAGCGAATCAGCTATCGATAGCCTGTTTGGTGTTGGCTCTATGATGGCGCTGGCCGCTAAGCGTTATCGCAAAGCGAACGGCTATACACGAACCTTTGCCATTCCCATTGCCGACCTGACTGAAGGTGCTGCGGCGGAAGGTGCATTCACGTTTGCAGGCCCAGCTGTGCAAGCCGGTACGCTATATCTGCTGGTCGCCGGACAATCAGTGCAAGTGGGTGTTGCTGCCAATGCGACTGATGAAACGATCGCAACCAGCGTGGCTGCGGCTATCAATGCAAAAACCAATCTGCCTGTGACTGCCGTGGTAGACAGCGCTACGCCTAAAAAAGTGAAAGTGAAGTCAAAGCTCAAGGGCCTGACGGGTAACGATATCGATCTGCGATACAACTACTACAGCGGTGAGCAGTTGCCGAGTGGTGTAACGGTGACCGTTGATGCAATGACCGGTGGTGCGGGAACGCCCGATATGTCTGCGGTGATCGCGGCCATGCCGGACGAATGGTACAACCACATCATGATGCCGTTCTCTGACACATCCAGCTTGAACACCCTGCGTGATGAAATGCTGGAGCGTTGGGGCCCATACAAGATGATGGAGGCGATCGCCTATTCCTGCTATCGGGGCACCTACGGTGAGACCATCACGTTTGGGGAATCACGTAACGACTTCCTGATCTCCACCATGATGAGCAGCACCATGCCAACGCCAGCGTGGGAAATGGCCGCAGCCTATTGTGGTATCGCCGCTTATCACTTGGCTATCGACCCTGCGCGTCCACTGCAAACCTTGGCGTTACCAGGCGTTATTCCTCCGGCCAAAGAAGACCGTTTCGGCTGGCCTGAGCGTAACAATCTGCTGAAGTCCGGCATTGCAACGTATCAGGTACAGCCTGGTGACGTTGTAGCGATTGAGCGTGAAGTTTCGATGTACCAGAAAAACAGCTATGGCGACCCTGACCCAAGCTATCTGGATATCACGACTCCGGCCACGCTGGGCAAGATTCGTTATGACATTAACGTCATGGTTTCTAACCGCTTCCCGCGTCATAAGTTGGCCGATGACGATGTGTTATCACGCATTGACCCTGCGCAGCCGATCGTAACGCCAAAACTGATGACGGAGGCCATCTTTGAAGTGGCAGAACGTTGGGTAACAGAAGGGCTGATTGAAGATTTCGATTTGTTCAAAGCGACGTTTAAGTGCTACCGCGATGCGTCAGACCGGAATCGACTCAACTGCGTGTGCCACCCAGATGTAGTTAACCAGCTGCGCGTATTTGCTGGCCTGATTCAATTCAAACTGTAAGGGACGATCATGGGACAAATTCTTGGCGAAGTGACGATTCGAGCGAATGGTAAGCAGCTCAAGACGAAGCCTGGTGCAGTGCTGAACCCAGGCGGTTATTCCCGCACTCAACATATGGGGCCTGGGCGCGTATGGGGGAAAAGCAAAAAATTCAGCCCCCCCAGCATTGAGCTGGTGATTGCCGCAGATGAAGACGTTGACGTTATGGACATCAACGCAATGGAAAGCGTTACCCTCGTTTGGGAAGGTGATAACGGCGTGTCTTACATGATGACTCAATCGTCTGTTAACGACCCAGCCCAGTTGCGTGAAGAGAGTGGCGATATTGCGGCCACGTTCTTCGGTGACAAGGTAGTGAGGATCTGATTGTGGCATTGCTGACCTTTGAACTGACTCACGGCATCACTGTCGTGAGCAGTGATGATAAACCCATAACCTATCATGAGGTGGGGTTACGAGAGCTCACTGCCGCTGATTTGATTGATGCGCAGCTGGAATCTGAAAAAGTGGTAGTGAACGCCGGTAAGGCCGTGGCTTATACCAGTGATGTGCTGTACGGCCTGAATTTGTTGTGCCGTCAGGTTGAGTACATCGGTGATGTCAAAGGCCCACTGACTATCAAGATGCTGAAGAAGCTGCATATCGACGATTTAGATCTGCTGCGAGTAAAAACCGAAGAGCTGGACCGAGCCTTAACCGACGCAATAGCTGCGCGGGGGCGATCTGATTCAGCTGGCTGAACCGGTCATGGGGTTGATGCTTGCCATGAGCAAGCATATCCCCACAGCTGAGCTGAAACACCTTCCTTTGCGCCACTTGCTGCGCCGCTTTGACCTGTTAAAGCAAGTGATGACTCCTACGAAATAGAGAGTATCAATGATGGCTATTACTAACTTTGGTAAAGCTGTAAAGAAAGCAAGAATCGATGCTGATGTTTCTTTGTCAGTCATGGCCATAGAGCTAGGGGTTAGCGCACCGTTTCTTAGTGCACTAGAACGAGGAAACAAAAAAATATCTAAAGGCTGGGTAAATGGTATTTGTCAGTTTTTCAGTGGGAAAGGTATTCATTTAGATAACCTTCAAGAGCTGGCTGATATATCAAATGGCTTTGTTAATTTGGAACATCTTCCTGATGAGCAACAGTTTCTTGTCACTAAATTGGCTAAGCGGCCTTTATCACCAGAGCATATTGATTTGATTTTTCGCACTCTTGATGAGTGTGTTTGTGTTTCACCAACGCGGGGTTAAAAATGTCTAAGCAGCTGGCTACAGATATTGTTATTAATCTTTCCGGTAATTTATCGGCTAAGGCTCGGCAATATGGCCAGAGCATGAGTCAGTTTGCTGCTAATAATCAGCGCGCCATGAACTTAGTGAAAATGTCTACCTCTGCCGTTGGTCGAGGTTTGGATAATATGCAAAACCGATATGTTGCTATTGGTGCTGGTTTAGTGGGTGGTGCCGCTGTTCGTGAATATTCACAGCTTGACCGAAGAATTTCCCGCATTGCTATTGCTGCTGATATTTCACGTGAAAAATCAAAAGAACTGTATGACCAAATTCAGCAGGTATCAAATTTAAAAGGTATTCGCGTAGACCCTAGCGAAGTTACATCAGCTATTGAAGAAATACTGACGAAAACCGGTGACTTGGAATATGCCATTGCAAACCTGCCTAATATTGCGGCGGTAATGCAAGCAACCGGTGCAAGTGGTACAGAAGTCGGTGGTATTTTTACTGAATTTAAAAAGCTGGCCATTGATAGCAATGATGCGGCAATGCGCGCCATCGACACGCTGAACCTGCAAGGTAAGCAAGGTGCATTTACGCTTGGCAATCTGGCCAAAGAGGGCCCGAAAATCTTTGCTGCGTATGCGTCAACCGGCCGACAAGGCACCGCTGCAGTCACTGAACTGGGTGCAGCACTGCAGATTATTCGTCAAGGCGTAGGCTCTGATTCTGAAGCGGTGACGGCGTTTGAATCCCTTATTCGAGATATCACCCGACCTGAAACGGTTAAGAAGTTAAAGCAGCTAGGCGGAATTGAAGTTTTTGACCCTGAGCAGCTTAAGAAAGGCAAAGAGGTTATGCGCTCTCTGCCCGTTTTGATTGAAGAGATTGTCACTAAGTCAAAGGGCTTATCTACCAATATCGCAAAGCTTAATTTAACTGATGAAGCCAAACGTGCATTGAAGCCAGTGATCGCCGAATACATTCAGACCGGCGATGTGAAGTCATTTGACGAATTTATGAAAGTGGCTGGCGATGGAAAAACAACACTGAACGATGCAGCCAAAGCAGCCGGTGATTTCGCGGGTAGTTTGCAGCTTCTGAAAAACAGTTGGGGTCAATTCTCTAATCAACAACTGGCAACCCCTATTGCTGAATTGGCTGATGCCATTAATAGCCTTGACCCTGCAGCCGTTCAGAACTGGCTTGAAACGGGAAAAAATATTGCATTAGTCGTTGGTGGATTAATTGCGGTTAAAAAAGGTGTTGATGCAGCACGCTGGACTAAAGGGGTATGGGACGCGGCTAAGCCAAAAGGTGGCGGCGGTGCAGCTGGTGCTCTTGGTTCAATGGCTGGATTAGGTGCGACACCGGTTTATGTTGTGAATATGCCAGGCGGTGGTTTTACCGATATGGCGGGTATTCCTGATGGTAAGCCGGGCAAGCCAGGAAAGCCTGGGCGTTTCTCTAGCCTCAAAAGTTTCTCACCAGGCATGATGGCCATGGGAACACTTGGCCTTTTATTTGCGGCCAGTCAGGCTGAAGAAGGTCAGCGTTTAGGCGCTGAAAACAATGCGGCACAGGCCGCTAAAGCCACGCTGCCAATGCCTACACAACTTAACAATAAAGATGCCTTTGTTTTGATGTCAGAGGCGTCTCAACAAGAAAATGAAAAAGCTAAATCACCAAAATTAGAAAGCAGTAACCCATTCACAATGATGGCCATTATGTTACAGAAAGAAAGCAATGCTGGATTGCAAAATGCCACGTTAAATCAGGTGAGTGAGCAGAAAATAAATGCATCTCTTGATGTTAAGGTCAGTGACGACCGAGTGACTGTAACCACCCGCGAAGCGGCACCTGGTCTTAAAGTTAATGTGGATACCGGCCCTTCATTGATGCCGTAACGGGGGTTTAGATGAGCTTTAAAGAGCGTTTAACGGCCTCAGTTCGCGGCGTTGAGTTCCTGTTGAATACCGTGGACGGCAAAGGTGGCCGCCGCGCTATTCCACGTGAATATCCCAAGCGTGAAACTGGATGGACAGAAGATAACGGCGCAGTTCTGACAAACGAGCAGATCGTAGGAAAAGTGGTCGGCAAAGATTATCTGTCTAAACTCCGTTCGCTGTTGGATGCACTGAACCAGCCTGGTACGTGTGAAATGATTCACCCATGGTGGGGTGTGCGCACGGTACAAGTGGGCGAAGTCAGTCACCGGCTCGATAACGAAGAAGACGGCGTGGCTTACGTCACGTTCACTGTCTGGGAAGCCGGTACGCGGTTGTTCCCCTCATCGGCTATCGATACGGCAGGTGCGCTGGGTAATGCCGCAGGAGCTGCTATGGGGGCCTCTGAACAGTCGTTCATGGATAGCTTCATCACTGGCATCGATAACATGGGGGCAATGGTTGATACCTTTCTCGATGATATGGATGAGTTCACCCGTGGCTTGCCTACATTGCCCGATCAATTCCGTGAATGGACTGACCGCCTCATCCGCACAAAAGATAGCGTGGGTGGGCTGCTCGCGTATCCAGGCAGTCTAGCCCGTGAAGTCACCGGCATCGTGGAAGACGTGAAAGGTGTGGTTACTGACCCTATTCGCGCGTTGGGTGTCTATGACCAGATTAGTCGTCGCTGGGAAGGTATGCGTGCAGAACTGGCGATCACTGGCGGTTTGCCAACGAGCATCAGTGCAGATGTGAAAACACGTCTGGCATCGTCAGTACCCACTATTGATACGCCGACAGAGCTGAATGCTGCGTTATCCAATGGGCAGCAATTTACCCAGCTAATTGACCGCGCCGCGGCGATATCAGCGGCCAGCGCAATTGCTGATGCCAATTTCACCAGCACCCGAGACTTCACCAAAGACAGCATAGCCACGGTGACTATCGGGCAATCACTGACTGGTGATCAGGCTAATAATACGGTGAGTCGTCCTGTCGTAATTGATGGTGTAGTGGGCGCAGATCGTAACGTGCAGCTGACTGCTGATGAAGTCGAAACAATGAATAATACGCTCGCAAATCGTTTGGCTGAGTTGGCCGTTGATGCGGTGGAATCCGGTGACAGCGAAGTGTGGCGTGCATTACGTGATCTACGTTTAGCTCTATTAAATGACAACAAAGAACGGGCAGCAAAATTGCCGCGTCGCCGCCAAATTACGGTTAACACGACTACACCATCGGCATTATTAGCGTGGCAGCAATATGGTAATGCGGAGTACCGCGATCGGATTGTGAGCAGTAATAAACTGCGTAATCCAACATTCATTACGCCAAGCACTACGGTCGAGGTGATCGATGTCTGAGCCAATTACGCTGTTGGTTGACGGGAAAATTTATGGTGGCTGGCAAAAAGTGCGTATCACGCGCTCGCTGATTGATGTTGCGGGCTCATTCGAGTTGTCGTTAACGCGCAAATGGGAGGATGCCAAACCATTAGAGATTAAGCCGTTGAGTGGCTGTGTCGTGAAAATCGGTGATGACACAGCGCTAACCGGATACGTTGATGACTTCATCCCCAGTTACGACGCCAAAGAAGTCTCATGGGTCGTGAATGGTCGTAGTAAAACTGCGGACTTAGTGGACTGCTCGGCGATCTATAAATCAGGTCAGTGGAGTAACGTTAAGTTTGATCAGGTCGCCCGTGATATATGTTCACCGTTCAATATTGCTGTATCCGTTGAGTGTGATGTGGGTGCGGTGTTTCCTCGGGTCGCTATCGAACAAGGGGAGACCGCGTTTGAACTGTTAGACCGTTTGGCAAAGCAGCGAGCGTTGTTGCTAACGACCAATGAACTTGGTCAGCTCGTTATCACGCAAGCCAGTGAACAGGATATGGGAACAGCACTTGAACTTGGGGTTAATGCTCTAGCCGCTAGAGGCCGATTCAGCACCAAGGATCGGGCATCAGAATGGATCGTAAAAGGCAGCAGCTACGGTGGTGGCGAAACGTGGAGTAACTCGGCACCAAGCACTTTAGGCGGCCAAAAAGCCGTGGTTACTGACCCAAGTATTACACGTTATCGCCCACGGATTATCATTGCAGAAGATGTGACGACGGCTGCGGGTGCAAGTATTCGCGGTCAGTGGCAAATGCAAAGAACCCTTGGCGAAGGGACGCAAACTGAAATCACGGTGGCAGGCTGGCGAACTCAAGGTATCAAGGGTGATACTGGCCCTCTGTGGCAAATTAACCGCATGTGTCCAGTAAAAGATGATATTCAGGTTTTAGACGCAAAATGGCTCATTAGCGTGGTGACGCTGATTGAGGATGATAAAAACGGCAGGATATCTATCATTAATCTGATGCCCCGTGAGGCAATGCTCATCCCCGCCGAAGTATCGAAAAAGCGGACGAAGGAGGTTGAAACATGGGCGTAAGTTTGCGTGATGTGCAGAAGCTGCTTGCGCCATTGCAGCGCCGGATTCGACTGCTTGCTGACCGTGCTGTAATTACGTTGGTTAATGATGCCCTGCAGCGGCAAAACTTGCAGCTAAAAGTACTGGCCGATGAAAGCGCGAGTGATGTTGAACGTTTTCAAAATTATGGGCATACGAGTGTTCCACCAATAGGCTCAGAGGCTATCGTTCTTAGCGTTGGAGGTTCGCGCGCGGGGTTGGTTGCTATCTCCGTTGAAGATAAATCTGTACGACCAAAAGATCTGGCTGAGGGGGATAGTTGTCTATACCATCTCGAAGGTCATCGCATCATCCTGCGTGAAAATGGCTTAGTCGAAATTCAAGCGAAATCAGTCATTTTGAACGCATCAGAGAAACACACCATCATTTCCCCCATGACAGAAATTCAAGGCGCTTTGCATGTGACCGGACTAGTAACTTCAGATGAAGATATGAAAGTCGGTGATATCTCTGTGAAGGGCCACGATCATGAGAAAGGGGTTGGTGCCCCTGTGTGAGGGGCAATTGACTACAGCAATCATCTGGAACAACGAAACCGGCCGAGGCGATATCGAAATCACCTCGGCCGGTTTGCGTCAGGATGATGGGCTGGCCACACTGGTTTTGATGATTCTTTTCACCGATGCCCGAGCCGATGACTCCGATGTACTGCCAGACGGTACCGGCGATAAGCGCGGCTGGATTGGCGACACCTTCGCAGATGAACCGTGGGGCAGCAAACTCTGGTTATTAGACCGTTCTAAGCTCACCACTGATGTTCGCAATAAAGCTGTAACCTATGCTCAAACCGCCCTTGATACCCATTTAAAGCCCGATTACGCCCGAGATATTGTGGTGACAGGCTCTATTCCTAAGTTTCAGCTGCTGCAGCTGGATATCGTTATTACACGTCCAGACGGAACCAAGGTGCCTATGACTATCAACAAGCGATGGGAGGCGCAGGCGAATGCCGTATAACATTCCTACTCTCCGCCAGTTAATCGCGTCAGGACAGCTAGATCTTGAGTCGTCACTGGATACGTTGCTGCCAAAGTTTGGTATTGAGAAAGCACTGAATGCCTCGGTGGCGAGTGGTGTACGTGACCTGTATGACCATCAAATGTGGATTGTCAGACAGATCATTCCAACGACCGAATCAGAAGACCAAACGATTGTTGAAACGGCACAATATGAGGGTGTCATCCGTAAGTTGGCCAGCTATGCCGTGGGGCCGGTGACTCTGCAATCATCTGTGCCGGTCCCCGTTGATACCGTTTTACAGCATAAGGACGGCAGGCAATACACTGTCACTTCTAGTGGTAGCCCTAGCGCTGGATCGGTTGTTGTGCGTATTCAAGCTAAAGTCGCTGGCGCATCCGGCAACATACTTGCCGGAGAATCGTTATCACTAGTTACGCCAGTTCCTGGTGTTCAATCAACAGGGACGTGTGGAAGTATCAGCGGTGGTGCAGACATTGAATCCATCAGCCAAGTTCTTGAGCGCCTGCTATTCCGTAAGCGAAATCCTCCATCAGGTGGAGCAGTGCATGATTATGTTGCGTGGATGCGTGAGCTGCCTGGTGTAACCCGCGCGTGGTGCTATGACGCATGGCATGGCGGTAGCACGGTAGGTATCGCATGGGTTTACGATGACCGAGCGGATATCCTGCCGAACGCGACTGATAAAACTGCAATGCAGGCATACTTATTCCGACATTCTGACCCAGCGACCGGCGTGCTAGTTGGTCGGCCTGGCGGCATTGAGCCTGTCGATATGGGTATTCAGCTTAAACGTACTGATTTAGTCATTACGCCAACACCTGACAATGCAGCCACCCGAGCCGGTATTAATAAAAATCTAATTAGCTACCAAAGCACGTTATCCCCAGGACAAACAATGCTTGTCTCAAAGGTGCGAACGGCGATTGGTTCGGCAGTTGGCGTGGAGAATTACACGTTAAATCTGTCAAGTGACGTAACAGCGCAGCCTAACCAGTTGAACGTCATCGGAGGTATCACGTGGCCCACTCAGTAGAAGAATGGCATAACGCGCTTTTACAGCTAATGCCGCGTGGAAAAGTATGGCCTCGTGACCCAGACTCTGATTTATCAAAATATGTGTTTGGCTTTGCTCAGCGTTTGGTCGATGCAGAGGTTAGCGCAGATCAGCTTTACCTAGAGATGCGACCGGAAACAACGGTGCAGCTATTACCCGAGTGGGAAAGCTATTTGGGGCTTCCTGAGTGCAATATCCAGAACCAGTCATTTGAAAGTCGCCGTGCGGCTGTAGTTGAAAAATATCATCGCAAAGGTGGCCTACAGACGTGGCAAATCAAAGCTATGGCTTTGTCCCTCGGCTTCGTTGTAGAGGTTAACGAACACTTCCCTCATCACGTTCTGCGCAGCGTCATGTATCCAATCTGGCCTAATCGCTGGCGGCATACGTTGGAAGTGGTTGTTTATGGCATGCCAGACGGTCGATTTCGTGTGACTGACAATGTGCTAACGCCACTGAAAACGCAGACGGCGTTGCTGCTTGAATGCACCCTGTCACGCTACAAACTTGGCGGGTTTACTTATGAATTCATCTATGAGGTCTGACTATGTATTGGCTTGATAATAGCACCGGTGTTACGACTCCACCGACTATTCCTCCAGTTCAGTCATCAGTTCGCCGATACTTTACTGAAGGTGGTCAAGGGCTATCGCCATCTACTCCTGGTGGCGAATGGTTCAATATGGTGACTGATGAGTTACTGGCTTTGCTCGCACTTGCAAATATTACACCGGATAAGACTGACCATTCTCAGATTGCAAAGGCAATTCAAGCTATTGCGTTCAGTGCATATCCTGTTGGTGCACCAATTCCATGGCCTATGGCTGTGCCGCCATCCGGTTTTTTAGCTATGACAGGACAATCATTTAGCTCAGCAACTTATCCAAAATTAGCCTTGGCCTATCCGGCGCTAGTGTTGCCTGATATGCGATCTGAGTTCATTCGTGGCTGGGATAATGGACGTGGTATAGATTCAGGCAGGATGATTTTAAATTCTCAGCTGGATTCTTTGCAGAATATTACTGGTAGTGTGGCCAACGTTTTTACTTCAGATCCCAGTGGTCAGAATGGCGCTTTGGTGTATTCAGGCAGTGGGGGCGATCTTCTGGCTGCTGGTACAAAGACTATCCAATTTAGAAATTTGAGTTTTAATGCCTCATTAGTGGCTAGAACATCATCTGAAACTAGACCAAGAAATATTCCATTCAACTATATAGTAAGGGCCGCATAATGAACGAACCGCGAGTTTCTTGGGGTACGGATGGTTTTGCCTCTGAAAGTGGCTGGGCTTTAGCTCACTGCATTGATCAGGTTACTGGTGAGCTTCTTTATTCTCGTGATGTTTGGGTTTCTATCGGCACATCTTTGCCTGCTGGAGCCTTTTTAGACTCGCCGCCTCTAGGTGAGTCAGGTAAAGCTATTGTTAGGCTAGACGGCAAGTGGTCGTTAGTAGATGATTTACGTGGAATTACTGCGTATAACAAGCTAAATAGGCAGCCAGAAATTATCAGTTCTCTCGGCCCTTTGTCTCTAGAACTTACTCTTATTCCTTCATGCTCTCCGTTCGACGAGTGGAGGGAGGAACTCAATGACTGGGTTAAAAATCAACAGGATGAGCAAGATTGGCTTACGCAACAAGCTCAACAACAACGGTCATCTTTACTTAATGAAGCTAGTGTTGAGATATCAGCGTTGTCGGATGCTATTGACTTAGGAGTTATCTCTAACTCGGATGAGCAAATCCGGATGAGACTTACGCAGTGGAAGCAGTATCGTGCTGAGCTTGCAGCTATTGATTGCATTACTCATCCTATTAAATGGCCTGCTAAGCCCATTTAATAAGTCAGGTAATCATTGATTTATCTTCTTTGCATCCTTCCATGCTATTCGCTAGTGTTTTGAGCACCGCCAAAGTTGATCAAAACACTAGCTTTCCTTGCTCAAATGTCCCGCGCCGCTACAGCGTTAGACTGTCGTGCTGTCTGTTTTTGCACGATTACTTTCTACACCATCCATGTCCGAACGGTGGTGGTTTAAGTGCGCAAAAGTGTACTCTTTGTAGCTTAAAAACAGCATAAGTGCACAGGGTAAAATCAGGGCTAAAAATTGCTCTTGTTCAAAGCTATAAATAGCAACAGCAATGCCCACGACAAAACTGACAACCGAGCCAAATAAACTCAACAGTAATTTTCGCTCAACAGCCCGCCCTTCGCTGACTTTTGCCTCCTGATCGGCAATATATTCAGTTAAACGAATCGTCAGTTGAATCAGATTACCGGTTGCCGTTGCTGTACCAATACGGTCGCGCAGCAGCAAACGTGAAATAGCAGCATGAATGCCCATTGCTGCCACCCCACACAGTGCGGTGAGCCCTAATAAAAACTCATTGAGTATCCCTGAGGTATCAAGGCGGCTGCCAAATGCCATGCATAGCAACAGTAATACACTTTCAGCCACATACCAGCGGGCTTTATAAAAGATACTGTGGCGGCTGTTGCGGGTAAAACTGTATGTCACCAATGCCATGGCTAAAATAAAACAGCCTATACTCAATAGTGCAAACGTTAGGGTAATAGGCGCAGCAGAACCCGCCACAATCAAGTTTTGAATGATGCTGGACATAAACAAACCGCCCAACCCTAAAAAACCGACTGTATCAATAAAACCACCCACCCATGACAAAATCACAGGCTCTAATAAAAAAGGCTCTTTATGTGGGAAATCCATGAAAATACCTCAACACTCCACACTCTTCCATTATCTGCATATCGCAGTGCTGTGGTCTAAAATGCGAGAAAGAAAGTCATCTTCTAACCGCAGTAAACCCTGCTGACTCAACCGTGGCTGTGCTACATAGTAACTGTGCTACAAAATCACTGTAATCAAGAGTGACTATGCTGTACAAAACATCAGTTACCCTAGCGCAATTTACGCAGCTCACGATCAACTATCACTACAGTAGCGTTTTCCATATGTGTAGAGGTTAAAACTTGTAATCAAACATGAGAGCCCACACAGTTTATCAGGTCTGTTTTTATCCTGTATCCGGTACAATATGCCTCTTTCCTACCACGAGGTTTTCACACATGGAACAGTTTCAATTTATCTCAGTCAGTGATGCCAAGGCCAAACTCGATCACGGCAACGCTGTGCTGGTTGATATCCGCGATCTACACAGTTTTCAGACCAGCCATGTTGATAATGCCTTTCACCTGACCAATCAATCACTGATGACCTTTATGCAGCAAACTGATTTTTCCACCCCGGTGATTGTGATCTGTTATCACGGCAATAGCAGTCAAGGTGCTGCACAATACTTGATTAATCAGGGGTTTGATGAAGTGTATAGTCTCAATGGCGGTTTTGAAGCCTGGCAGCGTGATGCCCTTACACCTTCGTTACAGCCACAAACCGACAGTAGCAGGGTAACGAGTAGCAAGGTAAAGTAGCAGGTAATATCACGATAACTTTAGTGGAAATCGCCATGTTACGTTTGATGAGCCTACCGAACCCACGCCTTGCACAAGCCTATATCGATTATATGGCTACACAACACATCACGGTCAGTATGCAACCTGAAGCTGATCGTTATGCCCTCTATTTGCATGATGAACAACATCTTGATATTGCTCAACAAACACTGGCTGATTTTTTACAAAATCCAACCGCTGATCAATATCAAGATGCCAGTTGGCAACGCGCAGATACCCGCCTTGCCACACAGTTTAACTATGGCCATTTCTCTTATTTACAGGCCTTAAAAGTGGGCGCGGGCCCATTTACGCTGACCGTGATGGCTATCTGTGTCATGGTTTATCTGGTGGGTATGTTCTTTGGCAATAACATACTTTTTAGCTGGCTTGGCTTTCCACAAAACTCAGCACAGAGTTGGCAATTATGGCGACTGTTTACCCACACCTTTTTACACTTTTCGATTTTGCATATTAGCTTTAACTTACTCTGGTGGTGGGATCTGGGCGGGCCATTAGAGAAAAAACTTGGCTCACCTAAACTGATCCAACTCTTTCTATTCTCAGCACTATTTTCTGGTATCGGGCAGGCATGGGTGAGCGGTATCTACTTTGGGGGCTTATCTGGCATTGTGTATGCATTGGTGGGATATTTATTGATCTCTGGTGAGCGAGCACCTGAACGAGGCGTAGCAATTCCCCGACCATTAGCGGCCTTTATGCTCATTTGGCTGGTGTTTGGTTGGTTTGATTTGTTTGGTTTATCGATAGCCAATACTGCACATCTTATTGGTTTGATGACAGGTGCTTTACTGGCATGGTGGGATACACGTAATACACCATCGGTTACACAACATTAAGTGAGTGACACTCATACACGTTAGGCGCACTAACGCTTTTTATATGCTGCGTGCGCCTATCTCTAGCGGTTGTATGAGCAAAAAACCTAACAGAACCTCTATGCGTCAACCTCAATGGCCTCTTTGAGTTTTTTCAGTGCATTCTTCTCTAATTGGCGAATACGCTCAGCAGAGACCTGATAATGATCAGCCAGCTCTTGCAGTGTGGCTTTAGGTTCATCAAGCCAGCGGGCACGAACAATGTGCTGGCTGCGCTCATCGAGCATACTCATGGCATCAGATAACTGATCTGCGGCGTGTGACTCCCAGTTATCCTCTTCAATGCCATTGGCAAAATCAGACTGTTTATCTTCTAAAAACAGCACGGGTGCTTGCGGCGTGTCACGCGCCTCATCTTCTGGCCCTAAATCAAACGCCATATCTTGTGCTGACATGCGCGATTCCATTTCACGAACATCATCAGCACTAACACCTAACTCTTTAGCCACCATGTCAACTTCATCAAAGTTGAACCAACCTAACCGCTGTTTGGTTTTACGTAAATTAAAGAACAACTTACGTTGTGCTTTGGTGGTAGCCACTTTCACAATTCGCCAATTACGCAGCACGTATTCGTGAATTTCTGCTTTAATCCAGTGCACCGCAAATGACACTAAACGTACACCAACCTCAGGGTTAAAACGGCGCACCGCTTTCATCAAGCCGATGTTACCCTCTTGAATCAAATCGGCTTGCGGCAAACCGTATCCGGCATAGTTACGTGCAACATGAATCACAAAACGCAGATGTGACAAAATCAGCCGTTTAGCGGCATGAATATCACTGTGATAATGCAACCGCTCGGCCAGCTCTTTCTCTTCCTCTGCCGTGAGCATTGGAAAAGCGTTAGCGTTACGGATATAACTCTCTAAGCTGCCTTGTGGCACTAAAAAAGTCATTGTTTGCATATCTTGTTGCGTCATTCAATCCTCACGTTTTGGTCGTATATCGAAAAAACAGGAGTTACAAATCTGCGCTAATCTAGCCTAATTTCCTTTAGGGGAAAAGGCTGAACATTAACCAATTGTATCAGGTATGTCTGCGTGATACTGCACAAAATTACGCATACAGCATTGAATATGCAACCATATGCTAACAATACATACTTGCACATTACCTAAATACATCACCCACATAATAGACCATTAATCGGCCAAAGGGTTCAGCTACACGCGATATGCACATTGACTTAGCTTTTAACATAATCAGTATGATTATAAACTTTCATTTCATTTGTATGATATTTGGTGGCGTACTCACTCAGTAAGAATACAAAGCATATGTTCAGTGTGATTTTCACATCAAGCAACATGTTATACAAAGACCGTGATACTGACTTAATTCGGTAATCATAATGGCCCTAACTTAACTCAACACCGTTGATTATCTCTAAGGAAGAGATCTCTACACGGGTTATTCGCTTTACAACAGAAGCAATACTCATATTATCAATATAGATAACGCCTATTTTTATCTTTGCAACAGTATAATAATAAATGCTCAACCTTATTTTTAATAACTATTGATAATGCTCAAGCATTAAATGCCTCGTTAATACCACACTGCTCATTATCATTAGAAAATATACTCACATTAACTGCATAATTTTTCACCTCTTATTGCTTATATGCATTTATAATACTTTATATGGATATGCCCCCTCATTTGCATTGGTTTTACTTTGAATATAGTTATAATAAAATGATAAGATATTTAATTATTTTCCATGATTTATTACAATTTAAAGGTATTCAATGCAAAAGCAGCATAAATTTATTCTGAGCTTTATCGTCTGCATTGCTTTTTTGTATGCTGCACTCTCTTTTTTTACTGACAGAAGCATCGGCGACTTTTATCTGTTTGTTTTAAAATGTGAATTAGACAAACTGTTTTGCCATCTGTTCTGCCACAAGCTAAACATATTCAGTTAACATCACAACCCAATAAGTAAAATAAGCGATAAGGTTATTTCATTTCACCGGGTAAAATATGTGTTAATATAATGCAATAAATATCGAGCAAAAATCAGCCTAACCACAGTAAATTCAGTAACACACGCTTAAAAGCAATCGATCTCGCCAATAAAAAACAACACCTTATCAAATAAAACCCGCATTAAAATACCCGCCAATAAATTGAATAATCGTTAAAACCTATTGCTGCAATAGGAAATAACAATCAAGCAACTTATTGCTAAGAAGAATAATACCCCTATACTCACAGGTTCAATCATAGCAACAACAAATACTCTACAGCGCATTGCGGTATCAAATTAATATTAATTTGAACCACTCAGACAATTAATATTACACGCGCTAACAATTAGCAATAATCTTACGTTGAGAAGAACAATGAATATTCCCTTCAATAAAAAAATACTCTGTATTTTTGTAGCCTATAACACCCTATTACCAATACGTTCTGCATTGGCAAATACAGATAATATTTATGACACGTTAGATAAACAGGGCATTGTTGATGTTGGCTCTCAACAATCTAATGTGCTTGGTCTTTCTAGTGATGGGAATATGGCATTGGGCTTCTCAACTCAAGGTTCAAGTGCCGTTGCCACCGTATGGGATAAACAGAAAGGGGTTATTTATTTACCTAAAACCGATGAATATACTGATGACTCAGAAGCAACTGGTGTTAGTGCTGATAAAAAATATATCACTGGTTATTTAGGATGGCATGATAACGCATTTGACGGTAGTCAAGCCGTGTATTGGGATGAAAATAACCAAGTTCATCTTCTTGACACTCTATCAAATAAAAGGGGATCATCCACAGCCTCTGCAATAAGTGCTGATGGATCAATTATTGTTGGGCAAGCCTCTACTGATGCAAATCGCCAAAATGCAGTATATTGGACACGCGATGATAGTAAGATTCACAACATCAATCAGCTTGGTAATAATTCTCAAGCAACCAATACCGATAGCTACGGTAAGATGATTGTTGGTAATACCAATATTGGTAACGGTTCAGTGCAACAAGCTTTTAAATGGACTGAAGATGGTAAGATGGTTCAGCTTGCAGGTTTAACCAATAACGAAAGTAATGCGCTTGCTGTTAGTGATACAGGCCGGATTGCTGGTACCTCAGATGACGCTTCAAATACCTCCCGAGCTGTTTATTGGGATACTGACGGTAAAGTACATGATTTAGGCACATTACGTACAAATAACTCAGGCTACAGTGCATCTACCAATATTAGCCGTTTAGGTACCGTGATTTCAGGGGCAAGCGATGCTGATGACGGCAAACGTTATGGCTTTATCTGGAAAGAGGGCAAAGGGATGGGCTCAGTTAATGAGTGGTTAACAAAAGCCCATGTTAATGCTGGCTCAATGACAGCTATGACCGTAAATACCATGTCCTCTGATGGTGCAACCATTGCAGGTATGCTAACTAATATGCATGGATATGTCGCACGGGTTTTAGCAGTTAAAGAACCTATTTCACCTCTCACACCAAAGCCTGAGCCAAAACCTGAACAGCCAAAACCTGAACAGCCAAAACCTGAACAGCCAAAACCTGAACAGCCAAAACCTGAACAGCCAAAACCTGAACAGCCAAAGCCTACACCACCTGATCAAAGCGGAATTGTAGATGTTAATCAGGTCAAAGGTTCATTACTGTATGTTCAAAACAGCCTAGAGATGCAACGCCAAGCGGTGCAAAATGCGGCTGAAAATGCGGACTGTGCGGCATTTGGCCCTGATGGTA
>NZ_JBOFTR010000015.1:0-272384 GCF_051652165.1 Plesiomonas sp.
TCAATTTAAAGTTTGTCGCTCGAAATAACTAGCAAATAAATTGTCAGTCACTCGTTTAACTAAGTATCTTTTGGATAGTCAGCGTCTTCAACGAGTGCCCACACAGATTGTCTGATTAATTTTTTAAAGAGCAGTGTCAGCGCCGTGGCGTTGACAGGGCGCGCATTATTTCGCATTTCCCTTTGGCTGTCAAGGTCTGTTTTTCACATCCCTTAAAAGCGTTTTATTCTTTACTGTTAGCATTCAGTGATTTGCATCACAGTTGCCGTGTCAGTGGGGTCGCATTATAGGGAGTTTTGGTTTTGGTGCAAGGGGAAATAACGAAATAAACGCCTAAAAACATAAAAAGATTCAAGTGACCTATTTACACCCAGATTATCAACAAGTAACTCACAATGAGGCTGCTTTTTCTGTGCATAAGTTGATATTCAGCCTATTCAGTATGCTAATGCTTTAGTTTTTCATCCCTCTATTAAGGTTCTAATTTTCTTTGTTAGTACGTGCTAGGCTCACGTTGCGTTGGGGTGTATATGAGATATTGGGTTACTTAGGTATATAGGTATATAGAAGAAGAGCTCTCTAGAAAAAGGCCTGTCTGAGCAAAAATATAAGACAGCGGGGATAACTCAGCCAATAGAAGCTGTGTAAAACAAGCTACATTGCGAGTAATGTTGTGTCTGATGTAAATGTGTGCGCAGTCTATGACTGTACGAAACGAGGGAAAATGAGAAGAGTGCTAAAGCGAGTGTGGATGTTGATGGTATCGACATAAATATAGAGGTATATATCTGTATGAGAAGTACTACAAAAGCGGAGGTTCGCAAAAAGAGATCTATCAATACAGAAAGGTGTTTTTATCCCTTTTATTGATCATGTGGGAAGTTGCTTAGGATAGGTATTCAGGAAATATACGTTCTATTATAAGATGCGGATTTATTATGCTTCAAAAATAAAAAACCTTCTTAAACATTGCTGCTTAAGAAGGTTTTTTGGTGCCAGTGGACGGACTCGAACCGTCACACCCGAAGGCGGTTGATTTTGAATCAACTGTGTCTACCGATTTCACCACACTGGCTTGTTGGTTGGCATTATACATAGTGATTTATGCTGTGCAATCATTTTATCTATTTTTGTGATTTAATCGATTGAAAAAAATACAATTCCTTTTGTGATACAGTAATTATCGCTACACTTTGGCTTTATTTGGTTATCTACAGGATGTTTATGGCGGTTATGTCTACTTCTGGCCATTCACGTGCAGGTTTTTTTCGGCGTGTAGGTGCATTTATCTATGATTTATTACTTTCTCTTGCTGTTGTAATGGTTGCTGGGGCAATTGCAGTTGGTTGTACTGCGCTGTTAGCTAAAATAGGTGCAATTCAGATCCCAGTGAATATGGATATAGCAGCATATTTAGATTCCCAACCGGTGTATTCATTCTATTTATTAGGTTGTTTTTGTTGGTTCTATGTGGGTTTTTGGCAACGCAGCGGTCAGACGTTGGGGATGCGCGCTTGGCGTTTACGAGTCCAACAATTAGATGGTCGTAACCTGACATTTACACAAGCTACTGTTCGCTTAGTAACCGCTACTGTTGGATTGGGAAATTTGGTGGTGTTGTTTGATCGCGGTAATTTACGCGCATTTCAAGATTATATGGCCGATTGTGAGGTTGTTGTGCTGGGTAAAGATGAGAATTTATCGTTGTTAGAAAAACGGAAGGCGCAATAATCGGATTGTTTTTTCTGGTAAGCATGACCGTAAGCCGGAATATGGCTTACGGTCATTTTATGATCTTTTAGCGGCGACGTGTTAATAGATACCAACTAAGTGCTAAGAACATAAGACTTGGGAATGCAGCACCGATGATCGCCGGAACATGGTATACCAAGCTTAATGGCCCAAAAATCTGGTCAGCAACATAAAAAACAAAGCCAAAACAGATACCGGTAAGAACTCGTGCTCCCATGGTTACGCTACGCAATGGCCCAAAGATAAATGAGAGTGCCAGTAACATCATAACGCCAACAATGACAGGTTGTAATATTTTTCGCCACAATGCAAGTTCATATCGCCCTGTTTCTTGCCCGGTTTGTTTTAAGTAGTGTAAATATTGCCAGAGCCCACTGATAGAGAGCGATTCTGGCTTGATGGTGACAACACTCAGTTTGTCGGGACTCAAGCTCGTTTTCCAATCAGTGGAGAATTGTTGAATACCTTTTACTGATTTTTCGCCAATGATTGATTTATCAATTTGATGTAGTACCCAATGTCCATTGCTATAATTAGCACTGTTTGCATACGTAACAGACTGTAATTGCTGTTGAGAGTTGAACTGATAAATATTGATTCCATTGAGCTCTTGTTGATTAACAATCCGCTCAATATAGATAAAATCATTGCCCTCTTTTGCCCATAATCCACCGGAGTTTGAGAGTAGTGATCCGCCATAAATGGCTTTTGCACGTAAATTACGGGCGAGCTGATCTCCCCATGGCGCTCCCCATTCTCCTAATGCCATAGTCAGTATCACAAGTGGGATTGCCGTTTTCATGACTGCCATTGCAATTTGTACACGGGTAAAGCCGGCAGCTTCCATAACAACTAATTCACTGCGACTAGCCAAAATACCCAATCCTAATAGTGCGCCAAGTAATGCGGCCATTGGAAAAAAGATATTGATATCAGAGGGAACTGTCAGCAATGTAAAAGTACCTGCGCTCCAAACGCTGTATGTACCCTCGCCCACTTTTTTTAATTGCTCAACAAATTTGATGATGCCAGATAACCCAACTAATGTGGCTAATGTCATCATAATGGTGCCAAAAATAGTACGGCCAATGTACCAATCAAAAATCCGCATCATGCTGATGCCCTCTGCCATTTAGCACGTAAACGTCGTATTGGTACGCTATCCCAAATATTCAATATAATGCCTAATGCGAAAAAACTTAAGTTAGTCAACCACATCCATGCGCTGGTATCAATTCGACCATTATCAAGTGCTGACTTTAGTGAGCTTTGCAATAGGAAATAAATTAAGTACAGCAATAACGCCGGAACAACATTGGCAAAACGCCCTTGTCGTGGGTTAACAGCGGAAAGAGGGATAACTAATAGTGCTAAAATAGGTACAGCAAGAATGAGCGTTAATCGCCAGTTCAGCTCTGACCGTGCTTTAATGTTGTCATTGTGCCACAGCTCTTGGGTTGACATCTGCTCCCAATCACTATTATCAACGGCGACATCTTGATGACCAATAACCGCATTATAAGTATCGAAATGTGTGATGCGAAAATCGCGTAAAAATGCAGTGCCTTCATAGCGGACACCGTTATCGAGTATCAGCATTTGATCGCCATTTTTTGCTTTTTCTACTTCGCCAGATTTAGAGACAATAATAGATGGTCTACTGCTCTCTCCACGCGGTCGAAGTTGTGCAACAAATACGTTATTGAGCTTGCTATTGTCAATATTGTTGACAAAGATAACTGAGCTGCCATCAGGTGAGCTTTGGAATTGGCCAGCCACTAGCGCCGCAAGCCCTGGATTGGCTTTTGCCTCTGAAATAACGTGCTCCTCTGTTTGTGCAGAGAGTGGGCTTAACCACAATACATTAGCTGCCGCCATAATAGAGGTAAAGAGTGCTAACCATGCTGCAGCACGGATCAGCATACGTTTGCCCATCCCGCAAGCAAACATCACTGAAATTTCACTTTCGGCGTAAAGTCGGCCATAGGTAAATAGCAAACCAACAAATAGGCTCAGTGGCAGCATCAGTTGCGCCATATAGGGTAAACCGAGGCCTAAGATAGACAGCACTAGATCTGCCGGTAGATCGCCTTCTACAGCAGAGGATAAAACTCGGACTAACTTCTGGCAGAAAAAGATCAGCATCAAGACGAACAAGATGGCGATCTGGCTCTTAAGCACTTCCCGTACCAGATATCTAATAATGATCACGCTATTTATGCCTGCGAAAACTTGTTTTTTTGAGTGAATATCTATAGTTTTTGGGTTAACTAGCCATTTTTCAATTCTTTGGCCTTCTAACAAACAAGAGAGTGTATCCCCTTATATTGTTCGTTAGATAGGTTAACGTATTAGTCTGGTGAATGCGATGAACTTAACCCGTTCGTCATTATCCCGAAAAGCACATCCTTTGTCTTTAGGAGACTGCATGGAGTTTAGTGTTAAAAGCGGCAGCCCAGAAAAGCAGCGTAGCGCCTGCATTGTTGTCGGTGTCTTTGAACCTCGCCGTCTATCACCGATTGCAGAGCAATTGGATAAGATCAGTGATGGTTATATTAGTTCATTATTGCGTCGTGGTGATCTTGAAGGTAAACCCGGACAAATGCTACTTTTGCATCAAGTTCCTAACACGCTTTCCGAGCGTGTATTACTGGTCGGCTGCGGTAAAGAGCGTGAACTTGATGAACGTCAGTATAAGCAAATTATCCAAAAAACCATTAATACGCTCAATGAAACAGGATCAATGGAAGCCGTTTGCTTTTTAACCGAGCTGCATGTACGTGGTCGCAATACCTATTGGAAAGTGCGCCAAGCTGTAGAGTCAGCAAAAGAAGCACTTTACACCTTTGATCAAATGAAGAGTATCAAAGTTGAACCGCGTCGCCCACTGCGAAAAATGGTCTTTAATGTGCCAACTCGTCGTGAGTTAACTGTCGGTGAAAAAGCCATTCAGCATGCACTCGCTGTAGCCTCTGGTCTTAAAATTGCCAAAGATTTAGGTAATATGCCACCTAATATCTGTAATCCAGCATATTTGGCCTCGCATGCTCGCCAATTGGCTGATGAGTTTGCCCCGGTAACCACCCGTGTAATTGGCGAACAGCAGATGAAAGAGTTAGGTATGAATGCCTATCTTGCTGTGGGTCAAGGCTCACAAAATGAGTCGTTAATGTCAATTATCGATTATAAAGGTGCAGCCAACCCTGAAGATAAGCCGATTGTGCTAATCGGCAAAGGGCTAACCTTTGATGCCGGTGGTATCTCAATCAAACCCGCTGAGGGGATGGATGAGATGAAATACGATATGTGCGGTGCGGCCACTGTGTTCGGTGTCATGCGCGCAATCGCCGAACTGCAACTGCCTCTAAATGTTGTTGGCATTTTGGCCGGTTGTGAAAATATGGCAGATGGTAAAGCGTATCGCCCAGGTGATATTCTTACCACGATGTCGGGCCAAACGGTTGAAGTGTTAAATACAGATGCCGAAGGCCGTTTGGTATTGTGTGATACACTTACCTATGCTGAACGATTTGAGCCAGAGTTGGTGATTGATGTTGCCACATTAACCGGCGCATGCGTGATCGCGTTGGGTCACCACATCAGCGGGTTGCTTTCCAACCATAATCCGCTGGCAAATGATCTGCTCAATGCCTCAGAACAGGCCGGTGACAAAGCGTGGCGTTTACCGCTGGGTGATGAGTATCACGAACAGCTAGAGTCTAACTTTGCGGATATGGCAAATATTGGTGGCCGCCCAGCAGGTGCAATTACTGCAGGTTGCTTCCTCTCTCGCTTTACCAAAAAGTACAACTGGGCACATCTTGATATTGCCGGTACAGCATGGCGATCAGGCAAGGCAAAAGGCGCAACCGGACGACCTGTTCCGATGTTAACGCAATTCTTGCTAAACCGCGCAGGCGTGAATATCGAAGAGTAATGCTGCGCAGTCATGCCATAATAGATGACATGTGTGGTGGCTGCTTCGGCTGTTTTCCACTGAATCTGAGTACTCTCGGGGGCGTTTGCCCCCGTTTATATTATGATAAAGCAAGCAACCTTCTACTTATTACATGCACCGGCTCCGGTAGATGCCCCATCTAACCTCGCAAGCCATGAGCTTCTTGCTTGTCAGTTGGCAGCAGATGCTTGGCGGAGTGGGTTGCGAGTACTGCTGGCCTGCGCCTCACAGCAAGATGCATTTCGCCTTGATGAAGCATTGTGGCAATTTGACCCACAGCAGTTTGTACCGCATAACCTTGCTGGAGAAGGGCCGCACTATGGTTCACCCGTAGAAATTGCATGGCCAGAAAAACGTAACGCATCACGGCGTGATTTACTGATATCCTTATTACCTCAAATTGCTGATTTTGCCTCTGCCTTTACTCAAGTGGTAGACTTCGTGCCATATGACGAAACGCTAAAGCAATTAGCGCGTGAGCGTTATAAAGCATACCGACAAGCCGGCTTCCAGCTTGCAACCCACGATTTTGGCGTAATGCCCTCAACGAACTAGCCTTAAGATGACCATGGAAAAGACCTATAACCCGAATGCCATCGAACAAGCCTTGTATCAAGCTTGGGAAGAGAATGGCTACTTTAAGCCACACGGTGATACCAGCAAAGACAGTTATTGCATCATGATCCCGCCGCCGAATGTCACCGGCAGCCTACACATGGGGCACGCTTTCCAGCAAACCATGATGGATGCTCTCACCCGCTATCAGCGGATGCAGGGTAAAAATACCTTATGGCAGGTGGGTACCGATCATGCAGGTATTGCAACCCAAATGGTCGTAGAGCGTAAAATTGCGGCGGAAGAGAATAAAACCCGCCAAGATTATGGCCGTGAAGCGTTTATCGACAAGATCTGGGAATGGAAAGCCGAGTCTGGCGGTACAATTTGCAAACAAATGCGCCGCCTAGGAGCATCCGTTGACTGGGAACGTGAGCGTTTCACCATGGATGACGGCTTGTCTAATGCCGTTAAAGAGGTCTTTGTTCGTCTGTATGAAGACGATCTGATCTACCGCGGTAAGCGTCTGGTGAACTGGGATCCAAAACTGCACACCGCGATCTCCGATCTGGAAGTGGAAAACAAAGAGAGCAAAGGCTCAATGTGGCATTTCCGCTATCCACTGGCCGATGGCGTGAAAACAGCAGACGGTAAAGACTACATCGTAGTCGCGACTACGCGTCCGGAAACCATGCTGGGTGATACCGGCGTAGCAGTAAACCCTGAAGATCCACGCTATAAAGACCTGATTGGCAAAGAGATCATTTTGCCAATTGTTGGCCGCCGCATTCCTATTTTGGGCGATGAACACGCCGATATAGAAAAAGGCACCGGTTGCGTGAAGATCACCCCGGCACACGATTTTAATGACTACGAAGTCGGTAAACGCCACAACCTGCCAATGATCAACATCTTGACCTTCAATGCGGATATCCGCGATGAAGCTGAAGTGTTCAATACCAATGGCGAACCAAGCACCGCTTACAGCACCGAGCTGCCAGCCAAGTATCGGGGCATGGAGCGTTTCGCTGCGCGTAAAGCCGTCGTTGCTGAATTTGACGCACTCGGCCTGCTCGAAGAGATCAAAGCACACGATCTGACCATTCCTTACGGGGATCGCGGTGGTGTGGTGATCGAGCCAATGCTGACAGATCAGTGGTATGTACGCGTCGCACCACTGGCCAAAACTGCCGTTGAAGCCGTTGAAAACGGGGATATCCAGTTCGTTCCAAAGCAATACGAAAACATGTATTTCTCTTGGATGCGCGATATTCAAGACTGGTGTATCTCACGCCAGCTCTGGTGGGGTCACCGCATTCCGGCTTGGTACGATAACAATGGCAACGTCTATGTTGGTCGTACCGAAGAAGAGGTGCGCGGCAAGTACAACTTAGACAACGTTATCGTACTGCGTCAAGATGATGATGTACTCGACACCTGGTTCTCCTCAGCACTATGGACTTTCTCCACCCTCGGCTGGCCAGAAAATACTGATGCGCTGAAAACCTTCCATCCGACCGATGTATTGATGACCGGTTTTGACATCATCTTCTTCTGGGTTGCCCGCATGATCATGATGACCATGCACTTCATCAAAGATGAAAACGGTAAACCGCAAGTTCCGTTTAAAACCGTGTATGTCACCGGCCTTATCCGTGATGAGCAGGGTCAGAAAATGTCAAAATCCAAGGGTAACGTTATTGACCCTCTGGATATGATTGACGGTATTTCACTGGAAAATCTGCTGGAAAAACGCACCGGTAACATGATGCAACCACAGCTGGCAGAGAAAATCGGCAAGAGTACACAAAAACAATTCCCAGAAGGCATTGAAGCACACGGCACTGATGCGCTGCGTTTCACACTGGCAGCACTTGCCTCTACCGGCCGAGATATCAACTGGGATATGAAACGTCTGGAAGGTTACCGTAATTTCTGTAATAAATTATGGAACGCCAGCCGCTTTGTACTCATGAATACCGAAGATCAAGATTGCGGCCAACACGGTGGCGAAATGGTACTGTCGCTGGCAGATCGCTGGATTTTAGGTGAATTCAACAACACCGTAAAAGCATTCCGTGAAGCACTCGACAACTACCGCTTTGATATTGCAGCCGGTATTTTGTATGAGTTCACGTGGAATCAGTTCTGTGACTGGTATCTGGAATTGACCAAACCGGTAATGAACAACGGTTCAGAGGCCGAACTGCGTGGCACACGTCATACCTTGATCCATGTGCTCGAAGGGCTGCTGCGTTTAGCTCACCCTATCATTCCATTTATTACCGAAGAAATTTGGCAGCGGGTTAAAGTACTGGCTAATGTTGATGCCGCAACCATCATGTTGCAACCATTCCCAGAATATCAGCCAGAAGCAACCGACGCCGCTGCAATGGAAGATCTGGAGTGGATCAAACAGCTGATCATTGCCGTACGTAATATCCGTGCAGAAATGAATATCGCACCAAGCAAACCGCTCGATATTCTGCTGCGTAACGCCAGTACCGAAGAACAGCGCCGCGTAAACGCCAACCAAACCTTCATTCAAAGTCTGGCTCGTTTAGAGAGCATCACATTGTTGGCTGAAGGGGAAAAAGGCCCGGTTTCCGTAACAAAACTGGTCGGAAACACCGAGGTACTGATCCCAATGGCAGGCCTTATCGATAAAGATGCAGAGCTCGCTCGTCTGCAAAAAGAGATCGAAAAGGTAAACGGTGAAGTTTCACGTATTGAAAACAAACTAGCCAACGAAGGTTTTGTTGCTCGCGCCCCAGAAGCTGTCATCGCCAAAGAGCGTGAAAAGCTCGTGGGTTACGCACAAGCAAAACAAAAACTTGAAGAGCAACACACAGTGATCGCCTCACTGTAACAGACTGATATTCCGTGCTGTATCACCGCGATACCGGTGGCAACTTACCGTTATCACGTTAAAAATCACACAGAAAATCACTGAACTCTTCTGATATACAAAGCCCTGTCATTTGATGGGGCTTTTTTTATACTTTACAGCGCATCTCCACTATAAAAAACAACGCATACGCTTAGGGATACACAGCCTCTTAAAAACAATTTTTTATTTGGGATATTTAGACATAGAGAAAAGAGAAAAGAGAAAAGAGAAAAAAATAAACGAGACAGAGGGAAGAAGACACAGCAAACAAAAAAATCCCATACAAAGGATAAAAAAATGCCGGTTTGCAATAAACAAACCGGCACTATGAATATGAATTATCGAGTATGCGTTGCCATTACCTATATCAATAACCTTGCACAGATAACAGCACTATCATGATGCGTAATATTCAACACACATCATGATCTTTTCGCTATTAATAATTACTCTTTTGGTGCTGCTGGACGCTCGCGACGCTCACCGTTGTGGCTACGCTCACCGCTACGACGTTCGCCGTTACCAAAACCACCACGACGCTCACCACCTTCACGACGAGGAGGACGATCACCACGTGGACGATCACCTTCGCGACGAGGAGGACGATCACCGCGCGGACGATCACCAGCCGGACGTGCAGTTGCTTCACCAACCAGTTGCATACGGATTGGTTTATTCAGAATGCGAGTACGGGTGAAATGATCCAGCAGATCAGTTGGCATACCACGTGGTAATTCAACCGTTGAATGCGAATCAAACAGCTTGATGTTACCGATATAACGGCTGCTCAAATCACCTTCGTTGGCAATTGCACCCACGATATGACGAACTTCAACACCATCTTCACGACCTACTTCGATGCGATAAATATCCATCGGGCCTGCATCACGACGCTCACGACGCTCTGGACGATCGCCATCACGAGCACCTTCACGACGAGGACGGTCATCACGGCGACCATCACGACGACCACGATCATCACGATCACGGAACTCGCGACGCGGACGGCGATCCATAGCAGGCTCAGGAGGCAGGATCAGTTTACGATCGCCTTGTGCCATCATCAGCAGAGCCGCTGACAAGTCAGCCATATCTTGATCTTCGCCCATCAAACCGGTCAACAGATCACGGTAAGCTGGCAAGTCATGATGCTCAAGCTGCAGAGCAATCTTCGCTTTAAACTGCTCAATACGGCGTTGAGCCAACAGAGCGTTAGTTGGAAGATCCACCTCTGGAATGCTGACATTCATTGTACGCTCAACGTTACGCAGCAGACGGCGCTCACGCGGTTCAACGAACAGCAGTGCACGACCGCTACGACCAGCACGACCAGTACGGCCGATACGGTGTACGTAAGACTCTGCATCCAATGGAATATCGTAGTTTACAACCAAGCTGATACGCTCAACGTCCAGACCACGTGCTGCAACATCAGTTGCAATCAGAATGTCTAAACGGCCATTACGCAAGCGATCAAGTGTCTGTTCACGCAGTGGCTGAGTCATATCTCCGTTCAGAGCAGCACAGCTGTAACCGTGGCGCTCAAGAACCTCAGCTACATCTAATGTTGCAGTTCGGGTACGCACAAAGATGATTGCTGCATCAAAATCTTCTGATTCCAAGAAGCGAACCAGTGCATCATTCTTACTCATGCCATACACAGTCCAGTAATTCTGGGCAATGTTTGGTGTAGTACGAACGGCCGCCTGAATCTTCACTTCTTGCGGGTTTTTCATGAAACGGCGCGTAATGCGACGGATCGGGTCTGGCATAGTTGCAGAGAACAGCGCCGTTTGGTGCTCTTCTGGCAGCTCCGCCATAATAGTTTCAACATCTTCGATGAAGCCCATACGCAGCATTTCATCGGCTTCATCTAGAACCAGCCCTTTCAAGCCAGATAAGTCGAGCGTTCCGCGCTTGATATGATCAAGCAAACGACCCGGTGTACCCACAACAACTTGCGGGCCTTGACGCAGCGCACGCAACTGAATGTCGTAACGCTGACCACCGTACAGGGCCAACACACGGACACCGCTCATGTTTTTGGAAAATTCACCAAAAGCCTCAGACACCTGTACAGCCAGCTCACGAGTCGGCGCAAGTACTAGTACCTGAGGACGAGCTACTTCAGGCTGAATACGGGATAATAACGGCAACGCAAACGCTGCTGTTTTACCACTACCGGTTTGAGCCATGCCCAGAACATCACGCCCTTCTAATAGGTGAGGAATACACGCCGCTTGAATCGGCGACGGCTTTTCATAGCCCATACTTCCAATGGCGGTCAGGATCGGGGTTGGCAAACCCAGTTCAGCAAAAGTAGTCTCTAATTCAGCCATGACGTAGTCTCAATATAAAAAACGGGCATCAGTCTACATGAATTGGCGAGAAAATGCGCAAAGCATTTCAAGCAAAACTGTGAACTGACGCAATCACAATGACAAGACGAGCGCAGTCATCACTGTAAAGTAATGACTGATACTCATAAAATTCAATTAATTGGCTTCTGACGTATCGCCCTGTCCTAATAACAAAGACAGTTCAAGCATGGCATAACGGTTCTCCACAAAATTGTGGACATTATTTGCCATTGTCAGTTTAAAAAGGGATACCGCACCATTGACATCCCCTTTGCTTAGATAGCGTTTGCCTAAGTAGAAGTAAGCTTCACTTAGGTGCTCTGCCAGAGACGTGTTATCGGTGGAGTTATCCTGTAATCGACGCATAAACTCAGCTTCGGAAATGTCACCTAAATACAGTGCCACAATATTCCAGCCAGAGTTATCTCGGTTTGCAGCATTATATCGTTGCCGCAATGCCTTCAACGCCTCATCCTTGCTCTGTTCTGATTCTACCAGATAAAGCCATAAAACCCTAAAGGGATCGTCAGGATCATCTTGATAAAAAGCAAGTAAGTCTTCTCGAGCAAGTTTGTAACGGCCACCGTAATACAACGCAATACCCCGATTGAGTAAAGCGTAACGGTACTCAGGATCCAATTCCAGTACAGAGTCAAATGCCTCATATGCTGCATCAAACTGGCCTGACTGGGTAAAATACACGCCTAAGTAGTTGAAAACCTCAGGCATATCTTGGCGTAATGCCAATGCCTGAGTAAAATCATTACGAGCTAACGCTTGTAATCCGAGACTGTCATACAACACGCCACGTTCATACAATAATTGTGCTCGCTCTCCATCACTCAATGCCCTGCTAGAGAGTATTTGCTCCATGCGAGCCAGCATGACTTCCTGTTGCAAGCTAGGTTGTAGTGGTATAGCGAGTACGGCACTTTGACGCCAGTCAAAGCCAGTGCTGCTACATCCAGTAAGCAACACTACCATTACACCGCATACCCAGCGCGAGAATGGGTTCATTTCCAACTCCTAACCGCAAAAATCGGGATGGCATCCCGCCTCCCGATATTTTTACGAGATTGGCTTATGCAATATTGGCCGTAACATGTAGTCAAACGGATTTATTCAGCCGTAGGTTGTTGCTCTTCTGTCTGCTCAGAAGCCATTGCTTCTTTAATGCTCAGACGAATACGACCTTGGCGATCAACTTCCAATACTTTAACGCGAACTTCCTGACCCATTTCTAGATAGTCAGAAACTTTTTCTACACGCTTATCGGTGATTTGAGAAATATGAACCAGGCCTTCTTTAGCGCCAACAACAGAAACAAAGGCACCAAAATCAACGATACGTGTCACTTTACCGGTATAAATGCGGTTAACTTCCACATCTGCAGTGATCTGCTCAATACGGGCAATAGCGCGCTTCGCTGCTTCGCCGTCAGCAGAAGCAATCTTCACGGTACCATCATCTTCAATTTCGATAGTTGTGCCGGTCTCTTCGGTCAGCGCACGGATTACCGCACCGCCTTTACCGATAACATCTTTGATCTTCTCAGGGCTGATCTTGATGGTATGGATGCGTGGTGCAAATTCAGAGATATCATTACGTGGAGTCAGAATGGCTTCTTCCATCACGTTCAGGATGTGCATACGAGCACCCTTAGCTTGATTCAATGCAATTTGCATGATCTCGCGGGTGATACCTTCAATTTTGATATCCATTTGCAGTGCAGTCACACCACCACGGGTACCGGCAACTTTAAAGTCCATGTCACCCAGATGATCTTCATCACCCAAAATGTCAGACAATACAACAAAACGCTCATCTTCTTTGACTAAGCCCATTGCAATACCTGCAACAGAGGCTTTAACTGGCACACCTGCATCCATCAGTGCTAAAGAAGCACCGCAAACTGATGCCATAGAAGAAGAACCGTTAGATTCAGTGATTTCAGACACAACACGCACGGTATACGGGAACTCAGCCGGTGACGGCATTACCGCAGCAACACCACGTTTTGCCAAACGGCCATGACCAATTTCACGACGCTTTGGTGAGCCCATCATGCCAGTTTCACCCACAGAGTACGGTGGGAAGTTATAGTGCAACATGAAACGATCGGTACGCTCACCGGTCAGCTCATCAATAGTTTGTGCATCACGCTCAGTACCCAGTGTTGCAGTCACCAGTGCCTGTGTTTCACCACGGGTAAACAAGGCTGAACCATGAGTACGTGGTAATACGCCAGTACGAACATCAAGTGCACGAACCATATCGGGTTCACGACCATCAATACGTGGTTCACCATTTAGAATGCTATCACGTACAACACGGTACTCAAGATCGCTCAATAATTCGCTGATTTCACCTGCATCACGTGTTTCATCTTCTGCAACCAGTACGGCGGTTACGTCAGCTTTAATTGCTGCAACGTGTTCATAACGAACTTGTTTTTCTTTGATGCGGTAAGCGTCATTGATACGGGCCGTTGCCAGCTCAGCAATACGTGCCTTCAGTGGTGCATTAACTGCCGGCGCATGCCATTCCCACGGTGTAACATTCGCTTCAGCAACAAATGCTTTAATGTTTTCAATCACAGTTTGCTGCTGGTCATGACCAAACACAACCGCGCCGAGCATTTGATCTTCGCTCAGAATATCGGCTTCTGATTCAACCATCAGTACTGCGTTATCTGTACCTGCAACAACCAGATCCAAACGGCTCACAGCCAGCTCATCCATTGTTGGGTTCAGTACATACTGATCATTGATATAACCTACGCGAGCTGCACCAATTGGGCCACTAAACGGAATACCTGACAGGGTCAGTGCAGCAGAAGCACCAATCATGGCAACGATATCTGGGCAGATTTGTGGGTTTACCGATACAACGGTTGCTACAACCTGAACTTCATTCAGGAAGCCTTCTGGGAACAGAGGGCGGATTGGGCGGTCAATCAGGCGAGAAGTTAATGTTTCGCCTTCTGATGGACGACCTTCACGCTTAAAGAAACCACCTGGAATACGGCCAGCTGCGTAAGTACGCTCTTGATAATTAACAGTCAGTGGGAAAAAACTTTGGCCTGATTTAGCCTCTTTTTTGCCAACAACTGTCACAAAAACACAAGTATCATCCATGCTGACCATCACGGCAGCCGTTGCTTGACGCGCCATAACACCGGTTTCAAGTGTAACGGTATGCTGGCCATACTTAAATTTGCGTACGATAGGATTCACGTGTTTTATCCTTAAATAGATGTCAACTCTCTAATGCGCTGTTCAGTATATCGAATATCTTCTGATCGCGCTTAGTCCTATCACCGCTATGGTCGAAAATAACTGCATTCTCGCGACTAACGGGAAGCGTTTTACTCCGTGTAAACGTTTCTCGTTAGCCGCGCGAACTCATGCAGAAGTCTTTCTTTTCGATTTCATTGCGGTGTATGAGTGTTCAACAACACTTTTATTGGTAATCGATACTCTTTGTTGTGTATTTAGCCATTGTTATGTAAATACGCACAGTATCGATTGTCTGTTGCAATATGCAGCGAGTTTAATAGAAGAAAGGGGCCGTAAGGCCCCTTTCCCGAATCTTTTCGCAATTAGCGACGCAGACCCAGACGTGCGATCAGCGCAGTGTAACGCTCAACGTCTTTACGCTTCAGGTAATCAAGCAATTTACGACGCTGAGAAACCATACGCAGCAAACCACGACGACCATGGTGATCTTTTTTGTGTGCTGCAAAGTGGCCTTGCAGGTGGTTAATCTGTGCAGTCAGCAGTGCAACTTGAACATCACTAGAACCGGTGTCTTTTTCATCACGACCAAATTCAGCAACAATTTTTGCAACAGCTTCAGTACTTAGAGACATTGTACGCTCCTAAAAGCTTAATAAAGTTTCAATCACATGGCGCCGATCTCTAATTCAGCACCACAATAAGACTCAATATTCTAGCCTGACCATTAAAACAACGCAAGCAACAAGCGTGTATAGCACGGTTAAATTATTATCACGTTAAGGCTTAACTTACGATTAAACGACGAGGCGCTACACGACCTTGATCGTCAATATCTGCCATACCAAAAAACAGGTGTTCATCACCTTCGGTCATCCGCACCAGACCCGATGTTGGTGCCCCAGCAACTTGTACCGGCTGCCCTTGTTTAGCATATGCTGCAACAATGGCTGGCATATTCACTTCAGGGAAGTCTTGCACTGCGGTATCCATCGGTAACAGTAGCGGATCAAGTGTGATGCTTGGTGATGTTTCGGTTTCTTGCGCTTGCAGCAGCAGAGCTTCAAGTTGCTCAAGTGTCACCATGCGATCTTGCGGATATTTAGAGACGGCAAGGCGGCGCAGATAAATCACATGCGCACCACAGCCTAGCATTTCACCTAAATCATCCACGATAGTACGGATATACGTGCCTTTTGAGCAGTGTACTTCCAGCTCAACCTCATCCCCCTCAAAACGCACTAATGTGCATTCATAGATAGTGATTGGGCGAGACTCTCGCGGAATATCAATGCCTTGGCGAGCATACTCGTACAGAGGCTTACCCTGATACTTGAGTGCCGAGAACATTGATGGCACTTGCTGGATCTCTCCATTAAAGTGCGTTAGTGCCTGTTGCAACTGAGTAAGCTCAACATTGACTGGGCGCTCACAAATCACTTCGCCATCAGCATCAGAGGTATTCGTGCGCTGTCCAAGCTTTGCTATCACACGGTATCGCTTATCGGAATCAAGCAGATACTGAGAGAATTTTGTCGCCTCACCAAAGCAAAGTGGCAACATCCCCGTCGCTAATGGATCGAGCGCACCGGTATGACCTGCTTTGTTAGCATTATAAAGACGTTTCACTTTCTGCAAGGCATCATTCGAGCTGATCCCTTGCGGCTTATCAAGCAACAAAATACCGTTAATATCGCGACCGCGACGACGTGGACGAGACATCAGATCTGCTCCCCATCCTGTGCTGCGGAGGCATCAGTATCACCGCTGGCTTCTGGCTCATCTTGACGACGACGGTTATCTTCTTTGATCACACTACTGACCAAATTTGACATCCGCATACCTTCAGTCAATGATTGATCGTACTCAAAACGCAGCTCTGGCACGATGCGCAGACGCATCGCTTTGCCCACTAAGGTACGAATATAGCCGGTTGAATCACGCAGTGATTTTAAACCACTCGCAATGGCTTCGTTATCATCAAACAAAAAAGTAACAAAAACTTTGGCATATGCCAGATCGCGTGAAACTTCAACGCTAGAGACAGTGACCATACCAATTTGCGGATTTTTAACTTCACGCTGCAAAATGATAGCCACTTCTTTTTGCAATTCTTGAGCAACACGCTTACTACGACCGAACTCTTTTGCCATGGTCTTTTCCCCAGACAGATTGGGGGGCGTAAGCCCCCCAATGGTATGTATCAATATAGCCTGTTAGTGGCTATACCGTGCAGAAGATCGTTGCAAAGTGCAACATCTACGCGGTGATTAATCGATAGTACGTTTTACTTCAATAGTTTCGTACACTTCGATCATATCGCCAACACGTACGTCATTATAGTTTTTAACGCCGATACCACACTCCATGCCATTACGCACTTCTGCTAAATCATCTTTAAAACGACGCAGAGATTCTAGCTCGCCTTCATAGATCACGACGTTATCGCGCAATACACGAATTGGATTATGACGTTTCACAATACCTTCAGTCACCATACAGCCAGCAATAGAGCCAATTTTCGGCGATTTAAAGACATCACGCACTTCTGCCAAGCCGATAATCTCTTGCTTGAACTCAGGTGCTAACATACCGCTCATGGCCTGCTTCACTTCATCAATCAGATGATAGATAACCGAGTAGTAACGCAGATCCAGATTTTCAACATCCACAACGCGGCGTGCAGTTGCATCAGCACGAACGTTAAAGCCAACTAGAATTGCGTTAGATGCCGCAGCCAAGGTCGCATCAGTTTCAGTGATACCACCCACGCCAGAACCGACAATCTTCACTTTAACTTCATCGGTAGACAGTTTAGTCAGTGAATCGCAGATAGCTTCCACAGAACCTTGTACGTCTGCTTTAAGTACGATATTCAGTTCAGAAACATCGCCTTCAGCCATGTTTGCAAACATGTTTTCCAGTTTTGCTTTTTGCTGACGAGCAAGTTTCACATCACGGAATTTACCTTGACGGTATAGGGCTACTTCACGGGCCTTTTTCTCGTCACGAACAACGGTAACTTCATCACCCGCGGCAGGAACACCTGACAAGCCTAAAATTTCAACCGGAATAGATGGGCCAGCTTCAACAGAGTCACGGCCTAGCTCATCACGCATAGCACGTACACGGCCATACTCAAAACCACACAGAACGATATCGCCTTTGTTCAGCGTACCCTCTTGCACCAGTACCGTTGCTACCGGGCCACGACCTTTATCCAGATAGGATTCGATCACCACACCACTTGCCATACCATCGCGTACCGCTTTCAGCTCAAGAACTTCAGATTGCAGCAAAATAGCTTCGAGCAATTCATCGATACCTTGACCACTTTTTGCGGAAACATGCACAAACTGGCAGTCGCCACCCCAATCTTCAGACATGACGTTGTATTGCGCCAACTCTTGCTTCACGCGATCTGGGTTTGCTGCATCTTTATCAATTTTGTTAACTGCAACAACAATCGGCACTCCAGCTGCTTTCGCATGCTGAATAGCTTCAATAGTTTGTGGCATCACGCCATCATCGGCTGCCACAACCAATACAACAATATCGGTAGCTTTTGCACCACGAGCACGCATAGACGTAAATGCGGCGTGACCTGGTGTATCTAAGAAGGTAATCATACCATTCTCAGTTTCCACGTGGTATGCACCGATGTGTTGGGTAATACCACCGGCTTCACCTGCAGCAACTTTTGCTGAGCGAATGTAGTCAAGCAGTGATGTTTTACCATGGTCAACGTGACCCATGATGGTTACAACTGGCGCACGTGGCATGCTAATAGCATCAGTATCACGATCACTCATGACTGACTCTTCCAGCTCGTTTTCACGACGCAGGATAACTTTATGGCCCATCTCTTCCGCAACCATTTGTGCGGTTTCTTGATCGATCACTTGGTTAATGGTTGCCATCGCACCCATTTTCATCATCGCTTTGATGACTTCAGAACCTTTAACGGCCATTTTTGCCGCTAACTCAGCCACAGTGATAGTTTCACCAATAATGACATCACGGTTGACAGGCTGTACAGGTTTGTTAAAGCCATGCTGTTGGAGTGTGCTCTTACGCTTTAGCTTACCGCCTTTACCACGGCGAGCCTCTTCACGTTCAGCTTTTGATTCGGAAACCTTTCCTTTTTTAGCTGTTTTTGCTTTACCGCTACGAGTACCACGACCACGTGACTCTTCACGGCGATCATCTTCGTCTTCTGCTTCACGAGCATAACGAGAGGTAGTGACATGATAATCAGTGCTGCTTTCATCTGTTGTTGATGAGTTAACAGGAGTCACTGTCGCTGTATTAATTTCTTCGTGTTGTTCTGCCATCTTACGAGCCTCTTCTGCCATACGCTTCGCGTTTTCTTCGGCTTTGCGTCGTGCAGCCTCTTCCGCTTTACATTTCAGTTCTGCGGTATCGGCTTCGCGCTTCGCCTTTTCTTCGGCAGCACGCTTAGCTTTCTCTTCCGCTTCACGTTGGGACGCAATCGTCGCCTCACGTTTCGCTTTTTCCTCTGCGTCTCGTTTAGCTTTTTCTTCCGCTTCGCGTTTAGCTTGTTCTTCCGCTGCACGTTTAGCTGCTTCTTCAGCTTCACGGCGAGCTAATTCTTCTGCCTCACGTTTAGCCAATTCCTCTTGTGCTAAACGGGCAGCCTCTTCGGCCGACATTGCTTCATCAGTATCAGTCTGAAGCACTGACGGATCGCGTTTTACATAAGTGCGCGTTTTACGTACTTCAACTTGTACTGACTTACTTTTCCCGCCAGTGCTTGGTACGCTAAGTGTACTTCGGGTTTTGCGTTGCAATGTCAGTTTGCTTGGCGTAGCACCACTACCACCGTGTTCACGGTTTAAATGGTTCAACAAGGTCTCTTTTTCCTGCTGACTTACGCTATCGGTGGCGCTTTTAGCGATACCCGCATTCGCAAACTGTTGCAGCAAACGATCAACCGGGGTCTGAATTTCTTCGGCCAGAGATTTTACGGTTACTTCAGTCATGCTGCTCCTTCCTGCTGCGGTTTAATTAGGCTTCGTTGCCAAACCAACAAATATTACGTGCGGCCATAATCAGCTCGCCCGCTTTGTTCCCATCAAGCCCTTCAATATCGGCTAAATCGTCAATACCTTGCTCGGCAAGATCCTCAAGATTAATGATCTTACGTGCCGCCAGCTTATAAGCAAGTTGGCGCTCTAATCCTGGTAGGTTTAACAAATCTTCAGCAGGCTCTGCGCCATCTAAAGATTCCTCTTTTGCCAATGCCAAAGTTGTCAGTGCTGCTTTTGCGCGCGAACGTAATGCATCAACGGTCTCTTCATCTAAACCATCAACACTTAATAGCTCATTAACAGGGACGTAAGCGAGCTGCTCTAGTGAAGAGAAACCTTCTTCAACTAATACTTGAGCAAAGTCTTCATCAATATCTAGGTGCTTAGTAAACAGATCAATAGCTTCTGATGCTTCAGCTTGATGTTTAGCCGTTAAATCAGCCACTGTCATGACATTCAGTGTCCAACCGGTCAGCTGAGAGGCTAAACGTACATTTTGACCGTTACGGCCGATAGCTTGTGCTAAATTTGAAGCTTCAACAGCGATATCCATACTGTGAGAATCTTCATCCATCACGATAGATGCAACATCAGCCGGTGCCATTGCATTGATAACAAACTGTGCCGGATTATCATCCCACAACACGATATCAACACGTTCGCCACCTAATTCCCCGGAAACCGCTTGTACACGTGCACCACGCATACCTACACATGCACCTACAGGGTCAATCCGCTTATCATTACTTTTTACCGCAATTTTAGCCCGTGAGCCAGGATCACGAGCAGCTGCTTTAATTTCAATCAGCTCTTCGCCAATTTCAGGCACTTCAATGCGGAACAGTTCAACGAGCATTTCAGATTTAGCACGTGTAACAAATAACTGAGCACCACGAGCTTCAGGACGCACAGCGTACAGTACACCACGAATGCGGTCACCTGGACGGAAGTTTTCACGTGGCAACATATCTTCACGAGCCAGCATTGCTTCAGCATTGTTACCTAAATCGAGAATAATGCTGTCACGGTTTACCTTTTTTGCAACACCGGTGATAATTTCACCTTCTTGCTCACGGAACTGGTCAACAACCATTGCGCGTTCAGCTTCACGTACTTTTTGTACGATCACTTGTTTGGCCGTTTGTGTTGTGATGCGGTCAAAGGTTACTGACTCAATATCATCTTCAACATAATCACCCAGTTGCAGATCGGGGTTCTCTTCGAGTAGACGAGAGGCTTCTAGTTCCATTTCGCGGGTTGGTTGCGTGACTTCCTCAACAACCATCCAACGGCGAAACGTATCAAAATCCCCTGTGCGGCGATCAATACTTACCCGAACTTCAACGTCATATTCATATTTTTTCTTGGTTGCTGTGGCAAGCGCAATTTCCAGTGCTTCGAAGATCTTCTCACGTGGAAGAGCTTTCTCGTTGGAAACGGCTTCAACTACCGCCAGAATCTCTTTGTTCATCTCAGATGCCTCATCCAGATTTTAAAACTTTGGTACCAGGTTCGCTTTCTGGATGTTGCTCAGTGCGAACACTTCATTTTTACCGTCAACCAAAATGGTGATCATTTCGCCTTCTGCGCCAACAATCGAGCCCTTCCAATTACGACGATTCTGCATTGCCATACGTAATGTTAACGTTACATTATGACCAATAAAACGTGCATAGTGTGCAGCAGTAAACAGTGGGCGATCTAATCCAGGAGAAGAAACCTCAAGGTTATACGCAACAGAGATAGGATCTTCAACATCCAGTACTGCACTAACCTGATGGCTCACTTCAGCGCAATTTTCAACATAGATACCATTTTCATGGTCAATATAGATACGAAGAGTGGAGTGTTGGCCAGCACGAATAAATTCGACACCGACTAACTCATAGCCTAGAGCTTGTACGGGTGCTTCTAGCATCTGGGTTAATTGCTGTTCTAACGTTGCCAAGATAACCCCCAAGAAATAAAAAAAGGGCCTAAAAGCCCAGTCACATCGTCTAAGACGCCGTATGCAGATAACAAAAAACCCCGAAAATCGGGGTTTTTAGCAACTGGACCCTGATTGTCGCAATTGCGACGTGAGAAGAAACAATATTCCTCTCTTCTCTGATTAAGTATAGGAGATAACTTAGTATCAGAGAATGGTTGCGGGGGCCGGACTTGAACCGACGACCTTCGGGTTATGAGCCCGACGAGCTACCAACTGCTCCACCCCGCGTCCGAAACGTGCAATATACTATCTTGCGACCATCTTTTTTTCAAGATTTATCAGGTCTACAAACTTGGTGCCGAGGGCGGGACTTGAACCCGCACACCACTAAATGGGCACTACCACCTCAAGGTAGCGTGTCTACCAATTCCACCACCACGGCAAATTCTTTACAGCTTTATATAGTTATTTTGTTGGGATATCGCTATTTTTATCCGCAACCTTAACTTCAGCAGCCTTTTGTTGTGCTGCTGGCTGACTCAAGTTTTCCCACTCACTACCTGGTTTAGTTTGATTATGTGTAATATTACCTAACACCAAACTGATCAGGAAAAATAGTGTAGCAAGAATTGCTGTTGTCCGAGTCATGAAGTTGCCTGAGCCACCTGATCCGAATACAGTGTTTGATGCACCTGCACCGAATGAAGCGCCCATGTCTGCGCCTTTGCCCTGCTGGATTAACACCAAGCCGATTAGCCCTAGCGCGACTAACAAATATACTACGAGTAAAATTTCGTACATGGCCTAATCCGTTTGTTAACACTTTGCAGTTTGCTTGATAGTAATACTCTCTTATTCCTATCAGCGCGACACGATGCTCTCAAATCTAGGAGCGAGACGAATACTAGCGAAAGTGCCTTATACACGCAAGGTAATTTTTTGTTTTCTCTATTAATTGCTGAAAAATACAGCACACTGCGAGTAAGGTTTACCATAAGCAAAAAAGCGGCATAAGAGCCGCTTGATTTTATAAAGCACATTATTCAGAACACTAACATCTCTTAGTTTTAAGAAATAAAAAGCGATACTGTATTGCTATTGATTGCACATTATTGCTGCGATGTTATCTAACCTTGCGCTTTAACTACTGCTGCAATATCAAGAGCATACTGGCGTACGTTATCAAGATTCTCACCTTCAACCATCACTCGGATTAAAGGTTCAGTACCTGATTTACGCAATAACACTCGTCCGCGCCCTTGCATTTTAGCTTCTACTGCAACAACGGCTGCCTTTACTGTATCAGCGTCTAACGGATTGCTCTCTCCTGCAAAACGCACATTTTCGAGAACTTGTGGGAACAGCGTCATACCACTACTCAAATCATTGAGACTCATTTTATTACCTACCATGGCAGCAAGAACCTGCAAACCCGCCACGATACCGTCACCTGTGGTTGTCATATCCAGAGCAATCACATGGCCTGAGTTTTCTGCACCTAAACGCCAGCCTTTTTCAAGCATCATTTCAAGCACGTAGCGATCACCGACCTTTGCCCGAGCAAACGGAATCCCTAATTGTTTCAGAGCAATTTCGAGCCCCATATTGCTCATCAGTGTGCCAACAGCCCCCCCTTTTAGCTTACCACTACGTAGTGCCTCACGGGCCATAATATAGAGAATTTGGTCACCATCAATCAGGTTTCCAAGGTGATCAATCATCATGATACGATCGCCATCACCGTCTAATGCAATTCCTACATCTGCCTTTTCAGCCAAAACCCGCTTTTTCAATGCCTGTGTGTCTGTTGCACCGCATTTTTCATTAATATTCATACCATCAGGCTCACAACCAATGGTAATAACCTCAGCGCCTAATTCACGCAATACATTTGGGGCGATGTGATACGTTGCACCATTAGCGCAATCGACCACAATTTTTAGATGGCTTAAGCTCAGTTCATTTGGGAAGCAGCTTTTACAAAATTCGATATAGCGGCCTGCAGCATCAGTAATACGGCTTGCACGCCCTAACTCTGCTGATGTTACGCAGGTCAGTGGTTTTTCCATTTCAGCTTCAATAGCTTCTTCAACATCATCGGGCAGTTTTGTGCCATCAATAGAGAAAAATTTAATACCGTTATCATCATACGGATTATGAGAAGCGGAGATCACAATACCGGCTTCAGCACGAAACGTGCGGGTGAGATAGGCTACTGCCGGGGTTGGCATTGGGCCGGTGAAAGCAGCAGAAAGGCCTGCTGCTGCTAGACCTGCCTCAAGTGCAGATTCAAGCATATAACCTGAGATTCGCGTATCTTTACCAATTAAGACCTTACGTGAACCATGACGCGCAAGAACTTTACCTGCTGCCCAGCCGAGTTTCAGTACAAAGTCGGGGGTGATCGGTGCTTGCCCTACAGTGCCGCGGATCCCGTCTGTGCCAAAATATTTACGCTTACTCATGGATACGATTCCTTAATTTGTCTTTAGTGCAGCTTGCATAACATGTAGCACATCGGCAGTTTCCTGCACGTCGTGTACACGAATGATCTGAGCGCCTTTTTGTGCCGCCAACAGGGCACACGCCAGACTTCCAGCCAAACGTTCTTCTAGTTTATTGTTGAGTAGTTTACCAATCATTGACTTCCTCGACATCCCCACAAGTAACGGATAGTGCAGTACATGCAGTTTTTCGAGCTGATTCAACAATTGATAGTTGTGTTCAAGCGTTTTTCCAAAGCCAAAACCAGGATCGAGCAAAATATTTTCACGCAAAATGCCCGCAGCAAGGCATGCTTCTGCGCGCTGCTGCAAAAAGGTACTGACTTCACTGATCACATCTTGGTACTGCGGCTGCTGCTGCATGGTATCGGGAGTGCCTTGCATGTGCATCAAGCAAACTGGCACTTGCTCTGCAGCGGCAACAGCTAGTGCACCTTCACTTTGTAGGGCGTTGATATCGTTTATCAGATGTGCACCTGCTCGGCAGGCTTCACGCATAACCACCGGTTTGTAGGTATCAATCGAGATCCAGACATCAAGCTCACGGCTTAACGCTTCAATAACCGGAATAACACGATCCAGCTCTTGTGCCTCACTGACGATATCTGCCCCCGGACGCGTTGACTCGCCCCCGATATCAATAATAGCAGCCCCCGCACGTTGCATAGCACGTGCATGGGCTATCGCATGAGTTTGCTGGTTAAATTGGCCACCGTCAGAGAATGAGTCGGGGGTGACATTAAGAATGCCCATGATTTGTGGCCGAGTCAGATCAAGGGTTCGGTTTTTACTGCGTAAAATCATCTGTGTTTGCACCTTTAAATAACCGCCACATTCATCCATCGGTTAAGTCTGTCGTGGCTATCACACCATCACGTAACGATATAGCGACATAAGATATAAATAGAAAAACCCCGAGCAAGCTCGGGGTTTTATTGATAATGCGCGTTAAACCGACGGTTTATCGTCTGATTTATTTTCGGGCTTATCGTTTTCTACAGCAGGTGCAACCTCAGCGGTTGGCTGCGTATGCGTTTCTGCTACCGGTACATCAGAAGATGTGACCGATGACACGCTTGGCTCTGCTACAACAGGTTCTGCTGCTGACGCTGTCTGTGGATGATCACTCCAGCCTGCTGGCGGGCGAACATCGGTCTTACGCTCCATCAGATCATTAATCTGCGGGGCATCAATGGTTTCATACTTCATCAGCGTGTCTTTCATGCTGTGTAGGATGTCCATATTTTCAGACAGAATCTTGCGCGTACGCTGATAGTTGCGGTCAATAATGGCACGCACTTCAACATCAATAGCACGGGCTGTTTCATCAGACATGTGCTTGGCTTTTGCCATTGAGCGGCCTAAGAACACTTCGCCATCTTCTTCTGCGTACAACAGCGGGCCGAGTTTCTCAGAGAAACCCCACTGGGTCACCATTTTACGGGCTATGTCGGTAGCGCGTTCAATATCATTAGACGCACCGGTAGACACTTTATCTGCACCGTAAATCAGCTCTTCAGCAACACGACCACCGTAAAGGCTAGAGATCATGCTTTCAAGATACTGACGGCTATGGCTCACCCGGTCCTGCTCAGGCAGGTACATAGTGACACCCAGTGCACGACCACGTGGAATGATGCTGACTTTATAGACAGGATCATGATCCGGCACGGTACGGCCAACAATGGCATGACCAGCTTCGTGGAAGGCAGTGGCTTCTTTCTGATCTTCAGTCATCACCATAGATCGGCGCTCTGCACCCATCATGATTTTGTCTTTCGCTTTTTCAAACTCGACCATCGAAACGACACGCTGATTACCACGTGCAGCAAACAGTGCTGCTTCGTTGACTAAATTAGCTAAGTCAGCACCGGAGAAGCCTGGTGTACCACGAGCAATCAGAGAGGCATTTACATCACTTCCCAAAGGAACACGACGCATATGAACTTTCAGAATTTGTTCACGGCCACGCACATCTGGCAAGCCAACCACAACCTGACGGTCGAAACGGCCCGGACGCAATAGTGCAGGGTCAAGAACATCAGGACGGTTAGTTGCTGCAATAACGATGATTCCTTCGTTACCTTCAAAACCATCCATTTCAACCAGCATTTGGTTCAGTGTTTGCTCACGCTCATCGTGGCCACCCCCTAAACCTGCACCACGCTGACGGCCTACTGCATCAATTTCATCGATAAAGATGATACATGGTGCCGCTTTTTTGGCTTGTTCAAACATGTCACGGACACGGGATGCACCCACACCGACAAACATTTCAACAAAGTCAGAACCAGAAATAGTAAAGAACGGAACTTTAGCTTCACCTGCAATGGCTTTTGCCAGCAAAGTTTTACCGGTACCCGGTGGGCCAACCATCAGCACACCTTTTGGGATCTTACCACCGAGTTTTTGGAAACGGCTTGGATCACGCAGGTACTCAACCAGTTCTGTTACTTCTTCTTTTGCTTCATCGCAACCGGCGACATCAGCAAACGTCGTTTTAACCTGATCTTCGGTCAGCATACGCGCACGGCTTTTACCAAAGGACATTGCACCTTTGCCGCCACCGCCTTGCATTTGGCGCATGAAGAAAATCCATACCCCGATCAGCAATAACATTGGGAACCACGAGATGAAGATAGAAGCCAGCAGGCTTGGCTCTTCAGGCGGCTCACCGTAAACTTTAATTTTTTTGTTAATCAGATCATCAAGCAGTTTAGGATCATTAAGTGGCATATATGTCACTGAACGAACACCATCGCTTTTGGTGAACTGAATTTCACGACCATCAATACGAACTTCGCGGATCTGGTTTTGGCCGACATCATTGACAAACGCGGTGTAATCCACCTGACGGTCATTGGATTTGCTCGGTCCAAAACTCTGAAACACCGACATAAGCACGACGGCAATGACGAGCCAAAGAATTAGATTTTTCGCCATATCACTCAAGGGATTAACCTCGCTTTACAACTGATTGTGAACTTTAGCTAGAGTACTACAGTTTGTACCCTGTAGCCACAATGTAAACTTCACGCGATCGTGCGCGCGAAGAGTCTGGCTTACGAATTTTTACAGTCGTAAACATTTTCCGTATTTCGTTGAGGTAATCGTCAAACCCATCTCCCTGAAAAACCTTGACCACAAAAGCACCTTTGGCAGCAAGTACCTGACGGCACATATCTAAAGCAAGCTCAACTAAATACATTGCTCGCGGCTGGTCGACTGACGAGTTACCACTCATGTTAGGTGCCATATCTGACATCACAACATCTACCATGTCATTCCCAACACGTTCAAGCAGTGCATTTAGTACGGCTTCTTCGCGAAAATCACCTTGCAAGAAATCAACCCCGACCATTGGATCCATCGGCAAAATATCGCAAGCAATAACGTGACCTTGATCACCTATTTTATCCACGACATATTGTGACCATCCACCAGGTGCTGCGCCAAGATCAACAATTGTCATGCCAGGCTTGAACAATTTGTCTGATTGCTGAATCTCTTCCAGTTTAAAATAAGCACGCGAACGTAGCCCCATTTTTTGAGCTTCTTGTACATACTTATCGTGAAAGTGTTCATCTAACCAGCGTGATGAACTGCCTGTGCGTTTTTTCTTAACCATATTTTATCCGATACGTAAACAAACTATGCGGAATTGTCTCTCATGCTTGGTGATAAACACTAGATGGCGGTAGAATGCCGCGTTTTCAACCTTTAGAGTGAAAAAAGCACCATGACTCTCTCCAACAAACAAAAGCAGCACCTAAAAGGTCTTGCTCACTCACTTAAGCCTGTGGTATTGCTTGGTAATAATGGCCTAACTGAGGGTGTGCTTGCTGAAATTGATAGTGCACTTAATCATCATGAACTGATTAAAGTGAAGGTTTCTGCTGAAGAGCGTGAAACCAAAGCACTGATCGTTGATGCTATTGTACGTGAAACTAACGCGCACAAAGTTCAGGTAATCGGTAACATTCTTGTGCTATATCGCCCAAGCGAAGATCGTAAAATCGCTCTGCCTCGCTAAGTATTAGCAAAAAATGAACGATTAACATCTATCAAAGGCCGCTTATGCGGCCTTTTTATTACAATATGTGTATTAATATCGTGTATTAAAGATATTTCACATCTAAGATTTCAAATTCAACTTCGCCACCTGGTGTACGAATGACGACAACATCATCTTGTTCTTTACCAATCAGGCCACGAGCAATCGGTGAGTTAACTGAAATCAGATTTTGTTTAAAATCAGCTTCATCATCCCCAACAATACGGTAATTTTGCTCTTCATCAGTTTCAATATTGAGTACCGTTACTGTTGCACCAAAAATCACACGGCCATTATTTGGCATTTTGGTAATATCAATAATTTGAGCATTTGACAGCTTTGCTTCAATTTCTTGAATCCGCCCTTCACAAAAACCTTGCTGTTCACGTGCAGCATGGTATTCAGCATTTTCTTTCAGATCACCGTGCTCACGCGCTTCTGCAATGGCATCAATGATCTCTGGGCGACGTACATTTTTTAGAAAATCAAGCTCTTCGCGTAGTTTCTCAGCACCGCGCACTGTCATTGGGATCTGGTTCATAAAGCGTATTACCCCTTGCAAACAAACTGTTCTTATCAAGCCAGTAAAAACAAAAAAGCAGCCTAGCTCATCCTATTGGATGAATCTAACGCTGATAAAGTCATATTTCTATTCTAACGTGGAGTTAAGCATGGGTCATCGTTTACTTTTTCCCTACTTTGCTCATAGTATGTGAATACATCCCCTTAATTTGTATTCTGTTATGCGTTTTTTTATCACTGCTGCGCTTACCGCGTGTATTTTTTCTGTGCCCACTTATGCCAGTGTTATACCGATTAATGATTACGAGCAAGCGTTACCCCCAGGTGCTCAAGCTACTGTATTGGTACAATCTACAACCAGTAATCAGCCTCTGTTGGCATATCAACCTGATAAAATGGTGTTACCTGCCAGCACCCAAAAAGTGTTTACTGCATTAGCCGCACTGTTAGAGCTTGGGCCTGATTTTCATTTTAATACAACAATTGGTACATCAGCGCCTGTTCAAGACGGTGTAGTAAAAGGCGACTTGATCGTTAAATTTACCGGCGATCCGCGTTTAACCCGTGATCAAGTTCGCAATTTAGCATTACAGCTATCAAAACAAAATATTCATTCTGTCAGCGGTAATTTAGTAGTAGATACTTCGGTATTTGGTAGCCATGATAAGGCACCTGGCTGGTCATGGAACGATTTAACGCAATGTTTTAATGCTCTTCCTGCTGCCGCATCTATCGATGGAAACTGTTTTTATGCCGCACTTAATAGTGCACCGACATTAGGTGATTTAGCTACAGTATCTGTTGCATCACGCTATCCGGTAACGGTTGAAAGTGAAGTAAGAACAGTTAGCCGCAAAATGCCTGAAGCCCGCTTTTGCGAGTTAGATGTTGAGCCTAAAGATAATAATCGTTATGTGTTAACTGGTTGCTTAGTGCAGCAAAAAGATCCCTTAGGTCTAAGTTTCTCTGTGCAAGATCCAGCAAATTATGCTGCAGGTATTGTGCGCCAAGAGTTAACTCGTGCAGGTGTTACTGTCAGTGGTCAAAATAAAATTAGCCGTATACCTGTAACAATGGACAATATTTTGGCTGAAAACACCTCAAAACCCGTATCTGCACTACTAAAAATAATGTTAAAAGAGTCTGATAATCAGATTGCTGATGTGATGTTTCGTACTATTGGGCAACATTACTATAATGTTCCTGGCACGTTTCGTTCTGGTTCAAGTGCTGTGCGTGCTATTTTGTCTAGCAAAGCGGGTGTACGTTTTGGTAATACCATGATGGCCGATGGCTCAGGTTTGTCTCGGCATAATCTAGTTTCAGCACAAACAATGATGGATGCACTCCAGTATATTGCTCGCCATGATGCAGAGTTAGGCATGATTGCAATGTTACCTATCTCAGGCACTGATGGTACATTGCGTTACCGTGCCAGTGTACGTGATGCACCACTTAAAGGTATTGTACACGCAAAAACAGGGGCACTACAGGGCGTGTATAATCTGGCAGGATTTATGCGTAATGCGCGTGGTGAGCAAATCGCCTTTGTGCAGTTTGTCTCAGGATATTCAGCAAAAGATCACCGCACTCGTCGCGTTGGTTTACACAAATTTGAATCACAACTCTATACCGCTATTTATAATAATTAATTCTATGCTATACAGATATACTGCTCTTTTGCTCATTTTACATACAAAATACAGAGCGTAAAATTGTAAATAAACATTGTTGTTAGTTTTTGTATATCACACAATCAGTCATAGCATTATGTATGCATAAAAAAAGCCGCATCAGATGATGCGGCTTTTATAAAAAACAAGGCATTAGCAACAGCTATATATTTAGTTGCCTATTTTTCGGTGCATCTCTTGAACCGAAATAACATTGGCAGCCGGATCAGCGGCCATTGCCATTGCGGTGGCAAATGCACCATTCAATGTAGTGTCGTAATGCACTTTATATTGCAGTGCACTGCGGCGCAGAAGTTTTGAATCTTCTATCGCCTGACGACCCTCAGCGGTGTTAATAATGTAGGTATATTCACCGTTTTTGATACGGTCTTGAATATGCGGACGACCTTCGTGCACTTTATTCACCAAGCGTGGGTTTATTCCTGCTTCGCCCAACACCACTGCTGTGCCGTGCGTCGCATCGAGCTCAAAACCGAGCTTGAGCAGTTTTGCTGCTAAATCAATCACCCGTTGTTTATCACCATGGCGCACAGAAAGCAGAGCTCGCCCTTGACGAGGTACTTTATAGTTTCCACCAAGCAACCCTTTTGAAAAGGCTTCGGCAAAGGTATTACCTACACCCATGACTTCGCCAGTAGAACGCATTTCTGGCCCTAACAGCGGGTCAACACCTGGGAATTTATTAAACGGTAAGACAACCTCTTTTACCGAGTAATACGGTGGAATAATCTCTTTCACTGCACCCTGCTGCGCCAATGTTTTCCCCACCATGACCCGAGCGGCGATTTTCGCCAGCGGCACGCCAATGGCTTTTGAGACAAACGGTACGGTTCGCGCGGCGCGTGGGTTCACTTCAATTAAATAAACATCGTTATCTTTAATTGCAAATTGTGCGTTCATCAGGCCACGCACACACAGCTCAAAGGCCAATTTTTCAATTTGCTGGCGAATCACATCTTGAATCTCTTGGCTCAAGGTGTAGGCTGGCAACGAGCATGCTGAGTCACCGGAGTGAACACCGGCCTGTTCGATATGCTCCATAATGCCGCCAATCAGTACACGCTCGCCATCACAGATAGCATCTACATCCACTTCGATAGCATTATCAAGGAAGCGATCGAGCAGTACCGGGGCATCGTTCGATACGCTGACGGCTGTTGTAAAGTAACGGCGTAAATCAATCTCATCCGACACAATTTCCATTGCGCGGCCGCCCAGCACATACGAAGGACGCACCACCAGCGGATAACCAATCTCTTTGGCTTTTTCGACGGCTTGCTCAAGGGTTGTGACGGTTGCGTTTTCTGGCTGCTTTAGACCCAAACGCTGCACCGCTTGCTGGAAACGTTCACGATCCTCTGCACGGTCAATCGCATCAGGGCTAGTACCAATGACAGGAACACCGGCCGCTTCAAGCGCACGTGCCAGTTTCAGTGGTGTCTGGCCACCGTACTGCACGATAACCCCTTTAGGCTGCTCAACACGGACAATTTCAAGTACATCTTCCAGTGTTACCGGCTCAAAGTAGAGGCGATCAGAGGTATCATAATCGGTCGATACCGTTTCAGGGTTACAGTTAACCATGATGGTTTCATAACCGTCTTCACGCAATGCCAGTGAAGCATGTACGCAGCAGTAATCAAATTCGATACCCTGACCGATTCGGTTTGGCCCGCCGCCCAGCACCATAATTTTGTCATTGCTGCTTGGGTTGGCCTCGCACTCTTCATCATAGGTAGAGAAAAGATACGCAGTATCAGTAGCAAACTCAGCCGCACAGGTATCAACACGCTTATAAACTGGGAAGATTTCAAAGCGGTAGCGTAACTTACGCAGTTCGGTTTCAGACACACCAATCAGTGTAGCCAAACGCGCATCAGAGAAACCTTTACGTTTTAGTTTTCTGAGTAAATCGGCATCTAAACCGGCAAAGCCAACTTCAGCCACATGCTCTTCTAAACGCACTAACTCTTCAATCTGGACCAAGAACCAGCGATCAATATTGGTCAGGTTGTGTACGCCATCAACCGATAAACCAGCACGGAAAGCATCAGCCAGATACCAGATGCGGTCAGAACCGGCCTCTTTAAGCTCATAGCGAATACGGGTCAGCGCATCAGGTGTATCCAGATCCACTTTCGGATCGAAACCGGTCGCGCCAACTTCCAGACCGCGCAACGCTTTTTGCAGTGACTCTTGCTGGTTACGGCCAATCGCCATCACCTCGCCCACTGACTTCATTTGAGTAGTCAGACGATCATTGGCACCGACAAATTTTTCGAAGTTAAAGCGAGGGATTTTAGTGACAACATAATCAATCGAAGGCTCAAAAGAGGCTGGTGTTCGGCCACCTGTGATGTCGTTCATCAGCTCATCGAGCGTGTAACCTACCGCCAATTTTGCGGCCACTTTTGCTATCGGGAAACCGGTCGCTTTTGATGCCAGCGCAGAAGAGCGCGACACACGCGGGTTCATTTCGATAACGATCATTCGGCCATCTTTCGGGTTTACCGAGAACTGTACGTTTGAACCGCCCGTCTCAACACCGATTTCACGCAGTACCGCCATCGAGGCGTTACGCATGATTTGGTACTCTTTATCAGTCAGTGTTTGTGCCGGTGCAACGGTAATCGAATCTCCGGTGTGAATACCCATCGGGTCAAGGTTTTCAATTGAGCAGACAATGATGCAGTTATCATTTTTATCGCGCACCACCTCCATCTCGTACTCTTTCCAGCCAATCAGAGACTCATCAATCAGCAGTTCATTGGTAGGAGAGAGATCCAGACCCCGAGTACAGATCTCATCGAACTCTTCACGGTTATAGGCAATACCCCCACCGGTTCCACCCATGGTAAATGAAGGGCGGATAATGCACGGAAAGCCCAACTCAGCTTGTACCGCGTATGCCTCTTCCATGGTATGTGCGATACCTGAACGTGCAGTATCTAAGCCTATTTTTTTCATTGCCTGATCAAAGCGGCGGCGATCTTCAGCTTTATCAATGGCATCAGCTGTTGCACCAATCATCTGTACGCCAAATTCAGCCAGTACGCCATGACGTTCTAGATCCAGCGCACAGTTCAGCGCGGTCTGGCCGCCCATGGTCGGTAAAACTGCATCCGGACGCTCTTTTTCAATAATTTTACGTACCACTTGCCACTGCACAGGCTCGATATAGGTCGCATCAGCCATTTCCGGATCAGTCATAATAGTGGCAGGGTTTGAGTTCACCAGAATAACGCGGTAACCCTCTTCGCGCAGAGCTTTACACGCTTGTGCACCAGAGTAGTCAAACTCACAGGCTTGGCCGATGACAATAGGGCCAGCACCCAGAATAAGAATACTTTGAATATCAGTACGTTTTGGCATTGTGTAGCAACTCCTGTCTGTTCTGGCTGCGTTATTTCAGGTTTAGCGTGCGGTTCTGGCGGTACACATTAATGAGATCAATAAAGTGATCAAATAACGGTGCGGCATCATGCGGGCCTGGGCTGGCCTCCGGATGACCTTGGAAACTAAATGCCGGTTTATCCGTGCGATGAATGCCTTGTAGTGAGCCATCAAACAGTGATTTATGGGTAGCACGCAAAGTGGCAGGCAGGCTACTCTCATCCACAGCAAAACCGTGGTTCTGTGCGGTAATCATCACCACATCACGGTCTAAATCTTTAACCGGATGATTACCCCCATGATGGCCAAATTTCATCTTTGTAGTTTTCGCACCCGATGCCAGTGCAAGCAGTTGATGACCTAGGCAGATCCCGAAAACAGGAATATCAGTGTGTAAAATTCGCTCAATCGCTTCAATAGCGTAATCGCACGGGGCAGGATCACCTGGGCCGTTGGAAAGAAACACGCCATCAGGGTTTAGTGCCAGCACATCAGCGGCAGGGGTTTTTGCTGGCACAACAGTCAGGTGGCAGCCGCGATCAACGAGCATGCGTAAAATATTGCGCTTTACACCATAATCGTACGCAACCACGTGCAACGGCAGTTCACCGTCTGATTTTGCTGCCGGTAGACCGCCTGTCAGCGTCCAACTGCTTTGTGTCCAACGGTAGGTTTCTGCAGTGGTGACCTCTTTGGCCAAATCCAGACCACTTAATCCGGCAAAAGCACGGGCTTTTTCTAGCGCAAACTGGGCATCAGGCTCTGCTCCGGCAATGATGCAGCCATTTTGAGCGCCTTTTTCACGCAGAATACGGGTCAGTTTACGGGTATCAATATCGGCGATGCCAACAACGTTGTGGTGTTTGAGATATTCAGAGAGGGTGGCGGTACTGCGGAAATTACTGGCAACTAACGGTAAATCTCGAATCACTAAGCCTTGAGCATGTACATTGGGTGACTCTTCATCTTCAGGGTTGGTGCCTACATTTCCAATATGGGGATAAGTGAGAGTAACAATTTGGCGGGAATAAGAGGGGTCAGTCAGTATTTCTTGATATCCGGTCATCGAGGTATTAAAAACAACTTCCCCAACGGCAGACCCTTCTGCGCCAATGGCGGTACCTGTGAAGACTGTACCGTCTTCGAGAACTAATAGTGCCGTCTTACTCAAAACAACCTCCATGAATATGTAATCTCTTTTGCCGCATCTCAATTCATTCACCACTACGGTTTTATCCTTCGTAGTAACTGTTATGGATTTTTGGCAAATTGCGCAAATTCTATAGATAGAGAGAAACCCTGTCTATAAAAATGATAAAAAAACACATAAAAATGAAGCGAAATAAGACAAAACACATCAGGATCAGCAAAATAATGACAAAAAATCAAAAAACAACCGTTTGCCAGTCAAGATAACATTTATGCCATGAAATAATAGTGCATTAAATATCGCACAAATTTAAATAGGTTTTAAAACATAAAAAATCCGCACAAAACCACAAAAAATAGGCGCTGCGCAGAGATATTTATTAAAAATGCTTATTTTATTAAGTATGCAATACGTAAAATACGCAATGAAGTGCTTAATATTGAGCGACACTCTACAGTGTATGAAGATCTAAAACATCTTTCATATCATACTGCGCAGGTGACTGATTATGCACCCACCGGGCGGCTTTTACTGCACCGTTAGCAAATGTCATGCGGCTAGAGGCTTTGTGGGAGATTTCAACCCGCTCACCAATATCAGCAAACATCACGGTATGATCACCGACAATATCACCAGCACGTACGGTCGAAAAACCGATAGTACCGGCTTCGCGCTCACCGGTAATCCCCTCACGGGCATACACGGCACACTGTTCAAGATCACGGCCCAATGTTTGTGCAATCACTTCGCCCATTGAGAGCGCAGTACCAGAAGGTGCATCTATTTTATGCCGATGATGAGCCTCAATAATCTCAATATCCGTATAATCGCCCATAATAGCAGCCGCTTTTTCTAGCAACTTGAAGACCACATTCACGCCTACACTGAAGTTCGAGGCAAACACAATACCAATTTGCTGGGTAGCATCGGCTATCTCCTGTTTACCTGCGGCATCAAATCCAGTCGTGCCAATAACCATTTTTTTCTGATGCACACGGCAAAAGGCCAAATGCGATAAGGTGGCAGCCGGTACAGTAAAATCAATTAACACATCAAAGTCACTGACAACTGTCGCCAATGAGTCGCTCACTTTCACATCTAATCGACCGATACCAGCCAATTCACCGGCATCTACACCGATCAAACTAGAACCCACACGTTCAATAGCTGCACCAAGTGTTACACCTTGTGCTGATTGTATCGCTTGAATCAGTTGGCGACCCATACGCCCCCCAGCCCCTGCTACAGCAATTTTGATCATGGTTATCCCTTTTAATATTGAGTGTGGCGATACCCATTTTTATGTTTTGGGTATGCAGTAAAACTACTATTACTGATTTGCAAAAAAAGAGGAAGTATTACACTTCCTCTTTTTTATATTTCAGTAGGATAAATACAGTTAATATTCAATCGATCTGCTGTATACGTAGCTCTTTAGGGACTTCAAAAATAATGTTCTCTTCGCGCCCTGGATTCTCGACTACGGCAAGGCCACCAAGTTGTTGCAAACGGTCAATCACCGCTTTAACTAAAATTTCAGGGGCTGAAGCGCCCGCAGTTAAACCCACCGTGTTCACGCCTTGCAACCACTGCTTGTTAATGTCTTCTGCACCATCAATCAAATAAGCTGCTTTGCCTGAACGATTAGCCAACTCAGCTAAACGGGTAGAGTTAGAGGAGTTTTTTGAACCTACCACTAGCACAATATCCGCGCGTGTTGCCAGATCGCGCACCGCTTCTTGACGATTAGTTGTGGCATAGCAGATATCATCTTTACGCGGCCCTTCAATCGTAGGAAAACGCTGGCGTAACGCATCAATGACTTCTGAAGTATCATCAATTGAGAGGGTTGTTTGTGTCATAAAACAGAGTTGCTGGGGATTTTTTACTACCAGCATTGCCACATCTGCAGGTGACTCCACCAGATACATACCGCCTTGAGCATTATTATACTGCCCCATCGTGCCTTCTACTTCGGGATGGCCAGCATGACCAATTAATATTGCTTCCACACCTTTGCGGCTGGCTCGTGCCACTTCCATATGCACTTTGGTAACCAGTGGACAGGTGGCATCAAATACCGTCAGTTCACGTGATTTTGCCTCAGCACGTACCGCTTGTGATACACCATGCGCTGAAAAAATCACAATACAGCCATCAGGAACTTCATGCAGCTCTTCCACAAATACCGCACCACGGTGACGTAGTTGTTCAACCACGTAACGGTTATGTACCACTTCATGCCGCACGTAAATGGGTGCACCGTATAGTTCAAGTGCACGATCAACAATACTGATAGCGCGGTCGACACCGGCACAAAAACCACGGGGGTTGGCTAATAGAATCTGCATGATGTTATCTCTTACTTATTTGCGGGATCTAATGCCATGATCTCAATATCAAAGGTCACAGCTTGCCCTGCCAGTGGGTGGTTAAAATCAATGGTGACTGAATCCCCTGTAATTGCCCGAATAATACCGGGGACCTCTTGGCCACTAGGTTGGGAAAACAGCATAATCATCCCTATTTTAAGTTCAGTCTCTGAAGTAAAGCGGCTACGTTCTACATACTGAATATTATTAGGGTTAGGTAAACCAAATGCTTGCTCTGGCATCAGCGTAAAGCGTTTTTTATCGCCAACCGATAAACCAAGTAATTCATTCTCAAGTGCAGGAGAGAGGCTTTGATCCCCAAAGCAAAATAGAGCAGGTTTATTTTCAACACGGGTTGAATCGGCAGCACTGCCATCACTGAGCAAAAGATCAAAGTGTACGAGAACACGGCTATTTGCCTGAATCTGCGAAGTCAGCATACATATCCTTTTTGTAAGCTTAAAAAACGGCAATCGTGATGTTTATTTAGTATTAACTCATACAAGAAAGGCGCAATAACACTATCAATATGACAGAAAAAATAGGCTGGTCACTGCCAGCCTATTGATTGTAACGCTGTTATGCTATGAATCTAATCTGACTTTTAAGATTTATGCACAGGTGTTTTTTCTGACGGTGCTAAAAAACCGTCTAACACCACCAGCCCAGCACCAAGACAGATAGCAATATCGGCAATGTTAAATGCTGGCCAATGTGATGTTCCGATATAAAAATCGAGGAAATCAATAACATAACCATGTACCAATCGGTCAAACAGATTTCCTAACGCACCACCAATAATCAATGCATACGAGAAATTAGGTAACCGATGAGTTACCGGTGTTTTGTACATCCACACCATTAGCGAAAGCGTAACTAATGAGGCGATCCCTGCAAAAAACCAACGTTGCCAACCACTGTGTTCTGCAAGAAAGCTAAACGCAGCGCCCGGATTATGCACATATGTTAAGTTGAAAAAAGGCAATATTTTAATGGATTCATACAGCGTAAAGCTGTTCATCACCCACAATTTAGTACCAATATCAACTGCAAAAATCAGGGCGGCCAGCCATAACCAGCGCAGCCCTGTAGACAATAGTGGTTTACTCATTAAGCAAACTTACGTGTTTCACCGTTTCCGGCGATATTGGTTACACAACGGCCACACAATGTCGGATGTTCAGCAACAGAACCAATATCAGCAGCATAGTGCCAACAACGTGGACATTTTGCATTTGCTGAACGGATCAATGTAATAGCCAACCCTTTGCTATCAGTTGCCACGGCATCAGCAGGTGCTGAAGTTAACGGTGCAACAACGGCGTTTGACGTTAAGAGAACAAAACGCAGCTCATCATTCAAAGCAAGCAGTTTAGTGCTCAGTGCATCATCGGCATACAGTGTAACTTCTGCTTCCAATGCACCACCAACTTTTTTGTCGTTACGTGCTTGCTCGATCACTTTATTCACGTCTCCGCGAACTTTCAGTAATTCAGCCCAGTAAGCATCGTTCATCTCTTCGCCTTCGGCTAGACCGAACAGCCCTTGATACCACTCTTCCGTGAACACAAATTCAGAACGCTCACCTGGTAAAAAGTTCCAGATCTCATCGGCTGTAAATGACATGATAGGTGCCATCCAGCGAACTAATGCTTCAGCAATGTGATACAGCGCAGTTTGACAGCTACGACGAGCGATACCATCCGTTTTAGCGGTATATTGACGATCTTTGATGATATCGAGATAGAACGAGCCCATCTCAACCGAGCAGAACTGCATGAGACGCTGAACCACCATGTGGAAATCATACGCTTCATACGCTTGCATAATCTCAGCTTGCGCCGCTTGTGCACGGCCAACTGCCCAACGGTCAAGTACGACCATCTCTTCTGGTTGCACGCTGTGCAGCTTAGGATCAAAGCCATTCAGGTTCGCCAGCAGGAAACGGGCTGTATTACGGATACGACGGTACGCATCCGCAGAACGCTTGAGGATCTCATCGGACACGGCCATTTCAGCGGTATAATCTGTAGAGGCTACCCACAGACGCAGAATATCACCACCGAGTTTGTTCATCACATCTTGTGGGCTAACCACGTTGCCGACGGATTTCGACATTTTGCGGCCCTGACCATCCACGGTAAAACCGTGGGTCAGCACTTCGCGGTATGGCGCTGTGCCTTTCATCGCAGTGGAGATCATCAATGATGACATGAACCAGCCACGGTGTTGATCCGATCCTTCCAGATACAGATCCGGTGTATGGCCGTTGAACTCAGGGCGAGCATCAACCACAGACGAGTGTGTTGAACCAGAGTCAAACCAGACATCAAGGGTATCTGGCACTTTGACGTAATCGGCAGCATCTGCACCCAGAATTTCACTTGGGTCAAGATCCCACCACGCCTGAATACCTTTCTCCGCGACGCGCTTGGCAACCTCTTCCATCAGCTCAACAGAGCGTGGATGCAGCACTTCGGTATCTTTGTGTACGAACAGTGCCAAAGGTACACCCCACGTACGCTGACGTGAAATACACCAATCTGGACGGTTGGCCACCATCGTTTCAATGCGCGCCTGACCCCAATCAGGGATCCACTTCACATCTTTAATTTCGCCCAGCGCCTTTTGACGCAGACCCGCTTGTTCCATGCTGATAAACCACTGTGGCGTTGCACGGAAAATGATCGGGGTTTTATGACGCCAGCAGTGTGGATAGCTGTGCAGAAACTTTTCAAAATGCAGTAATGCGCCACGCTCACGCAAAACATCAAGTACGGCATCATTAGCTTTAAAGACTGACTGACCGGCAAACAGCGGCGTTTCTGGCAGATAAGTACCATCAGGCGCAACCGGATTGGCCACTTCCAGATGGTATTTTTGCCCAACAACGAAGTCTTCCTGACCATGCCCAGGGGCAGTATGTACCGCACCAGTACCGGCATCAGTGGTAACGTGCTCACCGAGAATAATCGGCACATCAAAATCATAGAACGGGTGCTTAACGCGCAATAGCTCTAAATCTGCACCGACACAGGTTGCCAGAACAGTGAAGTCAGTGATACCTGCGCGCTGTAGAACACTTTCCGCCAATGCACTGGCCAAAATCAGCCGCTCATCACCCGCTTGAATCAGTTGATATTCAAGATCAGCATTGAGTGCAACAGCGCGGTTAGCGGGTAGTGTCCACGGGGTGGTTGTCCAGATAACCACAGAGATTTTACCGTTACCTGCCTGCGTGCCGAATTTTTCCAGTACCGCAGCCTCATCAACAGCATGAAAACGCACATCAATTGAGGGTGACGTTTTATCGTAATACTCAACTTCCGCTTCTGCCAGTGCCGAACGACACTCTGTACACCAGTGCACTGGCTTCGCACCTTTGTGCAGGTGGCCATTGCCGACAATTTTTGCCATTGAGCGGATGATATTCGCTTCAGTTGCAAAATCCATTGTCAGGTAAGGGTGATCCCAATCGCCCAATACACCTAAACGGATAAAGTCTTTTTTCTGGCCAGCCACTTGCTCAGCAGCATAATCACGGCATGCCTGACGAAACTCAGCGGCTGTCACCTTCTCACCTGGTTTACCAACAAGCTGCTCTACTTTTAGCTCGATGGGTAAGCCGTGGCAATCCCAACCGGGAATATACGGCGAGTCAAAACCTGACAGGCCTTTTGACTTAATTATAATGTCTTTGAGGATCTTGTTTACTGAGTGACCAATGTGAATGTTACCGTTCGCATATGGCGGGCCATCGTGCAGGATGAAGGTTTTCTTACCCTTCTTTGCCTGACGAATTGCGCCATACAGATTGTTGTCATACCAACGCTGTAACATACCAGGTTCGCGTTTAGCTAAATCGCCACGCATCGGAAACCCTGTATCCGGAAGGTTCAAAGGGTATTTATTGTCACTCATTGATTCTCGATTCCGTATTTTCGGCAAAAGAAAGTTAGATCCCGATCGGCAGATGGAAGTAGTGACGAGCTGTCTTTGCATCCTGTGCAATCTGCGTAGTCAATGCGTCAAATGAAGCAAAACGCATTTCAGGACGAATTTTATCTCGCAGCACAACTTCGAGCTGGCGACCGTAAAGGTTCAGATTAACATCAAATAGATGGACTTCAAGCTGTTGGCGCACGCCATCGACAGTTGGACGTGTGCCAATATTGGCTACTCCGGGCAAAGGTTTATCTCCTAGCCCAAGGACCTCAACGGCATAGACACCATTTACGGGTGCGACACGGCGTTTTAATGGAATATTTGCTGTAGGAAAACCAATGGTTCGCCCCAGTTTTTTTCCATGTGACACTCTGCCACTGATACTATAAGGTCGACCCAGTAAACGCTCTGCCTGTGCCAGATTATCATGATACAGTGCTTGGCGAATCGCAGTACTGCTGACTCGCTGCTCACCCACACAATAACTATGGCTATTAACTACTTCAAACCCATACTGGCTACCGGCTGCTTGTAGCATGGCATAATTCCCTTGACGCGCTGCACCAAAGTGAAAATCATCCCCTACGCCTAAAAAAGCCACACCCAATTTATCCACCAATAAATGCTGTATAAACATGTGGGCACTCATTTGAGCAAAGTGATGATTAAAGCTAACACAGAGCAATCTATCAACCCCGGCACGGGCAAGATACACATACTTATCACGTAAACGCATTAAGCGTGCAGGCGCAAGTTCGGGTGCAAATAGCTCTTGTGGCTGAGGCTCAAACACCATCACGGTTAAAGGTAACTGTAAGGCTTGTGCTTTCGCTTTCACTTGTTGCAAAACCGCTTGATGACCAAGATGTACGCCATCAAAGTTACCAATAGTTAACACACAGCCATAATGCTGAGGTTTAATATTCTGGATACCGCGTATCAGCTCCATGTATACATCACCTCGTCAGCGACAAGAGAGAAAATAGCTGCTGATTATACCGTATTCGAGACGTTTGTCTTAGCCAGCAATATCAGTATCGGCACGTAAATCGCGTGGACGCACACCAAGTAACAGTAACAACACTACGTAGACGACCGCGGCTAAACCTATCAGACCCGCTAACCACATCATGCGTAACATGTTGTGTTGAGTTTGCCAGACAGCAATATCGGGCATGATCCAAAATACAGTTGCAGCCATACCGAGCCCCGCAACGACGACTTTGGCTATCAGCAACCCACTTTGGCGGCTAAATTTATAGACATTGGCCGAAGATAAACCACGGTATAACAACCACGCATTCAACGTACCTGACATCGCTGATGCGATTGCTAACCCAACATAACTAAAAGGGATTGCCAGCAAATTAAAGCCCATATTACTGACCATCGAAATAATGCCGTAGCGCACCGGTGTTTTAGTATCTTGGCGGGCATAATAGCCTGGTGCTAACACTTTAATCAGCATGAAGCTAACTAAACCACAGTTAAATGCCAACAATGAAAGCGAGGCAGCATTAACATCAGCGAAGGTAAACTCGCCACGCATAAAGAGTACCATCATCATCGGTTTGGCCAATACTGCAATACCACACATAGCCGGCACGCCGAGCAAAAAGATCATGCGTACGCCCCAATCCATGGTTTTTGCAAAGTGCTCGCTTGAGCTTTCATTATGCCGACGCGACAACGCAGGCAAAATGACTGTCGCAATTGCAATACCAAAGAGCCCAAGCGGAAACTCAAGCAAACGATCTGAGTAGTAAAGATAACTGATAGAGCCTGTCATCAGGAAACTGGCAATAAAGGTATCGAGCAACAGATTAATTTGGCTCACGGATACACCAAACAGAGCGGGGATCATCAAGGTACGGATTTTTTTTACCCCCGGATCACTCCATGCCCACTTAGGCTTCACCAGCAAACCGGCCTTTTTCATATATGGGATTTGAAATAAGAACTGGAATAAACCGCCTAAAAAAATCCCTATCGCTAAACCAATTTCAGGGTATTGGGTATGCGGAGCAAGCCAAATTGCAGCACCAATCATGGCGATATTCAGTAACACAGGTGAAAAAGCCGCCACGCCGAACTGCCCAAGGGTGTTTAAAATTGCCCCTGAAAACGCAACAAGTGTAATAAACCAGAGGTAAGGAAAGGTTATTTTCAAAAGCAATGAGGCCAGTTCATATTTGCTGGCATCTGGCCCGTCGTGTAACCAATCAATAAACCAACCTGTACCAAATAAGGCTGCAACAATCGGTGAACCGACCATCGCCAGTACGGTGACTACGGTGATTAGCCCCCCCAGCGTACCAGAGACTTTAGCGACAAACTCTTGTGTTTTGGAAAGATCGCCCTCTTTTTGATACTCAGTGAGTACTGGAACAAACGCTTGCGAGAATGCCCCTTCAGCAAATAAACGGCGTAAAAAATTTGGAATACGGTTAGCAAACAGGAATACATCGGCAGCCGCACCGGCACCAATAAGGTTAGCAATAACCACATCGCGCACTAATCCTAACACGCGAGATAAGAGCGTCATTGAGCTGACAATCAGCCCGGATTTCAATAAACGTTTACTCAAGATGGATTCACTCGTTGAAATACGTCTCTGATGCTGTATTCCAGCATTAAAAGCTGTTAAAATTGCTCACCATAATAACCGTCATGCGCTGCTTGTACCAGCCTAGGGAAACCGGCGTTTATTTGCACAAATCCATTGACAAAAGAAGGTGAAAAAGGCATAGTCCTCGACCTTTGAAATGTCCAAAAAAAAGTTATATTTGGGAGTTGGACCTTGGCTAATATCAAGTCTGCTAAGAAGCGCGCTGTCCAAGCTGAGAAGCGTCGTCAGCATAACGCTAGCCGTCGCTCCATGATGCGTACTTTCGTTAAGAAAGTATACGCTGCGATCGCGACTGGCAACAAAGAAACTGCAATGACCGCATTTGCGACCATGCAACCTGTTCTGGACCGTATGGCAAGCAAAGGCCTGATCCACAAGAATAAGGCTGCTCGTCATAAAGCGAACCTGGTAGCTCAAATCAAAGCAATGTAATAATTGCCTAAATTAAGTTATCGAAAAAAAACCGGCATTTATGCCGGTTTTTTTTATTTTAATACGCAGAATGTTTTTCCTCTCTACGTACAGTTGCTATTTATTGATACTCATGCATACATAAACGTGCCATGCTCTAAGAGCGACAACGTTTTTTATAGACAACTTAGGCATCTATACATGCACTTGTCGTTCGCATATCTTCAGATTTTTCGATGCAATATAAACGGTACAATGTCCCGATAACCTCTTTTACTGCATGGCTACTGAGCGAATAAAATACTGTTTGTGCTTCTTTGCGTGTTTTCACTAATCCATCACGACGCAACCACGCTAAGTGTTGCGAAAGTGCCGATTGTGAAAGGTTTAAGCGTTCACTTAATACCCCAACAGATACCTCTTTATCTTGCAAGTGACAAAGAATAAAGAGCCTTTTTTCATTTGCCATGGCTTTTAACAGCATGACGGCTCTCTCTACGTTTTGTTCCATGCTCTCTATCTCTACTGTATTTTTCATCATTTTCTGATTTCTATTATTATGTTAGTTACATGTTATATGGATTGCTGCAAGCGCATATTATGCAACCTAGAGCATACAATTGACACGAGATGAAAACAAATTAGAAAAATCCTCACTACACACTTGTTGTACAGCCGGATGTTTAATCATACGATCTGCAAAAATAGCAAAGTACTCTTCTGATAATCCGGGAAGGCGGCCTAACTCAACCATGTTGTCATCACACACGAGCTCATTAACATATAAAGACGGTGCAACAAAAATGGCATTATGCGCATTACCGAATGCTTTCATCAGTGCTGCATCATCAAATTCACCTAAGATTTGTACATCTAAACCTTGTTGATCAATCCACGTCAGTATTTTTCTACCCAGAGCAGAACGACGGCCTGGCATAAGCAATTTACGCTCTTGTAAGCAAGCAGGGAATACGGTACTTGGAGCAGGTTTACTGCACACAAAACTGACGGCACACTCTCCAAGCTTGACAGAAAAGAGCCCCTCATTTTGTGATGAATCAACGGGACAATCAGATAAGATCATATCTAACTTATGCTGGCTTAATTGCTCTAATAGCAGCTCATGTGTTGATTCAAAACAGCGCAGGTGGATCTGCTCATTAGCCGGAATAGCAGCTTGTAATACACGGCTAACCAAACGTTTAGATAATGCATCAGCAACACCAACATCGAATAATATATTGGCCTCTTTGCGATAATTGACAATGTCGAGCATCTCTTGGCTTAGAGAGAACATTTTTTCAGCATAACGGAAAACCAACTGACCCAGTTCAGTTGGTTCTAATCCACGCCCATGGCGTTTAAATAATTTCCCGTTAAAACGCAGTTCAAGTGCCCGAATTTGGCCCGTTACTGTTTGAGGTGTAATAAACAGCGTTTCGGCCGCTTTCGCTACTGAGCCGTATTTACATACGGCCCAAAAATAATACAGATGATTAAAGTTTAAATGCGACATAGCCCCTCTCTATATTGGCTGATGCCGCATCAGTATGACGTTAGCTAACAGGAATGGCTACCTGCAAATAGCTGACATTTTCTGAGAATTTATTTTTTCACGGGTGGCAGAAATACCCGTAATAAAAGGTAACCAATCACCGCAGCAAGAGTTGAGCCAATTAAAATACCTAAGCGTGAATAAATACCGTATTCCATACCTGCTTGCTCAAATGCTAACGAGGCAATAAACATCGACATGGTAAAACCGATACCACACAATACTGATACTGCAAAAATCTGCCGAAAATTCACGCCATCAGGGAGTTTAGCCAACCCAAACTTCACCGATAAGACACTAAAGAGGAAAATACCCAACGGTTTCCCTAAAAACAGACCCGCAGCAATACCCAGTGGCAATGCAGAAGTGAGTGCATCAACCGATACGCCTTGTAACGAAACACCCGCATTAGCAAAAGCAAACAACGGCAATATCAGATAAGCCACCCATGGGTGTAAGCTGTGCTCAATATGTTCAAGCGGCCGCTTATTTTGAGCTTTCAAAGGAATACAAAAGCCCAACACTACGCCCGCTAATGTTGCATGTACGCCTGATTTTAAGAGACTAACCCACAGCACTAAGCCAACAATCATGTACCAGCTAATGTTAGCTACGCCACGCCGATTCATGACAATCAGTAGTACGGTTGAGGCAATAGCAACGGCCAATGCCGCCAGTGATAAGTTGCTCGTATAAAATAGCGCAATAATGACAATAACGCCCAGATCATCAATGATTGCTAACGCTAACAAGAAGATCTTCAAGCTGATAGGCACGCGTTTTCCCAGCAATGCCATGATCCCAAGTGCAAATGCAATATCTGTTGCCGCAGGAATAGCCCAGCCTGCACGTGCCACTTCATGATCACCATTAAACAGCAAATAAATCAGTGCAGGTGCAAGCATGCCCCCTAATGCTGCAATAGCAGGAAAAATGGCCTTCTCTTTACTGTTCAGTGCCCCAACGAGCATTTCACGTTTAACTTCCAAACCAACGAGTAGAAAGAAAATGGCCATGAGACCGTCGTTTATCCAGAGTAACAACGGTTTATTAATCAGTAAGCTGCCAAATTGTACCACGACAGGGATAGCCAAAAACTGCTCGTAGATCCCTTCCAGACGAGTGTTAGCCAGTACTAATGCTAACGCCGAGGCAATAATCAACAAGATGCCTCCGGCTGACTCCAGTCGTAAAAACTGACGAATCATATCGGTCATTGAGAACTCCAGAATTTCTCTTCTTATTACAGTTACACAGCATAAATTCGCTGATTGTCTTATTTTCAGTGTAAAACAGAATAGAAACTCGATAAAATCGTTTCTATTGATGATTTACATCGAAAAAACCGATGTTTTATTCTAAAAATTCCATAAGCTCATACATAACAGACAAAACGTTCGATAAAAGATTGGTTCTCTGTCACAAGTATGCGATTAATCTACTATTCACCCTGCTATTTTGAAGGTTTTTTCTGTTCTGAAATATATCTGTAATATTTCAACGTTAGGATTCTCTGTAATAAATATGACATCAGAGATTCATTCATGCGCAAGATGCCTACCGATCAACGCTCCACGACACCTTCGCCTCTGACGACACTATTGTCTTGGTCAGCCCTGTTTGTTGCTCTTTATTTCTTGCTACTTGCCGTCGCAATGGTAAGTGATGGTTTTAAATTAGCCGCAGGCGATCACGCTAAAGCTCTTTTTGAATTTGCAGAACACCCACTTGCTGCACTGATGGTTGGCTTGTTGGCTACAGCACTGATTCAATCTTCAAGTACGGTTACGTCTATTATCGTTGGACTCGTTGCCGGTGGTTTACCGATTACAACGGCTATTCCCATGATTATGGGAGCAAATATTGGAACAACATTAACCAATACCCTTGTCAGTTTAGGGCATTTACGTTGTAACAATGAGTTTCGCCGTGCTTTTGCCAGTGCCACTATTCACGATTTTTTCAACCTACTGGCCGTATTTATCTTCTTACCGCTTGAGATGGCCTTTGGTATTCTCGATAAGATCAGTGCTTGGTTAGTTGCACCGTTCTCTACAACCGGTAATTTAAATTTTGTTGGCTTTGATTTTATTAAGCCACTGACTAAACCGGTTGTTGCCGCAATCAAATCGATGCTGACCGATGTCTCGCCAACAGTGGCGGGTACGATTATGGCTTTACTGGGGATTGCTCTGATTTTCTGTGCTATCACTGGCATGGGAAAATTGCTCAAAGGGCTGATGGTTGGCCGAGCAAAAGATCTGTTAAAGCACGCAATTGGCCGTGGCCCACTGCACGGTATAGCCTCAGGAGCAACGGTCACAGTACTGGTACAATCTTCTTCAACCACCACTAGCCTCATGGTGCCATTTGTGGGTAATGGGTTGCTGACACTGCGTGAAGTGTATCCGTTTACCTTAGGTTCAAATATTGGAACCTGTATTACTGCGCTGTTAGCCGCAACGGCTGTATCAGGTAGCAATGCACTGTTTGCTCTGCAAATTGCACTGGTACACTTAACCTTTAATGTACTGGCTGTAAGCTTGATTTATGGTGTACCGTGGCTACGGAATTTACCGGTTAAAGCCGCTGAAGGGTTAGCAAATCTGGCTATCAAAAACCGTTTAGCCGTGCTTGGTTATCTTGGTGGTGTATTCTTTGTTTTACCTGGGATTTTGTTAGTCGCTACCCGTTAAGTTGCTCTACATATACTGAGAGACAACACAATACCCATTAAAAAGGCGCTCTAATGAGCGCCTTTTTTGATCTCTTTATTTTTAAATCTGTAATATTTAAATCGCGATAGGTGCTTTAATAGCTGGGTATGGGTCGTAACCGGTAATCTCAAAATCCTCAAATTGATAATCAAAAATAGAGGCCGGTTTTCGCTTTAGCTTCAGTGTCGGTAACGCTCGTGGCGTACGCGATAATTGCAACTGTGCTTGTTCAAGATGGTTTAGATAGAGATGTGTATCTCCCCCAGTCCAAATAAAGTCTCCAACCTCAAGATCGCACTGTTGTGCCAACATGTGCGTTAATAGCGCATAACTGGCAATATTAAACGGCAGACCTAAAAATACATCACAAGAGCGTTGATATAACTGGCACGAGAGTTTGCCATTTGCCACATAAAACTGGAACAGAGCATGACACGGCATCAAGGCCATTTGATCAAGCTCACCCACATTCCATGCAGACACAATAATCCGGCGTGAGTTAGGATCTTGCTTTAGCTGCTCAACCACTGTACTGAGTTGATCTAACGTTCGGCCATCAGCACTGCCCCATGCTCGCCACTGTTTTCCGTAAATCGGCCCTAAGTTGCCTTGCTCATCGGCCCACTCATCCCAAATTTTGACGTTATGTTCATGCAGATATGCCACGTTCGTATCCCCCTGCAAAAACCACAACAGTTCATGGATAATCGAGCGCAGATGGCAACGTTTTGTGGTTACTAATGGAAAACCTTTCGACAAATCAAAGCGCATCTGATGACCAAAAATGGATTGAGTTCCCGTTCCGGTACGATCGTCTTTTTCCGCCCCTTCAGTGAGCACTTGACGCATTAAATCGTGATACTGTTGCATATTATCCCCGCACACCTTGAACTGGATTACGACGGTAAGCCCAAATAATTAATCCTATACCGGCCAATACCATCGGTACCGACAACAGTTGCCCCATTGTTAACCAACCATCAAAGAAACCCAGTTGTGCATCAGGTTCGCGGAAAAACTCACAAAAAATTCGGAATAATCCGTAAAAAACCAAGAACATACCAGAAACACTGCCAGTAGGTCGTGGCTTATTCACAAACAAATTGAGGATAATAAATAAGACTAGCCCTTCAAGTAAGGCCTCATAAATCTGAGAAGGATGCCGTGGGAATGGGCCACCTTCAGGAAAAACCATCGCCCAAGGAACATGGGTGACACGCCCCCATAGTTCACCATTAATAAAATTACCAATACGGCCAACCCCTAAGCCAAAAGGAATTAAGGGCGCAACAAAATCAGCTACAGCAAACATCGGGCGGTGTGTGCGGTAAGCAAAAATGCACATTGCAGTGATAACACCAATCAAACCACCATGGAATGACATGCCACCTTCCCACACTTTAAACAGATACAGTGGGTTAGCTAAAAACAGATCAAAGTTATAAAACAGTACATAACCGATACGGCCACCAAGAAATACACCGAAAAAACCCGCATACAGTAGGTTTTCAACGTCGTCTTTTGTCCAGCCGCTATTAGGTTTAGCTGCTCGGCGCGACCCTAGCCACAAGGCAAAAACAAACCCGACTAAATACATCAGACCATACCAGCGCAATGCCAGTGGCCCTATCTGAAAAATAACAGGATCAATATGCGGAAAAGTCAGATAGCTACTGTTTATCATTGGTCAGTTACCACAACATGTTGAATGCAACGAGTATCAAAAGAACTGCGAACCCTTTTTTCAGGGTCGGCACGGGTAAACGGCTGACTAAATTAGCGCCAACCTTGGATGTTTGTATTGATGTTAGCGCAATACAAAATAGTGCAGGCAAATAAACATAACCTAAACTATACGCGGGTAAATTGGGTTCATGTAATCCGCTTAAAATCAGAGTCAATGAGCCCCCAACACCAAGCATCATACTGCACACCGCAGAGATACCAATTGCGGTGCGCATTGAAACTGAATGCCAGTTTAGATAAGGCACGGTTAAACTGCCACCGCCAATACCGGCAAGGCTTGAGAACACACCAATTAATGTCCCTGCAGTAAATAATCTCTTTTTCGATGGCAGTGAATGTACTGCTATGATCTTTACTGACCATGCCATTTGCAGAGCCAAAATTAAGACCAATACACCAAATACTTTGCTGATCATTGCTGAGGGAATCAAGGTAATGGCGTGTGCGCCAATAACTGCACCAATAATACCGCCAGGGATCATCGCTTTCACAATTTTCCAGTCAACATTTCCTAATTGGTGATGTCGCCACGAGGAGGATATTCCCGTTAGAACAATTGACGCTAATGATGTACCCAGTGCAATCGGCATTAAATGCTGAGGTAAAACGCCCGCTTTGGGCAGTAAGAACGCTAATGCCGGCACCACAATTAGCCCACCACCAATGCCCAGTAAACCTGCCAGTACACCTACAACTGCACCGAGTAACAGGCAAGCGAGAATAAATAGCAACATGGATAGCCTCAACTCACACAAAATGACAATGTGTGATATGCCTTAACGGTATACAAAGGTACTCCCTCTGTAAAAGGCCACACATTGCAATAAGAACAGAGCATATAGCATACCGAGAGATATCCTGTAGTCCTATTAATAATCTGTATAAGTCTCTTTATTTTCAGCAAACTACAACACTATACCGCGATCAAAATATGTTTTAATAAAATGAGTTACCACCACGAATAAAGCCACCAAATCCACGCCGCTCCATAAATGCAGCAGTAAGATGCCGAACTTCGGTGGTAACACGAGCACTGAGGGCTCGCTCTGCCAAAATATGCAGATCATCAAGAGTAACTGCACTTAGCAAGTATTTAATACGTGCGACATTACGCCCGTTCATACTTAAGTGCCGATATCCCATGCCAACAAGCAGCAGCGCACCAATGGGATCGCCCGCCAGCTCACCGCACAAACTGACTGGCAAATTCAATTGTTGCCCTTCTGTACTGATCTGTTTTAGTGCCCGCAATACTGCTGGATGCAGTGAGTCAAAAATATCGGCAACACGTGCATTATTACGATCAACGGCCAACAAATATTGGGTCAGGTCATTTGATCCTACGGAGATAAAATCAATTTTTCCGGGTAAAAATTGCAGTTGATACAGCATTGAGGGGACTTCAACCATAATACCCACTTTCGGCATTTTCAGTGTCAGCCCTTGGGTTTGAACTTGTTCAGCCACTTCACGAAAGGCGCGATCAATCAGTTGCCTTGCTTCATCCACCTCACCAATACCAGAGATCATCGGCAACATAATGGAAAGATTATCAAACCCAATACTCGCACGCAGCATCGCCCTGATTTGGGTAATAAAAATATCAGGATGATCCAAGGTCAGGCGAATACCACGCCAGCCTAAAAACGGGTTATCCTCATGAATCTGTAAGTAAGGCAACGGTTTATCGCCCCCGACATCTAAGGTACGCATCACAACCGGTTTGCTCGGATAGCGTTGTAAAATCAACTGATATAACGCTACTTGCTCATCTTCTGAGGGAAAACTGCCATGCAACAAAAAGGGTACTTCGGTACGGTATAATCCAACACCATCAACGCCTTGATTCACGGCAATGCGGCAGTCTGCACTTAAACCTGCATTGAGTAATATATTAATGTGCTGGCCACAAGCAGTTTGTGCTTGTTTATCTAGACTAACAGCAACTTTATCATCGAGTTCTTGCTCTTCGAGGATCAAACGCTGATATTCGGTACGAAGCGTATGCTCTGGATTGACAATCACATTACCGCGATAGCCATCAATAATCAGTTCACGTCCTTCAAGTAGATCTGGCTCAACATCAACCCCCATCACCGTCGGTACGCCAAGTGCACGCGCTAAAATAGCGGCATGTGAGTTAGCTGCGCCATCGCGTACGACAATACCAACCATTTTTTCGCGCGGTAACTCGGCAATCAATGTCGCGGTCAGCTCATCGGTGACTAAAATAAATTGTGCGGGTAAATTCCACTCACTTTCAGGAACATCCATCAAATGAAAAAGGAGACGATGTGCCAATGTACGCATATCATTGGCGCGTTCACGCAAATAGGGATCAGACAAATTGGCAAATTGTTCGGCAAAATGCTCAAATGTCTTACGCACTGCCCATTCAGCCACAACCCCTTGATCAAGTTGTTCTGCCATGGCTTTGCGTAGCGCAATATCTGAAAGCAAATGGATATAGAGATCAAAAATTGCTGCTGACTCAGAGCTAATATCGGCATTAAACCGCTTACTGTGGCGGCGGAACTCACTGGCGGCTGACTCTACAGCGCGTGATAAACGCTCACGTTCAGTATCGAGATCAAGTGTACTTGCTTGTGCAATATCCTCAAGTGACAAATATGTTCTATCTCGCCAGCCAATACCAATGGCAACACCGGAAGCTGCTGCTTGTGCGCGGATCCGGCGTTGTTGAGTACCATTGAGCAGCCCTAAAGATTGAGTATGGGATAAAATACTGGCCAGTTGAGTGGCTAAAGTGACTAAAAAAGACTCTTCACTCTCATCAAATTGACGCACTTCACGTTGTTGGACAACTAGCACGCCAAGCAGCTGACGACGATAGATAATCGGCGTGCCCAAAAATGAGCGATACGACTCTTCACAAATATCAGGTAAGAATTTAAAACGGGGGTGTTGACGTACATCAGCGAGATTAATGGGCTCTGCCCGTGACCCAACGAGCCCAACGACCCCCTCATCAAAGGCAAGGCTCACTAATTTCCCTGCCGGTTTTAACCCGCGAGTTGCCATTAATCGATAACAGCGGTGTGTGTGATCAGCTAAATACACCGAACACACTTCCGTTTTCATAATCTGACAGGTTTTGTTGACCAGCAGTTCCAATGCCTGTGGTAAATCGGTCGCCGCGGCGACCTGTTCGACAATTTCCCGCAATTTGGTCAACATAATCAGGTTATCCTTTCCTTCTTATTCTTGTACTTTTTAGTGATGATCTCTCTAGATCATCGGTTGGCATCACAACAGAAACAAACTCTTTCATGACTCGCCGATACACATCACGCTTAAATGACACCACCTGCCGTACCGGATACCAATAACTGACCCAGCGCCAGTCATCAAACTCAGGGTTTCCACTGGTTTGCATGTTTACCTTTGACTCATCACACATCAACTGTAATAAAAACCAGCGTTGTTTTTGCCCGATACACACCGGTTTGGTATCCCACCGCACCAGACGTTTTGGCAATTTATAGCGCAACCAATTCCGGGTTGAGGTCAGTAAACGGACATCTTTTTTTGTCAGCCCTACCTCTTCAAACAATTCGCGGTACATCGCCTGTTCAGCGGTTTCCCCCGAATTGATTCCCCCTTGTGGGAATTGCCATGAGTGCTGTCCATAACGGCGCGCCCACAGCACTTGCCCCTCTCGGTTACAAATGACAATGCCAACATTTGGACGGTAGCCATCACCATCAATCACAGGACTACCTCAATACTGAAAACGTCAGTTATGTTGTGATTGTTTCATACAACCTAGAGTCGGTAAACCAATGTACGCATTGAGGAGTAACGGGTGTGTTATACATCAACATTATTGAGCAACTTTGTTGGTTATTTAGACAACCTATGGATAACTTTTACGAGTGTAAACAGTTATAAACAGTTTTCACCATGACAACGGGAAATTATTCACTTTTTCTGTGGATATCACTGTGTAGAAAGAGATATCACCTTATAAAATGGGATTATTCAAAACAGAAGATCAATCAAAACAAAATAGATAAAAAACAGATAAAACAATTAATTAATCGCTTATCTAGTACTATTCTGTGTTCTTTATTCTATACGAGGATCAAAAAGATCATTGATTGAACAAAGATCAATCAGCGGCGGGTTTATCCACACTAATCGTTGATAAGATCAACAGTTTACTGTGCTGTTAAACCTATTTTCCGTTATTCAATGGTACTCTCTGATACAGCACACATCGGTTATCCACGATTATCCCAGTTTTCTGTGGATAACTAGGGGGAAGATCCTGTTTATTGTTGGTGATTTATACAATAATGATCTTACTATTATGGATGATCTTAAAATAATTACCTTATTATTTCTTTATAGATCATAGGATTAAATCAATACGATCGACTCTCTCTCATTGCATCTGCATAGCACGTCATTTGTTGTTCAAAAAACAACCGCTTTATCTTACCGCATGCAATCTGCATTACAGAGCAAAAAGCATTTAACCTGTGGCTTACACTCTACGGTTAGCTCTCTTTTCTCACATCAAAACCTGTATAAAAATGACATTAAAAATAGGGTAAAATGGTGTTATGAATGATTGTAATTTCTCTATCCCACACTCACGCCAAGCTTTATGGCAACGTGCGCTTCAATTAGCGGGTTATCGCTTAGGCGAGCTCGCGGCAGTTTGTGGCCAGCAGGTGCCGCCGAATTTAACACGCGATAAAGGTTGGGTTGGTATGCTAATTGAGCACTATTTAGGTGCGTGTGCAGGCAGTAAACCTGAACAAGATTTTCCTCATTTAGGCGTTGAATTAAAGACTATTCCTATCGATCGGCAGGGAAAACCCTTAGAAACAACCTTTGTGAGCGTCGCCCCACTCACCGGTACGTGCGGGGTGAGTTGGGAAACGAGCCATGTGAAGCATAAATTACAGTGTGTATTGTGGTTGCCGATTGAAGGTGAACGCATGATCCCATTGGCTGAACGGCGTATTGGTACGCCTCTATTATGGACTCCCTCAAAAGAGGAGGAGACGCAGCTACGCCGCGACTGGGAAGAGTTAATGGATTTAATTGTGCTTGGGGAAGTGGAAAATATTACTGCGCGCCACGGTGAAGTGTTACAACTACGCCCAAAAGCCAGCAATAGCCGCGCATTAACCGATGCCATTGGGCGTGATGGCCAGCTTATCAAAACACTACCACGCGGGTTTTATCTTAAAAAAGCCTTTACTGCCGCAATTTTAGCTAAACACTTCAATCTATAATACATTTTCGATTTGTAACACCTAATGAAAAATCGCTATCAACAGGTTATGATTTCAGGTTATTCCCGTACAGTTTAGGTGTTAGTTTTCATGGAACTACTTGTTGATCCAAATGCGTGGATTGCGCTGTTAACACTCACAGCACTCGAAATTGTGTTAGGCATTGATAACATTATCTTTTTGAGTATTTTAGTTGGCCGATTACCTGAGCATCAACGGCAAAAAGGGCGCATTTTGGGCTTAGGGCTTGCTATGGGCACCCGGATTTTGCTATTGATTTCATTAACGTGGCTGATGCGCCTAACCGAACCGATGTTTACAGTGGCTACACATGCTGTATCAGGTCGAGATTTGATTTTGTTCTTTGGTGGTCTGTTTTTAATCGCTAAAAGTACTCATGAGATCCACGAAAGTTTACAACAACATCACAATGATGATCAGGTTGTTAATGCCACCCGAACAAGTGGCCACTTTTTGCTGACTTTAGTGCAGATTGCTATTTTAGATATTGTATTTTCATTAGATTCTGTCATCACGGCAGTTGGGTTAGTCAGTGATCTGCCAATTATGATATTGGCCATTATCATTGCGGTGTTAATTATGATGTTAGCAGCCAAAAGCATTGGTGATTTTGTCGATAACAACCCGACAATCAAGATGTTAGCATTAGCTTTTCTGATTTTAGTCGGTTTTACCTTGTTAGGTGAGAGTGTTGATATACATATTCCGAAAGGCTATATCTATTTTGCGATGGGCTTTTCTTTTGGTGTCGAGATGCTCAATATTCGTTTACAACGGGGTAAATCGATAAAACTAAACAAAAATATTCCCGATTAATAAACCTAAACAACGCAGTAAATTTTGATGTTTGCTGCGTTTCCCTTTTATCGTTTCTTTTACAGTTTGCGCTGTACCCATACCTTTTTATTACATCGCTAAACAAACCTAACTGATATATGGGTTTTGAGTGTAACGAAGGAAGATTATAGGCAAAAAAAAACCTGCGACTCCGCGCAGGTTGGTGCAAATAGGGCTATCATAAGCCCTTAAAATGTTTCTTACAGTTAGAATAACGAATGCCTAAGGTTGACTCCAGCACTGATTGGCAACAAACCGGTTCAAAACGTAAAAAAGATTTTCAATTAGAATATACGCTAACATAGCGATAAATAGCCGCTTATTTTAGTACAACATCGTTTTGAGACAATATAGTTTTAAAACAACATAAGCGATATCGTGCAGTAATAAATAGAACCAACCCATAAAAAGTATGGCCGATAAATAATGCTAATAAAACCTGCAAAGGTATAAAAACGATATTAATGAGATATTCAACAATATTGCGTAAAAATACACATGTGTTTTTTATAACCTGTTATACCACACCGATAAATACGTTAAGTTATGTTTATGCTGTTCTATTTTAAAATAAGAACTCACGCTTTAAAATCAAGCGTGATCCCTAAGTGTTTACCAACATTAAATTAACACTGTAATTCAATACCACCACATGTAATGTTAATTGTATTTGATTATTTATTCAAAAAACCCCAACTTAAATTGTACGCGATCGGCTAATGATACTAATTTCGGGTTCTCAGGGTAAGCAGACAGGAGTGGGAAAAAGACTGTGCCTCCGACAATACTTCGGCTACTTGAATCACTTGGACGCAAGCCCCAAAGGTTCTGATATGTCATAGGGGTATCTTGCCCATGTATGACACTGTTTCCGATATATAGCATAATATGCCCAGGAATATAGATAAGGGTCGTAAACGGTTTACCATGCTCTTTGAGATAATCAATCCGCTCATCAATACTCTTTTGACTCAGATCAACCACTCTTGTTGCTGCCTGTATTTGATCACCGGAAAATCTTGGCAAGAAAATACCAAATGGCATAAATAAACTGCGCAGTTCAGCAGAGCAATCATTATAAAAGTTATAATTCCCCCAGCCATAGGTTCTGCCACTCATTGATTTCATCAGTATGGCAATGTTCCTCGGTGTCATCTCCCATGGCATTGCCGCAAATTCATCATCTTTAAGTGTTACCCAACGAATTTGTGCAGCACCATTCACATTGCGGACCGGTACAGCCACTAAAAAATGGTCTGATTGTTGCGTTTTAAAGGGAAGGATCGTACCGGGACGAGCGGTAAAATAGTATTGATCCCCCTCATAAACAGAGACCGGCTCTTTAATAAATGCGCCCATCTGTTTTTGTGCCAAAGAGACCCATTCATTGATAAATGCTTGCTCAACATACGCAAGATCTTCACTGTGTACCCACCCTGTGACCGACGGTGATATGACATATTTCCAGCGTTTATCATTGCTTTGAGCTAATACGTAGGCGGGTGCTCCCGCACGAATAGAGGACATCTGTAAAGTATCAAAAGGGTATCCTTGCCCAGCCTTACGCGGATCATCATATGCAGGATCATCGGTTGGCAATACTCTGACTAAGGTCTCTCTTATGGCTATTTCTCGTGCAGCAGGAAGATAATGAGCCTGCATTGTTGTTTGAGCATTATTCCTTACCTCCTCTTTCCAGCGATCTGGATTCATTTTAAAATTACTACCCCACGAGAGGCTTTGACGAGCAAGAAGTTGATTGATCGTTGCATCTCTTTTTTTCTCAGCTCCACCATGTAATACCGACGTAATATACGAGGCGTTCCAAGGTGATTGTTCATCTTTCCCTAGACCAAAATAGTGCGACTTTAACACCGCAAAATACCGTTGCTGAGTTGCAGCATCAAGAACAGGGGTTTGCACATCACTTGAATCAGGCGGTAGCCACTGCTCAACAGACTGTGGGTAGTTGGCCATAGGAAAGAGGTTTTTTGTCGGGTCAATATAGTCTGTAGCCGAATGCCCAGCACCAACCATATTATCAGCATCTACCCGCTGTTTTTCCAGATGACAAGCCGATAGCCACAGAGGAAAAAACAGACACAAAAGTTTTGTTATGGATAATTGTGTATTTGTTTTCATATTAACTCTCCGCTCTGACAGATCGAAGAACAACAATTCCGGGTTTTGCATGCATGTACGCCATGAAGGGTGAGTCAACCACTTTTCTATTCACTTCTAATGAAGAGGCATTTCTGAACCAAACCTCACCATCATGCCGAACAACAATCCCCACATGGGAAACATCTAACCCCTCAGCAGGAGAGTACACACCGACATAATCGCCGGTTTTCAGATTATTCAAGACCTGATCATCAATAGCTTTTGCAGGAATGTAGTTGATATTGCGTGCAGTAACACCTAAACCGGGTAGATACTCTGTGCCATCAGGTTTTCGATTTAACCACTTCTCTACGGTGATGTGTTTTTTGCTAATCTCTAACGTGACATCACGCGCATTGGGCTTTTGAGTTGCAAACCAATCAGAAAAAAAGTGCCGGCGCGTTGAATAACTAACTTCACCATTAACATAGCGCACATCAATAAGATGACGTAGAAAACTGCTCGCATCATGGCTTCGGCTCAACGACTCGACATTATCTATCAAAGTAAAACAGTCGACATGATCTATATCGGTGACAAAAATCTCTGGAGTATCAGGCCCGCCAATCATGGTATCAGGTACATAAGATGTACCGACAAAATCTGACGATACTTGCTCAACAACCTTACCATGCCCCTCGTGTATATACGGTTGAACATCAGATTGGATAATGTGGTCTATTTTCCTAAGAGTCGTCCTATCTATCGCATCCAGATATGCTGTTATATCAACCTGTTGTATGATATTTTCAGCCGGATGATGTGGCTGTAGAGATACGTGCTGCGCTATTTGATGGGTAACTGTTGTATAAGAAGAAACTGTCTGTATTTTCTGTTCCACTATATGATCCATAACCACTTCCTTGGGAATACACATCTCTGTCTCTTCCTACACTCACTGGAAATGATTTTTTTAGCGATCAAAAGCGGTTGATGGTTTACTGTTCGTTGAGGATAGTCAGACTGAAATGTTAAGAATCATGATACATATCACAATAATTTAACCTAGGTAAATATCCGCAACAAATAAACGAAATGTTTTGATTTAAACAGTCACGTTATGCCGTACAACAGATAATGTTCGATATGAAGCAAAGCGGCAGAAAATAAACAAAGATTGAATCATCCCTGTACGGTACAACCTGTTTATATAAGCAATGCCATGAACAGTTTATTCAATCAGCATAAAAACAATACGTCTTATTTTTTTCATTCAAGATAGACGCTTTACTCACGCGTAAACCTTTCAACATATCTGCATAATAATGAACAATATTAAGGCGATATCTCTATCAATACGTTTCGAAATACGACTATATACAACAGAGCGATTAAATTTATGCTCGTAACAATACCCATAAACGTGAGTACAGATAAAAATAGACAAACCGTAAAACGAAGAGATGTGCTGCTATTTTTTTATCGCAGCTTACTAAAAAGTAGCGACTATTTTAGCCATTTATTACGGTACTTTTTCAAAAAACAGGTTCAACCGGTGTGAAATAAAATCACCAAAACACAAGTATACCTATCAGCATAATCAATGGGTATGCATGGCCTTTTGCATAAGACAATATGAAGTATTTTTGTGCGTTTTTGCATACAAAAAATACGCCTGTAGTCCTATGACTCTGAAGCGTTTATTTTATCTACAGCAGTCATTCGTTACACTTTCTTAGCTTGTTTGCGTTATCGAGCACAATTTTGTTTATCAAAGACTTAGAGAGCTGTAACTTTATTATACAAATCAACTCACCCTGCCATTACAAATAACAAAACAATACTGCTAGACTGTAAATAATTTAAACGATACATAACGAATTAGACGCATTGCCACTTTAAAAGGCGATACATTCTAACGAGGTTATTATTGCATTCATTAATTTAATTACAAAATACACACTAATCGCTTAAATAAAATAATTTGTTGTAATTTTAAGATTGTTTGACGTTCTCTCAACGTGATAAATATCTGCGACCATTAGACTTTAAGAAGAGGTGTTTAAAATGCTAAGGAGTGTTAAATGCAATTGACACCAAGAGAGTTAGATAAGCTAACGATTTATATGATGGCAGAAGTTGCTGCCAAACGAAAAGCAAAAGGGTTGAAGCTCAATCACCCTGAAGCTGTTGCTCTGATCAGTGCTAGTGCACTTGAAGGTGCAAGAGAAGGCAAAACATTAGAAAAGGTCATGGAAGAGTCAAGACACGTTCTCACCATTAATGATGTGATGGATGGTGTGGCTGACATGATTAACTATGTTCAAGTTGAAGGCGTTTTCACTGATGGAAGTCGTCTGATCACGATTCATGATCCGATTCAGAGAAAGTGAGGGTAAATATGCCAACTAAAAACAACACTTCGGATGTTGAAGGTGTAGCAGTCGGTGGATTGATTCTTGCAAAAGATGACATCGAAATTAATAAAGGCTACCCCGTCACTAAGATCAAAATCAGAAATACTGGCGATCGACCAATCCAAGTTGGATCACACTTTCACTTCTTTGAAGTGAATAAGTGTCTCTCATTTGATCGTAAAGCCTCTTTCGGTAAGCGTTTAAATATTCCAGCAACAACCGCACTGCGTTTTGAAGCGGGCGATGAGCGTGAAGTAGAGCTCGTGCCATTTCAAGGTAAGCAACGAGTGATTGGCTTTAACAATCTCGTTGATGGCTGGGTAGGTAATGAGAGTGACCACACCTACCAACCACGCCTGAAAGAAGCGATGGAAAATATCGCTCGTTTTGAATACGGGAATAAATAATTCAGCCCTTAGCGATCCCGATACGACTCTAAGTGTGAAGGTACAAGACATGTCAAAAATTTCACGGCGAGAGAATGCCGACCTATTTGGCCCAACAAAGGGCGATAAAATCCGACTTGGAGATACTTGTCTATTAATTGAGATAGAAAAAGATCTGCGTGTCTATGGCGAAGAAGCGGTCTATGGCGGTGGTAAAACACTGCGTGACGGTATGGGTTATGACTGTGAGCTGACCAGTGCAGCCGGTGCACCTGACTTAATTATTACTAACGTCACTATCGTTGATGCTATACAAGGTATTGTAAAAGCTGACGTTGGGATCAAAGACGGCTATATCTGCGGCATCGGTAAAGCGGGTAACCCGTCTACCATGAATGATGTTACACCAGGATTAGCATTAGGCCCTGCGACTGAGGCCATTTCCGGTGAACATCTGCTGCTGACTGCAGGCGGTATTGATTCACACGTACACTTTGTTGCACCACAACAAGCTGAACATGCATTGAGTAACGGTATTACCACTGTATTTGGTGGTGGCCTTGGCCCAACAGATGGCTCAAACGGTACAACCATTACATCAGGCGTATGGAACATCGAAATGATGATGCGTGCGTTTGATGAGTGGCCTGTCAATGCCGGTCTGTTAGGTAAAGGAAATAGTTCGGCATTGCCAGCGATTTATGAACAAATCGAAGCAGGTGCAGCAGGATTGAAGATTCACGAAGACTGGGGTTGTACTCCAGGAACTATTCGTGCCTCACTAACGGCTGCTGATGAAGAAGATGTTCAGGTCTGTATTCATACCGATACACTAAACGAAGCAGGTTTTGTTGAAAATACTATTGCTGCGTTTGAAGGCCGTACTATTCATGCTTACCACACTGAAGGGGCTGGCGGTGGTCATGCGCCTGACATTATCCGTGTGGCAAGTTTGAACAACGTGATCCCAAGCTCAACGAACCCAACGATCCCTTATGGCATCAATTCGCAAGCCGAACTGTTCGACATGACGATGATCTGCCATAACTTGAGCCCAAAAATTCCAACTGACGTTGCATTTGCTGAGAGCCGTATTCGCTCTGAAACTATTGCGGCTGAAAACGTTCTCCATGATTTGGGTGCGATTTCAATCCTCTCTAGTGACTCACAAGCAATGGGCCGTATCGGTGAAACTTGGCTTCGTACGCTGCAAGCAGCCGATGTCATGAAGAAACTTCGTGGTAAATTGCCAGAAGACGATGCAGGCAACGATAACTTCCGTGTGTTGCGTTATGTTGCGAAAGTAACCATCAACCCTGCACTGGCACAAGGTATTAACCACATCGTGGGCAGTGTTGAAGTGGGCAAATTTGCTGACTTAGTTCTGTGGGAGCCTGCATTCTTTGGTGCAAAACCAAAGATGGTGATCAAAGGTGGTTTGATCTCTTGGGCATTAATGGGTGATCCAAATGCTTCATTAATTACCCCTCAGCCTATGAACTATCGCCCAATGTTTGGTGCGATGGGTGCAGCTAAACACAAAACACGTATTACATTTACATCAAACGTTGCGTATAAAAATGGTATACAAGAGCGATATGATCTGAAATCGATCGTAAAACCAGTGTACTCAACGCGTACTGTGACGAAAAAACATATGATTCGTAACAGTGAAACACCGGTTATTGAAGTTAACCCAGAAACATTTGCAGTTACCGTCAATGGTGAGCACGCAACAGTAGAGCCTGTTGATACCATTGCACTCAATCAGTTGTACTTCTTTAGCTGATTGAGTCTCAAACGTAGAAATTAAGTGATAACAACCTGAAATGTTATCTTGGTAGAGGTTTGCAGCAGAGTAGAAATAACGCTCTGTTGCAAACAAGGGAATGGATAGAAATACACACCGTTTCTGCACTCTACCTTCTTAATCGATATCTTTCGTGTTTTTTTGTGATGACTTATCTATAGGTTCTGTTCACTAATACAGAACAGAACCTATTAGGTTGTGATGCTCTATTTAGTTTAATCGCAGCTCAATACGGGCAAGAATAGGTTACACATCGTTTACTTTTTTCTGCATTTTCACGCGTTGCATATAGAACAACTTGTTAAACCAACAACCCCAATTGCGTAATTATTATGGTTACGTTTTTGCTTATGAGTATTGCCGTTGGTTTTTTACAATCTATATAGAAATACGATCCACGCTGGCCAATTAAAAAACCGCATAAAGAGAGTGGGAGATAGAAAATGATAATGATCGAAAAAATTATTGGTAATGCAAAAGATCCACATTGGGTGACGACATTACACGGATATACTGTTGACCATTTGCATTTAGAACAATGGGAAGCACCTAAAAATAGAATCCGTAAAAAATCACACAACGGTTATGAAATTGCTATTTCACTGCCACGCGATCAACAACTTAAAAATAACGATATTTTATATATCGACGAAGCAAATCGCGTTGTGGTTATTACTGAAATCCGTTTAAAAGATGTCATGGTGATCCGTCTAGATCAACTTGATAATAAAGACAATTGGCAAAAGCTGATTTTCCAACTTGGCCATGCATTGGGTAATCAACACTGGCCTGCCATCTTTAAAGATAACATTGTTTACGTTCCATTCTATGTTGATAGAAAAATCATGAGCTCTGTGATTCGTACACACGCTTTTGAAGGCATTAGCTTTGAGTTTGCTTCAGGTGATGAAGTTGCACCGCTGCTTGCACCAAGTGAAATGAGACTTCTTTTTGCTGGTGCAGATGCGTCAACACATAATCATAGCAATGATCACCGCCACGATAATCATAGTGATCATAACCACGATCACGATCATGGCCACGATCATCATCATGATTAAAAACTGATTAATCGTTTTTGAATTAAATAGAGTTAATTGATATGCAATCATCATTAACACAGTTGGTCAGAATGGTTCAGCTTACTGATTCAGCATTACCGATTGGTAACTTTGCTTTTTCAAATGGCTTGGAATCTGCGCTTCAACTGGGGGTGGTTTATGATGCAAAGACGCTAAAATCATTCACACAAACTGTACTAAAACAGAGTGGCCGGCTAGATGGTGTGGCTTTACTGCATGCACATAGAGCGGCTCAAAAACAAGACTTTGAAAAAATTCTTGAGATTGATCAAGAGCTTTGGTGTCGCCGAGTGGGTGAAGAGCCACAAATGATGATCAGCCGGATTGGTCGAAAGTTTGCCGAACTTGTTGAAAAAACAGCACCATCACCACTGGTTTCGTCTTGGTTAGATGCTATTCGTGCAGAGAAAACACCCGGCTGTTTTGGCACCTCTCATGCCATTATATTTTCTGAAATGGGTATTGATGAGCGCCAAACATTTGCACTTCATCAATACGGTGTCGCCTCTATGATATTAAGTGCGGCTATTCGATTAATGAAAATATCCCACTACGATACACAGAAAATATTGTTCGAAATCAACGAAAGCTTAGACAGTGAATATGATGCTATCGCGCAAAAAACGCTCGATGATATGCACGCATTCTCACCGGTATTAGATTGTCTTATTGGCCACCACACTCAGGCACATGTAAGAATGTTCATGAGCTAAATAATTAAATTATCTAAATTTAAAAGGAACTCAACATGAAAAAAATTACTCGTATTGGTATTGGTGGCCCTGTTGGTTCAGGCAAAACAGCAATTATTGAAGCAATTACCCCACGCTTAATTGCATTAGGAATTAAACCACTCATTATCACTAATGATGTTGTTACCACTGAAGATGCCAAACAAGTTCAACGTACATTAAAAGGTGTATTGGTTGAAGAGAAAATTCTTGGTGTAGAAACCGGTGCATGTCCACATACTGCAGTGCGTGAAGACCCATCAATGAATATTGCCGCTGTTGAAGAGATGGAACAAAAATATCCAGACAGCGATGTGATTTTTATTGAGTCAGGCGGTGATAACCTCACTTTGACATTTAGCCCTGCACTGGCTGACTTTTATATTTACGTTATTGATGTTGCTGCTGGTGACAAAATTCCACGTAAAAATGGCGCAGGCGTTTGCCAGTCAGATATTTTGGTCATTAACAAAAAAGATTTAGCACCTTATGTTGGCGCAGATCTTTCTGTCATGGTTCGAGACTCTAAACTGATGCGCGGAGAGAAGCCCTTCCTATTTACCAACTGTAAAACCGGTGAGAACATTGATAATCTGATCGAATTGATCATGACAATGGCACTGTTCGATATCGAATACGATCAAAGCCTGCTGAAGTTGGATAACAACAATGCATGATAAATTACAACGCCTCTCTAACTCGTATGAATTAGATAAGTATCGTGATGAACCCAAGCAGATGCGATCAGCAGCACCTGGTAAAGTTGGTGAGCTTAAGCTCACCTTCACCAAAAGTGGTGATCGCTCTGTATTAAGCCATCTCTACCGTGCAGTTCCTTTGCTTGTTCAACGTGCACTGTATTGGGATAACGAAATGCCAGAGCTGCCAATCTGCTCAATGATTGCAGTAGGCGGTGGCGTTTTACAAGGCGATAGATACTACATTGATGTCAATGTTGAAGAAGATGCTTGTGCCCATGTAACCTCACAAGGTGCTAACCGTATTCATCAGATGGATGCTAACTATGCATCGCAATATCAGAGCATTACCGTTGCGCCAAACGGTTATCTGGAGTTCATCCCAGATGTGACCATTCTCTACAAAAAGTCACGTTACATTTCCCAAACAGATATCGTTATCTCTCCTGGGGCAAGCATGTTGTATGCAGAAACGATCATGTTAGGTCGCCTTCATTACCAACAAGAGCGTATGGAGTTTGACTTACTCTCTTTGCTTACTCGTGTAAAAACCCCTGATGGAAAAACACTCTTTACTGAAAAGATATTGGTAGAGCCAGCGGCCGATGCACCTGAAAAATTAGGTGAAATGACCGGCTTTAACGTGTTTTCCAATGTTATCTGCTTAACACCAAAAGAACATGCCGATGAGATTCAGCGGGAATACAACGCCTTCTTTGCCGAAGATAAATCAGTTTATGCCTCTATTTCTAAACTGCCTAATTCCGCCGGTCTCATGCTGCGGGTTGTGGGCACAGAAAGTTATTTAGTGCGTGAGCAAGTAACCCGTTTTTGGCAAGTATGCAGAAAAGTGATCAAACAACGCGATCTTCCTAGAAAATTCATCTGGATCTAATAGGAAATACAGCAAAAAGCACATGTATTACCCATTGTTTTCACTGAATCTGTTAGGTGTGTATCCATGTTAATTGCTTTAAACGTAACACCCATTATCTTCTGTGCAACCATAACTTCTGTTATGTTGTAGGCATCGTTTGATATGTTAAATGCAGCTTAGTGTGACAGCAATTGCCATTACAGTGAGCTGCTATAACACACTGACAAATTTTCGATATATTTCAAGCACATCATCAAGATAGCCCTTATCTTTGCTCATGTTAGCGCATCAAAGGTAAATTTTACTGCTTTTGAAACTAAAACATATCTGCCTTTGAGTCACTCATGTCGCCTCTCTTTTGCCCACGAACTAATGCAACGGTATCTGCTGACCTGTACTTCCATAGCACAGCCACAACACGGCGACTATCCTGCTCATACCCCGTCAATATCCCGCCTTTCTAGCACAAACCACCATGACAGATTATCTACAAAAGACAAAAGTCTGCCAAGTTCCATGGCTATAGAAATACCCTCTGCCTGTTTTGACTCTCAGTGAACTGACTGGCTGTCTTACTCTTATTGTCAGGAATAGACCGCTACAAATCATAAAATCTTTTACATATAGCCAACTCATTGCAACACAAGATCTGGGTATGGTACTGAAGGTTAATGATCATCTCGTAGTAGTAAATGAGTAAAAATCTTTTGATATCAAATACATACGCAATTATTTGCCAATGAAAAAAGTTGCAAAAGTGCAGTTTGATACCTCTTTTACTGATAGAAAAATCAAAAAACCAGGCCAGCGCCCCATTGTTTAGCCACTATTGATAGCGTGGGTGATGCGCTCTTTGTAAAAATTTATATGCGATGAAAAGGAAAGCATATGGATATTTTGAACACTGGTGATACAGCGTTTGTGCTGTTATGTACCGCATTGGTCTTATTGATGACTCCGGGTTTGGCGCTGTTTTACGGTGGTTTAGTGCGCGAGCGTGACTCTTTGACCATCATGCTCCAAAACTTTATCTGTATGGGTGTTGTTTCAATTATTTGGGTGTTTGGGGGGTTCAGCCTTGCTTTTGGGCATGATGTTGCTGGCGTAATTGGTTCATTTACCCAGTTTATGGGCATGAATCACATTGGTGCTGTTCCTAATGATACATACGCACCGAGTGTGCCATTTATTCTGTTTTTTGCCTATCAGATGATGTTTGCCATTATCGCACCTGCGCTGATTACCGGTGCATTTGCAGGCCGTTTCAGATTTGGGCCATACTTAAAATTCGTCATTTTGTGGACACTGCTTATTTATATTCCTGTTGCCCACTGGATCTGGGGTGGCGGCTTTTTATCCTCTCTGGGCGTAGTTGATTTCGCTGGGGGCATTGTTATTCATGCCACTGCGGGCATGTCAGCACTGGCCACTGCCGTGTATGTGGGTAAACGTGTTAGCGTGCGTAAAGGTGAAAAAGAGCTGCCTGCAAACTTACCGCTCGTTGCTGTAGGTGCAGGGTTGCTGTGGTTTGGTTGGTTTGGGTTTAACTCAGGTGGCGCATATGCTGCCAACCAACTTGCTGCTTATGCTTTCACTAACACTACGCTATCAGGCTCAACAGCAATGCTTGTTTGGATGTTCTGGGAGTGGCGTGAACGAGGCCGCCCATCATTCTCTGGTGTATTAGTCGGCGCTGTTTCAGGGTTAGCCACCATCACACCTGCGGCTGGCTATGTAGAGCCTAGTTCAGCTATCTTAATTGGTTTGATAGGCGCAACTGCCTGTTATTTTGCTAAACACATCCAAGAGCATCTAGGCATTGATGATGCATTAGAAGTGTTCCGTGCGCACGGTGTTGGCGGGATAGTCGGCTCTATTTTACTGGGTGTTTTAGCCAGTAAAACCATTGATAAAGTCAATGCCAGTGCATATCAAGTCTTTATTCAGATAGTGGGTGTTGTTATTGTCTGCGTATACTCTTGGTTTGTGACGAAGTTTATTCTCAAAATTGTCGATCGCAATGGTGAGCTAAGAACACCTGATGATGTACAAGAAGAAGGGCTCGATTTTGATGGGCTGGGCGAACATGCCTATCATTATGAAAGACATTTTAGTGCAACAAAAACACAAGAAACAGAAGGTGGGCATTCAGCCTCAGAGATTATCTCTGAAGTCGCCACTGATACCGCCACCAAAACCATTACTGAAGAGAATATAGCAGATACGGCAAACCGATAATTAACCGGTTATTACACACGCGGTAATCATAGAAAAAGCCCCAACTTTTGGGGCTTTTTTTTGTCTGTAAGGTTCTATTTCTTTTTTATTATCCCACTGCTTACAATTTCTCGACAACCATATGCCATCTTGCGTGATCTTTTTGCGCGCGCTAAAACGAAAACACGCTTTTCTTTAAAAACCCAAACTTAACAAGAGGAGTAAACAAAGTAATGAAGTAATGAAGTAATGAAGTAATGAAGTAATGAATAAATTAAAACATCAAAAATATCAGGAACAACAAAGAGTTATTTTGCAGATATACGGCTCTAGCACAACGCAGAACCAGATTTTCCTACAACATACATGACAAAAGAGAAGGAAATAATCAGAGAAAAGAGAGTTAAAACAGAAAAATAGATATTGGAGCGGGTGAAGGGAATCGAACCCTCGTATGCAGCTTGGGAAGCTACCGTTCTACCATTGAACTACACCCGCATCACTAAAGTCTGACTTGCAAAAGCAAAAGCCGCTACGCGTAATACCCGTAACGTAGGTTTGATTATAACCTTCTTAGCGATGACTGCAAGCAATCAAAAGCTTAACTGATTGAGAATTAAGCAAGAAACAGTATAGAAATGTGTTTCCGTGCACTGTATCTCAGCCAATAACACGGCAGACTCAAATACTAAGTACAGTACCACTGAATCACAGCATAAAAAAAACGGAGTCAACCGACTCCGTTTTCTGATATGGCTAACATACCGATACTCTCAGATACCGGATGATAGTCACTTATTTTTGTGGACGCATTGCCGGGAACAGGATCACATCACGGATACTCGGTGCGTTAGCAAAAATCATTGCCAAACGGTCGATACCGATACCTTCACCTGCTGTTGGTGGTAGGCCGTATTCCATTGCCATGATGTATTCCGCATCATAATGCATAGCTTCAGCATCACCTGAATCACGCTCTACCAGTTGCTGGCGGAAACGGCGATCTTGGTCTTCTGGGTCATTCAACTCAGAGTAAGCATTGGCAATTTCACGTGCACCGATGAACAGCTCAAAACGGTCAGTTACACTTGCATCTTCATCGTTAGCACGTGCCAGCGGAGAAGTCTCTGCCGGATGCTTAGTGATAAAGGTTGGTTGGATCAGGCAGTGTTCAGCCAGCTCTTCGAAGATCTCAACTTGCAGACGGCCTACGCCCCACTGCGGCTGGTACTTGATCTTGTGCGCATCACACGTTGCACGTGCCGCTTCCAGCGTATCAAGCTTATCGATAGTCAGGTCAGTATACTTAATTGTTGCTTCAGCAGGCGTTAAACGGTCAAATGGCTTGCTAAAATCATACACATGATCACCGTAATGAACGGTGGTTGAACCCAGAATGTTCATCGCCAGAGTACGGAACATATCTTCGGTTTTATCCATCAGATCGTTGTAGTCTGCGTATGCCTGATAAAACTCAAGCATGGTGAACTCAGGGTTGTGGCGTGCTGATAAGCCTTCGTTACGGAAGTTACGGTTAACTTCGAATACACGCTCCATCCCACCCACAACCAGACGCTTCAAATACAACTCAGGTGCGATACGCAAGAACATCTCTTGATCCAGCGCATTATGGTGGGTAGAAAACGGCAGTGCTGTTGTTCCACCTGGAATCGGGTGCAGCATTGGTGTTTCGACTTCAACGAAGTTTTGATCTTCTAAATAACGGCGAATACCGCTGATCACTTTTGAGCGGATCTCAAACGTACGACGAGATTCTGGGCTAGTAATCAAATCTAAATAACGCTGACGATAGCGCATTTCAGTATCTGATAGGCCGTGGAACTTGTCTGGCAGAGGGCGCAGTGCTTTAGTCAGCAAACGCACTTCTGTACAGTGAATCGTCAGTTCGCCAGTTTGTGTCTTAAACAACTTACCGCGTGCACCAACGATATCGCCCATGTCCCATTTCTTGAACTTCTCGTTGTAAACGCCTTCTGGCAGATCATCACGAGATACATACAGCTGGATCTGACCACCCATATCCTGCAAAGTGACGAAAGCAGCTTTACCCATGATACGACGGGTCATGATACGGCCAGCCACTACCACTTCTTTGTTCAGTGCTTCTAACTCTTCCTTAGACTTATCATCAAACGCGGCATGCACCTCGTTAGAAATGCTGTCACGACGGAAATCATTTGGAAAAGCAATCCCCTCTTCGCGCAGAGCTGCCAACTTTGCACGGCGGGTTGCCATTTCACTGTTCAGATCTAATGTACTTTCTTGCTCAAGATTTTGTTGTTCAGACATGGGAGTTCCTTACAATCCGGCTTTTAAACTTGCCTCAATAAAGCGATCTAAATCACCATCCAATACAGCTTGTGTATTGCGATTTTCGATTCCTGTACGTAAATCTTTAATGCGGGAGTCATCCAAAACATAAGAGCGAATCTGACTACCCCAGCCGATGTCAGACTTAGTGTCTTCCATCGCTTGTTTTTCAGCATTTTGTTTTTGCAGTTCCAACTCATAAAGTTTGGCTTTCAACTGCTTCATACACTGATCTTTGTTCTTATGTTGCGAACGGTCATTTTGACACTGCACGACAGTGTTAGTCGGTATATGTGTAATCCGCACCGCAGATTCAGTTCGGTTTACGTGTTGCCCACCTGCACCTGAGGCGCGATAAACATCAATACGTAAGTCGGCAGGATTAATATCAATATCAATATTGTCATCAATTTCTGGATAGACAAACGCAGAGCTAAATGAGGTATGGCGGCGGCCACCTGAATCAAATGGGCTTTTGCGCACTAAACGGTGAACGCCGGTCTCGGTACGTAACCAGCCGTAAGCATATTCACCGCTAATCTTAATGGTTGCGCCTTTAATGCCAGCAACATCACCATCAGACTCGTCCATCACTTCAGTCTTAAAGCCTTTGCTCTCTGCCCAGCGCAGATACATACGCAGCAGCATGCTGGCCCAATCTTGTGCTTCTGTACCACCGGAGCCGGCTTGCAGATCAAGGTAGCAATCTGAACTGTCATTCGGGCCTGAGAACATCCGGCGAAATTCCAGTTTGGCCAGTTTTTTTTCTAACTCTGCTAACTCAGCCACCGCTTCATTGAAGGTCTCTTCATCTTCCGCTTCAACGGCCAGCTCTAGCAGCCCTTCGACATCTTCTAAGCCCTGATCCAGATCATCAATAGTATTGACAACAGCTTCTAAACTCGCACGCTCTTTACCCAACGCTTGAGCTCGATCAGGTTCATTCCAGACATCAGGTTGCTCTAATTCCGCATTAACTTCTTCTAGACGCTCTTTTTTAGCATCGTAGTCAAAGATACCCCCGAAGGGTATTGGTGCGTTCGCTCAGGTCTTGAATACCGTTTTTTACAGGATTAATTTCAAACATAGTAATTTGCGTCTTTACTCATTATTTTGGCCAAAACACTTGGAGTCTAGCGGATTAACGCCCGAAGTTACAAGGTCAGTTCATACTCATTGCATCGTGAGTATCATCATAACGCGTCGATATGCTCAACTAACAGTTGTACATTCCGATTACCACGAAATTCATTAATCTCTAAGCGGTATGCAAGCCGTACTTGTCGTACTGTTGGGTCTGGCCATAATGTGGTGTCTACATTAAATGCTATCGCATCAAGCATCGGGCCACCTGCAATAGGTTCAAGCAACATTTTCAGATGCTTATCACCGACTTTGCGCTGCTGCAACAAGGTAAACTCGCCATCAAACAGTGGTTCGTTAAACCCTTGCCCCCATGGGCCAGCTTGACGTAGCATCTCTGCTGTTTCTATCGTCATTAACGCTGTGGGTAACTCCCCATCACTCCAAATTTTGCCTTGCAGTGCTGACTCATCTAACCACTCGGTAACAATATTGGCAAAACAGTGCTGAAAACGGGAAAATTGCGCCTCATCTATCGATAATCCAGCAGCCATGGCATGCCCACCAAAACGCTGAATTAACCCTGGATTTTGTGAATCTAACCGCTCCAGTGCATCACGCATATGTAAGCCAACAATTGAGCGTCCTGAACCTTTTAAAATCCCATCACCTGCAGGTGCAAACGCAATCACAGGCCGATGAAAACGCTCTTTAATACGAGAAGCTAAAATACCTACCACTCCTTGATGCCACTCTGGATGAAACAGTGCAAGCCCGCATGGTAGTAAATTATGATCTTGATCTAATTTTTGACAAAGATTCAGTGCCTCTTGCTGCATACCCTGCTCAATTTCTCGCCGAGTTTGGTTTAACACATCAAGATCACAAGCTATCTCACGGGCCACGCTCATCTCTTCACATAAGAGCAATGTCACGCCAATTGACATATTATCCAAACGCCCTGCAGCGTTCAGACGCGGGCCAAGAGCAAAGCCTAAATCACTGGCCACTAATTGACGCGGATCTCTATTTGCTACTTCCAGCAAAGCTAAAATACCGGGTCGACAACGCCCTGCACGAATACGGTTTAGCCCTTGCCAGATCAGTAGGCGGTTATTAGCATCAAGTGGTACAACATCAGCAACACTGCCTAATGCGACTAAGTCTAGCAGTTCTGCTAAATTAGGTTCATTAATCTCCTGACGAGAGAACCAATTATCAGTGCGTAACGCTGCCCGTAAAGCCAGCATCAGGTAAAAAGCCACACCCACACCAGCCAGTGCTTTAGAAGGAAAGTGGCAACTATGCAAGTTCGGGTTGACGATGGCATCAGCATCGGGCAGCGTAGTGCCTTGCAGATGGTGATCGGTGATTAATACCTGTATGCCGCGCGCATGCGCTTCCTGCACGCCGCTGTGCGATGAAATGCCGTTATCTACCGTCATAATCAACTCTGCACCTAACGCTTGAGCTTGGATCACCACCTCTGGGCTGAGACCGTAGCCATCTTCAAAGCGGTTTGGAACCAAAAAGTTAACCCGCCTTGCGCCTAATGATCGTAGTGCTAAAACACTCAGTGCGGTACTCGTTGCACCATCAGCATCAAAATCACCCACAATAGTAATTTGACGATCAGCATAAATAGCCTGTTGCAAAAGCTGAGTCGCCTGCTCAATTCCTTGCAGTTGACGATAATCGAGCAGATGTTTAATTGAGCGATCTAACTGCTGCAAAGCACTTACACCACGTCGGGCATAAATCTGACGTAAAAACGGTGGAAATACCTCCGCAAGATGCGAATCATCGACCTGCGGACGACGGCAAATTTCAGTATTCATGGTGTTCCTAACAGCATAACAAGATAAAAAACAGCGCAGAAAAAGCACAGATGTGGTAGACAAAAGCGGTTAATTAACGGGAATAAATACCGATTCTGATGGCTAAACAGTGTTTATTACAGATATACAGAAGAACGCAGCATTTTATCTTAAACCCATATATTTACCCGTATGATGTAATAATATCTTATTTATCAACATCATACGGGATCAGGTTATTACGAGAACAACACACATTGCAGATTATTTGCTGGCAGCCTTAAGTACTTCAAGCAGTGCTTTAGGATCTCGATATCCAGGTAGCATATCGCCATTTGGCAATAACATTGCTGGCGTACCTTGAATGCCAAACTGATGACCCAATGTAAACTGTTTAGCAATAATAGAGTCTTTACTGTCTTTCGCTGGAACTGTTTTTCCTGCAAATGCATCTGTAAACGCTTGTTTTGGATCAGCCGATGCCCAAATTCCAGCCATTTCATTCGCCGCATTCGAACCTACGCCATAACGTGGGAAGGCCATATAACGAATAGTAATGCCCAGATCATTATACTCTTTTATTTCATCGTGCAATTTACGGCAATATCCACACGTAATGTCAGTAAACACAGTGACTACATATTTTTGATCTTTGGCTTTGTAGACAATCATCTCTTTATCAAACTTGGCCAGCTCTTGCATCAGCAGTTGATTGGTTACATTTACCGGCTGCTTGGCGCTGAGTTGAAACATCGGGCCTTGCAGAACAAATTCGCCATTGTCACTAACATATAACACACCATTTTCAGTCAGCACTGTTTTCATGCCGGCAAGTGGCGAAGGTTGAATCACCGGATTTTCAATACCTAACCCTATCAATTTCGTTTTAATGGTTTGATCATCAGCGTGTGCAGCACTAAAAGCAAAGGTAGTCAGCAATGCGGCTAACGTTAACGTCTTTTTCATAAGTTATCCTGCTTAATGATATATAACATTTTATTATACGTAATATGTATGTCTTTATTATACGCATTGTGTGATTGAATACCCGCAACTTGGCTATCACTTAAAAGAGCCCGTTATGCCCTAGGGTGGTGTTGCTCATGCAACTGCTTTAGGCGTTCGGTAGCCACATGAGTATAAATTTGTGTGGTGGATAAATCACTGTGCCCCAGTAACATTTGTACGACACGCAAATCGGCGCCATGATTGAGCAGGTGTGTTGCAAAAGCGTGGCGCAATACGTGTGGTGATAACTTTTCAGCATCAATTCCGGCAATCACCGCGTAGTGCTTGATACGATACCAAAACGTTTGCCGTGTCATCTGTGTACCACGTAGACTTGGAAATACCACATCCGAAGATCGATCATGTAATAGCGCAGCTCTCCCATAGGTTAAAAATCGCTCAACCCAATAGAGTGACTCTTCGCCCATCGGCACTAACCGCTCTTTATTTCCTTTCCCCACAACACGAATAACCCCTTGCCGTAAGCTTAGGCAATCCATCGTCAACCCGACTAATTCAGAGACCCGCAGCCCAGCAGCATACAGCAGCTCTAACATGGCTTTATCGCGCAGTTCAAGAGGGTGTTCTGGATTAGGTGCAGCCATCAGCCGTTCCACTTGCAGTTCACTTAAATCTTTTGGCAAACGGGCAGGTAATTGCGGTGATGACAGTGCCACACTCGGATCATCGCCACGCAGTTTCTCACGGTACAAATACTGAAATAACCGGCGCATTGCACTGAGCATACGAGCAGAGCTACTGGCTTTATAACCTTTATCTAACCGTTCAGCCATAAAGGCTTGCAGTTCATTGATTGAAGCACTTAACAATGTGCTTTGTTCGCGTTGTAACATCTCAACAAGTTGTGCGAGATCATGTCGATAAGATGCTAATGTATTTTCTGAAAGATTTCGTTCTACCCACATCGCATCTAAAAACTGCTCAACTACATGCTGATCTTGCTGCACACCAACCCCTTAACATTCTGGTGGAAATAGACCCAAGATAATGACCAATACAGCCTGATATTTACTCGCCTTTATCAAGAAAACAGTACAGATCAGATACGCTGGTAATTTCTGGTACACTGAGAAAAGATTACATTATCACAGGGTATCTGGCATGAAATTTGGCTTATTTTATGGCTCAACAACCTGCTACACCGAAATGGCCGCAGAGAAAATCCGCGATGCAATAGGTGCTGATTTAGTCACGTTGCACAATGTAAAAGAGACCCCACTGACACAAATGTGTGATTATGATGTATTAATTTTAGGGATCTCTACTTGGGATTTTGGCGAACGACAAGAAGATTGGGATGCCATTTGGCATACACTCGATGATCTTGATCTCTCAACAAAAATCATTGCACTATATGGCTTAGGTGATCAAGTAGGATATGGCGAATGGTTTCTGGATGCAATGGGGTTATTGCACGATAAGTTGCTCACCTGTGGTGCGCAGTGTATTGGTTATTGGCCCGTTGATGGTTATACGTTTGTCGCATCAAAAGCACTGACTGCAGATAACCAAACCTTTGTTGGGTTGGCGCTTGATGAAGAGAATCAATACACACTCAGTGATCAACGCATTGCACAGTGGAGTGAGCAAATTTTGTTAGAAATTGAGGCGTTGCTCTAACATCTCCCATCATGCGTTTTTTATGGATATTCATTGATACTCATTATAGCAGCGAAAAATAGCCACTATAATGGGTGCTCATCACCAACAAAAAGCCATCTCACTGTGTTCTATGGATAACGCACGATAAGATGGCTTTTTTGATCAGCAGATTATGTTTTTATCATCACACTGTTTGTATTTTACTTTCACTTTCACGGCTTGGCAGCATCAGCGCAACGGCCAGTGCAACCACGGTTGGTAATACCCATGCCATACTCTTATTAAACAGCGGTAAAAAATTCATCACTGACAAATTTGCACCTGCAGCAACAGCCGCATCCATCAGACTAAAGACCAAGGCAACACTGAGTACTAAGCGATAACCTAAAGCCGGATTTTTCAACCATGGGCGAGCAAATGTCAGCATCACTAAGCCAACGGCCAATGGGTATAGAGCATATAATACGGGTACTGATAGGCTAATTAGAGTACTCAAGCCAACATTGGCCACAACCGCACAAATAACCCCCAATACCACTACCCACTGGCGATACGAAAACGGTGTCAAACTTGAGAAGTAATCAGAGCAGGCACAAAGTAACCCTACGGCAGTAGTCATACAGGCTAAAATCACCACGGCAGATAAAATCCACTGACCTGGTTGACCAAACAACGCTTGAACATAAACAGCAAATATTGCGCCGCCATTATCCAAACCGCCTGCAATGGTGGCCGATGTTGCCCCTAATCGAAACAGCGAAATATAGACAAATGCCAAACCCGCTGCCGCAATCAGACCGGCAATAATCAAATATTTACAGGTAACCTTGTTATCTGTAATCCCTTTACTGCGGATCACATCTACAATCAGCATACCGAACATTAGCGCAGCAAAGGTATCCATGGTGTTATAACCATCCAAGAAACCTTTGGTAAACGGTGAATGAATATAATCACCCTGTGCAGCTTGTACCGCACCTTGCGGGGCAACCACAACGGCGATCGCTAACACAGCCAGCAACAAGAACAAAATCGGGGTCATCACTTTACCGATACTGTCAATTAACGCCCCCCGACTCCATGACAACATCACTGCCAGCGCAAAAAATCCGGCCGTTATCAGCATTTGTGTTGTGCCATCAGGCGCACTGAAATAGGGCTTCATAGCCATTTCATATGCCACTAAACCGGTACGCGGTGCAGCAAACGCAGGGCCAATCACAATAAACAAAAGCACAGATGCAAATGTACCAAACCCTGCAGGAAGGTCACGGGTCATATTAGGTAAACCACCACCGGAACGTGCCACGGCAATAATGGAAATGAGAGGTAAACCAACAGCCGTGGTAAGAAAGCCCAGAGTAGCAAGTACAGAGTGATCACCCGCTAGTTGGCCAGCTAACGGAGGAAAAATAATATTTCCAGCGCCTAAAAAGAAGGCAAAGGTCATCATGCCCAACCCCATTATATCCTGCCATCTCAATGTCTGTTTCACGGCTACACCTCTTTACTTAGCAATATCTATCAGTACATAACCGGTATAAAAGCAACAAATAAGGCTGAATAAATCACACCTTCAGGCGCACGATATCTGATGAAACCCGGTTAATGCGAAAATGGTAGGGCAACAACAAAGGCGATATTCTGCGCAACAGTCGGTGCTTTTATCCTTACTATTGCGGTGAAATAGTTGTTAATCAGAATAACCCTCTGGCAACTTTGCACTAAAAAGCATCATCTATGATCGATACTGGCAGCGCAATGCACTCAGAAAAAAAGGTAAAAATCTTTTGTTAGATCACGATAATCGCAGTGATAAACTCCATGCATTGCATTAATAACTAGTTTTTTATCCTGCCTATCTTGTCTGACAAATCCAAATTCCAGCAGAATACGTTGTGCTTTTTTCCCTTCACGGCTAAAAACAGCTATAGCTTGATAACAAAACAGACCAAAATCTTGCGCTAATGCACATATAGGCTCAGCAACATCAAACGGCAAAACCAGACACACGCGGCCGGTGGGCGCTAATACTCGACACGCACTCTGCAACAGCACTTCATGGCTGAGTGTATCGGTATAACGTGCTGCATCTCTGGCAGTATCACGACAGGCTACGCCAGATTCAAAATAGGGGGGATTAGAGACAACGAGATCAAACTTCAACAGATTATGCTGCGAAAATTGCTGAATAGACTGGTTAGATAACCTGATTTTATGCTGCCAAGGTGAAGCAGCAATATTTTCTTTTGCTTGCTCTGCAGCTATATTGTCTAATTCAACTGCCGTAATCTGTGTATTAGCAGGGGTGCGTTGTGCTAACATCAGAGCTATCAGGCCGGTTCCCGATCCGATATCCAGAATCTTTGCCGCGCCGTTTATTGGCGACCACGCTCCGAGCAAGATCCCATCTGTTCCGACCTTCATGGCACAACGATCGTGCGCGACAAAAAACTGCTTGAAGGTAAACCCATTACGCGCCAGATTACGGGGTGTTTTTTGGGGGATTTCTTCACTGTTATTGTTGAGTAAGAAGGGGTTATCAGACATGGTATCTCTCCGCAAAAAGGTTGCCAAGCATAGGCGAAATGCAATTAAGCGTGAAGAGGCGTGAAGCAAAACGCCGGCAAGGTTATAATTTCCCCCTCGTATAAGAGGTGAACCATGGTAGCGACACAATTTACAGAATTAGATCTCGACAAACGTCTTCTGGCCGCACTGAAAGATAAGGGTTACGAACGCCCAACAGTGATTCAAAGTGAGACCATTCCAGCCGCCATGGAAGGGCGCGATGTCATGGGGTCAGCCCCGACAGGTACGGGTAAAACCGCTGCGTTCTTGTTGCCTGCAATTCAGCATTTGCTGGATTACCCGCGTAGAAAACCGGGTACACCGCGCGTACTGGTACTTGCTCCAACACGTGAGCTGGCAATGCAAGTGGCTGATCAAGCGCGTGAGCTGGCAGCACACACCAACTTAGCCATTGCAACCATTACTGGTGGCGTTGCCTATTTGAACCATGCTGAAGTGTTCAGCCAAAATCAGGACATCGTGGTTGCCACCCCAGGGCGTCTGTTGCAGTACATCAAAGAAGAGAACTTTGATTGCCGCGCTGTTGAAATTCTGATCTTTGACGAAGCCGACCGCCTGCTGCAAATGGGCTTTGGTCAGGATGCTGAGAAAATCGCAGCAGAAACCCGCTGGCGTAAGCAGACCTTCTTGTTCTCTGCGACGCTTGAAGGTGATTTGCTGACCGACTTTGCTGACCGTCTGCTCAATGATCCAATTAAGATTGAAGCCGAACCGAGCCGTCGTGAGCGCAAGAAGATCCTGCAGTGGTACTACCGTTCTGATGATGTAGAACACAAAACTGCGCAACTGGCACACTTGCTCAAGCAAGAAGATGTCACCCGTACCATTGTATTTGTGCGTAAGCGTGAACGTGTTCGTGAGCTGGTTGATGCTCTGCATAAGCACGGTATTGTGGCCGGTTTCCTTGAAGGTGAAATGGCGCAAACTCAGCGTACCCGTGCAATTGATAAGCTAAAAAATGGCGAAATCAGCGTACTGGTTGCAACCGATGTCGCTTCACGTGGTATCGACATTGATGATGTCAGCCATGTGTTCAACTTTGACATGCCGCGTACTGCTGATGCCTATTTACACCGTATTGGCCGTACCGGTCGTATGGGCCGTAAAGGTACTGCCATCTCACTGGTTGAAGCGCATGATTTTGATCTGCTGGGTAAAATTACCCGTTATATCGATGATCCGCTTAAATACCGAGTGATTGATGAGCTACGCCCGAGCACCAAAGCGCCGAAGCATGAAGGTCGCCGTGGTCCATCGAAAAAGCAAAAAGAGCGTATCAAAAAGAAACGTGCTGACAAGTTGGAACAAAAAGACACCGAGAAAACTAAAATCCGTCATCGGGATAAAAAGAATATCGGTAAGCGTCGTGCAGCCAGCAATGAAGCAAACGTAGAAGCCAAGCATAAGCAGGAAGCGGCGGCTAAGGCTGCGCACAAACGCGAGCAAGCGGCTAAACGTGCTGCAGATGACGATTACGACGATTAATCGTCACAGTGCCTAAACTGTCATAAAAAAAGCCCAATATGGGCTTTTTTTATTTTGGTCGTTTACTTCTGCATTAAGTTTATATGGGAAGACCAATAAGCGTAAAACAAACGTGAGAAAAACACCGGGATAAAAATAACAAAAAAAACACCTCCCTTTCTTATCGCTCACTCCACTATAAATAATGCTTTATCCTTATTAATCTACTCTTACCAAAAATACATTACTGCCATTCAAACATTATGTTGTTCTGATATATTGATGAAAAATCATTAAAAACAGTGACGACAAAGGAAGAGATAATGAATAAGGAAAAAGAGGCTTACGGTGAAACTCATTTAGCTATTTTACTTAAAAATATGCAACCAGCACTCAACACCGGTGACTATGTCTTTGTTACTGTTGTAAAATCAGCTTTGCCAGATATATTGGCATATCAGCCACAAGGCCTATTTACTGAGCAAGAGGGAATAACGGCAATATTATTGCAACAACATGCCGACACATTAGCACTCTCTTATTCATCTGTATTTAATATGATTACGTTAACCATACACTCAAGCCTCGATGCAGTAGGTTTAACAGCAGCCGTTGCCGGAAAACTCGCTGATTATAATATCAGTGCGAATGTTGTTGCCGCCTATTACCATGACCATATTTTTGTGCCAATATCACAGGCACAACAAGCTATGCAAGCATTAAATGAGTTTAGTAAATTATAATTATTACTACTTTGATGATAACTTGTTTGATGATGAATAAATTAATTGTTAGTAATATAAATAACGATATCTTAATAATATATTTTAGCATTTTCTGGCGGAATACCCCGCCAGAAAATTAAATCATTAACCACAATACTATTTTGAGGATAACCACGCAGAGATAAGTGTGCCCAGTTCGGAAACATCGGAATACAAGTGATCATCACCCTGCACCTCGATACAATGGCAACGCTGGCTGTTTACCGCCTGTTGAACCACCGAGAAGTGTCCGAACGGATCACTATCCTGCTGAATAATCAATAAATTAACCTGATCATTTTCTGAAAGTTCACGTAGCGTTGCTTTATCCGCATCAGAGTATAAAGAGAGTGCAATACCAATAAAAATGATATTTTTCACTTTCAGTTTATCCAGTGCTTGCAATGTCATTAATGTACCAATTGATTTAGCAACCACGGTATCAAACTTACCTTCAGGTATATGCTCAACTTCTTCAGCAAGATTAAATTCTGCAGCCGGATGTTGCCACGCTTGTAACGAATGCGTTGTTAAGTTTAAATCAGGTAAGCCTATAGTATTTACAACCTGATTAATCCATGTTTTAGTTGCAGGCATTTTTCCTGGAATAGCAATAATATTCATCGTGTACTCAACTTATCTTCAATATTAATTTGCTGGGTATTTTATATCACTGTTTTTAATATTAACGCCACTGCTAGTGTTACCTTGTAATAAAGCATGTTTAAGTGTGTCACTCCTTGTTTACTCACTATCACGCTTCATGCTCGCGCTTAAATACCGGTATCGTTAGTGTAGAGTCAGCCTCTGAGTAATAATATCCTTCAAGTGTAAAATCAAGCAGTTGCTCAGGCTGTGTTAATTGATGCTGAATAATATAACGGCTCATTAACCCACGGGCTTTTTTTGCATAAAAACTAATGACTTTGTATTGCCCATTTTTTTGATCCAAAAATACTGGTTTAATCACAGTTGCATTCAACTCGCGTAACTTTACCGCTTTAAAATACTCATCAGATGCTAAGTTGATCAAAATATTATCACCTTGATCAATTAATGCTTGATTGAGTGTCTGAGTAATACGATTACCCCAAAACTGATATAGATCTTTACCTGCCGGATTAGCCAGTTTCGTGCCCATCTCTAACCGATAAGGTTGCATCAAATCCAGTGGACGCAATACGCCGTATAACCCTGACAAAATACGCAAATGTTGCTGCGCAGTATCAAAATCAACCTCTGAAAAACTCTCAGCCTGTAAACCGGTGTAGACATCGCCCTTAAATGCCAACAGTGCTGGGCGAGCATTTTCTGGCGTAAAATCAGGCTGCCATTCAGCAAAACGTGCTGTGTTAAGACCTGCCAGCGTATCACTGATCTTCATCAGTGAACCAATCTGTGCAGGTGTAAGGTCACGGCACAAGCTAATCAGCGCGCTAGAGTCTTGCAATAATTGTGGCTGGCTGTAACGTTCAGTGGCAAGTTCAGATGTATAATCAAGCGTTTTTGCCGGAGAAATAACTGTCAGCATAACTGCCGTATCCTTATGGTTGTTGTCGGCCAAACATTAAAAACAGATATGAAAAAAACAGATGCCCACAGTAAACACCGAAGGTAACGTATTCACAGAGTCTGCAGTTTATCGCGTTCAGACAGCAAAAAGCCACGCTCAGGTTGCAGGCAACACTGGCGTGGCTTTTCAGTGGTAGAGTGGCCAATCAGGGTGCTTTTCTGCAACCCCTGATGTTGACCAAAACATTAACCGATAATTACTCGGCCATTTTTTTCAGGGCTTCAGGATCATCCCAAATTCCCGGCTCTAACTGGCTGTGCAGCTCAGGATACTTGCGGACATCAAAGACCGGCAACTTTCCTGAGTCAAGTTGCTCATTATAATCTTTTGCCAGCTTAATCGCAGTGCCTGAAAGCAGTAGGATAGCAATCAGGTTGGTCAACGCCATCATTCCCATTGAGATATCAGCCATTGCCCAGACCATTGGTAAATCAGCCAGCGTACCAAAAGCAACCATACCCAATACTAAACAGCGGAACAGTGCTAAACCGGTCGTGCTTTTATGCTCAAGGAAAACTAAGTTGGTTTCTGCATACGCATAGTTAGCAATGATTGAGGTAAAGGCAAAAAAGAACACCGCAACAGCGATGAAAATTGCCCCCCAATCACCAACAGCGGTAGAGAGCGCGCGTTGGGTCAGATCAATACCGCTCATGCCCTGCGCCGTTTCCAGCGTGCCAGAAGTTAGGATGATCGCTGCAGTTGCCGTACAGATAACGATAGTATCCATAAAGACACCCAGCATCTGTACATAGCCTTGTGAGGCCGGATGTGGTGGGTATGGCGATGCCGCTGCTGCCGCATTAGGTGCAGAACCCATACCCGCTTCGTTCGAGAACAGGCCACGTTTTACGCCGTTAATCATAGCCTGACTGATGGTATAAGCCAATGCACCCGCCGCCGCTTCTTCCCAGCCAAACGCACTGCGGATAATCAGCATGATAACATCCGGCAGTTTCTCAATATTAATCCCGACCACATACAGAGCCAGCAGCAGGTAAACCAGCGCCATCACCGGTACAACCAACTCAGCCACTCGGGCGATAGTGCGAATACCACCAAAAATGATAATGGCGGTGAGTACCACTAATCCAGCACCCACAGCAATTTGTGGAATACCAAACGCTACGTGCATAGCTTGTGCAATGGAATTTGACTGTACCGCGTTGAAAACCAGACCAAAAGCAATGATTAAAAAGACTGAAAACAGCATACCCATGCGGCGCATGCCTAAGCCTTTTTCCATGTAATAAGCTGGGCCTCCACGGTAGTTACCTTGCTCATCTTTGGTTTTATATAGCTGTGCCAGTGTACTTTCAACAAAAGCGGTAGCCATACCAATAAAAGCCACCAGCCACATCCAGAAAATTGCACCCGGCCCACCAAGGGTGAGTGCAACGGCAACACCGGCCAGATTACCGGTACCAACGCGGGCAGCCAAACTGGTACACAACGCTTGAAAAGAGGAGATCCCTGAGGAGTCAGAACGGCGGCTTCGGCGTAAAATCGAGAACATGTGGCCAAAATGACGCACCTGTAAAAAGCCTAATCGCAAGGTAAAGTAAATACCTGCACCCAATAGAAAATAGATCAGTACCGATCCCCATAAGAGATCGTTAATAAATGAGATTAAGGCATTCACAGCAAATCCTCAGCAAAAAAAAGTTAACCACGAATTAAAAATTATGAATATTATTATGTATGCTCTGATAAGAGCTTATGCCGTACCGCGTTAAATTCTCGGCGAAAGTTAAGCGTACGATATTATTTTGCCGTTGAACGCAAACAGGGTAACGGTGTACCGATAAAAAGGTCAATTTGCAATTAATAACCAAACGTTTGCGCTAAACAAACATATCATACACTGCAAATTGTTACAAAGATCACATCAAATAGCTCGCTCAGTCAAAAATCTTATCCTTACTCAAGATCCTACTGCGTGCTATTATCAGATGCCAACAAGGAAGAGTCTGCACTCAATATAAACACTGAATTTCATATTTACACCAAAATATCGCACTGTTTTATCATCACTTTCTGGATTGATGAGTACGATTGCTTATTGTTATGTGATGATATTTAGTGTCACGGGTATGCGGATAACAATACATCAGATATATAGATTTGGTGTGATGAGCAGCAGACGTGTTCTGAAATGGCCCGGAGATCGACACTTCCGGTATATTTAAACACTCTAACGTCGAGAAAATACTCATGGCTGATAAACTCTCTGCTCTGCGCAAACTCACTACTGTAGTTGCTGATACTGGTGATATTGAAGCGATTAAACGCTACCAACCAGAAGATGCAACAACCAATCCATCATTAATTCTCAATGCTGCTCAAATCCCTGATTATGCACCGTTAATTGATGATGCTATCGCTTATGCAAAAGCACAGAGTAATGATAAAAATCAGCAAGTTGTTGATGCTGCTGATAAATTAGCTGTTAATATCGGTTTAGAAATCTTAAAAATTGTGCCCGGCCGTATTTCAACAGAGGTCGACGCTCGTCTCTCTTATGATACTGAAGCTAGCTTAGTTAAAGCCCGTAAGCTGATGCGTTTATATAATGAAGCAGGTATCAGTAATGATCGTATTTTGATCAAATTGGCCTCTACATGGCAGGGTATTAAAGCAGCGGAAGTGCTGGAAAAAGAGGGGATCAACTGTAATCTGACACTACTGTTCTCTTTTGCGCAAGCCCGTGCCTGTGCAGAAGTTGGCGCATTTTTGATCTCCCCATTTGTTGGCCGGATCATGGATTGGTATAAAGCCAATACCGAAACAAAAACCTTTGCACCACATGATGATCCTGGTGTGATTTCAGTTACCCATATTTATAACTACTATAAACAGCATGGTTATAATACGGTGGTTATGGGCGCAAGTTTCCGCAATATCGGTGAAATCACTGAACTGGCCGGTTGTGACCGTTTGACCATAGGCCCGAACCTGCTGCAAGAGCTGGCAGAAGCTAAGGGTGAGTTGCCATGTAAATTGGCTTATCAGGGGGAAATTTTACCACGCCCAGTCGCCATGACCGAATCAGAGTTCTACTGGCAACACAACCAAGATGCAATGGCAGTAGAAAAACTTGCTGATGGGATCCGTAAATTTGCCGTCGATCAGGGTAAACTCGAAACCATGATTAGTGCGCGTCTGTAATTTTTCTGCTTCGTGTAAATACCCCGTTACAATCACCAAAAAATATACAAAAAGGTGCGTATTACGCGCCTTTTTTAGTACTAACAAGGGTACTGATCACACCCTTAAAAATATTTCATCTCCGCTCAACAAAACCGTCATTAACTTATTCTATTTTTCATAGTGCTGTGCTATTACCAATACAGATTAACCACGTAACGAGGTGACCATGGAAGGGTATTTCTTCGACGAAACTGAAATCAGTGATAAGGCTTCACGTGGAGGAAAACAACAGCAAAAAAAACGGAAATGGCGTGAAATTGAAGCGTTAAAAGATAAATATCGCCTACAACGCGAGCTAAAAAGTATCGATATTCTCAATGACTATGCACTGGAAGAGTTGTGTTTGTAGCCTCACTATAAACATCGCAGAACAATAAGGGCCTTGCTGTATAAACAGCAAAGCCCTTATCTTTATCGAGTCTGTATTTGGTGGCCCCACCCCGGTTTGAACGGGGGACCAAGCGATTATGAGTCGCCTGCTCTAACCACTGAGCTATGGGGCCGAATGTAAGTGATTATAGGGAATCACAATCACTGCGTCTACTACTCATCGTGCTAGTTGCTGATTTTTAATACAACAAAATCAAAAAACTGCATGTATAAGCAAATGTTATTTATACAAATCCTACTCAATCAATTCTGAATGTAGGTAATTTCAATTTCCAACGGATTGCCGCTAAACGAATACCTAATGTTGCAAATAACCCTAATAACATTGCCGTTTGGGGAGCCACACCATACTGCAATGCGCTGGTATGCAAGATCCCCCCCACAATACAGGCGGTTGCATAAATTTCAGTACGTAATACCATCGGAATTTCACGTGCTAATACATCACGAATAATACCGCCGCCCACTCCGGTAATGACTCCCATGACTACCGCTACCATTGGCCCTGCGCCATTGGCCAGTGCTTTATTCACACCAATTCCTAAAAATACCGCCAAGCCAATCGCATCAAGTACTGGCAAAATCCACCAAGCAATCTGCCTTGGTCGTCGTACTAATAACATCGTCAATGCACAGGTCACAAAAATAACAACCAAGTAAAGTGGATCGGTGATCCAAAAGACTGGCCCAGCATCTAATGCCATATCACGAATTGTACCACCACCAATGGCCGTTACTGCCGCTAACACGACGACACCAAAAGGATCCATCCGCAAACGGCCAGCTAACAGTACACCCGAAATTGCAAATACGGCTGTACCTAACATGTCGAAAAAATAGAGCATGTGCTTGTTGACTCTCGCTATGCCAATTAAATATTAGGAGCGGCGATTTTAGCGTTTGCATACCTACTAGCAATCGGATTATTAAAAAATCATGATATGGGTGATATTTTTGCTAATGCCTGACAAACTTGCTGTGCACCTTGCACCATTCGTGGTCCGTTCCGACTAAGCAAAGCTTCATCAACTGAAATTACAGGAATGTTAAGCATATTTCCCCAGTACTTCCGCACCTCTTCAGCACTCTTTGCTGAACCTGGCAATAAGATTACCTCAGGCTTGCGCAACAATACCTGCTCTCGGCTGATTTTCGGCCAACTAATACTGCTGTCGGAAAAAATATTTTTACCACCGCACAACGCCACAATTTCTGACTGTAGCGTGCCCTTGGCTGGAGTAAACATCGCCTGCGTGCCGTATTGGATAAAAACATTCAACGGTTTTTCCCGCGCATAGTGTCGACGCAAATCGGCCAACTGCGCACGGATCTGCGCCGCACTTTCACGGGCAACAGCCGGTTGTGGGCTCTCTTTGGCCAGCACATCTAGCTCACTGGCCAAATCATCAAGCGTCAGTGGATTAATATACAAAACCCGAATGCCCAACTGCTCTAATTGGTGCAGTGGTCGCGCCGGATTACCGCCCTTCCACGCCAGCACCAAATCGGGTTTTAACAGCAAAATCCGCTCAATATTGATACCCCGGTGATCGGCAACCCGTTCAAGTTGTTGTGCCGCAGGTGGGTAATCAGAGTAGCTGCTGGCAGCAATTAATGCATTACCCATCCCCGCCGCATAAGCAAACTCGGTACTTGAGGGGGATAACGAAATAATTCGTTGCGCACTGTAAGCTGGCAGTACAGATAATAGCGCGCAAAATACAAGGCTACCGCACACGATACGGGCCATTAGTGCTGTGCCTTTATACGCCATGAAATGTGCTTGTATCTTAGAATAAAATTGCGGTTGCATTATAGTAGCATCCATACCGAAGTGAAGAGCAACACAATCAGCGCACGCCACTGGAGTTGCCGCATCAGCGCCAACAACTGCGCCGCTTGTATGCTATGCAGCCCTCCCAGTGTTGGGCGGCTAACACGAACGCCTTGATAACGAACAGGCCCCCCCATCGCAATATTCAGTATTAACCCTACCTGTGTGTAAAGCGCACCTATCGGGTAATAGGCCCACCCCTTGGCCTGTATATGCATGCGCCGCAAGCGTAAAAGCATCTTTTTTCCAGGGATGAAAAGCAGCACAAACAACAAAGTACCTGGCAACTCAGCCAGCAAAACCAATATCGTGACAAAGCGGCCAAAATAATAACATTGCGGTTGTAACGGTGACCAAGCCCGTGCTAATAACTGGCATACGCGATACAATAAAGCAGCAATACCGCCCCCTAACATAAACCAAATCAGCACATGAATTAGGCCTCGTAAATACCCCTGCAACAGCGTTTCAGCGCCAGCTTTACCTAACCCGAGCAGTGAAAGTGTATCAGTATCACGTTGCACCTTTTCGGCCAATAGTGTTCTTGCTGTATGTTTTTGATCTCGATGCAACGCTTGTCTTAGGCGCTGATTCTCTGGCCATATGCAAGCAAAATCAAATGCTAACCACAGTAACAGAACATGAAACAGCGCCTCTGACCACACTAATATAGAGAGTGAAAATAGCATCAGTGCTATAGGGATTAACAACAGTATCGTACTTAACAAACCGGCCAGTTGTTGCTGAGAAGGGGGAGTATTAGTATGTAAAACTCGCTGTTGTAAACGCAAAGCAATGAGAGTCATGCCCTGCCGTAGTCCCTGTGCGGGCTGCGCTAGTACAAGATGCAATGCAATTCCCCCCCACAAAATAAATAGTGGTAGGTATAGCGTAAACCACTGCATTGCATCTGTCGGTAACACATTTACCAAGTTAATCCCTACCTATCGCTGTGTAACCGACATAATGCACCAAACTTAGTGGGTAGACACTAATTCAGTTAGCATTGCGGCTACAATTTTAGAAGATTGTTCTGCGGCAATCGGTAAAAACGTATCAAAACTCATGCTAGCTTCTTTATCAGCCACATCAGAAATTGCCCGCACTACGACAAATGGCAGTTGATACTGATGACACACATGCGCTACACCCGCCGCTTCCATCTCAACGGCCGTCACGGTTGGGAAGTTTTGTTTAATACGGGCCAGATTATCTGCACCATGAATGAAGGCATCACCACTGCACACCAATCCTTTAACGGCATGCAACCCGTTGGCTTGAATACTGTTTTGTGCAGCATTAATCAGCGTTTGATCAGCCGTAAATGCAGCCGGACAATTTGGCAACTGACCCATGGCATAGCCAAATGCGGTGACATCAGCATCATGGTAACGAACTTCTGTTGAAACAACGATATCACCCACATTTAGGCTGCTGTCTAATCCACCGGCTGATCCGGTATTGATGATGACATCGGGCTGAAAATGTTCAATCAACAAAGTTGTTCCGAGTGCCACGGCAACTTTACCGATCCCCGATTTCAGCAGAGCTACCTCAACGCCGTTAAGCTGGCCGCTGTAAATTTCACAGCCTGCACGCTCAAAGGTCTGTAGATTGCTAATCTGACCACGTAAAATGGCTACTTCCTGCTCCATCGCACCAATAATGCCAACTTTCATGCTGTTTGCTTTCATGTTATCCACGCTAAATTTTTCCTGTACCCCGTATTGCCCTAACAGTATATTGCCCCGCATATTGCGTACCGGATATTCACCAGTGGTACACGAGTCAACAGTGGCCGACAGACTCAACGGTAGGCGGTAAAAGTGAGGCCAACAGTATACCCGCTTTCAAACCGACAGAGTAAATCCCCCCATATTGCCGATAAAAAAAAGGGAAAACAGTACGAATAACCGCACCATTTTCCCTGTATTTTTTTATAACAATAACCATGCTATAACGATCACTACACTAATAATTGTGCCGATAACCATATCAATATAATCACAATATTATCTGCCAGTTGAATGATCAGTGAGCTGATTTATACACTCAGATAATCCATGATCCCTTCAGCAGCTTTACGCCCTTCTGCAATTGCAGTGACCACCAGATCTGAGCCACGCACCGCATCACCACCGGCAAAAATTTTAGGGTGGCTGGTTTGGTGAGCAAATTCACGATCAACGGGTGCAACAATTCGCCCTTTTTTATCTAACTCAACATCGTGCGCTGCCAGCCAGTTCATGCTGTGTGGCTGGAAACCAAACGCCATGATCACCGCATCAGCCGGTATAATATGCTCAGATCCGGCCACCACTTGTGGATGGCGACGACCGGCTGAATCAGCGGAACCCAGCTCAGTACGCACGACCTTCACACCCGATGCTTTTCCATTGGCATCAAGTGCAATGCCTAATGGTTGCAGGTTGAACATAAACTCAACCCCCTCTTCACGCGCATTTTTTACCTCGCGTTTTGAACCGGGCATGTTTTGTTCATCACGACGATAAGCGCACACCACGTGTGCTGCTGACTGACGAATTGCAGTTCGCACGCAATCCATCGCGGTATCGCCCCCGCCCAGAACCACAACGCGCTTACCCGCCATATCAATATAATCGGCAGGGTTGGCCTCAAAGCCCATTAAGCGATGTGTATTGGCCACCAGATAAGGCAACGCATCATACACCCCAGCGGACTCTTCGTTTTCCAGCCCGCCACGCATGTTCTGATACGTGCCCACGCCAAGAAATACCGCATCAAATTCAGCCAGCAGAGTATCAAACGGCAGATCTTTACCTATCTCGGTATTTAAGCGAAATTCGACACCCATTCCAGTGAACACTTCACGGCGACGGATCATCACCTCTTTTTCCAGCTTAAAGGCCGGAATACCAAAGGTCAGTAACCCGCCAATTTCAGGGTAACGATCAAATACCACCGGTTTCACGCCATTACGCACCAACACATCAGCACACGCTAACCCTGCTGGGCCTGCGCCAATAATGGCTACCTTTTTATCGGTATGCACGACGTGCGACATATCTGGTTTCCAGCCCATTTCAAAGGCTTTCTCGGTAATGTATTTTTCGATATTACCGATGGTCACCGCACCAAACTCATCGTTTAGGGTACAAGCCCCTTCACATAGGCGATCTTGCGGGCACACTCGCCCACACACTTCTGGCAAACTGTTGGTTTGATGTGCCAGCTCAACGGCTTCGAGTATCCGCCCTTCGTGAGCCAATTTGAGCCAGTTTGGGATGTAGTTATGTACCGGACACTTCCATTCGCAATACGGGTTTCCGCACCCTAAACAGCGGTCAGCTTGTGCATTGACCTGTGTGTCGGAAAAATTCTCATAGATCTCAACGAACTCAATCTTACGAATTTTCAGCGGTTTTTTCGGCGGATCGACCCGCTGTAAGTCAATAAACTGATAGACATTCTGGCTCATGGCATGATCTCCCTTTACTGCGCCTGAACCCGGAGTTCCGCCGAAGAGCGGCTACGGTGACCAAGTAGTGCTTTAACATCGCTGGATTTCGGTTTTACCAGCACAAATTTATCCGCCCAACTTTCCCAGTTAGCGAGGATCTCTTCACCACGGCCAGAGCCGGTAGACTGTACATGTTCGGTAATTAAACCGCGCAGATGCTCTTGGTGAATAGCCAGATCAGTGACATCAAGCACCTCGACCAATTCGGCATTCACTCGCTTACGGAACTCACCGCTTTCATCGAGCACATAAGCAAACCCGCCGGTCATTCCTGCGCCAAAGTTCACACCGGTACGCCCCAATACGCAGATAATGCCGCCGGTCATGTATTCACAACCGTTATCACCAATGCCTTCTACAACCGCAATAGCGCCTGAGTTACGTACAGCAAAACGCTCCCCGCCACGGCCTGCGGCAAATAATTTACCGCCCGTTGCACCGTACAAACAGGTATTGCCGATAATCGTGGCTTGATGCGCTTTAAATGCCGAACCAATTGGGGGGCGAATGGCAATTTTACCGCCCGCCATGCCTTTACCCACATAATCGTTCGCATCACCGGTCAGTGAGAGCTCAACGCCACCTGCGTTCCAAACACCAAAGCTTTGTCCGGCGGTACCGCTAAACTGCACTTTAATCGGATCGCCTGCCATCCCCTGATTGCCCAAACGGGAGGCAATATCGCCCGACAGACGCGCGCCAACCGAACGGTCAGTGTTGCGAATATCAAAGAACAGACGCTTGGTTTTGCGCTCTTCTAGGCACTGCTGTGCTTGTTGCAACAACTGAGTATTCAGCTCACCTTTATCAAACGGCGGATTGCCCTCGGTACAGTACATTGTCTTGCCGGGATGTGGCTTGGCTGTCACCAAAAGTGCTGATAAATCGAGTTTATTTTGTTTCGCACTGATACCGTCAATTTCGGTCAGTAAATCAGTACGGCCAATTAAATCAACCAGTTGTGTGACACCAAGCTGCGCCATCAGTTGACGAGTCTCTTCTGCGATAAACTGGAAGTAGTTAATCACCCGCTCAGGTAGGCCGTGGTAATGATCACGGCGCAGTTTTTCATCTTGTGTTGCAACACCCGTTGCACAGTTGTTTAAGTGACAAATACGCAGGTATTTACAGCCCAACGCCACCATCGGACCCGTACCAAAACCAAAGCTTTCCGCACCTAAAATCGCCGCTTTGATAATATCAAGACCGGTTTTTAAACCGCCATCGACTTGCAGTCTAATTTTATGCCGCAAACCATTGGCAACCAGTGCCTGCTGGGTTTCAACCAAGCCAAGTTCCCACGGACAGCCCGCATATTTTACCGAGGCTAACGGGCTTGCACCGGTACCGCCATCATAACCGGCAATTGTGATCAAATCGGCATAGGCTTTTGCAACACCCGTGGCAATCGTGCCGACACCGGGTTCAGAAACTAACTTGACCGAAATCAGTGCCTTTGGGTTAACCTGCTTTAAGTCAAAAATTAGCTGTGCCAGATCTTCAATCGAATAGATATCGTGATGTGGCGGTGGAGAGATCAGGGTCACACCCGGCACCGAGTAACGCAGTTTTGCAATGTACGGCGTCACTTTATCGCCCGGCAACTGGCCCCCTTCCCCCGGTTTCGCCCCTTGCGCGACTTTAATCTGAATCACATCAGCATTCATCAGATAGTGCGGCGTAACCCCAAAACGGCCTGAGGCCACTTGCTTGATTCGTGAGACTTTATTGGTGCCAAAGCGCACCGGATCTTCACCACCTTCACCCGAGTTAGAAAAACCACCGAGTGTGTTCATCGCAACCGCCAGTGATTCATGCGCTTCGGGGCTTAATGCACCAATTGACATTGCAGCAGTATCAAAGCGTTTAAATAGCTCGGTAGCCGGTTCAACCTGCTCAAGTGCTACGGTTTCACCCTTTGGTGTGACTTGCAGCAGATCACGCAGTGTGGCAACCGGACGCTGGTTCACCAAATCAGCATAACGCTGATAATCGCTAAACTTGCCTGAGTGCACAGCCTGTTGCAGTGTTTGCACCACATCAGGGTTGTAGGCGTGATATTCGCTGTTGTGTACATACTTTAGCTGGCCCCCTTGTTCAAGCGGCTTGCGTTTTAGCCACGCGCGGCGGGCTAAATTGCTCAGGTCTTGCTGGAAATCACTAAAATCAGCGCCTTCAATACGGCTCGGTACACCGTGGAAACAGAGATCAACAACCTCAGAGGCGATCCCGACCGCTTCAAACAGCTTCGAGCAGCGGTAAGAAGCAATGGTTGAGATCCCCATTTTTGACATGATCTTATACAGACCTTTGTTGATGCCGTTACGGTAGTTCAGCATCAGTGTGCGGTAAGGTTTATCAATTGCACCGTCATCGGCCAGTTTTGCCAGTGATTCATAAGCCAGATACGGGTAAACAGCCGTAGCACCAAACCCAAGCAGCACGGCAAAATGGTGCGGATCACGCGCACTGGCAGTTTCAACAATGATGTTGGCATCGCAGCGCAAATTGTTGTCAACCAAACGGGTTTGTAGCGCACCAACGGCCATCGCCGCAGGAATTGGTAAACGATCTTGTGTAATGGCCCGATCAGAGAGCATCAGCAGCACAGAACCGCTACGCACATGCTGTTCGGCCTGATCACACAGATCACACACCGCTTGCTTAAGATCTTTTTCGCGCGGATCAAAGGTGATATCCATCGGCGTATGCCGGTAGAATTTATCATCCAACGAAAGCAATTGGTGGTAGTCAGAGTAAAGCAGGATCGGGGATTTAAAATTGACCCGATGCGCCTGACCTTCTGCCTCACAAAACACGTTCATCTCTTGGCCAATTGAGGTCGCCAGTGACATAACATGTGCTTCACGCAGCGGATCAATCGGTGGGTTCGTTACTTGCGCAAATTGCTGGCGGAAGTAGTCATAAATACCGCGAGATTGAGTCGACAACACGGCAAACGGGGTATCATCCCCCATTGAGCCAACTGCTTCTTGCGCATTTTCGCCCAGTACGCGCAGGATATTATCCAGCTCTTCATTGTTGTAGTTGAACTGCTTTTGATAGGTGGCAAGCTGATCATCATTCAGATCACGGCAGCCGACTTGATCATCTGGCAACTGTTCGAACGGGATCAAACGCTTAACGTTTTTCTCCATCCACTCTTTATACGGATGACGCTGTTTTAGATCGTTATCGATCTCCAGCGAATGCAGGATCTTCCCGTAACGGGTATCGATCACCAACAGTTCACCGGGGCCAACTCGCCCTTTTTCAACCACTTCATCGGGCTGGTAATCCCAGATCCCCACCTCTGATGCACAGGTGATCAATTTATCGGTGGTGATCACATAACGCGCAGGACGCAAACCGTTGCGATCAAGATTACACGCAGCGTAGCGGCCATCTGACATCACCACACCGGCCGGGCCATCCCACGGTTCCATGTGCATTGAGTTAAAATCATAGAAAGCGCGCAGATCGTCATCCATATCCGGATTATTCTGCCATGCCGGTGGGATCAACAAACGCATTGCGCGGAAAGGATCCATCCCGCCGCTTAAGAATAGCTCTAACATGTTGTCGAGTGAGCTAGAGTCTGAGCCAGTTTCATTGACAAAAGGGGCTGCAGTTTGCAGATCAGGGATCAGCGGGGTATTGAATTTATAAGCCCGCGCGCGCGCCCATTGGCGGTTACCCGTAATGGTATTAATTTCACCGTTATGTGCCAGATAGCGGAACGGCTGGGCCAGCGGCCAACGCGGTACGGTATTGGTTGAAAAACGTTGATGGAATAAGCAAATAGCCGACTCCATTCGCAAATCGGCCAGATCTAAATAAAAACGCGGCAAATCCGAGGGCATACACAGCCCTTTATAGATATTGACCAGATTTGATAAGCTGCAGACGTAAAAATCTTTGTCATCTTGAATGCGCTTTTCAATTCGGCGGCGCACTACAAACAGGCGGCGCTCAACATCACGCGGTCGCCAGCCTGCCGGTGCGTTAACAAACAGTTGTTCAATCACCGGCAGTGAAGCCAGTGCAATTTCACCGAGTACATCAGGGTTTGTCGGCACGACACGCCAGCCAACCACAGAGAGGGTTTCTCGTTGTAATTCTTCCTCTGTAATTTGACGCGCGATTGCAGCTTTAACAGGGTCTGTACTTAAAAAGAACATGCCAACGGCATAATTCTTTGCCAAGTGCCAGCCACGTTCTTCAGCAACCATACGGAAAAAACGTTCCGGTTTTTGCATTAATAAGCCACAGCCGTCACCGGTTTTACCATCGGCTAAAATCGCCCCTCGGTGCTGCATTCTGGCTAATGCGTGAATCGCGGTACGCACTACCTTGTGGCTGGGCTCACCTTCTATGTGGGCAATAAGCCCAAAGCCACAGTTATCCCGTTCCTGGGATGAATCGTACAGCATGATTGCCTTCCTCCCTTGCCTTAACCCAACGACAAAATACTCTGCATAAATATGGCGATGTCGCTTTTTGCCGAATCGCTTCCAATCGACTTCTCAAATTAACGATAAATGTTACATAGGTCAAACATTGTGTAATCGATTCGCAACATGCTCGACAAGGTTAATTTCTCTTTATTTATCTTATTACTCATATAGTTGCATGAGTCGAATTAACTTTCGTTCTCCAGTAACACGTAATCTGCACAGCCACAACACTTAGCAGAGGATCGTTTTTTTTTACTTACGGCTATAATATCCTGCTGTAAAATGGCTTATTTTTAATGCTTATTTCTTATTTATTGTCTATTTAAAATATAAAAATAAGATTAAAACCTGTTAAAAAATAACCTGCTCAGGCTATTTTAAACACCCCTCCAACATGAATACATAAATATTTAATTTGATTTTTTATTCGACCGGGATACTGCTTTTGATTTGACAGAGACCATTAAAAAATAGGGTACGCAGGTGCCTTTGGGTTGATCCGTATCATGACAACAAACCTTAACACCCTGTAATCTGATTGGTTTTATATTGAGTGGAACAGAGCAATGCAGCTGCATGAATGGGTGAATATGTTTGGTGGTGATCTGCACCAACGCTATGGTGAAAAGATCCACAAACTCACTTTGCACGGCGGCTTTAGTTGCCCTAATCGCGATGGCTCGCTCGGTCGTGGTGGCTGTACATTTTGTAATGTGGCCTCTTTTTCTGATGAGAATGCGCAATACCAGTCTATTGCTGATCAAGTCGCCGCACAGGCAAAAAAAATTCATCGAGCACAACGCTATCTGGCCTATTTCCAAGCCTATACCAGCACTTATTCAGAGCTGTGTTTGTTAAAGCGCATGTATGAAGAGGCATTAAAACAAGCTGATATTGTAGGGCTTTGTGTTGGAACTCGACCTGATTGTGTTTCCGATGCGGTGCTGGATCTGCTGGCTGATTATCAGCAACAAGGGTATGAAATCTGGCTGGAGCTCGGTTTGCAATCGGCGCAGGATCGGACATTAAAGCGTATCAACCGTGGCCATAATTTTGCCAGCTATGTGCATACCGCTCAAGCAGCACGCGCCCGTGGCCTGAAAGTGTGTACTCACTTAATTGTTGGGTTGCCACACGAAACAAAAGCTGATTGTCTGAATACGCTGGCACAGGTAATTAACGCGGGTACTGACGGCATCAAACTACACCCGCTGCATATTGTTAGCGGCAGTACCATGGCTAAAGCATGGGCGGCTGGCCGCCAACAAGCCATTGAGCTGGCTGAATATGCAGATATTGCTGCTGAAATGATCCGCCATACTCCACACGATATTATCTATCATCGCGTATCAGCCAGTGCTCGCCGCCCTACATTACTTGCTCCATTATGGTGTGAAAATCGCTGGGCAGGAATGGTTGCAATTCACCAGTTGCTGTATGAGCGTGGTGCTCAAGGTTCTGCTTTAGGCCAACCGTTTCAACGTCAAAAATAAAAGTGAGTGCTTACACTTCTAGTAATGTTAACTCATTTTATTCTTCGTGATGGATTCATGTTCACCACGTTAATCTAAAGAGCATATACAAGAGGAACACAGAGAGCAGATCAAGATGGAGTGTCAAATCAACTCGCAGTAAGATAAGACTTCACACTTTTTTTCTACGGATGGTGTATGAATCGGATAAAAATCCTAGCGCAATATTATGTCGATTTGATGGTCAAACTGGGAATTGTCCGGTTTTCAATTTTGTTAGCAACCGTATTAGTTGCTCTCGCACTCGTAGTACAGATCGGTGTAACCCTTTTTTTACAAGGTGCCATACAGGGTATTGATGTTGTGCGCTCAGTATTTTTTGGGTTATTGATCACACCGTGGGCTGTCTATTTTCTTTCTATTGTTGTTGAACAACAAGAGGAGTCGCGACAGCGGTTAGCTAATGTGGTCCATAAATTAGAAGAGATGCGTGAGCGTGATTTGCTGCTTAACGCGCAATTACAGGAAAAAATCCAACAATTAAGCCTTGAAAATGAAGAGCGTTGTAAAGCAGAAAATGCCCGCCAAATTGCGATAGAAGATCTGGAAAATGAGGTTTACGAGCGTGAACAAGCACAAATTCAGTTAGCTCAACAAAGTGCTCTTTTACGCTCATTTTTAGATGCTTCACCCGATTTAGTCTACTACCGTAACGAGCAAGGCCAATTTTCTGGCTGTAATCGTGCAATGGAGCTGTTAGCTGGTAAAGTGGAAAAGCAGCTCATTGGCCTTACACCGTGGGATGTCTACAGCAAAGATGTCGCAAATAAAGTTGTTGAAACTGATGTGGATGTTTTTCAGCATAATATGCCATTAACATATGAACAGTGGCTTGATTATCCTGATGGCCGTAAGGCCTGTTTTGAACTGCGTAAAGTGCCCTTTTATGACAGACAAGGTGTGCGCCGAGGCCTAATGGGTTTTGGCCGCGATATTACTGAACGTAAGCGATACCAAGAAGCACAAGAAAAAGCCAGCCGTGATAAAACAACTTTCATTTCAACAGTTAGCCATGAGTTGCGTACCCCCCTCAATGGTATTGTCGGTTTAAGCCGCATATTATTGGATACTGAACTCACCACAGAGCAGCATAAATACCTGAAAACTATCCACCTGAGTGCGATCACCCTCGGTCATATTTTCAATGATATTATTGATATGGACAAACTTGACCGTCGCCGATTAGAGGTATTTAAAAAACCAACTGATTTCATTGGGTTAATGAGTGACTTGGAGAATATTGCTGGTTTACTTGCCGAGCAAAAAAACCTCAAATTTCAACTTATTCGCCATGCGCCATTACCCGATTGGATTGAAGCAGATGGTACACGATTGCGCCAAATTCTGTGGAATTTAATTGGCAATGCGATGAAGTTTACCCAAGAAGGTAGCGTCACACTGACTCTCAGTGCCGAACAGCAAGATCAGTGCACTTTACTGCGTTTTGCAGTGCAAGATACAGGCGTTGGCATTCCGCTTGCAGAAATTGATAAGATTTTTGCTATGTACTATCAGGTAAAAGGGCAAGATAGCCGCTTAAATCCAACAGGTACAGGTATTGGATTAGCGGTCTCTCGCCGCCTTGCTCAGATGATGGGAGGGGATATTCATGTGACGAGCGAACTTAACAGAGGCTCATGTTTTACACTGGAAATTAGCTGTAAAGAGCTACAAACACCTGCCACAGAAACTCAAAATTCACCCGCACCAATTTCCCCTCTCCATATTCTATTGGTTGAGGATATTGAGCTAAACGTAGTGGTGGCCCGTTCTGTACTGGAAAAATTGGGCCATTCGCTGGAGGTAGCCATGACCGGTGAACAAGCATTACAGCTCTATCAAGCAGATAAATTCAATCTTGTGTTACTTGATATTCAGTTACCCGATATGACAGGTTTTGACATAGCTTGTCGTCTGCGTGAGCGTTATCGCACCTTACCCCCGCTTGTTGCATTAACGGCAAATGTATTGAAAGATAAAAGCGAATACTTGGCCAGAGGCATGGATGATGCACTGAGTAAACCACTTTCAGTACAAGCATTACAAGCAATGTTAGCTCGTCAGTTACCTCAAGCTGTGCCACCAGCCCACCCCGTATTAGCTAACGTGCCACTCGAACAAATACCTGTTGAACAAGACCAACATTTAAATACTGAGATGCTTGAGCAATACATTGAACTTGTTGGCCCTAAATTAATGCTCAACAACGTAGATTTGTTTGAAAAAATGTTACCCGAATATTTGGCTATTTTAGATTCAAATATGACCGCCCATGATCAAACAGGAATTGTTTCAGAAGCCCATAAAATTAAGGGTGCAGCCGGATCGGTAGGTTTACACTATATTCAACAACTGGCGCAGCAAGTACAGTCACCGGATCTTCCTGCATGGTGGGATAACGTGGATGATTGGGTAGATGAAATTCACCGCCGTTGGCAAGCTGATATTATGCTATTACGCCAATGGATTAACACACATAAATCTAAATAAGCCGTGAAAATGCCCCCTTAAATCAACGTGTAAATTCATAGATATGGATATACCATACTGATTTACCGTATAAAAAAGGCGCATTTAGCGCCTTTTTTATCTGACTAATCACAAACTCTGATTGCCATTACTCTTCGAGTTCACCACAAAAACGGTAACCTTCACCGTGAATGGTCGCAATAATTTCTGGTGTATCTGCCACTGACTCAAAATGCTTACGAATACGACGAATGGTAACATCAACCGTACGATCATGAGGTTTTAGCTCACGACCTGTCATTTTTTTCAGCAATTCAGCACGTGACTGAATTTTGCCTGGGTTTTCGCAAAAATGCAGCATGGCACGAAACTCACTGCGCGGTAACTTAAACTGCTCACCAGCAGGGCTAACCAGTGAACGGCTGTTAATGTCGAGTGTCCAGCCATTAAAGCAGTACTCTTCGACCAAACGGCGCTCTTCTGTGCTACTGCCGATATTCATTGTACGAGACAACAAATTACGTGCACGAATAGTCAGCTCACGTGGATTAAATGGCTTAGTAATATAGTCATCTGCACCAATTTCTAGGCCCAGAATTTTATCCACTTCATTATCACGGCCAGTTAAAAACATCAGTGCAATATTTGCTTGCTCGCGCAACTCACGTGCCAGCAACAGGCCATTTTTGCCTGGCAAATTAATATCCATGATAACTAAGCTGATATCATGATCAGATAACATCTGGTGCATTTCGGTACCATCATTGGCTTCATGAACCATATAGCCTTCAGCTTCGAAAATGCTTTTCAGTGTATTACGTGTAACCAGTTCGTCTTCGACGATCAAAATGTGCGGGGTTTGCATGTATGTTACCTAAGACAATGACAAAAATATGAATCTTGTTGTGTAAGATTATGCACTAAACATTACATTTGCTAATGCTCAACGCTTATGCATAGTGCAAAGAAATTAACATATAATTCAACTGCTTGTGCTTTCCTTAGGCTCGATGTTGGCACATTTGCCTATGCAGAACACCGCAAATGTCGTCAATGACTAGTGGCAGGAAATATTTTATATATAACATTCTATCTGTGTAACAGCATTATAACAATGCAGTATACTCTACGAGTCAAAATAATATAAGCTTGCTTGATATATATCAACGTTTACTAACTTCGCCAATATTAGCCTAAAACGCATATAAAATATCACTATTTATCAATAATTTGTTTATCAGTGTGTGCGCAGTTTATGCTAACTATTAACAATAGACACACTCAATACGAATTAATTCCCTTTTAAAATTGTAACGTTTTTATCATCCATCTATCGTTAACATTTTATTATCATGTGCAATAATGTCGTAACCATTTGAATTTAATAAAAGGATTATGCGATGTTAGATTTACTGCCTGATTTGTGTGATTGCTATGCTGAATCGTTGACTGTATTACCACCGTTATTTCGTAATTTTGGAGGGAAACCTATTTTTTATGGCCCAATTGTGACGGTTCGTTGTCCAGAAGATAATTCACTGGTAAGAGACATTGTTTCTCAACCAGGTAACGGGCACATTTTAGTGATTGATGGTGCAGGATCGCTACGACGTGCACTACTTGGCGATCAACTCGCGCACAAAGCGTTGCATCATGGTTGGGTTGGGATTGTCGTTTTTGGCGCGGTACGCGATGTTGGTGAACTCGCAAAAATGCCACTCGGTATCCATGCACTTGGTGCTTGCCCAATGAAAACCGATAAACGCGGATTAGGTGAATACGGGATCAACGTCGATATTCAAGGGATAAAAATTCATCCTGGAGATTGGCTATACGCAGATCTTAACGGTATTGCTATTTCAAAAACTGAATTAAACTTAATACGGCAACAATCAATATAATAGCTCACCACATAAAGTCGGTTTCGTTTGACTCCGTGTTACGAATATCACCCAAGCACACGGAGTATATTTTAGTCATTATTTAAGATCGATAACCTACCAAACGAAGCCACTACACGGCCACTGACACAGTATTTAAATTAAAAATCAACACCCACACCTAATCCCAGTTGAATATCTGACACGTTTTCTGATTTTTGCATGTTCATACCTGCCTTTACATCCATAACGGGGCTTAATTGCATTGCACTACCAAAACCAATGGCTGCTTGATATGTATTGCGATTAAGCCCAGTACGCATTGTCGATAAGTTTTGCCAACTAACTGCACTTTCTAACCGCAATGACGGTGTCAGTTGATAACGAATACCACTGAGAACACCTTGATGTTGCATCCCTGTATTCACTGAGGGTAGTGAAAGCTGGTTGGCAACAAACACCTGCCAGTGTGCATTCATTTCAACTTCAACACCGCTTGAGATATGCCACTCATCAAACGAAGTCAGCTCATTTCCAGCATCAAAATAGGGGCGCGTTTTAAACTCACTCAGTGACAATGCAAAAGCAGGGAAACTCATAACAATACTGATTAACAGTATAGATAATAATGGTGTAACAATGATATTGATCTGCTGATAACTGATTGCGTAACCTTTAAGAGAATCCGCATCTATTCCAAATATTGAAACTGAAGGCATCATTCAAATCCTTCTGAAGATTATTTACCACGACCATTTTATGTGCATAACATAAGTGGTTTGAGTATGTGTGATAACCATCATTTTTGCCTAATCTCACCCCTATTTTTTTATTACCCCCATGCTATTGTGTGATTTCACCCCATTTTTTACTTAACTTCGTGAAAATCGTAACTTACGGTGATATGGAAAAACATCTTCAATATATCCTTGCTCTATTTTTTGCTGTAAATGCTGCCAATAACTGGCTTCAAATAGATCACCATGTAACGCTTCAAATATGCGCTTTACCCGTGGGTTAATACAGAGAAAAGTTCGGAACTCTTCGGGGAAAACATCTAAAGCACCCACGCTATACCAAGGTTCAGAAGCCATTTCATCGTCTAAATTCCGCGGGGCAGGAATATCACGGAAATTCATCTCAGTCATGTAGTTGATCTCATCATAATCATAAAATACAACTCGGCCATGACGCGTTACCCCAAAGTTTTTAAATAACATATCGCCAGGAAAAATATTGGCAGCAGCAAGCTGCTTAATGGCGCTGCCATACTCATCAAGCGCCTGACACAATTGTGTTTCATCGGCCTGTTCAAGATAAATATTGAGCGGTGTCATTCGCCGTTCCATATACAGATGGTGGATTATTAGCTCATCACCGCACTCTTCTAGCATAGAAGGTGCTTCACGGCGCAGTTCATCAAGCAATTCGGCACACACTCGTTGCCGTGGCAGCACAAAATTTTCGTACTCTTGGGTATCGGCCATACGCCCGACTCTATCGTGCTCTTTTACCAACCGATACTTACTTTTTACTGTTTCACGGGTCATCTCTTTTTGTGGCGCAAAACGGTCTTTAATCACTTTAAAAACCGTATCATAAGAGGGAAGAGTGAAAACTAACATGACCATCCCTTTAATGCCTGGTGCAATAATAAAGGGATCGTCAGAGTTCTCTAAATGGCATAAATACTCACGATAAAACTCCGTTTTGCCATGCTTTTGACAGCCAATCGCCGTATATAACTCAGCTTGCGTTTTTGCCGGTAAAATAGTTTGTAGCCAGCGCACAACTGCTGAAGGCACAGGGGCATGCACCATAAAATAAGAGCGGGCAAAACCAAATACGATACTAATATCATCAAATTCAGTTAAGCAAGTATCGACGAAGATCCCGCCCTGCTGATTATGGTGAATAGGCAACACAAAAGGTATATAACATGAGTTCGGTAAATTAATACGCCCAATAAGATAGGCCGCTTTATTACGGAAAAAAGGCTCACGTAGTGTCGTTATCGACAGGTGCTCTAGTGTTGTTACATCAAAACGAGCACTTAAACTGCGGCTAATATGCTCAATATCACGCGTTAACGCTTCCCACGGTAACGTAAAAGAGATGTCATCTAAAATCTGCGCTAATACTGTAGAAATACCACGTTGCAACGTATAGGTCTTATCCAGCGGCCGCTGAGGTAAATCTGCACGCCCTTTTTGTGAGCTAAAGACAAATAACTTGTGCGGATTTAAATTTCGGTGTGAAAAAATACGGCAATAAACAGAGTTAAAAAAACTCTCGGCAATTTCATAACGGGGGTAATCATGCAGTAGAGTTTCAAATGCATTTTTTACCTGCATCACAAAATGTGGATCACTGTACCTATCACCACTCATTGTTTTAAGTTGAGCAACGGCTTGTGTGACATGGTGATCATATAAATTGATCCGCTGTTTCATCGCATCTTGCACAGCATGCCAGTGCGCCTGTTCAAAACGCTGTTGCGCACCTGCCGTAATATCCAGAAAACGCCCGTATTGCGCATCAAACCCTTGCAATAGGGTATGGGCAATTAAATATTCCAGTGCCGAAGTCAATTCTCATATCCTTATGCTTATGCTTATGCTTATATTTTCACCACACCTTGTTACTATGGCTGCTATTTTCTCAGTGCGCAACTGCCTAAAATTGCATTTCTCAGGGAAGTCGTTAGAGTTTGCGGCAGTGGAATATTGAGGGAAGTGATGATGCAGTTTCATATTATTTTAGTTGAACCGGCTCGGCCAGAAAATGTTGGGGCCGCTGCACGTGCAATGAAAACCATGGGCTTTACTTCACTGCGTATTGTCAACAGTGATGCCCACCTGCAAGACCCTGCCCGCTGGGTTGCACACGGCTCACAAGAGATATTAGCATCGGCACAGGTTTTCCCAACCTTGGCGGAAGCCGTTGCTGACACCGAATGGGTGATTGCCAGTACAGCGCGTGAACGAGCACGCTTCAACTATTATGCAACGCCACGTGAAGTATTGACCCAAGCGCATGAAAAACAGAGTTGGATGCACTCTGCCGCACTGGTATTTGGTCGTGAAGAGTCTGGATTAACCAACGAAGAGTTGGCACTTGCTGATTTGCTCACTTGTGTGCCGATGCAGGCTGACTACCCTTCACTCAATTTGGGTCAGGCTGTCATGGTGTATTGCTATCAACTCGCTGAAGTAAATGGAGTTATACCGGAAACCGAATGCCCGCCACAAGCAGGCCAACTGCAGGCATTACGCCGTCGTATGCAAAATTTACTGGTGCAAATGGCGGTGGATAATGATCAAAAGCTGACCGACTGGCTGGATCAACGAATGGGGGTACTCGCTCAACGTGATACGGCAATGTTACATACTTTGCTTAATGATATTGAAAAATATTGTGCAGCAAAAAAAGTATTATGAGCTCATCCGTACATGTATTGATTACTACTAATAAACTATTTTCCAGTGATAAATATCATTAAATGATTACACAATTAGCCATTAATTCTACACTTAGGTTTGGCAAAATTAGAGTGCAATACAATCTGTTCATTGACATTAACGTAAGTTTGCTTTAACCAATAGAGTAATTTATACGGTATTAGCCGTAGGTGAGTGATCACTACGTTGTAAATGACGTTGTCATTACGCAATATTAAGATTGCACTGAGAAGAGACACAATAATGCCAAGCACCGCCCGAATGATCATGATTATTACTACCACCACGACAATGACCATACTAGGTCATCGCGCGGGCTGACGCATACATCAACAAAAGACTTCCGGCCCGTACCTTCCAAGGAACGGGCCTTTTTTTTGACACGTGTTATGTCTCTATTTGCACAGTAAATACAGTGCAATAGAAGCAACAATATAGAACACAGTTTTTGCGCGAGATTCTACTAACTAGTTGATTCGCTCAGAAAACGGATATTCACTCAGCGAAGGGAGAGTTGTGATGCGAGTGCTAAAATTTGGTGGAACTTCACTGGCGAATGCCGAGCGGTTTGCACGAGCAGCCGATATTATTGAGAGTAATGCCCAGCAAGGGCACGTTGCAGCAGTACTCTCAGCACCGGCTAAAATAACCAATCATTTAGTGGCGATGATTGAAAAAACCGTCGCCGGACAGGATATCCAGCCCAATTTGCATGATGCAGAACGTATTTTTGCTGATCTACTGCAAGGGCTGCATGCGGAATTAGCTACTTTTGACGTTGCCAAAGTACAGGCTTTTATCGCGCGGGAATTTGCCGATTTACGCCAATTACTGCACGGTATTAGCTTATTACGCCAGTGCCCTGATAGCATTAACGCCAGTATCATTAGCCGTGGCGAAAAGCTCTCTATTGCAGTGATGGAGGCGCTATTTATTGCGCGGGGTTATCCGGTAAAAGTGATCGATCCTGTCGCAAACTTGCTTGCACGCGGAAACTACCTTGAATCAACAGTAGACATTGAGATCTCAACTGCGCGCTGTCAGGCCGATCCGATTCCACAAGGTGCAGTCGCACTGATGGCCGGTTTTACTGCCAGCAATGAAAAAGGTGAATTAGTGGTACTGGGCCGTAATGGTTCTGATTATTCGGCAGCGGTATTAGCCGCCTGCTTGCGTGCAGAGTGTTGTGAGATCTGGACGGATGTTGATGGTGTTTATACCTGTGATCCGCGTTTAGTGCCTGATGCACGTCTGCTTAAATCGATGTCATACCAAGAAGCGATGGAGCTATCATACTTCGGTGCGAAAGTTTTACACCCGCGTACTATTTTACCTATTGCACAGTTCCAGATCCCTTGTCTAATCAAAAATACCGCCAACCCACAAGCCGAAGGCACACTGATTGGTGCTGACAGTGGCGCTGACAAGCTTGATGTAAAAGGCATCACCAATTTATCAAATGTGGCGATGCTCAATATCTCTGGGCCGGGCATGAAAGGAATGGTCGGCATGGCTGCCCGTGTCTTTTCGGTGATGTCGCGTACAGGCATTTCTGTGGTTTTAATTACCCAATCGTCTTCTGAATACAGTATCAGTTTTTGTGTGCCGCAATCAGAGTTGGCAAAAGCGCAGCGGGCACTGACCGATGAGTTTTATTTAGAACTGAAAAATGGCCTGCTCGAACCACTCGATGTGCAAGAGAAGCTGGCTGTTGTTTCAGTGGTTGGTGATGGTATGCGCACGGCACGCGGGATCTCGGCACGCTTTTTCACGGCACTTGCCCAAGCCAATATCAATATTGTCGCTATTGCTCAGGGCTCGTCTGAGCGTTCCATTTCAGCGGTAATTGCTGATGAGAAAGTGACCGAAGCGGTTCGCAGTTGCCATGAAGCCCTGTTTAGCTCGCGCCAAGTTATTGATGTATTTGTGATTGGTGTTGGCGGCGTTGGTGGTGCATTGGTTGAGCAAATTCGCCGCCAACAGCCGCGTCTGCTGGCACAAAATAACACTCAACTGCGTGTGTGCGGGCTCTCTAACTCACGGGCTATGCTGCTAGATGTCAACGGGATCGCACTCGATCACTGGCAAGATCAAATTCGTGCTGCCAAAGAGCCATTCTCATTTGCACGATTGATCCGAGCTGTAAATCAACACCATCTGCTAAATCCGGTGATCGTAGATTGTACCTCGGATCAACACATTGCTGATCAATATGCCGAGTTTCTAGCTGCCGGATTCCACGTTATCACGCCAAATAAAAAGGCCAACACCTCTTCAATGGCGTACTACCATTTGCTGCGTCGTACAGCACAAAATAGCCGCCGTAAATTCCTGTACGATACCAACGTAGGTGCAGGATTGCCTGTTATTGAAAATTTGCAAAACTTGCTCAACGCCGGTGATGAACTGACCCGCTTTAGCGGTGTACTTTCCGGCTCATTATCCTTTATGTTCGGTAAACTCGAAGAGGGTATGAGTCTATCTGCCGCAACAACATTGGCACGCAGTAAAGGCTTTACAGAGCCTGATCCGCGTGATGATCTCTCTGGTATGGATGTTGCCCGTAAGTTGCTTATTTTGGCACGAGAAGTAGGGTATACACTGGAACTGAGCGATGTTGAAGTCGAGGGCGTATTGCCGTCTGACTTTGATGCTTCAGGTGATGTTGAGAGTTTTATGGCCCGTTTGCCAGAGCTTGATCACGCCTTTGCCAAGCGTGTAGCCGACGCTGAACATGAAGGTAAAGTACTGCGTTATGTCGGCCAAATTGAAGAGAGCCACTGTAAAGTATCTATTGTCGCCGTTGATGGCAATGATCCACTCTACAAAGTCAAAGAGGGAGAAAATGCGCTGGCCTTTTATAGCCGTTATTATCAACCAATACCTCTCGTACTGCGCGGTTATGGCGCAGGTAACGATGTCACTGCCGCCGGTATTTTCGCTGATGTATTACGAACCCTACCGTGGAAGCGTGGAGTGTAACAATGGTCATTAAAGTCTATGCACCGGCCTCTATCGGTAATGTGAGTGTCGGGTTTGATGTTCTGGGCGCGGCAGTAACACCGGTTGATGGCTCACTGCTTGGCGATGTCGTTAGCGCAGAGGCCTGTCATGAGGCATTTGAACTCTCATGCCGTGGCCGTTTTGTGGATAAATTGCCCATCAATCCACACGAAAATATTGTGTACCAATGCTGGGTTCTGTTTAGTGAACGTTTACACTCACAAGGGCGCAAAACCAAACCAGTGCACCTCGTTCTCGAAAAAAATATGCCTATCGGATCGGGGCTGGGATCAAGTGCATGCTCGATTGTCGCAGCACTGGTTGCGCTAAATGAATGGAATGATTGCCCGTTTGATGAGCACGCCATGTTAAGCATGATGGGTGAGCTCGAAGGGCGGATCTCTGGCAGCATTCATTACGATAATGTCGCCCCCTGCTACCTTGGCGGTTTACAGTTGATGGTGGAAGAACTTGGCATTATCAGCCAATCAGTACCCTGTTTTGATGAGTGGTATTGGGTTATGGCCTACCCTGGCATTAAAGTTTCTACGGCTGAAGCCAGAGCTATTTTACCCGCACAATATCGCCGTCAAGACTGCATCACCCACGGTCGTCATCTAGCCGGATTTATCCATGCCTGTTATAGCCGTCAACCACGTTTAGCGGCACAGATGATTAATGATGTCATCGCTGAACCTTATCGTGAACGTTTGCTTCCCGGTTTTGCTGATGCACGTCGCCATACTACCGATATCGGTGCACTAACAACGGGGATCTCCGGTTCTGGCCCTACACTGTTTTCTGTTTGTGCTGACTATGCCGTCGCAACGCGGGTTGCACGCTGGCTAACAGAGCACTATTTGCAAAATGACGAAGGATTTGTCCACATCTGCCGTATGGATCTGGCAGGGGCGCGCATACTGGAGTAATTCATGAAGCTGTACAACATCAAAGATCATAATGAACAAGTAAATTTTGCTCAGGCTGTACGTCAGGGGTTAGGCAGCCAGCAAGGGCTATTTTTCCCATTTGATTTGCCCACACTGAGCAATATTGATCGGCTACTAGATTTACCATTTGTCGAGCGCAGCAGCGAAATTCTCAGCGCCTTAATTGGTGATGAAATGCCGTCTGAACAAGTGCATGCCTTAGTGGATCGCGCCTTTAATTTCCCACTGACTTTACAGCCGGTGACTGATGGCATTTATGCATTAGAGCTATTCCATGGCCCTACTCTTGCCTTTAAAGACTTCGGCGGCCGCTTTATGGCACAGGTGCTTGAGCATGTTAGGGGCAAAGAGAAAATCACTATTCTAACGGCCACATCCGGTGACACAGGAGCTGCCGTTGCACAAGCCTTTTACGGGATAGAGCAAATTCAAGTGGTGATCCTCTATCCAAAAGGGAAGATCAGCCCACTACAAGAAAAACTGTTTTGTACCTTAGGTGGGAATATCCACACACTGGCGGTAGAGGGTGATTTTGACACCTGTCAGGCATTGGTAAAACAGGCATTTGATGATGAACCGCTGCGCCAAGCTATTGGTTTGAACTCGGCAAACTCAATTAATATCAGCCGGTTACTGGCGCAAATTTGCTACTACTTTGAAGCTGTAGCACAGTTGCCGATAGAAAAACGTAACCACTTGGTGGTTTCTGTACCAAGCGGCAATTTTGGCAACCTCACTGCTGGGCTATTAGCACAAAGTTTAGGCCTACCCATTAAACGCTTTATTGCTGCGACTAATGCAAATGATACTGTGCCACGTTATCTGGCCAGTAAACAGTGGCAACCCAATGCCACGGTGGCTACCCTCTCTAACTCAATGGATGTCAGCCGCCCTAACAACTGGCCGCGCATTGAAGAGTTGTATCGCCGTAAAGAGTGCCGCACTCCAGCCTTAGCTTCTGACGCGGTGAGTGATGAACAGATGAAAGAGACCTTGCTACAGCTCGATCAACAAGGTTATCTGTGTGAGCCACACGGTGCTACCGCATACCGGCTACTGGCCGAACAACTGCAAGAGGGCGAAACGGGGGTCTTTTTATGTACTGCGCATCCGGCAAAATTCAAAGAGAGTGTTGAGCACATCCTCAATAAAGAGATAGAACTGCCACCGGCGTTAGCCGCACGCGCTAATCTTCCGTTGCTATCAGAACCAATGTCTGCTGATTTTTCTCGGCTAAAACAGTGGCTAACGCATAAATTACAGTGAGCAATGTAAACTGATCCCCAAAAGCACAAAATAGCGTACGAAATAATGCATTGAGTTACTCAAAAAAAGCCACTTTCGAAAAGAAAGTCGGCTTTTTTACTGTCCTATTTATTGCTAATAAACTTTGTTTTATATTGCAGGTGAAAGCTCATCAAGTTCTTGGTGAACTTTGTGCAAACGTTTGATCCACGCATCTTGATAATAGGGTCTAACATGCTGTTGTGCAGCTTGCCGAGCCTCTTGTAGTGAGGCATATTCACCTTGCACAACTAAATACCACACTTGCTTATTGCGTTGTGTTTTGTACAGATAACGAGGTGCTGTTGGGCTTGTTGATGGAATATTACCCTCTTGTTCTACAGCCTTAGCAAGCGGGTAATTAGGGGTAGCAATCAACTGAATTGTATAAGTACTCGCGGGGAGTGACCGCAGTTTTTGTACCACTGCAGACATCTCTGTGGCCACCAGTGTTGATGATGAGCTGCCCTGTTCAGGTGTGGAGCGCACGTTATTATCTCGCGGTCTTATCACTTTTGTTGCAACAAACGGTTGAGTCACCGATGCTTTGATAGCTTGAGTCTCTGTCGTGTGTGATACGAGCATCTGAGTATGATCTGATGAAGGAGGTTCTTGCTCTTTTTTTTGCTCAAGCACATTTTTATCGACAAGAAACAACGGCATTCCTGCTTGGAAAATTACCGGAGAGACAGTACTGATAGCCTGTTGATAACGGCCAATATTGCTTTGTACCCGCATTGAATACACCAGTGACTTCGCCACAACCTCATCTGCGATACCGTCAACCAGTAACGATCTACCATCAATTGGCATCTGGATAATAGGCATCGAAAGCAATTGGCCATCAACCAGTACAGCCAAATTTCCCTGCACATGCTCGCGTGTTTGTGTCGATAAAATAACCTGCCCCTGTGCCGAAAGATCAAGACGAATCGTTGGCCCACTGCCATCCATCGAATAGAGATAAAAAACATCATCAATATGTTGGCATTGTAATAATGGTGCCGATAAATACAGATGCTCATCTTCGCTGTTTTGGTATTCAATCGCCTCAGGATTGGGTGCTTCGTACAATAAATGTAGCGATAATCGTGGTGTGCACACTTCAGGAGTACGTAACTTTGCTGTTGAGGATGCGCAACCACTCAGCACGCTTGCAAGTAGAAAGCATAAGAACGTGTAAAGAAGGCGCTCCCCTCTGATAGGGAAACACCGTCTGTTTTGCCAAAGAGTCATGGAGTGTCGACTCAACATGAACACATGCCATTCAATCGAAAAATATTACGCAACTTATACTTGCGTAGTCTTAATCGGTTGCGTCTTTTCATGCGGTAAACCGTTATCAACAAGCACACTAATTGCACCATCGCCAGTAACATTACACGCTGTTCCAAAACTATCTTGTGCTAAATATAGCGCAATCATCAGAGCCAGTTGCGCTTCATTAAACCCAAGCATTGAACTCAATAGCCCTAATGCTGACATCACTGCCCCACCCGGTGCACCCGGTGCAGCAATCATCGTCACACCCAGCATCAAGATAAATGGCAACATAGTGAGCAGGCTTGGAATCGCCATGTATTGTGCTAAATACATAACAGCAGTGGCACATGTCACTAGAGTAATCGTCGAGCCAGAAAGGTGGATAGTGGCACACAGAGGAATGGTAAAATTAGCCACACCGCTGCTTACGCCCATCGCTTTACTCTGACGCAGAGTGACAGGAATAGTAGCCGCAGACGACATTGTCCCGACCGCCGTAAAATAAGCGGGTAACATTGTACGCAATAAAAACAGCGGCGAGCGGCCAGATGTCAAACCTGCGGCAACATACAAAACAGTTAGCCATAACCAGTGCATACAGATTGCTAAAACCAGCACAATACCGAATGTTTTCAGGGTACTAAAAACTGTACCATCAAGGGTCATTTCAGCAAAAACGCCGGCAATATACAAAGGCAACAATGGAATTAAGATATTTGCTAACAAACCATCAATAATATCGCGACCACCATCACTGACCGCTTTTAACGTCATATTCTGTGTTTTACTGATCCCGATACCAAATAAAAATGCGGTTGCCAATGCAGTCATAACCCCAAACAGCGGTGGAATTGATATCTGCATAAAAGGCTCTAGTTTTACCGCATGGTGGGCAACAGATTCACTCACGGGTGTTAATCGTGGGATCACTTGGCTGGCAATCAAAAAAGCCAATATCCCTGCAACAATGGTTGAAGCATAAGCTAACCCCACGGTTTTACCCAACAGTTTGCCTGAATTTTGCGGTAAACTTGCAATACCACTGGCAATAAAAAAAAGAATAATCAGAGGGATAGTGAAATTAATCATCTCACCAATAAGCACTTTCACCGTTAATAACGCACGTAAAAACCATTCGGGAGCAAACAGGCCAAATACCAGCCCTGCTAATATTCCAGCAATCAGCTTTGCTATTAATTTCATATCACAATTCCTGTACTTTATCGTTTTTATCACTTTTATTATTGCTAGTCATAACGAACCGCTAGCATTATTGAATAAATTACCATAAAAATTGCGAAACATCTGTGACTAGAATGCAGGGAAAGCACGAAGGGGATGTAACAAAACCAAAACAAAAAGGAGACATAAAGTCTCCTTTTTATAATATTACAATTTATGGGAAGCTACACGTACTTATAAACTTTGTGTAAACGTACGTGTGATAACATCACGTTGTTGCTCTGGAGTCAGTGAGTTAAAACGCACAGCATAACCAGAAACTCGAATTGTCAGTTGCGGGTACTTTTCTGGGTGATTTACAGCATCTTCCAGTGTTTCACGCTTAAGTACGTTAACATTCAGGTGTTGACCGCCTTCTACGCGTACTGTCGGAGCGACATCTAACGCCACTTCACGGTACTCAATCTCACCGAGTTCATTCACCGGTACGATCTGATCTTCAGCAAACTCACTTTTAGCACAAACACAACGCGCTTCATTCGTTGTGCTATCAAGTAGCCAAAAAGAGTTCAATAGTGCGTCATTTGCTGCTTTAGTGATCTGAATTCCAGTAATCATGGCGATCTCCCGCAAGGTAATTATAGAAAGAGTTGATAGTTTACAACCTTTGTTGATGGTTATTGTGTGACCTTGCTTGATTTATGTCAATATCCAGATCAAAAGTAAGGATTAATTGTGCCGCTAAAAATGATCTAGCGCACATTTATCTATAGGGTTAAAAAAAGAGAAAATGGCAAAATTGACCTGCATTCAAGTTAATATTTTTCTAATTTATCAAACTGTAATACATTGATAAAATCATGCTGGTATTGCTCTTCTAATGCATGCCGCCAATATTGCTGGGCTAAAGGCTGTAAGAAAAAATATTCGCGGGTTGTATCCGTCGCAAATGCCATACCTAATGGCATTAATTCATGGTGAATATCGTGTACAAAATCGAGCGAAAATGCAGTGCGTCCTGTCAGTAAACTGATGTCTTTACGGGTTAAGTAAACACCTTGCTGATTATTTTTAAAACGTTCAAACAACCACTGAGCAAACTCTTTTGCGCTGACCATTGACATAAACACCTCAACAACCAATACCGTTTAATAACATAATAGCAACAATATTATGATGCAGCCAAAATGCACACAGAGCGATAGTAAGATAAACGGAGTGCTTTCTACCTGTTAGCAAAAGATAAGTAGTGTTATTGTTTTGCTCATTTTGCAAAACGACAATGAGGTTCAATATGCCAGAACAAACCTGGAGTTCGGTTATTGGGGCTGAAAAACAACAACCCTATTTTATGAATATCATGCAACATGTTGCTGCGGAGCGGGCTGCAGGAAAAGAGATTTATCCCCCAGAAAAAGATGTTTTTAGTGCTTTTCGCTACACTCCTTTTGATCAGGTCAATGTGGTTATTTTGGGGCAAGACCCATATCACGGTCCAAATCAAGCACATGGGTTATGTTTTTCTGTACAACCGGGCATTGCCACACCGCCTTCACTGCTCAATATGTATAAAGAGCTGAAAACAGATATTCCTGGTTTTGAAATGCCTAATCATGGTTGCTTAAGTAGTTGGGCGACACAGGGAGTTTTACTGCTCAACACGGTATTAACCGTAGAGCGCAGTAAAGCACATTCACATGCTAAATTGGGTTGGGAAACGTTTACGGATGCTGTTATTGCTGCCATTAATACGCATCGCGAAGGGGTTATTTTTCTGCTCTGGGGCGCACATGCGCAGAAAAAAGGGCAGATTATTGATCGTCAACGGCACTCTGTATTAATAGCACCGCACCCTTCACCACTTTCAGCACACCGTGGCTTTTTAGGCTGTAAACACTTTTCACAAACTAATCAAATTTTACAGCAAAAAGGGTTAGCACCTATTAATTGGCAACCAGAGATTTGAGCGTTGCTGCAATGCTCAGGTCAACCCTCGCACACCTATCAATAAAAAGAGGTGTGCGAGTTCTTGTCGCATACTGACAGCAAAATACGTATGTAATGTGTTTTGCTCTTTACGTTATCGTATGCAAACGGCTTAATGTGCCACGCCAAGTGAGTTTACGCTGCATACGGGTCATTCCTGGCTGTGGTTTTTCAGCGCCATCTAGACTATCAAGCACCAGTTTTAGTACCGTTTCAGCTACATCACGGTGGCGTTGCGATAGCGACATTACTTTACAACCTAAAAAGTCTAAAAGTTCGTGATCACCAAATGTGGCAATAGTCAGTGAAGAGGGTATTTTGCCATAATGAGCAATGATCTCATCGAGTACACCTTGTAACAGTGCAAACGAGGTTGTAAACAGCGCATCAGGCAGTGGATTATCCTGCAACCACGTTTTAAAACGAGCTGCCGCAGCATCGCGCTCATAACTGGTTGCATGCAGATAAGTGATACTGCGCTTATCCCCTTCACAAGCTTGACGAAATCCTTGCTCACGCAGTTGACTTACCGACAATTCAGGCAGTGCGCCCACATAAACAATCGAAGCAACATCTTTTTGCTGCAACAGCTCATGTCCGAGCACTTCAGCATCAGCACGGTCAGCCCCCACAACACTGATAAAATGCTGGGGATCAAGCGCACGGTCAAGTGCGATAATGGGTAGATCGCGCCCTGCCCACTGTTGATAAAATGTATGGGTAGATGAAAGTGCAGTCGATACGATAAGTGCATCAACTTGACGTTGTAACAAGTGGCTAACGCAGCGCATCTCGTTATCTGTGTTATCTTCTGAGCAGGCAATCAGTAATTGATAACCATGCTGACGCGCACGGCGCTCTAAATGGTTAGCAATACGGGTATAACTGGTGTTCTCTAAGTCTGGGATCACTAATCCAATCGAACGGGTACGCCCTGCCCGTAAACCCGCAGCGACAGCATTAGGCTGATAGTTATGCTCGCGCACTACCGCCATGACTTTCTCTACCGTTTTATCACTCACACGGTACTGTTTTGCTTTACCATTAATAACATAACTGGCCGTAGTACGTGACACTCCGGCTAATCTGGCGATCTCATCTAATTTCACAACGATCCCCTTTTGATGAGATTTACACATAGCTAAAGATCTAACCGCATAATCACTGCTCTATGCAATATTTTTTTTATTTTAACCCCATGTATTGAATGCTTTATTTATTTACTGAGAGTCTTGCGTTAAAGAGTGCACAATAAACTCTTAGCTGCTCACACTTTCTATGTAATTTTTTGATATGCAATAGTAGCCCTGTTATAAAAACGGCATACTCAACAGTAAAAAACAACCGAATCTCATTTATTCACCCTTATTATTCATTGATCTGTATGTTGTTTTTTGGGGGCAAGCGTGTCGAGTCAAACCATTACTGATAAAATATTCCATATTATAAAAAAAGACATTCTGTTGGGGATATTAAAGCCAAGTCAAAAACTGGTTGTGGCTGAACTTAAAGCGCGTTATGGCGTTGGCGCATCTCCCATTCGTGAAGCACTCATTAAATTATCATGGTCAAAGTTTGTCTGTATTGAGCCGCAAAAAGGCTGCTGGGTTGCACCGGTGTCTATCGCTGAATTAGAAGATATTCTTGAAACACGGCAAATTTTAGAACGTATTTTACTGACAAAATCAATTGAACAAGGTGGTGAGGAGTGGGAACTCAATGTACTCACAAGCCACCATAAATTGGCGAGAATTGATGATCCAGCAAACCCAAATATTGATTATGATGAGTGGGAAATCAGGCACAATCAATTCCATCTTGCACTATTTAGTGGCAGTAATAACCCTAAAATGCAGGAGTTTTTGCAAAATATCTTAGAGCAAATTGCCCGTTATCGACACGTGTGGGTGAGTGTACATTTAGATTATGATAAGCGTTACCATGATAATGGTGAGCACGAAAAATTGATGCAAGCCGTGCTTAATCGCGATACAGCACGTGCAATTATGCTAACGGAACAGCACTCTAGTCGTGCGTTTGATCTGTTTAAAAAATCAATTCAACAACTTGAGCATATTGATATCGTGTAAACTTTACGTCTAAATAGCACGGATTGATATCTACAAAATAGATAGCATAATAATCAAAAATGAGTCTGGATAAAAAATAGCGTTATGTATAAAAATAAAGTCAGGTTATTTTATTAATCAATATTGGCATAACATATAACACGTGGGTATATAACGACCCACGTGTTATTTTACGCTCAAAAGAGATCTCTACATGAAAAAGAGAGCGTCAATATACTCTCTATATGTATTGAAATTAACCAAATACCGAACGTTCACCACGCGAAATACCTACAACACCAGAGCGTGCCACTTCAACAATCTCTGTATAGCCTTTTACCGAAGCTAAGAATGCATCTAGCTTTTCACTCGTTCCGGTTAATTGCACGGTATAAAGCACTGTACTGACATCAACAATCTGTCCACGGAATATATCTGTAATACGTTTCAGTTCATCCCGCACTGCTGCTGTGGCTTGCATTTTAACTAACATTAATTCACGTTCAACATGTGGGCCTTGTGTTAAATCACTGACCTTTAATACATCAATTAACTTATGCAGTTGCTTCTCAATTTGCTCTAATACATTCTCTTCGCCCGCAGTCACAATGGTTATTCGTGAAAGTGTTGGGTCATCAGTGGGGGCAACTGTCAGGGTTTCGATATTATAACCACGCTGGGAAAACAACCCAATAACACGGGATAATGCCCCAGACTCGTTCTCTAATAGTACCGATAAGATCCTGCGCATTATGTTCTCTCCGTTTTACTTAGCCACATTTCATTCATTGCACCACCGCGTACTAGCATCGGATAAACATGTTCGGTTTCATCGACACTAATATCCACAAACACCAGACGGTTTTTAATCGCTAATGCTTGCGCTAATTTGGGCTCTAACTCTTCAGGTGTGTGAATCGCAATGCCGACATGCCCATAGGCTTCAGCAATTTTGACAAAATCAGGCAAAGATTCCATATAAGAGTGTGAATGGCGACCGGAATAGATCATATCTTGCCACTGCTTTACCATCCCTAAAAAACGGTTATTAAGATTGATAATCACCACCGGAACATCGTATTGCAGTGCAGTTGAAAGCTCTTGAATATTCATCTGAATACTGCCATCACCGGTTATACACACCACTTGTTCATGTGGCAGCGCCATTTTCACGCCGATAGCAGCAGGGAAGCCAAAGCCCATTGTGCCTAGCCCACCGGAGTTAATCCAACGGCGCGGTTTAGCAAACGGATAATACAGCGCAGCAAACATCTGATGCTGCCCAACATCAGAGGTGACATAGGCATCGCCCTGCGTCAGTTTGTACAAGGCTTCAATGGCCGCCTGCGGTTTGATTTTTACGCTATCACGTGGGAAATCAAGGCACTTACGGGCACGCCACTGACTAATTTGTTGCCACCAGTCGGCTAGCACTGCCGGATCATGAGCGGTATGGTGCTCATCTAACAATGTCAGCATTTTCTTCAGCACATTTTCAGCACAACCGACGATCGGAATATCAACCGCAATGGTTTTCGAGATCGAGGTAGGATCAATATCAATGTGCAAAATCGTGGCATTCGGACAATATTTTGCCACGTTATTGGTGGTGCGATCGTCAAAACGCACACCAATCGCAAAAATCAGATCTGCATTGTGCATCACCATATTGGCTTCATAGGTGCCGTGCATACCCAGCATACTGACACTTTGCGGATCATTACCGGGAAATGCGCCCAGCCCCATTAACGTGGTCGTTACAGGTACATTTAACTTGTGGGCAAACGCTGTCAACAATTCACTGCAATTAGCCCCAATGACACCACCACCGGCATAAATCACCGGCTGGCGGGCAGCAAGCAGCGCTTGCAGACCTTTTTTAATCTGTCCGGTATGCCCTGTCACATTCGGGTGATATGAGCGCAACTCCACACTTTCAGGATAACTGTATGGCAGCTTATTGGCGGGATTAAGAATATCTTTGGGTAAATCAACCACCACCGGCCCCGGGCGGCCGGATGCAGCAATATAGAAGGCCTTTTTCATCACCAACGGGATATCTTCAGTGCGTTTGACCAAAAAGCTGTGCTTCACAACTGGGCGAGAGATCCCGACCATATCGCACTCTTGAAACGCATCATTACCAATCAGGCTGGTTGCTACCTGACCGGAGAGCACCACCAGCGGAATCGAGTCGGTGTAGGCTGTGGCAATGCCGGTAATGGCGTTTGTTGCCCCTGGCCCTGATGTGACCAGCGCCACCCCTACTTGCCCGGTTGCCCGCGCATAGCCATCGGCCATATGCACGGCCGCTTGCTCGTGGCGAACCAGCACATGTTCAATGCAGCCTAGGGTATGCAGTGCATCATAAATATCGAGCACAGCTCCCCCCGGATAACCGAAAACATGTTTAATGCCCTGATCGTGCAGTGCTTGCACCACCATTTCGGCGCCTGACAACATCTCCATACGTCTGTCTCCCGGTCGGATTCGATTCCTAAGCTTCCAGCATGGTTGCTTATCTTATTGATTACTAAGCATCTATTAATTTTCAGTGGTGGTATTAATGTTTTTTTTACCCCGTTTCACTCTGTAATTCACCTGATACGAGCAAAACCACGGCCTAACTCACTTTAACGTTGATTTTGTAACAAAGTCCATCATTACAGCACGTTAATTAGCCACAAGATGAATGCAAATATGAAATAGAGTGATAACACAGGGTTAATTAATAAAATACAGAGGAATATTTCAATCAACGGGAAAGAAGCAAAATCTTCTTATGGGCTAGATTACTGCATAAAAAAAACCACCTTGCGGTGGTTTTCCATGAGAACAGAGTGCAAGTCACTATTGATTCGCACTATTCGTACATAGAGTCAATTTCACGCTGATAACGCTGTGAAATAATCTTCCGACGCAGTTTTAGGGTTGGCGTGAGTTCGCCGCTCTCCATCGTGAAAGCATCTGGCAGCAGTGTGAAACGTTTTACTTGCTCAAAACGTGCCAGCTCTTTCTGAATACTTTTCAGACGTTGCTCAAACATTTCACGGATCTGGCCATTTTTCAGCAGCTCCATACGATCGTGATATTTAATGTTTACGCTACGCGCATAATCTTCTAAAGATTCAAAACAAGGCACAATTAAGGCTGAAACAAACTTACGGGTATCAGCAATCACGGCAATTTGTTCGATAAAGCGATCTTGCCCCAACGCCCCTTCAATCATCTGCGGCGCGATATACTTTCCGCCCGATGTTTTCATCAGATCTTTAATGCGCTCGGTGATAAAAAAGTTTCCGTGCTCATCAACTGCGCCTGCATCACCGGTTTTTAACCAGCCATCTGCGGTAAAACTGTTTGCCGTCTCTTCCGGTTTATTGTAGTAACCGCGCATAACTGATGCACCGCGCACCTGAATCTCATTCTCTTGGTCGGCAACAATGCGCACTTCTAAGCCCGGCAGTGGCGTACCAATAGAACCAAACTGGTACTCGTCATCTTCCCAGCAGGTGACAGTCGCGCAGGTTTCGGTCATACCGTAACCGTACTTAATGTTGATGCCGATTGACTGAAAAAACAGGTTGATACCGTCATCAAGTTTTGCACCTGATGTCGGTAAAAAACGGGTGCGGCCACCCAGAGCGCCGCGCAATTTGCTCAACACCAATTTATCAGCGAGACGGTAACTTCCCTGCAAAAACGCACTAGGGCGACGTTTTTGACGCAGACACCAAAAATATTGCTCACCGATTTTTACTGCCCATTTAAACAGCATACGGCGAATAAGTGGCGCTTTTGCCACTTTATCGTGAATAGCACTGAATACTTTCTCGTAAAACCGTGGGACTGCACACATCACCGTTGGGCGCACAGCTAACATTGCCGCTTGTGCTTTTTGTGGATCACGTAAAAAGACATTTGTTGCACCACGGTGTAGCACATAAAAACACCATGCGCGTTCAAACACATGCGACAACGGTAAAAAGCTCAGTGAAACATCATCTTCCGTTAAGCTTAAACGATCATCGTGTAAATGCAGCTGTGTGGCCATGTTACGATAATCAAGCATTACCCCTTTCGGTTCACCGGTTGTTCCTGAGGTATAAATTAGGGTAAATAGATCATCTAAACGGCGATCAGCAATGCGCGTTTCTAATTCTGTATCAAATTCTGTTGTGCCTTGCTGCCGAAAATCGGCCAAATGACAAGCAATGCTGCACCCTTGTAAATCAACAGTGGGATCAAGTGCAATAATATGAGTGAGCTGTGGGCAAGTCTCTTGCAAAGCAATAGCCGCATTCATCTGTGCCTGTTCGCCAACAAATAAAATACGAACATCGGCATCATCCAACACATACGCTGTTTGCGCGGCGGTGTTAGTTGGGTAAATCGGCACTGTAATGGCACGCAGGTGCAAAATGGCCAAGTCAGTGAGTGTCCACTCAGCCATATTTTGGGAAAAAATGGCCACGCGTTCTTGTATCTCAACACCGAGACTCAATAATGCACGGGCGGTAGCGCGTAGGCGCTCATTGGCTTCCTGCCAACAGATGTCAATCCACGCGTTGCCTTGCTGATCTTGCATGACAACCTTAGCGGGATTACGGGAAATCTGACCCTGGATACGCTCTATCAGGTGATAACCTTTCATCTTCGGACCTTAAATTCGTAGGTGAGCTTCAGCGTACACATGTACGCTTAGATGACAATAAGTGTAACTGAACTTGTCGATAGAAGAAAAGGATTTAAACAGCCGTTTATGAGTAAGCACTCACAAAGTGCATAAAATAGAACAACATGCTCTTTTGCTGATTAAAACACTCTTTTTTAGACAAGATAGACTTTTTAAGTTCGATTTATAGCCCAAACTCAGTGTGAAGATTCAATTCTGGTAGCGAGAGATCGCTGTCGAGCGGAGTACAATCTTGCAGGCTTTCAACTACACTTTCTGGAAATTCAACACTGCGCCATAAGTTTTTTTTCAGCGCAACAAGATCACCTGATGCCCCTTCTGCAATCCAATGAGCCACTGCGTTTGCAACATCAGGAAAAACGACTCGGCCAATAGCATGGCTACGTAACCAATGGTGCAGCGCACCCTGATCGAGCTGATTTAAGCGAGTTGCCAGCCCCATAATATCGAGCGTTAATGCATTACTCTGCTGCTCAAACTGCCCCTGTAGCGGTTTTACCAGCAGCTTTTTTCCTAGCGCCATCGCTTCAGAAGGCAGTTCAAAACCGGCATTGGCAATCACCCCGTGGCAACTGGCCAATGCTTGGCGAAACCGTGCGTGGGACAGCGGGTATAAACCGATATTTTTGTGCTGTTTTTCTTGCTTCACGGCAGGATGAAAACAGTCAAATTTGGCATGTCGGCACGCACTGAGCCAATATAGGATGCTGTTTAAATTTTCAAAGGGCAGATATACCAATACCTGCCCATTATCGCTGGCGGTTAGGGTTGTATTGCTATCAATAATCGGCGGTAGGATCTGGCAATCATGGTGAAACCAGTGTAAGCCAATGGCCTGTTGTACCGGTGCAAAATGGCGCATTAGCTGGCGATTAAACAGACTATCACCCTCTTTGAGAATAGGGTATTGAAAGGCAGCCTGATGGCTAACCGTCAAGCTCGGCACACCGGCACGCTGTGCCGCCCATGCACTGACCGGTTCAAAATCACTGAACACCAGATCATATCCACGTAGATCGAGAGCCTGAATATCGCGCAGCAGTTGTAACAGATGGTTGTGGCGAACGGTTTTTCCCAGTGCAATTTTGCCGTGCTGTGAAACAAAGCTCAGCCCTCTGCGGGTCTGATAGCGGCCAAAAATTTGCATATCAAAGTAGTCATCGGGGTTACGCCCTGAGCAGATCACATCCACCTGAACACCTTGTTGCTGTAATGCTGGCACTAAGACGCGACCACGTGACAGATGGCCATTTCCCGTGCCTTGTATCCCGTATAAAATTTTCATGCCCACTCCAGCGCCAGCGTTGCACAGCCCAACCCCAAAATTGCACCGGCAATAATGTCTGTCAGAAAGTGTACGCCAAGCAGTACGCGTGACAGGCCTACCAGCAAGGCCCAACTTAAGGCGATGGGTAACCAGAATGGATAGTAAGCGGCCACTAACCCTGTCATTAAAAACGCGGCGGCAGTGTGGCCTGACGGCAGGCTATAACGATCAGAGGGCACAATAAAACAGGGAAGATTCAGTGGTCTATCACGCCGGATGCTGTTTTTCAGGAGCCAGTAAATCGGCAGCTCAACTGCAAATGCCAGACAACCGGTGCGAAAAAAATGCGTACCCGCATGAGGTTCAGTGTAGTAAAGCAGCACGCCCACCAGCAGATAGAGTGGGCCATCACCGGTACGCGACACCATACGGGAGACGCGGGCGATAGCGTGGTTGAAACGGTGGCATAAACAAAAGGTTGAAACCGCCAGATCAAAACGCCGCAAGGATAAACGCACCATAGACTTCTCCTGATTGAACCGAGCAGACTTGGCTTTACTCTATAAACCCCAGATGACAATTCATTGATAGTTTTGCAGCAGTTTTATTTCCCTGATTCAACCATTCCAATCAAACTATTGACAAGTGCATAACATCTGAAGTATCACATACGCATTGCGGATATTTTATCGCCTACTAAGCCCTTTTTAGCCCTTACTCTTAGTAGGTCAATATAAATACATGAGAATACGACCATGAATGCAACTTTGCTGCTACTTAACCTACTCCTACTCGCTGCTTATCAGCGCGGGTCAGCTCAGGGTTTGTTCAAGTAGCAACAAGAACGGTCAGCAAACCAAATCCCCGAGCCCGCGCAGTCAGCGCGGGCTTTTTTTTCCGGCTGACCGCAGGGATAGCACGACAGCAAAAGGAATTTTTATTATGAGCAATCAGGTCATTATATTCGATACCACGTTACGTGACGGGGAACAGGCATTACGTGCCAGCCTGAGCGTCAAAGAGAAGTTGCAAATTGCCTTTGCGCTTGAGCGTTTGGGCGTAGATGTGATGGAGGTGGGTTTTCCTGTCTCTTCACCGGGCGATTTTGAGTCAGTACAAACCATTGCCCGCAATATCAAACACAGCCGAGTCTGCGCACTGGCCCGCGCGGTCGATCAGGATATTGATGTTGCCGCTGAGTCATTGAAAGTGGCCGAAGCCTTTCGCATTCATACCTTTATTGCCACTTCAACGTTACATATCGAAACCAAGCTTAAGCGCAGTTTTGATGATGTGCTTGAAATGGCGGTACGCGCAGTAAAACGTGCCCGCCAATATACCGATGATGTGGAGTTCTCTTGTGAGGATGCAGGGCGAACACCGATTGATAATTTGTGCCGCGTGGTTGAAGCCGCCATTCGTTCCGGTGCTAAAACAATCAACATTCCCGATACGGTGGGTTACACCATTCCGAGCCAGTTTGGTGGTATTATCGAAACTCTGTTTAACCGTGTACCCAATATTGATCAGGCGGTGATCTCGGTGCATTGCCATAACGATCTGGGGTTGTCAGTCGCCAATTCGATTGCAGCAGTACAAGCCGGTGCGCGGCAAATTGAGTGCACCATGAATGGGATCGGCGAGCGAGCCGGTAACTGTTCACTCGAAGAAGTGGCGATGATCATCAAAACCCGTGCTGATTTACTGGAGGTACACACCGGTATTCGCCATCAGGATATTCACCGCACAAGCCAATTGGTCAGCCAGTTGTGCAACATGCCGGTACAGGCAAACAAGGCCATTGTCGGCGCGAACGCCTTTGCCCACTCTTCTGGCATTCATCAAGATGGCATGCTGAAAAATAAATCGAACTACGAAATTATCACCCCAGAATCTATCGGGTTAAACCAAAATCAGTTAAACCTGACCTCGCGCTCAGGCCGTGCCGCAGTGAAACACCGCATGGAAGCGATGGGCTATTCAGAAAGCAATTACGATATTGACTCACTCTACGCCGCCTTTTTGAAACTGGCCGATAAAAAGGGGCAGGTGTTTGATTATGATCTAGAGGCGCTGGCCTTTATCAATATGCAGCAGGAAGAGTCAGAACATTTTTGTCTGAACTACCTGAGCGTGCAATCAGGCGGCAGCGTGATGGCCACCGCATCAGTACGCCTAAAGGCCGGTGATAACGAATATACCGAAGCGGCCACGGGCAACGGGCCGGTCGATGCGGTCTATCAGTGTATCAACCGGATTACCGGTTATGAGATAAGCATTGTGAACTACCAACTATCGGCCAAGGGTCAGGGCAAAGATGCGCTTGGTCAGGTCGATATCGTGGCCGATTATCAGGGCCGCCGCTTCCACGGTGTCGGGCTGGAAACTGATATTATCGAATCTTCTGCACAGGCACTGATCCACGTTATCAACGCCATTCACCGCGCTCAGCGGGTTTCTCAAGAGACACAACGCATTCACCAACAACGGACAGAGGCAGCACAATCATGACAGGGATGACAACAAACGCCGCGGCAAATCACTACACTATCGCCGTATTAGCCGGAGACGGTATCGGGCCAGAAGTGATGCAAGAAGCGATTAACGTGCTGGCCGCAGTGCAATCACATTTTGGTTTCAGCTTGGCATACAGCGAACACCCTGTCGGCGGCATTGCCATTGATCTGCACGGCACACCGCTGCCGGCAGAAACACTGTCGGGCTGCGAAGCGGCCGATGCCATTTTATTTGGTTCTGTCGGCGGGCCAAAGTGGGAACACCTGCCCCCTCAGCAGCAACCCGAACGCGGCGCGTTACTGCCTCTGCGCAAACACTTCCAACTGTTTTGTAATCTGCGACCCGCAACCCTGTATGCGGGTTTAGAAGATTTTTGCCCGTTACGGGCCGATATTGCTGCGCGCGGTTTTGATATTGTCTGTGTACGCGAGCTCACTGGCGGGATCTACTTTGGCCAGCCTAAAGGCCGGGCCGGTGAAGGTGCGCAAGAGCACGCCTTTGATACCGAGATTTACCACCGTTACGAAATTGAGCGAATTGCGCGCATCGCCTTTGAATCGGCGCGTGTTCGCCGTGCCAAAGTGACCTCGGTGGATAAAGCTAACGTACTGCAAAGCTCAATTTTATGGCGGGAAGTGGTCAGCAGCATCGCCAAAGAGTACCCCGATGTGCAGCTAGAACACATCTATATCGACAACGCCACTATGCAGTTAATTAAAGCCCCTGATCAGTTTGATGTATTACTGTGCTCAAATATTTTTGGCGATATTTTGTCAGATGAGTGCGCCATGATCACCGGCTCCATGGGCATGCTGCCCTCTGCCAGTTTGAACGAAAGCCGCTTTGGGCTATTTGAGCCAGCCGGTGGCTCTGCGCCAGATATCGCCGGAAAAGGCATTGCTAACCCAATAGCCCAAATTTTATCTGCCGCACTGATGTTGCGCTACAGCCTCGGACAAGAGCCCGCGGCACAAGCCATTGAACAAGCAGTGACCGCAGTATTGGCACAAGGCTGGCGCACAGCGGATCTGGCTGGCGAACAAACGGCACTGAGCACCGCTGAGATGGGCAGTAAAATTGCTGCCTATATCACTGAGCATGCCGGTGCAATAGCGCACGTAGCCGAAACCGTTTAAGGCAAAGCGAACCACAAAAATTTTGCACTTCGCTGAGATTTCACTGAAGACCATCAGCAAGTTACAAAGCGTGACTCGTGAACCGTAAAACATACCGGCGCGGTAGCGCCACAAGGATGTAAATCATGGGAAAAACATTGCCCCCAAAAACGTTGTACCAAAAATTATTCGATGCCCACGTGGTGCATGAAACTGCCGGTGAAACACCGCTGCTGTATATTGACCGCCATTTGGTACATGAAGTCACCTCACCACAGGCATTTGATGGTCTGCGTGCCATGCAGCGTGCTGTTCGCCAACCTAGCAAAACTTTTGCCACGATGGATCACAACGTCTCGACTCAAACCCGCGATATTGCCGCATCCGGTGAGATGGCACGTATCCAGATGCAAGAATTGGCAAAAAACTGCACTGAATTTGGCATCACCTTGTACGATTTAGATCACCCCAACCAAGGCATTGTGCATGTGATGGGCCCAGAGCAGGGGCTGACGCTGCCCGGTATGACCATTGTTTGTGGAGACTCACACACCTCCACCCACGGGGCATTTGGCGCGCTGGCATTTGGTATTGGAACATCTGAAGTAGAGCACGTATTAGCTTCACAAACCCTCAAGCAAAGCCGCGCTAAAACGCTGAAAATTGAGGTGCAGGGGCAAGTTTCTGGCGGGATCACCGCAAAAGATATTGTACTGGCAGTGATTGGTAAAGTCGGCCATGCCGGAGGCACTGGGTATGTCGTGGAGTTCTGCGGTGAGGCCATTACTGCCCTGAGCATGGAAGGCCGCATGACAGTGTGCAACATGGCCATTGAGCTAGGTGCAAAAGCGGGGCTGATCGCCCCAGATACCACCACCTTTGCCTATCTGGAAAACCGCCCGTTTGCCCCACAAAGCGCAGACTGGGCAGAAGCCGTGGCTTACTGGGCTACGCTGCGCAGTGATGCCGATGCCCATTTTGATCACACCATCACCCTGTACGCCAGCGAGATAGCCCCACAGGTGACATGGGGAACCAACCCCGGTCAGGTGATTGCCATTGATCAGCCGATCCCCGCGCCGACATCATTCAGTGATGCCAATGAACGCGTATCGGCAGAAAAAGCATTGCACTATATGGGGTTGCAGGCAGGCGAAAAGCTGTCAGATATTCGCATTGATAAAGTATTTATCGGCTCTTGCACCAACTCACGTATTGAAGATCTGCGTGCCGCGGCCAGCATTGCTAAAGGGCATAAAGTGGCCAACGGCGTACAAGCGTTGGTCGTGCCCGGCTCTGGTCTGGTTAAGGCGCAAGCCGAAGCCGAAGGGCTGGATAAAATCTTCATTGATGCGGGCTTTGAGTGGCGGTTGCCCGGCTGCTCTATGTGCTTGGCGATGAACAATGATCGCTTGGCCGCCGGTGAACGCTGCGCCTCTACCAGTAACCGCAACTTTGAGGGGCGACAAGGGCGTGGCGGACGCACCCATCTGGTCAGCCCTGCAATGGCTGCCGCTGCCGCAATCAAAGGGCATTTCACGGATGTGCGTAATTTCGCAGATAACCTGCCACAGTTCGGTTAAGCCCCGATTTGATTTATCCCTATACGATGGCCCGTGCACAACAGATGCTTTGCACGGGAACCAAGGAGTGACACATGACAGGATTCACGCAACATACCGGCATTGTCGCACCGTTAGATGCCGCTAATATCGACACGGATGCGATTATTCCGAAGCAGTTTTTACAAAAAGTGACCCGTACCGGCTTTGGTCAACACCTGTTCCACGACTGGCGTTTTCTCGATGATGCCGGTACACAGGAAAATCCAGCGTTTATCCTCAATCAACCTGAATATCGCCGAGCCTCAGTCTTACTGACCCGTGAGAACTTTGGGTGTGGATCGTCGCGTGAGCATGCGCCATGGGCACTGGCCGATTACGGTTTTAAAGTGATTATTGCGCCAAGCTTTGCTGATATTTTTTACGGTAATGCCATCAATAACCAGTTGCTGCCAGTACGTTTAGCTGCCGCTGATATTGATGCGTTGTTTGCCCATGTAGCTGACAAGCCAAGCGTACAATTGACCATTGATCTGACCGTGCAAACGGTGTCAGTGTGTAGCGCAGATAACAATACGGGTAGCCATAATGATGCCAACATCTACCCGTTTATGCTTGATCCGTTTCATCGTCACTGCCTGCTCAATGGTTTAGACAGCATCGGCTTAACCTTGCAGCATGCGGATAAAATCAGTGCTTACGAAAGCCATCAACCGGCTTTTTTACGCTGAGATGAATGCGGTATCTTGCAATGTGCGCTTTCTCTTTTAAATTTAATAAAGGGAAACGGGAAAGCAAGCAAACCGCAGTGCCATTAACATACGGCCATTAAATGCGATCAAAAAAGCGGATAAGCGATGACTCTTATCCGCTTTTTTATATCTGGCTTACATGAACCTGACGTAAACCGCTGTAAACCATTATGCCGAATGCATCACCACAACCGAGGTAGCAATCACCACAATACCAGCCCAACCAATCGGTTTGAGTTTCTCTTTAAAGATAACCCAACTACCAATGGCTGTGCCTAAAATACCGATTGCTCCCCATGATGCGTAGGCTACGGCAAGATCCATACCCCGAACGGCTTCGGTCAATAACGTAAACGCACTCATAACCAGTAAAAGAGAGAGAAACCCCCAACGTTTACGTTGAAAACCTTTCGACTTATTTAGCGCCATATTCGCGGCAACGTCGAGCAGAGCGGCGGCAATAATAAATCCGATATGTAACATTATGCCTCCTCCTGCTGTGGGTGGCTTTCACCGGCATTCACCATAATAATACCGGTGACGGCCAGTGCTAACCCAATCATCTCTTGCAATGAGAGCGAGTAGCCAAAAATAAACACCGAAATCAGTGTAATTAAGGTAACACCAACCCCTTCCCACAACGCGTATGCAATACCAATAGGTATTTTTTTGATCGCTTTAGAGAGGAAAAAATAAGATATTCCGATCCCTGCCCACATAGGCAAATAACTGAAAAATGAACCATTTTCGACGATTTTATTGATAGATGATGTTCCTGCAACTTCGGTAATAATAGCCAGTAACAGAAACATCCATGCGAATAACATGTGAGTACCCTTTAATATCCTTAATGCCCCGTGATCTGCTGATAACGTTTGCGGCACAGCGTTACTCTAGCCCTCCTGCTCGTTATATACTAATCGCTCAGTGTCAACTTTTCCGACGCTCGTGTTTGACAATTTGTTTACACCCTCTAGGATCATCCACTGATGTCTGGAGTAGCCGATGAAGTTCTCGCAGTTAGAAATGTTTGTAGAGGCCGCTAATAATGGCTCAATCACTGAAGCGGCACGCCGTTTAGGTAAAAGCCGCAGTACCGTGAGTACCGCAATCAGTGCACTGGAAGACAGTTTGGGTGTCAGCCTTTTTGAACGCGGTTCAAACTTAACGGAATTGACCGTTATCGGTGAACAAATTCTGGATGACAGTGAGCGTATTTTACAAATTGCGAATATCATCGAACAAAAATGCCAGCACTACGCCACCGGTGCCGAAGCCTTGCTGCGCATCGCGCGCGATGATGCATTGTCAGAAGTTTTCTGGCGACGGCTATTAGGGCAATTAAAACAACAATTTGCCGGCACCAGTGTCTCTTTGGTGTTGGCATCACCGCCGGAATTACCTGCGCTGGTTGAAGAGGGAATTGTTGATGCTGCGTTTGGTTTACTGACTCAAGAGCAAGAGAACTCATCACTGAAAATTGAGGTGCTGCATCCGCTGCGAACCATGATGGTGGTGGAGAAAAGCCATCCGCTGGCGCTGTTAAAGCGGGTTCAGCACAATGACCTAGAGTCACATACACAAATTACGCTGTCATATGTGGATGATGAATCAGTGAAAACGCTGCAACCGGTCAGTGGTGATCACATCGGGCTCTCTTGCTTTGAGATGATCCGCGATGCGGTGGTTGATAAGCTGGGCTGGGCTATTTTACCCACGCCATTGGTGCAAACTCCGTTACGTTATAACCAGTTACAGGTACTTAAACATAAATTTAGTATGCAATGGCGTGATTATGCAGCGTATGCATCCCCTGCTGCTTACCACGGTAAAGTATTGTCATGGATTCAGCAGGAGATCCAAAAAGAGCTCGAGTCTTACGATTAAGGGATACTGTTCACTTATCACGCTTAGGCTTATTTTGGCTGACGACGACACCAACCGATAAAGTGTAACAGTGCCATACCACCGTGCCCAACAACGTAGGCCTCTATCAGGCTGGTAAGGGTTTTATGCAGTGATTTGAGATCGAGTGTCCAGACAGAGCCACTACACCAAAGCACAAACCAAGCAAGCCCTGATAATACAACCAGCACTAATGCCCCTAATCCTAACCCCTGAATACATGTTGCTACGCCTTTAGGCTGTGACTCAGGCAACTGAAACTGAAACAATACTCGGAGATCAGCCGTGAGTTGCTCTGTATCCCCCCATAAATATGGATAAAAATAGCGGAAGCCACGAGTTTTAAAGCAATACCACAGTAATAAGGCAATCAGTGGCAACAATAAAATACCACTAACAATATGCATCCATGTACAAAGTTGAATAAGCCAATCAGCGCGAATTTGCTGGTCTGGTGTGAAGTGCATATCATTGCTATTGATGATTTGCAAAACCACCAACAAGGCAATACCTATGTGCAATACACGTAAAAAAAGGGGCTGGTTTTGCGCTAAATAACGCCAAAAGCTGGAAAAAATACGCACTTTATACCCTTTTATTCTGGCAATATGGTTTAAAAAGAAAACAGTAATTGCCTGACTATAGGGGATAAAAACAATAAAATCTGTGTGGGGATGTAACAATATGCAGGAAAACGACAGCCCTAACAAAGAGGTCTGCCGTTATAAAAAAAGGGTAATATCAACCAATATAGCCTATAGCGCGATCTACATTTCTCTTTATCACTACAGCAATATTAGTATGATCACTTACTCTTCAAGTGTACTGCGCAGCATCCACGCCATTTTTTCATGTGCAGAGCAGCGATCATCAAGTAATGATGCTGTTGCACCATCCATCACCTCGCCGGTGAGTGGATAAATACCGCGAATACGTTCGATGACTGTTGCATGGCCTTGCAGCAAAAAGGCAATCATCTCGTTATTACTTAAGTTTGATTTTGGCTCTGGTAAACGGCTCATTTTTTGGTATGCACTCAATGAACCTGGTGCTTCAAAGCCTAATTCCCGAATACGTTCAGCAATATCATCTAATGCATTCCAAATACCTGTGTACTGCTCTTCAAACATTTGATGAATCGGCAGGAAACGCATACCCTTCACGTTCCAGTGAAAATAGTGCGTACTCAAGTAAAGGCTAAAACTTTCAGCCAAAAGGTGAGCGAGACTGTCAGCGATCTGTTTTCTGCTTGCATCAGGAATAGAGATATCAACTTTCATGACCAGTGCTCCTTATGGAATAACTCGGCGATAGCGCCATTACAGTTACCATATAACTGGCCCGTGTATCTTTCTGTAGGGAAGTGCGTATATCTGCGTCAGAGTGCGACAAGTTTTGTCTAAAAAAAAGCGGTCTTTATTAGACCGCTTTTTTCATTGCCATAAGATTAACCACTGTAGTGCAGTGTCAGCACCCGCTGTATCAAAGTAATCAGGCTAGAACTTGTTGCAGCCAAGGCCAACCCTGCTTTTTACGGCTCAGGGTATTTTGCATCATCAGAACACCGTTATCAGCGTGTGCTTCTAACTTTGCTGACCATTCGCCCTGATACAGCAGACGGGTGGTTGCCGTGGTAATGTCGGTCAGCATCAGAGCAGCCAGTACCAGCGAATCTTCGCTGCAACGGCGCTGCAAATCGGCATTCAGCGCATCGATCATGTCATCAACTTGCGCCAGTGTTGCCAGCTCAATCTGGCCAACCACGACGTTATGCCCATTAAGTGGATAGCCTTTCAGATCTTTTTCAACCAGCTCTGCTGCGCTCAAACCTGCAATATCGGTTTTAGCAATCAGCAGCTCAGTGATAAACGCATCCAAATCGCTGATCTGTGCCAGTTCAGCCAGCGCATAAACCGCATCTTTATCTTTTTGTGTGCACGTTGGTGAAGCAAACCCTACGGTGTCACTGATGATGGCAGACATCATCAGGATCGCCAGTGGGCGGGTAATCGGTGCATTTTCCATTTTGAACAGGTTGAACAAAATGGTATTGGTGCAACCTACTGGCCAAATCCACGCTTCCAGCGGCTGTGCGGTAGTCACATCACCTAAACGGTGGTGATCAACAATACCCAAAATTTCAGCTTGGGCCAGATCGTCTGGGCCTTGCGCCATATCAGAGTAATCTACCAGCCAGACTTGTTGTCCGGCTACGCCAGTACACATCTCAGGCTGCTCAACACCCGCTTTATTTAAGATGAACTGGGTTTCACGGTTGATATCACCCTGACGAACGGCTTTGGCATTCAAACCGCGAGCTTGCAGCAGTGCAGTTGCTACCAGTGCCGAGCAGATGCTATCGCTGTCTGGGTTTTTATGACCTACTACTTGAATCATATTACTTCCTTTCACTCTTTCTTTTTGTTTGGCGCGAGTGTTGTGCTCGCTTATTTTGGCTGATTTCAAAAATCAGGATGGCAGCAAAACTGTAACGGCTCACCGGTTTTCGGGTGCGTGATATTCAGCTCTAGCGCATGTAATTGCAAACGATCAGCCATGGCCTGTGCTTGTGCGTTGGCATAAAAGCGATCACCCAAAATCGGATGCCCCAGTGCCAACATGTGTACCCGCAACTGGTGTGAACGGCCGGTAATAGGGGTCAGTTTAACACGGCTTGTTCCATCTAAATCACGACTGAGCACCTGATACAACGTCTGAGCTGGCTTACCGGTCTCATGACACACCTTCTGCTGCGGACGGTTCGGCCAGTCACACACCAGTGGTAAATCTATCTCACCGCTATCGTGTTCAGGATGCCCCCAGATTCGGGCGATATACGCTTTTTTAGGCTCACGCTCACGAAACTGACGTTTGAGCTCACGCTCGGCCTGTTTGGTTAATGCCACCACCAGCACACCACTGGTCGCCATATCAAGACGATGCACCGATTCAGCCAGCGGGTGATCCTCTTGGATCCGCTGCATAATGCTGTCGCGGTGCTCAGGCGCGCGCCCCTGCACTGACAACAGCCCGCTCGGTTTGTTGACCACCATGATGCTGGCATCCTGATAGAGGATCTCCAGCCAAGGGTCAGTCGGCGGATGATATGACTCCAGCGGCGGTGCGCCGCTGGGGGCGGGTGGTTCTCCCGCCAAATAAGCTGCTTTACGCTGCCGTTTGGTGCTGCTCGATTGTGCCATGTGATTACCTTTGCTAAACACTTATTGATGCGTAACCACAACCACACGCAGCGAATCTAACCGCCAGTTGGCTTCATCAAGGTGCTGCATCACTTGCTTACGGCCCAGATCCAGCACAGTCACTTCATCATCACGGATGTTCGGGTTCACCGCTTTAAGAGCCAGCATGCGATCGAGTTCAGCAGTCATCACGTTATCAGCCAGTTGACGCGCGGCATCAATTTCAATGCGCGCCAGCTCAGTGGCTTTCGGCTCGGCCAGTGTCAGCATCGCGTGGATCTCTTTTTGTACCGCATTGACCAGTTTGCTGCCGGTATGACGGTTCACTGGGCTAAGTTGGCGGTTCAGTGCTTCAAACGCGACCGATTGCGATAGATCATTACCGTTGGCATCCATCAACAAACGAATTGGGCTTGGCGGCAGGAAACGAGTCAATTGCAGATGTTTTGGCGCTTGCGCTTCAACCACATAGACCAGCTCCAGCAACAATGTTCCGGCTGGCAGAGCTTTGTTTTTCAACAATGATATTGCGGTCATACCGGTATCACCGGACAAAATCAGATCAATGCCGTTACGCAGGATTGGATGTTCCCATGTCAAAAACTGGGCATCTTCACGCGACAAGGCCACATCACGATCAAAGGTCACGGTACAGCCGTCTGATGGCAAACCCGGAAAATCAGGCACCAGCATATGGCCAGTCGGTTCAAGCACCAGCATGTGCTCACCACGATCCTCTTGCTGCACCCCAATAATATCAAACAGGTTCAGCGCAAAACTGACTAAGTCAGTACCACCATCTTGCTCGCCAATTTTCTCGGCCAACGCTTGTGCTTCTGTGCCCCCATTGGAGTGCATCTCCAGCAGGCGATCACGGCCCGTTTCCAGCTTGGCTTTCAAGCTATCGTGCAGCGCGCGGCTCTCAGCAATCAGCTCATCAAACCCTTCCGTACTGCTTGGGTCGGCCAAAAACGGAATCAAACGCTCAACAAACTGATCATACACTGGGCGTCCGGTCGGGCAGGTGTGCTCAAACGCATCGAGCCCCTCATGGAACCAGCGCGACAGCAGCGCCTGAGATGTGCCTTCAAGACAAGGCACATGAATGGCGATATCGTGCCGCTGACCAATACGGTCAAGACGGCCAATCCGCTGCTCAAGCAGATCCGGATTCATCGGTAAATCAAACATCACCAACTGGCTGGCAAACTGGAAATTGCGCCCTTCTGAGCCAATTTCAGAGCAGAGCAGCACCTGCGCGCCCTCTTCTTGCTGTGCAAAGTAGGCCGACGCTTTATCACGCTCGATAATGGATAAACCTTCATGGAACACCGCTGCACGAATCGCTTCACGCTCACGCAGTGCCTGCTCTAAATGCACCGCGGTTTCGGCTTTCGCACAGATCACCAGCACCTTGTCATCACGGTGATTTTTCAAGAATGTCAGTAGCCACTCAACCCGTGGGTCAAAGTTCCACCACGTGGCATTTTCACCTTCAAATGCCTGATAAATTTGTTCGGGATAGAGCATCTGCAACGCACGATCATCAATCTTGCTTGATCCCATCATACGCGCAACGCGAATCGCGGTTTGATACTGGCTCGGCAGTGGCAAAGTGATCTGGTTTACGCTGCGCTGCGGGAAGCCTTTCACACCCTGACGGGTATTGCGGAACAGCACACGGCCAGTACCGTGGCGATCCATCAGATTACTGATCAGCGTCTGGCGAGCACAGATGCGCTCCGCTTCATCCACACTCTTGGCGTTAATCACTTTGAGCAGCGGCTCAACATCTTGCTCTGGCAGCAGCTCGGTTAGCAGATTTTGTGCTGCAACCGTCAGCGGCTTGCCACTGGTAATATCAGCAACGGCATCGGCAATCGGCTGATACTGCTGCTGCTCGGCGACAAACTCTTCGTAATCATGGAAACGATCAGGATCGAGCAAGCGCAAACGGGCAAAATGGCTCTGCTGGCCCAACTGCTCTGGAGTTGCGGTCAGCAGCAACACGCCCGGAATATTCTCCGCTAAGGCTTCAACCACCTGATATTCACGGCTCGGTTTCTCTTCATCCCAAACCAGATGATGAGCTTCATCGACCACCAGTAGATCCCACTCAGCATCAACGGCCTGTTCGCAACGCTGGCGTTTTTTACGGATAAAATCGAGCGAACAGATCACCAACTGTTCGGTTTCAAACGGGTTCTCGGCATCCAGCCCCGCTTCGGCGCAACGCTCTTCATCAAACAGCGCAAAACGCAGATTGAAACGGCGCAGCATTTCCACCAGCCACTGATGCTGTAAAGATTCAGGCACCACCACCAGTACACGCTCGGCACGGCCAGAGAGCAGTTGCTGATGAATGATCATGCCCGCTTCAATGGTTTTACCCAAACCCACTTCGTCGGCCAGCAGAACACGCGGCGCATAACGGCAGCCCACTTCATGGGCAATATAAACCTGATGCGGGATAAGGCTGGCACGCACGCCGCGTAATCCACGCAGTGGTGAACGGAACTGATCGCGCTGATGGTTCAGTGCGCGATAACGCAGCGCAAAGCGATCCATCCTATCAATCTGACCGGCAAACAGACGGTCCTGCGGGCGGCTGAAGGTCAGCTTATTGTCCAGCATCACCTCACGCAGGGTGACATTCGCCTCTTCGGTATCGACGCGTGTACCGATGTAGGTCAGTACTCCGTGTGCTTCCAGCACCTCTTCGACACACAATTTCCAGCCTTCATGACAGCTGATTGTGTCGCCTTGATTGAACATGACGCGGGTTACCGGCGCATCAACGCGGGAATAAACGCGGTTTTCACCGGAAACAGGAAACAGGATAGTCACGGTACGGGCTTCTATCGCCACGACCGTACCTAAACCCAACTCACTCTCAGTATCACTGATCCAACGTTGACCAAGTGCAAAAGGCATAGTGCGGACTCAACTCTCTTCTTTGGGGTGGGTGCGGGAAAGGGCGTTATGGTAATTCAAGGTCGGTTTCCCGTCACGGATTTATCCATATTCAATAATTTAAAAACGGTGCAATTGTCACAAGCATGTCATGAAGTATGCGTTTGATTGTTGATACGTTGCTACACTTAATAATAGGGGCAACATCCGTGCAAAGAGCGCACTGTTTTAACACTAATAAGGAGATTACTATGGGCACAGACGAACGAAAAATTTTCGTCCTCGATACCAATATTCTACTCCATGAACCCCAATCTATCTTTTCGTTTCAAGAACACAATGTCATCATTCCAATGACTGTACTTGAAGAGCTCGACAGGATTAAGGATAGTAAACGCGACGTATCGCGCGAGGCCAGAGTCGCGATTCGTATGCTCGAAAGTGTATTTCTTGATGCCACTGCCGAAGAGATCGCCGCCGGCGTTCCACTTAGTAAACACGGCGCACAGGCATCGGGTTGCATCGCAATTTTTGCTGATTATGGCCTCGATGAAACAGCTCTCGCCTTCCCACATAAAGAGGGCGATAGCCGTATTCTCAATGGCGTATTATACCTGCAAAAGCAGTATGCGCCTCAACCGATTATTTTAGTCACCAAAGATATTAACATGCGCCTGCGTGCCAAAGGCGCGGGTGTGCTGCGGGTTGAAGATTACCGCACTGATCAACTGATTGACGATGTTCGCTTTCTAACGAAAGGTTTTCGCCACCTTGTGGGCAATTTTTGGGATAAAGTTGAAGTCTGCCAAACCCAGCATGAAGGGCGAGAGACTTACCATTCGGTTGATGCGTCACTCGTTCCAACAGCGCATATCAATGAATATCTGTTTGATGATACTGAACACTTTGCTGGCCGCATCTGTGCTATTGGCGAAGATCGTGTCACGTTTCGCGATCTTGGCCGCGAGAAAATGATGCATCGTCAGGCCTGGGGTATCCACCCGAAAAATATGTATCAAGCCATGGCACTGCATGCCCTGCTCGATCCCTCCATTGATCTGGTGATCTTAACCGGCCCTGCCGGTAGCGGTAAAACCTTGCTGGCCATGGCCGCGGCACTTGAGCAGGTGATCGAGAAAAAGATGTTCGACAAGATTATCGTCACCCGCAATACGCCGGATATCGGCGAATCCATTGGCTATTTACCGGGCACTGAAGAGGAAAAAATGATGCCATGGTTGGCCGCCATTACCGATACTCTAGAGGTGCTGCATAAAAACGATCACAACACCGAAGCTTCCATCAAATATATTCAGGATAAAGCCAATATCCAATTTAAATCGATTAACTTCATGCGTGGGCGCTCAATTCAAAACGCATTTGTCCTGCTTGATGAGTGCCAGAATTTAAGTGCGTCACAGCTAAAAACCATTATTACCCGCTGCGGTGAAGGCACTAAAATTGTTTGTTCGGGCAATCTGGCACAAATTGATAGTGCCTATCTCACGCCCGTAACGTCGGGATTAACCTATATTGTTGAGCGTTTTAAAGATTTTGAAGGCAGTGTCAATCTCTACCTCAATGGCGTAATACGCAGCCGTTTAGCCTCTTATGCTGAGGAACATCTGTAAAACTGCCGTGGGAGCAAAACAATCTCTGGTTTTGCTCCCTTTTCTGCTGTTTTATTCTGCCTTTATAGTGCCGATTGACGCTATGAAGCCTGCCTTGCACAATACTTCCCTATAAAATACTGACTTGTCAGTTTGTTCTGACCAACCACATTGAGATACCGATGGATGCTTTACTGACACATGTACAACTCTATGCAGCACAATATGCACTGAGCGCAGTTTTTCTTGCTGCACTGATTGAGTCAATTGCGGTGATTGGCTTACTGATCCCAAGTTCAATCATTATGACATCAATTGGTCTGATGATTGGCCACGGTGAGGTTAACTTTTGGCTGGCATGGCTGTTAGCAGCACTTGGCTGTATGGTAGGAGATTGGGGATCATTCTTAATTGGACACTACTTCACTGTACCCTTGCGTAAAGCACGCCCACTGCAACGCTATACCAGCCAGATTAGCAAGATTGAACATGCACTGCATCAGCACAGCATGTTAACTATTTTCTGGGGGCGACACATTGGCCCAACGCGCCCAATTGTACCATTAGTGGCAGGGATGCTAAATCTGCCAGTACAAAAGTTCGTTTTGCCCAATTTTCTGGCCTGTGCAACGTGGCCACCGGTCTATCTGTTGCCCGGCTTACTCGCTGGTGTTGCATTGGATATTCCTCATGGCCAAGATTTAGGTCTATTCCGTTTTTGGTTGATAGCCTGTACAGTGAGTTGTACCTTAGCTGTGTGGTGGTGCTGGCGTTATTGGCGTGCCGATCGCCAAAAAGAGGATTTTTTTAGCCGTATATTAACCCCAACACGCTTGCGCATTTTAGCCCCGCTTGCGTTGTTGGCGGCAGTTATTAGCACTCTGTTATTGCTAAAACAACCCATGATGCCACTGTATGCCCAGCACGTTTGGCAGATAATCCGACTCTAAACAGCATTAAAACGTACGAACAGTATAAATGCGCATTACCATTTGCTATGGCCACTGAGTATTGCCACTTAATTCTGTTGTTAGAGGCATTATCCGCTATAACAACAGGATTAAGTGCATAAGCGTTTATTGTCAACGATACATCGCGAATCATTTAACACGCATTATTTATCACTGATGATTTAGAGCAAACCCTCGACATGAATCCCCAGTATCCGTGCTGCGGGGTTTTTTCCCTGCACTAATGTTTGCGTACTGCCATCGTAATGAATGTTGCCATCGACAATGAGCAGTGTGCGTGGTGCTATCCGCGCCGCATCCTCTAGATTGTGTGATACCATCAGTAACGTCAGGTTCGCTCGCTGGCAGGCTAACTCGACACATTGCAACATGTCAGCCCGCAAGGCCGGATCCAGTGCTGAAAATGGCTCATCGAGCAGCAAAATTGGGGTATCGCGCACCAAACAGCGCGCCAGTGCCACCCGCTGACGTTGACCACCTGAGAGCGTATCTGGCCGTCGATCTAAATATTCACTCAGCCCAACATCTTCAACCACCTGTGCCAAACGCTGGCGCTGTGCCTCATTGAGCCTTAACCCCGGATTAAGCCCTAAGCCAATATTTTGCCGCACAGTTAAATGATTAAACAGATTATGCTCTTGAAATAGCATTGATACTGGGCGGGCGGCAATGGGCAAGTGCGCCGCATCTACCCCGTTTAAGCAAAGTTGGCCGCTATTAAGCCGCTCAAAACCAGCAATAAGATTCAGCAGGGTGCTTTTTCCTGCTCCGCTTGGGCCAAGAATTGCGACCCGCTCTCCGGCGTTTATCTGTACATCAAAACGCATCGGCAGATGGTCATAAATAAACAGGCCTTGGGTTAACGAAATCATGATGAAGACTCTGCGCGCTGCCGTGGCAGGCGTTCAAAAAAGGTAAACAAGCCAAAACAGAGAAGCATCAACAGCAGTGCTGTCACTGCCGCATCATGGCTGCGATATGCGCCCATCTGTTGATACAAATACAGTGGTAAAGTCCGCAGATCATCACTGCCGAGTAATGCTATCACGCCAAAATCACCTAGCGACAACACACACGAAAATGACATCGCCAACGAGAGTGGGCGAGCCAATGCACGCCACTCCACCCAGTACAAACGTTGCCAGCCCTGTATTCCGAGTGACGCACACAATCGGTTATACTGCACGGCCAGATCCCACATTGGTACACTGAGGGTTTTGAGTACATACGGCAGTGCCATCAATGCATTACAGATAACTACCAGCAGCATGGCGTGTTTAGCCAGTGCTGGGTAGGGCTGCAATAATAAAAACAGGCCAGTGGCCAGCACTAAACCTGGCATGGCCAAGATGAGCATACCCGATAATTCCAGATGCGCAGCCCAACGGTTCTGACCCTGCATCCGTAACTGGCGGCTTGACCAGAGGATCATCATCCCCAGCACCACGGCCAGCGTGCCTGTACCCAATGCTATCTGCAATGAGGTTAACAGTGCTTGCCAAAGTGCAGCCTGACGTAATACTGACCCGATCGATAAGTTCAAACCACTAACAAGCACTGAGAGCAGCGGAGGTAACAATAATAACAGTGCAGCACCAATTAGCAGCAGATCGCCAAACAAGCGGCCTCGGTGTCGAGAGTGCTCATGCCAAACCCCACCATTACCCGCCGCTGCCGGCAACGTGCCAGCCAAACGTTGGCTGATCACCACTAAACCAAGACAAATAACCATCTGCAACAGGGCCAGTAATGCCGCTTGCCCCAGATCAAAGTCATAGGTTAGTGCCTGATAAATCGCCAGCTCAATACTGGTCGCTTTTGGCCCTCCACCCAGCGCCAATACTACCGCAAAACTGGCAAAACAGAGCATAAAAATTAAGCTGGCTGTTGGCAATAACTGGCGGCGCAGATAGGGCCACTCGACAAACCGAAACTGCTGATGCGCACTCATACCTAATTGCGCTGCAAGACGGCGTTGTTCAAGGGGAATAGCTTCTAAGCTTTGTAAGAATAGTCGGCAGGCCAACGGTAAATTAAAGAACACATGTGCCAGTAAAATCCCCTGCAAACCGTATGGTGAAAAACGGTAGTGAACCCCTAACCAGCGGCACACCTGTGCTAACCAGCCGTTTTGCCCGTACACACTAATTAAACCAAATACCGCCACTAACACAGGTAACACTAATGTCAGTGAAAACAGCCGTATCAGTAAAGCGCGCCCGATAAATCGCCTGCGCGCCAACGCTTGTGCCAAAAAAAGAGCAGGTAGCACAGAAAGCAAGGTTGATAACCCTGCTTGCATCAGGGTGAAACGCAGCACATGTTGCAAATAGGGGTCAGCAAATACAAACATTGGTCTCGTGATTGGGGCATGTTGCCACAAACTCACCAGTGCACTGGCTGCTAATAACAACAATAACAAGGCAGCCACAACGCCGGGCCACCACTGACAAAGAGCATGCCGCTTTTGTAATAACAACATCACTGACTGACGGCAGTTTGCCATTCTCGTATCCACGCTTTACGCTGTTTTTCCACATCCTGAGAGGAAAATGCCAACGTTTTCTTTGGTGTTATCACCTGCTCAAATCCGGCTGGCAGTGGAATATTGGTGACAGGCAGCATCCAGTTAGCAGTTGGCATCTGCTGTTGAAATGTGGGCGTTAAAATAAACTGCAAAAACTGCTGTGCCAGTTGTGGCTGCTGGCTACTGGCCAACTGTCCGGCTACCTCAACTTGCATATAGTGCCCCTCGGCAAAATTAGCGGCAGCATAACGTGCATCTTTTTCACTAAGCAGATGATACATCGGCGAGGTGCTGTAACTGAGTACCATATCCGCCTCACCTTTGAGGAACAGACCGTAAGCCTCACTCCAGCCTTTGGTCACTGTGACTGTTTTTTTCGCTAACTGTTGCCACTTTGCGGCAGCTTTTTCACCGTACACCGCCTTCATCCACAGCATCAACCCCTGCCCTGGCGTACTGGTTCGCGGGTCTTGGTAGATAATTTTCCACGGCTGAGGGCTATCAATTAATTCGCTTAAGCTGCCTGGGGGGTGAGGTAATGTCTCTTTGTTGTACACAAACGCAAAATAACCATAATCATAAGGAAGAAAAAATGGATTATGCCATCCCTTAGGCAGCGTGAGCGCATCGGTATTGATGGATAAACGGGCAAACAGCCCGGTTTTCTCAGCCTCAGCCACTAAATTATTATCAAGCCCTAATACCACGTCAGCCTTACTGCGCGCGCCCTCCATTCGCACCCGATTGAGAATCGAAACACCATCATCAAGCGCAACAAACTTTAATTCACACCCGCCACACTGTGCTTCAAAGGCTTTTTTTACCGCAGGGCCGGGGCCCCAATCAGACGCAAACGAGTCATAGGTATACACTGTCAGCGTTTTCCCCGCATACTGGCCGATATCAACATGCTTTGTAGGCATTGGCACTGGGTTCGCTGATAAAGAGCCTGTTTTTGGGGATGCAGAAGCCGTATCTGCAGCCATTGAGGGTAACGCTACTGACAACAATAGCGTGGCGAATACAGCATGAAAGCGAATGGCAGAGAGAGACTCTGTAGCAGACGTGAATATTGACACTTTGCGCTCCTTACAACCGTGTGGGAGTCGGCAAAGGTTTTGGTGGCTGCAGGCAAGTACCGGCAACCCTCCCCAATCCCTCCGCCGGTATTAACCGGATCAGGTTCGACGGGTGTTATCTCAGCCATCAGGCACCCCGTTGAGAACGCCGCTATTGTAGTCACAAGTCTCTGATTCGCCAACTCTAATCCCGATACTTGCGGCATACCGCTTTAATTGATAATCACAATATACACAGTGCTGCTTGATGATATTGCCTTGTGTATTATAAAAATAAAGTACTCTTAAATTGAAACAGCACCCTATATATGAAACACAGTGTTATAAAATAAATGTGGAAAAAATCGACTTACCGCTCAAAATCAGCATTAAATTCCATACAATAATCGACTCTCTGTGTGATTTATATAATGCTAATATCCCGCATGGTCTTAAGGATATGAGATGATCCCGCACGGTATGCTACAGCAATGGATTTTTGCTCACGATCAACGTTCACTCATTGATCTGGCCTTACCTGAATTGGCACTCTTGCTTAATGCAGAGCAGTGTTGGTTATTTAGTGGGCGTGAAGATCCAACACTGCTTGATAGCTGGCCGTCAAACACTCCCCATGACAACCTATTTAGCCATTGCGCCTTGATCATACATACACATCAATTAACCCAAGATGGGATTTATCAGGCATTTACCGATGATCCTACTTTGCAAATTTGTCGTTTGAGTGGAAGCCATGAGCACACTCAAATCCTCGTCTGGAAGCGTAACGTAGCGAACGTAGCCAGTGCTGATCCCTCAACACAGATCTGTGCATTACTCTTTTTTGGCCAATTGCTGCAAAAACACCGGACAGAAACCCAAAGTAGTGCCGAGCGCACGAAACGCGATCTGCAAGAAGCGATGCTCGCCAAGCAGCTCAATGACTTGCGCAACCAAGTCAATACGATTCGGGAGTTGCAACAACTGATGAGTGCCATGGTATTGTGCCGTGAACTTGATGAGCTTTATCAACTGACGGTAGAGCAATTGCGTTCTGTTTTACCCGGTTGTCGTAGTGCATTAATGCTGTACGACCCCGCCACGGGCCAAGTTCAAGGGACATTTGGCACCGATAATCACGGAAATACAGCCGATGAACGCGACATTATTTACAACTATCGCGATCAAACAGATACCTTTAATAATACGCTACGCAGTCAAGACCAAGAGTTGGTGATCAAAGAAAATGCACCCCTCTATACCCAGAATAAGATTGTGGGGGTTGGTTGGAATGCGATGCTCGTTCTACGCGATGAAAATGGCCCAATTGCCTGGTTTGCGCTCGATAACCTGATTTCTCAACGCCCGCTGACTGCAGCTCAACAAGTGTTGTTGATCACCTTTGGGCGCATGGTCTCTTCCGTACTAGTACAAATGCTACGTGAAAAACAGCTGCGTTTTTTACACGAAGGCTTGCTTGCTATGGCAGAAGCAGACAACATTTTATTGGCGTGTAAAGTTGCTGTAGAAAAGGTAAAAACCCTAGGGGTTGATCGCGCTGCAGTGATGTTATGGGATCAAAACACCCATCAGCTTTATGGCACTTATGGCTGTGATGAACTGGGCAATCTGCGTGATGAACACCATCTGCAAATTGACCCTTACTCAGATCCGATTATTGCCCCTATGCTGACAGTACAAGATTACTTTATGGTTCGGCGAGATGCTCCCTTATTTAATGACAGTAACCTCATTGGCATTGGTTGGCATTTAAGTGCCGGCTTATGGCACGGTGGGCGTTTTTTTGGCGCAATTTTTGCCGATAACCTACTTAGCCGCCGTGTAATGACAAGCCACCAGCAAACTATTTTGCACCTGTTTACCGCTGTCGTGGCCAGTTTGTTGGCTCGTTTTCAAAGTGAGCAAGATCTACGGCATCTTAATCTTTCGCTTGATAATCAAGTACAAGAGCGTACACAGGCGCTCAATGAGGCAAATCAACGCTTACTTGATCTCTCTTACCATGATCCGCTAACAGGCCTTTATAATCGCCGTTATTTCGATCAAATCATTCAACAAATGATGGAAGAGCCTACTTCACCGGGTTTGATTTTAATTGATATTGACTCATTCAAAGCATTTAACGATATTTATGGCCACCCCGCAGGCGATGAGTGTTTACGCAGTTTCTCTGCCGCTTTAAGAAATAGCATGCATAACTGTACTGTAGCCCGTTTAGGCGGTGAGGAATTTGCCGTTTTAATTCCCGCTGCACAACAGCATGAGTTAACCGAGTTGATTAATGAACTCATGAGTGTCACTGAACAACTAGCGATTCCACATCGGGGCTCGCCCTTTGGGTTGTTAACGTTTTCAGCAGGTTATGCTTGTGGAAAAAATCGCACTATTTCCGAGCTATATCATACTGCAGATAAAGCGTTATATCGGGCAAAACAGCGAGGCCGACACTGTGTAGTCAGAGCGACTGACTCTGACAACCTCACCGATTTTACGGAAGAAACCACGCATATTACCCGTATTAAACAGCACAAAAACACTGTGCATAAAACCCAAAAAGAGCCATCGCTTGCCCCTTTAAAACACCATACTGAACTCAATCAAGTCTAGCTCTATGTATACCGCAATGTGGTCACCGTGGTAGCGGTTAAACATATGTTCAAAGCATACAGTGTGCATTATCAAACTTTATTAAACCTAACAGGCTCTTGTGTGATAACACAAAGAGCCTGATTAGAGCGATATATAGCATCATAGATGAGCGTACGTTATACAATACGCTCTCATGCAATACTCTTTCACCGAAAGATAAAGGTATAGCCGCAATATATTACTATCTCTGTATTGCTATCCTTTTCTTAATTAGCAAATGTCGTTCGAGCTCATCTTAATTAACGGTAATAAGCGACTAACGAAAACCACGCTCACGGCGAATAAGATCATATGCAGCTTGAATATCTTGGGCTTTTTGTTTAGCCAGCTCCATCATCTCAGGCGGTAAACCTTTTGCAACCAACTTGTCAGGGTGATGCTCATTCATCAGCTTGCGGTAGGCTCGTTTCACAGTTTGATCGTCATCACTGCTACTAACGCCTAAGACCTTGCATGCATCTGCCAGCGTTGGGCCATTAGCATTGCGCGGAGCCCAACCCTCTTGCTGTGAACCTTGTTGACCACGAAACTGTGAGCTGCCCTCTAACATAGATAACAGTTGCTCAAATTGACTGTGCGAAAAGCCTAGCTCTTCTGCAATAACATACAAGACATCGCGCTCACCAGGGTGCAAAGAGCCATCAGCAAACGCCGTTTGCAACTGGATCTCCATAAACATTTTAAGCAGATCAAAACGGCCAAAACAGGCACGACGAAAATCGCGTAAAGTTTGACGAAGTGGAAAATCAGCCAGTTTGCCATCACGAAAAGCTTCTTGCGCAGCTTTACGCGCCTCACCATGCAGGCTCATCCGATCCATCATCGCATTTGCCATTTGAATATCCGCTTCAGTGACCCGCCCTTTTGACTTGGTTAAGTGCCCCATCGTTGAAAACGTGGCATGAAAAAAGAGCGACTGACGCGCCTGCTGATTGCTAAAATAGCCTTGAAAATTGGCCTGTGCGACAACTCGCTTATCAATTTGATGGCCGATTAATAATCCAAAAAAAGCACCAACAGGCCCGCCAGCGAGCGATCCGAGTGCAATACCGACTAATTTACCCCACAACTGCATTCCTGCCCCTCTTAAACCCTGTCACTGTGGTTGAAAACATGCACTAAAAAATTTGTTTTAGTACTCATCGTTGTACTAAATAAGTATTTTTCTCATCAATAATTTGCGCGGTATACTAACGGCCATAAACAAATAATCATAAATGTGCCGAGTAACGTAAAATTGCTTTATCATACTCTGCATTCAGCTCAATTGCTTGCGGGCATTATGGCTCGTTCAGGTTGTAGGACCTTTTAAACTGGTATGAAAAAATTTCTTCCGACAATCTTAGCTTCAACCATCGGTGCAATACTGTTTAGCCCGCAAACATTTGCTGATTTGCGTAGTCAATGCTTATCTGGTGTACCGCATTATACCAAACCCCTTGTCGAGGGCGATCCAAACGCATTGCCTGTGACTATTTTGTCTGATGATGCCAATGTCGATTACCCTAATCGTGCCTTTTATCAAGGGAATGTGAATATTGACCAAGGTAATCGCCAGCTCACCTCACACGAGGCAGAAGTTACCCAACAACTTAAAGATGGTAAACCCATCAAACGTGAAATGACGGCCCGTGGCAATGTGCACTATTTTGACCCCACAATCAGCCTAAAAGGGCCACGTGCATGGTCAGATTTAGACAGCAAAGATACCGATGTTGATCAGGCCAGCTATCAGTTTGTTGATAAACAAGGGCGCGGCACAGCCAAAGTGCTGAAATTACGAGAAAACCGCTATAACATCATGAAAAGTGCCGAATTTACTACCTGTCTTCCTGAAGATGACAGTTGGAGTATTGCAGCATCAACCATGATACAAGATCGCCAAGAAGAAGTCGCAAAACTGTGGAATGCCCGTTTTCAAGTGGCAGGAATACCGATTTTCTATACCCCGTATTTACAAATTCCATTAAGTAATAAACGTCGTTCGGGGTTTTTAGTTCCCTCGTTTAAAACATCAAATAAAAGTGGCGCTCAACTGGATATTCCTTTCTATTGGAATATTGCCCCTAACTATGATGCCACTATTACACCACGTTACCTGAGTAAGCGTGGCACAGAGTTGATGACAGAGTTCCGCTATTTAGGTGCACCAGGGGCAGGTACAATTGCCGTTGATTACCTTCCACACGATGCACTGCGCCATGACGAAGCCCGCTACCTCACTTATTGGGGGCATAGCGGTGTGATCGATCAGGTTTGGCGTTTTAACATGAATTACACCAGAGTCAGTGACCCACACTACTTCTCTGATTTACAATCGCCTTACGGCAGCACTACAAACGGTTATGTTACCCAGTCAGGTAGTATTGGTTATGCTGATCCTAATTGGATGGTGAACTTATCAGCCACACAATTTCAGGTCTTTAATACCCAGATAGCCAGTGTTTACCGTACCTCACCACAGCTAGACGTGAACTACTACAACACCAGCTTGCTCAATAATCGGCTCAATACCCACGTATTTGGCCAAGTTGTACGTTTTGAAAACAATGACTCGGCAATGCCAACGGCAACACGGGTACATTTAGAGCCAAGCGTGAGTTATCCCATAACAGGGCGTTGGGGAAGCATTGAAACAAGTGGCAAACTGTATGCTACCCACTATCAACAAAATATTCCTACTCAGTATCAAAACCAAATGGACTCTTCTGTGTCGCGCTTTATCCCACAAGGAAAAGTCGATGCAAAAATGGTTTTAGAACGTAATGCGGTCTTGTTAAATGGCTATACACAAACGTTAGAACCCCAAGTTCAATATTTGTATCGCCCCTATCAAGATCAGAGTGGGATCGGCGCACCAAATACCCTTGGGTATGACTCTACGGCATTACAGCTCGACTATTTAGGGATGTTCCGTGATCGCCGTTACAGTGGTTTAGACCGTATCTCATCAGCAAACCAAGTTACAACCGGTTTAACCACGCGTATTTTTGATCAGGATCTTAACGAGCGTTTTAACTTTGCTATCGGGCAGATTTTTTACCTGTCAGCACCGCGTATTACTGACAAAACACAGCATGCGGCACGTACCTCCGCGTGGGCTACAGAATCAAACGTACTGTTTAATGATAATTGGAGCGCCAAAGTTGGCGTGCAGTACAACCCACAAGGTAAACAAGTCGCAGTGGCCAATACCGCGCTTGAATACCGTAAAGATAGCGAACGTTTAGTGCAACTCAACTACCGCTATGCAAGCCAAGATTACATTAACAATGCATTGCCAAATAAAAACTATGACCATAACATTTCTCAGCTAGGCCTAGTTTCTGCTTGGCCGATTACAGATAAGTTCAGTGTTGTAGGCCAGTACTATTATGATACTGGATTAAAGCAGTCGGCAGAACAGATGCTAGGATTACAATATAATACCTGCTGTTGGGCCGTAAACTTGATGTATGAGCGCAAAACGATTGGTTACAACAATCAGACACATGTCAGTTCGTACAATAACTCTTTTTCATTCAATATTGAGATTCGTGGCCTTGGCAATAGCCACCCAACGGGTATCAGTACGATGTTGAGTAGTGGTATTCTGCCATATCAACGTCCATTTACATTGAGCAACTAATTTTAGTTTATACATCACCCGATGATGTACGTACGCTTAACTGCAATAACAGATATTTACCTTATTAATTAAACGCTGCAAAGCGCAGGATGGAAAGGCGAATGAAGAACTGGAAGACGTGGTTTTCACTACTGGCAATGGTCAGTACCAGTGTGATTGCCGCCCCGCAATCAATTGATCAGGTAGCTGCAATCGTCAATAACGGTGTGGTATTACAAAGTGATGTCAACAGATTGATGCAATCTGTCAAACTCAATGCTCAGCAATCAAACCAACAGTTACCCGATGATGCCGCATTGCGCCACCAAGTACTTGATCGCCTGATACTGGATCAAATTCAACTGCAATTAGCCAGCAAAATGGGGATCAGTGTCAGCGATGCCGATCTTGATAGTGCCATTGCAAATATTGCTGGGCAAAACCGTATGAGCGTTGCACAGTTGCAGCAAAACTTGCAAGCACAAGGCATTAATTACGCTGATTACCGTGAACAAATCCGTAAAGAGATGCTGGCAACCGAAGCACGTAATGCCCAAGTGCGTAGCCGAATCAATATTCTGCCGCAAGAAGTTGATACGCTGGCAAAACAAATTAGCCAACAAGCACAAAAAGGCCAAGAGTATAATCTGAGCCATATCCAAATCCCATTGCCAGAAAACCCAACTCAAAGTGAAGTGGATGAAGCACAAGCTAAAGCCGATCAAATCATCCGTGAACTGAAAAAAGGTGCGGACTTCTCGAAACTGGCAATTGCAAACTCTTCTGGGCCAAAAGCACTAGAAGGGGGTAATTTAGGTTGGGTACGTCCGCAAAGTATTCCGACTCTTTTTGCAGAAAAAATTACCAATGCCACAGCAGGTTCTGTGGTTGGCCCATTCCGTACGGGTGTCGGCTTCCATATTCTCAAAGTAAATGCCGTGCGGGGTGAAGAGCAAAGTGTACAAGCTACTGAAGTGCATGCCCGCCATATTTTACTGAAAACCTCAGTGATGCTCAGTGATGACCAAGCACAAGCGGAGCTACTGAAAATGCGCACAGAGATCTTAGATAAGCAAGCAGACTTTGCTACGCTGGCAAAAGAGTACTCACAAGACCCAGGCTCTGCTGCACAAGGGGGTGATTTAGGCTGGTCTTTACCTGATGCATTTGTTCCGCAATTCCGTAACGAGCTTGATAGCCTGCAACCTGATCAAATCAGTCAGCCATTTAAAACACCGTTTGGCTGGCACATTGTACAACTGCTTGGCACTAAAAAAGTTGACCGTACCGATGCAGCAATTAAAGATCGTGCCTATCGCATGCTGTTTAATATGAAATTTGCAGAAGAGACTCCGGTCTGGTTGCAAGAACAACGCGCTGCTGCGTATGTTAAAATTGTCGACCCAAGCGATGAATAATCGCGCTCCACGTATGATCATCACCCCCGGCGAGCCAGCCGGGGTTGGCCCTGATCTTGTCGTGAAATTAGCGCAACAGCCATGGCCTGTACAGCTTATTGTTTGTGCAGACCCTACGCTACTACAGCACCGAGCAATCGCTTTAGATCTCCCACTAACGCTCATACCGTATGATGCAAGCACGATAGCCTACCCACAGGCTGCCGGAACGTTGACAATATTAGCTGAACCGCTACGCACTCCAGCCATTGCCGGAGAGCTTAATGTTGCAAATGCAACTTATGTACTTAACACACTTGCTCGTGCCGCTGATGGCTGCCAACATGGTGAGTTTTCGGCGCTCATTACAGGCCCAGTTCATAAAGGCATTATTAATGAATCGGGTATCCCGTTCAGTGGGCATACTGAGTTTTTTGCCGAGCGCGCAGGGTGCAATAAAGTGGTGATGATGCTGGCAACTGAAACATTACGGGTTGCATTAGCAACAACACATTTGCCACTACGCGACGTTGCAGATGCGATTACGGCCGATAGCTTGCATGAAGTGATCCAAATCTTGCACCACGATTTACAGCATAAATTTGGCTGCGCTCATCCACGCATTTATGTGTGTGGTCTAAATCCGCATGCCGGAGAGAGCGGGCATATGGGAACAGAAGAGATCACGACTATCGAGCCCGCGTTACAACTGTTGCGCCAACAGGGGATTGATCTCATAGGCCCACTGCCTGCCGATACCCTATTTCAAGATAAATATCTGCACGATGCTGATGCAGTACTGGCCATGTATCATGATCAAGGGCTACCTGTACTTAAGTACCAAGGGTTTGGCCGTGCAGTCAATATTACACTGGGGTTGCCATATATCCGCACCTCAGTCGATCACGGAACGGCATTGGATCTTGCCGGTACCCGACTTGCTGACGAGGGGAGCTTTCGGACGGCGCTCTCTCTCGCGATTACTATGACGGATTCACAAACACAATGAATGACAGTGTTCACCTTGGCCACCGTGCCCGTAAACGTTTTGGCCAAAATTTTCTTAATGATCTCTTTGTCATTGATAGTATTGTTGCTGCAATTAACCCACGAAATGATCAAGCGATGCTTGAGATTGGCCCTGGCCTTGCTGCACTAACCGAACCTGTAGCCCGCGATCTTGATCATATGACAGTCATTGAGATCGATCGCGATCTGGCTGAACGCCTGCGCAATAATCCAAAATTAAAAGACAAACTAACCGTACGCCAGCAAGATGCAATGACTGCCGATTTCAGCCAGATTTCCGCTGAATTAGGGCAAAAACTGCGTGTATTTGGTAACTTGCCCTACAACATCTCAACCCCATTGATGTTCCATCTGTTCAGCTTTACTGACAGTATCAGCGACATGCACTTTATGCTGCAAAAAGAGGTGGTAAATCGTCTGGCGGCAGGCCCAAACAGCAAGGCCTATGGCCGTTTAAGTGTGATGGCTCAGTATTTTTGCCAGGTGATTCCTGTGCTCGAAGTACCTCCGCATGCGTTTAAACCAGCACCAAAAGTTGACTCTGCCGTAGTACGCCTGATCCCACATACAGAAAAGCCATATCCAGTACAGAACTTGCGGTGGCTTAGTCGTGTAACCACCGATGCGTTTAATCAACGTCGAAAAACGATCCGTAACGGTCTTGGTCATCTGTTTAGCGTTGAACAGCTCGAAGCTCTCGGTATTAACCCCAGTTTACGGGCAGAAAATATCACCGTTGAACAATACTGTATGTTGGCAAATTGGTTGGATAAAAATCCACCACAAGCTGCCGATGCACATGCGGCGCATGATCCTCGTTAATCGCTTACATCGAATACCAATAAACGCTGATATCACCAGCCGACTGCTGATATCAGTGCTTTTTCTCCTCCTCACTCAACAAGCAAAACAGTAAGGGATCAATAGCAATGGCAACGTATCTGGTCGGTGATCTGCAAGGTTGCTATGATGAACTTTTAGCCCTACTCGAACAGGTAGAATTTAACCCACACAGTGATGAGCTCTGGTTAACCGGTGATTTAGTTGCTCGTGGGCCGAAATCCCTTGAATGTCTGCGTTTTGTACGTGGGTTAGGCTCGGCAGCTCACACCATTTTAGGCAACCATGATCTGCATTTGCTCAGTATTGATGCCGGACTTGCCAAAGCCAAACCACGTGATCACCTGCAACCAATTTTAGAGGCTTCTGATCGCCATGAACTGATGTATTGGCTGCGTCAGCAACCTTTGCTACTCGCACACCCAATTTATCCATTTATCATGGTGCATGCCGGTATCTCGCCAGATTGGGATCTAGGCACCGCGACGGCCTGTGCCGCAGAGGTGGAACAGGTTCTACGTAGCCCACAGTATCAGGCGATGCTCAGCATGATGTATGGCAATTTGCCCGATAAGTGGTCACCGGATTTACAGGGTGATAACCGCCTACGTTATATCATCAATGCCTTCACCCGTATGCGTTTTTGCTACCCTGACGGGCGGCTTGAAATGCACTGTAAACTGCCTGCAGAGCAAGCGCCTGCACCACTGCTGCCGTGGTATCAGTTGCCCAACCCACTACTGGCTAACCATCGGGTAGTTTTTGGCCATTGGGCTTCACTGCTTGGCAAAACCAACCAACCTGCAGTCTATGCACTCGATACCGGTTGTATTTGGGGAAATCACCTAACGTTGCTGCGTTGGGATGATCAGCAGTACTTTCAACAAGCGCGGATCACCGCATAAATAATGTTGTGATTGCTATATTGCTATATTGCGATCACGATGTTGTGCATTATGATGCTTACTTCGTGAGCATAGGTTGACGCGCCAAAATGGTAAACCGATAGGCATGCGGATTTGCGGCATCTGCGGTGTGCACTTCGCTGAAAACTTCATGCCACTCTGCGGTATCCCATTGCGGGAAGCGGGTATCACCATCAATCTTGGCATCAATCAGTGTCAGATACAGGTGTGAGGCCAGCGGTAAAGCTTCATGGTAGACATGCCCACCACCAATAATCATCACTTCTGGCACTTCTCCGGCGAGTGTTAGTGCTTCTGGCAAAGAGCAAGCCCATAACACCCGATCATCATTGCCCATTTGACGTGATAGCACAATATTTTGCCGCCCAGGTAGGGGTCTCCCGATCGATTCATAGGTTTTCCGCCCCATAATGATCGGTTTTTTCAAAGTATTGGCTTTAAACCATGCCAAATCAGCAGGCAAATGCCATGGCATTTGATTATCCAGACCAATCACCCGGTTAGCGGCCATTGCCGCAATTAAACTTATTTTCATCTCGGCCACTCTTTTGCAGTCGACTGTCATTCTTAGCCGCATCATAGCAAATCAGGCCATCAGAATCAGTGCACTATTTTTTATATGGCTTTCTTAGATTACCTACCCTCTTAGACTACTGGCCGACGGCGATAAAACAGCAAACCAGGAATAGCCAGCCCCAACGCCAGTGCTCCGACAATGAAAAAGCTTTGCAAAAAGTGTGTCACCATCTGCGACATCAGTTCATGGCTATAGCCCTGATGGTTTATCTCAACCAATGCAATCATCGCTGTATAGGCTTTTACCCCCGGAACCATTGGGATCACTGCTGCAACCGTAAAGACCTTCGGATGTGCTAAATAGCGGTGTGACCAGTGAACACCAATCATGCCAATAGTGGTTGATGCTGCCAGTGTGCTCCACTCAATTGGAAACCCATAATGCAGCAGCAAAAAGCGCATGCCATGCCCTAATGCGCCTAACATGGCACAATAACGTAGTGCGCGTTCCGGAACATTGAACAGCAAGCCAAACCCAACGGCAGGAATAGCGGCAAAAAACATATCCTGCACCAGCATCCACACTAAGTTGGCCATTATAACCACCCCCTGACATCCCACAGAGCCATTGCCATAACAATGCCTGCACAAGTAGCAAAGGTCAGTAAGGTTGCCATCATCCAGCGGGCGAGCCCCATATTGACATGCCCTTTAACCATATCTGACAACGCATTAATCAACGGAAACCCTGGCACTAATAATAAAACACTGGATGCCATTGCTAATGAAGGTTGATTACCTAATGAGTACATCAACCCTATTGAGGAGATCGACGTAGCCACAAAGGCTGTCAGACAAAAGTTTACCAGTGGATTAAAGTGCCGCAATGCCAGTTCTTGACGCACCAGCATCGCAATCGCGCTGGCAATAAATGTCACCACAAAAACGGTAGCATCGCCTCCTGATAAGTGTGAAAAGCTGGCACAGGATAACCCCACCATCACAACAACCCACGAGCGCGGGTAACGCAACGGTTTAATTCTTTCTAGCCGTTTACGCACTTCTACCACAGAGAGTAACCCCCGTTCAGCCATGATCAGGGTACGCTGCACCTCAGTGACCACTTGCATATTAATCCCCCGGTCCACATTGCGTCGAACAGTGGTAATACAACGCCCTTCGTTCAACGTGGATAACACAATAGCATTGGCAGAAATAGAGCTTTCAACACTCTGTACACCCAACGCCAATCCTAAACGTTCAGCCACCTGCTCTACGAGTGTACTCTCTGCCCCATGCTGCAATAGCAGTAATGCACTTTGCACACATAACCGTGTGATTTCGCGCTGTATATCAGTTTCTTCTCTCAGATCTTGATGCATTCCTTGCTCACTCCCATACCTGATCTGAATAATCATAAAATAACATTTTGTGACATTAAACCGTTTTCCGGGATAAAAAAGGCTGATATAGCGCAAAAAAAAACCGCATTCTGTGAACAGAAGCGGTTTTTTACTGCTGCCTTGTTTACCCTAAAAATAGCGTCAACAAGCCAGTAGGAAAATCAATGATTACGGCTTATAGATAGTCTCTACATCGTACTCATCTTCATCCCAATCATCATCATCGAGATCATCCGAGTCATCTGCACCTTCCCAGACATCACTTAGCTGTTCGCGGTGGTAATCATCCCACTTGAACTTCACCTCTTCAGTGACAACCTCTGGTTCGACATCTGCTTTTGGTAGGCTCTCAATCAACTGCATAATATCCCAGCACAGTGGCGTAACATTCTTACCTGTAGCGGCGGAAATAGTGTAGTAATCCTCATCCCAACCCAAATCAGCGACGATCTTGTCGATCCGCTCTTGTGCCTCTTCTTCGCTCATCAGGTCAACTTTGTTGAACACTAACCAACGTGGTTTAGACGCTAAGAGCTCACTGTATTGCTCAAGCTCTGAAACAATAATACGTGCATTTTCTGCCGGATCAGAACCATCAATAGGGTTAATATCAAGAATGTGCAGCAGTACACGGCAACGTTCAAGATGTTTTAGGAAGCGAATACCTAAACCTGCACCTTCTGCTGCACCTTCAATCAAACCTGGAATATCTGCCACTACAAAGCTGCGCTCACTATCCATACGCACCACGCCCAAACTTGGGATCAAGGTAGTAAATGGATAATCAGCCACTTTCGGGCGAGCGGAAGAGACCGCGCGAATAAAGGTCGATTTCCCAGCATTAGGCATGCCAAGCATGCCGACATCCGCTAACAGCATCAGCTCTAAACGCAGCTCGCGCTTTTCACCTTTAGTACCACTGGTTTTCTGATAAGGTGTACGGTTTACTGACGATTTAAAACGCGTATTCCCTAAACCGTGATAACCACCTTTTGCAACCAACATTTTTTGGCCATGCTGTGTTAAATCGCCAAGCGTTTCACCCGTCTCTTCATCTACAGCACGTGTGCCCACTGGAACTTTCAACGTAATGTCTTGACCACGTTTTCCCGTACAGTTACTGCCCCGACCATTCTCACCACGTTCTGCGCGAAAACTGCGCTCAAAACGGTAATCAATCAGGGTATTTAAGTTCTCATCAGCAATGATAAATACATCACCACCATCACCGCCGTCGCCACCATCGGGGCCACCTTTCGGGATATATTTTTCACGACGGAAGCTGGCACAGCCATTACCGCCATCGCCAGCATCAACGCAAATTACCGCTTCATCGACAAACTTCATGATCGTCTCCGTGCAAAAGTGCAAACCGGGTTATTTCACGACTGCTACCGGTGCTATCACAGCACGTTGAGGCAGCAGACGGTGGCCGATCGCAGAAAACATAGCGCCGGCAACCACCACCAACGCACCAAGATAACCCAGCATATTCAGCGGAGCTGCGGCAAATTGTGCCGGAGCCCACACACTCAATAGCTCTAAAAATAGTATGGTGAACAGTGGCGCTAACGTCACTATTGCACTCACTTTAGCCGAATCCCACTTCGCCATCGCTTCTGCAAATGCACCGTATCCAACCAAAGTGTTAATACAGCAAAATGCCAGCATTGCCCATTGACGCGCATCCATCGCGAGTGCTTGTTGCGGTTGTGCTACTGGTGAAAATAGTAGGGCACTGAGCACATACAAGGTCAATAAAATCTGCGGGGAGGAGAGACGACGCAATAAAACTTTTTGTGCCAAACCGTATACGACCCAAACCAGTGCAGCGATAACAGCTAACAATACACCCAATGTATAGGTGCTTAAACTGGTAAACAACTCGTACAATCGAGCATTAAAAAACAACAACATACCGCTGACCAGCAGCAATAGACCAATCACCTGATGCCGTTGTAGCTGCTCTTTTAACACCACGACACTGGCTATTAATAGCAGTACCGGAGCAAGCTGAATAACCACTTGTACAACGGCTGGGCTAAGAAATTGCAACGCACTGTTAAATAATAGGAAATTACTAGCAAGCCCTAAGGTTGCCGCTAGAATCAACCACCGATAGTGTCGCCACAATAGCGCAGGTGAGGGTAAATTACCGCGAACAGCCAGCCAAATACCTAATCCAATCGCTGCCGTGGTAAAACGAAACCACACAATGGTATAGGGATCGACAACTTCCAACGCCTGCTTCATGGCTATTGGCAGCGCCCCCCAAAAAATGGCGGTCAGCAGTGCCAGAAAAAATCCTAGCATCGCATGCTGTCGCATCATACAGGTTCCTGATAGCTGATATAAAAAAGCCCCGCAACTGCGCGGGGCTCTTCCTGTGAACCGGTCAAGACCTGTAATTAGTCAGCAATGATGCTCACATATTTACGGTTATTTGGACCTTTCACTTCAAATTTTACTTTACCGTTAGCAGTTGCAAACAGAGTGTGATCTTTACCACAACCCATGTTTACACCAGCGTGGAACTTAGTACCACGCTGACGAACGATGATGTTACCTGCCAAAACAGATTCACCACCAAAACGCTTAACACCTAGGCGTTTGCTCTCGGAATCACGGCCGTTACGTGTAGAACCGCCAGCTTTTTTATGTGCCATTTGTCCGTTCTCCTAAACTTAAGCGCTGATAGCTGTAATTTTGATTTCAGTGAACCACTGACGGTGGCCCTGCTGCTTACGGCTGTGCTTACGACGACGGAACTTAACGATCTTAACTTTATCGCCACGACCGTGAACGACAACTTCAGCTTTAACCATACCGCCGGCTACGAAAGGTGCACCGATTTTGATATCTTCGCCATTAGCGATCATCAGCACTTCTTCGAATGCAACTGATTCACCAGTTGCTACGTCCAGCTTCTCCAGGCGAATGGTTTGGCCTTCGCTTACTCGGTGTTGCTTACCACCACTTTGGAAAACCGCGTACATATAAAACTCCGCTCTTTTTCGGCACCGCAGACTTGATCTAATCAGTCAATTTGGGTGCTCAATAAAACTATTCAATAGGGCGCGAATTTTACGCAAAAAGCCGCTCAATGGCAAGAGCTCTTCTGGCAATATCGGAGAAAAATTCTCCAACTTGCCCTTGCGCGTTTCCGTTCCTCGTTTTTAAGGTACAATCCATGCAGACCAGGTTTTATGATGGACTGATCTTCCCCCTATGATAACAAAATTAGAAGACTGACGGACTATGAAGCTTGAAGAGATTCGCGCCTTAAGCAATGCTGATATGGAAAATGTGAATACAGCTATTTTGCAGCAACTCAATTCAGAGGTCGCCCTGATTAATCAGCTCGGCTATTACATTATCAGCGGAGGGGGAAAACGGATCCGGCCAATGATTGCGGTTTTAGCCGCACGGGCACTGGGTTATCAAGGTGATGGGCATATTACTGCCGCAGCATTTATTGAGTTTATTCATACTGCAACCTTGTTGCATGATGATGTGGTTGATGAGTCAGATTTACGTCGAGGTAAAGCAACTGCTAATGCTGCATTTGGTAATGCAGCCAGTGTGTTGGTAGGAGATTTTATTTATACCCGTGCCTTTCAGATGATGACTCACTTAGGTTCACTCCGCGTTTTAGATCTCATGGCCGCGGCCACTAATGTGATTGCCGAGGGTGAAGTGCAGCAGTTAATAAACTGTAATAACCCTGATATTACTGAGCACGATTATATGCAGGTAATCTACAGTAAAACTGCACGATTATTTGAAGCAGCAGCACAAGTCTCGGCAATTTTGGCCAACGCGACTAAAGAACAAGAGCATGCTATGCGTGATTATGGCCGTTATTTAGGTACTGCATTCCAGCTTATTGATGATCTGCTCGATTACAGTGCCGGTGAAGAGCTAGGTAAGAATCTGGGTGATGATCTCAATGAAGGTAAGCCTACCCTACCGCTATTACATGCAATGCAGCACGGCAATCCTGAGCAATCGGCAATGATTCGCCATGCAATTGAACAGGGTAATGGTCGTGATTTACTTGAACCTGTTCTTAATACAATGCAACAGTGCGGTTCACTTGAGTATACGCGTCTACGTGCCGAAGAGGAGGCAGATAAAGCTATTCTGGCGCTTGCATGCATTCCACCTAGCCCATACCGTGAAGCTTTAGAGGGGTTAGCACATTTGGCTGTCTCTCGTAACCACTGATTTTTTTCCGTTAATCTTTTGCACGTGAATATCCGCCGTGTACGACAATGTGCCTTATACTGGAAGGTATCAATTTACGGTGCTTATTGGATTTTAATTAGCCACTGAACCAAACGATCTGTGCAGATCTTGTTTGATCACTTATCGCTAAGATGAATACGTTCAGATCGTGATAAGAAGCTATAGCGCAATAGATTGAGTTACGGTAGCTTAAGTCAAAGATAAAAAAGGCTGCATAAACTATGCAGCCTTTTTTATCGCTTTTAACCCACTCTTTTTGGTATTAAATTAACCGTTAACAAATGCTTCACCGAGTGCAATTTCATCACGCAAAGTAGGTAGCATGCTCTCAAGAGCATTTTGTTCGAACGCACTGAGTGCACCAATCGGTAAATAGTCTTCAATACCGTTAGGGCCTAGCACAACCGGCTGTGCAAAGAAGCGCGCATATTGCCCGTCGCCTTCAACATAACTGCACTCAACAATGCCTTTCTCGCCTTGCATAGCACGCAGCAGTGATAAACCAAAGCGTGCTGCGGCTTGACCCATCGAGAGTGTCGCTGAACCGCCACCCGCTTTTGCTTCAACAACTTCAGTGCCGGCGTTTTGAATACGTTTGGTCTGCGCGGCAATTTCGTCATCACTGAAAGTAACACCTTCAATTTGTGATAACAGAGGCAAAATAGTCAGCCCTGAATGGCCGCCAACAACGTGAACGTCTAAATCGTGTGGTTGCTTATTTTTTAACTCAGCAACAAAGGTATTAGAACGGATCACATCTAATGTAGAGATCCCAAACAGTTTACGCTTATTGTAAACACCGGCTTTTTTCAGCACTTCTGCCGCAATAGCAACTGTAGTATTAACCGGGTTGGTGATAATACCCACACAGGCTGTAGGGCATACAACCGCTACTTTTTCAATCAGGTTGCGCACAATACCCGCATTTACATTGAACAGATCTGAACGATCCATACCCGGCTTACGCGCGACACCCGCAGAGATCAGCACAATATCCGCACCTTCTAATGCAGGGCTTGGATCTTCGCCTGAGAAACCTTTGATCTTGACTGCTGTGGGAATATGGCTGAGATCCACTGCAACACCCGGAGTTACAGGGGCAATGTCATACAAAGAAAGATCAGAACCTGCTGGAAGTTGAACCTTCAACAGCAGCGCCAGAGCTTGACCGATGCCACCTGCTGCACCTAAAACCGCAACTTTCATCCTTAATGCTCCTTGTAAAATCCTATTGTGTTGGGTATTCAAGATAACTAGACACTAATCGAACATCACACTAAACACAATCTGTTAACACACAGATTGAGAGTTAGCGCAAAGCGGGTTGAGTGTTGCATTATCCCCCGATTTAGTGGTGTTTCGGTTGTACGGATAACGCGGGAAAATAACGTTGATGCAAGGTGGCTAATGAGCCATCAGCACGCATCGCATCGAGTGCACGATTTAATTCACGCTGTAAAGCATGGCTCTGTTTTGGTATCGCAATGCCTAACCCTTGCCCAAAATAGTCGCGTGAAGTGTAAGCCTGCCCCAAAATTTTCCAGTTTTTTTTGTTGTGCTGACTTAACCAATTTAATGCGACAGCTTGATCAGTAAATACTGCATCAATATTACCGGTTGTCAGATCTGAAAATGCTTCTTGGTAACTGGCATAAGGTAATGGTGTAATATCTGCACCTAAATGACCATCTACCACAAAATTCATGAGTGTTGTTCCTGTTTGTACTCCAACAAGGTGCTCTTTTAGCACATCGAGCCCTGTAATATTATCCGCATTTACCACCAATATCGCTGCATTCTCTAAATAAGGCTGGGTAAAGTTCATTAATTGTAAGCGGCTATGATTAATATCTAAAGCGGCAATCGCGGCATCATATGCACCAAGGCGTAGACCTGATAGAATAGTATTAAAGGGTTGTTCTACAAACTCACAACGGCGTTGTAGCCTGTCACACAGGGCCATTGCCAGTTCAATATCAAATCCCGCTAATTGCCCTTGTTCGTTGTGATATTCAAAAGGTGGATACGTTGGATCAGTGGCAAAACGGATAGACATTGGTTCATCGGCCTGTGCACAAAAACAGCACAAGAAACTTATTGAAACAAGAAAACGCACCATTTTACACCTTATGCAGATAATCTCAGTTGTCTGAGTATTGAAAAAAAATGAATTTTTATGCAGTATAACCGCTGTTTTTTTGCATTTGGGAGCCCATAATGCGTAGCTCAGATAAGCAAGACCAACTCATTCGCGCATTTAAAGCTCTTCTGAAAGAAGAGAAATTCAGCTCGCAAGGTGAGATAGTTCAAGCATTATTAGATCAAGGTTTTCGTAATATAAACCAATCTAAAGTATCACGCATGCTGACCAAATTCGGTGCAGTGCGTACACGTAATGCGAAGATGGAGATGGTTTATTGCCTACCCGCAGAGCTTGGTGTTCCAACAACATCTAGCCCATTGAAAAACTTGGTGCTAGATATCGATTATAACAGCGCACTGATCGTGATAAATACCAGCCCAGGGGCAGCACAGTTAATTGCACGAATGCTCGACTCGCTTGGTAAAGCTGAAGGTATTTTAGGAACGATTGCTGGTGATGACACGATTTTTATCACGCCTTGCCGTACCATTAAAATTGAAGTTTTATACCATTCGATTCTAGAGTTATTCGAGCAACACGCTTGATACGCTGACCATGACCATGACCATGACCATTGTAATGGTACTTCGGTTTCATATAAAAAAAGCCCAAATGGGCTTTTTTTATTATCTCTTTTTTACGCTATGTCTTTCCTATTATACTGATATATTTTGGTTTTTATCAGTATTCACGTTGTGATTATACGGTGATATTCAATAACACCATTAATCACGCCAATAGGCTGGTGACATAAGCACAAGAAAAGGGAAGATCTCTAAACGGCCAAATAACATGGCTAACATCATTACATATTTTGATGGCTCTTTTAGACCACTAAAATTTGAGCCCGATGCACCATAGCCAATGCCCATGTTATTGATACAACCCGCAGTAGAGCCAATTGCTGTATCGAGTGTTTCACCAAATGCGGTCAGTAAGAATACAAAAATCAGTGTCATCATGACATATAAAAAGAAAAATCCGAGAACGGCTAATCCTTGGCGATCATGAATCGGTTTTCCTGCCATTTTCAGTGAGACAACGGAGCGCGGATGAATCAATAATTTAACCTCTTTAATACTTTGCGCAACCAACACCAAAATCCGCAATGCTTTAATGCCACCACACGTTGACCCAACGCAACCGCCAAAAAAACTTGCCCCAATAAGCAAGAATGTGACATCAACCGGCCAGTCTGGATAACCTGCTGTTCCTAAACCGTTATCCGTCATCACTGACATTGACTGAAAAAAACCGTGATAAAAAGAGGCCCATAAATCAAAGGTATTCGAGCGGTATAACCCCCAGACTGTGTAGGCAACCACACAAAAACAGACCAAGATATAGAGCCTGAACTCAGGGTTACGGCTAATAACTTTCAGGTTACGGCGCTGAAAAGCGATAAAATAGAGCGCAAAGTTAATGCCAGCCAGAATAGAGAAAATACCGGCAACCAGCTCGACACCGGCGCTGTTAAAGTAGGCCACACTTTCGGTATACGTTGAAAAACCACCGAGTGAGATCGTGGCAAAACCATGACAAATAGCATCAAACCACCCCATCCCCACGGCTCGAAAACTAAAAATACAGGCAAAAGTGAGCGCACAATAGACCACCCATAGGCTCTTGGCGGTATCAACAATACGCGGTGTCATTTTTTCATCTTTCATGGGGCCAGGCATTTCCGTTTGAGCCAGCATGCCGCCCACACCAATAAAGGGAAGTACGGCAATGGCTAAAACGATAATGCCCAATCCACCAAAAAAGTTTAATTGCGCGCGATAATACAACAAGCTTTTAGGCGCATGGGTGACATCACTTAAAATCGTTGCACCCGTGGTAGTAATACCCGAAATACTCTCAAACAATGCATCTGTTAAGCTAATATGGATACCCTTTAGCATGATCATGGGTAAGGTGCTAAAAAATGAAAACACCAACCAAAAGATCAATACCACCAAATAGCCATCTTTCGTTCCCAATTGTGACTTATTATTCTTCGTTAAATAATAAGTTATTAAACTTAATAATAGGGATATTACAAATGATTTAAAATACGCGGCTGACTCACCATCGCCCTCATAAATAGCAACAAATATTGGAATTATAAATGTGACGGAATAAAGTGCTAGCAAGTAGCTATTTATCTTTAAAATCGCCTTAAATTTACCGGCTGTAATCATGCAAAAACCTTACTCTATTTCAGGCAATTAAAGCGTAGAACAAAATAATTCATTAAAACTGACGGGTAACGTTCTTACTCAATGTCAGGGTACTGAAAAGCGGAGCTATCGTGCAACAATTACGCTTATCACACAAATAGTTTAGTGCCTATTTGTGTGTAGAAAAGTGTGCTACTTTCCATACACACAAATAATGCTCAGTGTGTGTGATTAACTCTGACGGTGTCTGAAGCTATGCAGAGCGTTGTTCAAGTGCTGCCAGTAGCTTTTGGTGAATCCCACCAAAACTGCCATTACTCATCACCAAAATATAGTCACCTTTTTTGGCTGTACGCATGATCATGGCCACTAACGTATCGACATCTGCTGCCCAATGTGCAGGCTGTACACAGGCTTCTGCTACCTCAGTCACCATCCAAGGGATATTGGAAGGTTGCAGTAAGAACACTTCATCGGCACGCCCTAAAGCAGGGGCTAAATCTTGTTTTTGTACACCCAGTTTCATGGTGTTAGAGCGCGGTTCAAGCACAGCTAAAATACGGGCTGTACCACCAATTTTAGCGCGCAGTGCGGATAAAGTGGCGGTAATGGCTGTGGGGTGATGGGCAAAATCATCGTAAACAGTAATGTCAGAGACACAACCTTTGAGCTCTAAACGGCGGCGTGCATTGATAAACTGGCTTAATGCAGCACAAGCATAAGCAGGCTCAACCCCAATATGGCGAGCTGCAGCAATCGCCATCAGGCCATTATGCATATTATGCTCACCTACCAAGCCCCAATGCACTTCGCCAACATACTGTTGATCAAGCTGAACACTAAATTGTGCGGCATCATGGCTGAGTTTTTCAGCTCTCCACTCACCGTTTTCACCGGCACTTTCAACTTCACTCCAGCAGCCCATATTCAGTACTGCTTTTATGTTGTTATCATGCTGTGGCACGATCAGTTTGCCGTTATTGGGTACAATTCGCACTAAATGGTGGAACTGTTTTTGAATTGCGTGCAAATCATCAAAGATATCAGCATGATCAAATTCAAGATTATTGAGAATTAACGTGCGCGGGCTGTAATGTAGAAATTTCGAACGTTTATCAAAAAAAGCACAATCATATTCATCGGCTTCTATCACGAAAAATGGGCTATTGCCCAGCCGAGCAGATACATCAAAATTACCCGGCACACCGCCAATTAAAAATCCAGGCTCATAGCCACAGTGTTCTAAAATCCACGTTAACATGCCTGCTGTGGTGGTTTTCCCATGTGTACCTGCAACGGCCAGTACCCAGCGATCACCAAGCAGATGATCATGTAACCACTGCGGGCCGGAGGTGTAAGGCAGATTGTTTGCCAGCACATATTCAACGCATGGATTACCACGCGACATGGCGTTGCCAATCACCACGCAATCAGGTTGTGGGGTTAATTGTACGGGGTCGAATCCTTGAATAATATCAATGCCTTGCTCTTGCAATAATGTGCTCATGGGCGGATAGACATTATTATCCGAACCGGTCACAGTGTGCCCTTGTGCACGTGCCAATAGAGCTAATCCGCCCATAAATGTGCCACAAATGCCTAGAATATGAATATGCATAGCTCGCTGTTCTCACTTTTATCATTTATCGTGCATTCTACTCTTGTCTGCAAACGAGAGGAAATCATGCTATCAAAGCGCAGAAATGTTCAACAGTGCAGGATATTTTTTATCATTATCGCTAAAATTGTGAACAGATACGCAAACGTTTGGTTTTAATACCTGCAAGCGATATCACTGTATACCTACTCACATGATAAATAATCAGGAAGATGACAATGAAAACACTTGGCGAATTTATCGTCGAGAAACAGCAGGATTTTCCCCATGCAACGGGAGAGCTGACTTCTCTGCTGGCCGCAATCAAACTGGCCGCAAAAATTATTCATCGTGATATTAATAAAGCCGGTTTGGTGGATATTTTAGGGGCAAATGGCCTTGCTAATGTGCAAGGTGAAAGCCAGATGAAGCTGGATGTTTATGCCAATGATAAGTTGAAAGCGGCATTACAAGCACGCGGAGAGGTGGCCGGTATTGCCTCAGAAGAGGAGGACGATATTGTCATTTTTGAAGGTGATCGCGGTTGTCATGCTAAATATGTGGTGTTGATGGATCCACTCGATGGCTCATCCAACATTGATGTGAATGTGTCAGTTGGAACAATATTTTCAATCTATCGCCGCATTACACCTGTAGGAACACCGGTAACACGCAAAGATTTCTTGCAACCGGGTCATCAACAGGTAGCCGCTGGTTATGTGGTATATGGTTCATCAACCATGTTGGTGTATACCACTGGCCGTGGCGTACACGGTTTTACTTATGACCCGAGTTTGGGTGTTTTTTGTCTATCGCACGAAAATATTCGTATTCCGCAACATGGGGTGATTTATTCCATTAATGAAGGCAATTACATCAAATTTCCACAAGGTGTAAAAAAATACATTAAGTATTGTCAGGATCACGACACTGCCAGTAAGCGCCCCTATACCTCGCGTTATATTGGCTCACTAGTAGCAGATTTTCACCGCAATATGCTCAAAGGCGGGATCTATATCTACCCAAGCACAGCAAATAGCCCAAAAGGGAAATTACGTTTGTTATACGAGTGCAACCCAATGGCTTTTTTAGCCGAGCAAGCGGGAGGCCGTGCAAGTGATGGTACGCACCGCATTTTAGATATTATTCCTAGTGAGCTACATCAGCGTGTGCCTTTTTTTGTTGGCTCGCAGGCAATGATGGATGATGCCGAGCGTTTTATGCGTGAACACGCTGAGAATACATAAGCTAATTGCGCTGCATTTTTCATCTTTTTATTTTAATCGAGATCGTTATACTCGTTGCGTTAACCACAATCTCTTTCAACAAGGAATTTGACATGAGCTTAAGCAAAGTACCAGCAGGAAAAAACTTGCCTGATGATCTCTACGTTGTGATTGAAATTCCGGCAAATGCTGATCCTATTAAATATGAAGTCGATAAAGAGTCTGGTGCTATTTTTGTTGACCGCTTTATGTCAACGCCAATGTTCTACCCGTGTAATTACGGCTATGTAAACCATACGCTGTCGCTCGATGGTGATCCGGTTGATGTTCTTGTCCCAACACCTTATCCACTGCTGCCTGGCTCGGTGATCCGTTGCCGACCTGTGGGTGTTTTGAAGATGACTGATGAGTCTGGTGAAGATGCCAAAGTTGTAGCGGTACCGCACAGTAAACTGAGCAAGCAGTATGAGCATGTGCAAGATATTGGTGATTTGCCTGAGTTATTACGTGCTCAGATCACCCATTTTTTTGAGCGTTATAAAGAGCTAGAGTCAGGTAAGTGGGTCAAAGTAGAAGGTTGGGAAGGTGTTGAGGCTGCCAAAGCTGAAATTCTCTCTTCATTTGAGCGTGCAAAAAAGGCGTAATGCTTATTGATTCGTGATCTATCACTGAATAAGTACTGACGGTCTTACTGATATTAAGATCATTATTATGAAACACACCGCTCAATGAGCGGTGTGTTTTCGTTTTCAAGTTATCATGAAAATACTATTTTACGGTGCTGATTCACCCTTTATCTGGTTTAAAACTCAAACTGATAAAGAATATCAAATGCCTGATTCAAGCCTGAAATTGCTTGTAAATACAGACTTGGCATTAAGCGATAACGCAATGTAAGTTCAGCTAATGAGTCAAAAATACCCACACCATATTTCACCTGTAGCCCCGGCAGAATATAACCACTCACCACCACTTGTGAGTTATCGCCAGCACCTTGTGTATCTAGAGAGAGATCACTAATACCAAATGCTTGGCCAATCTGCCCAACTAACTGGCTACCTTGTGATAAGCCAATGCCAATCAATGCTGAGGTCATCGCTCCGCTATCACCATCACCGTTATCCAACGGCTCTCCACGCAACAAGTATGAAAGTGCTTCTGCTTGTGACATGGCAGGCTCAGAGAAAATCGTCAATACAGGGCTATCAGCCAAGCCCGTAATACGTAAGCCTGCAACCACGTTATTTTGTACCGACTCAGGGTTACGGATAGCTTCAATATTAAGCATCGGCTGTTCTGGTGGGCCAACAAACAATAAGAGCCCTTTTCGAATCAGTAAATCTTGTCCAAATGAGTGATAACGGCCATCTGCCAGATAGACTGTGCCACGAATCGCCGGCCCCTGTGCATTTTGCAATACATGTAAATTACCATGCAAACGAGCCTTTAGACCAAATGCATCTAAACGAATGTCATCGCCTAAACGGATCATCAGATCTGTTTTTATTGCAGCACCAGGGTTAGTTTTTTCTACTGGCTGTAGTTTATTATTCAGTATGACCAAATCTGATGAGCTGTCTACCGCACTCTCTGGCAAGCTATCTACTTTAATGCGAGCCCACGGGATTTGTACTGAGCCAGTTAGCTCAATTTGTGTTGGTGAGGCACTAAAGGTGAGATCAGGCGTGACATCTAATCGCACCATCGGAGGCAGAGCAACCCGCAGACGGTTTGCATTGGCTTTGACCTGCGCACTCCACTGATCAGGTTTTTGCCAGTTAGCTTCACCACTTAAATTAAGTACACTCTCAGGTGTTTTTAATGCTCCTGACAGCGTTGAACTTGTACCTAAAAAACGAAGGGTTAAATTACCACCGGTAATATCGACAGGTAACCATGCACCTGTTAGCTCTGGCGCATTGAGGCTCAGATCACCACGCAATAATGGCTTTAAGAGTGAGCCGCCAAGTTGCAAGTTTGCGTTAATATCACCTTGTGCTTTTTCGCTTTTCTCTAGCATCGGTGAAAGCATACCTAAAGAAAGCTGATTGATTTTGATGCTGCCACCTAATTGGCGACTGCCCGCAAGATCATTGATCTCAATACGGTTATCTAAGCTACCATTCCCTTTAATTTGAATTTGATTGGTCAGAAGCAAACGCCCTTTATCAATATTCAGATTCAGAGCCAGTGTACTCAAATCTATCGGTAGGCGACGGCCCATTAACCACTGAACAAAAGCAATATCGTTACTATTGATACTCGCTTTGACTGTAGGCGTTGCTTCTCCTGCACGCCAGCGGATCTCACTTTGCCCCTGTAATTGCCCTTTTAAACGCATTTGGTCGCCTAAAAAAGGTTTAAGCATTGCTAAATCAAAACGACGTAAAGCAATTTGTGCCTGCCCACTCGCACCGACTGTTGCCGTTTGTGGTAAACAGATTTCCGCGTTAGGATTCGTTAAACATAAAGGGCTAATCGTCAGTTGTTGTTGGCTATTTTTATATACCAATGTAACAGGTGCTTGCAGTGCCCACGGGCCAATCGGTGTTTGTGCCTCGGTTTGGCTCAGTGTACCTTTCCAACTCATATTGTTACGATCAAAGCTGCCGTTTAACCGTAATCCGGCTGAAACGGGCTTACCTTGCATGGCAAAACGTAACTGATGTTGACGCTCATCACCTGTAGCGGTCAGTGTCAGTGTATTAACAGATAAATCTCCTTTTATCATGTTCTGTAAACTGATCTCGACATTGCCTTTAATCTGCTGATGAGAGTCTACTTTACCTTTAGCTTGTAAGCGGGCAATTTGCAGATCTTGCCAACGTAAACGGGTTGCCGTGAGATCGATATCTGCATTGGGTGTCATGAGCGCCCCTCGTAGCTGTATCCGACCTTTTACCTGCCCACCCAACGCAGGTAAAATGCCATCTAAGCGTGGCGCATTGATCTCTGTGTCTAAGTTCCAGTTTTTATCAATAACCCCTTTTGCTAGAAGGTTATTTCCCCCAACATTCAGTTTTAGGGTCGAAATATTCCATTTCCCTGTACTGCGACCACTCACTACAGCTTGTAAATCCAAGGGTTTTTTCAGTGCTTGCCCTTTGATGTTAAAAATAGGCACATCAATAGCCCATGCTTGGCTTTGTAATTCACCTTTTGTACTCACATGACCATTGAGCTGTGCTGGATAAGCTGGCCACTGTTTAGTAGTATTCAATGCATTAAGATAGAGATCGGCGCGCCATTTTAGTAATTTTGTCCATGCCAACGAGCCTTTTAATTGTGCATTGCCCCCTAGTGTATCAAGACGTAAATGTTGAACAACCACATGGGTCAGATCGCCTTGTGCTACTAAACCGATTTTACTCGCGGGCAAATCAGTACCATTGACAGCTACATTCACCTTTACCTGATAGTCTTTAGCACTTCCAGTCAGTTTCAAGGCTAAATTTTGCACACTATAATCTGCTGTGCCGGTTAATGGCCATGCGAGTCGCTTACTCTCTACTGAGAGTTGTAAAGGTAGACCCGCTGTAGCCAATTCGGTATGTAAAGATGCTTGGGCTTGTACATCACCACGCAGGGCTAATGCTATATTGAGCTGTTTATAGAGTGCACCACTCACCGTAAGTTGTACTTGCTGTTTTTTCAAAGGCGCAATGGCAAGATTTGCGTTCAGGGCTAACTGGAGAGGAAATGCTTTTGCCAGATTCATTGTACCTGACAATGAGGCATGGCCTTGCGGCAAGGTCACTTGTAAAGTTTGAATCGTTACTTTGTTATCAACGCTATGTGCGCTTAAAAGCAAATCATCAATACGTTGTGGTGTTCCTGTATCAATCAACGTCTGTTTTGCGTGGATCTGCTCGATAGTCAGATCAACAGGTAAGGTGATAACAGGTAACGTTGGTAATAGCGGTTTTGCAAACAAGTCTGTCAGTTGTTGCGCAATATCCTCTGAGACTGGTGGTGGCGTTTTATCCGTCGCCTTCATCGTTTTACTAGCAACATGCTTTTGAGCTGTATGCTTTTCTACTGCATGATCAGGTGTCATGGCATTGTTCGCTGTTATCGCCAAATTTGCACTTGTCGCCAAAGGGCTTGCAGTTGGTATGTCTGCAACGGCTGAAACAGTTTTAACATGCAGACCATTAAATTCTGTCGGTTTCAAGGTCACTAACTGCTCACGCCAGTGCGCAGCACTGGTAAAGTGCGCCAGTGAAATTTGCGTATTATCAACAGAGACGTTGATATTATCGAGCTGCAACAGTTGCAAACCCAATGGATATGGCGTTGAAATGCGGGTTAATGGCGTGGATTTTGAGGGTGCAGATGCAGGTAACAATGCCGTATTAATGGCAACATTCACATTGTTTACTGTGAACTGACGAATACAAACCTCGCTGCGGCGTAAACAGCGCAAATCCAATTGTAATACAATATCGCCGACAGCCACATCTACACCAGGCATACGGTATTCTACCCCTTGCAAGTGAATACCACGTGACCAATTACCCGATGCGACTTGAATATCTAATCCAGGAACCCAACGAGCGGCGCTATGAAATACAACTCGTAATCCAGATTCCGTGCCCAGTAAACCAACCAATATAGCAATCAGCAAAAATAGGGTAATTAAAAAGCCAATACTTAATTTTTTTAATGCACTCATAACTCTGGCCCCAGAGAAATATAGAACTGTACGCCGGAGCTCCCTTTAGCAAGGGGATGTGCAATATCAATACGCACCGGGCCAAGTGGTGATCCCCAACGAACACCGACACCTACGCCCGATTTGAGCTCATCATGGCTAAATTTATTCGTCGCAAAACCGGTATCGTAAAAAACTGCGCCCCACCAATTACCACTGACATTATATTGATACTCAAATGATCCGGTGGCCATTCTTGATGCCCCGGTTAGTTTTCCGTTGCTATCAACAGGCGAGATAGATTCATACCGATAACCACGAATGCTGCGATCACCACCGGCAAAAAAGCGTAAAGAGGGGGGGACTTTATCAAAATCGCTACTCTCTAACCAACCAGCTTCAAAACGAGAGACAAAACGATGCTTATTCGCATAAGTTCGGATCCACGTGCTGCGGCCACGGAGTTGCAACATATCAATATCGGATAACCATGCAGTGTTGGCATAGTAAATACCAAAAATCTGTGAGTCTCCCCAATATGGCATTAAGCCACCGCGTGAGCGTGTACGGGCAAACTGCACACCAGGATAGAGCAAGAAGGTATCAGCCTGCTGTAAGCCCTGCTTAAAACTGCTGTAACTGGCATTTAAGGTCAGTGTGTGTTGCCAACCTGAAGAGACATTCCAATATGATCCGATACTGGTCGAAATAGACCGATCGAGCGTGTCATTATTGTCTTTTGAATCAATTTTACTGTTGAAGGTGTAGAATTTCTCTAGCGGATTATCACGCGTAGGAACGCGATAACCAAACTCCAGTGTTTGTTCGAGGTGTGATAACCCCATTTTTGTTTCAGAGCTATGCCCCAGTTTATTAATCCAAGGTTTATTCCACGTGACATTTGTTCTTGGCCCAACATCTGTAGCATACCCTAAACTAAACTCCACTTTATTAGGCGCACGTGGAGCAACAGTAACCTGTAGGGGGACTTCAATACTCTCAGATGTTTTACTAAACAGTGGGTCAATAACAACATTACGAAACCAGTTAGTATCAGAGAGGTTTTGGTTCAATTTTGCCAATGTAGCAGCCAGATAATAATCACCTGGTTTAAAAGGAATGAGTGATGTTAGCCGCGACTCTAAAATTTGTGAGCCACTAAATGTAACCTGACCAAACCGATAACGACGACCACTATTCAGGGTAATAACCCAAAAAGCCTCGTGTAATTCAGGCGCAACTTCTAATTTACTGTTGGATACCTGAGCTTTGAAATACCCACGCTCTAATGCTAATGAAGTTAGCTGCTTACGGAAAGAGTCAAAATCACTCTGATTTAAAACAGACCCAATTTTAGGTGTCTTTTTCAATAATGCTTGAAATGCAGGGTCATTCTGCGCATCCCCTAACAACTCAATGGTGATTTTCTTAATTTTAACAGGTTCGCCTGGATTAACTTTCACCACCAACAACGGTTTTGCTGGCGGTTCACGGCGGACTAAATCAAACTGAATTTCAGGATTGAAATAGCCAAGTGCTTTTAATCCATCTTCAATACCGGTCTTAACCCGCCGTTTAAAACGTGGGCTGGCAGAAACTTCATCGTCTGTGATCGTTGAAAGGTGTGCACGCACATTACGTTGCAATTCACCACTTAAGCCATTTATTTGTAGTTTTACCGAGGCTTGTAATGGTAATGATGCAAATAGTAATGTGAGTAATAAATATACAGCTCTTTTTTGCACAAGCACCTCAACGGAGATCGCGTTGATTAAATTCAAGAAACATGTTCTTGTTCTATAATAACAGTGATCATAACTATCCATTTAACAGGAATATACAGCGTTGCACAAAAATACAGAGGATTTTATGATAAATTCAGATAAATCTACTCAAGTTAATATCAGCAATGCATTAAAAGGGCGTGCAACCCCTATTCACCTTAACATACCCCATGCACTATTTGGCATATCAATGCATTCGGCACCCCCACCTCATACACACACTATTATTATGGCCATGGGCTGCTTTTGGGGAGTAGAGCGCCTATTTTGGCAACAAAAAGGGGTGTGTTATACCGCTGTTGGGTATACCGCTGGCTACACGAAAAACCCACATTATGATGAAGTTTGTTCTGGCTTAACGGGCCACACAGAAGCTGTGCTGATCTACTATCAACCTGAACACATCCCGTTTGACCGCTTATTACAGCTTTTTTGGGAACACCACGATCCCGCACAAGGTATGCGACAAGGCCATGATCACGGAACACAATACCGCTCTGGCATCTACACCTTTACCGAAGAACAGACCAAACTTGCAATTTGTAGCCAATATGCTTACCAACATGCTCTGCATCAGAGCGGTGACTTACGCCCAATTACAACCGAGATTTTACCTGCACAGCCATTTTATTTTGCCGAAGAGTACCATCAGCAATATTTGTTTAAAAATCCGCAGGGATACTGCGGGTTAGCAGGAACAGGAGTCTGTTTCCCCACGCAAGGTTAACAACGACACCTAGCTTCTCAATCAACAGGCAGCTATACTGCTTAAGTTATTTAAGTTGGTTACTTAATCTACAACACGCAACTGTTGCGCTGCGATCTTATCGTCAGACATCTTCTTGCCGCTATGATCGTAGCGCGTGTAACTTTAATATCGATAACAAAACGCTCTACAATTTGACACCATAATTACTATTAAGGTCTCGTGATAATGCTGGAAAATATACTGGCCATTGTTCTGCTGATCGCGGGAAGTGCTTTCTTTTCCATTTCAGAAATCTCTCTCGCAGCGTCTCGTAAAATTAAACTTAAGGTGATGGCCGATGAAGGCAATGTTGGGGCAGCGCGTGTTATTGCTCTGCAAGAACAGCCAGGCAACTTTTTTACTGTTGTACAAATTGGGTTAAATGCTGTTGCAATTTTAGGCGGTATTATTGGTGATACGGCGTTTTCACCCTACTTTGAGAGCCTATTAATCCACTGGGTTTCACCAGAAATGGCCAGTAAAATTGGCTTTTTACTCTCATTCTCTATTGTTACAGGTGGTTTTATTTTATTTGCAGACCTGATGCCAAAACGCATTGGTATGGCAGAGCCAGAATCCATCTCAACGCGTATTGTCACACCTATGCAATTTTGCATCACGGTATTCAAACCTTTGGTCTGGTTTTTCAATGGAATCGCAAACACACTGTTTAAACTATTTAATATTCCCACCATTCGGAAAGAAGATATCACCTCTGATGATATCTATACGGTGTTTGAGCAAGGTGCATTAGCGGGGGTTTTGGGCAAACAAGAGCATCATCTGATTGAGAATGTGTTTGAGCTTGAATCACGCACCGTGCCCTCTTCAATGACACCGCGTGAAGATGTGATCTATTTTGACATTCGCGAAAGTGAGCAGAGTATCCGTGAAAAAATATCTGCACACCCACACTCTAAGTTCTTAGTGTGTGATAACAATATTGACAGCGTGGTCGGTTATGTCGATTCAAAAGATATGCTGATGCGAATTTTAAACGGAAAAAGCATTGCACTGCATGAGGGTTTACCCATGCACAACCCGCTGTTTGTACCTGACTCACTCACTTTGTCTGAAACACTAGAGAGTTTTAAAGGTAGCAGCGAAGACTTTGCTGTGATCCTCAATGAATATGCTCTGGTTGTCGGTATTATTACGCTGAATGATGTGATGAGTACACTGATGGGCGATTTGGTTAATCAAAATCAAGAAGAGTTGATTGTCCAGCGTGATGAAAATACGTGGCTGATTGAGGGAAGCACACCTATTGATGATGTTATGCGTGCATTAGATATTGATGAGTTCCCTGATTCAGATAATTATGAAACCATTGGTGGTTTTATGATGTTTATGCTGCGTAAGATCCCCAAACGGACTGATTATACAATCTTTGATAAATATAAGTTTGAAGTTGTCGATATTGATAACTTTAAAATTGATCAATTGCTTATTACACGTATTTCACATGAAAGTGTTAATAAAGGAAAAACGGAATCAACTACACCTGATAATAGTGAAAAAACACCTGAAGAGATGGAATAAAAAGCAGAATACATCAAGCAGTAACCGGTAACTGACGTTGTTATGCGTGCGGTATAAAAATAGATTAAGAAAATAGAGTACGCTGTTTAGCTCTTTTTATTTTTCTCATCACTAAAAAAGCCATCACTGTGTGATGGCTTTTTATATTGGCAATCTCTTTAACTTGCATACATCAGATTAACACCTGATTTCATTTCAACAACGTGAATGTTTAGGCTATCTCAGTATGAAGCTCGCTAATATGGCGATTAATCTCACTCATCACGCTGTAATGCTGTTTATCTTTTGTTTTAGGTAGCAAGATTTTACCTTGATCAAATTCAAAAGCACCGATGCCCTTAATATAGACACGGCCACGAAAAAACCCTTTTACGTAGCGCGCAATCACAGGGGGGTTGTAACGTTGAAAAATACGCATCATTGGTTTGACCTCCATTCAAGTCCACTTGTCTGCTCTCTCGGTGTTTGAATATTCCTTGTCAACCAAGTACAACATAATATTAACACAAGTGAGAAAAATCGTCATCATGACCATGTCATCATAGTCATAATGTCATGTTAGGTCGTTGATGATAGTCGGAAAATATTGCTGAAATTTGTCAGTAAAACGATATTTTGTGACGATTAACCCATTATCCTGCAATAGGATATATCTTCGCATAGACGATATTCCATGATCACTCCAGTGAGGACTCGATTCGCAAATCGCTAACTGTCTCTTTTTAAGCAACCCCTCACACAGAAAAAAACAACGTCTTTGTAACCTTTACCTGACAAATACCATCAGGCCAATTATGATAACAACAGGCCACATTTTCGCCACATCACGCGTTAGTCGCCACACAGCTTATTTCAACAAAATTGCCATCGCCATCAGGGAGATGACAACCATAACCATTGAGAACAATGATCAGTTTTCTCTTATTGATTAAGGATCAATACACATGAAAAAAATAACCTTGATAGTGGTATTAAGCATACTGTTTCCGACTTGGGGATTTGCAGCACTTATCCAGCAAGATAAACCGTTACCCCAAGCTACGGTAATTGATAAAGGTGAGATCGTATTGCAAAAAACTGAAAAATCAGATGACAATATGGTGTATATGCCTTGGAGTACACGGCAATTAAGTGGAAAAGTTCGGGTTATCCACGCTATTGCTGGCCGTTCATCGGCAAAAGAGATGAATGCACCTTTTATTGAAGCAATTAAAGCGGCTAAATTTCCACGAGAACGCTACCAAACTACCACCATTATCAATGCGAATGATGCAATAATCGGTACTCGTACTTTTGTACGTAGCCGCCTTAAAGAGAGTAAGCGTGAATTTCCGTGGTCACAATTTATTTATGACGAAAACGGGGTCGTACAACATGCATGGCAATTAAAACCAGAAAGTTCAGCCATTATTATATTAAATTCAAAAGGCACGGTATTGTTTGCTAAAGAGGGTGCATTAACTGCTCGTGAAATAGAGAAAGCGATCACTTTAATTAAGACAACACTCAGCCAATAAACTTATAACTCAATGCATGCTAACGGGTTTGGATTTATCTCTTCATCAGATCACCATAAGCGATTATCAACCAGAGCTTATGGTGATCATGTCAGAGCGAATGCAGACGCAGATGATTACAGAATGTCTAACAATTCAACATCAAACTGCAACATACTGCAAGGCGGAATAGATTGGCCAGCGCCACGCTCACCATATGCTAATGCATGTGGAATGTATAAGCGCCATTTAGAACCTACTGGCATCATCGTCAGAGCTTCTGTCCAACCGGCAATTACACCGTTGACTGGAAACTCTGCTGGTTGGCCACGCTGTACTGAGCTGTCAAAAACAGTGCCATTTAATAAGCTACCCGTATAGTGTACCTTTACACGGTCAGTACGTGCAGGAATTGGGCCTGTACCTTGTTCGAGGACTTCAAATTGCAAACCTGAGCCTGTGTTATTCACACCTTCACGGCTAGCATTTTGTTGTAAGAAGGCTTCACCTTCAGCAGCAACTTCTTGGAATTGAGCCTGACGCGCTGTTTCCGCGCGGGTGTGCATTTCACGCAGAGCACGGTGAACAACGTCAACCGGAATGGCAGGTGCATGGCCTTCGAGTGCATCACGCAAGCCTGCAGATAAGGCATCAAGTGCTAAGTCGGTCATACCGCTATCAGCGAGTTGTTGACCAATTTGCAAGCCAATACCATAGCTTGCTTGTGCTTCTAACGTTTCAAGAGCTGGAGTTGTCATCTATTTTCCTTACCAATACATCACTTACTAAACCGCGAGCATAGCAGTCTCTGTTCTTTCCGGCAAAAACTGGGAAGAGAAATCCGCGTTTTCAATCTAAATACCGTGACATTTGCCGTCGAAAAGGAAAAAATAAACTTATCGCGGCACGTCTAGATACATGGAGCACAAGTGGACCTGCGAACAGATAATGGGCCTGTGGGAAGAGCAGGCCAAAAACGTCAAACAAAACCGGTTAAAAAAACCCAGAATGGTCGTATACGGCGTTTACAGCGTTGGTTTCGTCGCCTTGAGTTACCTCAGTGGCAATTACCAACGCTTAATGTCTCACTGCCATCGGCAGAACTAGGGCTATCGGGCGTATTACGGGCTGCGTTAGTGGCGTTATGGCATATTCCTGACCGATTTACATGGTTCGGTCCCGTCTCGCCCTTTCATCGCCGTTGGATAACCGTGAGTATCTTGGTTGTATTGCTCGGTGTAATACTGCCATCTGGTGATTCACCTTCTTCGCTTTCATCAACAATACCGGTAGATGAAAATAGGGTGCTCGCTGATGATGCCCAAAGCAACAGCAGTCAACCGATAACGCTTACCCCAGAAGTGCTTTCGGCCCGCGAACCTGATCGCCGTATTCCACAAGAGATGCCTGAAGATCAAGAACAACAAGTTGAAGCCCAGCCGGTTGTTCCAACAACACGCGCTTCTGACAATAATACAGTAGTACGTCATTCACCAAGTACTGAGCGGCCTGCTATTGAACAGCCAAAAAGAGTGAGCACACCACCCGTACATCACACCAGTAACGAAAGACCACTGCCGACACGCCCATCAGCAGAAAGAGCAACTTCTGTAGTAAAATCCCCCGTGAAAGAGACACTGAAAAAAGAAACGGTGAGAGAAGCGGTTACAACTCCGCCACCTTCTACAGTATTAAACAGCACCGCCGGTTGGCGAAGCTACTCTGTTGGTAAAGGTGTGACGTTAGCGCAAGTGTTCCGTTCAGCAAATTTACCCTTACCTGATCTTATGGCGATGACGCGTGCACAAGCAGCAAATAAACCATTGAGTAATGTGAAAGCTGGCCAGACTGTACGTGTCAAAGTCGATGCTCAAGGCAGAGTAGATGCTCTGCATATCGATGCATTTCCAGGCGAAAAACCGGTTGTTTTTGTGCGTACAGCAACAGGGTTTGTACAATCACAATAATGGCTACCGTGTAAACTCTCACGCAAATAAAATAAAAGGCCCTTTGATCTTCAAAGGGCCTTTTATTTTCACTTTTATTGCATCTAAAAATAAAACGAATTGTTTTGTTTTTTAGCTATGCAGTTGTTTTTAATCTCTTTACGGATTTGTTTTTGTTGTTGTGGGCGCAAGATCAACACGGTATACGGCAAAACCATTGTCATCTTTCCCCACTTGCGTCATCGGATATTGCGCATGCTCATTAATAAACTGTGTTGCTTTCGCTGATGGTGAGGTTTCCATCCGAATATCGAGTGGTGTTTTGCTGTTAATCGGGGCTAATCGCCAGTTGTTATCCGCTGTCGGTACAACTTGACCCTGTTTCTTGCTCTGTTGAGTGATGTAAGAGGCCAAGACTTGACGATTTTCATCCGGTGAAGCAAACGCAATAAACTGGCTACCCGTACCGGCAAATTTCTCACCATAAGCACGGTAGTTATTGGTAACAACAATAAAGGCAGCTTTAGGATCAACCGGTTTACCGTTAAAGCTCAGCCCCTGAATACGCTCAGAAGTGGGGTTAATGAGCTGACATTCACCGTCAAAACGTGCCGGTTTTGTCACATCAATCTGATACTTCACACCGTCAATAACATCAAAATTATAGGTACGGAAACCATCCCAGTTAATCAGTGATTGCGGCGCACTGCTGTTCACATCAATCTGGTTAAACTGACCGGCAGAGCACTCCAGCCAATCTTTAAGCTGTGCACCATTGAGTTTTACCGCCACCAGCGTATTGGGGTACAAATACAGATCAGCGGCATTGCGGAAGGTCAACTGACCTTTTTCCACCTCAACATAACTGGTTGGGTCATTTTTCCGGCCCCCCACTTTAAATGGCGCGGCAGCAGAGAGCACCGGAATACCGTCTAAATCCGGATCGCCCTGAATAAAGTGCTCGGCATACGCTTTTTGTGCATTATTGACAATCTGTACTGTCGGATCATCTTGGATCAGCGCCAAAAAGCTGTACATATTGTCTGAAGCTTTACCAATTGGCTGGCTAACAAACTCGCGTGTACCAGCATGATCTGCTTTCAACGCCGCCGTCAGTTTGGGATCAGCCTCAACCAGCGGCTTGTTAGCAGCCTTATCAAAAATGGGGCGCGCATGTGCAGAGGCATCGGCAACCTGCCATTTACCGCTATCATTGTTGAGCACAAAATCCACCACACCCAGATGATCACCCCACTGCCCCGGCATCACGGCTGCCACACCGTTTAGCGTGCCTTTTTCAAGGTTCACTCCAGGCAGTGCTACAAACTCTTTACTTGGGAAAATACCGTGCGAGTGACCAAACATAATCGCATCAATGCCCTTTACCTCAGAGAGGTAATAAACTGAGTTTTCAGCCATCGCTTTATACGGGTCTGACGATACACCTGAATGTGGTATAGCAATGACCAAATCTGCGCCTTCAGCACGCATTTTTGGCACGAGTTCTTCGGCAGTCTGCTTAATGTCTTTTACCGTGACTTTACCGTCGAGATTAGCTTTATCCCAAATTAAAATCTGTGGCGGCACAAAACCGATATAGCCGATTTTCAACGTCTGCTTATTGCCCGCATTATCCACCACCTCTGTCTCTTTAATCAGATACTGCTGCAACAACGGTTTTCCGGTTTTTGCATCAAAAACATTGGCGTTAATGTACGGGAATGCTGCACCTTCTAGCGCATTTTTTAGGTAGTCCAACCCATAATTAAACTCATGATTACCTAGATTTCCTACCTGATAATCAAGCAAATTCATAGCCTTGTAGACAGGATGTACCTCGCCTTTTTTTAGCCCTTTTGCCGCCTGATAATCCCCCATCGGGCTGCCTTGAATCAGATCGCCGTTATCCACCAGCACGCTATTTTTCGCTTCTTTGCGTGCCGCATCAATCAGGGTTGCCGTACGGGTTAAACCAAACTTTTCGGTAGCATGATCTTTGTAATAGTCATAATCCATCATGTTACTGTGCAAATCGGTGGTTTCCAGCACGCGCAGGGAAACGGTTGCGGCACTTGCCACTCCGGAGCAGAGCAAGCTTGCGGCAATCGCCAATGCCAATGGAGTACGGGATAACGACATAACCATTCCTCAAACAAACAATAAGAGTGCGAAATTCCCGATAAGAGTAGCAAATCTGTATGTATGACGAACTTTTTACTCAGTACTCTGTGAACATCATCCCGTTTAATTGACAGGCTCTTCCTCTTTCATCGCTTTGTTATTTAGGGCTCTTATCACTTTTTAAAAGGAGACAGCTAAAAAAGCCGATGGATTAGAACAAAACGGAATTTGAAATGCTAATTCAGCATTTATGCGTCTCTCAATAACGCTCTATAGTGCTTGCCAGAAAGGGAATTACTGCTGAGGGTTGTTATGGAATACTTACCTCTGTTTGCCCAGATTAAAGGGCGTTCGGTTTTGGTTGTCGGTGGCGGCAGCGTAGCTGAACGCAAAATTGCCTTACTACTCAGTGCACACGCTAATATTAAGATTGTCAGTGCCAGCTTAACGGCCACACTACAACAGTGTATTGAACAGCAACAGCTACAATGGCTGAGTACCACCTTTAACCCCGCCCAGCTCGATGGCCAGTTTTTGGTGATTGCCGCAACAGATGACAACAGCCTTAACGCTGAAGTGAGCGCGGCTGCAGAGGCGCGCGGTATTTTTGTGAATGTGGTGGATAACAAAGCCCTGTGCTCATTTATTGTACCCGCCATTATTGACCGTTCACCGATTGTGGTAGCGGTCTCTTCCGGCGGAGCGGCCCCCGTACTGGTTCGGCTCATTCGCGAAAAACTCGAAGCAACCCTGCCAACACACCTTGGTGCAATGGCAACATTGGCTGACAAATGGCGTGGCAAAGTCAAAGCTGCACTGCCCTCGGTAACGGCCCGTCGGCGTTTTTGGGAGGCCCTGTTTGGTGGCCGCTTCTCTAGCTTGGTACAAAATGGGCAACAAGCGCAGGCGGAGATCACCCTTGAGCAGGCTTTGGCTACGGTAATTAATCAAACTACCGCCGAGCCACAAATACCTAAACAATCTGCTCACCAACAGCCCGTGCATCAACACAGTGCAAATGATGACAATGCTACCGTGACCGCAGGCGAGGTTTTTCTGGTCGGTGCCGGCCCCGGTGATCCCGGTTTGCTGACACTGCGGGCATTGCAGGTTTTGCAACAGGCTGATGTTGTGCTGTACGACTATCTTGTTTCAGATGCCATTTTAGAGCTGATTCGGCGGGATGCAGAGCGTCTGTGTGTCGGTAAAAAAGCGGGTTTTCACTCTGTTCCACAAGATGAGATCAATGCCACCTTGCTGGCACTGGCACAGGCCGGAAAACGGGTTGTACGGCTCAAAGGCGGAGACCCGTTTATTTTTGGACGTGGGGCGGAAGAGTTAGAAGCCCTGATCCCCGCCGGTATTCCGTTTCAAGTTGTGCCAGGGATCACTGCCGCTGCAGGCGCAACCGCCTATGCCGGAATTCCGCTGACACACCGAGATTATGCGCAAACGGCTATGTTCATCACCGGACACTGCCGGCCTGATGGCGATCAGCTCGACTGGTCAACACTGGCCCGTGGCCGCCAGACACTGGCGATTTATATGGGCACGGTTAAAGCGGCCGAGATCCAGCAGCAACTGATCGCGCATGGGCGGGCAGCCTCTACTCCGGTGGCCATTATCGCCAAAGGAACACGCCCTGATCAGCAAGTGCTACGCGGTGAACTGCAACAGCTTTCGACACTCGCCCAGCACGCTGACTCTCCGGCACTGATTATTGTCGGGGAAGTTGCTGCACTGGCCGACTCTCTGCACTGGTTTGGTGAACGGCCACACAGCCCACTTTGGCCTTCTGTTGTAAATTTGGTTTAAGGATATCCCATGGACGTAAAACAACTGACCCATTTACAGCAACTTGAAGCCGAAAGTATCCATATTCTTCGGGAAGTTGCCGCTGAATTTACCAATCCGGTGATGATGTACTCGATTGGTAAAGACTCCTCCGTCATGCTGCATCTGGCCCGTAAAGCCTTCTATCCGGGAAAAATTCCCTTCCCGTTGCTGCATGTTGATACCGGTTGGAAATTCCGTGAAATGTATGAGTTTCGTGATCGTACAGCCAAAGAGTATGGCTTTGAGCTGCTGGTTCACCGCAATCCTGACGGGCTGGCGATGAACATCAACCCGTTTGTACACGGCAGTGCTAAACATACCGATATCATGAAAACCGAAGGGCTTAAGCAAGCACTCAACCACTACAAATTTGATGCCGCCTTTGGTGGTGCACGCCGTGATGAAGAGAAATCGCGCGCTAAAGAGCGGATCTACTCATTTCGGGATCAAGCACACCGCTGGGATCCGAAAAATCAGCGTCCTGAGCTGTGGCACAACTATAACGGCCAGATCAACAAAGGTGAGAGTATCCGCGTCTTTCCTCTGTCAAACTGGACCGAGCTGGATATCTGGCAATACATCTTTCTCGAAGGGATCAACATCGTCCCACTGTATCTGGCCAAAGAGCGCCCTGTATTAGAGCGCGATGGCATGCTGCTGATGGTTGATGATGACCGCATCGAACTGCAGCCTAACGAGCGCATTGAGCAGCGTAAAGTTCGTTTTCGTACACTCGGTTGCTGGCCACTGACCGGTGCAATTGAATCTGATGCTGACAGTCTGACTGCCATCATTGAAGAGATGTTGTTATCAAGCAGCAGCGAACGGCAAGGGCGGCTGATCGATAAAGATCAGGCCGGATCAATGGAGATGAAAAAGCGTCAGGGATACTTCTAAGGAGCGGCATCATGAATAACTATATTGCACAACAAATTGCCGAACAGGGCGTGGAAGCCTACCTGCTGGCGCAACAACATAAAGGATTGCTGCGTTTCTTAACCTGTGGAAGTGTTGATGACGGTAAAAGCACCTTAATTGGGCGATTACTGCATGATACCCGCCAGATTTATGAAGATCAGCTCAGTTCACTGCACGCAGACAGCCGCCGGATAGGTACTGCTGGTGAGAAACTCGATCTGGCCCTATTGGTTGACGGGCTGCAAGCCGAGCGTGAGCAAGGCATCACCATTGATGTGGCTTACCGCTATTTTTCAACTGATAAACGTAAATTTATCATTGCCGATACCCCCGGCCATGAGCAGTACACCCGTAATATGGCCACCGGCGCATCTACCTGTGATGTGGCAATTTTACTGATTGATGCCCGCAAAGGCATGCTTAGTCAAACCCGTCGTCACAGCTTTATCGCCAACTTGCTCGGTATCCGCCACTTTGTAGTCGCAGTCAATAAAATGGATCTGGTCGGTTACAGTGCTGAGATTTTTGCGCAAATCAAACAAGATTATCTGGCATTTGCTGACCGTTTAAACCCTGAGTTACAAATCACGATTTTGCCGCTATCAGCCCTTGATGGTGATAACGTGGTACAGCGTACTGAAAACCTCAACTGGTATCAGGGGCCAGCACTGTTGCAGGTGCTCGAAGAGATTGATGTTGTGCAATCGCGTACCGAGCAGGCGTTACGCTTCCCAGTACAATATGTTAGCCGCCCAGATCGTGATTTTCGCGGTTACGCCGGAACACTGGCCTCAGGCACTGTCGCGGTCGGGCAAAAACTCAAAGTACTGCCTTCAGGATTGGAAACTCATGTCAGCCGTATAGTGACCTTTGATGGCGATCTGCCCGTTGCCGTACCAGGGCAGGCGATTACACTGGTTCTGGCCGATGAGATTGATATCAGCCGTGGCGACCTGCTGATTGCCGCAGACGATCCGTTGCAAACCACCTCGCGCATTCTGGCCGATGTGGTGTGGATGACAGAACAGCCCTTACAGGTGGGAAAAACCTACGATATCAAGCTGGCCGGAAAGAAAACACAAGCCCGTATCAGCGCGATACTGCACCAAACCGATGTAAACAGCCACGCGCAGCATGAAACTGACGCACTGCCGCTCAACGGCATCGGGCGTGTCGAGATTGAATTTACCGAACCTCTGGCGCTCGATACCTATCGGCAAAGTGCTGAATGTGGCAGTTTTATCTTTATTGACCGCTTGAGCAATGTCACCGTCGGCGCTGGACTTATCCACCAGCGTTTATCCACGCGCGATACCACCGACGCTGCACAACAAGCAGGTGCAGCACCAAGTCAACCCTACAGCGCCTTTGAACGTGAGCTCAATGCTCTGATCCGCAAACAGTATCCACACTGGGGCGCACGTGATATCAGCACGGATATTTTTGATGATACGAGTCTTTCTTATGAATAGATCAGATATCAATCAAGCAAGCATCTGTCAATCGGGCATTGATAAGCCCGATAACATCGTCTGGCATGCTCACCCAGTTAAACAGGCTGCCCGCGAGCAACTTCATCAGCACCGCGCCGCGGTGCTCTGGTTTACCGGATTATCCGGTGCAGGAAAATCAACACTGGCCGGTGCGCTCGAACACGCCCTGTTCCAACGCGGGATCCACACCTACCTGCTCGATGGGGATAACGTCCGCCATGGCTTATGCCGCGACCTCAGTTTTAGTGCGGCAGACCGTCGCGAAAACATTCGGCGGGTGGGTGAAGTCAGTAAACTGATGGTGGATGCGGGGCTGGTGGTGCTCACCGCATTTATCTCACCGCACCGCGATGAGCGCCGTTTAGTGCGGGAATTAGTCGAGCCAGATCAATTTATTGAGGTGTATGTCGATACGCCGCTCACGGAATGTGAACGCCGCGACGTAAAAGGGCTGTACAAAAAGGCGCGCGCGGGTGAAATTCAAGACTTTACGGGCATCGATGCCGTGTACGAAGCCCCACAACATCCGGAAGTGCATCTTCACAGCGATCAGCACTCTGTCAGTGAACTGGTCGATACATTACTGGAGGCGCTGAAAACACGTGGCATCATTAGGTAAGAGAGGTACACCTATGTTGCAGGCGTTAGAGAAGATCGCACGCGAAGCGGGAGCCGCCATTATGTCGGCCTATCAACGTGAAGTGACTATCGTGCATAAAGCCGATGCGTCGCCGTTGACCGAAGCCGATCTGGCTGCACATCACATTATTGTGAACGGGCTGACATCACTCACCGCAGGGATCCCCGTGCTCTCGGAAGAGGCTACCGTATTACCGTGGGAAACCCGCCGCCACTGGACACGATTCTGGCTGGTTGACCCGCTTGATGGTACCAAAGAGTTTATCAAGCGTAACGGTGAGTTTACCGTCAACATTGCGCTGATTGAGCACGGTGTTCCTATCATGGCAGTGGTATATGCCCCAGCTCAAGATAAGCTCTATTTAGCTGAAGGCGGTAAGGCATGGCGCATTCATAATGGTCAGCGTGATAGCCTGCAAGTGCAGCAAGCAATGCCTCCGGTCGTCATTGCCAGCCGTTCGCATCAAGACCCGCAGCTTAATCGCTATCTCAATGAACTTGGGCCGCACACCTTGATGGCGGTAGGCTCATCACTCAAATTCTGTTTAGTGGCCGAGGGCAGCGCCCAGCTCTACCCGCGCTTTGGCCGTACAATGGCGTGGGATACCGCAGCCGGACACTGTATCGCACAAGCGGCTGGCGCAGTTATTGAAACGCTCGATAACCAACCGCTGCGTTATAACCAGCGCGAAGATCTGGCCAACCCTGCCTTTATGGTTCGCGTACCTTGGCAACGGGGCTGCTGCTAACAACGCAAACGTTGCAAGACACATCAGCAACACAAGCGGCCATGCACATACAAAGGCGCAAATATAGCCTCAATCAAATATAGCCATACAAACTCCGCACCCTGTTGCGGAGTTTTTTTATCGCATTGCCCCTACAATACGCCAGCAGATGCAGTAACCGTGGTCTGACGTACAGATACCGCAACATGCGCACCAAACAACGTACTGAGCAACTGCACATATTCGGGCAACACATTACCGGTAAGCAGTTGCGACAACTCCTCACCCACCGGACTAAATCGGTAGTAGGTTAAACGGTGTCCGGCCTCTGCAGCAGTCAAGCTAAGATCGCTACCGGAAAAATGCAGGTGAAACGGTTTTCCGGCGATTAAACTTCCCGACTCCAGCTCGCCACCCAACAACAAACCCAGCTCTTGCAGTAACAGTAACGCACTGTAAGGCAGTTTGAATGTCCCCAGATTGAGCTGCTCAGGCAACGCCGCCCGAAAGAGTGCCTTCAGCCCACTTTTCGCCGGCCGTAAACCGGTGATGATTCGCTTAGAGGCACTGTCACTGCTAAAACTGCATGACACCGCACACGCACGCTGAAACAGCCGCGCTTCACGCTGCGTCATATCACGCAGGGTACGCAGCGCCTTAATTGAAAAGCTGCCCGGCTGCACAATTTCCTGTGCCAAAATTCGGCCCCATAAACGCTGCATGGCACTGCCACGCGTCTCTTGTGCCAACTGTAAAAAACTGCTGATCCAATCAGGATCAGCCTCCACCGCCAGCGTATCTTGACACAAGCTTGCACCAATTCGCATGATGCTCTCTAAGTTGGCTTGCCGATCACGCTGCTCTTGCTGCAAGCGCTGCTGTAATCGCTGAGTCAGTGTTAGCGTCTGTTGCGGGTAGATTTTCCCGTCAATATGTCGCGCAGTGGCAATATCAATGGCACGTTTACGCGCACTAATCAGGCGCGGGTTGGTACTGTGCATCTCTTCTGTTGTTTTCGCATCAAACGGTATATTTCCGCCATCAGTATCATCACTGTCTGTTTTTCGATCTGCCTGCGGCATTCCCTGCACTCCTTAAAAAAGCAATCGTGGAGAGGATTGCAAAACTGATAAATTAAACATATTGTTAACCTTGCAGCTACATTGCGGAGATTAAAATATGCATACAATCATCAAAAAGCATATATGGGATTTTTTTATCGCCATTGGCTATATATGCTCACTGCTCTTTTTAGCGCAATATCTGGCAAGATAGCGACTAACATCACTGCTCTGCCTGTTTGCTATATCGGCTGCAATCTATTTTTGTAGACTGACAAACATATCTCTACTACTAAACCGTGCAAGACATAAACATCCCTATAAAAAACAAACTCATTAAACGTAAACCAGCCACACACAAAATAAAAATAGAGAATAAAAATAAGAAAGAAAAATAGAGCAGAGCACCAGAATAAAAGGGAAAGGGAAAGAGAAAGAGAAAGAGAAAGAGAAAGAGAAAGAGAAACCTAGTGTATGAATAGAAAAAATCCACAGTAAATAAAAAAATATAAAAAATAGCCACGAGGAAAAAGCACACTCACGGTGCGCTCTTCTCCCTGTGAATGTGGCTATTCAATAGGGCTTAAAACAACGTTTAATCCGCAATTAACCCTCTCTGCATTCATTAAATTCCCGATCCCTGATTCTCAGGCTCTTCATGCAACCCACATTCGCGCTTCAAACCAAAAAAGCGAGTCTGCTCTTCACTCATGCCTGGCTCCCATTTCTGGGTAGTGTGGGTATCGCCCACCGATAAATACCCCTGTTCACGCAGTGGGTGATAAGGCAGTTGATGCTCGGTAAGGTACTGGTAAATCTGGCGATCACTCCAATCAACAATTGGTAAAAACTTAAATGCCCCACGTTGTATCGCCAATATCGGCAGAGCCGCTCGACTGTCTGACTGGCTATGACGTAAACCAGAAAACCACGTTTGCGCGCCTAAACTTTGTAATGCCCGCTGCATCGGTTCAACTTTATTGAGCTGATTATATTGGGTGATCCCCTCTACTCCTTGCTCCCACAACCTGCCATAACGCGCCTCTTGCCACGCCGGTGAGTGCTCGGCACGAAAAATGTGTAGGTTAAGCTGTAAACGCTCGGTCAGCTCATCAATAAAACGGTAAGTTTCTGCAAATAGATAACCGGTATCTGTCAGGATAACGGGGATCTGCGGTTGCTGAACACTGAGTAAATGCAGGCAGACGGCGGCCTGAATACCAAAGCTTGATGAGAGCACATGCTGCGCCGGAAGCTGAGTTAATGCCCACGCGACCCGCTGTTCAGCCGTCAGGGTTAGCAACAACTGGTTAATCGGGGCTAATTGCTGTTGCTGTGCTGCTTTATCCAACAGCAATAGCTCTGCCAGCGCAGGTACGTGCAGCGCTGTGGCTGCCCGTGGCAACGACAAGGAATCCGATGATAGAGAGACCATAATAACCTCAAAGGATACCGCCAACAGGCGATATCCGGTAGTCAGACTCAGTGGTAAAAATCACGTGCCGGATCAGTCACCGCACGAACAATGCCACTACGCAGGGTAAAATCACCAAACGGTTCATTATCAAGGCGTTCAGCTGACCAGCGGCCAATTAGCTGATCCAGCTCATTGAGGATCTCCGCTTCGCTGATGTTTTCACGATATAGCCGCGGAATACGCTCACCCGTCAGGCTACCGCCCAGATGCAGGTTATAACGGCCCAGTGCTTTGCCCACCAGCCCAACCTCTGCCAACATGGCACGGCCACACCCATTCGGACAACCTGTTACACGTAAAATCAGATGCTCATGTGCCAACTGATGCTTTTGTAATAACTGTTCAACATCCGTCACCAAACCGGGCAGATAACGCTCCGCTTCGGCCATGGCCAGCGGGCAGGTTGGCAGTGAAACACACGCCATGGCGTTTTGCCGCAGGGCGCTGACACCCTCGGTCAGCAAACCGTGCTGACGCGCCAGCTTTTCAATCTGGGCTTTTTGCTCTAGCGGGACACCGGCAATGATCAAGTTTTGGTTGGCGGTTAAGCGAAAATCACCGCTGTGCTGTTGGGCGATTTCCCGTAAGCCCGTTTTCAGTGTCTGCTCGGCCGTATCAATGATGCGCCCGTTCTCAATAAATAAGGTGAGATGCCATTTACCGTCAATACCTTCTACCCAGCCAAATCTGTCACCTCGGCCGGTAAAGGCATACGGGCGGATCGGGGCAAACGTAACATCCGAACGGCGCTCGACTTCGGCTTTGAAGGTATCGACCCCGATACGCTCTAAAGTATATTTGGTTTTTGAGGTACGCCGGTTACTCCTGTCACCAAAATCGCGCTGTGTCGTCACCACTGCTTCAGCAATTTTTATGGCATCTTCTTTTGCGATATAACCAAATTCCGTGGCCGTACGCGGGAAGGTGGCCTGATCGCCATGCGTCATGCCCAAACCACCGCCAATCAGTACGTTAAAGCCCACTAACTGGCCTTGCTCTGCTATCGCAACAAAGTTCAGGTCATTAGCATGCAAATCAACATCATTTTGTGGCGGGATCACAACAGTCATTTTGAACTTGCGTGGCAGATAGGTTGCGCCATAAATCGGCTCTTGCTCACCGCCGGCTACTTTTTCTTCATCCAGCCAGATCTCAGCATAGCCTTTGGCGTTGGGCATAAAGTGATCTGAGAGCGTTTTGGCATACTCATACGCCTGTGCATGCAACACCGACTCTGCGGGGTTAGAGGTACACATTACATTGCGGTTAACATCACCGGCAGTAAAAATAGAGTCAATCCCGACTTTATCGAGCCCCTGAAAGACCGATTTCAGGTTAGGTTTGAGAATGCCGTGATACTGAAATGTCTGCCGTGTGGTCAGGCGGATACTGCCATACAGTGTCAGATCACTGGCATACTGATCAATGGCCAACCACTGCGTAGGTGAGACCACACCTCCGGCGATACGGGCGCGAAACAAAAAGTGGTGGCGCGGCTCTAATTTTTGCTCGGCACGCTCGGCACGAATATCACGATCATCTTGCTGATACAGGCCGTGAAATTTAATCAGTTGAATACTGTCGGCAGAAAAGCCCCCCGTTAGGCCGTCGTTAATCTCTTCTGCAATGTTGCCGCGTAAAAAGTTGCTCTGACTTTTGATACGCTCATTATCCGATAATTTCTGGCTCATCAATACACATCCCTTTGATAGCGTTTCGTTTGGCGCAGCTCGCTAAGGTACTCTTCAGCCTGTTCAGCAGAGTAGTGGCCATGCTGGGCAATAACCTCAAGTAGGGCACGTTGTACATCGTGTGCCATGTGATTGGCATCACCACAGACATACAGGTGTGCGCCCTGCTGTAACCACTGCCAGAGCTGTCCGCCCTGCTCACGAATTTTATCCTGCACATACACTTTGTGCGCCTGATCGCGCGACCATGCCAGCGATATCTGCGTCACTAATCCTGATTTCACCCATTTTTGCCACTCCACCTGATACAAAAAGTCATCGGTAAAGTGTGGGTTGCCAAAAAATAACCAGTTTTTCCCTTCCGCACCAGAGGCCTCACGTTGTTGCATAAAAGCACGGAACGGGGCAATGCCGGTTCCCGGACCAATCATCACGACCGGTGTTTGAGGATCATTGGGCAGGCGGAAGTTATCATTGGGCTCGACAAACACCCGCAGCGCATCACCGGTTTGCAACCGATCGGCTAGAAAACCAGATGCTCCGCCGCTACGAATTTGTGCATGCTCTTCATAACGCACCACGCCAACGGTCAGGTGCACTTCATCTCCCACCTCTTCTTGTGCTGAGGCAATGGAGTACAGGCGTGGGGTTAAACGGCGCAACATACCAAGCAGTTGTTCAGCACTTAGCGGGCTTGGGGCCTGTTGTAGCATGGCAATCAGTGAGTGCTGTTGGGCATAGTGACGCAGTGCGGCTTTATCCCCCGTTAAGATCTGTAGGTGCTCTGCACCGCTAAAACCGGCATAAGCGTCAACCACTGAAGGGGCGTTTTGGGTGATCTCATAGTGATGAATCAGTGCTTCACGCAGTGATAAATCTAAATGGGTATCAACACTGACCGTTTCACTGCCCTGTAAACTGACATAACCGAGCAACTCATCCACCAGCAGAGGATCATTGCTAAACCAGACACCGAGCGCATCACCGGCCTGATAAGTTAAGCCACTCTCAGCCAGATCAATTTCAATGTGACGAACGTCTTTTTCAGAGAAACGGCCGGTAATTTTTTGCTGGGCAGCAAGTTGCACAGTGCAGGGTGCATATTTGCTGTAGTGCTGCTGTTTGTTAGGGGATACGGGTACATGCGCGGTTTCAGCCACAGAGGTGGAGATGATTGAAGATGCTACCGCTAACTGCGGGGCTAGTTCAGCCACTAACGCGGCAGACCATGGGCCAACGGCAATTTGATAATCCACATCGGCATCAACCCGTGCCAGTAAACGCCGGGCGCCCAACTCGGCAAGACGAGAGTCAAAATCTTTACCGGTTTGGCAAAACTTTTCGTAGGAGGAGTCTCCTAAGCCAAATACGGCAAACTGAGCGGCAGAGAGATCAGGGGCTTTTTTGCCGTACAGGAATTTATGCAGCTCAACGGCCTCTTCCGGCGGCTCACCTTCACCATAGGTGGCGGCAATGACAATCAGGATTTGAACTTGAGCCAGACTTTTTAATTTTACATCAGCCGCTTTCAGGTAGTTCACCTGCCAGCCTTCGGTTTGCAGCGCATCACGCAGGCCTTCTGCAACCCGTTTGGCATTGCCGGTTTGTGAGGCTGAAATCAGGGTGATGACGGATGTCGGAGTCTGCGTGGCCGTGCTGATAGCGGGTGCCTGGCTGCCAAGAGGGGTGGCCAGTGTTGCTGTACTGGCCTGATGGCTCAGTGCCCAAAAATAGCCGGATAACCATGCCAGTTGTTGTACGGAGGGGTCACCTAGAGTTTGCTGTAAACCGCTTAGCTGCGCGGCACTGATTGGCACGGAGGCTGCCAGTAAATCCTTGGCACTCATCATCACGACATTCCTTATGCTAGAGATGTGGCTAGATTACCTACAGTTCCAAATCAAGCTAAAGAATGGATAGCAATGTTTAATAACCGAAAGAAATAAGAACGGACACCGCAGTGCCCGTTAACGTGTGTGATGAGTTTCACTCACATATTTAGAAGCCGAATGACAAACCGCCATACCAGCCATTGGTATCCATATTGCTTGCATTGCTGTGTTCATCGAAGTCCATTTTCGTCCACTGATAACCGGCTTTGAGGCTCAGTGCGCCAGCATTCCATGCTAACCCTAATTGGCCATCATAACCCCATGTGCTGTCATAGAATGGCATATTCAGTTCCGCGGTCACTGACAGTGGTGTGCTTGGAATCGTTAACTCACCAGCTGAATAAGCTAAAAACATGCCTTTTTCAACGTGGTGGTTACTGACTGTATTGGTCTGCTGCCGCCAGCCGGCCCCGATATCAATGTTAATTAGGCCATTATCCAATAACTGGTAATAACCGATCATATCCCACTTTTCTTGCTCGATAACCTGACCGTTAGAGCTACCATCCAGGTTTTGATAACGGATCATGGCATTGGGGAGCAGTGGAATTGGGTGTTCAAGTTGCAAACCTATACGATAACCGCTGGCACTGCTATCACGATAGCCGCCCCCCGCATCTAGGGTTGTACCTGCTAGAAACTCTGTACTTCCTTTAATGGATAACGCATCGGCCATCGCCGGAGAAGCAGCAAACAATGTTAACAGAGCTAAACTCTTTTTCATTATTAATATCCTTTACACTATTACCAAGTAACGCAATCACCGATCCCACTTTGAAAGAAAAAACACAGCAAATGCTGTGTGGATATGCATATAGCCTAAGTGGGAGTACATCTAAAAAATTAATGTTGATGCTGTTTTATCGAAGGTTTTACCGCTTTTACAACGGCTTCAACCTGAGCCTGCTGGCCATTATCAAATGTTAATATCAACGGCACTGTTGTGCCCTCAGGCAGTGCCTGATGTAAATTCAGTAGCATAATATGCAGGCCACCGGGTTGTAAGATCACCGTACCTTTAGCAGGAAGGGTTATCTGCTCAACAGCCTGCATACTCATCACCCCTTGTGCATTCGTCGTGCTTTGGTGCATTTCTGCTTTCTGTGCAAACGGGGTGCTGATTGCAACCAGTTTTCGCGTATCACTTTCTGGATTAAACAGGGTCAAAAAAACCGCAGAAACATTTGCATTGGCAACCGTTGCCCGTGCGTAAGGCTGTGCAATTGACACATTTGCAAATACAGCTCCGCTAAATAACATGCAGCTTAACCATAAATGACTTAGCCATAACAGGGAGAAACGCCCTTTTTGCATGATGATATCCTTATCAATAACAGCTGCATTTGTGAATTATGTGGTAACAATACCGATAAACCACTTAATCTTCTAGTAAATAAACGGGATAAACACATAACATAAATTGAATAAACTTCACATAAAAGTGCACCTATTACAACCGATAACCGGTACGTTAATCGGTTAAAAGAGGCTATTATTAACGAAGATAACGCCGACCATATTGGGTTTTTGTACGAATAAACCAGACGACAATAACGGCAACAATGAGCCACGGTAGTACGTTAAAAGCAACAGCCAGCATACCGGCCAGCAGCATAACCACAAAACCAGCAACCAGTGCGGCAATTGCGCCAAGGAGTGACAAACCGGTCATCAATAGCACGGCAAAAAAGCCTAAAACAAAAAACAGTTCCAACATCACTGCATTTCCTTTCGTAACAGGCAAATTGCCTGCAAGTTTGGTCAGCATCATCGCTGGCATTGTCCGCAAAAATCGCGGTTACATTACGTAAGCGTTATCATAAGCCAATCACCGTATAGGTTCATGCTGCTTTTTACTGAGTTACCATTATCTAGACTCAATGGCATCAACCCCGCTACCTGAGCCTAGTTACGTAAACTACCTTACCCGCGTTGGACCATCTTCAGTGCAGCTTGTAAGACATCAATGCCCGCACCGGCTTTATGGGCATTTTCACTCAGATGTCTCCGCCATTGGCGTGCACCCGGAATACCCTGAAAAATACCCAGCATGTGTCGGGTAATGTGGCCAAGGTATGTTCCCTGACTGAGTTCGCGCTCGATATACGGGTACATAGCCTCAACAGCCGTAATACCATCAACCACCGGTGCACTTGGATCAAACAGTTGTTGATCGACTTGTGTCAGCAGGGTTGGGTTTTGGTAGGCTTCACGCCCGACCATTACGCCATCAAGATGTGCAAGGTGGATTTTTGCCTCATCGAGCGTTTTAATTCCGCCATTAATGGCAATAGTCAGGTGCGGAAAATCGCGCTTGAGTTGATAGACTCGCTCATAATCAAGCGGTGGGATCTCCCGGTTCTCTTTCGGGCTTAGGCCCGACAACCAAGCTTTACGGGCATGCACAATAAAGGTGTCACACTCGCCTTTTTCAGCCACGGTCTGAATGAAATCGACCAAAAACGGGTAGCTATCTTGATCATCAATCCCAATACGGGTTTTCACGGTGACGGGAATGGAAACGACATCGCGCATCGCTTTGATGCTGTCGGCAACCAGTGCAGCATTCCCCATCAGGCACGCACCAAACATACCGTTTTGTACGCGATCTGACGGGCAACCTACATTGAGGTTGATCTCATCATAACCGCGCTGTTCGGCCAGTTTTGCGCACTGTGCCAAATCAGCCGGGTTACTGCCGCCCAGTTGGAGTGCCAGCGGATGCTCTTCCTCGTTATAGGCCAGATAATCGCCTTTTCCGTGAATGATCGCACCAGTCGTGACCATTTCAGTGTACAGCAGGGTTTGCTGTGTCAGTTGGCGGTGGAAATGGCGACAGTGGCGGTCGGTCCAGTCGAGCATCGGGGCTACAGAAAAACGTTGGCTTGGGTATTGGGTCATGCAGATCTCCTCATCGGGCGCGCATTCTAACAAACCCGCACCACTTTTCGCTATTTTTTGAGCGCCCATGCTAAACTTGCTCTCTAAAAAGCTTTTATCTCATAGAATGTTGGCATGAACCCACAAGCACTCAAGCGGTTACTTCAAAAAGCACAAATGTTATGCGAGCAACGCGGTGTCCGCCTGACAACGCAACGTCAACAGGTGTTATGTTTACTTGCAGAACACACAGGTGCAATTAGCGCCTATGATTTGCTTGATAAATTACGGCAAAGTGAACCTCAAGCAAAACCCCCAACCGTATATCGGGCACTCGATTTTCTGTTAGAGCAGGGTTTTGTACATAAGGTGGAGTCGGTCAATAGTTTTGTTTTGTGCAGCGGTTTTGAAGAGCACGAGCACCATACCCAACTTTTTATTTGTGATCAGTGTGGTTGTATTAATGAGTGCCGCAGTGAGGCCATAGATCACACGTTGACCGCTACAGCAACAGATCTTGGTTTTACAATTAAACACCGTATTGTTGAATTGCATGGCACTTGTGCGTTGTGCTCGGCATCCTCTGAATAGTCGTGTTTCAAAAATCGGGGCATTATCTACGCCCCGAGGTCTGTGTCGAGCGGCTTTAATCTGCTGACGGTAAACAGTTCTTATTTACGCCACTGTTTAAAGCTGTTGATTAAGCCATTCGTTGAACTGTCATGGCTTTGCACTGCGAGACTATCGTGCAGCTCAGGCAAAATGCGGTTAGCCAGTTGTTTACCCAGTTCAACGCCCCATTGGTCAAAACTAAAAATATTCAGTATTGCGCCCTGTGCAAAAATTTTGTGCTCATATAAAGCAATCAGTGCCCCTAAGCTATACGGGGTGATTTCACGCAGCAAGATAGAGTTAGTGGGGCGATTGCCCTCAAACGCTTTGAACGGAACGATATGCTCAACCTCTGCGGCAGTTTTACCGGCCAAAACAAACTCCTCTTCCACTTCAGCGGCAGTTTTACCAAATGCTAAGGCTTCGGTTTGAGCAAAGAAGTTTGACATCAATTTAATATGATGATCACCCAGTGGATTATGGCTGTTCGCCGGGGCAATAAAATCGCACGGGATCAGTTTTGTGCCCTGATGGATTAGCTGATAAAACGCGTGCTGACCGTTGGTGCCTGGCTCACCCCAGATAATCGGGCCAGTCTGGTAATTTACCGGTTTACCGTTGCGATCGACCGATTTACCGTTTGATTCCATATTTCCCTGCTGGAAATAGGCGGCAAAACGGTGCATGTATTGGTCATACGGTAAAATGGCTTCAGTTTCAGCACCAAAGAAATTGTTGTACCACAGGCCAATCAGCGCCAGCAAAACCGGTAGGTTGTGCGACAGTTCGGTTTCAGCAAAATGGCGGTCCATCGCGTGAGCACCAGACAGCAGTTGCTCGAAATTATCAAAGCCAATTGACAGTGCAATTGACAAACCAATGGCTGACCAGAGTGAATAGCGCCCACCAACCCAATCCCAAAACTCAAACATATTGGCTGTATCAATACCAAATGCTGCCACTGCGCTGGCATTGGTTGATAACGCAGCAAAGTGTTTGGCGACATGCGCTTGATCTTCTGCTGCCGCCAAGAACCATGCACGTGCAGAGAGTGCATTGGTCATGGTTTCCTGCGTGGTAAAGGTTTTTGAGGCCACCAAAAAGAGTGTGGTTTCAGGGTTGAGAGTTTTCAGCGTTTCGGCAATGTGTGTGCCATCAACGTTAGAGACAAAGTGCATATTCAGGTGGTTTTTATACGCTTTCAGTGCTTCAGTGACCATATAAGGGCCAAGATCTGAGCCGCCGATCCCAATATTCACCACATCAGTAATGGCTTTACCGGTATAGCCTTTCCACTCACCGCCAATCACGCGATTGCAAAATACCTGCATTTTGGCAAGTACCGCATTAATTTGAGGCATTACATCATAGCCATCGACCATAATCGGGGTGTTACTGCGGTTACGCAGTGCAATATGGAGTACTGCGCGATCTTCGGTGCGGTTAATTTTCTCACCACCAAACATTGATTTAATCGATGCGGGCAAATCAGTTTGCTCTGCTAACGCAAACAGATGCGCCATAGTGGATTGATTAATCAAGTTTTTCGAATAATCTAACAAAATTTGATCTTCAAATTCGGCAGAATACGCGGTAAAACGATCGGCTTGATCGGCAAAAAGATCACGCAAATGAGTATGACGCATTGTTTGATAATGCTGCTCAAGGTGTTGCCATGCTGCCGTTTGAGTCGGATTAATATTTTTCATTCTTCTGTGTTCCTATACATTGATCTGTGTTTAAAACGCAGTATTTAATTGAATCACGTAAATCAAAGAACAGATTAGAGCTTTCAAGTACCCAATGGGTGTTAAGAAATGTTGTTTTACGGAAGTTTACTCCTCTGAGCATAATCAATAACGACTATGCCGCTATAGAGAGATTAAGATCACAGTTTTAATGCGCTCTTCTTTTTAAATCAAGTAGTCGAGAAAACCATGAATAGCAGCGATATGCGCATTTTCCACGGAGTATGTAGTACACAATTGCATGGCATTCACAGTGCCATCTACAAAAATGAGAGTACCAGTGCACTTTTTTTAAGTGAGCTCGGTTTTGAAGGCGATCAGCAAGCGGATACTCGCCATCATGGTGGCGTTGATCGTGCGTTGCATTACTATCCTGCCGAACACTATGAGCATTGGGCTGATGTATATGCTGGAAACCCCAATTTTATCCGCGGGGCATTGGGTGAAAATCTCTCTGGATTTGGGCTAACCGAAGAAAATTGCCATGTAGGGGATGTGTTTCAATTAGGGGAGGCCGTTGTACAAATTAGCCAACCTCGTTCACCTTGTTATAAACTCAATTTACGCTTTGAGGTTGAAAATCTTGCTATGGCAATGCAAAGCAGTGGCCGTACAGGTTGGTTATTGCGCGTATTGCAGCCGGGTATTGTGCAACCTAAAGATACTCTCAAATTGCTCACACAAGGTAGCTCTCCGCTTTCGGTCTACCATATGAACCATATTTTTTACACTGAGCCACTCAACCATGTTGGGCTTGTGGCCATGAATGATTGTGAACAACTTGCTGTGAGTTGGAAAGGTAAAGTTCAAGCACGTTTACAAACAGGGATGGTAGAAGATTGGAATGCGCGTTTATATGGTAAGGCGCTGTGGGCCAAATAACTGCAAAATAACAGTAAGTGCAGTTAAATATCCTGCAAACAGGCAACCATCACCCCAAATGAGGGTGCTGATTGCCTGTTAAGTTTGCAGAAGTGAATATTGTATCGGTAGGTTATTGATACAAAAATAGGTCAAAAGCCGTACGCAACCTTATTGATGCAAAAACGGTTAACGTAACAACCGATTAATCACCAATATACTGCATTTGCACCCTAGGAGTCAGTTTAGTCACCAGTTCATAGGCGATAGTACCCGTGTATTGGGCAACATGTTCGCACGGTAAGCCCTCACCCCATAAGATCACTTCATCGCCCACTTTATCTTGCGTTGCTGGCCCTAAATCTACCGTGACCATATCCATCGAGACTCGCCCCACTAACGGCACAATACGGCCATTTACCCGTACGGGTGTACCAGTTGCAGCATCACGCGGATAACCATCACCATAACCAATTGCCACCACACCTAAATAGGTATCACGTTCACTCACCCAGCAACCACCATAACCTACCGCTTCTCCGGCTTTATGTTCGCGTACCGCAATCAGGCTTGATTTGAGCGTCATCGCAGGGCGCAAGCCATAACAATCGGCAAATGAATCACTCAACGGAGAAATACCGTACAAAATAATCCCTGGGCGTACCCAGTCACGGTGTGATTGTGGCCATAACAAAATTCCCCCTGAAGCCGCAATGGATTGTGCCCCTTGTTTATTAGCAACAATGGCATCAAAACAGGCCAGTTGATCAGCGGTAGTGCTCACTTCAGGCTCATCAGCACGGCTAAAATGGCTAATAAAGCGTACTGGCTGCACGACATTCGTGCAGTGTTGCAAACGCTGATAAAACGCCTCAGCATGCTCTGGACGTACACCCAAACGGTGCATACCGGTATCAAGCTTCATCCAAACGGTAATAGGGCGTTCTAACACTGCATGCTCTAATGCTTCTAATTGCTCAACACTGTGTACGACTGTATCAATATTATTAGCAACCAATACTGGCAGATCTTCGGCAGAGAAAAACCCTTCCAGCATAAGAATCGGTTTTACAATACCACCAGAGCGTAAGGCCAGTGCCTCTTCGATCCGAGCGACCCCAAAGCAATCGGCTTGCTCTTTGAGTGTATGCGCAACATCCATCAAACCATGACCGTAGCCATTAGCTTTAACGACAACAATAATCCGACTATCAGGGGCAAAATCTTTCACCCGTTGCAGATTATGTCGCAATGCGAGGCGATCAATCACGGCAGTTGCTGCTTTCACGTATTTGTCCTTAATACTCATCGTTATACGCAGGGCCAGCATAGTTATCAAACCGAGACCACTGTCCTTGGAACGCTAAGCGTACCGAGCCTATCGGGCCGTTACGCTGTTTACCGATAATGATCTCGGCCACGCCTTTTTGATCACTATTCTCGTGATAGACCTCATCACGATAAATAAACATAATCAAGTCAGCATCTTGCTCGATAGAGCCTGATTCACGCAGATCGGAGTTCACCGGCCGCTTATCGGCACGTTGCTCCAGACTTCGGTTCAACTGTGACAGCGCGACCACCGGTACTTGCAGCTCTTTAGCCAGCGCTTTGAGTGAACGGGAAATTTCAGCAATTTCCAGTGTCCGGTTGTCAGAAAGCGCCGGAACGCGCATCAGTTGCAGATAATCGACCATGATCATGCTCAAACCACCATGCTCACGGAAAATCCGCCGTGCACGAGCACGCAATTCAGTTGGGGTTAGTGCAGATGAGTCATCAATGTACATGTTGCGTTTTTCCAGCAACAAGCCCATGGTACTTGAGATCCGCGCCCAATCCTCGTCGTCGAGCTGACCGGTACGAATGCGAGTTTGATCAACGCGGGAAAGTGAAGCCAGAATACGCATCATGATCTGTTCAGCTGGCATCTCAAGGCTGAAAATCAGTACCGGTTTATCCTGCATCATCGCCGCATTTTCACACAGGTTCATCGCGAACGTGGTTTTACCCATTGAAGGTCGTGCGGCCACGATAATCAGATCAGAAGATTGCAAGCCAGCCGTTTTTTTATCCAAATCACCAAAACCGGTCGAGACACCGGTAACGCCGTCGTGCGGCCGCTGGTACAACTGCTCAATACGCGAAACAGTATCTTCCAAAATGCTCTCGATACTTTTCGGGCCTTCATCTTTGCTGACCCGATTTTCAGCAATCTGGAAGACTTTAGACTCAGCCAGATCGAGCAAATCTTCACTGTTGCGGCCCTGCGGATCGTAACCGGCATCGGCAATTTCATGTGCCACCGAAATCATGTCGCGCACCACCGCACGCTCACGCACTATCTCGGCATAGGCAGAGATATTGGCCGCACTGGGGGTATTTTTCGATAATTCAGCTAAATAGGCAAAGCCACCGACATCATCTAAAATCCCTTTTACTTCAAGGGATTCAGAGAGCGTAATCAGGTCAATGGGCTTACTGCGCTCTAATAAGCGGTGCATCTCTTCAAAAATCAGACGGTGCGGACGGCTGTAAAAATCACGGGCCACTACTTTTTCAGCCACGTTATCCCAGCGTTCGTTATCCAGCATTAAGCCGCCGAGAACAGATTGTTCAGCTTCTAATGAGTGTGGCGGCAGTTTAATGCCGTCAACCTGCGCATCTCTGCGTGTGGGTTTGGTTTGTTTAACCGCCATAGACATTCACTGCACTTGAGAGTATCACCCTAACGGATGATAGAAATGAGACTAAGCCGCTAAGTATACCTTGTGGCTACACGAGAGAGAATGCGTAATATCGGTTGTTTTGGCTGAAGTTGATTGAAGGTTGTGCCGAAACAAAAAACGCCGACAAATGTCGGCGTTCTTCTTAAGCAAGAAAGTGAAGCAATTATGCTTCAGCTTCTACGCTGATAACTACAGTGGCGAAAACTTCGCCGTGCAGTTGGAAGCGAATTTCGTGCTCGCCAGTAGTGCGCAGAGCACCATTGTCCAGACGAACTTCGCTCTTACAAACTTCAACGCCTGCTGCGGTTACGGCATCAGCGATATCGCGAGTACCGATAGAACCGAACAGCTTGCCACCATCACCCGCTTTAGAGGTAATAGTTACGCGCGCCAGTGCAGTCAATGATTCTGCACGTGCTGAGGCTGCAACAAGAGTTTCAGCCAGTTTAGCTTCTAGTTCAGCGCGACGAGCTTCGAAGAACTCGATGTTCTTCTTAGTTGCCATCACTGCTTTAGCCTGAGGCACCAGGTAGTTACGTGCGTAACCAGCCTTTACGTTTACCTTGTCACCAAGGCTGCCCAGGTTTGCAATTTTATCAAGCAGAATAACTTCCATTACCGTGTCCTCTTTAGAGTCTTAAAATACAGACAGCAGCCTATTACTGATGACCATCAGTATACGGCAGCAGAGCTAGGTAACGTGAACGCTTGATAGCGCGTGCCAGCTGGCGCTGGTACTTAGCACGAGTACCTGTGATACGGCTAGGAACAATCTTGCCGCTTTCGGTAATGTAGTTCTTCAGAGTGAAGGTATCTTTGTAGTCGATCTCTTGAACGCCTTCCGCTGTGAAACGGCAGAACTTACGACGACGGAAATAACGTGCCATGTGGCTTGTCTCCTGAATCTATAAATTCGATCTGCTCGGCATGCAACACTAATTGATTTAGTCCGTTGCGGGTCTGATGTTGGGTAATAAAACCGGTAACCATCAGGTTGCTGCCAACCGCTAATCTGTGAGTATTGGCTTGTGACGCTTGCCCACTGACAACCACGACCATACGGCACCAGGCTTGTCTGGAAAAACCGGCTTCCTGTTGTTCTGAGCGATGCTCAAGCACAAACTGGCAGTGCGGTATTCCGGCGGGGCTGACTGACCGCTTGGGTATCTTGCACACTGTGCCCGATAACACCAGACGATTAGCTGTCATAGCGATAATTACTCAGCAGCTTCCTCTGCGCTATCGTCTGCACCAGCGAATTCGTCACGACGATCACGACGTTCTTCACGCGCTTTAGCCATTGGCGACACTTCGGTGACTGCATGCTTAGTACGCATAACCAGGTTACGGATTACAGCGTCGTTGTAGCGGAAGTTAGTTTCCAGCTCGTCAATCACTTCTTGCGTAGCTTCAACGTTCATCAGAACGTAGTGAGCTTTGTGCAGTTTGTTGATTGGGTAAGCCAGTTGACGGCGGCCCCAGTCTTCCAGACGGTGGATTGTGCCACCTACAGCTTGGATTGAGCCAGTGTAACGCTCGATCATGCCTGGAACCTGTTCGCTTTGGTCAGGATGAACCATAAATACGATTTCGTAATGACGCATCAATTGCTCCTTACGGATTATTCAGCCTCCGATCCGGGTCAGTCGTCAGCCCGCGGAAGCAAGGAACGATTTCAAAGTACGACTGAATTTAAGCCGCCGAAGTGTACTTAACCCCAGCAGGGAATACAAGAATATTCGCGTAAATCGCTGAATTAGACGGCGGCTGATCAGGCGTGTGGAGCGGGAAAAGTGTAAAGAAACGGCTAATAGTGGCGGTAATAGTTTACACCAAGAGATTGACACCCACGGTCAGCCGTATTCGGTGTTACCGGCCAGCAAGGGCCGGTAACCATGAAGCTCTGTTACGCTTTACGCTGACGCACGGCTTCAAACAGGCAGATACCGGTTGCAACCGAAACGTTCAGTGAAGAGACGGTACCGGCCATCGGGATGCTAATGAGCTCATCACAATGCTCACGCGTTAGGCGGCGCATACCTTCGCCTTCGGCACCCATCACCAAAGCCATTGGGCCGTTAAGCTTGCTCTGGTACAGGTCATGGGTCGCTTCACCGGCCGTTCCTACCAGCCAGATACCACGATCTTGCAACGCACGCATTGTACGCGCCAGATTAGTGACACTGATCAGCGGCACATGTTCGGCAGCACCACAGGCCACTTTCCGAGCAATCGAGTTTAGCTTGGCAGAACGATCTCTCGGGGCAATCACTGCGTGCACACCCGCAGCATCGGCACTGCGCAAGCATGCACCGAGGTTATGCGGATCAGTAATGCCATCGAGGATCAGTAAAAACGGAGTATCGACTTTATCTAGCAGATCGTTTAAGTCGTGCTCATCGTACTGCTTACCTTCAGTAACGCGTGCCACAATACCTTGATGTACTGCGCCTTCAGATTTTGTATCAAGCACCTGACGATTCGCTAACTGAATGCTCACGCCAAGACGACGCAGCTCATTAAGCAGCGGACGCATGCGTTCATCTTCACGACCTTTGAGGATAAATACATCAATAAATCGCTCTGGATCTGACTCCAGCAACGATTTGACGGCATGAATGCCGAAAATCACATCACTCATGGATTAGGGTTTCTTCTTTCGGTTCGGTTTTTTAGAATCACCTGTTTTAGGTTTGTCAGAACGGGTGACTTTGGCTTTTTTTGGGCCACGGCTCTCTGCCTCTTTCGGCAGATTAAACACGGGTTTCCCTGCATTTGAGTGCCCTGATTTTTTATTACTGCGACGCTTTTCTGTGCCTTTTTTCAGTGCATTACGGGCTGTTTTTCCTGCCCCCCGTGGCTGACGATCGGTAGTCAGTAACTCAAAATCGATTTTACGCTCATCTAAGTGTACAGCACTGACTTTGACTTTTACCCCATCGCCTAAACGATAGATATTGCCCAGGTTCTCACCAATTAGGCGCTGACCGACTGCATCAAACTGGTAGTAATCGTTTGCCAGTGAAGAGACATGCACTAAGCCATCAATGAACAGCTCATCAAGCCGGACAAAGAAGCCAAAGCCGGTCACAGCCGCTATTACACCATGGAACTCTTCACCGACATGGTCTTGCATGTACTCACACTTGAGCCAGTCAGAGACATCACGCGTTGCATCATCGGCGCGGCGCTCACACATCGAACAGTGCTCACCGAGCTGGTCCATATCGCTGTCGAGATAGTGCCAGCCGCCGCTATTTGTCCAACGCTCTTTCGCTTCACCAGCTTGCTTGGCTAACAGATATTTAATGCCACGATGCAGTGACAGATCTGGATAGCGGCGAATCGGTGAAGTAAAGTGTGAGTAAGCTTCTAGCGCCAGACCAAAGTGACCACGGTTTTCCGGATCATAAATAGCTTGCTTCATTGAGCGCAGCAGCATCGTTTGGATCAGCTCGCGATCGGTACGCTCACTGATGTCATCCATCAGTTTAGCGTAATCGGCGGGTTCTGGTTTTAATCCCCCAGTCAGGCTCAAACCTAATTCGCCCAAGAAGCTACGAAAACCGGTTAGACGCTCTTCACCCGGTAGATCGTGCACGCGGTAAAGCGCCGGCTCTTGGTATTTTTCCATGAAACGGGCTGAAGAGATATTCGCTAAGATCATACACTCTTCGATGATCTTGTGCGCATCATTGCGAATAAGCGGCACAATACGCTCAATACGGCGATCAGCATTGAAGATAAATTTGGTTTCTTGAGTTTCAAAATCAATTGCGCCGCGCTGTTCACGGTTTTTACGCAACATTTTGTACAAGCCATACAGCTCTTCAAGATGCGGCACTAGCGGCGCGTAGTGTTCACGCAGCTCTTCATCACCTTCAAGCATACGCCAGACTTTGTTGTAAGTCAGACGGGCATGGGAGTTCATGACCGCTTCATAGAAGGTGTAGGATGAGAGCTTCCCGCGTGGCGAGATGGTCATTTCGCAGACCATGCATAGGCGATCAACTTGTGGATTAAGTGAACACAATCCGTTTGATAGGACTTCCGGTAGCATCGGGATCACTTGTGACGGGAAGTAGACCGATGTACCTCGATTCCGCGCTTCAGTATCTAACGCTGTTTTCGGGCGAACATAGTAACTCACATCAGCGATAGCAACCCACAGTCGCCATCCACCAGAGGCTATTTTTTCACAGTAAACGGCATCGTCAAAATCACGAGCATCTTCGCCGTCAATCGTTACCAGCGGCAGATCACGCAGGTCAATTCGACCACGCTTGGCCTCTTCGGGCACCTCTTCTTTTAACTTGCTGACTTGCTTTTCAACGGCCTCTGGCCAAGTATGCGGAATATCATGGTTACGCAGGGCAATTTGGATCTCCATGCCCGGAGCCATGTTTTCACCCAGTACTTCAACCACACGGCCGACAGCATTGATCCGCTTGCCTGGGCGCTGAGTCAGCTCCACTACCACCACATGGCCCATGCGTGCGCCATTGCTGTCGTCTGGCGGGATCATGATATCTTGGCTAATACGGTTATCATCGGGGACAACAAAGCCAAGCCCCTGATCCATAAAATAGCGGCCAACAATTTGTGCTTTACGCGGTTCAACAACACGCACAATACGCGCTTCACGGCGACCTCGGCGATCGAGCCCCATTGGTTGGGCTAAGATCACATCACCATGTAAAACTTGGCGCATTTGATCGTTGGGCAAAAACAGATCATCTTTTTGCCCTTCAACACGTAAAAAACCGTAACCATCGCGATGCCCGACTACAGTGCCGCGCACCATATCAAGGCGCTCAGGCAGGGCGTAACACTGGCGACGAGTAAAAACCAGTTGACCATCACGCTCCATAGCGCGCAAGCGACGGCGCAAGCCTTCTAGTGATTCATCATCTGTCAAACCCAGTTCGCGGCTTAACTCATCACGATTGGCTGGAGCATGACGCTCGGTAAGGTGAGCGAGTATAAACTCTCGGCTTGGGATCGGATGCTCGTATTTCTCGGCTTCTCTTTCCAGGTAGGGATCCTGCGACATAATAGCGGTCCGGTTAGGAGGGTTATATCGAGTATACCCTATTCCGGCAAGTGTAACAGCTGACGTAACGGCAAGTTTTGGCTGATTAAATCGGCCAGTGTGTACTTATCTAACTCAGCCAAAAATGCAGAAACTGCATCTGCTAAAATCTGTTTTAATCGGCAAGCGGGGGTAATATGGCAAAATTCATGGCTACAATTCACCAATTGCATAGGCTCTAGGCCACGTACCACATCTCCTACACAGATTTGTGCAGCAGGCCTGCCAAGCCGAATGCCACCCTTTTTACCCCGTACGGCCTCAACCACGCCCATGTGACTCAGTTGATTAATTATTTTTACCATGTGATTGCGTGAGACACCGTATACTTGGGTAACTTCACTGATGTTTGTCAGTTGTCCCTCTGGAAGTAAAGCCATATAAATCAGTGCTCTGAGGCCATAATCAGTAAAACTTGTTAATTGCACTCAAGGTTCTCCTCCACAAAAGATACGGGGTGATATCGATAATCAGGTAATGCATTACGTTATGCTTGATAACTGAGCACTGTATTCATTTTGTACTGTGACACAAATAAGATTGTCGGGTCACACTTATTTTTAACATTTTTGGGTTGACTATAAAGATGCATTTAATATACAACTTATAGCGAAAAAATAATAACCCAAAATTGAAGAGTGACAACAAACTATGTTAGATACCCAAACCATCGCTATTGTAAAAGCAACAGCACCATTGCTGGCAGAAACGGGCCCAAAACTGACTGCACATTTTTATGATCGGATGTTTTCACATCACCCTGAACTGCAAGATATTTTTAATATGACGCATCAAGCAAGTGGTCGTCAGCGTGAAGCGTTATTTAATGCGATTGTTGCATATGCCAATAATATCGAAAATTTAGCGGCATTGTTGCCTGCGGTAGAAAAAATTGCACAAAAACATGCCAGTTTTAATATCCAACCTGCACAATATCAGATTGTGGGTGAGCATTTACTGGCCACTATTCGCGAGCTGTTTAACCCAGGTCAAGAAGTGCTGGATGCTTGGGGAAAAGCGTATCAGGTTTTAGCTGATGTCTTTATCGGGCGTGAAGCGGCGATTTACCAAGCGCGTTCAACGCAAAATGGTGGCTGGTTAGGCACGCGTGCTTTTACTCTGGTTGAAAAAAACCAAGAGAGTGATGTGATCACCAGTTTTGTTTTTGCGCCAGTTGACGGCCAGCCTGTTGCCGATTATTTACCGGGCCAATATCTGGCCGTATACCTGCGTCCGGCCTCTTTTGAGTACCGTGAAATTCGCCAGTACTCGTTGTCTGACGCACCAAACGGCAAAACCTACCGCATTGCAGTAAAACGTGAAGAAGGCGGCAAAGTTTCGCCATATCTGCATAATGAAGCACAAGTGGGTGATGTGGTTGAACTGGCTATGCCATACGGTGATTTCTTCCTGCAAACCGACACGCATATCCCAATCGCACTGATCTCCGGTGGCGTAGGTTTAACCCCAATGCTGAGTATGTTTAATACACTGGTTCAGCAACAGCATAGTGGTGATATTCACTGGATTCATGCAGCTGAAAATGGCCAACACCATGCGTTTGCCGCAGACATTAATGCGCAAGCTGCACAGCATAGCAATATCAGCCGCCATGTTTGGTACAACCAACCTACCGCACAAGATCTGCCGGGTGAAGATTATCACTATCAGGGTTTCGTTGATCTGCAAACACTGCGCAGCACACTAGATACACCAGATATGCAGTACTACTTCTGTGGTCCGCTTGGTTTTATGCAGCATATTGGTCAAACATTGCAGGGCTGGGGGGTAGATGCTGATCGCATTCATTATGAGTGTTTTGGTCCGCACCAAGTTTTACAATAATTAAGTACTGTAATGGCACAATCAGGGCACTTTTTGAGCGCCCTGATTTTATCAATAGTAACCCATCTGTAACCTACAGCCGCCTTCTCGTATCACCAAAATCCACGTGATTTAGTCGCGCGCTGAATAACATTCTCAGGCATTTTAGCCGCGAGCTTTTTTCGTAATGTATTGATTAACTGATGCTGAGTGGTATCAGCAGTGATACTTTCAGATAACCAGCGATAGCTCGCCTCATAATCAAGCGGGCTTCCTTGATTGGCCACCAGCATTTGTGCTAACGCTATCTGGCTTGATAAATTACCCAAACTTGCCCCTTCACGCAGATAACGTATTGCCCGCTCACTGTCTTGTTGTACAAATTGCCCCTGCCGATAAAATTGCCCTAAACGTAAAAAAGCGGCAGGCAGTGCTTGCTCGGCAGATTTTTGCAGGTAATAGAGCCCCAACTCAGGATTTTGTGGCACACATACCCCTTGAGAAAGCATATCCCCCCATAAAAACTGATATGCGGGATATTCAGCCTGACGAGCACGCAATTCAATGTCTTCTACCAACTGACACTGATCGGCCTGAACCTGTTGTAAATGTTGTTCGCTGACAATTTGTCGCAGCAATTTTTCTTGCTCATACACTTCAACAGGTGGGCCACCATCGGCCTGCACACGGCAAGCACTGAATAACAATACGAGTGGGAATACTAGGTTTGGCAAAAATGACACACAAGACCACTGCACAGTGAGCCCCTTATCTCCTTGGCTATGCTCTTGTATCGGCGGTAGCACAATGATCTTTACCCATAAAAAAAGACTCCGAAGAGCCTTTTTATATTAAGGATACACACCTATAAGAGTGTAATTATCATGCTATTTTTGTGCCTGAGGCTGCGCAGTTGGCGTTTTCATATATTTGAAGAAATCGCTGTCTGGCTTTAACACCAGCATATCTTGCTTACCGCGGAAGCTGTTTTCATACGCTTTAAGGCTACGCATAAAGGCATAAAATTCAGGATCTTTGCTATAAGCATCTGCGTAGATCTTCGCTGCCGTTGCATCGCCTTCACCACGCATGCTGCGAGCTTTACTCTCTGCTTCTGCCTGCATCACTGTTACGCGGCGATCCACATCTGCTTTGATGATCTCCGCTTGCTCACGGCCTTGGGAACGATGCTCACGTGCCACGGCATTACGTTCTGCACGCATCCGCTGGTAGATAGAGCTTGAGACTTCTGCCGGCAAGTTAATCTGCTTAACCCGTACATCGACCACCTCAATCCCTAAATCAGAAGCACTATCAGCTCCAGTATTGAGTGAGTTACGCGCATCATCCATTAGCTCACCACGTGATCCGGAGACAATGTCTTTGATCGTGCGGCTACCAATTTCAGATCGTAGGCGATCGCTGATTTTCCGCTTCAACAAGGCCTCGGCTTGTTGCATGTTGCCGCCACCGGTTGAGAGGTAATAACGGCCAAAATCTTGAATTTTCCACTTCACGTAAGAGTCAACAATCAGATCTTTTTTCTCTGCAGTGACAAAACGATCGGCTTGATCGTCCATGGTCTGTACACGGGCATCAAGCATCTTTACGCTGTCAAAAAAGGGCGCTTTTAGGTGTAAGCCAGGGCCATAAACCTGAACGACGTCTTGACTATCACGCTTAACTTTACCAAAACGCAGCATAATACCGCGCTCACCCTCTTGCACAACAAACAGTGATGAAGAACCAATCAATGCCGCGACAATCACCGCAGGGATCACAAACTTATTCATGCTTAGAATCTCCCCTGACGATCAAGTCCGTTATCTACACGGCTATTCTGGCCATCTGTACTGGTCTGGTAATTGCCTGAGTTACGGCCAACATCATTAACAGACGGCAGGGTTGTAACTGCAGCGGCAGCAGCAGACGTTGCTGCCGCTGTGTTCGCTTTTTGCATCTGATCAGTAGGCAGCATCAACACATTATTTCCGTTGGTATCGACCAGAATCTTATTGCTGTTACCCAATACTTTTTCCATGGTGTCAAGGTACATACGCTCACGGGTCACTTGTGGCGCGGCTTGATACTCTGGTAACAGTTTATTAAAGCGGGCAGCATCACCTTCTGATTCTAAGATCACACGCTGCTTATACGCTTGCGACTCTTCTTCAACCCGCTTCACGTTACCACGTGCTTTTGGTTCTACCTCACGCGCATAAGCCTCTGCTTCGCGGATAAAACGTTGCTCATCTTCCTGTGCCGCAATCGCATCATCAAAGGCTTCTTTTACCTCTTCTGGTGGGCGTGCTGACTGGAAGTTAACATCCATAATTTGTAGGCCCATATTGTAAGGCGCAACAATTTGATCCAGTAAAACCCAAGTATCTTGACGCACTTTGGCACGCCCTTTGGTCAGCACATCATCCATCTTGGTGTGACCAATCACATAACGTAACGCACTGTCAGTGGCTTGACGCAAGCTGTCATCAGGATTACGAACATTAAACAAATATTGCGCAGGATCAGAGACTTTATATTGCACATTCATTTCAACGCGTACGACATTTTCATCTTGCGTCAACATAAAACCTGTAGCGGGAAGCTCGCGAACTGCACCGATATTGACCGGTGTGACCGATTCAATAAACGTAGGCTTCCAGTTTAAACCCGGTTGCACCACACGGTTCAATTTACCTAAACGGGTAACCACACCACGTTCAGCTTCTTTGATTGTATAGAACCCACTTATCCCCCAGACAACGACAGCAGCAGCGACAGCAAAGCCAATCAAACGCGGTGTAAAAGTCACCCGATGATTGTCACTGTTATTATTTTGACCATCGCTACCTTTTTTTCCGCCACCGAACTTTTTGCCCAGTTTACGAAAAACATCGTCGAGGTCAGGTGGCCCTTGGTCGCGCCCGCCACTGCGGTTACTCCAAGGGTCGCGGTCCTGACCGTTATTACCGGGCTGATTCCACGCCATTATCTACTCCATTAACAAAAAACGTGCCATAGGCACAACAATTCAGGCTAGCACAATCACTGAATACTGCTTTCGAGTTCAGCTTCTTGTTTACATAATCGATGCCAATCTACCGCTGGCATTCGAACTGTTAACCACAAGCTACCATCTTGCTCATCGACACGCTCATCTGTTAACGCATCCATTTGGTAAAAACGGCTACGTAATCGCCATAAGCGCGGAGGTAGATGCAGTTGATGCTGCACAATATCCTGTGCTAAACGCTCGCTAATCGCCTGAAAAACTAACTCCATACCCGCACCGGTTTGTGCCGAAACCCATACATGGGTCGGAACACCTTCATCGTTGCGGGCAATGCGTGGAGCAACATCCTCAAGCTGATCAATTTTATTCATGATCAGCAATACGGGGATTTCACCTGCATCAATATCATGCAGTACTTGATTTACCGCATGAATATTCTCATCGATGCGCGGATCTGCTGCATCGATCACATGTAGCAACAAGGTTGCCTCTTGTGTCTCTTGCAGTGTTGCTTTAAATGCAGATACCAAATCGTGTGGTAAATGGCGAATAAAACCAACGGTATCTGCCAGTACTACCGCGCCTACGTCGGTAACATCAACCCGACGTAATGTTGGATCAAGTGTCGCAAACAGTTGATCGGCTGCATACACACCTGCAGACGTGATGGTATTAAACAGGCTCGATTTTCCGGCATTGGTGTAACCGACCAGTGATACGGTTGGAATCTCAGCACGGTTACGCGCACGCCGACCTTGTTGACGCTGTTTAGCGACTTTATCTAATCGGCTGATAATCAAACGGATCCGGTCTTTAATCAGACGACGATCTGTTTCGAGCTGCGTTTCACCTGGCCCTCGCAGGCCAATTCCGCCTTTTTGCCGCTCAAGGTGTGTCCACCCTCGAACCAAACGTGTGGCAAGATGGCGTAACTGCGCCAATTCAACTTGCAGTTTACCTTCGTGTGTACGCGCTCGTTGGGCAAAAATATCGAGAATAAGGCCTGTACGATCAATAACTCGACATTGACAAAGACGCTCAAGATTACGCTCTTGGGCTGAGGATAGGGTATGGTTAAACAGGATAACCGACGCACCCGTTGCGGCAACGGCCGCGGCAATCTCTTCGGCTTTACCTTCACCGACGAAATATTTAGAGTGCGGCGTACGGCGGCTACCGGTAATGACCTGCATCGCCGTAACACCCGCAGAGGATACCAGGTTTTCAAACTCCCGGAGATCCTCTACATCCCGCTCTTGCGGGAAATTGATGTGCACCAATATTGCCTGTTCACCAGCTTCATAACGATCAAACAAGCTAATGGCTCCTAAAGCTGAAGTTACTCAGCGTCAGTGGTATCTTGCTGAGTAGGGGTTGCGCCTGACTGGCCGTGTGGTGCGCCAGTATGCCCGCTGTTGCTATGATGTGAAACTGGGCGAGCAGGAACAACAGTAGAAATTGCGTGCTTATACACCATCTGGCTGACTGTATTTTTCAGTAAGATCACAAATTGATCAAATGACTCAATTTGACCTTGTAATTTAATTCCGTTCACCAAATAGATAGAAACAGGAACGCGCTCGCGACGCAGTGCGTTCAAGAACGGGTCTTGCAGTGATTGCCCCTTAGCCATTTTTTCTTTCCTTATTTGTTTGTTGTTGCAATTATTGATTTAATTAATAGTGCACATGGGAGCATAGAGGATTGTACACAAACCATCAGTTAACCTCTAATAGCTTTGATGATGATTTGTAACGCATCTTCCGGTTTATCACTGTTGAGCCAAGTTATATCATCCCAACTACGCAACCATGTCATTTGCCGTTTCGCCAGTTGGCGAGTGGCACAAATAGCCCGGAATGCCATCTCTTGTGCATCATAATCACCGCGTAGATATTCCCACATTTGGCGATAACCGACACAACGGATTGAAGGCAAATCAGGGTTAAGATCGCCGCGCTTGAACAGCTTCCCTACTTCTTGTTCAAACCCAGCTTCCAGCATGAGCTGAAAGCGTGTGGCAATTTTTTCATGCAGTTGCTCACGCGTTGGCGGGGCAATTGCAAACTGCTGCACCTGATACGGAAGTGTCTCTCCTTGGATCTGTGTCAGCTCTGTTAACGTTTTACCTGAAATTGCAAAAACTTCCAATGCCCGACTCAAACGTTGTGGATCATTGGGGTGGATTCGCGCTGCGGCAACCGGATCGATACGTTGTAAATCGGCATGTAATGCTTGCCAACCACGTGTTTGTGCCGCCTGTTCTATTTCTGCCCGTACATTAGCATCTGCGGAAGGCAAAGGAGATAGCCCCTCAAGCAGAGCTTTAAAATATAACATCGTACCGCCAACGAGTAATGGGATCTTACCTGCAGCGGTAATCTCAGCCATTTCACGTAGTGCATCTGCCCGAAAATCGGCAGCGGAGTATGCTTGTGATGGATCACGGATATCAATCAGTCGATGCGGCGCACATATTAACTCTGCCACAGAGGGTTTTGCCGTACCAATATCCATACCAGTATAGATCAAGGCAGAATCTACACTGATCACTTCAACAGGTAAATGTTGGCGTAACCGAATGGCTAAATCAGTTTTACCTGATGCCGTAGGCCCCATTAAAAAGAGTGCTAGTGGTAATTTAGTCATGCTGCAATGCGGTAATGGCCGCCTCAAGTTCCACAGGTTTAATTAATAACGCGCTCTGTTGTCGCAATTTATCTGGGCATAGCAGCTCTAAATCAGCCAGTAATGTGACTGCTTGCGACAGTGTCCAGCGTGTCTGCTCTTCCTTGAGTTGGCCAACTAACCACGCGATCAATAATGGCATGGTTAATGTTGGGTCAGCGTGTAATTTATTCAATAGTAACGGAATAATTTGTTGTAGGTTGTGATGCCGTAGCGGTAATGGTACAGCCAGTATCGTGATTTTCTTACGCTCATGAATCTGTAAATCAATACCAAACTGCTGTAATAAAGGCTGTTGTTGCTGCGCAACCTGCCATTGTGTGCTGTCTACTTTCATCATTAATGGAATCAGCAGTGGTTGCGCTTTTAAAGGTTGGCCTTGTGGTAATAGCTGTGCCTGTTTACGCCATGCGGCGGCTCGATTCAGTGATAACAACCCAATACCTTGTGTGCGCTCAACCAGTAAATATTGCTCGGCGACAATCGCTAACGCACGCCCAAGCGAACTTGGCGGAGCACTGTATTGTGCGATGCCCGATGTGTTATCGAGTAATCCCTGCTCTGTGAGTGTACCTGTCGCAATTTGTGGTGCAAAAGCTGCGGTAGGTATATGTGCTGAAGGCGGTAAATCAGTCTGCAATAAGCGAGCATATACCGTTGTCTCACGCTGCAATGTCTCTGTATTGGGTGGCGAGTTTAGGTGTTTGCTAAGATCACGGTGAGTTGGCTGACGACTAAACAGACGCTCAACAGCAGGGTTAACCACTTGGTAATCTGCTGTCGATTCTTGTAGTTGCCAAGCCTTTTGCGCTTGGGTTTGGTCAGCGGCGATAGGGTGTGTTTGAGCCTCGTCTATCTTCTTTGTAGGAATTACCGATGCAAATTGGCTACTACCTGCTGCAATTCGTGGAGTTGCTAACGTCAGTGATGAATTTACTGAGGGTGTTGTTATCACAGTATGATGAGGTAATGAATCTGTATCAAATACCTGCTCTTTAAGAGAGGAATTAAGTGCCGAATCAGCATTATCAACGGTATGTTGCAGCGCAGTCAGTACAGCTTGATAGATAAAATCATGCACTAAACGAGCTTGATGAAAACGGACTTCATGCTTGGCTGGGTGAACATTCACATCAACATGGTTTGGTGCAAGTGTCAGATAAAGCACAAAAGCCGGATGTTCGGCTTCTTGCAGCAATGTTTGATAAGCCTGGCGGATAGCATGATTAATCAACTTATCGCGCATCATCCGGCCATTAACATAGCTGTAAGCCATATCATTTTGCTGCCTTGATCCCTGTGCAGAGCAGACCCACCCTGAGAGGCTCAACTCGGCATGTTGCCACTCAATCGCCACCGCATGTTGTAAAAAGGCAGGCCCACAAATCCCCGCTAAACGCCGCTCTTTTTGCTCTTGTGTTACAGCAGCACGGTACTGACGTACTGTTTTACCGTTATGACGCAAAGTAAAACTCACATCAAAGCGAGCTAATGCAATACGCCGTACGACTTCATCAATATGGGTAAATTCCGTTTTTTCGGTACGCAAAAATTTACGGCGAGCAGGGGTATTATAAAATAGATCTCGCACTTCAAGGGTAGTGCCAACAGGGTGTGCAGCCGGTTTGACCGTGACTTGCATATCACGCCCTTCGGCATAGGCTTGCCAGGCCTCAGGCTGTTCGGCTGTGCGTGAAGTCATCAGCAAACGTGATACGGAACTGATACTGGCTAACGCTTCCCCCCGAAAACCAAGGCTGACAATTGCGTCGAGATCATCGAGTGAGCTAATTTTGCTGGTCGCATGGCGTGCCAGTGCCAATGTCAAATCGGCTTTGTTAACACCACAGCCATTATCGCGAATACAAATAAGCTGTGATCCCCCTTTATCAATATCAATATCAATACGAGTTGCACCAGCATCCAGACTGTTCTCAACTAACTCTTTGACGACCGACGAAGGACGCTCAACCACTTCGCCTGCGGCGATCTGATTTGCCAGTTGTGCGGGTAAAATCTGAATTGCCATGGCTAACCTCGTTTTTACTGCTGCGGAATTCTCAACGTTTGCCCGATCATCACTTGATCTGATTTTAGTCGGTTAAATTGACGTAACCGAGACAATCCGACACCGTATTTTTCCGCAATCATGGAAAGAGACTCACCTGATTTTACTTTATGCTGCGTTGGCCGCGTTGCTGAGGTATTTGCTAACGCCTCTTTCACTGCAGTTGTATCGTTAAGGGGGATCTTGATTTTCTGGCCTACTTGCACCTGATGGTTATGTAAGTTATTTGCAAATGTCAATGCATCAATAGACACTGAATAACGTGTGGCTATTTTCCCTAGAGAATCACCGCGCTGCACAGTATAGGTCTCAACTGCACTTTTCTTTCCTGAACTGCTGCTCTTTACTGTACCTGTATTATTTGTACTTTTTGCCACTTCTGGTGAATCAGCAAGTGCAGGTACAATCAGTTTTTGCCCCACATTGACTTGATCACGCTTTAACGCATTTAGCTCTCGCAGCGTTTGCATTGTGGTGTGGTAACGCTCGGAAATACGCAGCAAATTCTCACCCCGTTTCACTTCATGCACCTGTGTTTGCCCTTTTGTGGTGGCCGTTGGCTTTTCAACCACAGGAGCTGGCTGATTGGTTGCTGGCGGTAACGACTGACTATTTTGGCTCTTGCGAGTTACCGGTACTTTTAGTTTTTGGCCAACTTGAACCTCACCAGAGCGCAAACGGTTTAATGTTTTCATCTCGGCCACTGAACTGCCATATAAAGTAGCAATCCGCGTTAAGGTTTCACCCCGCTTTACAATGTGTGTTTGGGTGCTTGCAGAGGTGTTTTGGCGATCATTAATAACGGGTGCAGGATCAACAACGGGCCCAGGTTGAGCAGGCACGTGCTCTGTTTTTGTCGGTTTCGCTGGAGTCTTATTGGTTGTATTTTTGGCGTTAGACACACTAACAACCGAGTTAGTGTTGCTTGCTCGTGTTGTAGGATGCTGACGATAATAGGTTTTAATCCCACGATAAATCGCGGTAGCCACTTTGGTTTGATGTGCGCTACTGCCAAGCAAACGCTCTTCTGACAAATTAGAGATAAACCCTGTTTCAACCAACAGTGAAGGAATATCCGGTGAGCGTAATACACCTAGACTAGCATGCTCAGGTCGGCGCTTATGCAATGGCGAGATTTGCCCCATCTCACGTAGCACCTTAGAGGCCACATCGTATCCCACCTTTTGTGAGTGGCCAAATTGCAAATCAAGTACCGTTTGACTCAGATAACGATCGCTATTATTACCCGACAGCACTTCACCTGCACCGCCAAGTAATTCAGATTGCTTTTCATGATCTTCTAACCAACGGCCCATTTCAGAGTTCGCACGGCGATTTGACAACACCCAAACTGATGCCCCTTTTGCACTGCGATTCGGCGCTGCATCAGCATGGATGGAAATTAATAATTGTGCATTTTTATCACGGGCAATATCAGAACGGCCACTGACTGAAATAAAACGATCACGCTCGCGTGTCATAACAGCTTTAAAGCCACTATCGTTATTCAGCATGTCACGCAGTTTTTGTGCAATAGCCAACGTGACTTGTTTTTCACGTAAGCCATTTTTACCAATTGCACCAGGATCTTGCCCACCGTGACCTGGATCAATAGCGATCACAACCCGCTCATTACTGCGCGTATTATTCGCAGTTGATGTCACTTGTGTACTGCTTGATACTGTTGTTCCCCCACCAATAGGGATCAACGACAGTACAACTTGATAGCCACTTCCACGCTTTTCAGTAACCGCTTTTGTATTAACGCGTTGTGATACATCTAACACTAATCGCAGCGTACCACGCTGTGGCGCACTGCTTGTACGTACGCTATTAACTAATTTTCCACGATAACGCTTGGGCAAATTAGCTCTTTGCGTCGTATCAGATAAATCAACCACGACACGGTTAGGCCCACTTAAGTTAAAATAACTGTACGATGGTTTTCCGCTAAAACTCAAGACCAGCTCATTTTTTGAGCCCGTATCACGCAAGCTGACATCAGTCAGCGTTGCTGCAAAGACCGGTAACCCACAACACCACAACAGCACACCCAACAGCAGTTGCCCACGAGATTTAATCCACATCCCTATTCGCCACTCATTTGTGCCAGTAATTGTTGCCCAATTAACGTATTCGCCTGTAAAACTGCACGACGAGTTTCCCCTTCATACTGCAGAGTTACACTTAGATCGGCTGGCGGTAAAAACCCCTCTCCACGCTGTGGCCACTCAACAAGGCACAGTGAACGCTCTCCGAAGTAATCTCGAATTCCCATAAATTCAAGCTCTTCAGGATCAGCTAAGCGGTAGAGATCAAAATGGCAAACAGTCCAATTTGGTAACTGATAGGGCTCAACCAATGTATAAGTTGGGCTTTTCACATTTCCAGCATGCCCTAATGCTTGCACAAATCCACGGCACAAGGTTGTTTTCCCCGCCCCTAAATCACCATGCAAATAGATCACCGTGGCACTGACGCACCCTTGTGCCAAATATGTTCCTAATGCCACTGTTGCGGCTTCATCAGCCAAATGTAACGTTACAGATTTCACCATGATTCATTATTCGTTCTAATTAGAATGACTTAACGGCTGATTAATGGGCAAATAATAGCACTGCAGACAGTGAATATTGAAGTTACACCAGTAATTACCCGCAATAGCCTCACTTTCCGCTAAAATAACTGAAATAGATGCAGTTAAATACCCACTATGTACAAGAAATTTACACACTTATAGGTAATAGCAACAATTGCATCACGTAAACAACCATTCACTGCCAACCCTAAACACTGATATCCATATGATACCACCGACCGAGCAACCTATTGCACAACATCCACCTGTAGCACTTTCTCAACATGCACTGGCAGAGTTAGCTTTGCTCATTAAACAATGGGGCGTTTCGCTTGGTTTTCAGCAAGTGGGAATTTGCGATATTGATCTGCATAAACATGAACCCCTTTTACAACACTGGCTTGATAACCATTATCACGGAGAAATGGGGTGGATGGCCAACCACGGTATGATGCGAGCTCGCCCTGCCGAATTACACCCTGGTACATTGCGAGTGATTAGTGTGCGCATGAACTATTTACCAACACACGCCTCTTTTGCTCGCGTACTCAAAAACCCTACTCTTGGTTATATTAGCCGCTATGCACTGGGGCGCGATTATCACAAACTGCTACGCCAGCGTTTAAAACAGCTAGGGGATAACATACAACAGCATGTTGGCGTATGTGGTTTTCGCCCATTTGTTGATTCAGCTCCGCTACTTGAGCGCCCATTGGCAGAAAAAGCGGGGATCGGCTGGGTTGGTAAGCATTCACTTATTTTAAGCCGTGAGGCCGGTTCTTGGTTCTTCCTTGGTGAACTGTTAGTGGATTTAGCCCTGCCTGTTGATCAGCCCATTACGGCAGAATGTGGCCGTTGTGTTGCCTGCATTACCACCTGCCCAACAGGTGCAATTGTTGAACCTTATGTAGTAGATGCGCGCCGTTGTATCTCCTATTTGACCATTGAAGCAGAAGGTGAAATTCCTCTAGCATTGCGGCCTGCTATTGGCAACCGTATTTATGGGTGTGATGACTGTCAGTTAATTTGCCCCTGGAATCGCTTTTCATCGTTAACGCAAGAGCCAGACTTTAGCCCACGCACCCACCTGCATGCGCCACAGTTATTAACTCTCTTCGCGTGGGATGAGGCAATGTTTTTAAAGCAAACCGAAGGCTCGGCAATTCGTCGGATTGGGCATCGGCGCTGGTTACGTAATATTGCAGTAGCACTCGGTAATGCTCCTTATCAAGCCGACATCTTGCTCGCACTGCAACAACGTTTGGGGGATGATGAACTGGTTAATGAGCATATTCACTGGGCAATAAGTCAACAACAACACAAACTAGCGGCGCTGCAAACTTTTCGTGCCAACACTCACCTTATTCCTCTCCAGCAGAGTGATAATAAACACTGCGGCCCAGATTCAGCTACATGCGCTCAAGTACACTCTACTCTTACTGCAAGATCGTCAGAGTCATCAGGATCTGCACTCACCTCTCAGCAGCGTAGGCTTGTGCGGGCCATTGAAAAAGGGCTTCCACGTGATGCATAACATAACGTCATAGCATCAATATCGATGATGGCAACGTGAAAATACACAAGATGGTCTATTCTCTACGCAATCAATCCGCGAAATAGATCACTATTTTTGTCAACCACAGTTGACGACTGGCATAACGACTGTTCTTACACTGGGGATATGTGGATAACAATTAGCAGATACCCGAAATTAAGCACAAGTCGGCATAAGAGAGTGCACAACAAGAGCTCAAAAAAAGTCTGGGAAGCCCGTATATTCAGGGGTGTTAACCATAATCAGAGCATAAATCACTGTATTTTCTGCTGTATTAACAGGTTAACTATCTGTGGATAACTCTGTTTACAAGGTAAGCAAAGCCATATAAATAGCGTGCTGCAAGAGAGAGATTAACTTACGCATCAAGAGAATAAATGCAGCAGAATATAAATATACTGTGAACAGTAACGACAAAAAAAGCCCGCACTGGGCTCAATGTTCTGTTTAGATAAATAAAACAGAATATTCGCATTGAAAGGGTTTATGTTAAGTTAGTTTGGAGCGGGAAACGAGACTCGAACTCGCGACCCCGACCTTGGCAAGGTCGTGCTCTACCAACTGAGCTATTCCCGCATAACTAAAACATAAACACTGCTGTAATACGTAGAATTGGAGCGGGAAACGAGACTCGAACTCGCGACCCCGACCTTGGCAAGGTCGTGCTCTACCAACTGAGCTATTCCCGCTTGTATTACGGCAGCGGTGCATTCTACATCAGCAACACATGGTTGGATAGACATGTGCATTTGGAGCGGGAAACGAGACTCGAACTCGCGACCCCGACCTTGGCAAGGTCGTGCTCTACCAACTGAGCTATTCCCGCATACCTGTAGCATGCTGTTTAACGTCGTGAATATGCGCTGTACTTGGAGCGGGAAACGAGACTCGAACTCGCGACCCCGACCTTGGCAAGGTCGTGCTCTACCAACTGAGCTATTCCCGCATCGCGGTAAGCATCATATATCAAGACGGTGTAAATTTGGAGCGGGAAACGAGACTCGAACTCGCGACCCCGACCTTGGCAAGGTCGTGCTCTACCAACTGAGCTATTCCCGCATCACATCCCCTAAAGGGGCTTACACACATAGCAGCGAAAACCTCACTGCTACGGGCTGCGAATTATACGGAGATTCGCTTTTGGTGCAAGTCTAAAACGAAAAAAACTTGCACGAATGTGTTGAAGTGCTGACAAAGCATTCAGTTTGTTTACTTTGCCAGCAAGCAAGGAAAACCGTCAATTAAGGCTGAATAAAGTGCTCACGGTAGTAGCGTAACTCAGCAATAGACTCTCGAATATCATCAAGGGCTAAATGTGCACCTTGCTTTTGAAAACCGGCCAGAATTTCTGGTTTCCAGCGGCGAGCCAGCTCTTTAAGTGTGCTAACATCAAGATAGCGGTAGTGAAAATACTGCTCTAACTCTGGCATATGGCGATATAAAAATCGGCGATCTTGACCAATACTGTTGCCACAAATAGGCGAACAACCCGCAGGTACCCACTTAGCTAAAAATGCCAATGTTTGTGCCTGTGCTTGTTCTTCGGTACATGTGCTGCTGCGTACGCGATCAACCAATCCGCTTGCCGTATGGGTTCGGGTACACCACTCATCCATCTTTGCTAACACATCGTCAGATTGATGAATAGCCAGTACCGGCCCTTCAGCAAGAAGGTTGAGATCTTTATCAGTGACAATGGTAGCAATTTCCAGCACCTTATCGGTATCTGGCTCTAGCCCTGTCATCTCCATATCAATCCAGATTAGATGTTCTTTATTGTTTGTCATCACCACTCCTGCGTTTTTTCTCGCAAACTGCGTGTATGATACAGGGTTTAAACCCTCTGCGTGTAATTACCAACGGGCAAATTACTTTGAGTAAGAAAAAGCTAACTCTCGGCCAACAGCGCCGTGTCAATGCAAACCAGCAACGTCGGCTCAAGCAAAAAGATCGCACTGTCGAGTGGGATGATGCTCTGCTTGGCGAGGCGCAAGAGGGCCTCGTGATCAGCCGTTTCGGTATGCATGCCGATATTGAATCTACCGATGGCAGCTTACACCGTTGTAATTTGCGCCGCGCCATCAAAAGCCTCGTTGCCGGTGATCAAGTGGTCTGGCGGCCAGGTAAAGAGCACCTGCAAGGCATCAGCGGTGTGGTTGAAGCGGTACACGAGCGCCACTCTGTGCTGACTCGCCCCGATTTTTACGACGGAGTAAAAGCAGTAGCCGCCAATATTGATCAAATCATTATTGTTTCATCCGTACTGCCGGAGCTCTCTACCGATATTATCGACCGCTATTTAGTGGCCTGTGAACAGGTCAACATCACACCTATTATAGTGCTAAATAAAGTCGATCTGCTCAGTGATGAAGACCGTATTTGGGTGAACGAAACCCTGCAACAGTATCAGGACATTGGCTACAAAATTTTGTGGGTCTCTTCCCATACCGGTGAGGGGATGGAGCTGCTCAATGCGCAGCTAAGCGAACAGATCAATATTTTTGTTGGCCAGTCAGGGGTGGGCAAATCAAGCCTGATTAACTTCCTGCTACCAGAGGCCAATGCCAGTACGGGTTTAGTTTCCGATAACTCAGGATTAGGTCAACACACCACCACCGCAGCCCGTTTATATCATCTGTCGCAAGGCGGCAATCTGATTGATTCACCAGGTATTCGTGAATTTGGTCTGTGGCACTTAGATTCCGAGCAAGTAACCGAGTCATTTATTGAATTTCGTGACTATTTAGGCTCATGTAAATTCCGAGACTGTAAACATGATAACGACCCCGGCTGTGCGATTCGTGCCGCGGTTGATGCGGGAAAAATCAGCACCACGCGCTATGACAGTTATCACCGGATTTTGGAAAGCATGCTGTTAGCCCGTGCTCGCCGCCACTTTCCACAACGTGAAAGCTAAATACATCACCAAAAAGTACAAGCCTGCTATCAACGCGGGCTGACTGACAAACCCGACGATTACAGGTAAAATGCGCGCCTTTTCTATGCCGTCACCGGCACGGTATTGTGGTTAAGGCGCGGTACGCATGGGTGTCAGGCACAATTTACAGACTCCGGCGTTAAAGGCGCATCAGAGAGGCATAACGTGTTAAACAGAATTAAAATTGCACTACAATATCTGCTGCCAAAACAGTTGCTCACTCAGTGTGCCGGTTGGGCCGCAGAAAAGCAGGCCGGCGTGATTACACGTACCGCCATCAGTTTGTTTGCCCGCCATTACAATGTGAATATGCAAGAAGCGGTGAACAGCGATCTGGCTTCTTATCCCACATTTAATGCTTTTTTTACCCGCCCGCTCAAACAAAGCGCGCGCCCGATTAATTTTGAGCACAACAATCTCTGCCTGCCGGCTGACGGTATGATTAGCCAGCTTGGTGCGCTGCGTGATGACCTGCTGCTGCAAGCAAAAGGCCACTACTACACGTTAGATGCACTGCTGGGCGGAGAAACAGCACTAGCCAAACAGTTCCGCCACGGCGCATTTGCTACCACTTATCTTTCCCCGCGCGATTATCACCGTGTACACATGCCGTGCGATGGTGTGTTGCGTGAGATGATCTACGTGCCCGGTGAGCTATTTTCAGTTAACCCACTGACTGCCGAAAATATTCCTAGCCTGTTTGCTCGTAATGAACGGGTAATTTGTGTGTTTGATACCGTATTTGGCTCGATGGCACAAATTCTGGTAGGTGCAACGATTGTTGGCAGCATGGAAACGGTATGGGAAGGGACAATCACCCCACCGCGCAAAGGTGAGTTGATGCGCTGGAGCTACCCTGCACGCGGTGAAACCGGTGCCATTGAGCTGAGCAAAGGGGCTGAAATGGGCCGCTTTAAACTTGGTTCAACCGTCATCAACCTCTTTCCACAAGATAGCATTATCTTCGATAACGGATTAGAGCATGGTACAGTAACTCGCATGGGGGAGCACTTTGCTCAACTTATGCACCCATCTACATGCACGGTTGCGGTTACTCCAAGTGAAAAAGAACCAGAATTAAATGTTATTAGTCAAGATGATACAACAACAGCCGTATAGATTTTACGGTGTTTTATTGCCTAGACAGTAACCGGCAATACGTGAATAAATCGTGAATACTCAGACCGTCATTTACGGCGGTCTTTTGTTCGAATGAGGTCGCGCATGTCACGACAACCCCTTACTCGCCTACCCTTTTTTTTGTTCCTCTCTCTTTGCTTTTCTGTGGTTATGCCACACACCGCATTTGCTGATGTGTTGCAAACTGCTGATAAGTTACAACAGTCTGTTACGGCTGTTGAGGCTGGGAATTTGCCGGATAAAAAATTACTGATTGATAATCTACAAACCGCGCTAACATGGTTAAAAACCCGTGATGATGCACAAAAACGCCGTAACGATTATCAGTCTGCAATCGATAACTATCCAGAAATGACAGCCGAATTACGGCAAAAATTGTTAGCATTACAGCAAAGCAAGCCCCCTGTAGTGCGTGCTGCTACTTCAGCAGAATTAGAACAACACCTATTACAAACTAACAGTAAATTGCTTTCAGCAACGCGTAATTTGCAACAAGAAAGTGAACAAATTCAATCTATTATTGACTCTCTTAATGATATCCCCGCACGGCAAAGTGAAGCGCGTAATGCACTTGCCCAAGCTGAACAGCGTGTACAAACTCTGCCACAAAGCAGTACTCCAGCGGCACAATCTCAAGAGCAGGCTTTACGTGCAGAAGTTGCTGCACGTAAAGCACAAGTTGATACCCTTGAGCTTGAGCAACTTTCTGCGAATAACCGTTTAGAATTAGCGCGACTAGCACAAGAAATTTCACGTATTGAACGTGATAGACTCGACGCTCAACAACAAACTTTACGGGCTGATTTTAATGAAATGCGCCAAAAAGAGGCGCGCCAAGCCCTCGCGCAAAGCAATGAGTTAATTGAAAAAAGTGCTGACTTACCCCCTTTTTTAACTGCTCTGATTAACCAAAACCAACAACTCTCACAAGAGCTCAACCAACAAGCCCTTTTTTTAGAAAAAACCGCAGAAGCACAACGTGCAGCACAAGCAAATACTAATCAGGTTAAATTGGCGTTGAGTAGCATTCGCGAGCAAGCACAATGGTTATCTGTTTCTAATGCATTAGGCGAAAGTTTACGTTCACAAATTGCCAAGTTGCCTAAAATGCCAAAACCACAGCAGCTTGATCGCGAAATGGCCGATATCCGTGCCAAACGCATTCAATTTGATGAGATGCAAACCACCACACTGACCGATGATCAAAAAGAGAACATCGCCACATTACCTAAAGAGCAACGCCGTATTTGGGATAGCCAATACCAAATTCAGCATGATCTGCTTACCTCACTGATTACCGGCACAGATACCAGTATCTTAGAGCTTGCTAAACTCAAAGTAGCCACTAATCAACAAATTGATGCGCTCAAAGAGATCAAAGTGGCCACGAACCGCTATCTATTCTGGTTGCCTGATCTCAATCCCATTAACTTCAGCTTTCCATTGGCAGTACTGCATGATGTTCATCAGATTGTCTCTATGGATATTGCAGGGCAAATCGCACAGGGTTTTATTGAAAGTGTGCAAAGTGAAAGCGTAATCTGGATGATTGCCGCACTGTGTTTGGTTATCGCTGCACGCTATAGCCGCAACCGCTATTTGGGCTTTCTTGATATAGCTTCTAGCCGTGTAGGTAAAGTAACACTTGATACCTTTGGGCTGACTCTACGTACCTTAATATGGTCTATCTGGTATGCTTTACCTGTTCCGATTTTATTGGCCGCAGTGGGTAATGGGTTGCTCAATGCTTGGGCATATCCCGCCGCAATTGCATTTGGCGAAAGTTTGCTCAGTCTTGTTCCAGTGATCAGTCTATTTGTACTCACCGCCAATTTTGCCCGCGCAAAGGGGCTGTTTATCATCCATTTCGGTTGGAACAGCCAGCAAGTTAGCCGTGCAATGCGTTATTACGCCGTATCACTGACCAGCTTTGTACCGTTATGGTGTATCTCTGATGCGCTGAGTTCACTTAACGATCGTCAGTTTAATGATACCTTGGTCAGGCTTGCATTTATCGGCTTGTGTATTGTGTTGATGGTACTGACTGCCAGCCTAAAACGCGCCAAAGTTCCGCTATACCTAAACGCACAAGGCTCTGGCCAAAACATGATTAACTACCTGTTGTGGGGAGTCGTGCTGGCTACTCCACCGCTGGCTATTTTATTCACCTGCTTAGGTTATCTTTCCACTTCACGGGCACTGCTGGCACGGGTAGAAGTTTCCTTAGTGGTTTGGCTCTTTTTGCTGCTGGTATACTACCTCACTCGCCGCTGGATGTTGATCCAACGTCGTCGAATTGCCTTTGAACGTGCAAAACATCGCCGCTCTGAGATCCTCGCCCAACGTGCACGTAGCGATGACGACAATAACAGCAGTAATGATGCAGCACTTGATATGATAGAAGAGCCCGTCATTGATCTGGATGTGATCAGTGCCAAATCACTGCAATTGATTCGCTCTGTGATCTCATTGGCAGCATTAGGTTCACTGGTATTGATCTGGTCAGAACTGCATTCGGCATTTGCATTTTTAGATAATGTGAATTTGTGGAATGTGATGGATATCAGCAACGGGGTTGAGAGTATCCAACCTATCACCCTCGGTTCGCTGCTGTTTGCCGGCCTTTCGCTGATGATCACCGCCAAGATTATCCGCAATTTACCAGCACTGATGGAGCTTGCTCTGCTGCAACATTTAGACCTGACTCCGGGCACCGGTTATGCCATCACCACACTCACCAAATACTCGATTATTATTCTGGGGATCATGATCACAGCGTCAATGATCGGCGTTGATTGGGGAAAATTACAGTGGTTAGTTGCCGCATTAGGTGTCGGGCTGGGGTTTGGTTTGCAAGAGATCTTTGCCAACTTTATCTCCGGCCTGATCATCTTGTTTGAAAAACCGATTCGGATTGGTGATACCGTCACAATCCGTGATCTCACTGGCACGATCACCAAAATTAATACCCGCGCCACCACCATTGTGGATTGGGATAGAAAAGAGATCATTGTGCCGAACAAGGCCTTTATTACCGAGCAGTTTATCAACTGGTCACTCTCAGATCCGATCACCCGGATTGTACTGCGCATTCCCGCACCGCCTGATGCAGACAGTGAACTGGTTAGCCGCCTGATTGAACAAGCGGCACGGCACACCACCAATGCGCTAGAAACACCGGCACCGGAAGTCTATTTAGTGGATTTACAGCAAGGTATTCCTTTATATGAAATTCGTCTGTATGCCGCCGAGATGGGACATCGGATGCCTATTCGCAACGATCTACATAAAAATGTGCTGGCACTGTTCCGTGCACATCAGCTTGAACTGCCCTATCCACCTAGTCAGATTCGGGTTGAAACCATGAAGGCTGCACAAGTGTTCAAAACAGGTGGGTTATAGTGTGAATCGCAGTGTATCACTGGCAATATTTGCACGCCGGCACGCGATATCACATTGTGATACACAGTTTACACATAACTCATGATCATACAGCACCAAATGAGAATGATAACCTATTGCATTTGAGTGTATTCTACTCTATGGTAGATAAAAAAGAGTCTGTGTAAAGCAGTCAGCATTATTTCCAAACCGGTTTCAGCAAAACGGCCTCCTGTGTAGGTGGCCGTTATCGGTAAAGTTATCAATACGACCACTCTACATACCTATAATACATCTAAGTCGATGATTTTATAGATATTGCTTCGCACATCACCTCATCGCACAAACAGTAGCGATTAGGTGTATATATTGTATATGTCATGCACAACACACTATTTTGTACAGAGAATTACGCAAATTAAACGGATAAGACCGTATTTAAGCAACATCAATTGGAAATGCAATCACTTCACTAATATGCTCTGCATCTACTGCAATCATTAATAATCGCTCAACACCTAACGCAACCCCTGAGCAATCAGGGATCCCGGCGGCTACTGCTGCCATAAAACGCTCATCAATTGGATAAGTTGCCAACCCACGTGCTGCTCGCTTAAGATTTTCTTGCTCTAAACGCTTACGTAGCTCATCAAGATCAGTCAGTTCATGAAAACCATCTGCCAGCTCTAATCCCTTAAAATAGAGCTGAAAACGCTCTGCCACTCGGTGATCTTCAGAGCTGATTTGTGCTAACTCTGCCTGATTTGCGGGAAAGTGATACACAAATGCAGGTTTCTCTGCACCTAAATGGGGCACTACAGCGTGTTGAAACAGCACATGCAATAGACAATCACGATCTTCACAATCAATCTCCTCCGCAAGCCCCTGCTGTTGCAACAAATCTAACAGCGTTGCTTTATCGGCTGAGAGTGGGTCAATATTTAAGTGGCGTAGAAAAGCCTGCTGATAAGTCAAACTCTCTGCTGCTTCACAATCTAGCACCTGCTGCACCAGATCATCCACTTCATTGATCAAACGATACATGTCAAAACAGGGGCGATACCACTCTAAAATCGTAAATTCAGGATTATGCTGATGATCAGCATCTTTGTTGCGGAAAGATTTGGCTAACTGAAAGATCGGCCCACTGCCGGCCGCTAGCAAGCGTTTCATATGATATTCAGGGTTGGTAGTCAGATAGAGTTTCTGACTCTCACAGGTATCACAACCCTGATAATCCAGTTGAAAGGGGAATTGATAGACATCCGCCAGCGTGGTTTGGCTCATCGAGGGGGTTTCAACTTCCAACACACCACGATCAGCAAAAAAACGACGAACATCTGCCAGCATCGCCGCGCGTTTGAGCAAGTTACTCATTGGTGCGGTGGGTTGCCAGCTTACCGATTCACTCATGATTTCCTCTGATTTACCAATTCAATTGTGCCGCAGTCTACGCGTGCTTGCTCTAACACACAAATCTGACACTTTATCCCTTTTTTAACCCTGATCTGAAAATGTAAAAAGAAGATAAAAACAACACCGTTACGTTAATTTATCGAAGAAAAGTGTAAATCAAGTGATGTTATTCCTAATTTTGTGACTTTGTGAGATTTTTTGCGCTTGATCACGAATTTAGATCTTACTACCTCTTAACGGTGAGGAAACTCTCAAAAGAGATGACTACATCAAGTTTTGTTGCAAAGCGCAGTTCTACAATAGCGTTGCTGAAACCAAAGATTTTCTCTTGAGTTCTTTTTATTAATCCCGATGACTATTTTGTCAACATTTCGGAGGAATGCTGTGCAGACCTTTACCGCAGACATCGCCATCATTGGTGCAGGTGGCGCGGGCTTGCGTGCCGCTATTGCCGCAGCTGAAGCGAACCCTAACCTGAAGATAGCGTTAGTATCCAAGGTATACCCTATGCGCAGTCACACTGTTGCGGCCGAAGGTGGCTCTGCAGCAGTAGCACTGGATCATGATAGCTACGATAACCACTTCAACGATACTGTATCGGGAGGAGATTGGTTATGTGAGCAAGACGTAGTTGAATACTTCGTTAAGAACTCCCCAAATGAGATGACCCAACTCGAACAGTGGGGTTGTCCGTGGAGCCGTCGTCCGGACGGTTCAGTCAACGTGCGCCGTTTTGGTGGCATGAAGATCGAGCGTACTTGGTTTGCCGCGGATAAATCCGGCTTCCACATGCTGCATACGCTGTTCCAAACCTCAATCAAATATCCGCAAATCCAGCGTTTTGACGAGCACTTCGTTCTCGACCTGCTGGTCGACAACGGCGAAGCCCGTGGTCTGGTTGCCATGAATATGATGGAAGGCACACTGGTTCAGATCCGCGCCAACAGCGTGATCCTCGCTACCGGTGGTGCTGGCCGTGTTTACCGTTACAACACCAATGGTGGCATCGTGACCGGTGATGGTATGGCAATGGCCTACCGTCATGGCGTACCACTGCGTGACATGGAGTTCGTCCAGTATCACCCAACAGGTCTGCCTGGCTCAGGTATCCTGATGACCGAAGGCTGCCGTGGTGAAGGCGGTATTCTGGTGAACAAAGATGGCTACCGCTATCTGCAAGACTACGGTATGGGCCCAGAAACACCGGTTGGCCAGCCGAAGAACAAATACATGGAGCTGGGCCCGCGTGACAAGGTTTCACAGGCATTCTGGCACGAGTGGCGCGCAGGCCGCACTATCTCTACCCCACTGGGCGATGCAGTACATCTTGACCTGCGTCATCTGGGCGAGAAGTACCTGAACGAGCGTCTGCCGTTTATCTGTGAGCTGTCCAAGGCTTACGTGGGTGTTGACCCAGTGAAAGAGCCGATTCCGGTTCGTCCAGCAGTGCACTACACCATGGGTGGTATTGAAACCGACAACCAGTGTGAAACCCGTATCAAGGGTCTGTTCGCAGTGGGTGAGTGTTCATCTGTGGGTCTGCACGGTGCGAACCGTCTGGGTTCTAACTCACTGGCTGAAATCGTGGTATTTGGCCGTTTGGCCGGTGAAAACGCCGTTGCGCGTGCCGCCGAAATGGGCGAAGCCAACGATGCAGCACTGAATGCACAAGTGAAAGACATTGAAAACCGTCTGCACACTGTTCTGAACCAAGAAGGCAATGAGTCTTGGTCGAAGATCCGTGACGAGATGGGTCAATCAATGGAAGAAGGCTGCGGTATTTACCGTACCGAAGATCTGATGCAAGCCACCGTTGATAAGCTGGCCGAACTCAAAGAGCGTATTAAGAAAGTCTCCATCAAAGACCGTTCAAGCGTGTTTAACACCGATCTGCTGTACGCGATTGAAGTGGGTTACAGCCTTGAAGTGGCCGATGCCATGGCAAACTCTGCGCTGGCGCGTAAAGAGTCTCGTGGTGCACACCAGCGTCTGGATGAAGGCTACACCGAGCGTGATGATGTGAACTTCTTGAAGCACACATTGGCATTCCGCAGTGAAGATGGCGGCGCGCCACGCTTGGAATACAGCGATGTCTGCATCACAACCTCTCAGCCTGCCAAACGTGTATATGGCGCTGAAGCTGAAGACCAAGAAAAGCTGAAGAAGGAGCAGGCATAATGGCAAGCCGTACGCTAAAGATGGATGTAATGCGCTACAATCCTGAGCAGGATAACGAGCCATACTTCCAGACTTTTGATGTGCCTTACGACAACGCCACCTCGTTGCTTGATGCGTTAGGCTACATCAAAGACAACTTAGACAGCGACCTGTCTTACCGCTGGTCTTGCCGAATGGCGATTTGCGGCTCATGCGGCATGATGGTTAACAATGTGCCAAAGCTGGCCTGTAAGACCTTCTTGCGTGACTACACCGAAGAGGGCATGCGTATTGAAGCGCTGGCCAACTTCCCAGTAGAGCGTGATTTAGTGGTCGATATGACTCACTTTATCGAAAGCCTTGAGTCTATCAAACCGTATGTGATCGGTAACGATCGCAAGGTTTCAGAAGGCCCGAACATCCAGACTCCGGCACAAATGGAGAAATACAGTCAATTCTCTATGTGCATCAACTGTGGCCTGTGCTACGCAGCCTGCCCGCAGTTTGGTCTAAACCCTGAGTTTGTAGGTCCAGGCGTACTGGCACTGGCACAGCGTTACAACACCGATAGCCGTGACCACGGTCAGGCCGAGCGTATGCCGGTACTGAACGGTAAAAACGGCGTGTGGAGCTGTACGTTTGTTGGATACTGTTCTGAAGTCTGTCCGAAGCACGTTGATCCTGCCGCTGCTATCCAGCAGGGCAAGGTAGAAAGTGCGAAAGACTTCATGATCGCCATGCTGAAGCCACAGTGAGGAATAAAATGAGCACTATGTCGAAGCGTAAACCTTATGTTCGTGGGATGAAAGCGAACTGGTGGCAGAAACTGGGCTTTTACAAGTTCTACATGATCCGTGAAGGCAGCGCTATCCCTACCGTCTGGTTTGGTCTGGTACTGTTATACGGCATGTTCGCCCTGCGTAGCGGTGCAGAAAGCTGGGGAACGTTTGTTGGTTTCCTACAAAACCCTATCGTACTGTTGCTGAACTTGATTGCTCTGGCCATGACCTTGCTGCACACCGCAACGTGGTTCAATCTGGCACCAAAAGCACAGATAATCATCATTAACGGTGAAAAGCTGGCCGAGTCAAAGATTGTTAAAGCACTGTGGGCAGTGATGGTAGCATTCACTGTATTTGCCTTAGCTATCGTACTGATTTAAGGAAGGAATACGATGAAATCATCCATCCCTCAGCGTTCTGACGAACCGATCTTCTGGGGTCTGTTTGGTGCAGGCGGTATGTGGAGTGCTATTGTTTCTCCGGTCATTATTCTGCTGGTTGGCGTTCTGCTGCCACTGGGTATTTTACCGGCAGATGCCATGAGCTATGAGCGCGTACTGAGCTTTGCACAAAGCATCATTGGTCGCCTGTTCATGCTAGGTATGCTGATCCTGCCTATCTGGTGTGGCATGCACCGTATTCACCACGCGATGCACGATCTGAAAGTGCATGTGCCTGCTGGAAAGCTGGTGTTCTACGGCCTGTCTGCAATCTTCAGCCTGTTGGCACTGATTGTAGTTTTCACGCTGTAATCCAGTATACCGCTCACTTAAGTGAGCCACTCTTTTGAGTGATATGAAGCCCTGAGAACCCCTCAGGGCTTTTTTTATCCCTTAAAAATCAGCCCTATTCATAAAATATAATGCCGCAGTCGGCAGAAATAGACGTAGACTTACCGTTATCTGTCATATTTTAAGCATTACAAGGATGATCTCATGCGAATGACACTGTTACTGGCGGCATTCACCACGCTGCTGCTCGGCGGCTGCACGCAAGCGCCCAAGGGCGTCACACCGATAACCGATTTCCAAACCCAACAATATCTTGGCACTTGGTATGAAATAGCACGGCTAGACCACAGTTTTGAGCGCGGCTTAAGCCACGTAACCGCCAACTATTCACCGCGGGATGACGGGGGAATCAAGGTGATTAACCGCGGCTATGATGCGCAAAAACAGCGCTGGAAAGAGGCTGAAGGCAAGGCATATTTGCTGGATAAAGCCAATGTTGGCTCGTTGAAAGTCTCTTTTTTTGGCCCATTTTATGGCGGATACCATATCATGGCGCTGGATAAAGATTACCAATATGCGCTGATCAGTGGCCCAAATTTCGACTATTTGTGGATCTTATCCCGCACCCCCACATTAAGCCAACCCACGCTCAATATGCTGATTAAAACCGCGCAGCAAGCCGGATTTAATACGCAAAAGCTGATCTTCCCTCTTCAGCAAAATCGCCCGCAAGAAACACGCCACACGCAATAACATGATGGTGTGCGTATGCCATGTTTTCTTGCTCAAGACAGGGCAGTCAATACTGCCCTATGAATTGACTTACAACGCTGCAATAGATTATATACGCGGGTTAACTTGAGAGTTTTAGCCCCAAAATACCAAGCACAATTAGCACTAAACTCACTATCCGCAACACAGATGCTGACTCCCCTAGCAGCACGATACCAACAATGGCTGTGCCCACTGCGCCAATACCTGTCCAAATAGCATAAGCACTGCCAACCGGCAGATGCCGCATTGCCAAAGCCAGTAACGCCATACTACCAAGAATAGTAATCGCAAAAATAACTGTTGGTAATGGTTTAGAAAAACCGACACTGGCTTTTAATGCTAATGCCCAACACACTTCTAATAACCCTGCAATCGTAAGGTATACCCACGCCATACCCATAACCTCAATGGCTAATGGGGTCGTCCCCACAAATAAGATGCATTAATCAGGTCGTCCTGATTATGTGAGGTGGTATTTATCCTAACTCACGCGATATCATTTAATATCAGCTGATTGTATCTCTTCTTTTAGATGCTTGCACCGTTGAGCTGAACAGTATGCTAACGTGATACTTTATTTATCATCAAAACCATTGTGATAGGGTATCTCTATGGCAAGCTCACACGACCACGAAGAGCTGATTGTCACGCCTTCGCTATTACAACAAGCTGTCACTGAGGGTTTGCTCACTGATCCTCAACGCACGGCACTATGGCACTACTTAGGCCAACATGCTGCATCTACTAGCCGATTTACCTTTTCACAGGTGCTATATGTGCTAGGTGGGTTGCTGGCTATTGGCGCGATGACTCTTTTTATGCGCCTGAGCTGGAGTTACTATGGCCCGCTGACATTTAGCAGTTTATCTGCCCTTTATGTTGTGATTGCAGCCTTGCTGACAGAACATTTACATCGCCGTTGCATTACCATTCCTGCAGCACTCTGTGCAATATTGGTTATCGTGACTGTGCCTATTGTGCTATACGGTGTTCAAGTTCATTTCGGCTGGTGGCATCAACGCACTGCGTTGCCTTTTTTGATGATAGGCCGTATTGATCAACGCTGGCTCAGTCTAGAGTTGAGCATGGTGTTCACGAGTGCACTGTTGTTGTGGCGCTATCGATATCCGGTATTAATGTTGCCATTGAGTCTTGCTATTGGAGGTCTGCTGCTCGATAGTGCACTTCATCTGCTTGATGGCTGGCAAACTTACCTCCCTCGTCAATACACGGTGTCACTTATTATTGGGCTAGGTATGTTACTCGTGGCATTTTGGCTCGATTTTCGTTACCGCCGTACTCCTGATTATGCTGAATGGTGGTATATCACAGGTACAACCATAAGCTGGATTAGCCTAACTTTACTTGATAACAACAATGAACTAGGCCGTTTTCTTTATTTTCTTATCAATGTAACCATTATGTTCACCGGTTCATGGTTAAACCGTCGTGTTTTTACACTGTTTGGTATGTTGGGTGTGACCATTTATATCGGTTATCTGGCTTGGTCGTTATTTGCAGGTAGCATGGCATTCCCTTTTATTTTATGTGGAATAGGTCTGCTGGTCATTATGCTTGGGGTAAAATGGCAACGCCATGAAGCAAGGATTGCTGACTGGCTACAACAACATTTACCCGCACACTGGCGGCCATAAGCACTGTAGTGAGACTTACATCTCTTTGTCATAACAATGCTAACGTTACTTGCAGTACTGGCGAAAAGCGTCATACGCATGAGTAAATGATACGGTATGACGCCCCATTATAGGGCCTCATACTGTCTACACTAAGATGGGAACATATTTATCGGTATCACCGAGATTGCCAGAGAAGCTGCCGATCTCGGTACAAAAAGGGCGCAATATCAATATCAACCAAATAAACACAAATAAGCAGAGTCTTGCTCAACAAGCAGATCAAATGCGCTGTTTCCTGCAACAGCAAATTGCTCACCTGCAGTAAAAGTCGTCCACTGAGTTTCACCGTCTACACGCACGGTCAATGCTCCGCGCACAACCTGCATAATCTCAGGCGTACCTGTTGTAAAACGGTACTCGCCGGGGCGCATTACTCCTACTGTTGCAGTTGATTCTCCATCAGCAAAACCAATTGATTTTACATTGCCGGAAAAATACTCATTAACCTTTAGCATTAACACTCTCCTTGTGCTGATTTCCTTTATCGTTACTTCACGTATTAGCCGCAGTAATACATCTGCTGCACAACAATATTATGCCAATATGTTTTCTGCATATTAGATTAAATGAGCATACCATGTGTCATAATTGTGTGGCCAGAATGAAACCACTTTATGGTTAATCAACTGCACGCTGAATAGAGCCACCGAGTTTTTGTACATCACGGCCAAAACCTTTGGTTGTTTCACAACCACTGGTTAACAGTATGGCTAACACGGGCAACAATACCCATAATCCACGTAACTTCATCGACTTTCCTCTTCTTACTGCTGGGCGATACATCACTTTTTATTATCGTACAGTAGCCTTTTTTTTGCTGTTATCTGTCTAAAAACAACAGCCAATCTCATCGGTAGTGCACTCTGTTGCCGCAATTTATCCACTAAAGCCAATCAGTATCAAGTGGTTTGCGTATGACACATTGTGAACGATGTAACACTCATACTGATTTTCAATACTGCACATTTGCAATCAATTTACGGTTATGACACCTTATATCAATCTCTAAAATTACTGGATATATATCGCAAAAAATAACTACCAATATGCTATTTGTGCACTACGCTAAAACAGGTGCTTACGCACTTGATGGCGTATTACTATCATGTGTTGACTGACACATAGCAAGCCATACTCGTATGTTCACGATGAACAACAGCGAAAGACAAGGATGCTTTATATGCTCGATAACCCCGATATGATCCTGCAACAAATCCAACATCATCTTTGGCAAACGCTCAATCAGGCCACTACGGTTGATGATTTTACACTGCGAAAGCCACGCCATCAGCGCGAAAAACTGCGCCCACGCTTTAGCCTGCCGCAAGGGTTTAACAGCCGCAGCCAGCATTTTCGCCCGTATGTTGAAGAGCTATTGTACGAAGTTGACTCTCTGCACATGCAGTCAGACAGCCCGCTGATTGATGTCAAAATCTCAGCGTTAGCGCATAAAGTTGAGCTCATTCGAAAAGAGATTCGCAGCCAGTTGCGTGCAGTAATGGCCGCAACTACGCCAGCTACCGAGATTAGCCATTCATCCTCTGCCACCTCACCATAATTACGACAACGTATACCGTGCGTGATAGCTCTCTAATATTCCCATTTTTGCCGATTTTTTTGCAAGAAATAGACAATAAAAAAACCCCGCATTGCGGGGTTTTCACTCTTTTGGTGTTCTCTATTTTTGTATTACCGGTTAGGTATTACTCAGAGACAGAACGATAACGTAACTTGTCACAGCACTGCTGTATGGCTGAAAAGCCCCAGTTCAGTGCAGTAAACAAAGAATTACATCATACCGCCCATTCCACCCATACCGCCCATGCCACCCATACCGGCACCCATGTCAGCTTTGTCATCTTTTGCCAGATCAGTCACCATGCACTCGGTAGTGATCATCAGACCTGCCACAGAGGCAGCGTACTGCAGCGCAGAACGGGTTACTTTAGTTGGGTCAAGGATACCCATCTCCAGCATATCGCCATACTCTTCAGTAGAGGCGTTATAACCGTAGTTACCTTCGCCGTTCTTCACGTTGTTCGCAATAACAGAACCTTCTTCACCGGCGTTAATCACGATCTGGCGCAAAGGCGCTTCCATCGCACGCAGAGCAACGCGGATACCCACGTTCTGGTCTTCGTTCTGGCCACGCAATGCGGTAATTTTGCTGGCAACACGTACCAGAGCAACACCACCACCGGCAACAACGCCCTCTTCAACTGCAGCGCGCGTTGCATGCAGAGCATCTTCAACACGGGCTTTCTTCTCTTTCATTTCAACTTCAGTTGCTGCGCCAACTTTAATCACAGCAACACCGCCAGCGAGTTTTGCTACGCGCTCTTGCAGTTTTTCACGATCATAGTCAGAGGTAGCATCTTCAATTTGCTGACGAATTTGTGCAACACGACCCTGAATAGCAGCTTCATCACCCACACCATCAATAATGGTAGTGTTGTCTTTGGTGATAACAACACGCTTAGCTTGGCCTAAGTCTTCAAGTGTTGCTTTTTCCAGCTCCATGCCGATCTCTTCAGAGATTACAGTAGCGTGAGTCAGGGTTGCGATATCCTGCAGCATCGCTTTACGGCGATCACCAAAACCTGGTGCTTTGACTGCTGCAACTTTCACGATGCCACGCATGGTGTTAACCACCAGTGTTGCCAGTGCTTCGCCTTCAACATCTTCAGCAATGATCATCAGTGGCTTGCCAGATTTAGCAACCGCTTCCAACACTGGCAGCAGCTCACGGATGTTAGAGATTTTCTTATCAACCAACAAAATGAATGGGCTGTCTAGCTCAACTGAACCTGTTTCTGGCTTGTTGATGAAGTACGGAGACAGGTAGCCACGATCAAACTGCATACCTTCAACCACATCCAGCTCATCTTGCAGGCCAGTGCCGTCTTCTACTGTGATCACGCCCTCTTTACCTACGCGCTCCATCGCTTCTGCGATCAGCGTACCCACTGTTTCATCAGAGTTGGCAGAAATAGTACCAACCTGTGCAATAGCTTTGGTATCGGCGCAAGGTACAGACAGCTTTTTCAGCTCTTCTACCGCTGCAATCACAGCCTTATCAATACCGCGCTTCAGATCCATCGGATTCATGCCCGCAGCAACAGCTTTCAGGCCTTCGTTAACGATAGATTGTGCCAGTACGGTTGCGGTGGTTGTGCCGTCGCCTGCTGCGTCATTCGCTTTAGAGGCCACTTCTTTCACCATTTGCGCACCCATGTTCTCGAACTTGTCTTCCAGTTCGATTTCACGTGCCACAGAAACACCATCTTTAGTAATGGTCGGTGCGCCGAATGATTTATCCAGTACTACGTTACGGCCTTTTGGACCCAGTGTAACTTTTACTGCATCAGCCAGAACGTTAACACCGCGCAGCATTTTTACGCGCGCATCATTACCAAATTTAACTTCTTTTGCTGCCATGACTCATTATTCCTTTAGATTTTAAAAATAGGGTGAAATTCTACGCAGAGCCGTAAACGGCAATTACGCTTCAACAATCGCCAGAATGTCACTTTCGGACATGATCAGCACTTCTTCGCCGTCAATTTTCTCGCTCTTCACGCCGTAACCATCGTTGAAAATAACGATATCACCTACTTTTACATCCAGCGGCTTCACTTCGCCGTTCTCAAGGATCCGGCCATGACCTACGGCTAAAATTTCGCCGCGAGTCGATTTTCCTGCCGCAGATCCGGTCAATACGATGCCACCTGCAGACTTAGACTCAACTTCTTTACGTTTAATAATTACACGATCATGCAATGGACGAATTTTCATCGAGCGACTCTCCAAATAACAAGCTTACAGCAGGTATTCCATACCCACTCTAGGTTGGTCAATAGTAAAGGTGGTGACAGCTTAACGCTGTCACACTGTGTAATAAGAGATGGGGGTCAGTTAGTCAGCTTCAAGGGGAAAACTAAAATTTTTTTTATCGTACACACAGTGATGGCCAGAAAAATGATCGACATCACACATTTTAGGGTTATTACTGATAGCTACATTCATAATGAGCTGCTTATATACGATAGCCATGTTTAGCAAACTTCCCACTCACTCACTGCTCACTGACTGCTCATCATCCACGAATATGCCTTAGTGATTTTGTGGCCCTTTTGTATTGGTACTCTCACTATCAGGCGAGTCACTGTGTACATGACTCTGCGTATTTGCCTGATCTACCCTATTTTTTATCTCATCATCCTGAGGTAGCGTTTCAGAGGTTAGCACGCGGTGCTCAATTTCAATGGTTGCAGAAGCTGTTGTTTTTGCTGGCTTGTCTGCCGATTCAAACTCACCTTCAAAGGTGCGGTGATCGTTACTCTGTGTACCAAAACCAAACGGGTTAAAGCCTTGTGTACGGTTTGCCGCAGCAGAAAATACTTGTATACGGGATAATAGCAGTAAACCAATGCCCTTTTGTACCCAAGGTAAAAGTAAAATAAGTGCAACAAAATCAGTGAAAAACCCAGGAATAATTAACAAAATACCGGAAATCACTAACAAGCAACCTTGTAGCAGCTCTTGCGCGGGCATTTCACCTTGAGCAAGTTTACGTTGTACATGTTGTAAGGTTTGCACCCCTTTACTGCGGATCAGTGAAATACCTAATACAGAGGTCAATAGTGCTAACGCTAATGTTGCCCAACCGCCAATTTGATCAGCTACCTGTATAAACAGTGTGATCTCAATAAACGGTAAGAATAAAAATAAAAACAGAAAGAAAAGACGCACTATGGTGCTCCTTTTGGAATAAATATCATCAATAAAGATGGGGATGAGTGATGCTTATTTCAAGATAGAGGATTTTCACCCCCTATTACACGTGAGTCAGATCACATTTATTAACTCTAATTAGGTAACATGCAACAAATAGTGATCTAGGTAAATTTTTTCCCTGCGTATAACAATAAGATCGTCGGCACTTTCAGGAAAGAACAGTAATTTTCTCTGCCGTTTTAGATAAAAACGACATACTCTATTTTAACAATCTCATTACCCATACATTCAAGGCTTACCTATTATGGCTAACAACATTCGTATCGAAGAAGACCTGCTGGGTACCCGCGAAGTTTCTGCTGATGCTTACTATGGCATCCATACTCTGCGCGCTATCGAAAACTTCAACATCTCTAACACCACTATCTCTGATGTTCCAGAGTTTGTTCGCGGCATGGTGATGGTGAAAAAAGCAACTGCACTGGCAAACCAAGAGCTGGGCGCAATTCCTGCTGATGTCGGTGATATGATTGTTAAAGCGTGCGATCTGATCCTGACTACCGGTAAGTGCATGGATCAGTTCCCAACTGACGTGTACCAAGGCGGTGCAGGTACTTCTGTCAACATGAACACCAACGAAGTGGTTGCAAACGTTGCACTTGAGCTGATGGGTCTGGAAAAAGGCCGTTATGATGTGATCAACCCTTGTGATCATGTGAATGCCAGCCAGTCAACCAACGATGCCTACCCAACCGGTTTCCGTATTGCTGTCTACAACAGTGTTATGCAACTGATTGAAAAAATCGAGTACCTGAAGGCAGGTTTCGATAACAAAGCGACTGAATTTGCTAAAGTGCTGAAAATGGGCCGTACTCAGCTGCAAGATGCTGTGCCGATGACCCTTGGCCAAGAGTTCCGTGCATTCTCTGTGTTAATGCAAGAAGAAGTGCGCAACCTCAAGCGTACCGCTGAACTGCTGCTGGAAGTTAACCTAGGCGCTACCGCAATCGGTACAGGCGTAAATACGCCGGAAGGTTACTCTGCAAGCATCATTGGTCACCTAACTGCAGTAACCGGTTTACCATGCCTGATCTCTGAAGATCTGATTGAAGCCACTTCTGATTGTGGTGCTTACGTGATGATGCACGGTGCGCTCAAGCGTACTGCGGTGAAGATGTCTAAGATCTGTAATGACTTGCGTCTGCTCTCTTCTGGCCCACGTGCAGCAATTAAAGAGATCAATCTGCCAGAGCTACAAGCTGGCTCTTCTATCATGCCAGCAAAAGTAAACCCAGTAATCCCAGAAGTGGTAAACCAAGTTTGCTTTAAAGTGATTGGTAACGACACCACCGTCACTTTTGCCGCCGAAGCCGGTCAGCTACAGTTGAACGTGATGGAGCCGGTCATTGGCCAAGCGATGTTTGAGTCAATCTCTATTCTGGCAAACGCCTGTGTAAACCTGCGTGATTTCTGTGTAGATGGCATCACTGCCAACCCTGAGCAGTGTGCCGCTTACGTATTCAACTCTATCGGTATCGTCACGTATCTGAACCCGTTCATTGGCCACCACAACGGTGACATCGTCGGTAAGATCTGTGCTGAAACCGGTAAAGGTGTACGCGAAGTGGTTCTTGAGCGTGGTCTGCTGACTGAAGCTCAACTTGATGACATTTTGTCTGTCGAGAACTTGATGAACCCGCAATACAAAGCGAAACGCTTCACGGAAGAAAACGCGTAATCAACTCGAACATTGACTAAAGCCGGCTTCTGCCGGCTTTTTCTAGTTCAGTTGGTGTCGTGTTTACATGGAAGGATTTTTTGTTAACGACACCCCTTGGAGAAAAATAACATGATGTGGATGGAACTTGCCGTTGTCCTTATCGGCATATTTATTGGTGCACGAATTGGTGGTATTGGGATCGGTTTTGCCGGTGGTTTAGGTGTTATCGCGCTGGCACTAATGGGCGTAAAACCCGGCAATATCCCGTGGGATGTGATCCTGATTATTATGGCCGTTATTTCGGCTATCGCAGCAATGCAAGTTGCTGGCGGTATGGATTATCTGGTCAGTGAAGCAGAAAAAATTCTGCGCAAACACCCAAAGCAAATTACGTTTCTCGCACCACTCGTCACCTATTTTATGACGCTGTTGGCAGGTACTGGCCATACTGCGTTTTCTACCCTGCCGGTTATCGCTGAAGTCGCGAAAGAGCAAGGTATTCGCCCGTCTCGTCCACTCTCTATCGCAGTGGTCTCATCACAAATTGCGATTACCGCCTCCCCCGTTTCTGCTGCTGTGGTCTTTTTCTCCGGCATCATGGAGCCTTTGGGTGTTAGCTATCTGCAAATTCTGGGTATTTGTATCTCAACCACTCTGCTGGCGGTGATCTTAACCTCATTTGTAACGAACTTCCTCGGCTGTGAACTGAAAGATGATCCGGTTTATCAAGAGCGTTTAGCAAAAGGCCAGATTAAACTGCGTGGCTCACAAGCCATCACACTGCTGCCAGGTGCTAAACTTTCTGTGGGTCTGTTCCTGCTGGCGATCATTGCGGTTATGGCTTATGCCACTGCGATTTCACCGACCGTGGGTCTGATTGAAAATCCGGTCATGCCGCGTAACGATGCGATCATTGCCTTTATGCTGACCGCCGCAACAGCCATTACTGTACTGTGCAAAATTGACTCAAGCAAAATTGTGAATGCTGCAACCTTCAAATCTGGCATGTCTGCTTGTATCTGTGTGATGGGTGTTGCGTGGCTCGGTGATACGTTTGTCTCAGCGCACATTGAAGGCATCAAAGAGACCGCAAGCTCAATTCTGGCACAATACCCATGGATGCTCGCTGTTGTGCTGTTCTTTGCTGCAATGCTGCTATATTCACAAGCGGCCACAGCCAAAGCACTGATCCCCGCGGCATTGATGTTAGGTGTTAGCCCAGTGACTGCAATTGCCTCTTTTGCTGCAGTATCAGCACTGTTTGTATTGCCAACCTATCCAACTCTATTGGCTGCCGTTGAGATGGATGACACTGGCTCTACCCGTATTGGTAAAGCTGTCTTTAACCATCCATTTATGATCCCAGGCGTGCTGTGTATTAGTCTATCAGTGATGTTTGGTTTTATTATTGGTGGTATGGTTCTGTAATTTCAAAATACATCTCTAAAATAACAGCCTACTGTTATCACTATTAAGCACTCGCAAGGGTGCTTTTTTATTATTTTAACTTAATTGACGCATTGTCTCTCGAAGCATGACGCATAAGCCTTGGTGATTTTCGACCATTTTTTTTATTTTTAATGGTAAAGCACAACATTTTCCTTTCTTCAAGAAAAAATCACTCTTCTTTTTATATTGCTCTTTATAATTATTAATATCACTCTGTAATGGCTTTATACTCTCATGCAGAGCCTCAAAGTCTGATTTAAAACCTGCTATCAACGATGCAAATATGTAACAGCTTTTATCTTCATCACACTGGAAAAGCTTAACTAATGCTGGATAAAAATGCTTTTCGACCCAATCAACTTGTTCATCGAGTTTTTCAGCTAAGACAGTTAAGGTTTTTATATCCACATACTCATTAGTGATATATTGATAGTGTTTAATTTTTTCATCAGAAAAATAGTGGAAAACACCATTTGAATTTTCCATCAAGCTATTTACGTTATCATCAATAAACTCAGTCATTGCTTTATGCAAGCTTTTTATATTAGCGTAAACATACGAAGAGATACCAGACGAATTAATATTTTTTAATTGATCTTTTGTATTATAAACAAACTCGTCAACATCTAACCAATCACTCAACTCTACAATAAAAACTCTACTACCCTGATGGTACATTACCTGACACTGTCGAATAAATTCATTTTTTATAATGTCAAATACACTGCTGCATATTCGTTTTATTTTACCGTATACCACATCACCATTAATCAATAATTCAGCACGATAAACTTTAGGAATAAATTCATACTTAACCAAGGAATAATCACTACCGCGCTCAAATCTTAGCTGATAAAGTTCATTACGTTTACTCTCATTTTCCAGATCAAGTAAGAGAGAACATATTTCATTTAATGGTTCGATATCTGTATTAACTGAGCAATGACTAACCTCTCCATTATTACATCGTGAGGTATACTCTGCATCATTATTTCTATTATTTACTTCATCTAAAAGAAAACGATTAATCAGCACCTTTATTTTACTGGAAAACTCACACAACTCCTGCTTTCGAAGCACTCCATTATAACAAAAAAGCTCTCTTATTTTTTCATATACAATAGACTCATCTTTAACTGCCATCGTAAACAATGGGTGATTTTGATAACGAAAGCAAACATCTACCAAATCATCAGCTCTTCTAGTATAAACAAGATTATAGTTTTCAACACACTCATATTTCGTCAACTGCATTAATGTAAGATAATTATCTAGTTTCTCTAACTGTGTGATATCGCTGTCATCCTCTATATGAACATTTATTTTATGATAGAGCACCTTTAGCTCACTGAGCGTGCTTTTTTTATTTAGAAAAAGGCTAAAAAATGACAAGAACCACTCAAGCCACGACTGTTCTAATTGTAGCTTCTCTCCATTTAATATACTACTTACATGCTCTAATGGTAATTTAACACCTGATTGTGCGATTATCACTGCCATGGTATTACCCACAAAATATCTATATACTCAAATAAGACCACGTTCTATGAATATAAGATAACCTCAAAAAACATACTACCCGTAAAAATACTTAGCTTTTAATCTCACCAAATAAATAATCCTCTGATAAATTGTATTGAGTGAATGATTTTTCTTAACTACTACTTACTGCTCCCTTGCTCTGTCATTTACACACTCTACTGACTGAATACTGAATTAGTATTGCCTGTGGTATCTTACCGTTTTTCTTAAATCAACACCTACAGTACAATCAGCCCGTCGCAAAAAATTGTGTTCATGGTAAAAACACATACCCCATATCGCAATTTGCTTAACGTAATGATACTCATAACTACAACACCGCGCTTATTCGCCATTTTGAAGGGAAGTAAAGCATGACAACCACAGCCAAAATAGTGCTCTGCACTGTTCCCAATAATCTGGACGCTGATAATCAAGAGCAACAGACTGCGCGCGATATCGCACAAACACTGGTCAGCGAACGTTGGGCGGCCTGTGTTAATCTGCTGCCTACCATGCAATCAGTGTATCGTTGGCAAGAAAAGATCGAAGAGAGCAGCGAAGTTCAGCTGCTGATAAAAACCGATCAACCCCATCTCGATGGCCTGATGCAACGCCTTCGTGAACTGCACCCCTACCAAACACCAGAAATACTGGTTATCGATATCGCACACGGTGACAAGGAGTACCTGACATGGCTCAGCGCCTGTTTACATTGATTTTACTGCTGTCACTTTGCAGCACCGCCAATGCAATCAATCTGTTTGCACCAAAAAGTCAGGGGTTTGTACCGGTAGACAGCGCCTTCCCGTTTGATTTTAGCCAGAAAGGGGATCAACTCTCGCTCAACTGGCAGGTTAAAGAGGGCTACTATCTCTACCGTCATCAATTTAAAGTCACCGCGCACAATGCAACCTTAGGCGAATTTACCCTGCCAGCAGGTAAAGCACACCGCGATGAATTTTTTGGTGAAGTGCAGATATTCACTCAACCGCTGCAATTAACCCTACCCATTTTGCAGGCAGACAGTAACGCCACACTTGATGTCAGCTACCAAGGGTGTGCCAGTGCCGGATTTTGCTATCCACCAGAAACACGCAGCATCCCACTACAACTTGTACAGGCTGCATCAGCAGAAATACCACCACAAGCCCCCCGTACTGCAGCGCCAGTCTCTGATGTTGATACATCAACCGCCTTTGCAACTCCCGATCAAACCACAGTATCAACCTCTGTTGAACAACCCGAACAAGAGCGTTTAGCCGACCAACTGGCAGCAAACCGCTGGACACCGCTGCTGTTTTTTATCCTCGGTATCGGTATGGCCTTTACGCCCTGCGTACTGCCAATGTTCCCCCTGCTCTCAAGCGTGGTACTTGGCGGAGGCCAGCGGCATTCGCACCGTCGGGCCTTTATTCTTGCCATGGCATACGTACAGGGCATGGCCCTGACCTACACCCTGCTCGGGCTGGTGGTTGCCGCAGCCGGATTACAATTTCAGGCCGCGCTGCAACACCCGTACGTACTGATTGGCTTATCCATACTGTTTGGCTTACTGGCCCTTTCAATGTTTGGCCTGTTTAGTCTGCAACTGCCAAGCAGCCTGCAAACTCGCCTCACACTACTCAGTGGTCAACAACAAGGTGGCAATATTCCGGGTGTATTTCTGATGGGTGCGATTGCCGGGCTCATCTGCTCCCCCTGCACCACCGCACCACTGTCTGGCGCGCTACTGTATGTCGCCAACAGCGGCGATCTGCTGACCGGTGCCGTCACCCTCTACCTGCTAGCATTCGGTATGGGCCTACCGCTGATCGGCATCGCCTTATTCGGCAACCGCCTGCTACCGAAAAATGGCGCATGGATGACCCATGTCAAAACTGGATTTGGCTTCCTACTGCTCGCCATGCCGATTGTCCTGCTCTCACGCTTACTGCCTGAACTCTGGGTTGCCCGCCTGTGGAGCATACTGGCTGTCAGCGGTGGCGGCTGGCTGCTATTTATCATCCCTGCCCAGCGCACCGTACAAATATTACTCAAAGCGGCCGTGCTGTTGGCCGTCATTATCGGCGCAAAACCGTTACAAGAGTGGGTTTATGCCCCGTTGCAAACGACAGCATCACTGGCATCAGAGACCTCTTCGGTACAAGCCATACCGCCAACCAAACCCTTTATTTTGGTGGATAGCCTACCGGCACTCCAACAGGCCCTGGCCGAGGCCAAAGGTAAACCGGTCATGCTCGATTTTTACGCCGACTGGTGCGTTGCCTGCAAAGAGTTCAGCAAATACACCTTCAGTGATAGGCAAGTACAACAACAGTTTAAGGATATGGTGCTGTTAAAAGCCGATGTCACCGCCAACAATCAGGCTGATAAACAGTTGCTGGAAAACCTGCGGGTCATGGGGCTGCCCACACTGCTGTTTTTTGATCGCAACGGAAATGAAATTCCACAAAGTCGCGTCACCGGCTTCATGCCCGCCGCGCCATTTTTATCGCATCTGCAAAACATCACCTCACAGTAACTTTTTTGTCGCGTGCCGCACATTTAGGCACGCGACAATTTGCACTGCAGCATGCGCATTTGCTAACGTAAAAAAAACGTTAATAGAATGATGTTATGGATAACGACTGCACGCTAATAATTGCCGACGACCACCCACTTTTTCGCGCAGCATTACAGCAAGCCTTAACCTACGGTATACCGCAGGCCACGCTGCATGAAGCTGACTCGTTGGCGGCACTGCTTAATGTGCTGGAAAATAGCGCCGATCCTGACTTATTACTGCTTGATCTCAAAATGCCGGGCAGTAACGGTTTTCACGGCCTACAAACACTACGACAACGCTATCCACTGCTGCCCATTGTCGTTATCTCTGCCAGCGATGACCCCTGTATCATTCAGCAAATTCGCCACTACGGTGCGCTCGGGTTTATCCCCAAATCAGCACAACTGCCAGTCTTGGTGCATGATATTGAGCGCGCATTGGCCGGAGACAGCATCTTCCCGCCAGATCTGGCTACTGATAACAGCACATGGCAACAACACGAACTGCACGCCAATAATCTGCAAACTCGGCTCGGTAGCCTCACCGCACAACAGCACCGTGTACTGGATATGCTTAATGAAGGTTTACTCAATAAGCAAATTGCCTATGACCTCAATGTGTCAGAAGCCACTATCAAAGCACACATGACGGCAATATTTCGTAAACTTGGCGTAAAAAATCGCACCCAAGCAGTAATCTTATTGCAACAAATCGAACTGAAATCACAAACAGAGTTATAATGGCCTCTTAAATCAGTAAACAAGGGAGCCTGTATGTTTGAATCACTGATTGTACAATTTGTTGTATTGTGGGCCGTCATTGACCCTATTGGTTCAATCCCCGTCTATTTATCAAAAACTGCCGCACTGTCAGCACAAGATCGCCGTAAAGTGGCCAGTAAAGCCATCTTAGTCTCTACCGGCATCCTGCTATTTTTTCTGATTGCAGGCCAATTTTTACTCGAAGCGATGCAAATCCCACTCAGCGCCTTTCAAACGGCCGGCGGCTTAGTATTACTGCTGTTTGCACTGACCATGATTTTTGGTGAGGGAAAACCCGATCAAGAGATGCGAATGGATTATGATATCAATGATTTAGCCGTATTCCCGATTGCCGTACCCTCAATCGCCTCACCTGGCGCTATGATGGCCGTTGTCATGCTCACCGATAATCATCGCTATGCTATTGGTGAACAGGCTCTAACTGCACTAGTAATGCTTACCGTTCTGATTATCACCTATCTGCTGCTACGCAGTGCATCTAGCATCCAAAAAGTAATAGGCCGTACGGGTGCCTCTGTTATTAGCCGTGTTATGGGGTTGATACTTGCTGCTGTTGCTGTCAATAACTTACTCATTGGGCTGCGTGACTTTTTCTCTCCACTAAGCTAATCCCAATAATACCCCACGTATTTGGGCTACTTGATATCAGTAGCCCCTATTTTCGACTTATCAGCTCTCTTTTTATATCTGACATCATCCTAACCCCCCAGCATTCTTTGCTCTATTTCCTAACCAAGCCACACTCCACGTTGTATTACCGCGATTTCACTGCCAGAACAAAAATGGTTTTGGGATAAAAAAAGATACCCACCACGCAAACGTTTTCGTTAGAATGACACCACCTTAAAAATAGAATCACCAAAAACAATTATCACGCTGATATAAAACGAACAAGTAACAAACCTCATCGAAATGAGTGCAGGCCGCTTACGCAAACCCACCACACACACGGTTTGCGTAAGCTACTTTCTGCTCACTCGAAGGGGATCTCATCAATCATGGAACAGCACCGTCCTGTACGCCGAGCACTACTCAGCGTTTCTGATAAAACGGGCATTGTAGAATTTGCTCGTGCTTTAACAGCTCGCCACATTGAACTGCTGTCAACCGGCGGAACCGCCCGCTTACTCAGTGATGCCGGATTACCGGTTACCGAAGTCTCTGATTACACCGGTTTTCCTGAAATGATGGACGGTCGAGTCAAAACACTACACCCTAAAATTCACGGTGGCATTTTAGGCCGCCGCGACCAAGACAACGCCATCATGCAGCAGCACGATATCGCCCCGATAGACATGGTCGTCGTCAACCTCTATCCGTTCGCCCAAACCACTGCCCGCAAAAACTGCACACTGGCCGATGCCATCGAAAATATCGATATCGGTGGCCCAACAATGGTGCGATCAGCCGCAAAAAACCATAATGATGTCGCCATCATCGTCAACAGCCACGATTATGATCGCGTCCTCACCGAAATGGATGCTCAAGATGGCTCACTCAGCCAAGCCACCCGTTTTGACTTAGCCATCGCCGCATTTGAACACACCGCCGCCTACGACAGCATGATTGCTAACTATTTCGGCACATTAGTTCCAGCTTATCACCACGCTTTCGGCGAAGAGAAACAACAAGCCGAACCCGCTGGCCGTTTCCCGCGCACCCTCAACCTCAATTTCACCAAAAAGCAAGACATGCGCTACGGTGAAAACAGCCATCAAGGTGCTGCGTTTTATATTGAGAATACCGTGCCACAAGGCTCAGTTGCTGCGGCAACTCAACTGCAAGGCAAAGCCCTCTCTTACAACAATATCGCCGATACTGATGCTGCACTCGAATGCGTTAAAGAGTTTGATGCCCCAGCCTGCGTGATTGTCAAACACGCCAACCCCTGTGGCGTAGCACTGGGTAGTAACCTGCTAGAAGCCTATAACCGCGCGTTTCGTACTGACCCGACTTCCGCATTTGGCGGTATTATCGCCTTCAACCGCGAGCTCGATGCCGATACCGCACAAGCCATTATCGAACGCCAGTTTGTTGAAGTGATCATCGCCCCAAGCCTTACTGCACAGGCTGCCGTGATCCTCTCAAGCAAACAAAATGTGCGCGTACTCGTCTGCGGCGAATGGGAGACACGTCAGCATGATCTCGACATGAAACGCATCAACGGCGGCCTGCTGGTACAAGATCGCGACAATGGCAGCGTCACCGCCGCCGATCTCAGCATTGTCAGTACCCGTCAGCCCACCGCTGAAGAGCTACGTGATGCCCTGTTTTGCTGGAAAGTGGCTAAATATGTCAAATCCAACGCCATTGTCTACGCCAAAGGCGACATGACCATCGGCGTTGGTGCCGGACAAATGAGCCGCGTCTACTCAGCCAAAATCGCTGGCATTAAAGCCGCTGATGAAGGTCTAGAAGTGCAAGGCTGCGTCATGGCATCCGATGCCTTCTTCCCGTTCCGCGATGGTATCGATGCCGCAGCGCAAGCCGGCGTCACTTGCGTGATCCAACCGGGTGGTTCTATTCGTGATGATGAAGTCATTCAGGCTGCCAACGAGCACGGCATGGCCATGATCTTCACCCACATGCGCCACTTCCGCCACTGATCCACCACCGTCTCTATTTCCTTTTCGGGGAGCACTTACTCCCCGAAAAACGGGTACACAACCCATACAACACCCGCGCCGTCAGATCCTCGCAATACGGCTGATCGCGCGTAATACCCAATTTATCACCCATACGCTGGAGTCTCCCGCATGCAGATCCTGATTATCGGTAACGGTGGCCGTGAACATGCACTGGCATGGAAAGCCGTACAATCCCCCCTTGTTACCCGCGTATTTGTTGCACCCGGCAATGCCGGCACTGCCCTTGAACCGGGCGTAGAGAATATCGCCATCTCCGCTACCGACATTCATGCACTGGCCGAGTTTGCGCAGCAACAGCAAATTGCACTGACCATTGTCGGCCCCGAAGCCCCACTGGTTAAAGGAGTGGTCGATCACTTCCGCGCCCATGACCTTCCTATTTTTGGCCCGACACAAGCCGCCGCACAGCTTGAAGGCTCCAAAGCCTTCACCAAAGATTTTCTCGCCCGTCATCAGATCCCAACCGCCGAATACCAAAACTTCACTGAATTAGCGCCAGCACTGGCCTATATCCGTGAAAAAGGTGCGCCGATTGTCATCAAAGCCGACGGGCTAGCTGCCGGTAAAGGGGTCATTGTCGCCATGACACTCGCCGAAGCGGAAGCTGCCGCACAAGATATGCTAGCCGGCAATGCCTTTGGTGATGCTGGGCATCGCATCGTTGTCGAAGAGTTTTTAGATGGTGAAGAAGCCAGCTTTATTGTCATGGTTGATGGCCAGCATGTATTGCCAATGGCCACCAGCCAAGATCATAAACGTATCGGGGATAACGACTCAGGGCCAAATACCGGCGGAATGGGAGCGTACTCACCCGCACCAGTGGTTACTGATGCCATTCACCAGCGCGTCATGGAAGAGGTTATTTGGCCAACTGTACGCGGCATGGCCGCCGAAGGTAACATCTACACCGGTTTTCTGTATGCCGGCCTAATGATCATGGCCGATGGCACACCGAAAGTGATTGAGTACAACTGCCGCTTTGGTGATCCTGAAACACAACCGATTATGATGCGCCTGCAATCTGATCTGGTTGCACTCTGTCTGGCCGCCGTCAACGGGCAACTCGACCAATGCCACTCCAAATGGGATCCTCGTCCAGCACTCGGCGTAGTATTAGCCGCCGGTGGCTATCCGAATGATTACCGTCAGGGCGATCTGATCAGTGGTCTCTCTGCCCCTCACTCGGCTGACAGCAAAGTTTTTCATGCCGGCACCACGCTAGACCAGCACAGCCAACCTGCAACCGTGCATACCCAAGGTGGGCGCGTACTGTGTGTTACGGCACTTGGCCACAGCGTCGCACAAGCACAACAGTGTGCTTATCAGCATATTCAGCACATTAGCTGGCCGGATATGTACTACCGCCATGACATCGGCTACCGCGCCATTGCCCGTGAACAGCAGGGCGAGTCTGCAAAAAGTTGCTGTTCAAAATGATACAATAAAAAAATGTGTTTTTAGATCGTATCAGCATATGGTTTTATCGCTGTAATAAAAAATACGTTAACGTAAGCGTAAACATTGTCATATTTAAACACAGTGGTCACTAAATAATCTCCGTTTGTCACACACTGAAGATTAATCACACCCGATAAAACCCCGTGACACCGGAATAACAACCGGTGTCACATCAAGCCTAAAAACTCACTGCACAATCTTAATTTGTATCACCAAAGCAGCCACAAAAAAATACAACCATTACGTCAACGTAAAGCTTAAAAAACGCCTAATCTCTGCCATTATTTTTCAATAAAAGCTTCGTTACTCTGAAATAGAATGCACATATAAATCGAATTACTGTGTGATGCGAAGTGATTTTCACATCATGAACAGAAGTGCGTTATTCACAAGGAGCTGAGAAATATGAGTACGGAAATTTTTAAAACTTTTGCCGATCAAGCACAGAACTTTTATGCACCGGTATACAAATACAACCAACTGTTCACCAGCAGCCTAGAGCAAATCAACAAGCTGCAACTGGCTGCAGCGAAAACCTACTCAGAGCTGAGCCTTGAGCAGATCAAAGCTGTTAGCGATATCAAAGACCCACAATCTCTGGTTGCGTTTGGCAACAAACAACTGGAAATGGTGAACAAACTGTCTAAACAAATGCTCGATGACACCCAAAAGCTGACCTCAATGAGTGAAGGCTTCAAAAAAGAGCTGGAAACCCTGAGCAAAGATAACTTGGCTAACCTGCAAGTTAACAACGCAAAATAAACCGGCAACCCGACACGCCTACGGGCGTGTCATTCTTTGATGATGGTGTTACAGGGAGAAAGCCATGGCTTCTGCAAATCAGTTCAACGACGCGCTGGATGCGCTGGCTGATCTGAACCGTAAGCTGGTTGAGCTGTACCTGTCGCGTTCCACGGCTCAAGGTCCGCTCAATCAGGTATTGATGCAGACCAACATGAACGATGCAAATCGCTTCTTTGAGCATGCACTTGAACAGCCTAACTCGCTTTTAGAGCAGCAAATCAAGTGGTGGCAGCAACAACTTCAACTTTCACAACATGCCGTATTACGCATGTTCGGTCAGCCAAGTGAACCTGTGATTACTCCCGATCGGAGTGATCGCCGCTTTACCTCCGATGAATGGCAGCAAAACGTGATGTTTGATTACCTCAAACAATCCTACCTGCTGACCACTAAAAATATTCTCGATAGCATCAATCAGCTTGAAACGCTTGATGAAGAGACCCGTAAACGGCTTGAGTTTTTCACTCGCCAATACTTATCGGCGGCCTCACCAAGCAACTATTTACTGAGTAATCCTGAGCTATTAAAAGCCACCATTGACGATAACGGCCAAAATCTGGTCAAAGGGATGACCCTGTTCGTTGAGGATATGGAAAAAAGCGCAGACACACTCAATATTCGAATGACCGATCAAAGCTCATTCCGACCGGGCGAAAACATTGCCGTTACCCCAGGTAAAGTTATTTTCCGCAACGCCCTGTTTGAGCTGATTCAATACACCCCAACCACCAGCGAGGTTCTGCAAAGACCGCTGCTGATTGTGCCGCCGTTTATCAATAAATACTATATTCTGGATCTGCAAGCCCAGAACTCATTTGTACGCTGGGCCGTTGCACAGGGCCACACCGTATTTATGATGTCATGGGTTAACGCGACCCCTGAACATAACCAAATTAACTTTGAAGATTATGTTGTCGATGGCGTACTAGCTGCACTTGATGCCATTGAAATCGCTACCGGTGAAAAAGAGGTCAACGGGATAGGTTACTGCATCGGCGGAACGCTGCTCAGTATCACCATGGCCTATCTAGCAACCCGTCGGATGAAGCAACGTATCCGAACCGGTACGCTGTTTACTACACTGCTTGATTTTGCCAAACCCGGTGATATCGGTGTATTCATCAATGAAGAGTCTGTCTCTGCATTGGAAACACAAAACCAAATCAAAGGCTATATGGATGGCCGCCAAATTGCTGCCTCTTTTAGCTTGCTGCGTGAAAATTCCCTGTACTGGAACTACTTTGTCGACAATTACCTAAAAGGTAAAAGTCCGATGGCGTTTGATCTTCTGTACTGGAATTGTGATAGCACTAACGTTCCGGGTGCCTGCCACAGCTTCCTGCTGCGTGAATGCTACCTTGAGAACAAACTGATCACCCCAGGTGGGATCTCTATCAGAGGCACAGCCATTGATTTGAATAAAATCAAGTTGCCGCTGTATTTCCTTTCCGCTGCCGAAGATCATATCGCTTTGTGGGATGCGACCTACGATGGCGCGAAAACTATCGGCAAAGATAATAACCACGTGACCTTTGTGCTGGGTGAATCCGGCCATATTGCCGGTGTTGTCAATCCACCGGAAAAAGGGAAATATGGTTATTGGGTCAACAGTGATACCAGCTTCTTCCCAAGTGAACATCAAGCCTGGCTCAATGCGGCTGAACACCACAAAGGATCATGGTGGACACATTGGCAGCAATGGATTGTCAGCCATATTCCGGAAGGCTCAAAATCGGTGGCAGCACGTGAACCTGTCGCACGTGATAACCAACCACTGCTAGGTGATGCTCCTGGGGAATATGTCAAAGTGCGGATCAGTGATATTGACTTGCTCTGGAAAGAGGTTATTGACCCGACCCCAGCAGACATTCATGTAGCATAAGCGTTTCTCTTGGTTTGCACACTACACCGTTCATTGCGTTGATGGGCAACACGACAAAAAAACGGGGTGTCATTTGACACCCCGTTTTTTATTACTACGGTCACTCATTATTTCACAGAGTCTTTCAGTGCTTTACCTGCAACAAACGCGGGTACATTAGCCTCTGCAATTTGGATCTCTTTACCCGTTTGTGGGTTACGGCCTGTACGCGCTGCACGGTGGTTCACTTTAAACGTACCGAAACCGACCAGCTGCACTGGATCACCCTCTTTTAGTGATTCAGTAATTGCAGTCAGCGTAGATTCTAGTGCTGCTTTCGCCTGTGCTTTAGACAGATCCGCTTTCTCTGCAATAGCATCGATCAGTTGAGTCTTGTTCATAGGTTGTCCTTACGTTTTATTTATCACGTTATGAGTAGTCATATAGGTTTCTTTAACCCATCTTGATTACTTCGTTATGACAAGGCAGACAGACACGACCACCTCATCAACACTCTCTCGCCCCAGTATCCATCAGGCTGATGCAAACCCATCCAACTGTAGAACAATTCCACACAGATAGGGAAGCGACAAACTTGAAATCCGGCGGTAAATCACGCTTCTCGCGTATTGCTTACCACTTCCAAACCGATATTACTCACTCCGGCCTCACGCAAGTCTGCGCGTAGCCCTTTAATCAGCTCAATATCGCGCTCTTCACACTCAAGTAGCAGACGATAAATTTCCCATTGCACATCCAATTCAGTCTGAATACTTGGTAGCTCTTTTAGCTCATCTTCCGACATATCACGGTCAGCATCATTCATCGCTAACATCGCCACGGTATTGATCGAAATCTGGCTAATGCTCAACGTGAACTCCAGCTCATCACCGCTCAATGCCGAGTGCAATAGATCACTCAGTGCCACACAAGCATCAATGGCTGGGTATACACCATACATGTCAAAATCATCAGCAACGGGGATCTGCTCTTCAAATTTCTCAAGCTGATTCTCAAAATTAACTTTTGCCCCTTTGACGGTCAGCAGTTCCCATGACAAGTCTAAAATCGTGCGATAAAGATGGGGTTGACCAAATCCGGTCGCCAGCGAGAAAGCTTGGTAGTTGGGATACATCCGCTCACACAGGCATACCATAAAAGTCTGTAGCTGCCACGGTGCAAACCGTTCTAGTCGTTTATGAATTGGATTACGTAACATACCCATACCTCTTGCTGCGTCTGCCGTGGAGTGTAACTGATCTTAGGGAATAACCAATAGGTATAAGCTAAAATCACCCTACAGATTGCTCTGATTTCCAACAATTTAGGTAATTTATCGCGTTCAATTGTGTAAACCCACCAGAGAGCAGCATACCGGTCTTTGACTCTGTTTTGGTCGTTTATCGATGGTATGCACCTGATAACTCATGCACCGCCTCAACAAACACACCCGCATGCTCAGGATCAACATCAGGATGAATACCGTGGCCTAAGTTGAACACGTGGCCATGACCTTGCCCATACCCTTGTAAAATAGTGGCGACCTCTTCACGAATACGAGCCGCTGGCGCATATAACATTGATGGGTCCATATTGCCTTGCAGCGCAACACGCTGACCAATTCGCGCACGAGCATCGGCAATATCGGTCGTCCAATCGATGCCCACGGCATCACAACCCGTATCGGAAATCGCCTCCAACCATTGGCCACCACCTTTGGTAAAGAGCGTTACTGGAACACGGCGGCCTTCATTTTCACGAATCAAACCATCCACAATTTTATGCATATACTGTAACGAAAAATCGCGATAATCACGGCCCGTCAGCGCACCACCCCAAGTATCAAATACCATTACAGATTGTGCGCCCGCGCGAATTTGGGCATTCAGATAATTGATCACGCTGTCTGCCAACTTATCCAGCAGCAAATGCAGGGTCTGCGGCTCGGCATACATCATTTTCTTAATTTTGGTAAATGCCTTGCTGCTACCACCTTCAACCATGTACGTCGCCAGTGTCCATGGGCTGCCGGAAAAACCGATCAGAGGAACTGCCCCCTCTAAGCCTTTACGGATGGTACGCACAGCATCCATCACATACCCAAGTTCCATTTCCGGATCAGGGTTCCCTATCTTCTCAACATCAGCCCGACAACGGATCGGATGATGAAAACGTGGGCCTTCGCCGGTTTCAAAATGCAGACCTAAGCCCATCGCATCGGGAATGGTCAGAATATCAGAGAACAAAATCGCCGCATCCAGTGCAAAACGGCGCAGCGGTTGCAAAGTCACCTCGCACGCTAATTCCGGATTTTTGCACAGTGACATAAAATCACCGGCCTCAGCGCGGGTTGCACGATACTCAGGAAGATAACGTCCGGCCTGACGCATCATCCATACTGGTGTGACATCGACCGGCTGACGCAGCAACGCACGTAAATAGCGATCATTTTTTAACTCGGTCATGCAGTGATCCTCGGTTCATCCGCCAAGTAGAAGTGCCCGATTGTACCACCTCCCCCAGTAGGAACGATTCCCTCATAAGGTTTAATCTTGTGCCGAATTCGGCTCTACAGCGTGATCTGCCGCACATAATAATAACGTTTGATCGATCAGCTCACGGGCCACCGTCCCTGCTGGTGGCAATAGTGGAAGTTGTTCAGCACTGAACCAGCTCGCATCAACCAGCTCAGTCGAATCAATGCACAGCTCTCCATCAGCGTAATCAGCAAAAAATGCCATCATCAGTGAATGGGGAAATGGCCACGGCTGTGACTTCACATAACGAATATGGCTAATTGCAATGCCGACCTCTTCGCGCACCTCCCGCTCAACAGCTTGCTCAAGAGTCTCCCCGACTTCGACAAAACCCGCTAACACGGTGTACATCCTATTTTGATGGCGCAAATGCTGTGCCAATAAAATCTGTTGATCTTTACGCACCGCCATAATGACACAAGGTGCAATCACTGGATAATCGCACTGCTGACAACCTGTACAACGCACCGACCACTCATCCGTTGTTTTAATCATTGGCTGACCGCACTGGCCGCAAAAACGGTGAGTATACAAAAAGTGCGTCAGTTGTACCGCACGCCCAGCCAGTTGAAACAGTTCAACCGGATTATCCAGTAGGCTACGCACGGAATGCCACTCGTCAGTAGGTTTCTCTACCCCAATTACCAGCCAAACCGGGCTCCCTTGCCATGTGCCCAGCCGGTAGTGCTGACCAGAGAGTAAGGCTAAATCCTCTGTCGTACCGTGCGGAATCTGCCCTTCAGGTAGCCATAATTGGCCGTTAAAACAGAGTAGCCACCAACTGGCAACTGAATTTGACCTTATTTCTCGTTCATTACACATAAATTGTTCTATTGCACTCCTTGCAGCTACGCTAATTTACTGGCATCTTTTATAACAAGCCTGTCACAATTTCATTCTAGACAGGTACACATGCAACTTTAAAAGTATCTGCGGAGAAAGACCATGCTCACCCCTCTAGAGAGCCACCCTGCGCCTGTCAGGGTTAATACAAAAATTATCGATCTTTGGTTGGCAGAACGTAAAGCCTTATTGATTGACTACTGCCGTCTTGCAGGTTTGCCACCGTTTCAACACGAAAAGCAGTATTTACCGACTGCCGCATCAATCTCTTTATTTTGTGCACGTTTAGTCGATTATCTCTCAGCTGGGCATTTTGAAATTTATGATCGCATCATGTCAGAAGCTGAAACCCTACCACACAGCAACATCAGCCACTTACACAGTAAAATTCACCCGTTACTGACTGAAAATACCCAAAGTATTCTTCATTTTAATGATCAATATGCAGAAATTAGTGAAGATGCAGAGTGCTTATTGGCCATAGATCAGTATCTCTCTCTTTTAGGTGAACAGCTTGAAGCCCGTTTTGCACTTGAAGATAAACTGATTAAAAGTGTCGTACTCAGTACCGGGCAAAGTTTTTAATGCCTCTTTTTGTGTAAAAATAGTGTATTGATTTTAAAAAATAATAATTCAAAACAGATCATGAATAGGAAAGTAACAAGTAAGGTATTGGTAGGCGGGCAGGAGAAGGAGTGCCTGAGTGAGCATACGCAGACGTGTTGTAACAAAATTCGTTATCAGATTACCTATAAAAAGGGCATCTTAAAAGATACCCTTTTTGTTACTGCAATGTTCATCACCGCAATACTGACCAGATTGCTGGCCACAGTAAGTTATTCGGTATGAAATACCGTATCAGCGTATTGGCTAATACGGCAGTTCATTAGCAATGATTACTCTTCGCTGCTACCGAAAGCACTCAGCAGACCGGCCAAATTAGCCGATGCTTCTTCTGCACTCACTTGTGGAGCAACCGGTGCATCACCTTTCTGGCGACGACGGGTGCGATCCTGATGGTACGCATAACCGGTACCTGCAGGGATCAGACGACCGACGATCACGTTCTCTTTCAGACCGCGCAACTCATCACGCTTACCTGCTACTGCCGCTTCGGTCAGTACGCGGGTAGTTTCCTGGAAGGAAGCCGCAGAGATGAATGACTCGGTTGCCAGAGACGCTTTGGTGATACCTAACAGTTCGCGTTCAAACGTTACTGGCTCTTTGCCTTGTGCTTCACGCTCACGGTTAGTGATCTTCACGCGAGCCACTTCAGCTTGCTCGCCTTCCAAGAACTCAGAATCGTAAGCCTGAGAAATTGTACCCTTACGCAGCATCTGACGGATGATAACTTCGATATGTTTATCGTTAATCTTAACGCCTTGCAGACGGTAAACGTCTTGCACTTCGTTAACGATATAGTTAGTTACCGCATGCACACCACGCAGACGCAAGATGTCGTGTGGTGTTTCTGGACCATCAGAGATCACATCGCCACGCTGTACCAATTCGCCTTCAAATACGTTGAGCTGACGCCACTTAGGAATCATCTCTTCGTAGTTATCCGCACCATCGGTTGGAGTAATCACCAGACGACGCTTACCTTTGGTCTCTTTACCAAACGAAACGATACCGGTAATTTCAGCCAGGATCGCAGGTTCTTTTGGCTTACGGGCTTCGAACAAGTCAGCAACACGTGGCAGACCACCGGTGATATCTTTAGTACCGCCAGACTCTTGTGGAATACGTGCTAACGCATCACCGGTACCAACCTGAGTGCCATCGTCCAACTGAACGATCGCTTTACCTGGCAGGAAGTACTGCGCAGGCATATCAGTGCCAGGAACCAGAATGTCGTTACCGTTCGCATCAACCAGCTTCAGCGCAGGACGCAGATCTTTACCACCGGTTGTACGCTCTGCAGCGTCCAGAACCACGATGGAAGATAGACCGGTCAGCTCATCGGTCTGACGAGTGACTGTCAGGCCATCAAGCATATCAACAAACTTGATATAACCGCCCACTTCGGTAATAACCGGCATGGTGTGCGGATCCCAGTTTGCAACCGTCTCGCCTGCGTTCACATCCATGCCGTCACCTTTGGCCATCGTCGCACCGTAAGGTACTTTATAGCTCTCTTTGGTGCGACCGAACTCGTCGATCACGGTCATTTCAGTGTTACGTGAAGTGATAACCAGTTTCTTATCTGCATTGATAACGAATTTCGCGTTATGCAGCTTCAGGCTACCCTTGTTCTTCACTTGGATGCTGTTCTCGGCTGCCGCACGCGATGCCGCACCACCAATGTGGAACGTACGCATGGTCAACTGAGTACCTGGCTCACCGATGGACTGTGCAGCGATAACACCGACAGCTTCACCTTTGTTGATCAGGTGTCCACGTGCCAGATCACGGCCGTAACAGTTCGCACACACACCGAAATCGGTGTTACAGGTAACCACTGAACGCACCAGAATCGTATCAACCGATTTCTCTTCGATCAGATCACAGAGCTTTTCATCCAGCAGAGTGTTACGCGGGATCAAAATATCTGCAGTACCTGGGATCAAAATATCTTCAGCTGCAACACGGCCCAACACACGCTCACGCAGTGGTTCTTTAACATCACCACCTTCGATCAACGGCGTCATGACCACGCCTTCTAACGTGCCGCAGTCATCTTCAGTGATCACCAAATCTTGCGCTACGTCTACCAGACGACGAGTCAGGTAACCGGAGTTCGCTGTCTTCAGTGCGGTATCCGCTAGACCTTTACGCGCACCGTGAGTTGAAATGAAGTACTGGAGTACGTTCAGACCTTCACGGAAGTTCGCAGTAATTGGGGTTTCGATGATCGAGCCATCAGGCTTGGCCATCAGACCACGCATACCGGCCAGCTGACGCATCTGCGCAGCAGAACCACGCGCACCGGAGTCGGCCATCATAAATACGCTGTTGAAGGAAGATTGTTTCTCTTCTTCGCCGTTACGATTAATCACGGTTTCAGTTGAGAGGTTTTCCATCATGGCTTTCGAGACTTTATCGTTCGCCACAGCCCAGATATCGATAACTTTGTTGTAACGTTCGCCGGCGGTTACCAGACCAGACTGGAACTGCTCTTGAATGTCAGCCACTTCAGACTCGGCATCGGCCAGGATCTTCGCTTTCGCTTCCGGGATAACCATGTCGTCGATACCAACGGACACGCCAGAACGTGCTGCATACGCAAAACCGGTGTACATAATTTGGTCAGCAAACACGACGGTCGACTTCAGACCCAGTACACGGTAGCAGGTGTTCAGCATGCGAGAGATCGCTTTTTTACCCAACGCTTGGTTAACGATAGAGTAAGGCAGACCTTTTGGTACGATCATCCACAAAATAGCACGGCCAACCGTAGTATCGATCAGACGAGTAGACACCTCGATCTCACCGGTATCGGTTTTCACATGTTCCGTGATACGTACTTTTACGCGCGCATGCAGTTCAGCCTGACCTGAGCGATACAAACGTTCCGCTTCTTTCGGGCCAGTCAACACCATGCCTTCGCCTTGGGCGTTGATCTTGTCGCGGGTCATGTAGTACAGACCCAACACTACGTCTTGAGAAGGCACGATGATAGGATCACCAGAGGCCGGAGACAGAATGTTGTTGGTCGACATCATCAACGCACGCGCTTCCAACTGCGCTTCAAGCGTCAGTGGAACGTGAACCGCCATCTGGTCACCATCGAAGTCGGCGTTATATGCCGCACACACCAGTGGATGTAACTGCAGTGCTTTACCTTCGATCAGTACCGGTTCAAAAGCCTGAATACCCAGACGGTGCAACGTTGGTGCACGGTTGAGCAGAATTGGATGTTCACGGATGACTTCATCTAGAATATCCCAAACGACTGCCTCTTCACGCTCGACCATTTTCTTGGCCGCTTTGATCGTAGTCGCCAGACCACGAGCTTCGAGTTTGCCGTAGATGAATGGCTTGAATAGCTCCAAACCCATCTTCTTCGGCAGACCGCACTGGTGCAGACGCAGGTATGGACCTACGGTGATTACAGAACGACCAGAGTAGTCAACACGCTTACCGAGCAAGTTCTGACGGAAACGACCCTGCTTACCTTTGATCATATCGGCCAAAGATTTCAGTGGGCGCTTGTTAGAACCGGTGATCGCACGACCGCGACGGCCGTTATCCAGCAATGCATCAACCGCTTCTTGCAACATACGCTTTTCGTTACGTACGATGATATCTGGCGCAGCCAGATCCAACAAACGCTTCAAACGATTGTTACGGTTGATCACACGACGGTACAGATCATTCAGGTCAGACGTTGCAAAACGGCCACCATCAAGCGGTACTAACGGACGCAGATCTGGCGGTAGAACTGGCAGCACAGTCAGGATCATCCACTCTGGCTTATTCCCAGACTGAATAAAGGCTTCGAGTAACTTGATGCGCTTAGTGATCTTTTTACGTTTTGTTTCTGAGTTAGTCACACCCAGCTCTTCACGCAACTGCTCACACTCAGCCGGTAGATCCATGGCACGCAGCAGTGCTTGTACTGCTTCTGCACCCATTTTGGCATCAAACTCATCACCAAACTCTTCCAGTGCATCTAAATACTGCTCTTCTGTCAGCATTTGACCACGGTCAAGATTGGTCATACCGCCTTCAACAACCACATAAGATTCGAAGTACAGTACGCGCTCAATATCACGCAATGGCATATCTAATAATAGACCAATACGCGATGGCAGTGATTTCAAAAACCAGATATGCGCAGTCGGGCAAGCCAGTTCGATATGACCCATACGGTCACGACGAACTTTAGTCTGGGTCACTTCGACACCACACTTCTCACAAATTACGCCACGATGCTTCAGGCGCTTGTACTTGCCACACAGACACTCGTAATCCTTCACTGGGCCAAAGATACGGGCACAAAACAGGCCATCGCGCTCAGGCTTGAAGGTACGGTAGTTAATGGTTTCCGGCTTTTTTACTTCGCCGAAAGACCAAGAACGGATCATGTCTGGAGACGCAAGACCGATTTTGATGGCATCAAACTCTTCGGTCTTAGTTTGCGCTTTCAGAAACTTTAGTAAGTCTTTCACGGATTGGCTCCCGTCGGAGTTAAACCAGTGGAGCGCGGCGACGCCACGCTCCTATTTCCTGCTGCGATCTAATGTGAACCGCTATCGATACAAAGACTATTCGTCTTCCAATTCGATATTGATACCCAGAGAGCGGATCTCTTTCAACAATACGTTGAACGACTCTGGCATACCTGGTTCCATACGATGATCACCATCCACGATGTTCTTATACATCTTGGTACGGCCATTCACGTCATCAGACTTAACAGTGAGCATTTCTTGCAGTGTATACGCAGCACCGTATGCTTCTAGCGCCCACACTTCCATCTCACCGAAACGCTGACCACCGAACTGAGCCTTACCACCCAGCGGCTGCTGAGTAACCAAGCTGTACGAACCGGTAGAACGCGCATGCATTTTGTCATCGACTAAGTGGTTCAGTTTTAGCATATACATGTAACCTACGGTTACTGGACGCTCAAACTTCTCACCGGTACGGCCATCAAACAGTGTAATTTGACCAGAGCGTGGTAAACCACCTAACTCCAACAAGTCTTTAATTTCAGACTCTTTTGCACCGTCAAAGACTGGTGTTGCCAATGGCATACCTTTGCGCAGGTTCTCAGCTAAACGTAAGACTTCGTCATCACTGAAAGTACTCATATCGACTTTCTGACGAATATCGCTGCCCAGATCATACGCTTTTTGGATGAACTCACGCAGTTTAGCAACTTCTTGCTGCTGCTTGATCATCGCGTTGATCTTCTCGCCAATGCCCTTCGCAGCCATGCCCAGATGTGTTTCCAGAATCTGGCCAATGTTCATACGCGATGGAACACCCAGCGGGTTCAGTACGATATCAACCGGTACACCGTTTTCATCGTGTGGCATGTCTTCAATAGGGTTAATCTTAGAGATAACACCCTTGTTACCGTGACGACCTGCCATCTTATCACCCGGTTGGATTTGACGTTTAACCGCCAAATACACTTTCACGATCTTCAGCACGCCTGGTGCTAAATCATCGCCTTGGGTGATTTTACGACGCTTGCCTTCCAGCTTCTTCTCGAACTCAGCCTTGAGCTCATCGTATTGTTCACTTAACTGCTCAAGTTGATTCTGTTTGTCTTCGTCATCTAGAGCAAGATCCAACCACTTGTCGCGAGACAATTTAGCCAGCTTCTCCGCTTCCAGACCACCGCCAACCAGCAGATCGTGGATACGCGCAAACAAACCTGCTTCGAGGATTTTCAGCTCTTCAGTCAGGTCTTTTTTAACCTGCTTAAGCTGCATCTCTTCGATTTCTAATGCACGCTTGTCTTTATCCACTCCATCACGGGTGAAGACTTGAACATCGATAATAGTACCAGATGTTCCGTTAGGTACGCGCAGCGAGGAGTCTTTAACATCCGACGCTTTTTCACCGAAGATTGCACGCAACAGCTTCTCTTCCGGTGTCAGTTGAGTTTCACCTTTTGGTGTTACTTTACCGACCAGAATGTCTCCACCTTTGACTTCAGCACCGATATACACGATACCTGACTCATCGAGCTTAGACAGTGCTGCTTCACCCACGTTAGGGATATCTGCAGTGATCTCTTCAGATCCTAATTTTGTATCACGCGCTACACATGCTAGTTCTTGGATGTGAATCGTTGTGAAACGGTCTTCTTGAACAACACGCTCGGAAACCAAGATGGAGTCTTCGAAGTTGTAACCGTTCCATGGCATAAATGCCACGCGCATATTCTGACCCAGTGCCAGCTCGCCTAAATCAGTAGACGGACCGTCAGCCAGTACATCACCGCGGTTCACCGGCTCGCCCAGCGCCACACATGGGATCTGGTTGATACAGGTGTTCTGGTTAGAACGGGTGTACTTGGTCAGGTTGTAGATATCAATGCCTGCTTCACCTGGGATGGTCTCGTCTTCGTTAACTTTGATAACGATACGAGAAGCATCAGCGTACTGAATCAGACCGCCACGCTTGGCCACTACGGTCACACCGGAGTCAACCGCTACAGCGCGTTCCATACCGGTACCCACTAGCGGCTTATCAGCACGCAAAGTAGGAACGGCTTGACGTTGCATGTTCGCACCCATCAGGGCACGGTTAGCATCATCATGCTCAAGGAATGGGATCAATGACGCACCGACAGAAACAACCTGTTGGGTCGAAACGTCCATGTAGTCAACTTGATCTTTGCTGAACAAGCTAGATTCGCCTTTACTACGGCAAGTAACCAGTTCTTCTTCAAAACGGCCGTCTTCATCCAGGTTTGAGTTAGCCTGAGCGATAACGTAATTACCCTCTTCAATTGCAGAGAGGTAATGAATTTCGTCGGTAACCACACCCTCTTTTACGCGACGATATGGAGTCTCAAGGAAACCATATTCGTTAGTCTGTGCGTAAACAGACAGGGAGTTAATCAGACCGATGTTTGGACCTTCTGGCGTTTCGATTGGACATACGCGACCATAATGGGTCGGGTGTACGTCTCGAACTTCGAAGCCTGCACGCTCACGTGTCAGACCACCTGGGCCCAGTGCAGAAATACGACGCTTATGCGTGATCTCTGACAATGGGTTGTTCTGATCCATAAACTGAGACAATTGAGAAGAGCCAAAAAACTCTTTCACTGCCGCAGAAATTGGTTTGGCGTTAATCAGATCCTGTGGCATCAGGGTATCAAGATCGCCTAAAGACAGACGCTCTTTCACCGCACGCTCAACACGGACTAAACCAACACGGAATTGGTTTTCAGCCATTTCACCAACAGAACGGATACGACGGTTGCCCAGGTGATCGATATCATCGACTTCACCTTTACCGTTACGAATATCAATGAGTTTTTTCATCACTTCAATGATATCGTCGTTGCTCAGGGTACCGGCACCTTCGATCTCGTCACGCAGCAGAGAACGGTTAAACTTCATCCGGCCTACCGCAGACAAGTCATAGCGGTCAGCAGAGAAGAATAGGTTCTCGAACAACGCTTCGGCAGCATCACGCGTTGGCGGCTCACCAGGGCGCATCATGCGGTAGATTTCAACCAACGCACTCAGACGATCTGTGGTGGAATCGACACGTAATGTCTCAGACATGTACGGACCGTGGTCGAGATCGTTGGTAAACAGAACCTCGATACGCTTATGTCCACCTTGGCTCAGTTTCGCCAACGTTTCCAGTGACAACTCCATGTTCGCGCCGCAAATCAGCTCGCCCGTAGAGGTATCAACATAATCTTTTGCAGAAACTTTACCGACAATGTACTCAATAGGTACATCGATACAAGTAATGTCATCTTTTTCTAGCTGACGAATATGGCGAGCCGTGATACGGCGGCCTTTTTCGACATAAACCTTGCCATTTGCTTCGATATCAAAGGTCGCAGTTTCACCACGCAGACGCTCTGGAACTAGCGTCATCTCTAGCTTGCCGTGACGAACTTCAAATACGATCTTCTCAAAGAACAGATCAAGGATCTGCTCAGTCGTATAGCGCAGCGCACGCAAAATAATGGTCGCTGGCAGTTTACGACGACGGTCGATACGAACAAATAAGTTATCTTTCGGGTCAAACTCGAAATCCAACCAAGAACCACGGTAAGGAATAATACGTGCGTTATACAGCACCTTACCAGAGGAGTGGGTTTTACCCTTATCGCTGTCAAAGAACACGCCTGGGCTACGATGTAGCTGGGATACGATAACCCGCTCGGTACCGTTGATCACGAAAGTGCCGTTTTCGGTCATGAGCGGAATTTCGCCCATGTAAACTTCTTGCTCTTTAATGTCTTTGACCGTACCTTCCGGTGCGTCTTTTTCGTACAGCGTCATCCGCAGCTTGACACGCAAAGGTGCAGAATAAGTTACGCCACGGATTTGGCACTCTTTCACATCAAAGACTGGCTCACCGAGACGATAGCTAACATATTGCAGCTCTGAATTGCCGCTGTAGCTCTGAATCGGGAAAACGGAACGGAACGCAGCTTCCAGACCGTACTGCCCTTCCGGATCTTGCTCGATAAACTTCTGAAACGAGTCAAGCTGGATAGAGAGTAAGTAAGGCACATCCAACACTTGGGGACGTTTGCCAAAATCCTTACGAATGCGTTTTTTCTCGGTATAGGAGTAAACCATAGGGTTCCTCAGCTCGCTGAATAGTCGACCCATTCTGTCCGTCCTGCTAGGACAGTTCGTGCAACACTATTTTTTTGTGGACGAAGAGCGATTGACCCTTCGCAATACTTGTTTCTATCACGCTTAAATCATTTCATTGTGCTTTACACAGAGCAGCGACTCTGGCGCAGTATATTAAGTCGTCAATAGAAAAAGCATTGAGGATCACTTATGGCCAAACAGTGTGAAACACCACAAGCATCCTTTACAGCGCAAAAAGGCTGGTGACTAAAAAGTCACCAGCCATTAGCCTTTGGAAATCAGGCTACGAACTGGAAAGTTCGATTACTTGATTTCAACAGAAGCACCTGCTTCTTCCAGTTCTTTCTTCAGAGCGTCAGCTTCTGCTTTGCTGATACCTTCTTTCAGGTTAGCTGGAGCAGATTCTACCAGGTCTTTAGCTTCTTTCAGGCCCAGACCAGTTGCGCCACGTACTGCTTTGATTACAGCAACTTTGTTTGCGCCGATAGCAGACAGAACTACGTCGAATTCAGTCTTCTCTTCAGCAGCTTCAGCTGGACCTGCAGCAACAGCTACAGCTGCAGCAGCAGAAACGCCAAACTTCTCTTCCATAGCAGAGATCAGTTCAACAACTTCCATTACAGACATTGCTGCAACTGCATCAATGATTTGGTCTTTAGTGATAGACATAACAATTATTTCCTAAAATAAGAAGATGGTTATCTTGCAAACGAAAAGCGAAAGAGGATGCTATTAAGCCGCTTCTTTTGCATCGCGAATAGCCGCGATAGTGCGAACCAGTTTGCCTGCAGAGGCTTCTTTCATGGTCGCCATCAAGCGTGCAATCGCTTCGTCGTAAGTTGGCAGAGTTGCCAAACGGTCAATTTGAGCCGCTTGAATGAACTCGCCTTCAAAGGCTGCGCCTTTAACTTCGAATTTAGCATTATCTTTAGCAAATGCTTTGAACAGACGAGCTGCAGCGCCCGGATGTTCGTTAGAGAATGCAACCAAAGTTGGACCAACAAACGCATCAGCCATACACTCATAAGAGGTACCAGCTACAGCACGACGCAGCAGAGTGTTACGTACTACACGTACGTACACGCCAGCTTCACGGCTGATTTTGCGCAGTTCAGTCATTTTTGCTACAGAAACGCCACGTGCATCAGCGATTACTGCAGACAGCGCACCTTTGGCCACTTCGTTGACTTCAGCAACAATCGCTTGTTTGTCTTGAAGATTCAGTGCCATTGGCTTTTGCTCCTGGATTAGCCAAGCATAATTGCTTGGAACTCACACCACCCAACATAATTGGGCGTAATACACGGCGAGCAGAATCCAGTCAGAAAAAATTCTTTCGGTTCTCTCACCGTCTACGCAGGTTGATCAGATTAAGTGCTTTTCAGCACACCTGCGGTCTTGGACGGAGGCTTGGAAAAGGCCAAGCTCCAACCATAATCAAAGGCGTTAAATTGTATAGAAATCCAACGCCCTTGTAAAGCAGTGCTATTTATTAAACAGCAGCACTCAGGGTATTCTGATCAAGAGCTACACCTGCACCCATAGTGGTAGAGATGCTAACTTTCTTGATGAATACGCCTTTTGCAGAAGAAGGCTTAGCTTTCTTCAGTGCAACCAGCAGAGCTTCCAAGTTTTCTTTCAGTTGCTCAGTGGTGAAGTCTACCTTACCGATAGTAGAATGGATGATACCATTCTTGTCGTTACGGTAACGAACCTGACCTGCTTTAGCGTTGTTCACAGCTTCAGCAACGTTAGGAGTTACAGTACCTACTTTCGGGTTAGGCATCAGACCACGTGGGCCCAGGATTTGGCCCAGTTGACCTACAACGCGCATTGCATCAGGAGATGCGATAACTACGTCGAAGTTCATTTCGCCTTTCTTGATCTGGTCAGCCAGATCTTCCATACCTACTAGGTCTGCACCGGCTGCTTTAGCGGCTTCTGCGTTTGCACCTTGGGTGAACACAGCAACGCGAACAGTACGGCCAGTACCGTGTGGCAGTACAGTAGCGCCACGAACGTTTTGGTCTGATTTACGAGCGTCGATACCCAGATTTACTGCAACATCAACACTTTCTACAAATTTAGCAGTTGCCAGCTCTTTCAGTAGAGCAACGGCTTCGTTGATTTCGTACTGTTTAGTAGCATCAACTTTGTCACGGATCACGCGCATGCGCTTGGTCAGCTTAGCCATTGTCTTAGTCCTCTACAACCAGGCCCATGGAACGTGCAGTACCTTCAATGGAGCGCATCATCGCTTCCACATCAGCACCAGTCATGTCCGCCGCTTTAGTTTCGGCGATTTCGCGAACTTGAGCACGTGCAACTTTACCGCACTTCTCTTTGTTCGGCTTGCCAGAACCTGACTTGATACCAGCCGCTTTCTTCAGCAGAACTGCTGCTGGAGGCGTTTTGGTAACGAAAGTGAAAGAACGGTCAGCGTAAACAGTGATAACCACTGGAATCGGCAGGCCTTTTTCCATGCTCTCAGTACGAGCATTGAATGCCTTACAGAATTCCATGATGTTAACACCTTGTTGACCCAGTGCTGGACCAACTGGTGGAGACGGGTTAGCCATACCAGCTGCAACTTGCAGCTTAACGTAGGCTTGTACTTTCTTAGCCATTGATATTTCCTCAGTTTGGGTTCGAGCGCCTCAGAATTAAGGCTCCCCGATAACAAAAAGGCGCGAAATTGTAGGTCAATTTCACGCCTTTTACAAGCATCAGATTAAAATATGATCACGCTTTTTCGACTTGGCTGAAGTCTAATTCAACCGGTGTTGCACGACCAAAAATCGATACAGAAACTTTTAAGCGGCTCTTTTCATAATCCACTTCTTCAACCACACCGTTGAAGTCAGCAAATGGGCCGTCGCTAACGCGAACCATTTCACCGGGTTCAAACAAGGTTTTCGGACGTGGCTTATCACCTACTTGCTGTAGACGATTCAAAATGGCATCCGCTTCTTTATCACTGATAGGCGCTGGGCGATCAGATGTACCACCGATAAAACCCATCACGCGTGGGATGCTACGCACTAAGTGCCAGCTTGCATCATCCATCACCATTTGTACTAATACATAGCCAGGGAAGAATTTACGCTCGCTTTTGCGGCGTTGTCCACCACGCATTTCAACGACTTCTTCGGTAGGCACAAGCACTTCACCGAACAGCTCTTCCATGTTATGCAGCTTGATGTGCTCACGCAGCGATTGGGCTACGCGGCCCTCAAAACCAGAAAACGCTTGTACAACGTACCAACGTTTTTTAGGAGCTTCAGTCATGTTAGAACCTCAAGCCTGTAATAAATGACACTACGTTGACTAAAATCGTATCTAGCCCCCACAGTGCTAATGACATAACGACAGTAACAGCCGCCACAATCAGGGTTGTATGCAAGGTCTCTTGGCGGGTTGGCCACACGACTTTACGGACTTCCATACGGGATTCGCGGGCGAATTCCAAGAATGTCTTACCCTGGCGAGTAAAGGCAGCAATACCTAATGCCGCCGCTACCATCAAAATAATCACCAAAGCACGGAGCACGACGGCAACATCATTAAATACAGCATTACCAACTACGGCGGCTGCTAAGATGACAAAAATGCCAGCCCATTTAACGATGTTCAAGCTGCTTCCATTGCCTTGGGTTTCGGTATTCGCGTTCATACAACCCACCTGTTACTCTCGAACGAATAAAAATAAATTAGATAAAAACAATTCAACCTCGCATTGCGAGGTCTACAGTAAAAGGTATATTACCCTATATGCCCTTATCAACCGAGACTTATTATAGCCTCTGTTTGATAAGCGTAGAAAAAAGGCATCATTAAAGATGCCCTTTTTCGGTCTTGAAGATCAAGACTTAAGCGATGATTTTAGCAACCACGCCTGCACCTACTGTACGGCCACCTTCACGGATAGCAAAGCGCAAGCCTTCGTCCATCGCGATTGGGGCAATCAGGTTTACAACCATTTGAATGTTGTCACCTGGCATGACCATCTCTACGCCTTCTGGCAGTTCGATGGTACCGGTCACGTCAGTTGTACGGAAGTAGAACTGTG
>NZ_JBOFTR010000016.1:0-549777 GCF_051652165.1 Plesiomonas sp.
ACAATGGCTGTATCAATGCTCTCTGTGCTGATACGGGTAAAAGCATCATCCAGAGTTTTGCCCCTAGCATAGTCAGCCCTAAGCTGTTCACTTCTGGAACAACCAAGCTCAATCCAACCTGTGGGTTATGCTTTTTCAATGCCATCGCGATATTCGCACTGGCTTGAAGCAGTGTTAAAGAACCTGCAGATGTACCCGAAATAATCAGTGGTTTTTTCGCATTAAGCAAAATATTAGCAACATCGGCTATATCAGCATGACTTTTATCGGTACGAATACCCTGAATATACTCAGCAATACCAAAGGCTAAATGTGCTTGCTCTTCTGGGTGTGCAAAGCATGTCATTTGGGCAATATCATCCAAACGGCTAGGTTCTATGCCGGTAATGATCACCGGATTCAGTGCTGTTTGGCCAATATGCTGAATAGCAGCCGTTTGCCATGCATCAACACGCAAACTGGCTGCCATTTCACGGCCTTTACCTTTCGCAGCCTGACGCACAGCCAGCGCAATACGCGGGGCTGTTTGAGTGATATCTTCACCTAATATCAATACTGCATCGTACTCTTCAATATCACGCAATGAAGGCAGCGTAACATTAGCCTGCGTTAATATATCCAATACACACTGTTGGCGCTCCCACTGCTCTTTATCTACAGCGGCATAAAAATTATCGGCACCCACCAACTCTTTTAATGCAAAGTTACTCTCTATACTAGCTCTTGCCGAACCAATGCCGATAATGTGTTGAGCATGGCGTAAAGTATCAGCAGCTAAATTTAATGCATGTTCTTGTGTGATAGAAACAAAGCCACCCTCTGTTTTTAACAATGGTTGTAAAGGGCGATCTTTTGCATTCACAAAACCATACCCAAAACGCCCACGATCACAGAGGAAATAGTGGTTTACAATGCCGTTATAGCGGTTTTCTATACGACGTAATTCGCCATAACGCTCACCAGGGCTAATATTGCAGCCAACGCTACAGTGTTGACAGATGCTCGGGGCAAATTGCATATCCCATTTACGGTTATAACGTTGCGAATGCGTTTGATCAGTAAAGACACCCGTTGGACAGACTTCAACAAGGTTTCCAGAAAACTCGCTCTCTAATGCGCCATCTTCTACACGACCAAAATAGACATTATCATGCGCGCCATATACACCTAGATCCGTGCCTCCAGCATAGTCTTTGTAATAGCGAACACAGCGATAACAGGCGATACAGCGATTCATTTCATGTGCAATAAACGAACCTAAATTCTGGTTTTTATGTGTTCGTTTGGTAAAGCGGTAACGCCGCTCGGTATGCTGTGTCATCACAGTCATATCTTGTAAATGACATGCTCCCCCCTCTTCACACACTGGGCAGTCATGTGGATGATTGAGCATGAGCCATTCGACAACGTTTTTACGAAACGCTTTTGCTTCATCGTCATCAATTGAAATATAAGTGCCATCTGCTGCCGGCGTCATACAGGACATCACCAAACGGCCACGTTTATCATCGGCATTTTGATACTGTTTTACTGCGCACTGACGACATGCACCCACACTTCCTAATGCCGGATGCCAGCAGAAATAAGGAATATCTAAACCCAATGAGAGGCATGCTTGCAGCAAATTATCTGCACCATTGACCTCGAAATCCTTTCCATCAATGTGAATCGTAGCCATACCTAGCAATCTTATTTTATGCCCGATACTACAGGCGGGTTATTGATGTGTTGGGAGTCACTCTCTTCATGCAGAGATATTTGTACTCACAATTCCTTTTTATGACTTTATTTTGAGTATTGATCTATCTACTACTACCATCGCTCTTTGAGTAGATTAGGCTGAATTCCGGCCAGTGTACGCAGTGATGTGAGTTCGGCACTGTTAATACCGGCTTCGAACTCAGCCCTGAAATATTTAATCGCACTTTGTAACGGCTCTACTGCACCTGGTGCGTGAGCACAAAATGTTTTTCCAGGGCCTAAAAATTGGCAAAGCTGTTCAAGGGTTTCAATATCACCCGCTTGCCCTTGTTTTGTTTCAAGTGCTTGTAAAATTTTAACGCTCCACGGCAGACCATCACGACAAGGTGTACACCAGCCACATGATTCACGGGCAAAGAATATCTCTAAATTTTTAACCAGTGAAACCATGTTAATGCTGTCATCAACGGCCATGGCTAATCCTGTGCCTAAACGACTACCCGCTTTGGCAATAGAGTCAAAATCCATCGGTAAATCAAGGTGCTCATCAAGCAGAAAATCGGTTCCTGCACCACCCGGTTGCCAGGCTTTAAATGTATAACCCTCTAGCATGCCGCCAGCATACTCTTCGAGTAATTCTCTGGCAGTCGTACCAAAAGGAACTTCCCACACACCAGGGCGTTTAACTCGGCCAGAAAAGCCCATTAATTTGGTGCCGCTATCTGTGCTTTTACCTTGCGATAAACCTTTATACCAGTCAGCGCCATAATGAATAATGTAGGGAATATTGTTGAGTGTTTCGACATTATTCACACAGGTTGGTTTTCCCCATACTCCGGCAATTGCAGGAAACGGCGGTTTGGCACGTGGGTTGGCGCGTCGGCCTTCAAGTGAGTTAATAAGAGCGGTCTCTTCACCGCAAATATAACGCCCTGCACCAGTATGAACATACAGATCAAAACTAAATCCAGAGCCAAGAATATTACTTCCTAAAAAACCAGCCGTTTTCGCTTCATCTATAGCGCGCTGCAAACTCTCTGCTGCTTCAATATATTCACCGCGCAGGAAAATATAGCCGCGATAAGTACCAAGCGCATAAGCAGCTAAAATCATACCTTCAACGAGCTGATGGGGTAATTGCTCCATCAACAGGCGATCTTTGTAGGTGCCCGGCTCCATTTCATCGGCGTTACACAACAGATATTTACGATCAAACTTAGGATCTGTTGGCATTAAGCTCCACTTTACGCCGGTAGAGAACCCTGCACCACCACGTCCACGCAAGCCTGCATCTTTTACGCACGCAGTGACCTCTGCAGGCTGCATAGTGGTTAATGCTTTGATTACCGCAGCATAGCCCTCTTTTTTCTTATATTCATCAAGCCATACCGGTTGTAAATCAGGACGAATGCGCCACGTCAAAGGGTGTGTATCTGCGGACAATATGCTCATAAATATTGCTCCAACAAATTATCGATCTTCTCTGGCGTTAAGTGGCTATGGGTATCGTCATCAATCATCAGGGTTGGGCCTTTATCACAGTTACCTAAGCAACAAACCGGTAATAAAGTAAAACGTTGATCAGCAGTAGTTTGCCCTAGTTTTACCCCTAGCTTTCGCTCTAACTTATGCTGAATACTCTGATAACCCGTGATATAACACACTACGCTATCGCATAAACGAATCACATGTCGACCCACTGGTTGACGAAAAATCTGGCTATAAAATGTCGCTACACCCTCTACATCACTTGCGGGGATTTTTAATATCTCGGCAATGGCGTAAATGGCCTCATCAGATACCCAGCCATAATGCTTTTGCACCCGTTTTAACGCATCTATTGACGCGGCTCGTGGGTCTTCATAGTGTGCCATTTCATGTTCAATGGCCGCTTTAACTTCGAAAGGAAGTTCAAATGCTGTTGCGTTGTCTTTGTTGTGATTATCCATAATCAACGATCCACATCTGACATAACAAAATCGATACTGCCTAAATAGACAATAAGATCAGAGACCAGACTTCCACGAATAACACTGGGAATTTGCTGTAAATGCGCAAAACTTGGGGTACGAATACGAGTGCGATAACTCATGGTGCTGCCATCACTGGTCAGGTAATAGCTGTTTGCCCCTTTTGTTGCTTCAATCATCTGGAATGATTCATTAGCTGGCATTATTGGCCCCCATGACACTTGCAGGAAGTGGTTTATCAGGGTTTCAATATGCTGTAATGCCCGCTCTTTTGGCGGTGGCGTAGTCAGTGGATGATCCGCTTTATAAGGCCCTTGAGGCATATTATTTAAACACTGGGTAATAATACGCAGGCTTTGCCGAATCTCTTCAACTCTGACTAATGCACGATCATAAGCATCACCGTTATTGCCGGTAGGCACATCAAAATCAAAGTTTTGATAACCGGAATAAGGACGCCATTTCCGAATATCAAAATTAAAGCCGGTAGCGCGCAAACCTGCACCGGTCACACCCCAGTCAAGTGCCTGTTGGGTGTTATACGCAGCAACACCGATAGTCCGGCCCTTTAAGATGCTGTTTTTCAGCGCAGCAGTAACATAACTTTCTAAGCGATTCGGTAACCAATCTAAGAACTCACGTACCAGATGCTGCCAACCTTGCGGCAAATCATGTGCTACACCACCAATACGAAACCATGCTGGATGCATTCTTGCCCCAGTAATAGCTTCAATAATATTGTAAATACGCTGCCGATCAGAGAAAGCAAAGAACACCGGAGTCATCGCACCGACATCTTGAATATAGGTGCCCAAAAAGAGCAAATGACTGTTAATACGGAAGAGCTCTGACAGCATCACACGAATAACGTCAACACGTTCAGGCACATTAATACCGGCCAATTTTTCGACAGCCAAAACATAAGGCAGGTTATTCATCACGCCACCGAGATATTCCACACGATCGGTATACGGAATATAACTATGCCATGATTGACGCTCACCCATTTTTTCTGCGCCACGGTGGTGATAGCCGATATCAGGAACACAATCGACAATCTCTTCACCGTCTAGCTGTAATACGATACGAAATGCACCGTGTGCAGAGGGATGGTTGGGGCCAAGGTTTAGAAACATGTAGTCTTCATTGTCTGTGCCCTTGTTCATCCCCCAAGCTTCCGGTTTAAACCGTAGAGCTTCCTGTTCTAAATCTTGTTTGGCAATATCCAATGAAAAAGGATCAAACTCAGTGGCTCGTGCAGGAAAATCTTTACGCAGTGGATGCCCCTCCCAAGATTGTGGCATCATGATGCGGGTTAAATGAGGGTGGCCAGAAAAAGTGATGCCATAAAGATCCCAGACTTCACGCTCATACCAGTTAGCATTAGCAAAAATAGGCGTAATACTTGGCAGCACTAAATCATGTTCATTGAGTGCAATTTTAATCAAAATATCACGGTTACGCTCAACCGAGAGCAGATGATAAAAGACGGTAAAATCTTGTGCAGCAATGTGTTCACGATGCGTACGCAAGCGTTCATCTACACCGTGCAAGTCATACAGCATGACATAAGGTTTGACGACTGTTTTCAAAAATACCAGTACTTCTGTCAGCAGTGGTTTGCGTAGCCAGATAACGGGCATACCCGTTTTAGTGGGCTGCAATACAAAAGCATCACTGCCAAAACGGGTTGCCAATTCAGCAAGAATTGGATCATGCTGATGATCAGAAGAGGGCCAACCTTGTGTTGACAGTTCAGGAGTCTGTAGTGTTGTTGTCATTTTAAACGCAACTCCTGCTCATCACACTTCATCGGGAGTACGCAGGTTTTTTACCTGAATACGCTCATTACGTTTCACATCACGCTCTGCAGGCATTTGCGCACGATAAACGCCTTGATCACCAACCACCCAAGAGAGCGGACGACGCTCTTTACCGATAGATTCTTGCAATAACATGAGTGCTTGCAAAAATGCTTCCGGCCGTGGCGGGCAGCCTGGGATGTACACATCAACTGGCAGAAATTTATCTACGCCTTGTACGACTGAGTAGATATCGTACATACCACCCGAATTGGCACACGCCCCCATTGAGATCACCCATTTAGGTTCAAGCATTTGCTCATATAAACGCTGAATCACCGGTGCCATTTTGATAAAACATGTACCCGCGACGACCATAAAATCAGCTTGCCGTGGCGATGCACGAATCACTTCTGAACCAAAACGTGCGACATCATGTGGAGATGTGAAGGCGGTAGTCATCTCAACATAACAACAAGACAAACCAAAGTTATAGGGCCAGAGGGAGTTTTTACGCCCCCAATTCACTGTTGAATGAAGTACATCTTCGAGCTTGCCCATAAAAATATTACGGTCAATCTCTTGTTGCAAAGGATCATCAACCGTCTCAGTTTTACCCATAGGATACTGTTCGGGTAATGCATCTGGATCAATTCGGGTAAGCGTGTACTTCATGTGGACAATCCTTGTTTCACGACTTGGTGGCAACATTCTTATTGGCATTAATGGCACGTTTAGAGCGTTCGGGTGTCCAGTCAAGTGCACCAATTCGCACTAAGTAAACCAACCCCATTAACAGTACGACGATAAAGACAGAGGCTTCAATTAAGCCCAGCCAACCACTTTCACGCACTGATACGGCCCATGCAAAAAGAAACAGAGCTTCGACGTCGAAAATAACAAACATCATAGCCACGAGATAAAATTTGGCAGAAAAACGCAGGCGGGCATTACCGACAGAATCAACACCGGATTCAAACGGTTGGTTTTTAGAGCGACCCCAAGCTTTACCGCCCAACAATGAGGCAGTACCGACCATGAAAGCGCATAAGCCGAGTATCGCAAAAACGAATACGGCAAAAGACCAATGATGAGCAATGACTTCCGATGTCATCGTCTTACCCTCAATACCTAATAGATTAGCGTTAGGTTGAACAGTGCGTAATGGCAGGAACAAGCACTTCAACGGGTAAAGTTTATTTATATATAGCAACAAATAGCATCATAACAAATGCAATTTATTTATATAAACTTCACACGTTTTTTACACTAAGAAATAGCAATATGTCAATTGAATTAAGGTACTACTGTGCATTTTGAGAAGCTCACTCACATTTAAAATGAATGCCTATTTCTTTGTATTTACAGTCTATTTCTATATAACATGTCACGATCAGGTTATTCATTGAGCCTGATTACAATAAAGGTTTGCAACAAAATACGGATATTAGAATTTATGTGATATTTATCACTTTTTATGGTGCAAGGGATGAGGAGGCGTGAGTATATAAATTACCATGTTAATATACAGGCATGAGATTTAGTGTTAAGCAAACCAGTAAGAGTAAGAAGAGTAGGCAAAAAAGAGAGATGCTTAAATAACATTACGCTGTATGTGCAGTTTATAAATTTGACTAATACATGCCAGATCCAATCTAGAACTCTTACTTATCTTCTTTAAGTTTAATTAATTATATTCTAAAAATTATTTAATCACTGCTGTGGTACGGTGAATATGCAATTAATGTTGTTATTTTATTTGCTATATTCAATACAACTTTTTTAGTAAAACTGAGTTTAATGAGACCGAAAGGCAAGCGTTAATTGGCGGAAGGTCACAGGAGTTGAACCTGCCCAGGACTGCTGGCAGCCCTAACTGGATTTGAAGCCCAGCCGCCTCACCGGAAACGACGACCTTCCATGCCTCTAACATTTTCAATTATAAAGAAATTTATGGATAAAGTCAGCTATTAAGTAATAGGTTATCGGTACAGTGCCTAAAATTAATGTGCTGATGAAGAATTCATATCCGTCTCAGTAAACATGCTATGATCCCGTATAATATGGCTGTTTCCCCGCCGACGAGTGAACCCGCTGCGGTCAAAATACTCTAAAATCTGAATCGCGAGTTTTCGGCCAATATGAATATGATCACGAAAATCAGCGGCACATACTGAACCTTGCGTAGCGTGTAAAGTGCGAATTAATGCAGCATATTGAAACAGTTGCTCGCGCAGACAGTAACGGTCAGGCACAATCGCAGTGGTTAAACCGGCTTTTGCAGTATGCTGTAATAGTTGCCGAAGTGTGTTCTCTTCCCACTGAATATCTCCTTTCCCTTGACAGTATTGGCTATTTTCTAACTCTAGGTTTTGCTCAGTTACGGCATTTTGCTGTATAGCTGTTTGCAGTTGTGTAGCCAGATCACGCACCCAGCTAACCCCCGCAGAGTGCAATATTGGGTGGATATATTGCCATTGTTGTTGCTGCTCTTGACTCAGTTCAATTCGGTGTTCTGGTAGATGTAACCACCCTTGCGTTACTGTGACCTGATCTTGTTGTTGCAGTATTTTTATCAGGCTCTGAAACAGTGCTGGATCTAATAAAGGGTATGTCATGCGTTGTAGCCGTGAACGGCTGATACCCTGTTGATCGGGGTTTTGCTGGTGAAAATCAGCCAGTACCCTACATAACTGTTGCATTAAATCTTGTGCATAATCTGTACTGATAATGCTGTTTCCTGCTGATATTAGGCTGTTTTGTTCAAGCAGTGTGTTGAGTGTTTGTGGTGTAAGCTGCCTTGCCCACGAAAATTGCGGTAGGTTGATACTGCCCTGCTGTAAACGTGCTTTTACTATACGCTGATCAAAGGCAATTTCTTGTGCACAGTGCTGCCAAAATGCCAAATTTGATGTATGGCGTTTACCCCGCTTAGGTGGGGTGAGATCAATAACCGTTGCCTGACCTAAGGTGTAGCGTGCGCTGATATCTCGCAAAATAAGACGATCTTTTTCTGCTAGATACAGCGGTGTATCAAGACGCAATTCAGCAAGAGGGAAGGTACTGTGGTGATCGGTCAGCAAAGAGATACGGCCGGTAATATGGCTGGCAGCATGGTACAGATGCAGAGGTTGCCAGTGGGTAAAAGTATGCTGCTGATCTAAACTGACAATAACACGATCACTGGCATCGCCAACCGGTGCTTGTGCCAGCAACCAGTCTCCGCGCGTGATATTGTGCGGATCAGCGCCGCGCAAGTTCAGCGCGACTCGTTGCCCCGCTTGGGCCTGAGATACGGCCTGATTTTGTGCATGTAGGCTACGCACAGAAACCTGACCGGTTTTACCGGTCAACCAGAGGGTGTCACCCACTGCAACCTGACCAGACAAGGCCGTTCCGGTAACAACGGTGCCTGCGCCTTTTACGGTAAAAACACGATCAATAGCCAATCTAAAGCGGTGGGAGTATGTTTTAACAGAAGGTTTCAACTGTTGCAGATGCTGTTTGAGGGCATCAAGCCCCTGCTGCTGTGTGGCCGCCGTGATAAAACACGGGGCATGTTGCCAACCGTATTCTGACAATAACTCAGTCACCGCAAGACGCACCTGCTGTTGACGGGCAGTATTAACACGATCAGCTTTGGTCAATACCACGCTAAGTGATTGCAATCCGCTAAGGTGCAAAAGTTGCAGGTGTTCACGGGTTTGCAGCATGATGCCGTCATCACAGGCGACCAGTAATAGAGCATGATCAATGCCGCCAATACCTGCCAGCATATTGGCCAGAAATTTTTCATGTCCGGGTACATCAATAAAACCAATAACCTGCCCGTCGGGCTGTGGCCAGTAGGCGTAGCCAAGATCAATAGTCATTCCCCGTTGCTTCTCTTCCGGTAGCCGATCTGCATTGATTCCGGTAATTGCATGTAGCAGGGTAGTTTTACCGTGATCAACGTGTCCGGCAGTGGCGATCAGCATGGGGGTTTTACTCCGTGTTATTTTTTCAGATAACCTGTTTATGAATAGGTAGATTCTGGTGCATCAGTTAGCGTTTAATGCAATGGGGATTAACCCAACGCTCTGTTATCCAAATGGACTGGCAGTGCGTGTAAACCAGATAAAATGCTAGGATGAGTCAACATTGCCAGCAGTTCAGCTTCATATTCTGGCTCTGCACAACGTAAATCAAGCCACAGATGGCCTTCCTGAATCCGGCCGATTACGGGTGTCGGTAATTTGCGCCACAGTTCGCACAATGTATGTAAGAGTGCGCCACGCTGGTTATGGGGTGTGAAGGTAACAGCCCAGCTTGGCAGACGATCTAATGGCAGTGAACCGCTGCCTATTTGCGATGCACAGCGTTGAATATCCACTTTAAAATCATTTAGATAGTGTGCTTGCAATGGCGCATGTAAATCGCGGGCACAGGTGTGGATATCACTCTGAGTACGGGTGAGCAGACGCAATGAAGGCAACTTTTGCGCCAGCAATTCAGGTTGTTGATATAAGCGAAGAGTGGCTTCAAGGGCAGCGAGGGTCATTTTATCAGCCCGTAACGCGCGTTTTAGTGGATGCTGCTGGAGTTTTTCTATCCACTTTCGTTTACCGATAATAATACCGGCTTGTGGCCCACCAAGCAGTTTGTCCCCCGAAAAAGTGACCAGATCAATACCCTGCTGAATCAATGTTTGTGGCATAGGTTCTGCGGGCAGACCATAATCCTGCATATTGGTCAGTGAACCGCTGCCCAGATCCACGGCAGTAAGCAACTGATGTTGCTGCCCTAATTCAGCTAACTGCTCGTGACTGACTTCTGCCGTAAAGCCCTGAATACTGTAGTTACTGGCATGCACTTTCATTAGCAAACCGGTCTGTTCATTAATGGCGGCTTGGTAATCTTTCAGGTGTGTGCGGTTGGTTGCACCCACTTCGTGCAACTGGCAGCCAGCTTGCCGCATTACGTCAGGAATGCGAAACGCACCGCCAATTTCAACCAGTTCACCGCGAGAGACTATCACCTCTTTTCCTGCCGCGACACTGGCCAGCAACAGCAAGACTGCGGCGGCATTGTTGTTGACGATACAGGCATCTTCAGCACCAGTGAGTTCACATAACAGACGGGCAATAGCCTGATCACGGTGTCCGCGTGTGGCGTTATCCAGATCAAACTCTAGCGCGGCTGGGCGGCGCATCACCTGAGTCACAGCCTCTATTGCACTTTCAGCCAGTAACGCGCGCCCCAAGTTGGTATGCAACACGGTTCCGGTTAAATTAAAAACCGGAATGGGGGCACAAGGGACACGGATAAGTTCGGTATTTAGGGCATCTACCCAATTATTGTGCCATTCAGGTAATGCAGCATGCTGCTTGATATACTCACGCGCCTGCTGTTGCAAATTGCGCAGCTTTCCTGCAATAAAACTCTGCCCATTTTCACTGACTAATGCGCGGATCTCCGGCTGGCGTAACAGTTGCTCAATAGCCGGAATTTGCCGGTATAAGCCCGAAAGTGGTAAGCAAGAGGATCTGTTGGCAGTGTCAGAGAAGGTGCTCATCCATAAGTCCGTTATGATTTAAAATGGCAAGAGGAGTCTAATTACAGAGAATATCTCTATTTATCACACATATATAACATAATATCGCGTAAAAATGATTAAATAGGGATAAATACAATTGTCATTATTCAATAGTTATTATGATTACCCGTTATCCTAATGAATGTGTGTGGCTTACCGTTAATCAGCAACAACGGGTATTTTCAATATTCAATGGTGTGGCAGAGTATCTTCTGTAAATTGACACCCTTGCCACACCGTGATTGAGGCTGTTATTGATTCGCTATTTTATTGCAGCAAGGCTATTCACCCTGAGGAAATACCAACGGATTTAAACTGCTACGAATAAACCCCTCTTCTTCCATTTTTGCATCCAAAAATAGCGAAGCTAAATCATCGGCCACTGCTTCACTGTGAGGGTCTTTTTCCTGATAAAGCAATTTGAGATAACTGCCACACTCACCACAACTTTCAGCTTTAATGGCGGCGTGTTCACTGTCAAGTGACCAGTAATCGAGCTTGCCTGTCAGTTCGCACTGGCTACATTTTACCCGTACAACATGCCACTCTGACTCACACAGAGCACAGTGCAGATAGCGCAAACCTTGTGCCGTGCCCAGTTGAATAACACCGGAAACCGGTACACTCTGACATACAGGACAACACTGGCGTTGTTCGCCATATTCTGCAATGGCATGTTTTGGTAACTCTGCGGCCAGTTGCACCCAATATAGGGATAACGCAGCCCATAAAAACGGTGCTTTATCACTGCCTACCAAAGCAAAATCGTAATGCAGCAGTGCATCGGCGTACTGCTCTAATTCTGTGGCAGAGGCTTTTTCTAGGCTGTCTAATACGCTCGAAATGGGTTCGTGCATATCGGGCCGTAACTCGGCAATGATGGCATGCAATAACTGATGCCAATGCGTTGAGCGAACCTGTGTTTTTACTGCCAAAGGGGGTGTTGAATCTAACGCGGCATTCTCTCTCACCCATTGGCGCTCGCGTTGAGGTAACGGATGATCATGCTGCGCATGATGTTGGGCCTGCGCAAGTTGCGCGGCAAAATTCAGGTACTCTGCAAATGGGTGCTGTTGTGCCAACGTGGTCATGCGCGCAGAACGGTGTTGATACAGGGTTTTGATATTGGCGAAAAGTAACGGCGGGATAGCCCCCGCCGTGTTGTTTTTTCTGCCATCAGCATCCAATTTTTCTTTTGGAACGATGCGGATACTCATGAAAAATTACTGCCTTGGTTTATCGCTATTGGCGAGGTTTTTTTGTTGTGATTCACGAAACCAGCGTGGGTGATGCTTCTTCGCCCAGCCTGCGGTAACCCAACCTTCAACCATCGCGGTGATTGTGCCTTTGATCCACAATGCAGCATAAACGTGGATCATAATGACCAACATCAGCCCAACAGCCGCAACGGAATGCAACAACAGTGCAATGCGAATGAGCGGAATAGGAAACGCAGGGGCAAAATACGGTCGCCAGATCACAATACCACTGAGCAGCAATAGCATCAGGCTGACAATCGCCAGCCAAAATACGCATTTTTGCCCAAAGTTATAGCGGCCGGTATCCCCCATTTCATGGTTCATGGCAATACGGTGAATATTCTTGGCCCAGATCAGATCTTCACGGTTGATCAGGTTGTGCCGCCAGTAACGTATAAACATGAAACTGAAGGCGACAAACATGATGACACCGGTGAAAGGGTGCAAAATCCTCGCTAATTGCGGTGTGCCAAAAATACCCATCAGCCAGTTAAACGAGGGAAACAGAAAGCCCAACCCACTGATTCCCGCCAGCATAAAGCAGAAGGCGACAATCCAGTGATTGATCCGCTCCGGCGCACTGTAACGCTGGATAAGACGCTGCTGACTCATTGTTTGCCTCCTTTATCCTGATCCTGCGAACAGTGCTGCTCTTGAGTAGGCGAATCAGTGGCCGGCTGAGTGCCCGCTTCGGTTGAGTTGCTGTTTGCATCCTCTTCCTCATCCTGACTAACTCTGTTTGGCCCCACGCCCACATAGTGGAACAAGCTGGCTGCAAAGGTTGCCGCAAAGCCGATGGCAGCCAACGGTTTCCAGACACTCTTCCAAAACCGGATGGTGTCACTCACATGTGGATCTTTTGGCAGGCCGTGGTAAAGATCGGGCTTATCGGCATGGTGCAGCACATACATGACATGTGTTCCGCCAACGCCTTGCGGATCGTACAGGCCCGCATTGGCAAAGCCGCGCGTTTTCAGCTCGGCAACTCGCGTTTCGGCCAACTGCAACATATCCTCTTTTGAGCCAAAATGGATAGCACCGGTCGGACAGGTTTTCACACATGCAGGCTCTTGGCCGACATTAACGCGATCAGAACATAAGGTGCATTTGTAAGCTCGGTTATCCTGTTCGTTAATCCGCGGAATATTGAACGGGCAACCGGAGATACAGTAACCGCAGCCGATACACTGTTCTGACTGAAAATCAACAATACCGTTACGGTATTGAATGATTGCCCCCTCTGACGGGCAGGCTTTCAGGCAACCCGGATCACTACAGTGCATGCAGCCATCTTTGCGGATCAGCCACTCTAGCTTACCGTTCTCTTCGGTTTCGCTAAAGCGCATCAGTGTCCATGTTTTGGCCGACAAATCGGCCGGATTATCATAGACCCCGACATTGCTGCCGATTTCATCACGTAAGTCATTCCACTCTGAACACCCCACCTGACAGGCTTTACAGCCGATACAGGTGGTGACATCAATCAGCTTGGCTACTTCAATTTTGTAATCGCGCGTTTGCGGCGGCGGCGTCAGCGACGAGGTGGCTGAACGGCGAATGATGTCTTGTGATTGCATTGACATAATTGACTCCGTTATACCTTCTCGACGTTAACTAAAAATGCCTTGAACTCCGGTGTCTGGCTGTTCGCATCGCCGACAAACGGTGTTAGGGTATTGGCCAAAAAGCCTTTTTTCGCTACCCCTTCAAAGCCCCAGTGGATAGGAATACCGATGGTGTATACCGTTTGGCCGTTTACGGTCAGCGGTTTTATCCGCTTGGTAACAACCGCTTTGGCCTTGATATAACCACGCTGGCTAGATACTTTCACCGTATCACCATGCGCAATGCCCTTTTCAGCAGCCAGCACATCACTGATCTCGATAAACTGTTCGGGCTGAATAATGGCGTTCAGGCGCGAATGTTTGGTCCAGTAGTGGAAGTGCTCGGTTAGCCGATAAGTTGTTCCCACATAGGGAAACTCGGTGTGAGAGCCTAACTGCGCCTGATCTTCTTTGAAGATCCGCGCTGCTGGGTTCGAGATCACCGAAGCATGCATCGGGTTAGTACCAATAGGGGTTTCAAACGGCTCATAGTGTTCTGGGAATGGGCCTTCAGCCATTTTATCGAGTGCGAATAAACGCCCCAAGCCTTCCGGCTGCATGATAAATGGCCCTGCGTTGCTGTCAGGCCCTGCATCGGTTTTGAAATCAGGCACATCAATACCGCTCCAGATCTCGCCATTCCAGCCAATCAGTTTGCGCTTTGGATCCCACGGTTGTCCGGCTGGATTTGCTGATGCGCGGTTATACAAGATCCGCCGATTGACTGGCCACGCCCACGCCCAACCTAAGGTGTTGCCAAGCCCTGATGGATCGGCATTATCTCGCCGTGCCATCTGGTTTCCTTCCGCTGTCCAACTTCCGGCAAAGATCCAGCACGCACTGGCGGTAGAGCCGTCATCTTTTAACTGGGCAAACGTTGAAAGTTGCTCACCTTTTTTCAGTTTGATTTTGGTAGGATCACGGCTATCAAACTGATCGGCTAAGGTTTTCCCGTTCAGCTCTTTCGCCAGCTCTTCAGGGCTTGGCGATTCCGGTTGCAGATAGTTCCAGCTTAAAGCATGGATCGGCTCGGCATATGCGCCGCCCTCTTTGGCATACAACTCTTTGAGCTTTAAGAAGATCCCCGCAATAATCTCTTGATCGCCGCGAGCTTCACCTGGCGCATCCGCCCCTTTCCAGTGCCATTGTAACCAACGGCCAGAGTTAACAATTGCGCCATCTTCTTCGGCAAAACAGGTAGACGGCAGGCGGAACACTTCCGTCTGAATGGCCGCAGTATCAACCGCGTTCATTTCGCCGTGATTTTGCCAGAATGTAGATGTTTCAGTGACCAGCGGATCAATGGTGACCAAAAACTTGAGCTTGCTCAGGTTAGCAACCACTTTATTTTTATCAGGGAAAGAGGCAACGGGATTAAAACCCTGACAAATATAGCCGTTTACTTTGTTCTGCCCCATTAAGGTGAAGTATTGCAGAACATCGTAGCCTTTATCCCACTTAGGTAACCAATCATAGCCCCAGTTATTCTCAGGCGTGGCACTGTTTCCCCAGAACGATTTCATCAGTGAGATGAAGAAGGTTGGATAATTAGCCCAGTAGTTCACCTGCCCTGTACGCAGCAGTTTAGGTGTATTTTTGGCTAAATAAGTGGCGAGATCTGTCTCTTTTTCTGATGGTAGGCTCAGATAACCGGGCAAGCTTTGTGATAACAGCCCAACATCAGTCAAACCCTGAATATTAGAGTGGCCACGCAGTGCGTTAACGCCACCGCCTGCCATGCCCATATTCCCAAGCAACAACTGAACCATCGCCATGGTACGGATATTCTGTGAGCCGACAGAGTGCTGTGTCCAGCCCAAAGCATATAAAAACGAGGTGGTTTTATCCGGCGCACTGGTCTGAGCAATATAGTCGCAGACCGTTAGGAATGCCTCTTTCGGTGTACCACAGATATTCTCAACCACATCAGGGGTATAGCGGCTGACATGCTGTTTAAGCAGATTCCAGACACAACGCGGATGGGTGAGTGTCGGGTCTTCCAGTGCATAACCATCAGCGCCAAGCTGGTAATTCCAGCTGGTTTTATCATAGCGCCGTTTTTCGGCATCGTAGCCGGAAAACAGGCCATCATTAAAAGCGTAGTCATCCCGCACCAGCAGGCTGGCGTTGGTATAGGCGCGCACGTACTCCATGTTGACCTTGTTTTCGGTCAGCAGGTGTAAAATTAGCCCTGATAGGAAGACAATATCCGTACCCGGTCGGATAGGGGCATAGTAGTCAGCAACCGAAGCCGTGCGAGTAAAGCGAGGATCAATCACCAGAAGTTTGGCATTATTTTTGGTTTTAGCTTCCATCACCCAGCGGAAACCGACAGGATGCGCTTCTGCTGCATTCCCGCCCATCACCACAATCAGGTTGGCATTTTTAATGTCAACCCAGTGGTTTGTCATCGCACCTCGACCAAATGTTGGGGCAAGACTTGCCACCGTTGGTCCGTGTCAGACACGCGCTTGGTTATCGACCGCTAACATTCCTAATGAACGCACCACTTTTTGCGTTATCCAGCCCGTTTCGTTACTGGCCGCCGATGCACACAGCATACCAGTACTTAACCAACGGTTTACGGTAACGCCCTGCTCATTGGTGGTTTCAAAATGGCTATCACGATCATCTTTCATTAAACGGGCAATGCGGCTAAAAGCGTCATCCCAACTGATACGCTGCCATTTATCAGAGCCCGGTGCGCGATATTGCGGGTATTTTAGGCGGTTCTCACTGTGGACAAAATCCACCAGCCCTGCCCCTTTCGGGCACAATGCACCTCGGTTGACCGGATGATCGGGATCACCCTCGATATGAAAAATTTCGGCTTTCGCGTTTTTCGCGCCATCACCTAAGCTGTAGAGTAAAATTCCACAGCCGACTGAACAGTATGTGCAGGTGTTGCGAGTCTCTTTTGCCCGCATCAGTTTATAACTGCGAACATCGGCCAGCGCAGTTGCGGGGGCGAACCCCAGTGCAGCCAATGTTGTTCCTGCCATACCGCCAGCACAGACTTTAAAAAACTGTCTTCTGCTGACCTGCATGGTCATCTCCTTGATCACTTTGATCACATTTGCTTTGTATTTTAAGTGCTCTGAAACACGTCTGTCTTAACGCATACCCGTAGGGGTGGTGTGGATAATAGCGTATTCATAACAATTCTGTCGATTTTCGGCATAAAAACCTGTGCTAAAACACACGTAAAATACAAATTACACTTAGGTAAATGCCTTATTTTCACATTGCAATCACATCAAATACATCTGCACACATAAGCTAATCAGCCATATTGTTAATACGCTTAACACCTTTTTGGGGATACAAAATAGAATGTGAAAAACTGAAAAACAGAAGGGGGAATGGCTGGCATAAAACATAATAAAAGGAAGAGAACAGAAAACAGCATTAACCGAAAAAGGCCGATAAACGAATGCTTCGTTACCGGCCTTTATACTCGTTTTCTCAATAACTACCGTTACTTCACTGCTGTACCGTTCGAATTCAGTGAATGATAAAGCATATACAGGTGTGCGGCGCTCCAACTGAAATTGGTCGCCCCCTGCATTGCACCGGTTTCCGGATTGTAATTTTCACGAATTGGCCCGTTTCCAGTCATGCCTTCAGCGTGGGAAAATACATTGGCAGCCAGATGATTTGCTTCCTTGGTATAGCCATAATTATTCAACCCTTGAATGCCAAAATAGACCTGATCAATCCATACTCGACCACGCCAGTAGATATCTTTATCGTAAGCTGGGTTAGTTTTTGCGGCCGTTGGCAAAGGAACTAACGTATTAAATTCATTACTGTTTAGCATTACGCTCGCAACCTGCTCGGCTTGCGGTTGTGTTGCAACGCCAGCCCATAATGGCGACCAGCCTTCTGGCCCACGGCCACGTGCTGTTAGCAGCGTGCCGACACACCCGTTAGCATCAGGGCGGTCTTGCCCACTGATCTGGCGATCGTAATAAAAGCCCGAATCAGCATCAAACATGCATTGGTTGATGTAATTTTGCAGTTTTACCGCATCCTGCCGATAGGTTTTTGCTTGCTGTGGTTGCTGTAATATTTCGGCCATTTGTGCCAACAATTGCTTCTCTTTATACAGATAGGCATTTTGTTCAACAGACTCCTGATTGATAGAGAAGCCAACTAGTTGACCTTGTTGATCACGGTTTTCAAAGAACCTTACCTGCCAGTCGGCACGGGCGCGCTTTGTATCCCCCTGATAGTGTTTGTCTGCATACGCCTGCAGTTGGGTAGCGGAGATAAAACCAAACCGTGCCGCGTTATCCATACCCGATTCCCAGCCCGCACCGTGCTGCGCTTCAATATTCATATCGGTATAGTTGCCAGATGCCAGCGCACGCTCGTAATTCGCCATGCCGCTGCACGCATACCAGTTGGTTTTACCGGTTTCCATCATCGGGCTGCATGATTTGGTCAATGTGCGATCTGTCGATTGGATCTCAAATTTGATGTTACCGTTAGCATCATTGTGGATCGGGTGATTGGTTGCACCATATTCAACGATGCCATTACCATTGTGATCACGGTTGCTAAACCACCAATCATGGTAAGCCTGTAATTTCGGGTACATTTCAGCCAGCCATGCGTTATCTTGGGTAGTGGTATAGACCTCCCACACAGCCCAAGCTGCCAACGCTGGCTTGGTGTTACGCTCATTCCAGTTTCCACCGTCACCACCGCGCTCGCCATCTTGGTTGTAGAATACCGCATCAATAACCATACCAGCATCGTATGGGCGCAGTGTATCGTCAGATTGAATCTGGTAATCAAACATGGCCCGAATATTATTTTTTGCCAACGCCGGATTGATGTGTGCCAATGCATACGCCTGCTTCCAGGTATCCCATGCCCACACGCCGTTAAACCAGTGATCGGTGACTGACGGTGTCACACCATCGTGCTTGAGCATTCCAGCCGCACTGCGCCAGTTACCGTGCAGTGTTTCCATCGCTTTTACTGCTACATGTGTTTGATCTTTGCTGGCATTGGCATTGTTTAGCCCCTGCTGCAAATACCCTTCCCAACGTTTTGCTGAATCATCAAGCGCGGTTTGTCCATGTTGCAAAAACTGGGTAACTTTATTGGCTTCGGCCTGTTTTTCCGCGTTGGTATGGGTATAGCTGTGCGTGGTGAAAACGGTTTGCTGATTTTGCGGCGCAATGGTGATTACTGCAGATGTGGCCTGATAATTGAGCCCCTCACTCTTACTCTCAACCGGAATAGAGCGTTGAATTTGGTAAGTAGACTCCCCGCTCATCATCAAATTCCACATTTCGCGGATCTTACCAAAGCGGTACTCAACCCCTTGTGATGATGCAATCTGCATACGCTGCCAGTCAGGATATTTTTCTGCCAGTGAAAGCTGCTCATTCCACTGGTCATTAAGCCCACCACGCCAAATTAGCTGTACAGTTTGCGTAGCCTGACTGCGGTTTTCCAGTGTGGTTTTCACCAGTGCAGTACGGTTGCTGACAAAACGAAGCTCTAAATTCAGCGCAAAATCGGCAAACTGGTAGCGTTGTAACAGCATGCCGGGGTACGAGGTAAGGGTCACATCTGCTGAACTCAGATCGTAATACTGACCAGAAGCGGTGTTAAGAATGCTCAGTTGCTCTAATTCACGGGCGATAAAAGCCCCATACTCTTCGGCCACCAGCATTGGGCCCGTAAAACCACCGTAATCGCGGCTATCAGCTGGCAGTAAAAAACCATGCCAACTGCCCATATCCAACAACGGGTTAAATTTTTGATTTTTATAACTATCAAACAATTGCAGTGCTGCCGGAGAACCCTGCCGATCAATCACATTCGGGTGTTGCTGTGCAAGGGATACAGGTGCAACTGCCGATGACATACTGCAACCGGATAACAGTGCAGCAAGGGATAACGCAAGGTAAGAACGCTGAAAGGTGATTACGGACATGCAATAACTCTCCGAAAAGACATGGCATTACTGATAAGGCCATGAATATCTTTATCTATTTATTGGTTTTGATATCAACGGGAGAGGATTGTAGGTGAATATAAAATTCACACCGTGAAATATATCGCAATGTCATGTAATGCGTGTTTTCGATTACAGTAGATGTTAGATACATATCATTTATTAAAGATTATTAGCTCTTATCGAGTGATAAAAAACAAAACCCTTAGAGAAAAAATCACATTGATGTAACAGTGAAAACAAAAAAACGTGATTAACTTCAATTTAACTCTACACTTTAATGCAATCATCATACTTTTTTTGCCATGCCGTATTACATAACATCATATGCAACTTGTGTTGCAGTGGTATGTGGTTTTAGTCGTGATCTTTATTGATATTAAATAAACGGCTGTTCGCACAAAATAAATTTAACTTATTGTCATGTTTATCCCACCGTAAATTACTGTATGCTCAGTTAATTATAGTGTTACCGGAGTATGAGCATGTTGCAAATAACCATTTCCGATCAACGCAAAGATGTTGATGATGAACGGGTATATCAATTTCTTGCTGAACAGAGTAGTTGGGCTCGTCGCATTCCACGAGAAACGCTACTACATGGCCTTGATCACTCACTGTGTTTTAGTGCGCTCAAAGGTGATGAGCTAGTCGGGTTCTGCCGTGTTATTTCAGATTATGCTACGTTTGCTTATCTGTGCGATGTGTTTGTACTGGAGGAATTTCGGGGTCAGGGCATTGCTGGAACAATGCTAGAAACGGTAATGGCACACCCAGATTTACAAGGTTTGCGCCGTTTTGTGTTGACCACAGCAGAGGCTCATGCGTTGTACAATAAATACGGTTTTGAACCGCTGCCCCGCCCACAGGTGTATATGGAAATTAATGATCCGAATATCTATAAAAAAGGGGATTAATCTCCCCTATTTTCATGCACTTTCATGCGGTTTAAGGTGCATTTATACGATTTAAAGTACCCGTTACGACTGTTCTGATAGCCAAATCGCAACGGCTTTACGGGATACTTTAATTCCGCCTTGTTGCAAATTTTCTGGTAAGGCGTAATAGGCAATTGGCTGCTTAAAACGGCTGATTTGTGGCATTAGCCACTGGGCAATTTCCGTAAACAAGGTGTTGTTATGGCTATTTAACTGTAACACCGCAACAGGGCGCTGCCCAAATTCACAATCAGGTACGGGCAGCACAAAAGCCTGCATGACTTGCGGATGCTGGGCAAGTATCCGCTCTATCTCTTCAGGCTGAATATTTTCGCCACCACTGATAAACATGTTGTCTAAACGGCCTAAAATCCGCAGCTCTTGGTTTTCCCAACAACCCCGATCACGCGTCGCAAACCAGCCTTGCGGGTTAGTCAGTGGCTCAATAGTTCCCTCACGCCAGTAACCCAATGCCAGTGGTTCACCTTTAACCCAAATCTCACCATGCTCTAGATGCAACATACGGCGCGGTAAACACTGCCCTACACCGGGCAAGCTGTCGGCGCGTTTTGCGCTGACTGTCGAGGCCATTTCGGTCATCCCATAGCCGCACCAGCAAGCAATACCGACGCGTTCGGCCTGTGTGGTGAGATCAACGGGGATCATCGCTCCGCCCAGCAACACTTCACGCAATACCGGTTTCACTGCCGGCTTATCATGCTGCGCGCGCTGGTTGAGCAGGCGATAAAGCTGTGTCGGCACTAACGATGCATGCGTGCAACCATGTAGCGCGTGCGACAGATCACGCGTATCACGTAGAACTAACCGAGCACCACGCAGTAACCAGCGCCAGACAATGCCCTGACCCGAAACATGAAATAACGGCAAGCTCAGAAGCCAGCTATCTGCGGCAGTAAAATGCATCAACTGCAATAAACCGTCGGCACTGGCCAAATGGTTAGCCACCGAGTGCACCACGCCTTTGGGCAGGCCGCTTGAACCGGAAGTCAGGGTAACTGTAGCCGGTCGCGATGGCTGCCACGGTGCGCGGCACTCAGGTTGATAATCACAAGCATTTTGCCGATTATGTTGTGCCAGATTATCGGTATCCACCGTACAAGAGGCGTGGCAAGTCTGAAGATCTACCCCTTGTAGCTCAGAGTATTGCGGATCAAACAACAGGCCAACATCCAACTTTTGCACAAGCTCTGCTCGCTGAAGCTCTGGCAATTGCGGATTCAGCGGCAAAACTCGCGCACCGAGCTGAATGACGGCCAGATAATCGAGCAATAACGCAGAGCTATTGCGGCCTAGCAGTGCTACGCCGGTTCCGGCAGAGACTCCGCGCGCAGCCAGATGCCGCGCGCGAAGATCAATCTCTATTGCCAATTGCTGCCATGTCAGCGCGCCCTGTTCGGTGATCAGCGCCGTTTGGGCCGCACGCTGCTCTGCCCATATCCGCCACGGATAATCACTTAACGCTGCCAAAGACATTCCAACTGGCCTTGGCTGATTATCGGTAATGTACTATTTGGCCATGGGCGCAACACTTGTGCTTTCATCATATTTAAGGTGTCTAAACCCGGCTGAGTGTTAGGTGTCAACCATGCGGCGACCCGCGCCAATTGAGTCAGCCCAAGGCTAGATTCAATGCTTGAGCTGATAACTGCCGTTAAACCTTGCTCATGCGCCTGAGTGACCAAGGCTTGGCAACGTTGCAAGCTGCCGACCAGTGTTGGTTTAATCACAATTGCTGTAACACCCTCTTCGGCTTTGACTACAAAGTCGGGGTCACGTACCGTTTCATCCCACGCAATATTGATGCCGGTATACTGGGCATAAGCCAGACTCTCTTGCGGCGTTTTGCACGGCTCTTCCAGAAATAAGATCCGCGCACGGTAATCTGGGTTTACATATTTTGCAAAGCCATCAGCTTTTGCGCGCGTCCACGCGCGGTTGGCATCCAAACGCAGCGTTAAATCGGGCAGCGCCTCAAGCAACATGTTGACTATCATGCCATCACGCACCGACTCATACAGACCCACTTTTACCTTCGCAATCTTCTCTCCGGGCATGGCATTCAGCGTGGCAAACAGCTCATCGGGATCACCAGAGCAGAGCGGTACGGTACGAAAATCACCCTGCACAGGCAGTTCACCGGAAAGTTCAGCCTCTGCACAGCTCACACCAAAAGCCACCGACGGCCATTGTGGTTCTTCAGGTTGCTCACCAGCCTGCCAGCGAGTTAGCCAGCACAGTACATCAGCCTGAGCTTGTTCAAGCGTCTCTTCGCTGAAATACGGCAACGGGGCAATTTCCCCCCAACCTTGTTTATCACCTTGTTGCAGATGAATAATCAGGCCTTCACGGGTTTTTAACGGACGGTTACGCAGGCCAATTCCTGCCTCCATCGGCAGGCTATAGCGGTACAGAGCGGCAGTTTTCATGGTGGTATTCGCTAATCCATTATGCTGGTGGCACAGACTTTTATTCTGCGGGAAGCAGGCTCAAGCGTGCGGTTATCAAAGGGTGCGATGATATTTGTTGTCACTGCTACTGTTTTTTATTGTTGCAACCCTAACTGCATGCTGCCGCTATTTCAGTGATAGCGGCAGCGTGCGGTATTAACAAGGGTTGCTTTACAATGGCGGTTCTTACATAGAATCGAACCGACAACAGCAGTGATTACGGGTTACGCTTGAATTTGCTGAAATCTGGCTGGCGCTTTTCGTTAAATGCGTTGCGCCCTTCCTGACCTTCATCGGTCATATAGAACAGCATAGTGGCATTACCGGCCAACTCTTGCAGACCTGCCTGACCATCACAATCGGCATTCAGTGCCGCTTTCAAGCAACGCAGTGCCATTGGGCTGTTGCGCAGCATTTCACGACACCAGCGCACAGTTTCACGCTCAAGGTTTTCCAGTGAAACAACTGTATTCACCAGCCCCATATCCAACGCTTCTTGTGCGCCATACATGCGGCATAAAAACCAGATTTCACGTGCTTTTTTCTGGCCAACAATACGGGCCATATACGATGCACCCCAGCCGCCGTCAAACGATCCCACTTTCGGGCCAGTCTGACCAAACTGAGCATTCTCTGCTGCAATAGTTAAATCGCACATCATATGCAGCACATGGCCGCCCCCGACTGCATATCCAGCAACCATAGCAACAACCGGTTTCGGGCAGGTACGGATCTGACGCTGAAAATCGAGCACATTTAGGTGATGCACACCCGAATCATCCTGATAACCGCCGTAATCACCACGAATTTTCTGATCGCCGCCGGCACAGAACGCTTTCTCGCCCTGACCTGTCAGCACAATAACGCCGATATTATCGTCATAGCGCGCATCAGCCAGTGCTTGTAGCATCTCTTTAACGGTCAGCGGGCGAAACGCATTGCGAACTTCTGGGCGATTGATGGTAATTTTAGCAATACCGTCAGCCGATTTGTGGTACTGAATATCAGTATAACCTTCTGAGCAATCATGCCAGTCTACCGCGGCATACAGTTCTTCTTCGCTTGGATAAAGCATCAGGCTGCTTCCTATGATTGAAAAAATGGTAACAAACAAAAACCGTGATAATACGCGGGCTGTTTTGCCTCATTTACACGATTTTTAGGTCATCGCTTATGTTATTGCTTATATTAATGAGCGTATGCTCAATGTGCGATATTCAGCTTATGGCGTACTTGTGCGATAAATTCTGCAGCGTTAGCCCTGTGTGTGTTATGTCCTGCATCTGTGATCACAGTGAGCGGAAACCCGTACTGCTGGGCGATACGCTGAAATTTCACATCTTTGCTGCCAGCTAAATACATAAACGGTATAGACAAATGTTGTAATGCATGGCTCATTTGTGGCTGACGAGCCAGAGATGTGCCTTCCAGCATCATTGCTAGGTTGCACGGATCATTTTGGCTACGAGCAGCAATCATTGCACTGCGCATATCAGCACTAAGATCGGCAAATACCGGTTGGCGATACCACTCATCGAGCACATTTACCAGTGGTTGGCGGCGAAAACGCTCTGCCCAGCGATTATCATGATACCAACGGCCAAGACACTGCTCTTCCTGTGCCAATCCCGGATGTGCACCCTCGACAATCAACCCGCACAACCCAGACGGTTTTGCAAATTGCGTAGCATGAAAACAAGCAATTCGCCCACCCATTGAATATCCAATTAGCCAATAATGCTCAATACCTTGTTGCTTAAGGGTATTGATTAACAACTGATTGACCTGTGCCATACTGCGCACACGGATCGATGATGATTGGCCATGCCCTGGAAGATCCACCAGCAGATTCGGGTACTCCGCAAAATGGGGAACAATTGCCTGCCACTCTTCACTACTGCCTAAAAAGCCGTGCAGCCAAACCAGACAGGGCTGGCTATTTTCAACGGCCTCAATAGCGCCCTGTTTTTGGCAATACAGCGTAGTTTGTAGGATAACGTCCTGCTCTTGTTGCATATTTTATTCAGCCTATAAACCCTATGATGAGTAGGATAACTGAGTTGCCTCATCAAACGTTTTGCTTATGCTGCACTCTGTGGAACAGCATCGCGCACTTGTTGTAGCAACGTACGTAATGTCTCTGCACCTTCGCTATCAGCCACTTTCAGCTCCATCAGCATCGCGCCATTTTTGATGTAGGCCTGACGCAGAGCCGTACCCACATCAGCCCAAGTATAAGGGCGCGTATAGGTCATACCAAACATTGCCGCAGCATGCGAAAAATCCAGACCATGCGGCATACGGTAGAGACGATCTCGCTCTTCTGATGGCACAGGCAGCATGTCAAAAATTGCGCCACCGTTGTTGTTCACCACAATCAGCACAAACGGCACGCCTAAGTTGCGCAGCAGTGCCATTGAGTTTAGATCATACAACGCTGACATATCCCCCATGATAGCCAGTGTGGGCTTGCCACCCGCTTTGGCTACGCCTGCGGCAGTCGAGATCAGGCCATCAATCCCACTCGCTCCGCGGTTACTGAAGATCGGGTAGTTTTCCGGCAATGTGCCGAGTGCATCAATTAAACGCACAATTAGGCTGTTGCCCAAAAATACCTGTCCTTCCGGCGGAAGAATTTTATTGAGATGGTGAGCAATAGAGGCTTCACAGAGTTTTGATCCCACCTGTTTTTGTACTTGTGTATGGGAAAAACGAGCTAACGCAGACAATTCAGGAGCCCACGGTTTACGCGTGCTTTCTGCCGGATGCACGCTAATCCACTGTGCCACTGTACAAGAAATTCGGCGGCTGTGCTGATGATACGGGTCAAGCCGCCCCTGCTGCGGGTCAATTAGCCAATATTCAGGCACACTCAGTGTTTCTAGCCACTGGTTAATACGCTTAGAGATAAAGCGCGCACCAAATTGCAGCACAATATCCGCTTCAGCCAACCGCTCAAGAGCATGCGAATTGCCCATCCACAAATCGGCATAAGGCAACATCGGTGAGACACCCGACTGCACATCAGTAATCAGTGGCCAACCCAGTTGTTGCGCCCATGCCGCAATCGCCGCACCTTCACCGAGTGCCAACTGACCGACAACAATCACCCCTTTCTGACGGCGCAGAGTTTCCCACTGAGGATCAGTTTCAGCCTGCGCAACTGGTGCACTAAAGCTAACCCACGGCGTGCTACTGTGCAGCCAGCTATTTACCGGTGCTAACCACTCAGTAAACGCGTGCTGATCGTTGCCATACAAGGGTTCGGCAAACGGGCAGTTAATATGCACCGCACCACCTTGCTGATGTTGTTGATGCATAGCATCATCCAACGTTGACAGTAACCAGCGTGCCGGAATATCCGCACTTGGCCGTGGTAAGTTAAGGCTAACACAAGGGTGAGAAGCAAACATATCAGGCTGACGAATGGCCTGATTTGCGCCACAATCGACCAACTCAGGTGGTCGATCTGCAGTCAGCAGTACCAGTTTCTCTTTGGTTAACCCCGCCTCAATCAGAGCAGGATAGAGATTAGCGACCGCCGTACCGGATGTCACAATCACAGCAACCGGTTGATTTAAGGTTTTCGCCATACCAAGGGCCATATGCCCCAATCCACGTTCATCAAAATGCGTGTGGCAGGTTAGTTTTGCATGCGCAGCCGCTTCTAGCGTAAGCGGTGTGGAACGGGAACCGGGTGCAATACAGACATGGCGCACCCCGTGACGGGTAATCGCTTCCAGTACTACCCCCGCCCAGCGACGATTAAAGGCACTCATTGACATAGTCGGGCTCCAGCAGAGTGCGCAGACCGGCCGCTTTGCGCTCGATCTCCTGCCACTCAGCTTCTGGGTCAGAGCCGGGCACAATTCCTGCGCCGGCAAATAAATGAACGTAATGTTGTTGAATTAATGCAGAGCGGATCGCTACCGTAAATTCGGCGCGATCACGCGAAAGATAGCCGACTGAACCGGCATACCAGCCCCGTTCAAACGGCTCATGTTCATGGATAAATGCGCGAGCCGGTTCGCGCGGCAATCCGGCCACTGCCGCGGTAGGATGTAGCCACTCAAGACACTCGGCATCATCACGGGTACGTAGCTGAGCGGTAATTTTCCGGCGTAAGTGCTGCACTTTACGCAAAGCCAACACTTCTGCCGAAAGCACATCAACATTATCTACATGCCCGTTTAAACGGGTGCAGATATCCTCAACCACCAGCAGATTTTCATGTTGATTCTTTTTATCTGAAAGTAGCCAGTTTGCCAGTTGAGCGTCACGCTTATCATCGCCGGTACGCGATACCGTTCCAGCCAATGCCTCTGTGTGTAACGCCAACCCGTGCCGCCGGAACAAGCGTTCAGGGCTTGATCCAACAAAGCCATGTTTATCATCCATCGCCAACATAAAATGAAAGCAGCGGTGATTAACCCTGCGGCTGGCGTTGAGCAACTGTGGTGCAGCAACTGGCGTATCAAGCGTTAACGTGGTTTTACGTGCCAGCACCACTTTATCAACCTGATGGGTATCAATGGCCGACAGAGCTCGGTTGACAAGATCACACCATGCCCAGTGCTCCGGTAAATGCTGCGCATTTATCACCGTCACATCCGGCAACGTTAAGGCCGTACCACTGACTAAGGCGCTGAACTGCTGCCATGCCAGAGCCGCATCTGCACGTAAAGAGGTCTGGCTAAATAGATTAATAACCAGTTGTGCACCTTTTGTGCCCTGACTCAGCTCAAAACGCGGCAGAAAAAACCAGCCACTGAGACAACCATGACTGCGGGCATGTTCACCATCAAAAGCCGTTCCACCCCATAGACGAAATGCACTCTCTTGCTGGTGCACAAATGCACTGGCAGCATCAGGACGTGTAAAATTACGCACCTGCCCCAGTGCAGCCACCTCTTCAGAACCATCACGGTGTAACCAATAGAATTTAGGAAACAGCGTCTGTGCTGCCAGCCAGTCGAGTAACTTACCCATTTCCTGACGTTTCAGCGGAAGTATTATCCGCTGAGCACCTGTATTCGGCGGGAAAACAGCGTCGGTTGAGCTCACATCGTTCTGCGTCGGGTTCAGTTTCGCACCCTTTTTTTCTGCTGTTTTTTCAGCTGACGCGCCGTTTTCCGGCCAAGAACAGAGTAACTGATGCACACGTGGCATCAGGTCATCAAGCAGATTCAAAGTAACCTCATGCGTAAATTATCCGCTCACGGGTCATCTCTTCCCATTTTACGATCTATATTGCCTATCGTTAATCGAGAGAAATCACAAAAAAACAGTGATAAAACAGTTGTATTGTAACGCTAAATTACAATGTTTAACGACTACACCCGTAAAGCCCTGTGCTGCACACACAATTTTAATCTATTTTATCTGCAATTATCATAACAAAACACCGTAAATTTCAGTTATGCAATCCGATATCCGCTAATATCGCTACTGGATACAGAGCCTTGCTCCAAAATCAGGTTTTTGTCTTTCGAATAAGGAACTTGCGGAGTAAAGTGCTATAGATACCTACATTTTAGTTAATGATTTCAAATAATGGCGCGCTAATCATGCACTTACTCAATAAATCAATCAAATTAGATAACGTTTGTTATGACATTCGCGGGCCAGTACTGAAAGAGGCGAAGCGCCTTGAGGAAGAGGGCCACAACATCCTCAAACTGAACATTGGAAATCCGGCCCCGTTTGGGTTTGATGCACCCGATGAAATTTTAGTCGATGTTATTCGTAATCTGCCGACCGCACAGGGCTACTGTGACTCAAAAGGTCTGTATTCGGCACGTAAAGCCATTATGCAGCACTACCAAAAGCGCAACATGATGGATATTACGGTAGAAGATATCTATATCGGTAATGGCGTGTCAGAACTGATTGTGATGGCGATGCAGGCACTGCTCAATACCGGTGATGAGATCTTAGTCCCCGCCCCAGATTACCCATTATGGACAGCCGCAGTCTCACTCTCTGGCGGCAATGCCGTACACTATATGTGTGATGAAGATGCTGGCTGGTTTCCTGATATTGATGATATCAAACGTAAAATCACACCCAATACCAAAGGGATTGTCATCATCAACCCGAACAACCCAACCGGTGCGGTCTACAGTAAAGAGCTGCTGCTAGAGGTTGTTGAGGTGGCGCGTCAGCATAATTTGACTATTTTTGCCGACGAAATTTATGACAAAATTCTCTACGATGAAGCCAAACATTACTCGATTGCCGCATTAGCGCCTGATCTACTTACCGTCACCTTCAACGGGTTGTCAAAAACCTACCGTGTAGCGGGTTTCCGGCAGGGCTGGATGGTTCTCAATGGCCCGAAAAAGCACGCCAAAGGCTATATCGAAGGGCTAGATATGCTGGCCTCTATGCGCTTGTGTGCCAACGTACCGATGCAACATGCCATCCAAACCGCCATTGGTGGCTACCAGAGTATCAGTGAATTTATCCAGCCCGGCGGACGCTTGTATGAACAGCGTAACCGCGCGTGGGAGCTGATCAACCAGATCCCAGGAATATCCTGTGTCAAACCGATGGGAGCGTTATACATGTTCCCCCGCCTTGATCAGAAAAAATTCAATATCCAAAATGATCAGAAAATGGTGTTTGATCTGCTAATGCAGGAGAAAGTGCTGCTGGTGCAAGGCACAGGTTTTAACTGGCCACAGCATGACCACTTCCGCATTGTTACCCTGCCTCGAGTGGATACGCTAGAGATGGCCATCGGCAAACTTGGCCGTTTTTTTGCCGGTTATCACCAGTAAAATAGCGTCACCGTAAATAATCTTATCGGCAGTGCGCCTTCTCATGCGTCACCTTTTTTCAGAAAGGCCTTATGAGAGTTGCACTGCCTGTTTCTGCCCCTCTTTTACGTAGCGTAACGCTTTGTTTCCTATTCATGGGCATGCTGTTTTCCCTTTTCTGCGATAAACTCTCGTACAAGACAACACATAAAGCATATACCGCTTATGTTTAGCCTACTTTTTGTTTATTAATAGGCCTGTTTATTGATATACCCGTTTATTGATACGCCTCTTTACTGATGGCCTTATGCTGACGAGGATCGTTATGAATCACAGCCACTTTTTTGCCTATCTTTCACGCATGAAGCTGATTAATCGCTGGCCACTGATGCGCAACATCCGTGCAGAAAATATCTCTGAACACAGTTTACAAGTGGCCTTTGTTGCCCATGCTTTGGCATTGATTAAAAACAAAAAGTTTGGGGGAAATGTCAACCCTGAACGTATCGCACTGATTGCCATGTTCCATGATGCCAGCGAAGTGCTGACCGGTGATTTACCCACCCCGATTAAATACCACAATCCTGAAATTGCCCGCGAATATAAGAAAATTGAAAAAATCGCCGAAAATAGGTTGATTGATATGCTGCCAGAAGAGTTTCAGGAGGATTACCGCCCGCTGATTAACTCAGATGAACACGAACCCGAAGAGCAGTTGCTGGTAAAACAAGCTGACTCACTCTGTGCATACTTAAAATGCATTGAAGAGCTTGAAGCGGGTAATAATGAATTTAAACTGGCAAAAAAACGCCTGAAAAAAACGCTCAAAGAGCGCCACAGCGAAGAGATGGACTATTTTATGACCGTGTTTGTTCCTAGTTTTCATCTGTCACTCGATGAAATTAGTCATGACGAACAGGGCGAGCATCACAGCTTGTGATGAAAAATACCAACAGCACCAACAAGCCTCACACAGACAAATAACAGGATAACCTATGAAACGTATTGCGGCACTGGTTGTACTGGTCGCTCTGACCGGCTGCAAAGACAAAGAAAAAGAGCTAAAAGTCACCATTGATCAGCCCACACTGGCTCCGCAGCAAATTCAGAGCGTAGTCAGTGCATGGCGTAAACTCAAAACACTGTGCCCAGCACTTGCACACCGTGATATCACCCATGTCACCGGCATATTAGAAGATGAAAACACCATGCCGGGCTGGAGTTCAATGTATCCGCAGTACCGAAAATTTCTTTGGGTCGGAGATATGCTGTTTAACGTAGAGCGCACCTTGGGCGATGTAAATACCGATGCCAACAGTGCCAGCGCACAAAAACAGCAGTACAACTTTATGTTTGGATACGGTCGTCAACCGGCCATTTTATATAAAGAGAGTGATGTCACCGCGCTGTGTGGTTGGGAAAACAGCGTTGAACAAGAAAATGGAGTGTGGATCAAAAAGCTCTAATTGCATCACCATAAAAAAGGCGCAAACCTCAACATTCACTGCAGAAGTTGCCCCTTTTTTTAAACACAGTGCTGCTAGAACATGCAGCACTGTGAGAACATTGAGTACCACAGAACAATTTAGTACTGCTGGAAAATTTCCTGAATTTTAGCCGGATCTTTGGTTTCAGTTAGCGCCAGTTGCAACAACACACGCGCTTTTTGTGGATTAAGCGCACCCGAGGCCACAAAACCATATTTTGCATCATCAATTTCGGCATCCAGCGTCGTTGCGCCGGTCGGCACGCGTGATGAACGAACTACCGCCGTGCCCTGCTTTGCCGCCTTCTCCAGTACATCAAACGTTGTATTATACAGATTACCGTTACCCACACCGGCGGTCACGATACCATCATATTTAGCGTCAACCAGTGCTTTTACCGGCTCTACCGCCATGTTTGAATAACCGTACACAATTCCCACTTTCGGCAGTTTATCAAGTTTACTGATATCAAACTGCGCGCCTTCAGTATGCTTGCGGGTTGGTGTGCGCTGATAATCAATTTTACCGTTATGGATATACCCTAACGGGCCAAAATTTGGTGCTTGAAACGTATTCACTTCTGTTGTGCTCATTTTCACAACATTACGCGCACCCAACACCGTATCATTCATCGCGACCATCACACCGCGCCCTTTTGATGCAGTATCTGCTGCCGTAACCACGGCGTTATACAGATTAAACGGGCCATCAGCACTCATCGCAGTTGATGGGCGCATTGCACCAACCAAAACAACCGGCTTATCACTTTTCACCGTGAGATTCAGAAAATAGGCTGTCTCTTCCATGGTGTCTGTACCATGTGTGATCACAATGCCATCAACATCCTCTTTCGCCAGCAGAGCATTCACACGTTTGGCCAGTGTTAGCCAAACGTCATCATTCATATCCTGTGAACCAATTTTTACCACCTGCTCACCGGTGACATCTGCTACCTTACTCATTTCTGGCACAGCGGCAATCAGGGCATCTACACCCACTTTGCCTGCGGTATAACCCGAATCGGTGGCTGAGTTCGTGGTACTTGCTCCGGCAATCGTGCCGCCTGTTGCCAAAATGGTAATATTGGGTAAATCAGCGGCAAATGCAGCACTTGAAAACCACAATGCAACCACTGATGCACTTAATGTTTTTTTGAAGGATTTATGCAGAGTCATTAATATTACATCCATTTAGTTATTGACAAATTGCCATGAAAGTAGCAAATGCGTTCTTTAGCCGGCGCAATTATGCCGAGCGTAAATAATAAAAATGTGATTAATCGTATAAAAAAGTGCTAAGTGCAGCATAAAAACCTAAGAGTGTTAATTACCGCACATAAAAATAGCGGACAATCGGGCTCTCTTAGTACAGAGGAAGGAGGATGTGCATGATCGCCAAAATAATACTGGCACTGGCTATTACCGGTGCTAGTGCCGTGTTGCCAGTAGCAGCAAATACCACACGGCTACAGGTTGCTGATGACTCACAAAATAGCCAGCAACGGGAACAGGCCTTTGCCGCGCTCGCCTCTAGCCTACCGCCCGATCCGGGGATGGCCGGTACATTAACGCTTGAGGGCATTGATCTTGATGGCAACGGAATACGCGATGATGTGCAGCGGAAAATTGCACAGCGTTACCCTAGCGAACCGAGTAAACGTGCTGCGCTGATGCAGCTTGCTGCGGCAATCAGCCAAGGTATGATGACTTATAATCAAGAGTCAGAGGATAAAAAAGCCATCTCTGTCACCGGCGAACCGATTGCTAGAGCAGCGGCCTGTGCAACATTCCAAAATGTGACCCCCGATTTCCCATTAAAAGAAATTGAGCCATGGATCACCAATACACCTGAGCGACAGCTTGCTTATTCCGCGCTGAACGATTATCTCTCTGTAAACGGTGATTTTTATAATTACATCGTTGAAGGCGCAGCCAATTGCAAGAGTACGTTTTATCAGAATGAAGTACGTTAATATTGCGCTACAATCAACTGGCTTCCCAAATAAACAAAACAACAGGTTCACAATTGCCATAAAACAGCAGTAATGTAACACCTGAACCGCCGGGATGAGTTTTACCGGCATTCTTGACTCAATCAAACGGACGCTATGCACATGCAAACTTTCATTCCGGGCAAAGACGCAGCCCTAGAAGATTCTATCGAGCGTTTCCAGTCCAAACTGAAAGCATTGGGCTTTAATATTGAAGAAGCCTCATGGTTAAACCCCGTGCCTAATGTCTGGTCCGTTCATATCCGTGATAAAGACTGTCCGCAGTGCTTTACTAACGGTAAAGGTGCAACTAAAAAGGCCGCGCTGGCTTCTGCACTGGGTGAGTATTTTGAACGCCTGTCTACTAACTACTTCTTCGCCGATTTTTATCTTGGAGAGCAGATCGCTAACGGCGATTTTGTGCACTACCCCGATGAAAAATGGTTCGCTATTCCTGAAGACGACAGCCTACCAGAGGGTATTTTGGATGATAGTCTGCGTGACTATTATGATCCAGAAGGTGAACTGCTGGCATCAGGCCTGATTGACCTGCAATCGGGCAATGAAGAACGTGGGATCTGCGCCCTGCCGTTTACCCGCCAGTCAGACGGTGAAACTGTCTATATCCCGATGAATATCGTTGCCAACTTGTATGTGTCAAACGGTATGTCTGCCGGTAACACCCGCTATGAAGCGCGTGTTCAGGGGTTATCTGAAGTTTTCGAACGCTACATTAAAAACCGCATTATTGCCGAAGGCATCAGCCTGCCTGAAATTCCGGCTGAAGTCATGGCACGTTACCCGCATGTACAAGAGGCTATTGCAACGCTAGAAACTGCAGGCTACCCAATTTTTGCCTATGATGCTTCGCTCGGTGGCCAGTATCCGGTCATTTGCGTGGTATTGTTTAACCCAGAAAATGGCAGTTGCTTTGCCTCGTTCGGCGCACACCCGATGTTTGGTGTAGCACTTGAGCGTACGGTGACAGAACTGCTGCAAGGCCGCAGTCTCAAAGATCTCGACGTGTTTATGCCTCCGTCATTTGATAACGATGATGTTGCCGAACATGCCAACCTTGAAACCCACTTCATTGACTCAAGCGGTTTGATTTCGTGGGATATGTTCAAAGCCGAAGCCGACTATGAGTTTGCTGACTGGAACTTTGGTGATGATACCGAGCAAGAGTTTGCAGGGTTGATGAGTATTTTTGCCGATGAAGATGTGGATGTGTATATTGCCGACTACGAACATTTAGGCGTGTATGCCTGCCGTATTTTAGTGCCGAGCATGTCTGATATTTACCCGGCTGATGATCTGCTGCTGGCCAACAACAATATGGGTATGCACCTACGCGACATCATCTTAAGCCTGCCAGATTCTGAATGGGAAAAAGAGGACTACATGGCCTTCTATAACCAGTTAGATGAAGAAGGCATGGATGATTTCACCCGCGTACGTGAGCTGCTTGGTTTTGTTCCAGGAGTAAACAGCGCATGGAATACTCTGCGTATCGGAGAACTGAAATCAATGCTAGCATTGGCAGCAGGTGAGCTTGATGTCGCACTTGAATGGGCAGAGTGGACAATGGAGTTCAACGCATCAGTGTTCTCAACTGAGCGCGCCAACTACTACCGTTGCCTGAAAGCCTCATTAGAGTTGTTCTTGGATGAAGAGCGGCATCCTGAACAATATCGCTATGCGTTTGAGCGTATGTACGGCACACAAACCGTGAATGAAGCATGGGCGGCCGTTCAGGGTGAGCAACGCTTCTTTGGTCTTATCGCCTCTGACAGTGATCTAAACGAATTTCCAGCGCATCAGGCTCTACTACACGCCTATCAAAAGCTACAAAATGCAAAACGTACATATTGGAGCTAAATGCTATAACCTGTAAAAACTACCATATATGCAGTGTTGATATCGTCAACACTGCTTTTTGATCTCGATAACTGACCCACCGCAGATAAAAAAGAGACCTCTGTCCAATTTTAACTACACTTACTCCCATATAAAGAATTAAAAAACACCAAATTCATTATTTCAAACCACGTTTAAATACCCTTATTTGTGATCAATCTCTCTTTATTTTGTATAAGCAAGCCTCTAGCTTTGTTATTTTTTTTCGTAATTTAGTTACATTCAAATTTTAATATAAATCTTAAAAAAATTTTTCTTCTTGTATTTCAATAAGTTGAATATTTCAATCTGTTAATAACCTTGTAAATTGTGTTATCTAATTTCACGTATATGATCTAGATCAACTTTAAATGAAAGCCATTTTGCTAATATTATCTGGCCAATTTCATGTCAATGAGTACCCGTGTGTGAAAACAGAAAACTCATCTCATGTTGATGCTTTACCTCCAGCAACCATGGCTAAAAAGGCTGAGGATGTTGGTGTTTATAAAGCAACTAAAAACCAGAACCACTCCTTTTTACTTGCTATCATGGCAGGTGTTTTTATCTCTATTGCCTTTGTTTTTTACACCACCGTTATGACAGGGACCGGCAATGTTGCTTGGGGCTTGGCCAAAATGATGGGGGGTGTTGCTTTTGCTCTAGGTTTAATTCTTGTTGTGCTTTGTGGCGGTGAACTTTTTACCTCCACTGTATTAACGTTAGTTGCAAAAGCCAGTAACCGTATCTCTTGGGCTCAGATGTTCAAAAATTGGGGTGTGGTATATCTGGGGAATTTCATTGGCGCACTCTTTTTTGTGGGCTTAATCTGGTTTGCCGCTCAACATACTGCAGCAGACGGACAATGGGGTTTAACCGTACTAAAAACCGCACAGCACAAATTACACCACAATTTTATTCAAGCTGTTGTCTTAGGTATACTCGCTAACTTAATGGTGTGTTTAGCCGTATGGATGACTTACGCTGGCCGTTCTGTTACCGATAAAATTCTTGCTATGCTGTTACCTGTTACCATGTTTGTGGCCAGTGGGTTTGAACACAGCATCGCGAACATGTTTATGATCCCTATGGGTATTGTGGTACATACCTTTGCCAGCCCAGAATTTTGGGCTAGCATCAATGTTAACCCTGCCCAGTTTGCTGATTTAACTGTTTCTCATTTTATCTTCAACAATCTTATTCCTGTTACCCTAGGTAATATTATCGGTGGTGCGCTACTGGTCGGAATGATGAACTGGGTTATATTTTTGCGTGGAGAGAAAGTGTTACCCACCTCTCTACGTACCGCGCTTTCGCAAGAAACACCTCAGAATTAAGGTAGGTATATATAATGACCGAATTAAATCAAAACTTTGCTAACGCATGGGAAGGCTTTGCTTCCGGTGAATGGCAACACGCTGTCGACGTACGTGACTTCATTCAGAAGAACTACGCACCGTATGAAGGCGATGAAGCATTCCTCGCTGGAGCAACGGAAGCGACCACCAAGTTGTGGGATTCTGTCATGGAAGGCATCAAAGAAGAGAACCGTACACACTCGCCGGTTGACTTTGATACTGACCTACCCTCTACTATCACTTCTCACGGAGCAGGTTACATTGACCAGTCTCTAGAGACTATCGTTGGCCTGCAAACTGATGCCCCTCTGAAGCGTGCGCTGATTCCATTTGGCGGCATTAAGATGGTTGAAGGTTCTTGCAAAGTTTACGGTCGTGAACTTGACCCAATGGTTAAGAAAATTTTCAGCGAATACCGTAAAACGCATAACCAAGGTGTATTTGATATTTATACGCCTGATATCCTGCGCTGCCGTAAATCAGGCGTACTGACTGGTCTGCCAGATGCGTATGGCCGTGGCCGTATTATCGGTGACTACCGCCGTGTTGCCCTGTACGGTATCGACTTCCTATTGGCAGACAAATTCGCACAGTTCACTTCCCTGCAAGAGCGCATGGAAAACGGCGAAGATCTGCAAATGACCATGCAACTGCGTGAAGAAATTGCAGAACAGCACCGTGCACTGGGTCAAATTAAGCAGATGGCAGCTACCTACGGTTGTGATATCTCTGCCCCAGCAAAAACTGCACAAGAAGCGATTCAGTGGACTTACTTCGGCTATCTGGCTGCAGTGAAATCACAAAATGGCGCAGCAATGTCTCTGGGCCGTACCTCTTCATTCCTCGATATCTACATCGAGCGTGATCTAAAAGCAGGTCTGATCACTGAAGAACAAGCGCAAGAGATGATTGACCATTTCGTCATGAAACTGCGTATGGTACGTTTCCTGCGTACACCTGAGTACGATACTCTGTTCTCTGGTGACCCAATCTGGGCAACGGAATCTCTGGCTGGTATGGGCTTAGATGGCCGTACACTGGTAACAAAGAGCAGCTTCCGCTTCCTGAACACCCTTTACACCATGGGCCCATCTCCAGAGCCGAACATGACCATCCTGTGGTCTGAAGCACTGCCAGAAGGCTTTAAGCGTTACTCAGCGAAAGTGTCTATCGATACCTCTTCTCTGCAGTACGAAAACGATGATCTGATGCGTCCAGACTTCGAATCTGATGACTACGCAATCGCATGTTGCGTATCTCCGATGATCGTTGGTAAGCAAATGCAGTTCTTCGGTGCACGTGCAAACTTGGCAAAAACCATGCTGTACGCAATCAATGGCGGTATTGATGAAAAACTGAAGATGCAAGTTGGCCCGAAAGAAGCACCAATGACTGATGCTGTTCTTGATTATACCAAAGTCATGGATCGCCTAGATCACTTCATGGATTGGCTGGCGAAGCAGTATGTCACTGCACTGAACGTTATCCACTTCATGCACGACAAGTATAGCTATGAAGCATCGCTGATGGCGCTGCACGACCGTGACGTAGTTCGTACTATGGCATGTGGTATCGCAGGTCTGTCTGTTGCTGCTGACTCCTTGTCTGCAATTAAATACGCGAAAGTAAAACCAGTACGTGATGAAGATGGTATCGCTATTGACTTCGAAATCGAAGGCGACTATCCAAAATTTGGTAACAACGATTCACGTGTAGATGACATCGCTTGTGATCTGGTTGAGAGTTTCATGACCAAAATCCGTGCGCTGAAAACTTACCGTAACGCAATCCCAACTCAGTCAGTTCTGACCATCACCTCTAACGTGGTTTATGGTAAGAAAACCGGTAACACACCAGATGGTCGTCGCGCTGGCGCACCGTTCGGTCCAGGTGCTAACCCAATGCACGGCCGTGATGAGAAAGGTGCTGTTGCATCACTAACCTCTGTGGCCAAACTGCCATTTGCGCATGCGAAAGACGGTATCTCTTATACCTTCTCTATCGTACCTAACGCGCTGGGTAAAGACATGGAAGCGCAAAAGCGTAACCTGGTTGGCCTGATGGACGGTTACTTCCACCACGAAGCGAGCATCGAAGGTGGTCAACACCTGAACGTGAACGTAATGAACCGTGAAATGCTGCTGGACGCGATGGAAAATCCTGAGAAATATCCTCAGCTGACTATCCGTGTATCGGGTTACGCAGTGCGTTTCAACTCGCTGACTAAAGAACAGCAGCAAGACGTGATTACCCGTACCTTCACTCAGTCACTGTAATCTTGTTATTCCACGAATAACATTACAAACTGCGTGTAAATGCGGAAAAATCTGCAAAAATCGCGTAAAATAAAAGGCCCTTCGGGGCCTTTTTTATTTTAAACAGGCTGCTATTGTTCAGCCTTATGCGGAGTATTACCTCGCTATGTCAGTGAAAGGACGTATCCACTCTTTCGAATCCTGCGGTACGGTTGACGGCCCAGGGATCCGCTTCATCGTCTTTATGCAAGGCTGCCTGATGCGCTGCCTATACTGCCACAACCGTGACACGTGGGATACCCACGGCGGCAAAGAGGTGACAGTCGATGAAATCATGAATGATTTACGCTCCTACCGCCATTTTATGAAAGCCTCAGGTGGCGGTGTGACGGCATCAGGCGGTGAAGCTATTTTGCAAGCTGAGTTTGTGCGTGACCTGTTTCGCGCCTGCCAAGCAGAAGGGATTCACACCTGTCTAGATACCAACGGTTTTGTTCGCAAAATGGAACCGGTGATCGATGAGCTGCTTGATGCCACCGATCTGGTCATGCTCGATCTCAAACAAATTAATGATGATATCCACCACAATCTGGTTGGTGTATCAAACAAGCGGGTCTTAGATTTTGCGCAATACTTAGCCAAAATCAATAAAACTACATGGATCCGCTATGTGATCGTTCCCGGTTATACCGATGATGAAGCCTCAGCACACCAACTGGGTGAATTTATCAAAGATATGAAAAATATAGAGAAAATTGAGCTTCTTCCTTACCATGAATTGGGTAAACACAAGTGGGAAGCCATGGGTGAAGAGTACAAGCTGGCCGGTGTAAAACCACCGAAAAAAGAAACACTTGAGAAAATTAAAACCATTCTTGAAGGTTATGGCCACAAAGTCATGTACTAAGCTTGCTTTAAGCATACTTCACCTAAAGACCGGCGCATATCATCTGTGCCGGTTTTTTATTACACCGTATTCAATAAATATTATATCTATAACATATATTCCCTACATTCAAATTTCATAACGCTTCTATGTTTGATCAAAAATTACATTATTTTCAAGAAAATAAACTCTTTAAAAACATATTAATCTGTAATTTTAACTAATTTTTAATCACAGAGCATAAGTACTTTACTATTACAGCAATACACTATTTATTTAAATACACATTATTCTTAAAATTTAGAAATCACTGCATTTACCTGATAGCTAAATTTAAATAGCTAAAGGTAAAATAACATAAAGAGAACTGCACGATTAAAATTAATTTAATACAAAATAAATCAGGAAAAAACAATGAAGAACAACTCGATAAATACAAACACTATAAGCAATCTTGTTTATTCAATAAATGAAACAAGTCATGCTTTTGGAATAAACAATAAAGAAGCATCGTCATCACATTCATTGAAATTTGCTTTTGATAAAATAAAACACAGTTACAGTTCAAAATCCAAAGCAGAAGTCATTACTTTTACAGGTAAATCACAACATTCATTTATTAGCGTAAAGGGAAGAATAACCGAACCTGCAGCAAATGGGCATTTACTTTTAAATCCAAAAGGTGTTGATTTAAGAATAATTCCAGGGGAAATAGAAAGCTTTGTGCTCGAAAAAAACATAAATACAGATAATAATTATAGAGCTATTTTTTTAGATAAAAGTCAATCTATTGTTCTTCGTATTAACTTTGAATCAAAAGATGATATTCAAGAAACTATTACTAATATAGAATCGAAAAAAGGGAAATTAAAGAAAATAAACAGTAACAGTGATGTAGAGGAGTTATGGCGAAATCTCACTGATGTTCATCATTTTTACCCTATGCTACAACAGCTTGAAATAAGCAAGTTAGATGCGTTTAGATCTGTTCCAGATGATCTCGCTTATCAAGTTGATACCCATAGTATATGGTCTGTATTAACAGCTCTTCAGCAAAAAAAAGAACACTTTATGGCCTTTATTGGAAATAATGCTGTAGTACACGTATATACAGGGCCTGTATTAAAACTAGTGCCAATCAATAATAATAAAATCGTCATTCATGGTAAGACATATGAAGGAGAAAAGGCAATTATAAAAATATCTACTAAAGACATCGAACAAGCATGGGTTGTAAATAAAAGATCAGAAAGTGGATATATAACAAGCTTAGAGTTTTTTGACAAAGATGAAAATCATATCGCACAATTTTATGGTGTGAGAACAGAGGGTTTTAAACAAAGTGAGGTCTGGAATAAAATAATCACAAAACTTCCAGTAATAATTTAGATTTATATAAAATAAAATCATACTGCTTATTGAAAAACTCACAACATTAAGGCAGTTTATTTAAAAACAAACTATTTAGGCAATTTCCCTGATACTGCTTTCTATTATTCCGTTCTCTTACTCTATTTTTAATAACACGCATCACAATAGATGATAATAAAAAACCCTCGGAAATAGCCTGAGGGCTTTTTATTATCTACAGTAACACTTAAATAATATCGAATGCGTTACGCATTCAGCACCTGTGCAATTTCAGCAGCACACAAGTGATACTGGCGCGGGCACGCATGCCATACATTCAACATACGCTGATATTTATCCCACATCGGCATCTGGGCATTAAACCCGTGTACAGACGCATCAAACTGCGGGTAACGGCCTTCCGTTTCTACCAGAAAGCGAACATATCCCAGTAAATGTGGCTCTGTGGCCGCATCAAACCCTAAAAAACTTAAACGGCGTGAATCAATCGGCTGCTGAGTATCAGCACTCAAATTATTAAATGATACCTGCAGAGCGTGGTACATCTCCATTGCATCAATAATCGTGCGGCAATCCTCTTCGCTTAGATCACCAAAATGACGATCCAACTCCCGCAACTGCAAACCATAACCACACTCAACAATTGTCTGCAAACGACGATAACGCGCGGCATTATTCGGATCCATCATCGCCATCAAATTATACTGGTTCGATAAAATCAGACGCTGGGCGTTCGTCATTTCCATGGTTTGCTCTCCGCATAAGAAAAATAAAAGTTTTGCACCACAACAGTGTATTGCCTTTATACCGGCTCAAATAACATCAGCCACCGTATTTTCACGTTTTACACGCAAAAATCACCCATCCTGAATAAGCTGTATCGTTTCAGTTTAATAAACTAACACTGTGGTCGTGAAAAACATTTCATCCACAAAGTTGTCATAAAATAGCATGGTCATCACATCAGTTTTTTGATTTTAAACACGTTTTGTTTCACAGCCAGTCGCAAAACAAAACATTCATTGTGATTCAGATCAAAAAATAAAAAGACTTTATTTAAAGGAAAGGATAAAAACCAAAAACAACACAGACCTACTGTCCGACAATCAGACCCAGTAAGCCTGTGATATACAACACCACGCCTTAGTATATACCTCAGTACTGCAATATATGCCTTAGCCTAGTTACAACAGCGTAGTTACAGCGAATCAGCTACAGCTCATCTAAAATCTGCCATTCGGGTTTTTTAAGTGCACGATTAAGTAGATCTGCTAACTCCTGATAACGGGGATTACCGGCTACCGGTAACAGCGCCATCCCACCCGCTTGCATTTTGTGGTAGATATCTCTATACCACTGGGTCAAAGAGGGTGGCAAACGTGTATTTGCCCGTTTCCCTAACCACCACAACCCTTGCAACGGCAAACTGAGCGAAAACAGCGCCACGATCACAGCAATCGCCATATTATCGCCACCACCCACAGACATCTGCCATGCCACACTGAACACCGCCAATGCCGGCATAAAACGTTGTGCAAACTTCGTTGTTTTGATGATACGAGGCTCAGGAAAAATTATCGCCAAACGCTTCTCTACTGGCCATAAATTCATATAGGTTTGCCCATCGCGGAGCAGCTGCATCCAACCTGGATTTACATCACTCATATGCCCTCCGAATCAAAAAAAAGTGCAACGATTAAACTATTTAAGTAAAAATTGATTAAAATTAAGCTTATTTATTCAATTTATTTTGTGATTTGCGGTAAGTATCGCTATTCTATGCTCTCACACAAGCATGAACAGAATGATTCAACCATAGTCGTATATAAAGCAGGTGTCATCTACTTTTCTGTGTCAGATTATCGGAGAAACATACTTTTGCTTAAAACTGAGCACGTTTCCCAATAATGCACTACGATTTTAGGATTGTACGCGATTTGTTCATGTCATGATCATCCGATTTAGACGTATAGGTACTTTCTCATGTCGAGCAAGCTGGTTCTGGTTTTAAACTGCGGTAGTTCCTCACTGAAGTTCGCCATCATTGATGCAGTAACAGGTGATGAGCATCTCTCTGGTCTGGCCGAGTGTTTTAACCTGCTGGAAGCCCGTATCAAGTGGAAAATGGACGGTGCAAAACACGAGGCTGAATTGGGTGCAGACGCTGCACACGCAGAAGCACTGAGCTATATCGTGAACACCATCCTACCGCAAAAGCCGGAGCTCTCTGCTAACCTGACCGCGATTGGTCATCGTATTGTTCATGGCGGTGAAAGCTTCACTGCTTCTGCTGTGATCAACACGAACGTTATCGACGGTATTAAAGCCGCGATTCCTTTTGCGCCGCTACATAACCCAGCCCACTTGATCGGTATTGAAGAAGCACTGAAAGAGTTTCCAAATTTGGCAGACAAAAACGTTGCTGTATTTGATACGGCATTCCATCAGACTATGCCACAAGAGGCATACCTGTACGCTCTACCATACAACCTATATACCGAACAGCATATTCGCCGTTACGGTGCACACGGTACTAGCCACTTCTATGTTAGCCGTGAAGCTGCAAAAATGCTGAACAAACCAGTAGAAGAGCTGAATGTTATCACTTGCCATTTAGGTAATGGTGCTTCTGTTGCTGCTATTCGTAACGGTAAATGTGTTGATACCTCTATGGGTTTAACGCCATTAGAAGGTTTGGTTATGGGTACACGTTCAGGTGATATCGATCCTGCTATCGTATTCCACCTGCACGACGCAATGGGCATGTCTGTTGCTGAAATCAACGAAATGCTGACCAAAAAATCAGGCCTACTGGGTCTGACCGAAGTGTCTAACGACTGCCGTTACGTTGAAGATAACTACGAAACTGCTGAAAACGCGAAACGTGCTATGGATGTATTCTGCTACCGTTTAGCAAAATACGTAGCATCTTATGCTGCTGCAATGGAAGGCCGTCTTGACGCTATCATCTTTACGGGTGGTATCGGTGAAAACTCAGCTCTAGTTCGTGAGCTGACCATGAAGAAACTGGCTGTTCTGGGCTTTGATGTTGATCCAGAAGGCAACCTGAAGGCACGCTTTGGTAAGTCTGGCAACATTGCCACTGCCAACAGCCGCCCTGCTCTGGTCATCCCAACCAATGAAGAGCTGGTGATTGCACAAGACGCTGCACGTCTGACTGCATAATCAACGACTTCCGCACCGTCAGCTCTGCTGGCGGTGCTTTTTTGCATTCTAGCCCAACCGAATAGAGGTTTAGCCGTGTCCCGTACCATCATGTTAGTTCCCATCGGCACCGGTGTCGGTCTGACCAGCGTCAGTCTAGGTGTTGTACGCGCGATGGAGCGCAAAGGCGTTAACGTCAACTTCTTCAAACCTATCTGTCAGCCACGTCAGGGCGGCAATGAGCCGGATCTGACCAGCAGCATTATCAACGCTAACGGCACCGTAAAAACTATCGAGCCGTTTGCCCTGAGCTTTGCCGAAAACCTGATCGGCAGCGGCCAGACTGATGTACTGCTTGAGCAGATTGTTGCGCGTTTCAGCGAAGAAACTAAAGATGCTGATACCGTTCTGATCGAAGGTTTAGTGCCAACGCGTAAGCAGTCTTTCGCCAACAACGTCAACTTTGACATTGCAAAGACATTAGGCGCAGAGATCGTATTTGTTATCACTCCGGGCACCGATTCCCCTGAAGAGCTCAAAGAGCGTCTTGAAGTGGCATGCTCTAACTTCGGTGGATTGAAAAACCAATCTATCGCAGGTGTGATTGTTAACAAACTGAACGCACCCGTTGATGAAATGGGCCGTACTCGCCCAGACCTGTCTGAAATTTTTGATGACAGCAGCAAAGCAAAATCAGCTAACGTTGAAGTTTTGCAACTATTTGCCAACAGCCCACTACGTGTTCTAGGTTGTGTGCCTTGGAGCTTTGATCTGATTGCCACCCGTGCAATCGATATGGCCAAGCACCTGAATGCTGAAATCATCAACGAAGGTGAAATCAATACCCGTCGTATTAAGAATGTCACCTTCTGTGCGCGTAGCATTCCGCACATGGTTGAGCATTTCCGCCCAGGCTCACTGCTTGTCACCTCCGCTGATCGCTCTGATGTTCTGGTTGCTGCCTCACTAGCTGCTATGAACGGCGTTGAAATTGGCGCTCTGCTACTGACTGGTGGTTACGCTATCGAACCTCAAGTTCGTGAGCTGTGTGCCCGTGCATTTGAAACCGGCTTGCCTGTATTTGGCGTAAAAACCAACACGTGGCAGTCATCTCTGAGCCTGCAAAGCTTTAGCTTGGAAGTGCCAGTAGACGACAAAGAGCGGATCGAGAAAGTTCAAGATTTCGTCGCCTCACACATTGATGGCCAGTGGATTGAGTCAATGACTGCGGCATCAAGCCGTTCACGTCGTCTGTCTCCACCAGCATTCCGCTACCAACTGACTGAACTAGCCCGTAAAGCTGGTAAGCGTGTTGTTTTGCCAGAAGGTGATGAGCCACGTACTATCAAAGCTGCAGCACTGTGTGCCGAGCGCGGTATTGCCGAATGTATCCTGCTGGGTAACCCAGAAGAGATCCAACGTGTTGCTGCTTCTCAGGGCGTAACACTGGGCAAGGGTATCGAAATTGTTAACCCTGCTGACGTCATTGAAACCTACGTTCCACGTTTGGTTGAACTGCGCAAAAACAAGGGTATGACCGAAGTTGTTGCACGTGAACAACTGCAAGACACCGTTGTTCTGGGCACAATGATGCTGGAAGCTTCTGCTGTTGATGGTCTGGTATCTGGCGCGGTTCACACCACAGCCAACACCATTCGCCCACCTTTGCAGCTGATCAAGACAGCACCGGGTGCATCACTGGTTTCTTCTGTGTTCTTTATGCTGCTGCCTGACCAAGTACTGGTTTACGGTGACTGTGCAATCAACCCAGATCCAACTGCTGAGCAACTGGCTGAAATCGCGATTCAATCTGCAGAGTCTGCTATTGCCTTTGGTATTGACCCACGTGTTGCCATGATCTCTTACTCTACCGGTACTTCAGGTGCAGGTAGTGATGTAGAGAAAGTTCGTGAAGCAACCCGTATTGCACAAGAAAAACGCCCAGATCTGATGATCGACGGCCCACTGCAATACGATGCCGCTATCATGGCTGACGTAGCAAAATCAAAAGCACCAAACTCAAAAGTAGCCGGTCAAGCTACCGTATTCGTCTTCCCAGACCTGAATACCGGTAACACCACCTACAAAGCAGTACAGCGTTCAGCTGATCTGGTCTCTATCGGCCCAATGCTGCAAGGCATGCGTAAGCCAGTTAATGACCTGTCACGCGGCGCACTGGTTGACGATATTGTCTACACCATCGCACTGACTGCAATTCAGGCGACACAACAGTAATTATTGTTCTGTCTGAAATACAAAAAACCGGCTGATAGCCGGTTTTTTTATTCGCGATTTAATACCCGAACCACGTTTTACCTAACGCGTATCCGGCCTAAAATTGTCTGCACTTATTGTCTGCACTTAGCTCGAATTTAACCCCAGCCATTAAATCGGTTAATTACTGACTTTTTTCAGTAAAAAGCTCACCGCTATTACGGTTAAGCCATAAATCAAGCGCAACCCGAGTATCTGGCGTTATTTCACGGCGACGCTGGTTTATCTCATCAAGAGACATCCACATCACTTCTGCAATCTCTGACTCTTGCAGTGCAAATGGCCCTCGGCTGATACAACTGAACAACCCACCCCACACTTTGCAATCTTCAGACTCATAATAGAAACTGCCATGATCAAGGAATGGAATGCCAGCAATACCTAGCTCCTCTTCTCCTTCACGCTTAGCCCCTTCACTCATGCTCTCGCCCGCCGACACCACACCGCCGGCAGCCGCATCCAGCCAACCGGGGTAGAAATCTTTACCCTCGGTTCGACGCTGAACTAAAATATTACCCATGCCATCGTGCACAATGATATAGGTGGCACGGTGACACAGGTTTTGCTCTCTAACTTGCTGCCGAGACACCGTATCTGTCACACGGTTCTCTTCATCCACAACATCAACCCACTCTTGCACCAGTGTATCCATCAGGTTCGATCCTTGACTTATCATCATTAAGCGTCAATTGTGATAGCAGCAATGGCAGACTGAGTGTCTAGTGCCAATACCTGTAACCGATTATCCGCCAGCAAACCATAACTTGCCGGAAATCCACCTTTTGGCAGCGCCGCTGAACCGGGGTTAAATACAATAATATCCCCTGACATTTCAGCCACCGGAAGGTGCGTATGCCCATACGCCAGTATATCTCCCACGGCAAGCGGTGGCAGTGACTGCGGGTTATAAAGGTGTCCGTGCGTTAAAAATATCCGTCGCGCAGGCAGTAAAACCTGCTGGTAATCTGCCATCACCGGAAAATGTAGCAGCATCTGATCAACGTCACTCTCACAATTGCCACGCACCGCAATAATTTTATCTTTATAGGGATTTAAAAGCGCAGCAACTTGTGCAGGAGCATAACCCGCAGGCAGCGGATTACGCGGGCCATGATACATCAGATCACCGAGTAAAATCAGCCAGTCAGCCTGATGTTGTTCAAACCGTTGTAATACCCGCTCAGTTGCCTCAACCGAGCCATGCAGATCAGAAGCAAATAACAATTTCATGGTGATAGGAAAGCAGAGGAAAGAGACGCCTAGAATACCGTAGCCATCGGACAGATGCCATGATTCATATAAGATAAAAGGCTTCAAAATGAAGCCTTTTAATTGCATAACATTACATACTGATTAAGCCTGAAAAATGAAAGCGTAATCGTTGTATTTTTTGCGCAGAAAACAACTCAAGCGTATGATTTTAAAATCAATCAATCAGCTCAACTGTCATGGCAATACCTTCACCACCACCGATACACAGCGCCGCTAAACCACGCTTTTTACCGTAGCGACGCAAGGCGTGGATCAGCGTAACCACAACACGCGCACCACTAGCACCCAGCGGATGCCCTAATGCACATGCACCACCGTGTACGTTCACTTTCGCACTGTCTAAACCGACATCTTTAATTGCCAGCAGAGTTACCATCGCAAAAGCTTCATTCACTTCAAACAAGTCAATATCATCTACCGACCAACCCGCCTGATCAATTGCTTTTCGAATAGCGCCTACCGGTGCTACGGTAAACTCTTCAGGTGCTTGGGCGTGTGATGCATAAGAGACAATCCGAGCCAACGGCTTGCAACCTTGCTGGGCGGCATACTCTTCCGTTGTTAATACCAATGCTGCAGCACCATCAGAAATGGAGCTGGAGTTTGCGGCAGTAATAGTGCCCTCTTTCGCAAAGGCAGGGCGCAGCGTTGGGATCTTCTCCGGTTTAGCATTTCCCGGCTGCTCATCAACAGCCACCAGCGTATTACCACTGCGGCTGCTAACGGTAACGGGTGTAATTTCTGCTTCAAATGCGCCTTCAGCAATCGCTTTATTTGCTTTTGCCAGTGACGCTATCGCAAAGTTATCCATCTCTTCACGGGAAAGTTCACGCTTATCGGCCATTTGCTGCGCCAATACACCCATCAGCTTACCGCTGTAAGCATCCTCAAGACCGTCAGCAAACATGTGATCTTTTACCGCACCATGCCCCATACGTAAGCCAGCACGTGCTGCTGGAAGAATGTAAGGGGATTGCGTCATGCTTTCCATACCGCCGGCAACAATTACATCTGCTTCACCGGTACGCAAACTTGCCGTAGCCTGCATCAGGGTTTTCATCCCTGAGCCACACACTTTGTTCACTGTCGTGCAGGGTACACTGTCAGGTAAACCGGCAGCTAATGCCGCTTGACGCGCAGGTGCTTGCCCTTGTCCAGCAGGCAATACGCATCCCATCAATACCTCATTAACATGATCAGCTTGAATATCAGCACGCTCTATTGCTGCTTTAATTACTTCAGCGCCCAATTGTGGGGCTGAAAATCCCCCCAAACTGCCCTGAAAACCACCCATTGGGGTACGAACAGCAGACAACACAACGATATTCTTAGACATAACAACCTCTTCCTTGGCTTATTTTGTTTTTTATCTACGGGTAAATTTTGTTCAGTATGCATCTGTATTCAGTTTTACCCGCCATAGATGACTTATAGTTTACAAAAAACTGAATATCCAAAAAAAAATTACCTACATTCCAAAATAATTGTCTGTCTGTCTGTTTTAATGCACTAAGTGTATGCCAGCGCATTACATGTAATAAACATGTTAACAACAATTAACATTTTCACTGCAAAAAAATGCCGCTGAATTTGTTATCATTCAACGGCATACGGATGTAATCACAAGTAGTCAGTAAACTTAATACGTTATCCGGCAGGCAAATCGAGCGGCAATGCCGTTGTATATTTAATCTGCTCCATGGCAAAACTTGATGTTACCTCACTCAACCCCTGCACATTGTTCACCAGTTTTTTGTAAAACGTATCAAACTGCTTCATTCCCGAAACCTGAACCCGCAGTAAATAATCGTATTCACCGGCCATACGGTAAAACTCCATCACCTCAGGGCATTCACTCACCTGCTGCACAAAAGCCTGATACCAATCACGGGTATGATTTTGTGTTTTCAGCAGCACAAATGCCGTTAATCCAACACCAATTTTCTCTGCATCCAGCAAAGCCACACGCGCTCGGATCACCCCACTCTCTTCCAGACGCTTTAACCGCTTCCAGCAAGGTGTGGTAGTCAGATTTACCGTATCAGCCAACTCCTGCAAAGAGAGTGCACTGTTATGCTGTAACAACGCCAGTAACTTACGATCTATTTTATCCAACATGATTTTTTTAGGAAAATTTTCTACTTGATAAGGTAATTGCAGGGATAATAGCAATGTTTTTCTTCGCACAGCTAGGTAGGATAATAAAAAACAGTACTGGACGCTGACATATGCCATCTCGATCTTGGGTTAACCGTGCCATTCACGCGATTGAAGCTGATTTTCAACGCTCCGCTGATACACATCTGATAAAACTGCCACTGCCTAATTTTCCGGGTATCGATCTCTATTTAAAGGATGAGAGCACTCACCCAACCGGCAGTTTAAAACACCGCTTAGCCCGTTCACTGTTTCTGTACGGCTTATGTAATGGCTGGATTAAAGAAGGCACGCCTATTATCGAGGCATCATCAGGCAGCACTGCCATTTCAGAAGCCTATTTTGCGCGCTTATTAGGTTTACCTTTTATTGCTGTCATGCCACGTACCACAGCGAAAACAAAAATTGCCCAAATTGAGTTCTATGGCGGAAAGTGCCACTTTGTTGATCACTCCTCAGAGATTTACGCGGAATCAGAACATCTAGCAAAAACACTGAATGGCCATTATATGGATCAGTTCACCTATGCTGAACGCGCTACCGATTGGCGAGGAAATAACAATATCGCAAACAGCATTTTCCGCCAAATGGAGCTAGAACCGCACCCAATTCCGCGCTACGTAGTCATGAGCGCCGGAACAGGGGGAACATCAGCAACGATTGGCCGCTATATTCGTTATAAATCACACCCCACTGAATTGCTGGTTGTTGACCCTGAAAACTCTGTCTTTTTTGATTGCTATACCCGTAATGATCGGGATTTGACCTGCGGATGTGGCAGTAAAATTGAAGGTATTGGCCGCCCGCGTGCCGAGCCCTCTTTTATTTGCGGCGTGATTGATGAAATGATGCAAGTGCCTGATTTAGCCAGCATTGCAACTATTCACTGGCTAGAGAAAATAGTAGGGCGGAAAGTCGGTGCATCAACAGGTACTAACGTATGGGGAGCATTGCAATTAGCTCAACGCATGCGTGCAAATAATGAACAAGGCTCAATCGTGACACTATTGTGTGACAGTGGTGAACGTTACCTAGATACCTATTATGATCCCGCATGGATACGCGGCACACTAGGCGATATATCGCCCTATTTTCAACAGCTTCAGCAGCTATCACAGGTGTAAATCAAACGATTTTTTCTGTTTTACTTGTTCAAACTGATACACAGACAACATAGTTACAACACAATAAACGAGAAAGCGGCTTTCTATTAATGCATAAATGCATAACTAAAAGCCGCTTTTGTTGTTCTGTTATATCCGCTCACCAAGCTAGTTTAAGTCGGTATGATAACTCTGGTTATTTACACTCTGTATCTGTTGGTTGCTCTGCAATAACCGACTCAGTAGAAGCGGTTTGTGATTGATCGCCCTCTTTTATCCATGCCACCAGCAGTGTATAAGCAACAGCCAACACAACAGGGCCGATAAATAAGCCGATAATACCAAACGCCAGCAAACCACCGATAACACCAGTCAGGATCAGCATCAGCGGTAAATCAGCACCACGCTTAATCAGCATTGGGCGCATGAAGTTATCCATGCTACCAACCAGCAGTGACCATACTAGTAGGAATGTACCCCACGTATTATCACCACTCCAGTAAATCCACGCGACAGCCGGAAACAGTACCAATGCAGGGCCTAACTGAGCAATTCCCAGTAAGAACATCAGCACAGTCAATACCATAGCGTAAGGAACACCGGCAATAAATAGCCCTACACCGGCTAAACCAGACTGAACCAGTGCGGTAACCACAACCCCCAACGCCACAGCTCGAATCGCCTGTGATGCTAAAATGACGGCTGTATCACCACGCTCGCCAGCTAAACGGCGTGTAAATCGGCGGATTCCCGTAGCCGCTAACTCTCCAGAGCTATACAGTAAACCACAGATAACAACCGTAATAATAAAGTGAACAACCAGCATACCTAAGTTGCCTGCTTGTGAGGCAATCCAACCTAAACTTTTGCCAATATAAGGTGTCAACTTGCTAAAAAGTGCCTTACCGCCACTGGCCTGTATTTGCCCCCATGTCTCAGCCAGTTTAGGCCCAATCCACGGAATTTTACTTACATTATCGAGTATAGGAATGTGCAATGAAGAGAGTTTGCTGCTCCATGCGATCAATGCAGGAGCATTTTCTATCATTGTGCTAATCGCCAATAAAATAGGGATAACAAATAATAAGAGTAACCCTATTGTCATCACTAATGTGGCTAATCCACGTTTTCCCCAAAGTACTTTTTGTAAAAAGAGCAAGATAGGCCACGTAGCAATCACGATCATCGTAGCCCAAACTAAAGCCGGTAAAAATGGGTTTACAACCCAAAATGTAGCAATGATTAAAATACCAATAAATAGCACACTGAGAACAGTACCTGCCAAATCAGTACGAATCGTTTTATTCAATGTAGCCAATGTGTTTGGCACAATAGGTTTACTCGACATAAAAAACCTTTATAAAAATCTGAGTAATAACAGCGCGATAAACTCTTCTTGTTGCAACACATCCACAAGGTTATGTCATTTAACGCGTGCACAACTTATACCTTTTCTCTATGCTTATTGGCATGCATCTTCGTAACATATACCCAGTCTTAATTGGCTACGACTATTTATCAGTATAGAAGTTAATCTCATGTCAAAAGCAGTTGTTGTATTCAGTGGAGGACAAGATTCTACCACTTGTCTAATTCAAGCTCTCTCAATTTATGATGAAGTTCACTGTATTACTTTTGATTACGGTCAACGGCATCGCGCAGAAATTGATATTGCTCGTAAATTAGCCATAGAGTTAGGCGTAACAGCACATAAAATAATGGATGTCACGCTACTCAATGAACTTGCGATCAGTAGCCTGACCCGTGATAACATCCCTGTACCGACAGAGTGTACTCAGGGTGTACCGAGTACATTTGTTCCAGGGCGAAATATTTTATTTTTGACCCTTGCCTCTATCTATGCCTATCAAATTGGTGCTAAAAATGTCATCACTGGAGTCTGTGAAACTGATTTTTCAGGTTATCCTGATTGTCGTGATGAGTTTGTACAAGCACTCAACCACGCTATTACTCTAGGAATGGGCCGTACAGTGCAATTTGATACTCCATTAATGTGGCTAAATAAAGCTGAAACGTGGGCATTAGCTGATTATTACGGGCGTTTATCTTGGGTACGAGAAAATACCCTTACCTGTTATAACGCTATTGCAGGAGATGGTTGTGGCGAGTGTGCAGCTTGTCATTTACGTGCACGAGGCTTACAAGAATATATCAAAAACCCTTCCGTTGTTATGCAACGTATGCAACAAAAAACCAAATTAACTGATTGAAATTCACTCATCTATACCTTTACATATTGGCATATTTGCGGGGATATCCCCGCTATTTACGTGACAACCAACGTACAGCTAAACGGTGCCACCAACGATATGGCGGATGAATCAGCGAATTAAAGTTGACACGTTTATACTGCAAAACAGCTTTAGAGTGTGATAATCGTTTAAATCCCTCAGGCCCATGATAACACCCTACACCCGATGTCCCTATGCCACCAAAAGGCAAACTATCAACTGCAGCATGCAACATTGTCTCGTTAATGCATAATCCACCTGAATGAACCTGCTTAGTGCACATCTCTATGATAAATGGCTCTGAAGTCATCAGATATAATGCTAAAGGTTTAGGTTTAAGGTGGATATAACGTAAAGCAGAACCAATGACATCGTATATTTTTATAGGTAATAATGGCCCAAAAATCTCTTCTTGCATAATCAGCATATTATCTGTCACCCCAGTGATAATGTGGGGTACGATACGCCGGCGTGCTTCATCGATTGCCGGTTGCTGCAAGGGGATGATTGTTGCACCTAATTTTTTTGCATCTGCTAATAAATGAATTAAACGTTGAAAGTGTTGTTCATTAATAATAGAAGTATAAGCTTCATTGTCTAATGCTGTAGGATATTGCTGAGTAAATACTTTTTGCATCGCTACAACTAAGGGCTCACATTGAGCTGCTGTGCACATTAAATAATCAGGTGCAATGCATGTTTGCCCTGCATTGAGTGATTTGCCAAATACAATAGAGCCTGCAAGTTGTGTAACATCACTATCTGGTGCAACTAATACAGGGCTTTTTCCACCTAATTCCAGTGTTACGGGTGTTAAATTTTCAGCAGCAGCACGCATGACTTTGCGTCCAACAGCTGATGAACCGGTAAAAATAATATGGTTAAAGGGCAAACGAGAAAACTCTTCACCTACACTTGTTCCTCCCTGTATCACACCAACCTCTTCATGACTAAACACATCACTCAGAAGCTTACTCAGCACGCGATTAGTTTCAGGAGTATACTCAGACAATTTTAACAATACACGATTACCTGCAGCTAATGCGGTAATCAAAGGTAACAGAGCTAAATTAACAGGATAATTCCACGGTGCAATAATACCCACAACACCAATAGGTTGGTATTCCACCCACGCTTTTCCTGGGCGAAAGACTAAATCAACAGGACGTTTTTCAGGTTTCATCCAGTGAGACAAATTTTTTAATGTATACCGCAAGAGTGTATAACACGGCATTAAATCTGCCATACGGCTTTCCATTTCTGAACGGCTAGAAAAATCTTTACCCATTGCAATAATGAGATCATGCTCGTGCTGTTTTAACGCACTTTGTAACTGTAATAACCAATGCCTGCGCATTGAGATATCAGGGTTTGAATTGATATCAAAGGCCTCTTTGACTCGGTTAAACGCGAGTTGTGCGGCACTCATGAAGCTGACTCCTTTACTCTTTTGTTTGATAGATACCCTAATATATCAGTAACAGGCACATATACTGGTACGATAAATGTTCACAATATATGTTTCTTTGCTAACCTCTATGAATTTATAGTTATAAAATGTTAACAATAAATTTAATCGTATATTGCAACACAAATTACTGACTCACCGAATAGCTCTATATTTTTACACTAAAATTTTAATTCATGTTATTGGCTTAAATTAAAATTCGTGACAAGTTTTTTTTCAAAATGCCCTCACCAATACCTTTTACTTCGGTCAACTGTTCTGCACGTACAAATGCACCGTTTTTTATTCGATAATCTACGATGGCTTGTGCTTTACTCTTTCCGATACCAAGCAATACCCGATCAAGCTCATCTACAGTGGCAGTATTTATATTCACTTGCTCTGATTTTACGGTATTCGTTGCTATTGTAGATGAGATAATAGTATTTACTGATGAGTTTGAAGAGCCTGTAGAAATGGCCGGGGAGCTTTTATCTTGTTCAATATTTTCAATTGGAATACCATTGATAATATAACGCTCATTTTCTGCATAACTTTTAATAATCACTAACAGATAACAACATAGTATCAATAGCAAACTACATAATAGTTGCCCCGCTTGATACAACCACTCTTGACATCTCTTTTTTAGATACAAAATAGACACTCTCTCTTTAAAAAATACAGCCGTTATTTAGCTCTAAACTCTGCCTGCCTAGAAAAAAAGAGTCTATCTTTGGTTTATCGAAAAGCAAAAAGCCGCAAAAGCGGCTTTTTGTTGTTGCACACAATGACAACAAAGGTGGAATATTACTCTACGTTTGCTAAATCACCGTATTTAATCTCAGTATTTGCACGTAAGCTTGCTAACATTGCAGCAAACGTTGTATTCATCTCACCATTAAGTTGTTGCTGAGCAAACATTTTTGCCATTTCTGGATTATTTTCACTCTGCACTTTTACGAGTTCAACCAGTACAACATCACCTTTATTGTCTTGGCTTAAACCATACACAGGTTGATTATTTTGTGGTTTTGGCAGATTGAAAACAGCCGCAGTTAATTGCTGATCGGGTGCATTACGCTGTAATGTCTGTGGTTGCCCAAATTGGAGTGATGCAGCTTTTAGTGCCTCATCACCTTTACCCGCTTTCAATGCAGACAGTAATTTAGCTCCCTCTGCTTGTGCAACAACTTCTGCTTTTTGATGTTTCAATAATGCAGAAATGTCTACACTCACATCAGCAAGTGGTTTGCGTGCCTCATTTTTATGCTCAATAACACGAATAACAAAAGCATGTTCATCATCTACAGAGATAACATCAGAGTTAGCATTACCGTTGATTAAATCATCACTAAAAATCGCTTTCACAACGTCAGGATAATTAAGTGCAGCAGGAATATTTTTCTCATCAAACAAACCGGTTTCTTGCGCCTTTATGCCCGTAACTGCTTCAACATCATCTAATGAATCTGGATTTTCAAATGCCTTATCACTCGCTTTTTGTTGCAAAGCATAAAACTCATTCATTGCTTTTGTATGGCGCAATTGTTTAGCTACGTCATCACGGACTTCTGATAATGGGCGTACTTGCTCAGGTTGAATATCATCTAAACGGATCACATGATAACCAAATTGAGTTTTTACAATACCAGAGATATCGCCTTTTGCTGTAAGTGCAAATGCAGCTTGATCAAAAGCAGGATCCATCACACCTTTATCTGTCCAACCTAATTCACCGCCTTTACGAGCAGAGAATTTATCTTCTGATTTTTCTTTTGCTAAAGTAGCAAAATCAGCCCCTTTTTTAAGCTCGGCCTCGATATCTTGTGCTGCTTTTTCGTTGCTGACTAAAATATGGCTTAATTTACGACGTTCAGGTTGACTAAAGCGGGCTTTATTCTCTTGGTAGTATTGGCTAATCGCCGCATCATCTACTTTTACTGCTTTTTGCAGTTCAGAGACATTAAGCTCAACATAACGTACTTTTGCTTGTTCAGGAGACATAAAACGAGTTGGATTCTTATCGTAATAGTCTTTTAGCTCTTGTTCAGTGACTGATTGTGCTGCTTCAAGAGGTTGAACAGGAATAGTCGCTAAACGAACATCACGCTCTTGTGTCAGCAATGCAAAGGTCTGGTTACTCTCTTTAGGTAACACAAAATCACTGGCAGTAAAGGCAGATAAAAGCTGCTGACGAACCATTTGCTGACGCATGTACTCACTAAAAGCTTCCGGCGTAAACCCTGCACGCTGAGTTAAATCCAGATATTGTGCGTTATCAAAATGCCCATCTTTCTGGAACTCAGGCATAGTCACAATACTTTGCTTGATTTGATCATCGCTAACGCGTAAATCAAGTGATTTGGCATACTGATTTAACAAGACATCATCAATGAGGCGATTTAAGACCTCTTTACGTAGCATAGTGAGGTAATTGGGGTCTGCCGCTAACGTATTAAAGTTATCACCCATACGCTGTTGTAAATTATTACGCTCTGTTTGGAATGCCTGCTCGAATTGCTGGCGAGTAATCTCTTGTCCATCGACTTTAGCAACATAGTTGCCTCTTGCACTGAGGAATCCTTGAACGCCGGTCAGTACGAACGACAGAATAATGATACCGAGCACAACTTTAAGAGCGATGCTATGTTGCGCTTCGCGCAATTTGTCCATCATGAGTTGACAATGCTCCGTCTTGTTACGCTGTCAAATAAGAAAAAAAGCGCATCGAATGATGCGCCTTGCAATGATAACAAAATGTCGATGATTGTAGACGCGACAACATTTTGCATAAATTATCTAAAATTAACTGTTCACAGCATCTTTTAGTGTTTTACCTGCCCGAAAACCAGGTACTTTAGCCGCATCAATAGCAATTTCTTTACCTGTTTGTGGATTACGGCCAGTACGTGCAGCGCGTTCGCGTACAGCAAAAGTACCGAATCCAACTAATGCAACTTGATCACCTGATTTTAGTGCGTCAGTTACAGAATCAATGAATGCATCTAGTGCACGGCCTGCTGCTGCTTTCGAAATATCAGCATCAGTTGCAATTTTATCAATCAGTTGAGATTTGTTCACTCTTACATCCCCTCTAAGAATCTCATATCATGCCCGACACTATCCTTTAGGGTCACGATGGCGCTTTTATATCAGTCTTACCCAAGCTTGGCAAGCAGCGTAAACGCTGGGTTGTTTAAGTTATAAGCCTCGTAACACAAGGGATGAGCCCATTTAATCTTGTTACGTTGCCAGCTACGGTAACTGTGCAAAAAAAGACTGGCAAGGCTAGAAAACCAAACCAGTCTGTGTTTCTCAGTACTTCTTGCTATAGATCACGCTTTTGCTGCAGGGAAATCAGCGCCAAACGGACTATTTTCTAAGGCAATGCTCAAAACTTGGTCAATTTTACTGACTGGATGAATTTGCAAATCAGCAATCACATTATCAGGGATCTCTTCCAAATCACGGCGATTCTCTTCCGGAATCAGTACCACTTTGATACCGCCACGATGTGCTGCCAGCAATTTCTCTTTAAGGCCACCAATCGGTAACACTTGACCACGTAAGGTAATTTCACCGGTCATCGCCACATCAGCGCGTACTGGATTACCTGTTAGGCATGAGACCAGTGCGGTACACATTGCAATACCTGCACTTGGACCATCTTTAGGCGTTGCCCCTTCTGGTACATGCACATGAATATCGCGTTTTTCATAAAAATCGCTATTAATTCCAAGTATTTCAGCGCGTGAACGCACGACTGTCATTGCCGCTTGAATAGACTCTTGCATGACTTCACCAAGTGAACCGGTATAGGTCAGCTTACCTTTACCCGGAACAGAAGCCGTTTCAATGGTCAGCAGATCGCCACCTACTTCTGTCCATGCCAAGCCAGTAACTTCACCGATGTGGTTTTCACCATCACTCTTGCCATAATCGTACCGCTGTACACCGAGATACTCTTTTAGGTTTTCAGCGTTAATCGTAATGCTCTTGAGTGATTTATTTAGCAGTAAATTTTTCACCGCTTTACGGCACAGTTTAGAGATTTCACGCTCTAAACTACGTACGCCTGCTTCACGGGTGTAGTAACGAATAATACTGATTAATGCGCTATCATCAACAATCAGCTCATTGGCTTTCAGTGCATTACGCTCTACTTGCTTTGCAAGTAAATAGCGTTTTGCAATATTCAGTTTTTCATCTTCGGTGTAACCAGAAAGACGAATCACTTCCATACGATCAAGCAACGGCCCTGGAATATTCATTGAGTTCGAAGTTGCCACGAACATCACATCCGACAGGTCATAGTCAACTTCAAGGTAATGATCATTAAACGCAACATTTTGCTCAGGATCAAGAACCTCTAACAGTGCGGAAGCTGGATCACCACGCATGTCAGATGCCATCTTGTCTATTTCATCTAACAAGAATAGTGGGTTTTTAACACCCACTTTGGCCATTTTTTGGATCAGCTTACCTGGCATTGAACCAATATAGGTACGACGATGGCCTCGGATCTCAGCCTCATCGCGTACGCCACCCAGTGCCATTCGGACATATTTACGTCCTGTAGCCTGTGCAATAGACTGCCCCAGTGACGTTTTACCCACACCCGGTGGGCCAACTAGACACAGGATTGGGCCTTTAATTTTGTTGATTCGGCTTTGTACTGCCAGATATTCCAAAATACGCTCTTTAACGCGATCTAAACCGTAGTGATCTTGATCAAGAATCTCTTGCGCTTTGGCGATATCTTTTTTCACTTTGCTGCGCTGATGCCAAGGCACTTGTAGCATCCAGTCAATATAGCCTCGTACTACAGTCGCTTCTGCTGACATTGGTGACATCATTTTTAATTTTTGCAGTTCAGCTTCTGTTTTCTCACGTGCTTCTTTCGGCATTTTTGCCGCTTCAATTTTCTGTTTTAAGCCTTCGAACTCATCGGGAACATCATCCATTTCGCCAAGTTCTTTTTGAATGGCTTTCATTTGCTCATTCAGATAGTACTCGCGCTGGCTTTTTTCCATCTGCTTTTTCACGCGGTTACGAATGCGTTTTTCGACTTGTAGCAGATCGATTTCTGATTCCATCATGGCCATTAGATATTCAAGCCGCTCAGAGACATTAGTCATCTCTAATACTGTTTGCTTATCTTTTATTTTCAATGGCATGTGTGCTGCAATTGTATCAGCCAAACGAGCAGGATCATCAATGCCAGCCAGTGATGTTAAGACTTCAGGTGGAATTTTTTTGTTAAGCTTAATGTAGCCTTCAAATTGGGTCAGTACTGTACGAACACGGACTTCTTGTTCTGTATCATCAATGGCAGTAGCAGGCAAAAACTCAGCCTGAGCAGAGAAAAATTCATCGCTATCAACCAAAAGGGTGACTTTCGCACGCTGCTGCCCTTCCACTAATACTTTCACTGTGCCATCGGGCAATTTTAGCATTTGTAAAATAGTGGCAACAGTACCAATTTGGTGTAAGTCGGTTGCAGCAGGCTCATCGGTTGCGGCATCTTTTTGAGCCACTAATAGGATTTGTTTATCCTGCTCCATTGCTGCTTCTAAGCAGCGAATGGATTTCTCTCGCCCAACAAACAGTGGGATAACCATATGCGGATAAACCACAACATCACGCAAAGGTAATACAGGAATATCAATTCGCTCGGAACGCTCCAGGTTCATAGAACTCTCTCTTCAGACTTAGCTTCCGCCAAATATAATTGTTATTTGAATATATGGGGTCAGAAAAATAGGATTCAACAGCTAAACAGATAACTTCCCAAAGAAAAAAGAAGGGTAAAGAAAAAGGGAAGGTTTCCCTTCCCTTTTGCAACGTATTACTTGTATTTACGTTCAGCCAACCGATACTTTTTGTCAAGCTCCGTTTTACTTGGCTAACCCCTAGAGCTATAAAAAATAGGGTTTAATCACTTATCAATCAGCATTAGAAGCTTGTGCTTCTGGTTTTGCATAGATCAAGATAGGTGCTGCTGTACCGTTAATAACATCATCATTGACTACCACTTTTTCAATACCTTCTAAAGAAGGTAAGTCATACATGGTATCAAGCAATACGGCTTCTACAATTGAGCGCAATCCACGTGCTCCCGTTTTACGTGCCAGCGCCTTTTTAGCAATGGCAATCAGAGCATCTTCTTGGAACTCAAGTTGTACGCCTTCAAGATCAAACAAGGCTTGGAACTGCTTGGTCAAAGCATTCTTTGGTTCTTGCAAGATCTGAATGAGCGCCGCTTCATCAAGCTCAGTTAATGTTGCAACAACCGGCAAACGACCAATAAACTCAGGGATCAAGCCAAACTTGATCAGATCTTCAGGCTCAACTTGGGTGAAAAGTTCACTTAAACCAAACTTATCATCTTTGCCTTTCACCTGCGCACCAAAACCAATACCTGTTCCAGTATTAAGACGTTGCTCAACCACTTTATCTAAGCCAGCAAATGCACCACCACAGATAAACAAAATTTTTGAGGTATCAACCTGTAAAAACTCTTGTTGTGGATGCTTGCGGCCTCCTTGTGGAGGCACTGCTGCAACAGTACCTTCGATCAGTTTCAATAATGCTTGCTGTACACCTTCACCAGAAACATCACGCGTGATTGATGGATTATCTGATTTACGTGAAATTTTATCAATTTCATCAATATAGACGATACCACGCTGGGCTTTAGAGACATCATAGTCACACTTTTGCAGCAGCTTTTGAATGATGTTTTCAACATCTTCACCCACATAACCCGCCTCGGTTAATGTGGTAGCATCGGCCATTGTAAATGGCACATCCAGTAAGCGAGCCAGTGTTTCTGCCAGTAATGTTTTACCGCTACCGGTTGGGCCGATCAACAGGATATTACTTTTACCCAATTCCACACCGTTGTTAGTGTCGCCGTTACGTAACCGCTTGTAGTGGTTATATACGGCGACTGCTAATACTTTTTTGGCATGATCTTGGCCAATCACGTAATCGTTGAGATGATTACGGATTTCATGTGGTGTAGGCAATGCACTGCGATCACGACGTGGAGATAGCTCTTTAATCTCTTCGCGGATGATGTCGTTACACAGATCGACACATTCATCGCAGATATACACCGATGGCCCAGCAATCAGCTTGCGTACCTCATGTTGGCTTTTGCCGCAAAAGGAGCAATACAACAGTTTGCCAGAGCCATCTTTGCGCTTATCTGTCATTCGTAAACCTCTTATTAGGGCGCTGCCCTAGAACCTGATAAACCCTATGTTGAGTGTATATCAGTGTCTAGAATTTGCCGCTATTACTCGCGATGGCTGAGGGCTGCATCAACCAGACCATATTCGACTGCCTCTTGAGCAGACATGAAATTATCGCGGTCAGTATCGCGTTCGATTTTTTCTAATGGTTGACCCGTGTGGAATGCCAACGTTTCATTCAGTTTCAATTTTGTTTTCAAGATCTCTTGTGCATGAATCTGAATGTCAGAGGCTTGCCCCTGAAAACCACCTAAAGGTTGATGGATCATCACCCGGCCATTTGGTAAACAAAAGCGTTTACCCTTTTCACCACCCGCCAGTAAGAACGCACCCATTGAGCAGGCTTGCCCCATACATACGGTGCTGACATTAGGTTTGATAAATTGCATGGTGTCATAGATAGACATCCCTGCAGTGACTGAACCACCAGGTGAATTGATGTACAAATAGATATCTTTTTCAGGGTTTTCTGACTCAAGGAACAACAGTTGAGCGACAATCAAATTCGCCATGTGATCCTCTACCTGCCCAGTTAAAAAGATGACACGCTCTTTTAACAGGCGGGAATAGATATCATAAGATCGCTCTCCACGTGATGTCTGTTCAACGACCATTGGCACCAAGGCCATACGCGTGGTGAAATCATCCTGTTTTGCGTTGTATGACATTGTCTTCTCCCCAATAGAAAAATGGCCCGAGTGATGCTTCACCCGAGCCATAGATAGCAGAAGAGCCGGAATTAAGTCAAATACTTAGGTCGGCTCATAGCACTTAGGCTGCCGGTGCTTGGTTCATCAGCTCATCAAAGGTCGCTGCTTTTTCAGTGACGTTTGCTTTTGCCAAAACCGCATCGATTGCTTGTTCTTCTAGAGCAACATTACGCATGTTGTTCATCAGTTCTTCATTTTTCGCGTAATATGCAACAACTTCAGAAGGATCTTCGTATGCAGATGCCATCTCTTCAATCAGTGCATTAACACGTACATCATCTGCTTTCATTTCGCTAGTTTTGATTACTTCACCTAGCAGCAGACCAATTTGTACTCGACGACGTGCTTGTTCTTCGAACAACTCACGTGGCAGTTCAAACGCTTTATTACCTTGTGCGCCAAAACGCTGTGCTGCTTGCTGACGCAGTACGTCAATTTCGCCGTCAATCAGCGGAGTTGGAATATCAAACTCATTTGCCGCTAATAGACCATCAAGTACTTGAGTTTTCACGCGGTTTTTCACTGCAGTGCTCAGTTCACGGGTCATGTTTTTGCGAATTTCAGCTTTCAGGCCATCAATTGAACCATCAGCCACACCAAAACGCTGTACAAATTCAACAGTCAGCTCTGGCAGTTCACGCTCTTCAACTTGCTTTAATACGATAGCAAACTGAGCCGCTTTACCCTTCAGGTTTTCTGCGTGATATTCTGCTGGGAAAGTCACATCGATGGTGAACTCTTCACCTGCTTTGTGGCCTACGATACCCTCTTCAAAACCAGGGATCATACGGCCTTGGCCCATCGCCAGTGCAAAATCAGTTGCCTTACCGCCCTCGAACACTTCACCATCTACAGAGCCAGTGAAGTCAACAGTCACACGATCTTCAGCTTCTGCTGCACGATCAGTCGCTTTCCATGTTGCTTGTTGCTTACGCAGCACGTCAATCATGTTAGCTACATCAGCATCAGTAACGTCAACAACAGGTTTTTCTACTGCAATTGTCTCCAGACCCTTTAGGGTGATTTCTGGATAGACTTCAAATGTTACAGCAAAAGAGAAATCTTGACCTTCTACCATTTGATTTGGCATGAAGGTAGGAGCACCTGCTGGATTAATTTTTTCTTTAATAATAGCGTCAATGAAGTTACGTTGCATAACTTCACCGACAACATCTTGACGTACAGACTGGCCATAACGCTTAGTCACTAAGCTCATTGGCACTTTACCTTTACGGAAACCATCTACACGTACATTTTTAGCCATACGTTGCAGTTCGTTACGAACAGCAGTTTCAATAACATCAGCCGCTACGGTGATGGTCATGCGGCGCTCAAGGCCTTGAGTTGTCTCAACAGAAACGTGCATCTTTTACCTCAAAAAAATCCTCAGTGCTCGGTATGACTTACGGTCTACTTTCGTAAAACACAAAAGTAGCACGCTCTATCAGTTACCGAACACAACCGATATATTTCTGTTATCGGAATGTCCCGAGTACAGTATGGAAAAGTAGACGAGGCATTATAGCGATGGTATTAGGGTGAGTCGAGTTAACAGACGGTTCAAGGTGTGTTTGCGCTCAATTTTCCGACAACATTAGCGGGTTAAAGCGTATACAGAAGCATAGGCTAATTTGTTTGCATAAGAAATTGTATAATTATTAAGCCAATCACTACAAAATGCTTATGCTATTGGTGAATGATAAAAAACAAAAGCTGCTCGGTATATTCACCATAGCAGCTTTTATTCTTGTATCAGACGATATGACCATAGTGAATCATTGTTGATCATAACCATCAATGACCCAGTGCTCTGATCATTTCATCAGGTTGTTATTGCTCTTGTTGCGGTTGCTCTTGTTGCGGTTGCTCTTGTTGCGGTTGCTCTTGTTGCGGTTGCTCTTGTTGCGGTTGCTCTTGTTGCGGTTGCTCTTGTTGTTCACTCAGAGCAGTGACATCTAGCGGCAAACCGGAACGACGTGCAATCTCTTTTTCTGCTACTACACTGTCTGTTTGTGGATTAGTGATAAAACTCTGCACTGCCGTGGTCAATGGAATTACCATAGTTTGTGGCTCGTCATTGTCGTTTTGTGACAAAGGTTGATGCACTTCCATGTAATGCTTACCATCAGGCTCTATCGATACTTTAATCGGCTCGTTAACAATTTGTACGCGTGTACCTACAGGGACTTTATCAAACAACGCTTCAATATCGTCAGGGCGTAAACGGATACATCCCGCACTTACACGCATGCCAATACCAAAGTTTGCGTTAGTACCATGAATGAGATATTCACCATTTCCTTTTGCTAAACGCAATGCAAAGAGCCCCATTGGGTTTTCAGGCCCTGCCGGTACAACGGCAGGCAGTGTAATACCTTGCGCTTCATACTCTTTACGGGTATTTGCAGTCGGTGTCCAGGTTGGATTCGCGCGTTTAGAGATGATTGTAGTCACCATCGTTGGGGTTGAACGGCCAACACGACCAATGCCGATAGGATAGACTTCTACTACATTACTGCCTTTGGGATAGTAATATAACCGTAGCTCGGCCAGATTAAGTACGATACCTTCACGTGGTGTATCTGGTAGTAACATTGTTGTTGGTATGCGCAATACCATACCTGTTTGTGGTAGGAACGGATCGACTGTTGGGTTCGCTTCTAGCATGGCTATTAAACCAACCTGATAACGTGCGGCAATAGTCTCTAATGACTCGCCACTCCCTGGAACAGTATAAATCTCTTCAGTGCCGATTAAACGGCTACCCACAGGAGGGAGTGGATAGGATGCAGCCAATGCACGTGGCACGGCAGCCATTGCCAGCGCAGACACTAGCAAGCCAGCAAGTAGACGAACAGCTTTCATTAATGACCCCAAAAGAGCATAGATTCATTCTTTTATTCCGATCATAGTGATGCGGTAATTTAAGAATGCTAGTACGAAATAGACAATGACAGTAATATAACTGCCAGAACAAAATGACTAAAAAAACACATTGTGTACCGAATATGGTCACTTCAAGCACTATATTAAATAATGTATTCAGCTAACAATAAACTTTTTTATATAAAAAACCCTTACTGTGAGATGAATACCCTATTTTTGCAATACACTTCGTAAAACATTAAAAAAACGAAGGAGAGGTACTCTGCAAAATGTCGGTTTCTTTTCAGATAGTGTGATTTCAGAGGTCTATGAGAGCGTGGTTCAGATAAGCAAACCAATAAAAAGAGGGCTAATAAATATATCAGCCCTCTTTATCAGCCTACTCTTCTCTTATTTATAAGGCTCATTGTTATAATTTTAATGTGATTACATTAAACGGTTGTACCGCTTATTGCGCTTTTTTATGTTGATTTTTTAGTCATCACTGACTCTTCACACATAAAACAGACCTATCCCGATAACAACATTACACTGTTTTATCTGCTGTAATAGGTGTTTCTTCTGTGATAATACCCGTATTCTCTGCAATTTTGTCAACACACATGGCTAATGCACCATCACCTGTCACATTACATGCAGTACCAAAGCCATCTTGTGCTAAATGTAACGCAATTTGTAGCCCTAACATCGCCTCACTAAAGCCTAACATAGTGCCAAGCAACCCTAGAGCTGCCATGACTGCGCCACCAGGTGCACCGGGTGCGGCCACCATAGTAATACCTAACATCATGATAAATGGTAGCATTTCAGTAAAGCTTGGAATTTGAGCATGGCCATTCATTAACATAACTGCACATGCAACTGTTACAATACTGATTGCAGATCCTGCCATGTGAATATTGGCACACAGTGGTACAACAAAGTTAGAGATACTTTTACTTGCACCACACACTTGGGCCTGACGCAGTGTAACTGGTAGTGTTGCTGCAGATGACATGGTGCCCAGTGCAGTAAAGTATGCCGGCATCATGGTTTTAAGTAGGGTTAACGGTGAACGCTTCACGATTGCAGCAGTAGTAATAAACTGGAATGTCAGCCATAACCAGTGCAACACAACCACCAGCACCAAGACCAGACTGAAGGTTTTCAGGGTAGCAAACACTGTTCCCTGTACGGTCATATCCGCAAATACGCCGGCAATATAGAATGGCAGTGCGGGGATCATAAATTTGCTCAGCAGCAGTTCGATAATATCACGACCTTGATCGCTCAACTTTTTCATCTCAGCACTGCCAGTAGCAACAATGCCCAGACCAAAAACAAAAGCCAATACCAATGCACTCATCACGCCCATGACCGGTGGAATTTGCAATGTCATCAGCGGCTCTAATTTGCGTACCGATTCGGCCAGTTGCCCAGCATGGCTTAATAGCGTAGGCATGACTTCTACTGAAGCCAGATAAGCAAGAAAACCTGCACCGACTGTAGAGGCATAAGCAAGCCCAACCGTTTTACCCAATAGTTTGCCTGAGTTTTTTGGCAAGCTGGCAATGCCACTAGTGACAAAAAATAGAATTAGTAATGGTATGGTGAAGCCAATCATTTGACTAATCAGTACTTTAGCAGTGATCAGTACTCGAATTAAAATGTCTGGTGCAAAAAGACCACATAAAACACCAAAAGCAATGCCTGCCAGCAGGCGCAAAATTAATTTCATCGTTCCCTCTCTTAATTACATCATTGGGGGGCATCTTGATTACGGCGGCATATTTAACATGCAAATATCAGATAATCCGCTTTAAATAGCTAAAAATATCGCCTTAGTCATAAAAAATATGGCATATCAACGAGTGGTAACGTTTCAGCTCTATATTTTAGCTCGTAAAAAAAGCCGGCAGTTCCCTGTCGGCTTAATGGACATTCTGTATCAAAAAAGGTTATCGTTCCCAATAAGACTCTTCTAGGCTGTCCTCACGCTCTGGTAGGCCGCGCGTTAAACGCGGAGAGTGCTGATTTAATACCTGATAACTGACGCGATTAGCGTACTTACAGACCTGCGCAAGTGAAGAGTATGTCATAAATGTACAAGCATGTTTGCTAGAGTTCGGCACATTGCTGCGGTGATAGTGGTTAGCTGCCATATCGTGCAAAATGGCTGACAGTGCACCATCTCCAGCACCGTTAGTGTTCATGATTTTTTCAGGCCCACCCATATACGGGCTAATGTGCGAGTAAATACGCTTTGGTGTTACACAAGCTGCACGATGCATTGGGCGGCTAAACTCATGCAGATTAAATTCAGGAATAACCCCTGGCAGCAATGGGTGTTGTGTCTGACGTAGTGTACTCTCATCTGTATAACCTGCCATATACAGACCTACTGGCCCAGCAGTACAAAGTACCAAATCAACCCAATCTAATGCTTTATCTGAAGCCGCTAACGGGTCTTCAATGCCCGTTAATGCTGCCGCTTCCTCTTCGTTCATCGCAACCATCGAAATATTTTCTTTGAGGAAATCACGCCACCATTGCGGGTTTTCTTCAATTAAAATCTTCGTTCCCAGTGTCAACACCACAGGCACATGATGTTTTTTTGCATATTCAATAGCACGCAAAGTCGCTTCTGACATCGGCTCACCGGGTTTACAGCGCAATAAGTATGAGGTTAGCACTAGAGCTGAAGCGCCGGCTACAACATCCTCTGGGATACTATCAGGACGCAGTTGATCCATACAACCTGGGCTGATAGCAAATGTGCGCTCACCGTTTTCAGAAATCAGTGCAAAACAACGCCCAATAGGGCCATCTACCGGTTGCAGATAATCTAGATCCAACCGACTAGAGGTATTACACAAATAACGGTAAGCATAACCACCAATTTCAATACGGCTACACATCACACCTAACATAATCGACTTATCATCAGCCAATACGGAGTAATTGTGCAAAGTATTACCAATTGTTCCACCTGCAAACTCGTGTGTAATTAGATTACGGTCTTTTAATTCACAATAGAGTGCTTCTGCAACAGTATCTTCAATAACTGAAGAGTGCCCTTTACTTAGGCCATAACGCGATAAAAAGTCTTCATCAACACGAGCTTCAATATCCACTAGTGTTTGATCAATACCAACCACATATGCGGTACTGACTTCACTCTCTGCTGCACGCATTTGATTAATCAGTAAAGGATCACGTGCACTGACAGGAAAATAGTGTTTTGATTTACGTTGGCCAGGAAATTTCATCGTTCAAATCCAGAAAAGGCGATGGACAATCAGCGTATATCATGGATTCTATCACAAAATAGTGTAAACAGAATTAATCCTAATGCACTAATCTGCTACCAACTTCTTATTTCATCGAGCACTAGCGCCCTTAACAAAACAATGTGTTCTGGATCTGCATTCAGGGCTGAAACATACGTAAATTCTTGTCCCCCTGCTTGCAAAAACACCTCTCTATTTTGTTCATTAATCTCTTCAAGTGTTTCTAGGCAATCAACAGAAAATGCCGGACACACAACACCGAGTGTCTTAATGCCCTGTTTAGGCAGTGCTTTAAGCGTATGATCGGTATAGGGTTGCAACCAGACTTCACGTCCAAACCGTGATTGATAAGTGTGCAAATATTGTTCTTCTGTCAACCCTAATGCTTGTGCCACTCGCTCAGTAGTAATCTGACATTGGGTTGCATACTGATCGCCCTCATCCACATACCGTTGTGGAATACCGTGATACGAAAAGATCAGTTTATCCGGTAATTCTGGTAGATGTTGGCGAATACTTTTTACCAATGCCGCAATGTAGAGCGGATGATCATGGTAATCATGAATAAAACGGATGGCCGGTATAGTGCGGTGACTTTTTAGTGCTTTTGTCAAACCATCCCACACTGCGGCAGTGGTAGAGCTCGAATATTGTGGAAACAGTGGCAATACCACAAGGTTCGTGACCCCTTTTGATTGCAACTGATCAAGTGCTTGCGACAATGAAGGGTTGCCGTAGGTCATTGCCAGTTCAACCGGAATATCATGCCCTTGTTGCTGTAACTGAGAGTACAACGCTTGCTGCTGTTGGCGAGAAAATGCCAGCAAAGGTGAACCGTCATCACGCCACACCGATTGATACAACTTTGCCACTCGTGGCACTCGAATTGGCAATATTACCCCATGCAATAGCGGACACCAGAGCCAACGGTTTAGATCAACAACACGCTTATCATGCAAAAACTCACCCAAGTAGCGTTTGACGGCAGAAGGCGTTGGCGCATCAGGAGTGCCTAAATTAACTAACAACACACCATACTGTTTCTGAGCCATTAATCACTCTCCTTATGCTAAAAATAGAGGTTATATCTCTCTTACCGTACAATAATAAATTACCCAATGTGGGTAAGCGCCCTGTTATGCCATACAAACTGAGTCATCTTCACAAGATAAAAAAGGTGGCCTAGCCACCTTTTTTATCTTTGTATTGTACAGTGAACATTAACCTAAAATAGTAGTTAACTCTTGGCTGATGGTATCAACGTTACGTGTACCGTCTAATTTGAAGTAACGGGTCTGACCAGCATCAGCTTCTTTATTGTAGTAAGCCACCAGAGGTTCAGTTTGGTCATGATAGATGGCTAAACGCTTACGTACGGTTTCAGCTTCGTCATCCACACGAATAATCAGATCTTCACCGCTCACATCATCTTTACCTTCCACTTTTGGCGGATTGTATACAACGTGGTAAACACGGCCTGATGCTGGGTGTACACGACGGCCACTCATGCGATCAACAATAACTTGATCAGGCACATCAAATTCCAGTACGAAATCAACCGCAATACCGGCCTCTTTCATTGCATCCGCTTGTGGAATAGTGCGGGGAAAACCATCAAGCAAGAAACCGTTACGGCAATCTTCTTGTGCTACACGCTCTTTAACCAAAGAGATAATCAGCGCATCAGTCACTAATTGGCCAGCATCCATGATTGCTTTCGCTTGTAAACCCAGCTCGGTTCCAGCTTTTACTGCAGCACGCAGCATATCACCCGTTGAAATTTGCGGGATTCCGTATTTCTCCATGATGAACTGCGCTTGAGTGCCTTTACCTGCACCCGGAGCACCGAGCAGAATAATACGCATAGATGATTCCTCTTTTTAAAATTCACTATAATAATGAAAGATATAATTTTTTAGGATTAAACCATAACACTGACTGAGCGCCAAACTCAAGAACCGCCTCTGTCATCACAGCCCTTACTCTAATAAAGACCAAATAATGTTGGATATTTACGCAATAAATACAAAATAAAACGCCGCCTGTACAAAGACAAGCGGCGTTAATACGGTGGCTAAATTTGATACATATCAGGTCTCTGTTATGCTTTTATACCACGGATACGGCTTGATGCTGCTTAGTGCATTATGCTGTTAACAGTTGGTTCATGCGGCGGATAAAAGCACTTGGATCTTCCAAATTACCACGCTCTGCCAGCATAGCTTGTTCCAACAGCAACTCAACCCACTCATTAAATTGCAGCTCATCACTGGTATCAGCCACTTTTTTCACCAGCATATGTTCAGGGTTTAGCTCGAACACATACTTGATTTCAGGGGCTTTCTGGCCTGCAGAAGCAAACAATTTAGCCATTTGAGTCGTCATTTCATCTGACTCGGTTGTCACCAGTGCCGGTGTACCGGTTAAACGGTGGGTCAGTCGCACATCTTTCACGCGCTCGCCCAGATAACCTTTAACACGCTCGACAAAAGAGGTGAACTCAGCATCAGCTTCCTTCTGCTTCTCTTCCTCTTCTTTATCTGCCAGCGCGCCCAGATCCAGATCCGCTTTTGTCACAGATTGGAACTGTTTGCCGTCAAACTCAGTTAAGTAGCTCATCATCCACTCGTCAATGCGCTCGGATAACAGCAGAACTTCGATGCCCTTTTTGTTGAACAACTCAAGATGTGGGCTGTTTTTCGCGGCGGCATAACTGTCGGCCGTGATAAAGTAGATCTTCTCCTGACCCTCTTTCATGCGGCTGACATAATCGGCCAGCGCCACATTTTGAACATCGTTATCATTTTGGGTAGAAGCAAAACGCAGCAGTTTGGCGATAGTCTCTTTGTTCGCGCTGTCTTCTGCTGGGCCCTCTTTCATCACCAGACCAAACTCGTTCCAGAAAGTCTGGTACTTCTCTGCATCGGTTTTTGCCAGTTTCTCCAGCATCTGCAACACGCGCTTAGTACAAGCACTGCGTAAGCTTTGGGTGATGCGGGTATCTTGCAGAATTTCACGTGAAACGTTCAACGGCAGATCATTAGAGTCAATCAGGCCACGAACAAAGCGCAGGTATGTCGGCATAAACTGCTCGGCATCATCCATAATAAATACGCGCTGTACATAGAGTTTCAGACCGTGCTTGTGATCACGATTCCACATATCCCAAGGCGCATGTGCAGGGATATACAGCAAGCTGGTGTACTCCTGCTTGCCTTCAACACGGTTGTGGCTCCAGCTCATTGGGTCAGAGAAGTCGTGTGAGATATGCTTGTAAAATTCGTTATACTCTTCGTCAGATACGTCAGCTTTGTTGCGAGTCCACAAGGCTTGTGCTTTATTGATTTTTTCCCACTTCAGATCGCCTTCGCTGCCATCTTCATTCTGCTCACGGGTCTGAATTTCAACCGGCAGGCTGATATGATCAGAGTATTTACCGATGATAGAGCGCAAACGCCAGTCATCTAAAAACTCATGCTCATCAGCACGTAAATGCAGCGTGATTTCAGTACCACGATCAGCTTTGGTAATATCGGCAACGGTATAATCACCTTCACCGGCAGATTCCCAGAACACGCCCTGATCCGCGCTCACACCTGCAGCACGCGTACGTACGGTTACTTTATCTGCCACAATAAATGCAGAGTAGAAACCCACACCAAACTGGCCGATAAGTTGGCTATCTTTCGCCTGATCAGAGCCGATTGACTCTAAAAATGCTTTAGTGCCTGATTTTGCAATAGTGCCTAAGTGATCAATCACATCGGTACGGGTCATACCAATACCGTTATCACTGATGGTAATCGTGCCTGCCTCTTTATCTACTGAAAGGCGAACACATAGCTCACCGTTGCCTTCATACAGATCAGGCTGTGATAGCGCACGAAAACGCAGTTTATCCGCCGCATCAGAGGCGTTTGAGATCAGCTCACGTAAGAAAATTTCTTTATTAGAATACAGTGAGTGGATCATCAACTGCAGCAGTTGCTTAACTTCAGACTGAAAACCACGGGTTTCCTGTGCTTTAAGGGAAGAATCCTGAGTTGTATTTTGGGTCATTGTGCAAATCCTCGTATCAACAGATAGCAAAATAAAGGTGATATTCAAATAGATGGGGGCACACAAACTGTTTTCAAGTGCAAAAAAAGGAAGCTTTTAGCTTCCCTGATGAAATTTTGCCCAACCTGTGCATATTTATGGCATTTAGCTACAATCGCAACGTTTAATATTTGAAGGGGTGACGACCGGCTAATGAGTGAGAAAGCGTTGTACCATCAACCATTTCTAACTCTCCGCCTACCGGTACACCATGAGCAATTCGGCTCGCCATGACATTGTGCATAGCACAAATTTCGGCAATGAAGTTTGCGGTGGCATCACCTTCTACGGTTGGGTTAGTGGCTAAAATCACTTCATTGATTGTTTCAGTACGCAAACGCTCTTCTAACCGATCAAGCCCAATATCATCCGGCCCGATACCGTCTAACGGCGACAAATGCCCCATCAGTACAAAATAGCGGCCTGAGTATTGCCCAGTCTGCTCAATAGCGTGGATATCGGCAGGGCTTTCAACGACGCAAATCTGGCCACTTTTATGCCGCCGAGGGTTACTGCAAATAGCACACACATCCTCTTCGGTAAACGTGCGGCAGTCATGGCAATGCCCTATCTCTGACATCGCACGTGATAAGGCTTGTGATAGGCGCATACCACCGCTGCGATCCCGTTGTAGCAACTGAAATGCCATACGTTGTGCTGATTTTGGCCCGACACCGGGTAAACAACGCAGTGCATCCATTAAGGCATCTAAAAGAGGGCTCGAATTTGCCATGTATAAACCTATATTAGCAACGCCCTGTGATCAGGGCGTTGAGGTTAACTGTGTTACCTGTGCTTACCGTAACAATTATCGTAAATAGTCAGCATTCACATCACACTGACTAAAATACGTTAACAGGCAAAACATGTTTAGAATGGCATTTTAAAACCTGGCGGTAACTGCATACCGCCAGCCACTTGTGCCATTCTCTCTTTCTGAGTCTCTTCAATACGGCGAGCTGCATCATTAAATGCTGCAGCGATTAAATCTTCCAGCATCTCTTTATCATCTTCCATTAGGCTGCTATCAATGTCGATACGACGACAGTTGTGCGCACCATTGATGGTCACTTTAACTAAACCTGCCCCTGACTCACCGGTAACTTCCAGTTGCGCGATCTCTTCTTGCATTTTCTGCATACGATCTTGCATTTGCTGGGCTTGCTTCATCAGGTTACCAAGACCACCTTTTCCACCACCAAACATAGTGCACTCTCTTTTCTTTTAGGTTGAGCCGATATCGGCATACAGACTATTTGATTCAAGTTAATGCTATAAGAAAAGCCTTTTTATCGTATGCTTTCCTATAAAATTCTTATTTACTGTGCACATACCGCACAAAATAGCTTATCCCACCCATTATTCAACATTTACACGGCAAACTTCAAACCGTAAATGGGGGATACAGCACTACAGTGGCCGAATACTACTCTCATCTACACTGGCTGCAAAAAGACGCTGTAACTGCAGGATATGGGCATCCCCCTGCAATGACTGCCGCGCTTGAGCCAGCTTTTCATCATAGATCATTTGTCTGATCTCTAATGGCGTAAGCTGCGTTTTATCATCACTTTCTACAATTTCAAGTGCAATAGACAAACCGGTTTGCTGACTCAGCGCCTCGGTTAACTGCTCTTTTGCCCTTTCAGAGTTCAGATGCCGCTGTGAAGAGCGCAATAATAGACGGATTTGCCCAGCACTTAACTCCTCTTTGACGGCATTTAACGCTAGTTGTTCCACTAATTTAGCCACACCAAGTGTTTCTATTTGCGCCGACCAAGGGTCGCGCTCGCTCGCCTCTTTTGCCAGCTTTAACGCCATTTCAGGCGTTTTCTCATGCTCAAGTGAGCTGCGCAACTGATCGGGGGTTACTACATCATTGGTTTCCAGCTCAGGGTTTTGTGCTGTCCAGCGGTAAGCTTCTTTTTTCTTTTTCGCTAGTACAGGTGGTGCCTGAGTAGGGGCAGCCTGCCTCTGATCAGATTGCTGGGCACGTTGCTCACCCGCCAGTGCCAGACGCTCTAACGGTGAAGACTTACTCTTTGCCGGCCGCAGCGTTGCTGCTACAACCGGCTCAACTTTTTTTGCTAAACCTCCAGCCTCACTCCGAACACTACTTTCTGTACGTTGACGCTGAGAACGCAATTGCTCACGGGCCTGCAACGCCTGCATTGCAACAGACACAGATACCGTATCAACTGCAGAATCTAATGAGTGCAACGAAGGCTCAAATGTCACATTAGTCTCTACATGCTCATTTAATCGCTCTGCATTGTTGACAAAATTTGTCAATTTAACCGTCGACTCAGTATCAACCCGTGAGTTTATAGATAATGCAGTATCCTCCAAAGACGGCTCTTGAGCTCTCATGTTCGTATCTATAGGGGGCTGAGGAGCTGCAGATTGAGGTACATCTGAAGAGATGATCTGGGTTGGAGCATGTGCTGCTGTATCTTGACTCGATGCAACTGATATTACCTGATGTGGTGTGTGATTTATGCTAACGTCTGCTCGTGTAACAGGCATTTTTGCTAAAACAGAGGGTTGTGGCTCACTCGCCACTGCCATAGCACTAAATGGTATACCAACATTTTGTTGCATAATAGTGTGCGTAGGATGAAATGCCAGTGCACGTAAAAATGTCATTTCAACACCACTTCGACGATCAGGTGCAAGTAGCAACTCTTTGCGCCCTATCAGTAATGTTTGGTAGTACAACTGTATATCTTGCGGAGCAAGAGTGTGGGCAAGTGAGTGTAAACGTACTGCGTGTGGTTCAGTATCATCGATTGTGCCTGGTAACATTTGCGCCATGGCAACTTGGTGTAAAATAGCATTGGTTGCTACTAATAAAGCTTCCCAATCAGTGCCGCGCTCAGCAGCCTGTTGTAACAGCAGCATAATTTGCTGGCCATCTGCTTGATGCAGAGCTTCAATTAGGGCTAGTGGCTGGTCAGCATCTAATGAACCCAACATCTGATTGACACCGTCAATCGTCACCTGCCCACTGCTCATAGCAATAGCTTGATCTGTTAAGCTTAATGCATCACGCATACTGCCTTCAGCAGCCCGTGCCAGTTGCGAAAGTGCACGCATCTCAAACGGAATAGCTTCTGCTTTTAGAATATGCTCAAGCTGGCCACGAATCTGATCAACATCCAACGCTTTAAGATGAAATTGCAAACAACGCGACAAAATAGTCACTGGTAGTTTTTGTGGGTCCGTTGTCGCCAACAAAAACTTTACATATGAAGGTGGTTCTTCAAGCGTTTTAAGCAGCGCATTAAAGCTGTGGCGCGATAACATATGCACTTCATCGATCAGATAAACTTTAAAGCGCCCACGTACCGGCGTGTATTGCACATTATCGAGTAATTCCCGCGTATCTTCAATTTTGGTCCGTGATGCCGCATCAATTTCTAATAAATCAACAAATCGGCCTTCATCAATCTCACGGCAAGTATCACAAACACCACAAGGCGTTGCAGTAACGCCGGTTTCACAGTTTAGCCCTTTGGCAAACAGGCGGGCAATAGTAGTTTTACCTACCCCGCGCGTACCAGAAAACAGATAGGCATGGTGTAAACGCCCAAGCGATAAACCATTCGCTAAGGCTGTTAATACGTGCTCCTGACCCACAACGGCATTAAAGGTGTGGGGACGCCACTTACGGGCTAAAACCTGATAACTCATCGGAACCGGAATACAGGGAAACGGAGGCCAATAATAGCATAGCAGCCACGGAGTTCACAGAAGTCAGCCAATATCTGACATAATTACACTGAAAATCAGGCTGTAGATATAGAGAAAAAAGCACAAAAAACAATATAGACTTGAAGATCTGATTTTAGATAAAACGCGGGTTAAAAAACTCACCCGCATCCATCAAAATACAATATTGAAGATATTAGGCTGCATACCATTTTATTACATAGTGTTACTTTATGATTTAATCAATAGGATATGCAGCATTTTTTAACGCATAAATATTAGTGGCCAGCAAAATCAACCAAATTAAACGTTTTAATCCCCATATTCTCTAAACGTTGCTGACCACCTAAATCTGGTAGATTAATAATAAATGCTGCGTCAGTCACTTCACCACCTAAGCGACGGATCAATTTTGCAGTAGCATCAATAGTTCCACCGGTTGCAAGTAGATCATCAATCACCAACACTTTGTCACCTGGAACAATCGCATCAATATGCATCTCTAATGTATCTGTACCATACTCTAACGCATAGCTCTCTGCGATAACTTCACGCGGCAATTTACCAGGCTTACGTACAGGCACAAAACCAACACCAAGAGCTAAGGCGACTGGTGTACCAAAGAAAAAACCGCGTGCTTCTGTGCCAACCACTTTAGTAAAACCTTGATCGCGGTAATGCTCAACAAGTAAACGTATGCTTGCAGCAAACGCTTCGGGTACTTCCAGCAAACTGGTCACATCGCGGAACAAAATGCCCTGCTTTGGATAATCTACAATTGTTTTAATGCTCTCTTTAACCAGTTGGCGTGCTTGTTCAGTCATCATTTCGTGTCGTCCGCAGTACAAAGGTAATCTGGCAACAATATCGGCAACGTTAAGCATACTCTTTTTATGCCAGTATATTTTCAGGTTTCTATTACTATACAACAAAAAAGAACTACGCTTATTCTGCCTATTGCACAGAGGAAAATCTCAAAAGTGCAGAATTTAGTCAAAGCTGACGTGAAATGCAACGCCTTAAAGTAAATCTTAAACTCAATGCTCATATCTCACGCAGGCCAGCCACGCTTTAATTACATTAAATAAACTTAAAAAAAACGTAACTATATAAAAATCAATAAATCACCCAATGTGAAAACTCAATTAACTTTCCGCCCCGGCTGTTTTGTAACATGATTTTGCAAAACCTTGTGATTTACCTCACATGCGTGTAAACGAGAGTGTCTAAAAAAATTACGCATCTTGCCAGCACAATAATTCATACAGAGGTTAACGTGTCGATCACTGAATCACTCAAACAACCCAAATCATTTTATCTCATCTTTTCGGTCGAATTGTGGGAGCGTTTCGGTTTTTACGGGCTACAGGGCATTCTTGCTGTTTACTTGGTTCAAGAGTTAAAACTACCTGAAACCCACTCATTTGCACTGTTTTCCTCTTTTATTGCACTGGTTTATGGATTGGTTGCTGTTGGTGGTTGGTTAGGAGATAAAGTTCTTGGAACAAAACGCCTGATTATTTTAGGCGCTATTACACTCGTGGTGGGTTACGCCATGATTGCTTTTTCAACCACCCACATTACGTGGATTTACCTCGGTATGGGAACCATTGCTGTGGGTAATGGGTTATTTAAAGCAAACCCCTCTTCCCTGCTCTCTAAATGCTATGACAAAGATGATCCTCGACTTGATGGCGCATTTACGCTCTATTATATGTCGATTAATATCGGCTCATTTATCTCTATGCTGGCGACACCGTATTTAGCCAACCGTTATGGCTGGAACGTCGCCTTTTCACTGAGTGTGCTAGGGTTATTAATTACTATCATCAACTTTTTGATGATGAAAGGCTGGGTCAAAGAGTATGGTTCGAAACCTGATTTCAAGCCTATTGATCGTCGTAATCTTTTACTCGTCGTAATAGGTACTGTTGTTGCCTCATTAGTATCCAGCTGGGTTTTAGAACATATTTTAATTGCCCATATTGCGCTGGCATTGGTCTCAATGGGAATTGTATTTATCTTTATCCGTGAAACCTTTGCACTGAAAAATACTGCGCGCCGTAAAATGATTGTTGCTTTTGTGCTGATGCTAGAAGCTGTTATTTTCTTTGTGCTATATAGCCAAATGCCACTCTCGCTCAATTTCTTTGCTATCCATAACACAGTGCATAGCTTGTTTGGTATTCCAGTTGAACCAGAACAGTTTCAGTCACTTAACCCATTCTGGATTATGGTTGCCAGCCCTATTTTGGCGATTATTTATCACCGTATGGGTGATAAACTGCCGATGCCGCATAAATTTGCCATCGGCATGGTGCTCTGCTCTGGGGCATTTTTAATTTTATATCTCAGCACCCGCTATGCTAACGCAGCAGGGTTAGTTTCAGCTAACTGGCTGATTTTAAGTTATTTCCTGCAAAGTGTGGGGGAGCTGCTAATTTCAGGGTTAGGCCTTGCCATGGTTGCTCAGCTTGTACCTCAACGCTTGATGGGTTTTATCATGGGAGCATGGTTCTTAACGTCTGCCGGCGCATCTGTTATTGCAGGGTATGTTGCTAGTTTAACGGCAACACCCGGTGACGTAAAAGATCCGTTAGTTTCACTGAATATTTATGGTCATGTCTTTTTACAAATTGGTATTGCGACAGCTGTCATTGCTGTATTGATGATTGCAACAGCACCATTACTCTACCGAATGACACAAGAACACTCAGCATAACTAAACTAAACCGAAAAGAGGCGCAATGTTGAGTAAGCGTCTCTTTTCGGTTTATGTCTTTTTTACCTGTCTCTGTATTATTTTACCCGTTTGACTTCGCTATTTTTATCGTTATCTTTACATTTGTTCATGAGTAACATGGCTCGCTATATACTTTACTTTGGCATACCGACTGGTATCCGCCAAAGTAAATACAAAATAACCATGCACAACAACACAAGAATTATTTTAACCACATTCAGTGATACAAACCCTATCGATACAGCAAAACTGCATAAAACAAAACAGATTGCGCGTAATTTAGCTGCTTTAGGAATCGTTCTATTGTGTTGCCACTGTTGCAATAACACGGCAAACGGCGAACGGTACATTAACCAATCATGGCAACGTGGCGAAGAGCGCGCAAAACAAGCAAGTGCTAATAATAAAAAAGGGGTTGTCGGCAATAAGGGTAAAATAACCCCAATAACACCCAATATCACAGCCAAACACCCCGTGGCTATATAAAACCAACGCATATATCCTCACCTATATTTACACCCTGAGCTTGAGGATATTCATCATGCCGCCATATTGTTCAGTATCAATGACAAGATACTAAAAATTTCTTTTCCTGCTGATAAATCATTAAGGGTGTAGCGTGAATACGTGTAACCAACCAAACCATGCGGGCAATAACGGAATACAAAAAACCAGTAAAAACAGTAGGATACATCCTATATTTAGTGGATCTTTAAAATCACTGTCCATGTGTGCTCCTCATTGGTTTATCTCATCACGATGACTTAACTTACGGTGCTAAATAAATATCGACATAACAGACACATATACTACTTGCCTATTTAATGCCAAAAAGAAAATTACAACAACTGACAAACAGTAAGGATATTGCAAATAATAACTTTTCGTACACAATAAAAAAGCCGGTATAAATACCGGCTTTTTAACATACTAAGTACAACGCTACATTAGAAGTAAACGCGGAAACCCAGACCGATACGATCTTCGTTCTTTATTTCGTCGGTTGGCTTAACGTATTTATAGTCATCATGTGCATATTCTAAGAAAGTCACAACGTTCTTAGAGTAAGCATAGTCAACACCAAGAACATATTGATCATGGCGATTCAAATCAGCATAGTCGGTGTAATCACGGCCAAAGTAACCTGCATACACTTTAGATTGTTCAATAATTTGGTATTTCACACCCACACCAAGCAGGTCAGATTTAGCAGTTGCCTTTGTAGAGTTATAGTCTAGTTTAGCCTGACCATAATCCAATCCGATAGTAAAATCATTAATTTCGTACTGAGTACCAATACCCCAAATATCTGCATCAGCTGCATTCTGTAATACACCGATTAAGTCTTTGCCACCGTTTGACTTACCATGGCCATAACCTGCGTTAAATGTCAGACCAAAATCAGAAGTGTAAAATGCAGCCAAGGTATATGCACTATCAATATGGTTATAGGCTTCACCCGTCTGCATGGTATAAGAACCCGCAGCTTTAAAGCCATTAAATTCCGCAGACTCTACTTTCACAGAGTTAGAGGTACGTGCAAAGAACGTATTTTTATGGCCAAACGGACCACCGTCTTTACTTGATGCGATTTTACCAAAGTCCATAACACCACCGTAGGTATAGGTGTAGTCAGACAGTGCAACATCATCAAACGGTGCCGTAATACGGCCAGCAGTCAGTGTACCAACACCATCTAAAGACAGACCCGCATATGCTAAACGGTTTTTAATTGGCGAATCACCTGAGCTCTCTTGTTTTTGAGTATCGTAACCCATTTCGATATAGCCAATCCCACTCAGGCCATTACCCAAATTGTGATTGATACCCAAACCAATACGCGAACCATCATCACCAAGATTGGCATCACGATGACTTCCCTCTTCAGCCAACAGGCGAATAGAACCTTTCAGGTCAATTGAGGTATCGTCATTTTTATATACCGTTGCTGCGTTTGTTACGCCAGCAGCCAACAGAGCAGGTACTGCTAATGCTAAAATCGTCTTTTTCATAATATTTAATCCACTGCCTTTTCTTTGGTTAGTTTTTATATCTAAATGCGGTATTTTTTACCGTCGCTAAAGTTTCCCTGTCGCTTACTCTAAGGCTAAACAAGCAACTTTATGTTGATTCGCGGCTAATGCTGACAGAAAGGATTTTTCATGTCAAACACTGGCAAAAAACAACAAATTCCCATTATTTTTCATGCAGATAAGATAATAACAGCACTTAAATAACTCCATTTTTCACACAAAAAATCCTTTTTTTTTGAACTTAATCAGAAATCTTTAATGCAAAATTATTCACTATATATTCATAAAAAACAGCATAAATCAGATTTTAACCTTGAAAAATGCCGTTACAATCAATTTTATATGCTACTTATTCATTTTTTAAACCGTAAAATAGCCCATTAATAGCACAGGTGAATCAATCGTGAGATGCTTCACATATTCATTCAAAAGTAGAGCTATTCCCAAAAATTTATCCGTATGCAACAAGCCGCCTACTTTAATTAGCGTGATGCATCTCACTTTTTGGTAGAATTGCACCACGAGTAACGGAGTGTCTTAATGCTAAATTCAGAAACCAAAACAACGATTCGTAATGTGTACCGAGCACTTTCAGATGCATTACCTGGCTTTAAACCACGCCATGGGCAACTTAAATTAATTGCTGAAATTGCAAAAACACTGGCAGGTGAACATGCACCAAAACCGCGAATTTTAGTTGCAGAAGCTGCCACAGGAATTGGTAAATCTCTGGCTTATCTGGTTTCAGCCATTCCCTACGCACAAGCAAATAATAAAAAATTGGTTATCTCTACAGCCACTGTTGCACTACAAGAACAATTAATTCACAAAGATTTACCCTTTTATGCTACATACAGTAAGTTACCGTTTCATTACACTTTAGCAAAAGGTCGAGGTCGGTATTGTTGCGCACATAAGGTAGCGCACAGCGTGGCAGACGACGGGCAACTAGCATTGTGGGAAAACCCACCACAAGCAGAAGATCTGGCGATCATCAGCCAAATGAACATTGCCCTACAAGATGGGTCGTGGAGTGGTGATCGTGATAGTTGGCCTACACCCGTGCCAGATCAGCTTTGGCAACAAGTCGTTTCGGAACGGCATCACTGTAATGCATCACTTTCACAGCATCGCCAATGCCCCTTTCAGCGCGCACGCTCTGATTTACTCACCCATGATGTGATTGTGACCAACCACAGTTTGTTGATGGCCGATTTAGATCTTGGAGGCGGTGTAATTTTACCTGATACTGAAAATACTCTATTTGTTATTGATGAAGCACACCATCTGCCTGATGTCGCTCGTGAGTTTTTTGCTGTACACCTGCCAGTACGCCAAAGCGGAAGCTGGGTTGAAAAACTCAATCAACATGTTGGTAAGTTACTGACTATTCTGACCACTGCGCGGGCACAAGAGTTGGTAAATCGCCTACGTTCAGCTCTTATAGAGATAATCCCTGCATTACGGCAGTTAATGCAGATTATTGAACAAGCAGAAAGCCAGTTTAATGCTGAAGGTATTTGGCGTTTTCCTTTAGGTGAAGTGCCAGAAGGGTTGCAACCACTCTTTAGTGATTTAAAAATACAGTGCAAAAAAGCAAATCAAACACTGGGGATTTTGCTCGATCAAGCGGCTGAACTGGTACGCAATGATGCCTCATTAAGCCCTCGTGTTGAGCCTTTGTTGGCTGAGTTCTCGCCATATATTGAGCGCATGACACAGCTTGACCGCTGTTGGACAGGAATGAGCAAAGAGGATCACCCTGCTGATGCACCATTTGCTCGCTGGATAGCTATAGATGCTGAATCACACGATATGATTGTGGCAGTATCCCCACTCGAAAGTGGTGGTAAATTAGATGTCTTACTTTGGAGCCGGTGTGCAGGTGCGGTGCTGTGTTCAGCTACATTACGTGCATTAGGAAAATTTGACTATTTTTGTCGGCAAGCTGGTCTTGGCAAAGCCCATGAAATAGCACACCTAAGCTTGCAATCACCATTTGATTACAAGAACAACAGTGTGCTTCTGATCCCTAATCTAAAAATAGACCCTGCTGATGATCAGTATACTGATACACTGATCACTGAATTACCGACCTATCTGGCTAATCAGCAAGCCAGTTTAATTTTATTTGCTTCATATTGGCAGATGAATCGAGTGGCAGAAGGTCTGCGAGCACAGGGGTTTAGTCTGCTGGTTCAAGGTGAGGCTTCGCGTGATGCGCTGCTGACTCTACATAAAATGCAGTGTGATGGAAAAAAAACTAGCATTTTACTGGGAACAGGCAGTTTTTCTGAAGGGCTTGATTTACCTGGTGATTATCTCACTAACTTAATTATTACTAAATTGCCTTTTGCAGTGCCTACATCCCCTTTAGAGCAAGCTTATGCTGAATATATTACGCACAAAGGGGGCAACCCGTTTTTGCAAATTACCGTACCAGAAGCAAGCCGCAAGTTGATACAGTCTGTTGGGCGGTTGATCCGAACTGAAGATGATCAGGGGCGGGTTGTACTGCTTGATAGGCGTGTGATTACCCGCCGTTATGGAAAAGCGCTGCTTGATGCGCTGCCCCCTTTTCACCGCCATGTAGAATATTAATCGGGTAAAGTATGTCAATTACCGCACGTTTTAGACAAGCACTAACACAGCTTGAAGAGTTAGCCATTACCGCAGATAAAACGCTACCTAATGCCCCACGTTTTGCTCAAACGTTATTTAAATGCTACAGCCCACGTTTAACTGACTGCGTAAAGGAGCTTGCCGTTAACCTTGATCAACTTGATCATGCTAAAACTGCTGCACAAGTAGCATTTTTAGCTGACATTGTAACTGCACAATTTACTGCATTGCAGCGTGAGATCTCTACACAAACCCTTCGCCAGCAAGAACGTGTGCATACAAAACCTGCACACAACCGTAAAAACTATGCAGAGGTATATGATGAGTTTACCAAACATCAAGAATATGAACGCCGTTTAACGGAGATGATTCGTATTAAAGAGTCAAATTTAAATCGCTGCGAAACACTTGCACAACAACGAACATTACAGCAAGAAATTGCTGCTTATGAAGGACGATTACAACGTTGTAAATCTGCATTACAAAAAATAGAACGCCGTATAGAGCAGCAAGATAGTCGCTTACCGCGTTAAAAATTTCCTACACTACGTTGCTTGTTACCCTACGCTTATTTCAGCAATAGACAAGAATTTTATCAATATTATGCTTGCTATCAATGCAGAGACACTATACTTATTAGGGTAACTCTTTCTTTTATGAGGCAAATAAAATGGGTATTTTTTCTTGGATTATTCTAGGCTTAGTCGTTGGTGTGTTGGCAAAATGGATTATGCCAGGAAATGATGAAGGCGGTTTTATTGTTACTGTTATCTTAGGTATTGTAGGTGCAGTAATTGGTGGATATGTTAGTCAGTTACTGGGTATTGCCACTATTACCGGCTTTAACATTAAAAGCCTAATTTTCTCAATTATTGGCTCTTTAATTGTACTTTTTGTCTATCGAAAAATTAAAAGCTAAACCGTAAAGGCTCAACAACTTAATCAGTGTACACTCTATAAAAATGATTAAAGTTTATCCAAAATAGGAAGTATGATGAGCCTTGAACAAGCATCACCTGAAATAAAACTAGCTGTTGATCTTATCTATTTGCTGGAAATTAATAATGTTTCACCTCAAATTGCACTAAGTGCACTTGAGATTGTAAAACAAGATATGCAGTATAAATGTGCTACACAAATAACGACTCTACCACCTGTAGACGCAGAACCCGTAGTACAACCATAATGCTATAATTTGCAGCCATATTGATCAATATTCTTAGCGAAAAAACATAAGGGGCGAAATCTTTATTGATTTCGCCCCCTTTTTTTTACCCTAACACTTATTCAGCTAATTTAGGTGGAAATACTTGTGTTGTTGAGTGTACCTTTACTTCTTCTTCCGTTGGCTTATTTAGGTTTTTAACATAAATATCCATCTGATTAAACGCAATTTCAATGTTGTTATCACGGAAAAGTTGGTCAATACGGCGATTCAATTCATCAACAGTAAAGCTACGATCTCGCAATTCACGAACATAAACACGCAACTCATGATCTAATGTACTTGCACCAAAAGTTAAGAAAAACACAAGTGGTTCAGGATCTTGCATTACTCGATCATTCTCATATGCTGCCTGTAATAACAACTTACGAGTAAGTTCTAAATCAGAACCATATGCTACACCCACGCGAATTAATACGCGGGTGACAGTGTCAGTTAATGACCAGTTTTGTAACCGCTCAACCACGAAGTTTTTGTTCGGGATAATGACCTCTTTACGGTCAAAATCAGTTACTGTTGTAGCACGAATACGAATTTTACTGACTGTACCGGTAAAATTACCAATTGTAATGGTATCACCAATACGAATCGGGCGTTCAAATAGCAAAATCAAACCCGCGACAAAGTTTGCAAAGATCTCTTGCAAACCAAAACCCAGGCCAACAGAGAGACCTGTTGCAATCCACTGCAATTTATCCCACGACATACCTACGGCTGAAAGTGAAAGCATAACACCAAGCGCGGTAATTACGTATGAAAGCATCGTTGTAATTGCATACGATGCCCCCTGCCCCAGTTGGAGTTTTGATAACACTAAAACTTCGAGCAAACCAGGCAAGTTGCGTGTAAGCACATAAGCGACTACAGCAAACACAATAGCCATGAGTAGATCACGTAACGTCACTGCATGAGTAATATTATCTGTTGCGTTAGTACTAACCCACAACGTAATACTATCAAGATAAGAAATTACCGTAACTAAATCAGACCAAAGCCAGTAAAATGCTCCTAAGAATACCAAAAACAGTAACATGTTAGATAAACGCAATGACTGCTGGTTAATTTGCTCCAGAGCCATAGGCTGTTCATCAATAATTTCCCCACCTTCTGCGTTTTCATGCGCTTTTTGCTGACGACGAGCCATTGCACGACGATAGGCTAAACGACGAGCAGCTACGGCCAAACCACGTAACGCGGTTTCATGGATAACCCACCAGAGCATGACTAAATAGAAACTATCAATAAGCTTGGCAGTGAGCTTAAGCGAAGTGTAATAGTAACCAAGCACAACTAATGCAATAAGTGCCACAGGTGCAAGCATGATAGCGAACATGACAAACAAACGTAGCAAACTATTTCCATTCTCATCAATACGAGAACGAGAAATAGGGTAAATCAAAAACACCATCACAATGAGCATTGAAATAGTAATAACTTGCCCAATTGCATCATCAGCTAAACTCGAAGGGTCAAGCTCCCCTATCGTAGAAACTAAAATTAATGGTACAACCGCCATCGCAATATAGTGCAATGAGCGGCGGAAATGGTTGATGTCAGACTCTTTACGGTTGAAGTGTGTTTCGGCAATACCACCCGGTTGTAACACCTTCGCCAACATACCAAACGCCTGATAAGCCAATGCAAAACGCAAAGTCAAATGCCAAATGATAATTGGGCTACTTAAATTACTAAAAATAAATAACATACCGAAACTGATTACAAGGAGTGTGCCCGGTAATATTTGCAGCATGGTAAGCAAAAGAGCTTTTAGTGTGTGCAACTGCGAATCACGGCGCAATTGACCAATATCAGACTCTATTGATTGTAAATGCTTTGTCAGATCTTTACGTCGCCAAATAATTAAACTGGCCAACATTAACAATGGAATAATAACAAACAGAAGTTTGAGCTCTTGTCCGACCCAATTGGTAAGGTGAATATCACTAATAATCTCTTGTGTTTGATAAAACATGGCTGCAGGCAAACCCCAAACCCATGCTAAATCCAGCGGTTTATTACTTGTAACCCAAAAGATTTGTTGCTGTAATGTATTTTGAAGACTGCTATTAACACGCTGTAATTGCTGTTGATTAAGTTGTAAATTAATCGACATATTAAGTTGGTTGCCCAACTGCTTATTAAATTGATCTAATAACTCTTTACGCGCATCTAGAACTTGCATTAACGCTTTACGTACAGGTTCTGATAGTGGTGTATTGCCATTTTGAGTTGCAAGTTGATCAATATATTGATTAGGTTGATACAACTCATCGCGCTGACGATTTACCTCAAATTGCTCTAAACGTAAATCAGCAATACGTTCTTCTAGATTGCGGGCCAAATTTGCATCAGGCAACATTTGGCGCTGTTGATACAAAATACGCGATAATAACAAACTACCTTTTAATACGGAGATCTGCTCATTTAGGTTACGCTCAGTTTGTGTCACGCTATCAAGCCAGTTTTTTACCTTGGTGTTCTCTTGCACCATAGTATTTACTTGTTGTGTTGCATTAATCAAATTCTGGCTTATCTGATGATTCTTATTAAGCTCTTTAACGACGAGCGGGTTTAAATCCTGTTCTGAGGCATGCTCTGAACCACTGACATCAGTCACCATTTTTTCTGACTGTGTCAGGTTATTTTGGTTAATTTGTTGCTGCAACAATTGTGATAACTGCTCATATTGATTCAATTGTGCAGTAAAAATATCACGTTGTTTTTGAGCGATGTCTTGCAGAGTTGTATTACTGTCTAACTCTTTTTGTCGACGTTCAATTTGTGTATTTAATAAAACAATCTCTGTATTTAACAACTGCTTGTGCTCTGCTGTTAAACTATCTTGATCAGCTGATACCCCATTTAGGATATTGCGAATATCTTGAATACGTACATAAGCTTTACTCATTGCCGCTTGTGCACGCTCAGGCAGTGTTTGCATTGAGATCAGTTGGCTACTTACTGCCGAAAGCTGCTCTTGTGTTTTTTGTGTATTCGCTTGTGTATCACTGAGTTTTTTCTCTAACTCAGCTAAACTCAACTGCTTAAACTCTTTGTCTAGGCTGGTTTTATCTAAACCATTACGCAGCGTATTCGCTTGATCTTGCAACTGACGTAACAGTGCAGGTGCTTTATCATACTGCTGTTGAATTTCACGAATCTTGCTTTTCTCTTTATCAATTGTATCAAGAAAGCCAATCGTTTGCTCAAGATCACCCTTTTGTGTTGTTTGAGTTGGCGATAATTTATCCTTTTTTGCCAACCCATCTAACTGAACTTGTAGCTCTTCTGTTTGCGGTAACTCAAATGAACCCCCACCGATACTCGGTGCAGCGATAACTGAATGACCAAAGAAAAGGGAAAAAACCAATAATACAGAGAGCAATGCAGCTCTGTTAATACGAGAAGATACACACAACATCGAGGCCATAGCGTCCTAAAACGAGTAAAAAAAGAGCAATCGAATAAAAGAATAGAATAACAGACCTATACATTTTCCCACAGCAAAATGCATCTATTCTACATCAAGAAATTCATATAAAAGGGATGAAAAAAGAAGCAACTGAAGAGATTTAACACATAATCAAAAGAGATATTTATCTTATTATGCCATTTAGCTAAATCTCTTCTAGAATAAATAGTCAATATGTCAAGTAAAAAAATCGACTTAATTGCTATTTAATCACCTCTAACTGACACATTAAGTTACGCTTTTGTTGCATTAGAAATAATGTTAAAAATCAAAACGATAATAGTAAAAATCACACAAAAAAATAGCTCCATATTCTGCTAAGATTAATTACGATAATTAATACTTGTGTTGAACATCACAAATCCGTTTTATATGCATCTTTCCAATTGTAATTACGCTGTTTAAGAGGAGTGCCCATAAGCCATGCACGACGTTAATGAAACCAAAGAAGAACCGGCTCCAGGGCTAAAACGTGAATTAAAAGCACGCCACTTAACGATGATCGCTATCGGTGGGGCTATTGGCACTGGATTATTTGTTGCCTCAGGCGCAACAGTTGCCCAAGCAGGCCCTGGCGGTGCACTGGTTGCTTATGCCGTTATAGGTCTGATGGTCTATTTTGTGATGACCAGCTTAGGTGAGATGGCCGCTTATATGCCGGTTTCTGGTTCGTTTTCGACGTACGGTAATGCGTTTGTCTCTCCGGCTGTGGGTTTTGCATTAGGTTGGAACTATTGGTACAACTGGGCAATTACGATTGCCGTTGAATTAACAGCCTCTTCTATCGTAATGGCTTACTGGTTTCCAAGTATTCCCGGAACCGTATGGAGTGGGCTCTTTTTAGCCATTATTTTTGCGCTGAACTTCTTTTCCGTAAAAGGATTTGGAGAGGGTGAATATTGGTTCTCAATGGTTAAAGTGATCACTGTACTGATTTTTATCATTGTCGGCGTGATGATGATTTTTGGGATCATTAACGATACCGCCAATATTCATGCAGGATGGTCAACTTTTACTATGGGCGATGCACCTTTTGCAGGCGGTATCCCTGCCATTATTGGTGTAGCAATGATTGCTGGATTCTCATTCCAAGGCACTGAACTTGTTGGTGTAGCCGCCGGTGAATCAGATAATCCGAGCCGTAATATTCCCCGTGCTATTAAACAGATTTTTTGGCGAATCTTACTCTTTTATGTGCTTGCTATTTTTCTGATTGGTTGTCTTATTCCTTATACAAACCCTGCTCTGCTGCAAAATAATGTGCAAGATGTAGGAGTGAGCCCATTTACACTTGTTTTCCAAAATGCGGGTTTAGCTTTTGCAGCAAGTGTTATGAATGCGGTTATTTTAACAGCAATTTTATCTGCGGGTAACTCAGGCATGTATGCTTCAACGCGCATGCTTTACAACATGGCTTTAAGTGGTATGGCACCGAAATTTTTCGGTAAACTCACACCTTCTGGTGTGCCCCGCAATGCCCTGTATGCCACCACAGCAATTGCAGCGTTATGCTTTTTAAGCTCACTGTTTGGTGATAAAACCGTGTATCTGTGGCTATTAAATATCTCAGGTATGAGTGGTTTTATTGCATGGCTGGGTATTTCTCTTTGCCATTACCGTTTCCGTAAAGGTTTTCTGGCACAAGGCCACTCACTTGATGAACTGCCTTACCGTGCAAAATTATTCCCTTTTGGGCCATTATTTGCCCTAGCACTGTGCTTATTTGTGACTTTTGGCCAAGACTATCAGGCTTTTACATCTACTCACCTTGATATACAGAGTTTAGCTGCCACTTATATTGGTATTCCACTCGTTATTTTATTGTGGTTAGGTTATCGCATTAAATTTAAAAGCCGTTTAGTACGCTATGAAGATATGAAATTCCCCGATGCTCAACCTGCAACAACATCTGTACAAGAAACTAAAAAATAACGTTCATTAAGAATAGCCACCATAATAAATACCAGTAAACGTTATATTGTTTGCTGGTATTTTTTTATCCTCAGAAAGTGCTCTCTTTTTTATTGATTTAGCCTAATGTTCAACTGTAAGAGATGTTGCACCAATATAGTGCACTGTATAGTGCACTGTGAGCTCTTTTTCTGCACTAGCCTAGTGCGATTTTGACTCTTTACAGGGCCTTTTGCACCACTCCTTTTTGACTCATCATCACAATACCTCATACTCCCTCAGTAGAGCTCAACACAAAAATAAATTAAACTATTTTTAACAATTTATTAATTTATGGCATGTATTATGCGTATATCAACGTAATCAGGTTATCTTGTGTATATCAAAGGAACACTATGAAACTTATTACGGTGATTATAAAACCCTTCAAACTCGAAGATGTACGAGAAGCACTTTCACAATTAGGTGTACAAGGGTTAACAATCAGTGAAGTCAAAGGGTTTGGCCGTCAAAAGGGTCATACAGAGCTTTATCGCGGTACTGAGTATGTGGTGAATTTTTTGCCCAAAGTAAAAATTGAGATCGCAATTTCTGATGATCAACTTGAAGAGGTCATCGATGCGATACAAAAATCGGCTTACACCGGAAAAATTGGTGATGGCAAAATTTTTGTCTGCGAGCTCAGTCAGGTAATTCGGATCAGAACCGGTGAAACGGATGATTCTGCACTGTAACAGCGCGGTAAGACCCGATATTGATCACCCTTATCAGGATGCAGCACGGCATTTATATCATTTAGACGTTATACCGTTTCAGAGGCTGTACCGTTCAAGGAGCAACATCATGCAAGGAGCTATATTGTGAAAAAAATTCCCTATGCTGAAGAGAGGCCTGCCATGACACGCTCTTTATTCACTGTTTTTACGGCCCTGTTCGGCCTACTACTGACTCTATCATCAGCCTATGCCGAAGGTGTTGCCCCCGCACCAGCAATTAATAAGGCTGACGACACATGGCTACTGATCTGTAGTGCGTTGGTGATCTTGATGTCAATTCCCGGATTGGCACTCTTTTACGGCGGGTTAGTACGTTCAAAAAATATGCTTTCCGTGCTTGCGCAGGTGTTCACTGTCTTTGCTCTGATCTCTGTTTTATGGATAGTCTACGGCTACTCCATCGCCTTCACCGAAGGCAATGCCATTATCGGGTCATTCGATAAAGTACTGCTTAAAGGTGTGACACCAGACTCAATTGCGGCCACCTTCTCAAAAGGTGTCGGGGTACATGAACTGGTTTATGTCATCTTTCAGGGGGCATTTGCAGCAATTACCTGTAGCTTGATTGTCGGTGCGTTTGCCGAGCGGATGAAGTTCTCTGCAGTGCTGCTGTTTTGTGTCATCTGGTTTAGCTTATCGTATCTGCCAATGGCACATATGGTTTGGTATTGGGCTGGCCCTGACGCATATACCAGCGCAGAAGCGGCCAGTGCTGCTACCGAAACAGCGGGTTACTTATTCCGCCACGGCGCACTTGATTTTGCTGGCGGCACTGTTGTACATATCAATGCCGCAGTTGCAGGATTAGTAGGGGCCTATATGGTGGGCCGCCGTGTTGGATTTGGCCGTGAGGCGATGAAACCACACAGCCTAACCATGACCATGATTGGCGCTGCACTACTCTGGTTTGGTTGGTTTGGCTTTAATGCTGGATCAGCCCTTGAAGCCAACGGTACAGCAGCTCTGGCATTCGTTAATACATGGAGTGCCGCGTCTGCCGCCACACTCACATGGTTGTTTGCTGAGTGGCTGATTAAAGGCAAACCTTCGCTGCTAGGTGCAGTGTCTGGCGCTGTTTCGGGGCTGGTTGCCATTACACCGGCTTGTGGTTTTGTCGGGATCGGCGGCGGATTAGCTATCGGTCTACTCGCCGGATTAGCGGGCTACTGGGGTGTTCATATGCTTAAACGCTGGCTCAGTGCCGATGATGCCCTTGATGTTTTCGGAGTACACGGTGTTTGCGGTATTCTGGGCGCAATTTTGACCGGCGTGTTCGCTGACCCGGCTTTGGGGGGAACAGGCGTATGGGACTATGTCACCAACAGCGTAGCCGTCTACTCAATGTGGGAACAGGTGAAGATTCAGGCACTGGGTGTGGGGATCACAATCCTTTGGTCAGGCGTTGTTGCCCTTATCTGCTACAAGCTGGTTGATATGATTATTGGCTTACGTGTGCCGGAAGAGGATGAGCGTATCGGGCTGGATGTGACCACGCACGGTGAGAATGCTTATAATCAATAATGTGTAATTTATCTCTTCTAACCTGATATCAGTGCCCGTATTAATAACGGGCACTGATGCTAATCATGATTTCGATTACGGCAGATAAGTTTCACACTTAGCGGTTGCATGTTAGAGAAAGCGAACAATAGCAAACCACATAACACACATTATATATCTGTCTTAAATACTTTATTGTATAGACCTCGGTTTTACATATCTCACGTCTTACGTATATATCTGTTAAATATCAAATTGTAAAACATGCTCCTCTTGCGGCTCTTTCCAGATAGCCTCTTTGATATCACTGATGCTTAAACTTGAATTACAAATTTGTAAAAAACTCAGCACATAAGCGCGCTGATATTGCGCCCTTCTTACTGCCAACCATGCGGTATTCGGTGCAAAAAGATGACTAGCATTGAGTTGTACCAAATCAGTATCTTTGCGTGCATCAAACGCCATCGAGGCCATAATGCCCACGCCCATATCCAGCTCTACATATGTTTTTATCACATCAGCATCTTGCGCACTCAACACAACATCGGGTGTAAATCCAGCCTTTTGGAAAGCGCTATCGATACGAGAACGACCGGTTAACCCCGGATAATAGGTAATCAGCGGATACGCTGAGAGCAGCTCATAAGTTAGAATAGGTGTATGAACCAACGGATGGTTTTTAGGCACTACAACCGAATGATGCCAGTGATAATATTCAAAGCAGACCAAATCTGGGTGCTCATTAATTCGTTCACTAGCAATACCAACATCAACTTCACCACTGAGCAGCAATGACACTATCTCATCGGGGCTGGCCTGATTGACTCCTAGCTGTACTTTGGGAAACAGCGGCCGAAACTCTTTTATCACGCCCGGTAATGAAAACCGCGCCTGTGTATGGGTGGTGGCAACCCGCAAATAACCGCTGTCCGTTGCCGAATACGATGATGCTAAACGCCGGATATTTCCAGCATCGGTCAGCATTCGTTCGACAATTACTAGCAGCTCCTTCCCAGGGTCGGTCATCCCCAGCAGCCTTTTACCACGCCGAATGAAAATTTCAATGCCCAGCTCTTCCTCAAGATCTTTGATATGCCGACTCACACCTGACTGTGACGTAAACAGTGAGTTTGCGACCTCAGTCAGGTTGTAATTACGTCTGGCAGCTTCACGGATGATCCTGAGTTGCTGGAAATTCATGCGGCGCGTTCTCCTTGTTTCGCGGTATGGGGTTTGGTTTGTTCAGCCGTAATGACTGACGGATAAACATGTGCACGCTGCGGGCAGAGGCGCACCTGTTTTCCTACTGTCAAACCAAGTTGGGCAATCTGTTCGCGGTTCATATCTACTTCTACCACGGCATTTTTCCCCGTATTTTCGGTAATAAATTCAACCCGAATACCGGAACCTAAACGCAGTAAGCGCACCACTTTGGCCGGTGTACCTACATTAACATTAGCCGGTAAGACCTCAATATCTTGCGGACGCACATAAGCGATTGCATCACTGCCTGATAATGTACTTACACTGTTGGATATCGGTAAAATATGCCCGTGAAAATGGATATTATCACCGTTAACCTGACCTTGCAGTAAGTTCACTGTTCCCAAAAATTGATGTACGAATGGCGTCGCCGGTGACTCATACACATCATCTGGTGTGCCAATCTGCTCTACCTGCCCTTTATTCATCACCACAATGCGATCAGCCACTTCAAGCGCCTCTTCTTGATCATGGGTGACAAACAAACTGGTTACATGCAGTTCGTTATGCAGTTCACGCAACCAGCGACGTAACTCTTTACGAACCTGCGCATCTAACGCACCGAACGGTTCATCAAGCAGCAACACCTGCGGCTCAACGGCCAGTGTACGAGCCAGCGCCACACGCTGACGTTGGCCACCAGAGAGTTCACTCGGAAAACGCTGTGCCAGATGGCCAAGATGCACTAACTCTAAGAGCGTTAACACTTTCTGCCGAATTGTCGCTTCATTAGGGCGCAAATGGCGCGGTTTTACACGCAAACCAAACGCAACGTTTTCAAATACTGACATGTGCCGGAACAGTGCATAGTGCTGGAAAACAAAACCGACTTTACGATCACGGGCTGACAGTGCCGATACATCCTGCCCATTCAGCAGAATTTGCCCCTGATCTTCACGCTCTAATCCTGCAATAATACGCAATAGGGTTGTTTTACCACAGCCTGATGGCCCAAGTAACGCGGCCAATTCACCGGAGCGAAAGGTCAGGTTGATATCATGCAAGGTGGCAAAGCCGTTAAATGCTTTTTGGATATGTTTGACTTCAACACTCATGATTCAACTCCTTGAGACAAGATGTGATTTTTTTGGCGTTCACGCATTTTATCAATCAGGGTTTCGGCTAATAAGGTAATCAGGCCGAAGCTGGCAAGCAAGCTGGCAACCGCAAACGCTGCAGCAAATTGGTATTCGTTGTACAAAATTTCAATGTGCAGCGGCATGGTATTGGTTTGCCCGCGAATGTGGCCAGAGACCACAGACACTGCACCAAACTCGCCGACCGCTCGTGCAGTACAGAGCAACACACCGTACAGCAAACTTAACCGGATACTCGGCAGAGTCACCCGCCAGAAGGTTGTCCAACCGCTTGCACCGAGCATAATAGAGGCCTCTTCTTCCTCTACCCCCTGAGATTGCAGTAGCGGAAGTACTTCACGCGCCACAAACGGGACGGTAATAAAGGTGGTCGCCAACACAATGCCCGGTGTTGAGAAGATAATTTTGATATCAAATGCTTCCAGCCACTCGCCAAACCAACCGTTACTGCCAAACAGCATGACAAACATTAATCCAGCAACAACGGGTGATACTGAAAACGGTAAGTCAATCAAGGTAAGTAGAGCTTCACGGCCGCGAAATTTAAACCGTGCAATGGCCCATGCAGCACACACGCCAAAAACAATATTTAACGGCACTGACAGCAGGCTAACCGTCAACGTTAACCAGAGTGCCGAAAGTGCATCGCTGTCACTGAGGGCGGATAGGTAGGTATCCAACCCTTTACTGAATGCTGAAAGAAAGATAACGATGACCGGAATCACTAAAATCAGTGTAAACCAGCTCAAACCCAATGCGATTAAGCTATAGCGAACCCAAGAGCGCTCTGTTTGCTGCCGGCTCATAGTCTATCCTCTTTAATTCCTTTACGGCTCCATGCGTGTAGCTGGTTAATCAGCAGCAGCAGTAAGAATGATACACCCAGCATCACCACAGCGATGGCGCTTGCACCAGCATAGTCATACTCTTCGAGATGGCTCATGATCATCAATGGAGCAATTTCTGACACCATCGGAATATTGCCCGCAATAAAAATGACCGAGCCATACTCACCAATGGCACGCGCAAACGCCAAGGTAAAACCGGTAATAATTGCGGGTAATAAGGCAGGAAAAATAACCCGTGAGAATATCTGCCAGCGATCAGCACCTAAACAGGAAGCAGCCTCTTCTAGCATATTTTCATGCTCACGGAGCACAGGTTGCAGTGTGCGTACCACAAAAGGCAGGCCAATAAAAATCAGCGCAATCACGATGCCGGTTGGATTAAATACCATTTTGATGCCATAAGGTGCTAACCAGTGGCCAATAACTCCGTTACCCGCAAACACGGCGGTCAACGCAATGCCTGAAACGGCAGTGGGCATTGCAAAGGGTAAATCGATCAAGGCATCAACCCAACGGCGACCGGGAAATTCATAACGAACCAAAATCCACGCAAGTAACACGCCAAAGACAGTATTGATCAAGGCGGCAATTAAGGCGGCAAAAAAGCTCAATTTATAGGATGCAATAACCCGTGGCTGGGTCACGATGTGCCAAAAATCAGTTAATGATAAATGGGTAAAACTGTACAGTACCAGTGCTGACAGCGGTAGTAACACCACTAAGCCCAGATAAACTAAGGTAAAACCAAGTGTAGGCCCCATCCCTGGGATTACGCTAAAAGAGCGAACTGCCATTGTATCCCCCACTGATTCGTTTGTTACTACAGCCTTAATGCTATAGCCAAACCGTTGAAATAGATTGCTAATGCATACTATCTCGCGTTCATCGAGCAGGGTAAAATAAGGAAAAGAGCTTTCTTATGCTTGTTTTTTGCTAACGCGATACTGGTCATGTTTTTTTGAGTATTTTCAGTAACGCTATAAATTATGACGAAATACTATAAGTGCTGCAGCTCAATATTTAGCACACTTCAATTACCAGTCTGAAAAACTTGCTTTCAATACTCTTATCTCCAATGTGATACATCATGATTAAAAAATAGCACAACATAAACGCCCATTTCATAGTCATACATCAAGAAGATATTCAAAACATAAGGCTATTCATTGTGCAATCATATTTTATACTGTAACGCACTATTATTTATTACAATGTATTTAATAACGAAAGGCAAGACCAGAGATGCTTCTCATCGTAGCACTGAACTTCCCTGATAATCCTGATAATATTGACCAGGATGATAGTGGCATTAGATTTTTATCTATTACTCTATTATCAAGACCGATGGCCTGACTAAAATCCGTCCCATCTATAAATACTTCACAGAAAATCGTATCAGTGAAATTAGCGCCATCAACCCTTACACCCGACAACTGAGTATTATTAAATATCGAACCAGTAAAGTTATTACATCTAATGTCTGCAGGATTAGAGATATCGAATCCTAAAGGTGAATACATATTCTTTGTTATTTTTGAAAAAGATGCACGTGTGAAATCAGCCTTACTGAAGTCTATATTTCTAAAATCAACCCCATGAAATATTGTATCTCCCGCTATAACTCCTTCCATCTTGGTGTTATGAATAATTGACTTAGTGAAAATAGAGTTAGTTATATTAGCAGTACTAAGATTTGAATTATTTATAATGCATCCTCTCATGTCGGAATTACGCACCCCCGCACCGTCAAGTGTTGTTTCATCTATATACACCCCCTTCATTTTTGTATTGTTTAACTTCGCACCAGATAAAATAACTTTATATGAACGCGCCCCTTCTAAATTAGCAAAATTTAAATTAGCAAAACTAAGATTAACATTGTGCAATGTGGTATTACTCAGATCTACACCGCGCATATCAGCTTTAGTTAAATCTACATTGCTTAAGTCAGATTGGGTTAAATCTAGTTGATATAAGTCAAGCCCCTCCTCTTCTGTTAATATAGCGGTTGATTGCGGTATCTTACATCGTGTTCTTAACTGTAAAGCATCACATATTTTTTTATAACTATCTTCATTAATCATGACTTGCTGAGGCTCTTCATTATTGCTTTTCACCTCAATCTTTATGTTATCTTTATTATCAGCAAGATCCAACTTTGTAAAAGTTACATTGCAGCCATGAATATCAAAAGAGACTTTATCTGTTAGATTTAATTGTTCTACATTTCCCTCTGCTTTTTTTCTGTTTTCCTCTAATGCATTAGCCAGTGCATTGACCAATTCTTGATACTTATTCTCATTATTTTTTCGTAAATAACCAAACGTAAAAAAATTAACGATATATTGCAACACACCTTTAGGCGAGTTAACTCTATTTGCAGCATCACGAGTCCCCAAACTTGTTATTGATTCGGCCATATTAGCTACATCAGTACTGGATAAATTAGAATTGATTGTACTCATTTTATTCCCTTGTCAATTAGAGTAGACAGTAGACGTTGAGAAGGAAGTAAGTGTACTAACACATGGATTTTAGACTATCCGATAAATTATGTATATTTTTGTACTCGCCACAATTATTGCCATTAATCAATTATCATTATTAATCAACGTCTGTGACGAGTAATCCACCAATGTGAAATGTGGTTGTAGTAATAGTGTGTATATTCCCTTCCCTTAAGGCACTTTCAGTATATATCCACTTAAAATACCGTAAAATATCAGTTATTATTTACTGTCCAGGCTGATAAATTTGGTCAAATATGCCACCCTGTGCAAAATGCGTTTGCTGGGCTTGTGACCAATCTCCAAACAGATCACGAACAGTAAATAGCGTTAACTGGCCAAACTGATTGGCATATTGTGCTGCTATTTTTGGATCTGTTGGGCGATAGAAATTTTTCGCTGCAATAGTCTGTGCTTCAGGTGAATACAGATACGCTAAATACTCTTTAGCAACAGCCTGAGTACCCCGCTTATTGACCACTTTATCAACCACTGCCACTGGCGGTTCGGCCAAAATAGAGACAGAAGGCGTGATAATATCAAACTTATCCGCACCCAGCTCTTTGAGCACTAAATGCGCTTCATTTTCCCATGTAATCAGCACATCGCCGATATCACGCTCAACAAATGTGGTGGTTGCCCCACGCGCACCGGAATCCAGCACTTTCACATTACGGTACAATTTACCCACAAACTCTTGTGCTGCCGTTGCCGAGTTCTGATTTTGTTTTAATCCATACCCCCACGCTGCCAAATAGTTCCAGCGAGCACCGCCTGAGGTTTTGGGGTTTGGCGTGATCACCTCAACATCTTGACGGATCAGATCGTTCCAGTCTTTTATCTGTTTTGGGTTACCTTTTCGCACTAAAAACACAATCGTTGAATTAAAAGGCGTTGCATGGTGTGCATAGGCCTCTGCCCAAGCAGGATTAACACGGCCTTTTTTCGCAATAGTATCAATATCATATGCCAAAGCCAGTGTCACTACATCGGCTTCAAGCCCATCAATCACCGCGCGAGCCTGCTTACCTGAACCACCGTGAGATTGCTTTATTACCACATCATCACCGTGTAACTTTTTCCAATGTTCAGAAAAAAGTGGATTATATTCAGCAAACAGTTCACGGGTAGGGTCATACGAGGCATTCAGCAACGTAATTTCAGCCGCCTGTGCATTCAGAGCTAATAATGTTGCTGTCGCCGTAGCCGTAATCCATGAATATGTACGTAAAGTCATTCGGTAACTCCTGTAATTGATGAACGCTCATGTCCATTAGCACTGTTATTAATACTGTTTTAATCGGAATGACTGTATTTCGAAACAAATAAAAGTGACTATCGATAGCAGAAAAAAACATGTTGTTATGGATAGATCTCAATAGGCGTTCCCGGTTCAATTGAACGCCATATCTCATCCATGTCATGGTTAAGTACCGCAATACAACCGTTTGTCCAGTTCGAGCTCTGAACGCGGCTACTTTGTACCGCATTTGGTTGGCCATGGATCATGAGCATATCACCCGGATTTACTCCACTCGCTTGCGCTCGTTCAATATCATTGAGATTAGGATAAGAGATATGAATTGCTTTGTAGTATTGAGAATCATCTTTTTTATAATCAAGCAGATATCGCCCCTCAGGGGTACGGTTATCTCCACGCATCACTTTGTGTCCCACCGGATTTGCACCCAATGCAATCCAAAAGCTTTTAATCTCTTCGCCATTACGTAAAAGTGATAACCGATATTGTGATTTTTTTACTACGACTAAATCTGCTTTTGGTGGCTCTTGCACAAGACTAGCTGTAGCAGATAGCGTAAAAAAAGCCCCTGAAAATGCAATGCTACATACCCATAACCATGATTTTGGTACAACAAAAAACTGACACATGATCTACTCTTATTTTAAGTCACTTATAATAACCCACACAGCATTACACACTAATAAGCATATGACTCTACAATAAATATTTATTGGGAATAGTACTTGTTAACACCAGTGAGCTGCTCATTTTCAGCGTATAATAAACAGCCAATAAAAACTTGCAATCACTTGTTTCATGACAATTTGAATTGTTATTTTGTCTGATAAATCACTTCACTTTTTTCTTCACTCAACAATAAAAAATCTTCCTATCCAAGGTGTGATACTGATCATAATGAAAGGAAAAAAGGCAAGAGATACGGAAGGATATTCAGTAGTATTTCGCAAAATAGTGCGAATAAACAAAACATAAATATCTTTATATATGGCTACCGAAATCATAATCACTTTTTGACTGATTTTAACAGATAACCGGACAACGCTATGACAACCTATACTTTTCCTGAAGGCTTTATCTGGGGCTCGGCAACCGCTGCGCTACAAATTGAAGGCGCGGCCCGTGAAGAAGGGCGCGGATTATCGCAGTGGGATGTTTTCTGCCATGAGCACCCAGAGCGTATCTATCAACAAGCCAACCCTGATGTTGCCTGCGATCACTACCATCGCTACCGCGATGATGTGCGCCTGATGAAAGAGATTGGCCACAATGGTTACCGTTTATCAATCAGCTGGCCACGCCTAATACCGACAGAAGATGGTCAGATTAACCCACAGGGTGTTGAGTTTTATAACAACCTGTTTGATGCACTGCTGGCAGAAGGTATTGAACCGAATGTCACGCTCTACCACTGGGATCTTCCGGTATGGCTGGCCGATAACGGTGGCTGGGAAAATCCTAAAACGCTTGATGCCTACCTGCATTTTGCCAAAACCTGCTTTACCCTGTTTGGCGATCGCGTTAAACGCTGGGCAACCTTTAATGAACCGGCCTGGACGACACTCAATGGCTATGTCACCGCACTGCATCCGCCCTGCAAGCATGACTATCGTGCCGCCATTCAAGTTGCCCACCATTTTGTACTGGCCCATGCGCGTGCAGTAAAACTGTTTCGTGCGCTTAATACCGGTGGTGAAATTGGTTTGGTGCTGAATATGTCAACCGTGTATCCGGCAACTGACAAACCCGAAGATATTGCTGCGGCAAATTTAGCTGACGGCATGTTAAACCGCTGGTTTATTGATCCGGCTCTGCTAGGGCTTTATCCGCAAGATGTGGTCGATTTTTATCAGCAACATAATCTGCTGCCTGAATGGGATGAGCAGCAATTACGTGATATTTCCGAAACAAAAATTGATTTTATCGGCGTTAATTACTACTACCCGCACTATGCCACTGCCGATGCAACAGATACCGAGTTCCACATTAACAACTCAGGCAATAACAGTGATGACTGCAAATTCTCTATTGCCGGAGTGGTTCGCTTTGTCAAAAATCCACACGGAAAATACACTGACTGGGGCTGGGAAATTGCACCGCAAGCAATGTATGACTTGCTGCAACGAGCACATGAGTATGCCCCCGGCATTCCGGTTTATGTCACCGAAAACGGTATCGGCATGCAAGATCAGCTTAATGCCGACGGTTCGGTTGATGATGATGGCCGTATTGATTTTGTCCGCGAGCACCTCAAAGTCATTCATCAGGCTGTAAATGATGGCATTAATGTCCGTGGTTACTATATGTGGTCATTAATGGATAACTTTTCGTGGATCAACGGCTTTAAAAAACGTTATGGCTTTTTGTATATTGATTGGGAAACACAGCAGCGTTACAAGAAAAAATCAGCTTACTGGTATGCTGAGGTTGCTGCAAAAAATGGTTTTGATGAATAACCAAAACAGGTATACGCGCAGTATCTATTGATGCTCATTGAGCTTATTGAATAGTACATTATCGGGGGTACAGCGAAGTCTGTGCCCTTTTTTATAACGCTGTGCTGTTGAGTAATACAGATATAAAATTAATCTATTTATGGGATGGAGGATACAAGACAAAGACAAAATACTTTTGAAGGGATAAAACACCAACCCCAGAAACGGGTGGAGGCTCTACCAGCCACATCCCGGCACTCGATTTCTACGCCTTGGCTGCTTCCTTCCGGATCTGACCAGGTCGACATAGTATCAATGCGGGAGGACCAATAGAGCCTCCATTGACAAACTTTCACTTGTAATCCCGTGAAAGCGCGGCAATTATCAGGGATACTGCCGTAGAATGCAATAGCTAAACCGTTCAGGTGATGTTTTCTTGTGCAGAGCTTATCAATAAATGTTTTATTGTTAACTCAATGAGTCATAAAGGTTACTTACTTATGACACCCACTTTTAATACCCCTCTTTTTCCACATTCTCAATAACACTGTCTTATGTGTGCAAGTTGATATATTAATTTCGATGTTTTAGCCCTAACCACAGTTAATGCTATGCTTCTAATCTTCTACTCTGTATACACAATTGGCCATTAACACATCAATACCACAGAGTATTGAGTTATACATTTTGAGGTTATTTATGAGTGACGTATTGGCAGGATTACTGCAGCTTCTGCATCTAGAAAAAATTGAAGAGGGTATTTTTCGAGGTCAAAGCCAAGATTTAGGCTTACGCCAAGTTTTTGGTGGGCAAGTTATTGGACAAGCACTACACGCTGCAAAACAAACCATTGACCCTGAGCGATCAGTACACTCTTTCCACAGCTATTTTTTACTGCCCGGTGATAGCCATAAGCCGATTGTGTACGACGTTGAAATTTTGCGTGAAGGCCGTAGTTTCAGTACCCGCCGTGTCAGCGCGATTCAAAATGGTCGCCCTATTTTTTATCTCACTGCCTCTTTCCAGCTTCATGAAGAGGGTTTTGAACATCAAGATACTATGCCGGTTGTTCCACAACCTGAAACGCTAGAGTCTGAATTAGAGATTGCACGTAAAATGGCACATCTTCTGCCCGCTTCGGTAAAAGAGAAATTTCTGTGTGAACGCCCGATTGAGATGCGTCCAGTTAAATTCAGCAATCCACTGAAAGGGAAAGTTGATCTACCTACGCGTTATGTTTGGTTTAAAGCAAATGGTAGTATGCCCGATGACCTGCGAGTACACCAATATCTGCTAGCCTACGCGTCTGATTTTAACTTCTTGCCTACTGCATTACAGCCACACGGTAAGGGTTTTTTAGAAGCTGATATGCAAGTTGCAACCATTGATCACGCTATGTGGTTTCACCGCCCTTTCCGTATGGATGATTGGCTTTTATATGCGGTTGAAAGCCCGTCGGCATCAGGTGCACGTGGTCTTGTACGTGGCCATGTATTTACGCGTGATGGGAAATTAGTTGCTACAACGGCACAAGAAGGGTTAATTCGCCAACGTCAGTAATTGTTTTTGTTTTTTATAGCATAAAGCCAGACAAGAGTCTGGCTTTATGTATAAACGTGGTATTTAAAAAAATGAGTGAATATAATATATTTTAACCCCTCTTTATTTTTTGTTTTATTTTTTCGATTGTTTTCATACAATAACCACGCTCTTGAATATCGTTATGCTCTTTTTTCATTATTGAATTTGAATTAAAAAAATCATTTTTGCAATTACGCAAATCTATTGGATAAAAAACCTGTTCATTGTCATCCCATCTCACATTATCATCATGAAGATCATCATGTATAATATCGAGATTATTCAATTTTTCTAACATATCCACAAAACGCTCGACAGCATCATACGGAAGAGTACCTAAAGGAACATCTCTTAAGTTCTGACCTGGAACTCTATACATTCTTATGTAATACCCCTCATTATCATCTACAAATAGTTTTGAGGCATCATAACTTCCATAGTACCGACAAAACAGTAACGATTCAGAGTGTATATCGGGCTCATCTGAAGCAAAAGAAAACTTTGGGTTATACCTATTTTCATTTATTACTTTTATCACATAGCTTGGATCATCATGATCCACGAACACTTCACCATACGCACCATCACCTAAAAAATCACCTAACGTTAATCTTACTCTCACTCTATCATCAGGAGAAAATACCTCGATACATGTCTTACCATTAGGTATATTATTTTCAAGTGTGCTTCCAATTCTAAATTTTTCTGCCCATGCAGGAGGAACACCCGAGCTTTCAAGATCTAATGCAAATGTATAAGCATTACACAAACTATTCTCAGGAAATAAATATTTTGATAATAACTGCTTTGCGCTTATAGAAGATAATCCACACTGTTCAGTTAAAATACACTCAGCAGTATCTCTCTTTCGTATAACATTCACTTGATGATTTAAATAATTAACACTTCCCTTAGTGTTAGAAAGTGATTTCTTATTTGTTTTTTTAATTCTGCTCTTTAGAAAATTAATTTCACCCAATCCCAATGATAAAGATCTCACTGATTTTATATTGCCAGCAATGCCACGAAGATCTAAATTACAATTTACATTAAGGACATTTTGTTTCTCTATGTTCTCTATGGGAAAGCTTCTTGTGCTTCCATAAATAGGCATATCAATTAATGGCATTATTAATTCCTTATAGAGATAGTTTACACAAGTGTCATTACCTTCTAAAACAAAATTTATACACCCAGTAACTTATGCAAGGCTAAATAACCTAAGTACCCTTATTTAATTTTATCTGTTTTATAAAAAAGATAACTCCGTAACACAACGGAGTTATCTTTTGCATTATAGTACATTAGATTATCCTTATTTTTTATCATGCACATCAACCTCAGTTTAGGGAAATGGATATGCTTTCACTCAGTGGAGCTTTACTCGGTTTAGCTGGTGGCGCAATAATCGGTTTATCGGCTCTGTTACTGCTTAAAAGTACAGGCCGTATTGCAGGTATTAGTGGCATTCTCACCGGATTGCTTCATCCCAATAAAGAGTGGTTTTGGCGTATTCTTTTTGTTCTGGGAATGGCTGTAGGTGCGCTGTATACCGCAAACCTGATGGGCATCACATTAGGCTCAACCGTTAACGCTCCCTTACCCCTCATTGTGGTTGCTGGATTATTGGTAGGGTTTGGTGCAAAGCTGGGAAATGGCTGTACCAGTGGGCACGGTATTTGTGGGATGGGGCGTTTGTCAGTGCGATCTATCATTGCAACTTGCACGTTTATGGCCACTGGGTTCATTACGGTCTATCTACTGCGGCATATTTTTGCTGGCTAACAGCCTGTGAGTAATAGATACATACCTAATGAAGCACAATAACCAAACAAATCCGTGAATTAAATAGACTGAAATACCCGCTAAATACAGGGAGAGAGAAGATGCGCTATCTGTTTAGCCTTATCTGTGGCGTGCTGTTTGGCAGTGGATTAACCGTTTCGGGTATGAATAATCCGGCCAAAGTACAAGACTTTTTGGATATTACCGGCAACTGGGATCCGACACTGGCATTTGTCATGTTTGGTGCACTTGCCGTTTTCTCTACCGGCTATTTTCGCTGGGTAAAGCCTTGTTCAACCGCAGTTTGCGGTGATCCGCTTCCTGATACTGCCAGTAAAAAAATCACGTTACGCTTAGTCTGCGGAGCGGCTATTTTTGGTGTTGGTTGGGGGTTAGCGGGGATCTGCCCAGGCCCTGCGATTACCTTACTTGTCGAGCCTTCCTTACCTACAGTGCTGTTTTTTTCTGCGTTGGTCATCGGGTTATGGCTAGGTGACAAGGCCACAAATAGCTTGGTAAAGGAGAGTACCCCAAAAGGTTAATTTTTGATTTTTTTCACTATTATCATTATCAGCTATTACCAATGTTTACCGATACGCTACCCAAGGGTGAAAACCCCTCTGAACGGGTAGAGTATCGGTATAAAACACTATCTTGCTTTTTGCTGCAACAACTGATCGGTGACTTGCTGAAGTTGCCACATCTGCGCATATCGCCCCTGCTGCTGTAACAATGCAGCATGCTTACCCTGTTCAGCAATATTGCCTCGGTGTAGTACCACGATTTGATCGGCATCTACAATGGTGGATAAACGGTGCGCAATCACAATCAGTGTTGTAGAGCGGCGTACCCGTGCTAATGCCGTTTGAATTGATCTCTCTGTGCCGGAGTCAATATTTGCCGTAGCCTCATCAAGAATCAGCACTTTTGGCTGCTGTACTAGCACTCGCGCAAGAGCGAGGAGCTGTTTTTGCCCCACAGAGAGGTTATTGCCCTGCTCACCAAACAAGGTGTGCAACCCTTGTGGTAACGCACTAACCAATTCAGCCAGTTCAACTTGCTTTAATACCGCCCAAACAGCCTCTTCACTCACTTCGCGCCCCAGCGCAACGTTGTCATACACAGTCGCTGCCAGTACTACGGGGTCTTGCTGCACCATAGCAATATCATGACGCAAAACATCATGCGATAGTGTTGATAAAGGTTGTCCACCCAGTAAAATTTGCCCCTCTTGTACTGGATAGTAGCCCATCAACAGGCTTGCTAACGTACTTTTTCCGCTACCTGTATGACCGACTAATGCCAGAAAACCTCGGTCAGGCACATTCAGTGTAATCTGCTGCAAAACCGGCTCTGCAACATGATAAGCAAAACTGAGGTTACGCACTTCCACACGGCCATCAGCCAGTGGCTGGATGCTGACACCGTAGTGCTGTGCCGGCGCATCCATTAACGTGAAAATACGCTCTCCGGCAACAATGGCTTGTTGCAGCATAGATTGTTGTGACGTCAGCTCGATCAACGGCTCATTTAAGCGGCCAAGATAGCTAATAAATGCGTACAACACGCCGACACCAATGCTGCCGGTGGCTGAAAACCCGAATACCAGCAACAATCCACTCAGTACCGAGGCTGAAATCAGGCTCAGTAATGGGCGCAGTAAGAAGGCATCTAACCGCAAAGCCTGCATTCTTGCACGGTAATGTGCCTGACTTTCTGCCGAAAGCTTTTCGCCCATTCGCGCTTCTTGCCGCATTTGCTGGATCACACTGATACCGCTGATCGTTTCATTAAAACCATCATTAATTCCGGCCAGTAAACTACGCACTTTACGCACTATCGGAATACTGCGTTTTTGATACAGGCTCATCACAGTCAGCACGGCAGGAAACATGACCATTGCGACCAGCGTCATCTTCCAGTTGAGCACAAACATCGCCACCAGCATGGTGCTGATCAAGGCAATATTACGCAATGCTGTTACCAATACTGTCACATACAGGTCTTTCACAACCTCGGTATCATTGGTCACTTTTGAGATCAGTTGCCCTACCGGTTGAGTATCAAACGCACTTAACGGCTGGCGGATGGCTGCCTGAAACACCTCACAGCGCACCTGCTGAACCACGTTCAATGCAACATGGTTGAAACGCAGCGCCTGAAAATAGTGCAGTGTTCCGGCACCAAATTGTAAACACAAAAATCCGACCACCAGCCCAACAACAGGCCACAGTGGAAGATAGCGCTGAGAAAGAAAATGGTCGATAAAAAAACTGACCAATAATGGGCCACCCACTTCGGCTATCGAAGCTAACCACAGCATTAAGGTAGCAATAATAATATCTTTCTTATGTGCCTTACCGTAGCGCAGTAAACGCTTCAACGTTGGCCACTGTTCACGCAGGTTCAACATTGTTCACTCCATCATCCTGCTCTAAGGCTTGTTCTAGCTGTTGATATTGGTACATATCCTGATACCACCCAGACTGGTGGCGAAGTGCATCATGTTTGCCGCGCTGAATAATACGCCCTTGTTGCAGAACCACAATTTCATCGGCCTCTGCCAGCGCAGATAGTCGGTGAGCAGCCACTAGCATAGTACGGCCTTGTCGCCACTGTTTTAGGTTATACAAAATCCGGTGCTCAGTCTGCCCATCTACTGCAGAGAGTGCATCATCCAGAATCAAGATTTCAGCATCCAGCAGCAGCGCACGTGCAATGGCAATACGCTGTTTTTGCCCGCCAGAGAGCATCACACCACGCTCACCGACTTGCGTTTGATAGCCTTGCGGTAAATGGGCAATATCGTCAGCAACACAAGCAAGCTCTGCTGCCCGCTGAATCTGCGCTAATGTGGACTCTGGGCGACCAAATGCAATATTTTCAGCGATGGTTGCAGAAAACAAAAACGGGGTTTGGCTCACTACGGCCAGCCGTGCACGCCATGCATCCAGTGCAATATCTGTCAGTGGTAGAGCATGAAAAGTGATCTCATTATGTGCCACATCAAACTGCCGCTGCACCAAGGCTAACAAGGTACTTTTACCGGAACCGGTTGCACCGCATAAACCTAAAACCATGCCCGGTGTGACCTGAATATCAATCTGTTGCAGTACTGAATGTGGGTTTTCAGGGTACAAAAATTGCGTAATATTCAGGGATAAAACACCGCGTTCAGTCGGGATCGGCAAATGACCGGCAGTAATATCAATATCCTCTTCCAACAAAGACTGCACACGAACATACGCAGCACTGCCGCGCTCGACAATATTGAACATCCATGCCAGCGCCAACATCGGCCAGATCATCAGACCAAGATACATCACAAAACTGGTCAATTGCCCTAAAGTCAGATGACCATTAACCACCATCCAGCTTCCACCGCCCACGGCCAATAAGTTGGCTGAGGCAATCGCCACATAGATAGTCGGATTAAACTTTGCATCAACACGCGCCACGTGCATATTCCGCTCACTGGCCTGCTGCGCGGTTTGCGCAAAATGCTGCATCTGGCGCGTTTCCAGCCCAAATGCTTTAATCATCCGAATACTGGTCAGTGTCTCTTGCACATTATTATTTAATGATGAAAATGCAGCCTGTGCAGCCCGAAAACGGTGATGTAACTGATCACCATAACGTTTAATCACTGCCGCCATAATCGGCATGGGCAATAATGCAAGTAAAGTGAGTTGCCAGCTTAGTTGGGTACTCATAATAAATAGCACAGCCAGCCCCATCACCATAGAGTCAACCAACGTCAACACACCTTCACCGGCCGCAAATACCACCCGATCAATGTCATTGGTTGCACGAGCCATCAGATCGCCGGTTCTATGCTTAAGGTAAAATCGCCCGTGCTGGCGGCTAAGTTGCCGATAAATATCCTGCCGTAATATCACAGCAAGGCGATATGATGCGCCAAACAGTAGCACTCGCCATACAACCCGTAATAGATATACCGCCAGCGCACAACCTAATAAAACGGCAACAAACCCCAATAAATGCTGCGTGCTCATTTGTTGCCGATCAATTCCATCAACAATATGCCCAACCAGCATCGGGGGTAAAAGCTCTAAAAATGCAATAGAAACCAATAACCCAATTGCACCGATATAGCGTTTCCATTGTTGGCGAAAAAACCAACTGAGTTGCCTAAATAATCCCACAGAAAACCCCGATTTTTTTGTATCAAAAATCAATACACCACTATGCGCTGTAGTCACTTAGCTTGGCGTTTAAAAGCTGATATATTACAGCACCGCTCTTTAAATGATAATGTATTTCATTACTATTTGAATCGGTAACACCTTTTAACTAGTCAACCCAATTGGTGATAGTCTCATCACTGTTACTGTATATTATGTTATACATGCTAGATAACTTTAGATGTATACAAAAAGTCGGGTATAAAAATGACCGTTGCATTCACCTCTTTCATTGCCATGAGTTTGCAAGTCTCTTATCAGCAAGATGATCTCTTTTGTGAAATAGAAAATGAAATTATTGAGATTGGGGCTGTCGCGGTAAAACCTGATGGTACAATTACCGAGCAATTTCATGCTGTCGTAAAACCCTGTTTTGAACCTGAACTCACCGAGCTCTGTCAGATAAACACAGGGATTACACAAGCACAGATTGATGCAGCCTCACCATTTCCAAAGGTGATCAAGGATTTTGCGCTATGGGTGACTCGCCAACAGGCTCAAGGTTGGATCAGTTGGGGAAAGCGTGATGCTGTCCTGATGAGTGCAGATTGCGCAAGAACTGACAGTGAATGGCCTTTCCCTGATGATTTCACTTATCTTGATGCCCGCCAATTTGTACTCAACCAACCTGTGCCTATTGCACCAGAAGAGACTCATTTAAGTACACGTACTACACCACCAAATGCACTGTTAAACGCTATTTCACTTGCAGAGTTGTTGCCAAATGCATAATTTAAGCAAATGGTATATCGCTTATTGTTAGTCATGAATGATAAGCCACTTCCCCGCTATATCGCGGGGAAAGTTTCCATTATGTTCTTACTCTTGCCACAATACTGTTAGATAAAGATCGGTATAGCCATATAGTGGGTTATTTTAGAGGGAATTAAAGATAACAACTCTCTATAGATTACTGCTAAACCAGTTGCGATTGATCATTCATTTCGTTATCAGTAAAAGCCGATTTATAGTGTTTTCGGCACACTGATTCATAACGTTCATTACCACCAATTTGCACCTGCTCACCATCTCGCATCGCGATACCTTCGGCATTTAGGCGCAATACCATATTCGCTTTACGGCCACAATGACAAATGGTTTTTAACTCCACCAATTTATCGGCCCATGCCAGCAGATACAGGCTTCCAACAAACAGTTCGCCCTGAAAATCAGTACGTAAACCATAGCACAGTACCGGAATATCAAGACCATCAACCACATCAGAGAGCTGCTCAACTTGGCTGCGGCTCAAAAACTGACACTCATCAATCAGTACACAATCAATTTTTTGTTTTTGATGCTCACTTTCAATGCAAACATACAAATCTGTTTCAGATGAAAATAACAATGCATCGGATGATAACCCGATCCGCGAACTCACTTTCCCAACGCCAAAACGATCGTCAATTTCAGCCGTAAATACTAACGTACGTAATCCACGTTCTTGATAATTATAAGAGGATTGTAATAATGAGGTTGATTTACCTGCATTCATAGCTGAGTAATAAAAATATAACTGCGCCATGCGCGTGAATGCTCCTATTTTAAGCGTAAAAAAGGGCGGAAATCCGCCCTCCTAATCATACTATATTCTGTATTATGACACTGCTTTTATTGCAATAGGCCGTGGACGTAAAAAATAAAACAAACCAATAACAAAACTAAACAACAGTGCTGAAACAGCCAGTGCAGTCATCGATGATTGGGTAACGCCCAACGTAATAAAACCAACAACAGAAATACCGGCAACAACCAGTGTATATGGCAATTGAGTTGTCACATGATCAAGATGATTACAATGTGCACCTGTAGACGACAAAATGGTCGTATCAGAAATCGGTGAACAGTGATCACCAAACACCGCACCTGCCATTACCGCAGCCATCGAGGGTAGCAGCATTACGATGTCTGCAGCCGCAGCCATATCTGCGGCAATCGGTAACATGATGCCGAATGTGCCCCAGCTCGTCCCGGTTGAAAACGCCATAATACCTGCAACCATAAACAGCAGAACCGGCAGCATGCTAATTGGCATATTGCCCTGTACCAGCGATGAGAGATACTTGCCGGTCGACATATCTTTGATTACCGCACCGATAGTCCACGCAAACACTAAAATATATACAGCCGGTAGCATTGAGCGCATACCACTGAGCAACGCTTGTACCATTTCGCCCATTGCAACCCGCTGACGCAGGGTACTGACAATTGACAGGACTAAACCGACAATACCGCCACTGACCAGTGAAATACCGACATCGGTATTTTCAAATGCACCAATAATTGAGAAGGCACTGCCTTCAGCTGCCAGCACCTTATAACCGGTAAAGACCATGGCAGAAACAGTGACAACAACCAACGCAATAATTGGGATCAGCAAATCAGCAACACGGCCAGATTCCAGCTCACGTACAGAGAAACCAGAGTGCCCATTATCTTGCTCATCCATCGGGCGACCAGTCAGTGAAATCCCCTCTTGCGCCATACGTTCATGACGACGCATCGGCCCGATATTGATAGAGAACCATGACACTGCCAGCACCATCAGCAATGCAAAAATGGCATACAGATTCATCGGGATCATAGCGACAAACGCACCCAATGGCGTGTATTCTGTCACGCTGTGAGTCGCTAAAATGCCACCAATAATGGTAATGATATAAGCACCCCAACTGGAAGCGGGCATCATCACACACACCGGTGCTGCGGTTGAGTCAAGAATATAAGCTAATTTTGCACGCGAAATATTTGCGCGATCTGTCACCGGGCGGGCAATCGAGCCAACGGCCAGACTATTGAAATAGTCATCAATAAAGATGAATGCGCCCAAAAATACGGTCAGTAACTTTGCTCCGCGTGGCGTTTTCACCCGCTGACGCGCCCAAAGTGCAAATGCCCGGCTACCACCTGAAAGTGTCAGCATGGCAGTCATTCCGCCCAGTAAGAATAAGAACAGCAGAATATAGATATTCCACAAATTCAATGCACCATCATCCCACGCTAATGCCGTGATCTTATGCTGCAGATACCCTAAAGAGCCCAAAGGAGAGAAACTGTTTAATAATAAAGCGCCGACCAAAATCCCCATGCCCAATGAAAACAGGACACGACGGGTCAATACGGCAAGCAGTAACGCTGTGAGCGGGGGAAGTACCGCAAGAAATGAGTTTGAATAATCAACAATATTCATGATCTTTACCTTAAAAGTTCGGCGAAGATCTACTGACAGTCAGATGACTAAAGGTACGGAACAACGAATCTGTGAACCAAAACCAACCAGTAGCGCTCCATAGTGTATTAACAATCTTATGACTATGGCAGTGCAGCCCCTATTTGAGTACTCCACCAGCTAGAGGGAGTGATAACCACTCTAACTTCGGCGCGGCTTCCTTTCATTGTCGATCAACAGAATCACCCTACTGACAATTACTGATAAACAGCGCACCTCTACTTCAAAACACGTTCAACAGCTAAATAAACAATGAATCATATTTCACATAACCACAACATTATGCATAACAAAATATCCCTTGAACAACGACCTATTTGTTTAACACTCATTATGTGATTAAAATTGAAAAATGAAACGCTCTTCAATCAAGCTGCCAAATCCATTGTAACAATTGATTTCAGTGATGCAATGCATAAATATCACTTTTTATAAGAATTATTTCACGATATATCACACAAAGGCATTTATGCATCAATGTACAATTTGTACTGCTAAAAATGACATCCAGTATAAAATATACGTAACAATTCTCACTTCTTTATACTAACTTTAGACTCATTGAACAAATTATCACGCATTGGTCTAATATCTAAATGTAGTGATAAGATATGATTAAACGTTACGCTAAACTGACTTTATTTTTGTTATACATACTATTTTTAGCCATTTGATTATATACTTTTCCCATTAATTTAATTATTTTTGTTTTATAGCTTGAATATTTTTTCTGTTAGCATTAAAAAGACAATAATTAATTCATATTTCGAGATAACAATGATGAGCGAAATTATTAAAGTATTAAGTAATATCCGTAGCCTACGTGTTCTTGCCCGTGAAGTATCATTTGAGCAACTTGAAGATATGCTCAGTAAGTTAACGACTGTAGTAGAAGAGCGTCGTGAAGAAGCTGAGTTAAACCAAGCTGAAAACGAAGAGCGTCAACGCAAGCTTCAACAATATCGTGAAATGCTCATTAATGATGGTATTGATCCAAATGAACTGTTTGAAATGCTTGCGAACAGTAAAACGGCGGCACCGAAAAAAGCAAAGCGCACTGCCCGACCAGCTAAATATGAATATACCGATGAAAATGGTGAACTAAAAACCTGGACAGGCCAAGGTCGTACACCAGCTATCATCAAACAAGCTCTTGATGCAGGTCAGGATTTAGAAAATTTCGCCATTACAGCAGAATAAACGTTTCAATTTGTCATTGTACAATGAACGTCTATAAACAAAAATCCCACATTTCTTGTGGGATTTTTGTTTTATTATGGTCAAATTTATCGAACTTAACACTGGTAGAACTGACGATACCAATCAACAAATTGCTGCACGCCATCACGCACAGATGTTTTAGGTTTAAAGCCAATTGTACTGTACAGCGCGGATGTATCTGAGCTTGTATTAAGTACATCACCCGGTTGAATCGGCATCATATTTTTTTTCGCTTCAATACCTAAAGCTGATTCTAACGCTTGGATATACTCCATTAATTGAACCGGTTCATTATTGCCAATATTATATACTTTGTAAGGTGCTGAACTGCTGGCTGGTGATCCCTCTTCAACTGTCCAATTTGCATCGGCTTGTGGGATCACATCTTGTAAACGAACAACTGATTCGACAATATCATCAATAAAAGTAAAGTCGCGCTGCATTTCACCGTAGTTATACACATCAATAGCGTCTCCTGCTAACATGGCTTTTGTAAATTTAAACAGAGCCATATCAGGACGCCCCCAAGGGCCATACACAGTAAAAAAACGCAATCCCGTAGTAGGAATACCATATAAATGGGAATATGTGTGTGCCATCAATTCATTGGCTTTTTTCGTAGCGGCATACAATGAAATAGGATGATCTACAGAGTCATCCGTTGAGAATGGCATTTTTCGATTTAACCCATACACTGAGCTCGATGATGCATAAAGCAGATGTTTCACTTTATTATGTCGACAACCTTCTAAAATATTTGCAAAGCCTACTAAATTAGAATCAACATACTCCATAGGTTGTTCTAATGAATAACGCACTCCTGCTTGAGCAGCTAAATTAATGACCCGATCAAATTGCTCTTGAGCAAAAAGCGTTGCAACGCCTTCACGATCGGCTAAATCCAGTGGATAAAATGCAAATTGTGGCGATGGCGTTAATAAGTCTAACCGTGCCTGTTTTAGGTTTACATCATAATAGTTATTTAAATTATCAATCCCGACCACTTGATGACCGAGAGCTAATAGACGCTGGCTTAAACTCGCGCCAATAAAACCAGCAGCGCCTGTTATAAGAAACTTCATTACATTTACCTTATTAGTCTTTATCTGCGAAAAATCTACGCCAAAAGTATGATTATTTTTTGATTGATGCGCCGCGTCCAATACCATAATAAGTGAACCCACGACGTTTCATTCGCTCAGGTTCATACAAATTACGCCCATCAAAAATAACAGCATGCTGTAATTGCTGTTTTAAGAGATCAAAATCGGGAGCACGGAAATTTTGCCATTCGGTACAAATAATTAATGCATCAGCGCCTTTTAATGCTGCCTCTTTTGTGCCCATTAAACAAAGGTCTGTACGCGAACCATAAATACGTTGTGTCTCTTCCATTGCTTCAGGATCATACGCTTGCACTTGTGCTCCTGCGGCCCATAGCTCTTCCATTAACACTCGACTAGAAGCCTCTCGCATATCATCAGTATTAGGTTTAAACGATAGACCCCACACTGCAAAGGTTTTACCTGAAAGGTCTTTACCAAAATGCTGTTTAATCGTTTCAGGGAGTTTGTATTTTTGTCGATTATTTACCCCTTCCACTGCTTGCAATAGTTGTGGCTGATAGCCAATACTTTCAGCAGTACGAACCAATGCTTGCACATCTTTAGGAAAACAAGAGCCGCCGTAACCACATCCAGGATAAATGAAGTGATAACCAATTCGAGGGTCTGAACCTATCCCCTTACGTACCATCTCGATATCTGCACCCAAATGTTCGGCTAAATTAGCCATTTCATTCATAAAGCTAATTTTTGTGGCTAACATACAGTTTGCTGCATATTTCGTTAGCTCTGCACTGCGAACATCCATACAGATCATACGATCGTGGTTACGATTAAATGGCGCATAAAGCTCGCGCATTACATCAATAGCATCTGCATTTGAGGAACCAATGACAATGCGATCAGGCTTCATACAGTCAGAGACGGCTGCTCCCTCTTTTAAAAACTCAGGATTAGAGACAACATCAAAAGTCAGCTCAGAACCTCTAGCCGATAATACTGCTTGTACCGCATCAACTACACGATCGGCTGTGCCAACTGGAACAGTCGATTTATCCACAATAATTTTGTGTGTCTGCATATGTTCAGCAATGGTTTTAGCCACAGTTAAAACATATTTCAAATCAGCCGAACCGTCTTCATCAGGAGGCGTGCCCACTGCAATAAATTGAATATCGCCATGCATAACCCCTGCGGCAGCATCAGTGGTAAACGCTAAACGTCCAGTTTCAAAATTTGTACTGACTAAGGGGGTTAAACCTGGTTCATAAATAGGAATAATGCCTTTTTTCAGGTTCTCTACTTTTTGTGCATCAACATCAACACACAGTACATCATGCCCTACCTCTGCCAAAACAGCGGCTTGCACAAGCCCAACATAACCAATACCAAATACTGTAACTTTCATTGCATGCTCTCTGTGAACTGACATGATCCTATTGCTTGCTGTTATTGCTAACTCTATTTAGGTTTGCTATAACAGCAATATCGAGGTTACTCTGATGTTGTATATCCATTCGGATTATGGCTTTGCCAACGCCATGTGTCTTCCATCATCTCTGAAAGCCCACGCTGTGCATGCCAACCAAGTTCTTGATCAGCCAACGCAGGTTCGGCATAGCAAATAGCAATATCTCCAGCCCGACGCGCAACAACGGTATAAGGTACGGGTTTACCTGATACTTGTTCAAACGCCCGCACCATATCCAAAACTGAATACCCCTGACCAGTACCTAAATTGAAGGTAAAAATACCTTCACGATTGGCGATATAGTTCAGTGCTTTTAAATGACCTAATGCCAGATCAACTACATGAATATAATCACGTACACCCGTGCCATCGGCCGTTGGATAATCATCGCCAAAAACGGATAACTGTTGTAAACGCCCTACGGCCACTTGTGAAATATATGGCAGTAAATTATTTGGAATACCGTTTGGATCTTCCCCAATTTCACCGCTAATATGTGCACCTACAGGATTAAAATAGCGTAATAACACCACTGACCAACGTGGGTCTGCCGCAACAATATCCCGCAACATCTCTTCAACCATCAATTTTGAACGGCCATACGGATTTGTTGCACTTGTTGGGAAGTGTTCTTGAATAGGTACAGTGTGTGGATCACCATACACCGTAGCAGAAGAGCTAAAAACTAAGCGAAAAACACCTGCCTGCGCCATTTCATCATACAATACCAATGTACCAGAGATATTATTTTGATAATACTCCAATGGGATTTTGGATGACTCTCCAACCGCTTTTAAACCTGCAAAATGAATGACTGATTCAATATGATGAGTAGCAAAAATTGCGCGTAATGCACTGCGATCACTTACATCAGCTTGGTAAAACTGGGCAGTTTTACCAGTCAGTTTTTCAACACGGCGTAGTGATTCACGGCTAGAGTTACAAAGATTATCAATGATAACCACCTCTTCGCCACTGTTAAGCAGCTCAAGTACGGTATGACTACCAATATATCCTGCACCACCCGTTACTAAAATAGCCATAAAAAGTCCTTATTTTGGAAAGTTTGAAGACGGTTTCGCCAGTAGTTGCGATAAGTACACGGTAAACTCTTCACCTAATTCATGATGGCGCATACCGTACTCCACAAACGCTTGCATGTACCCTAATTTGCCACCGCAATCATGGCTACGACCACGAATGTGATAGGCTTCAACTTGTTGAATGTCCATCAGCATAGCAATCGCATCTGTCAGCTGGATTTCATCACCTGCACCCATTGGGGTTTTTTCAAGTAAAGGCCAAATCTCTTTTGGTAAGACATAACGCCCAACAACGGCCAAATTAGAAGGTGCTTCATCTTGCTTTGGTTTTTCAACAACAGCAGTCATGATATGTGACTCACCAGGTTGCAATACTGCACCGCCACAATCTGCTACACCATAATTTGATACGTCCTCTTCTGGAACAGGCTCAACCATAACTTGGCTAACCCCTGTATCAGAAAAACGCATTAGCATTTCAGCCAGATTCTCTGTTTTTGGATTTGCGTCAAAGTCATCAATAATGACATCAGGCAATACCACGGCAAAAGGCTCATCACCAATTAATGGTTTTGCACACAACACTGCATGCCCTAACCCTTTAGCATGACCTTGGCGAACATGCATAATAGTGACATGTTTTGGACAAATGGCATGGATCTCTTCTAAAAGTTGACGCTTTACACGTTTTTCTAACGTCGCTTCTAATTCAAAACTGATATCAAAATGGTTTTCAATGGAGTTTTTTGATGAATGTGTAACCAATACAATTTCAGTGATCCCTGCAGCAATACACTCATTAACAACATATTGAATCAATGGTTTATCTACAATAGGGAGCATCTCTTTTGGAATAGCCTTGGTGGCTGGCAACATCCGCGTTCCTAAACCTGCAACGGGAATTACTGCCTTATGAACCTGATAATGAGACATTTGCCATCCTCGCAATAAAAACAAAATATTTAAGCATGCTCAGTAAAACGTGCATAACATACTGTATACAAAAAAACAGATACCTCTCACTCACGATGAGTCAGTGTATTGTATAAAATTGATGCATCGCCGTAGATACACCGTAAAAGCATCATACTCTTACGCAATAAGTACGTTATTGATAAAAAGCCAATATCACACGATGTACAACCTCGGCAAAATGCATCTATCACACCGATAACTTATTATCAGGGCGTGAACTCAACAAATAACAGTATGGCTGATTATGCTACCAGTATATCAGCTAACCGTAAGATTAACCGTTTCAGCCCTAAGTCTAGCAGATTGGTAATAATCACCTTATTGTTACAACATTACCGCTTATGTTACAAAAATAAAAAGCGGAACATACGGTAATATGCACTTAGAAAGCCAATAATACTGGATAGTTAAACCATTAAAACTCAGTAATACGATACTTTATATCAGCAATGTACAACAGAGAAGTGATAAACCCATCCATTCCCTATACTCTGTTCCTAAAACATACAAAGAGTTACCGAAACAATAATTTGTTTCAAAAATGTTTTAGATTGCAGATTAAACCTCTACGGTGTATATAAAAATAGCATTTTAAAAAAACAAAAAAGGAAAGTGATGAATAACACACAACATTCCACCTTTTTAGGTCATCCAAAGGGCCTTTTTTTGCTGTTTAGTACCGAATTATGGGAAAGATTCTCTTATTATGCGATGCGGGCAATTTTAGTTCTCTATCTTACTGATCAAACAGTAAATGGTGGGCTTGGCTGGTCAACAGAAGAGGCATTGAAACTTTACGGTATTTACACAGGTTTAGTTTATATTACGCCGTTAATTGGGGGTTGGTTAGCGGATAATGTGCTGGGTCAACGTAAGTCGATTTTAATTGGTGGCGCATTGATGGCGCTAGGTCAATTTACGCTGGCATTGCCACATGGAATGTTAAATGGCGCAGATATTACTGTATTTTATGCTGGTTTGAGTTTGATCATATGTGGTAACGGCTTATTTAAGCCAAATATCTCTACGATGGTCGGAGATCTATACCAAGATGGTGATAATCGTCGTGATGGTGCATTTACGATCTTCTATATGGGAATCAATTTAGGGGCGCTCATTGCCGGTTTAGTTGCAGGCTCTGTCTCCACCTCAATGGGATGGAAATCTGGCTTTTTCTGTGCAGGTATCGGCATGCTGATTGCGCTGGTTGTTCAATTGGTGTTTGCCCGTAAGCTGCTGGGGAATATTGGTGTTGTACCGGCAGCAAAACGCGATAAGATTCTTAATGCTCATCGTCAAGAACCGCTAACTAAACAAGAAATTGATCGATTAAAAGTTATCCTAATACTGGGTCTTTTTACGATTGTTTTCTGGGCCGGTTTTGAACAAGCCGGTGGTCTAATGAATATCTATGCAGCAGAACATACCAATAGAATGGTTGGTAGTTTTGAAGTCCCTACGGCATGGTTTCAATCACTAAATCCATTTTTTATCATTACTCTTGCTCCTCTGATTGCGGCTATTTGGGTAAAATTAGGCCAACGTGAGCCTAGTTCTCCTATTAAATTTTCTATCGCTATGTTTATGCTGGCATTAGGTTTCCTTTGTATGATAGGTGCAGTATTTGATGCCAAAGTATCAGGCAAAGCTAGTATGATTTGGTTAGTCGGGGCTTATTTTTTCCATACACTGGGTGAGTTATGCCTATCACCTATTGGGCTATCTATGGTGACAAAACTTGCCCCGCTGCGTTTAGCCTCTTTGATGATGGGTGCATGGTTTGGTTTTAATGCTTTGGCAAACTATACAGCAGGAATTATCGGTTCGTTTGTTGGTGAGTCAGGCCCATTGGCAATTTTTGGTGGTATTGCCATTGCAGCAACGATTGCTGGCCTAATCCTACTGATGATATCTGGAAAACTCATTTCATGGATGCATGGCGCTGAAGGTGCTCAAAAGTCATTGCATAACGTGAATACGGTAGAACAACCATAAATAAGCACAATCAACGCTCCATTGATTATGTTATACCGTTATCTGGCAGTAGCACGTAATGCACATTATTATCTGCTATTGCTGGGTAAAGAGAATAATATCTGCGTTAGTATGAATATCATGACTACCAAGATCATTTTCACTTAAATCATCCGTGTATTTAGTGGCAGGTTGAGTATGTTGACCTGCTCTCTTTTCACTTTGTACATGCAAGTCTAAATGTCCATACTGAAAAGATGAAACACGAGCATGCCATTTTGCTGTCTGCAATCTTACTGTTTCTGTTTGCAAACACCCTTTTAACCCTAGTGGTTGGGTTGATGATAGGCAATACTCCATATGCTCTACTGTGGTAATAGTGATACGTATACCTGCCGCAGACAGTTGTAAATTTCCATTATCACACTGATAAGAACCAATAAGTAAACGAGGGTTCATTGTCAGCCCAGCCTGACGAAAAGTTTGGTAAATTTTCCGTAAAATATCTTCATGAGTTAACACAAAATTCAATGTGTCAGGTTGGCCTAAAAAACCATTGAAAAGCGTGCGTAGTAACAAGGCAGCAACAGGGCCATCACGACCGGCCGCTGACATATCAAAGACATAGAAACCAAATTTATCCGCAGTTAATGGTGCTAAATCAAAGGCTAACCCTATTTTGTCTGCCTGATTAATGTGCCGATAACGGACTAATGATTGACTAATGCTCGATTGTACTGGCGGCATTAGCTGATGGATAAGCTGTACAGAGCCCGCTGGATTTTCATGCAATTGCTGGAAATACTCATTAAGTTCTTCGACTTCCAGATCATGATTTTTTCGGCTTTGCAGCACATCCATAATCGTTGTGCGCAAAATATATAAATCATCCAAGGGTTTAGTAAGATAGTCTGAAGCGCCTGCACGCAGTGCATCTGCAACATCTGAAAATTTTTCTGAACCAGAGATGATAATTACGGGTGTTTTATCCCCATGAGCCCGTAAGATTCGAACAAGTTCAACACCCCCCATTATTTGCATGTTTAGATCACACAAAATAACATCGGGTTTATAGTGCGCTAATTTATCAAGTGCATATTGCCCATTTTCTGCTTCAATAATTGTGCCACTAAACTGTTCAATAAATTGAATAAGTTGTTGCCGAAAGATCGGGTCATCATCAACCAGCATGAAATGGTAACCACTAAAACACTTTTTTTCCTGATGTTGATTATTTATATTCATTATCCACACCTCCGCATAACGCTATGAGTAAAGTGTGTGCTAAAAAGCCCGTTATTGCGCGAAATCATGGCTTATTTGACATTTTTTTTGTAAAGAGATCCTATTTTTCATCGCGCAATTGCAAAAAAGCGACAATAGGTTCTAATTGTTCAGCCACTCTTTCTACTGCACGATAACCTGCATCAATTGCAGTGGTTGCGTGGTGAAAGTCTAATGTTGAGATTTGTGCAACATTCGGCTGAATCAGAACATCAGGTGGATCACCCGCCATTCGGCTTTTTTTCAGGCGGCTCTCTAATATTTGCATTGATGATGTCATCACATCTAACGCTGATGGCACATTATTTCGCTTTTGTGGCCATATTTTCTCCATTTTATGCCGTAGTTTTGCCTGCCAACTCTCATCTTCTGTTTGTGTCAGCTCTAAAGGGTAAGCTGAAAGCATGTCAATTTGCGCAATTTGATGCTCTCGGCCTAAATCCACCGCGATAACAAAATCAGCACCCATTGCCTTAGCCAGTGAAATAGGTACAGGATTAACCACTGCACCATCAACCATCCATTTTCCATCAAGTAACATAGGCGCTAATAAACCGGGCATGCTACACGAGGCTCTCACCGCTTGCCGAAGATCCCCTTTCATCAGCCAACGTTCTCGCCCTGTTTCAAGTTCAGTGGCCACAACAGCAAAAGGTTTGATGCACTCTTCAATACTCTTTTGACCTATTTTTGCGCTGGCAATATCAAACACGCGCTCGCCACGAATCAGACCACCTTTTCCCCATTCAAAATCCATCAACCGAATAACATCCCAATAGCTAAAGCCTTTTACCCAGGTCTCTAACTCACTAAGACGGTTATTCGCATAGGCTGCACCAACAAATGCACCGATAGACGTACCGACCACAATATCAGCCTCTATCCCGCAATCAGATAAGGCTTTTAGCACGCCGATATGCGCCCACCCTTTTGCTGCACCAGCGCCCAACGCAATACCAATTTTTATTTTCTCCATAATTTTATGTATACACTCCTGATTGCCGTAAAATAATCGTCATATCCACAATATAATGAGAATGAGCGAATAAAAATGAACGAACAAATATTGTGCCCATGTGGTAGTTTGAACTCTTTTGCACAATGCTGTAGCCCTCTGCTAAAAGGAGCTCTTGCTCCTAATGCAAAAGCACTGATGCGCTCACGTTATACTGCACATGTCATGCGTAATGTTGAGTATATCATTGACACTTATCACCCCTCTCGGCAAGCACAGACTTTTCGTCATGATATCGTACATGCATGTGAACAAGTTACATGGTTAGGCCTGACCATTATTGATAACCCAACATTACAAACATCATCACCCCAACAATCCGTCATGCCCCTTTCAACAGCGCCTCACACTTCACAACAAGATGTTGTCGAGTTTATCGCTCAGTTTGAAGAGGCAGGTATTCATGGGGAGTTACATGAGCGTTCACGTTTTGTTTGTGAAGCTGGACGCTGGTTTTATATTGATGGGATCACACCTGCCCCCCCAAAACAGACCTCTCGGGTAGGAAGGAATGATCTCTGCGTGTGTGGTTCAGGAAAAAAATACAAAAAATGCTGTGGATAATACGGGCAAAATACGCACTACTTTTGTACAGAAAAAATACGCTCTTATATACACGATAGTGCAATATTTTTTTAACCTGTAATAAACCGGTTTATACGCATTATACCGCTATGACTATTTAGCGTTTTTCATACTACTTTGTTACGGAATCATTTTGACCCTTAAAGATATTCAGAGTACAAAAGTAAGCAGTATTACTACACCAACTCGATGGACTGATATGGAACGCAAAATTCTGTTAACTGACTGCCCCGATGCTAAGGGGCTAATCGCAAAAATTACCAACATCTGTTACAAGCATCAGCTAAATATTATCCAAAATAATGAGTTTGTTGATCACCGTACTCGCCGCTTTTTTATGCGTACCGAGTTAGAAGGGATTTTTAATGACACCACATTATTGACTGATCTGGATGATGCCCTGCCTGAGGGTACTAAACGTCGTCTGATTGCTGCAGGGCGTAAACGCGTCGTGATTTTGGTGACAAAAGAGGCACACTGCCTCGGCGATTTACTGATGAAAGCCTATTATGGTGGTCTGGATGTTGATATTGCTGCGGTGATTGGCAATCACGAAACGTTGCGTGTGCTGGTTGAACGGTTTGAGATCCCCTATCACTGTGTCAGCCATGAGAGGTTGAGCCGTGAAGAGCATGATCAACAAATGTGTGCACAAATTGATGCTTATAACCCAGATTATTTAGTTTTGGCTAAATATATGCGGGTGCTAACACCTGAGTTTGTGGGGCATTATCCGAATAAAATCATCAATATTCACCACTCCTTCCTGCCGGCATTTATTGGCTCAAAACCGTATCATCAGGCGTATGAGCGAGGGGTAAAAATTATCGGCGCAACAGCACACTTTGTGAATGATAATCTCGATGAAGGGCCGATTATTGTGCAGGATGTGATTAATGTCGATCACACCTATTCCGCAGAAGATATGATGCTGGCAGGCCGTGATGTAGAAAAAAATGTACTCAGCCGCGCACTGCGTCTGGTACTTGATCAGCACGTTTTTGTACATGGAAACCGCACTGTTGTTCTGTAATCTGCCAATTGATAGCTGATCTTATACTCTATTCTTACCGGTGCGCTCTGCGTGCCGGTATCTCGGTGAACAACGAATTGATGCAGCAGCGTGCATCATAGTCACACAGATCATAACTACTCGCTGTAGAAATGAATGACCTTCACGCTGAACTTAAGCTGCAATTTGCAGATGGGAAAGTGATGCTTGAGTACGCGCGGCTTGTAGGCAGGTTAAAAACAGTTGTGTGCGGTGATCGGCCGCCTTCGTTGTTTTCTTCCCTTCTAGCTCATCGCGTTCGGTATACGACATATTACCGTACACTTCAGGCTGCAAACCGGCTGTATTTTGTGGCGGATAGATAAGCGGATCTGGTTGCAAACACTCAAGCAACCATGTGGATGCCAACCCACCCTGATGAAATGCCTCAGTGCGCTGATCGGCCCACTGCACATCATCTTCATGACCATATAAACGGCTTTTCGGGGGAACCGGTAAATTCAAACTGGCAGTTTGTGTTTGAGGCTCAGGCATCTGAAATTGAGCTTGATCACACACATTAGCCGATAACATAGCTAAAAGCAGCGAAAAATCGGTACGCTGCCCCTGCTCGATGGCTTTAGGTAAGCGGCCATTTAGCTGTAGCTCATCGGTTAATACGCGGGTGTCGATACGATCAATCACAAAAATATCCTGTTCTATGCATAAAATAGGTAGCGGCAATCTCTTTAAATTCTTTACCTCTTTTGGCATTTTTTCCTATTTTAATGTACTAAATGTCTCTATTTTCAACACTCCGCATAAAAAAGCAGCGTGCAGACAACTTTTTAGTATTTTTACCTTTACACTCAGTGTTCATTTGATATGATGCGCCCCGCTTGCTTTGGAGGGGTTCCCGAGCGGCCAAAGGGATCAGACTGTAAATCTGACGGCTCAGCCTTCGAAGGTTCGAATCCTTCCCCCTCCACCATTTATTACAACGCATTGCGCTGGCTTGCAGTGCTACATAACCGTAAAACCTGTGTGGAGAGATTCCCGAGCGGCCAAAGGGATCAGACTGTAAATCTGACGGCTCAGCCTTCGAAGGTTCGAATCCTTCTCTCTCCACCATCTATTACAACGCATTGCTTTGGCTTGCAGTGCTATATAACCGCAAAACCTGTGTGGAGAGATTCCCGAGCGGCCAAAGGGATCAGACTGTAAATCTGACGGCTCAGCCTTCGAAGGTTCGAATCCTTCTCTCTCCACCATTATTTTTTCTTACATCTTTACTCTTGTTTCTCTTCTTCACTGTATCCAAAAAATTTTCTCTCTCTGCTTTTCTCTACACTTCCCCATATTTTATGTGTACTGATTTTACTTTTTCTATATTCCATACCCTTCGCACCTGTTCTTTTTTGTTGTTGATTTTTATACGCAATTTATCTTCTGTCTATTAACCCAAAATTAACAGTGATCGACTACGATCAGCGGTTAATGCCTATTTTAAAAAAGGTAATAGCCAGAAATAAAAAATAATATTCCTAATATAGGAATTAATAACAGCAGAAATCACTGCTCCGAGCAGCCAAATTACCCACATTTTATTTACTCACTATTAACAAAATATCTGACATACAGTAATTTAGCCTTCGATCTGTTTTTTCATACAGAACCAAGGATGTTGTAAATGTTAGATATCCCTGCACTACAAATCTCTGATTTATATAAATCTTTCGGGGTAAACCCCGTGTTGTCAGGTATCAGTTTGAGTGCCCATAAAGGGGATGTGATCTCAATTTTAGGGTCATCGGGGTCAGGCAAGTCTACATTTTTGCGCTGTATTAATTTGCTAGAAACCCCGACAGCCGGTGAAATTCGCATTAAGGGTGAACTGATCACCATGAAACAAAATCGGCGTGGAGAGCGTTTTCCTGCGGATGAAAAACAGGTACAACGGCTACGTTCACGGCTGGCAATGGTCTTTCAGGGGTTTAATCTCTGGTCACACATGACGGTGCTAGAAAATATTATCGAAGCACCTATACATGTTCTGGGTGAACCACGCCACAGTGCTATTGAGAATGCTGAGGCGTTGCTGCACAAAGTTGGCCTGTATGAACGGCGTGATTATTACCCAAGCCACCTTTCCGGCGGACAACAGCAACGCGCAGCAATTGCCCGTGCTCTGGCGGTGCAGCCAGACATTTTGTTGTTTGATGAACCGACATCAGCACTGGATCCGGAGTTGGTAGGTGAAGTGTTAAATGTAATGCGTAGCCTTGCACAAGAGGGGCGAACTATGTTGGTGGTGACACACGAGATGTCATTCGCCCGTGATGTTTCCAACCATGTGCTGTTTTTGCACAAGGGAAAAATTGAGGAGCAAGGTTCACCAGAACAAGTTTTTTATCACACTCAATCAGAGCGTATGCGGCAATTTTTAGCACCAAAATATTAGATTTAAATATCTACACTCTAAATGTTACGCCTTAAATATTAACAATAAATAGGCTAAACAGTGAGATACCAACTACGCTAAAACAGAGATGCACCCCATTATTGGGTGAATAATCAGCAGGTAACACGCCTGCTATGAATAACCAATATCACCCACAGAGCCGGATGTCAGCACGATTAGGTGTATTGCGTTAACCCCCTGTTGAAGAAGGAATTTAAATATGGCCCGAATCCCCGCACTTAATAAGCGTGTTGCACTGAGTATGCTGATCTCTGCAACGTGTCTGGCCAGCGGTTCTGTTATCGCCAAAGAGTGGAAAGAGGTTCGTATTGCAGTGGATGTGCCGTATGAGCCGTTTGAGTTTAAAAAACCGGATGGTTCACTGACCGGTTTTGAAATTGATCTGGGTAACGCAGTCTGCCAGCAGGCAAAACTTAAGTGCGAATGGGTAATACAAACCTGGGACGGTATTATTCCCGGTTTATTGGCCCGTAAATATGATGTGATTTTTTCATCAATGTCGATTAATGAAGAGCGTAAGGCAAAAGTTGATTTTTCTGATGCTTACTACAATACCCCAAGTGCATGGTTTACACCGAAAGTCACTGATATTAACCCTGCGAAACCGGAAACATTCGCTGGTAAAAAACTGGGCGTACAGCGCGGTACAATTCAGGACACAGAAGCAAGCAAGATGTTTGGGAAAACAGCCCAGATTATTCGTTACAACAGCGGTGATGAGGTAGTGTTAGATCTAAAAGGTGGCCGATTAGATGCAGTATTAATTGATTATCCGGTAGGCGAAAGCACGATTTTAAAAACCGCAGACGGTGAAAATTTTGTGATGACCGGGGATAAATTCCAGCTCGGCGATGGTGTGGGTGCAGCATTTCGTAAAAATGATACCGATTTAAAAGCAACATTTAATCAGGCACTCAGCACGGTTAAAAGTAACGGTACGTATGATTCGATTATGAAAAAATATTTTGAATACAATGTGAAGAAATAATCTTCTAAGAGATTATGAGCTATTTTGCTTTTGGTACGGCAGGTCGTTTTTAGCATAGATTTTTTTAGCGCAGGTTGCTTTCAGCGTAATTTGCGCACCTGCCGTACATTTCATATGTTGCCTGTATATTAAATATGCGTATTAGGATAATTATACGCTGTGCACCCCATTACGGAGAATATTATGCTTGATCTCCACGGATACGGCCCGTCTATTTTTTATGGTGCACTGCTGACATTAAAGTTGGCTTTTTTATCTCTGCTGATTGCCTTAATACTGGGTCTACTTACGGCGAAGGCTAAATTATCATCACATCGTAGGTGGCGTGTTATTGGTCAACTTTATACGACGGTGATCCGCGGTGTGCCAGATCTGGTACTGATGCTGCTCATTTTCTTCGGCATTCAAATTGCCGTAAATATGCTAGGTGATTGGATAGTTGAACATTACCAGATTGGTTTTTATATCAATATTGATGAGTTTACCGCAGGTGTATTGACCATTGGGCTAATTTTTGGTGCTTACATGGGCGAAACGTTCCGGGGGGCGTTTTTGGCGGTAGAGCGTGGTCAGATCGATGCAGCACGGGCTTTTGGTATGTCTTCGGTACAAGTATTCCGACGGGTGTTGTTCCCGCAAATGATGCGACATGCACTGCCCGGATTGGGCAATAACTGGCAAGTTCTGGTCAAGACAACCGCGTTGGCTTCAGTCATTGGGCTGACTGATATGGTCAAGCTGGCCAAAGAAGCAGCTGGGGCGGTACATGAGCCATTTATCTTTTTTATTCCGGTAGCCATTATCTATCTGGCATTAACCACGCTTTCTGAATGGGGCATTTCAGCACTGGAAAGGCACTACAGCATTGGCGTAGTCAGGGAGTAGACAAGATGAACGAGCCATTTTTGCCTATTTTAACCACTTGGTTAGACGGTAACACGATTTTCACCTCTGAAACGCTGCTGCACTATGCCAATGGGTTGGTGACTACGTTGCAATTGCTGGTTGTTTCATTGTGGTTTGGCGGACTACTGGCAATTCCGTTAGCCATTGCAAGATACAGCAAGAACCGTATTATTTCAGGCTCAGTGTGGGTATTTACCTATCTGTTTCGTGGAACACCTTTGCTGATCCAACTCTATATTGTGTATTACGGCGTGAGCATGATTGATGGTGTACAAGGCTCTGTCTGGTGGCCATTCCTGCAAAACCCGCTTTACCCCTGTTTACTTGCTTTTTCCCTCAATACTGCAGCCTACAGTACTGAGATTTTACGTGGTGCAATGCAGGCTACGCCGCGTACAGAGCGTGAAGCGGCACGAGCGTACGGTATGTCATCTTTTTGCTTGTTGCGACGGATAGTTTTGCCTTCAGCTTTTCGCCGCGTGTTACCCGCATATTCTAATGAGGTGATTTATATGCTGCATGCTACCTCACTCGCCAGTGTGGTTACGGTCATTGATATTACCGGTGCAGCACGTGATACCTATGCACGTTATTACGCGCCGTTTGAGGCCTTTTGCTTTGCCGCACTGATTTATCTGTGCTTAACACTGATGATTGTTGGAGTCTTTAAACGGTGGGAACAACGCTGGCAACGGCATCTACGCCCTTTATCGTAAGATTGGATATAGCCACAACCGCGTCGTGTACAAAAAAGCCGGCTTAAACCGGCTTTTTTATCTAGATAGCGTTACAACGTAAAATTAGCCCAAATTGGCGCATGATCTGACGGTTTTTCCATTCCCCGGATCTGATAATCAATTCCTGTATCTAGATAGCGTTCTGCCAGCATTTTCGTGGCCAAAATCTGATCGATACGTAAACCTCGGTTCTCATCAAACCCTTTTGAGCGGTAATCAAACCATGAAAATCTGTCATTCACTTCAGGATTTTCTGCTCGGAAAGTATCAATAAGCCCCCACTGTAACAGTGTTTCCATCCATTCACGCTCTTCAGGCAAGAATGAGCATTTTCCGGTACGTAACCAGCGTTTACGATTTTGCTCACCAATACCAATATCTAGATCCGTGGCACTGATGTTCATATCCCCCATAATGACAATCGGTTGATCTGGATTATGGCAGGTATTGAGATAGTGCATCAGATCAGCATAAAACTTACGTTTTGCCGGAAACTTGGTTTCATGATCACAACTTTCACCTTGCGGAAAATAGCCATTAATCACCGTTAATGTGCCTATAGGTGTGGCCAAATCAGCCATGATGATACGGCGCTGCGCATCTTCATCATCTGTCGGGAAGCCTTTACGTACGGCCAAGGGTTCAGCTTTGGTCAGTAACGCCACACCGTAATGACTTTTTTGGCCATGATAAAAAACGTGATACCCCAGCGGAGCAAGATCAGCTAACGGAAAGGCATCATCGTGGACTTTAATCTCTTGCAGCCCAATAACATCGGGTTGATGCTGCTGTACAATTTCAGCCAACTGGTGTGGCCTTGCACGTAATCCATTGATATTAAACGATATAAATTTCATAAGTTATGTTTATTGTCATCATTAAAAAGATATTCAGAATGCTAACAAGGCCACGGACAGTTTAAAAGCAAGAATTGATCTTAATCAAAATAAAATCTTTACGTTGAGTATCATTTACGACTCAAATTTTACTGAGTTCCAAAATTTCACTTTTAAATCACATAATAAAATTAACATTAAAAATTGCTGAGTTTCTCATTATTTTACTTGTAGAAAAGGGCTGCTAAACAGCCCTTTATCTAGTGTCTTTTAAACTCTTAATCTAGGCTCTACTCTATATTTAGGCTCTAAATCTAAACGAGAGCACTTTATTACTCTTGAATAAGAGTCACACTAAATCTTTGTTGGCTACCTTGCTTACCACCTTCAGCCATTCCCTCTAGTAATAGATCATAATCGCCAACAGTTAATTGGCTTAATTCTAGCAAGAGCGTACCATCACCATCAATCCGCGCACTTGCACTTCCTTGTACATTACCTGATTGTTCTAACGTTGCTGTAATATTTACTGGATTAGCTGTACTCAAAACGAGTGGGATACTGATTTTTCCATTAACCAGTGGGTACTGGCTGTTAAAGTTATAGAGTGTAAAATCACTATTTGCACCTGCAGTTGGTACAATAAAGTCACCACTAATATAATTAATTGGTGCCCAGCCTTTGCTAAATACCCACTTATTTCCATTCGTGTGATAAATATTAGGTAATTGAACACATTGGTTGTTACCATTAACAAAACCAATCCCATAATAATTTGCGTTACTTTGATAACAAAGTGGTTGACCATTTTGGTGTAATACTGGCTTATTGAGCTGGCCTTTCATGTGCAAAGACAGCCAATCAAATTGATTAGGTGCTGACTCTATAGTAACAAACTGACCATCAGGCTGCCGATAACGCATAAACTCACCCGCTTCACAACGGTAACCACCGCCATCTACTGGTTCAACATACCCGTAATACTGTTCATTATCAGTAAAAGTAAAACGACATAGGTTACGCTTTTCAGTATCTTTGAGTAGCGTTCCCATTAATAACTGCTCTTGATTATTTAACCCTGCTAATTGTTCAACACTAAAATCTTTTTCATTGACTAACCACCCCATTGGCATATTTGAAAACTGCATAAAATAATGATCAGTTGGGTACATGTGGCTATCAGAACGGTATTTTCTTCCACCATTACCTGGTTGAGCATAACGGTATATGGCATTTTCTGGTTTATAAAAACCATTTAGATTATCATCCATATAAGGGAGATCACCTTTGCGAATATGATAATTAGCCATTACTGTAATTAATGGATGCCAGCCATGACTACCACGAGCAAATGCACTGTTATGGCTATAGTTTCGGCCATCAAAACCATATCCAAATTCATGGGCAATAATGCCCCAGCTGCCGTAGTAATGGCTAACAAAATTAAAAGTATCAATACCCGTTATTCCTGCACTACCTAAACCACCCCCCATTGAAGTGATCCCTACATTTAAAGTAGGACGTTTCATTAAACTTTGATAGTAATGCTCATAATCTTCAGCTTTAAAAATCCCATTGGCAACATAGTTATTTCCTCCGTTACCAAACATATCGTAGCCTAGAACATCTTTAAAATTAAACCAAACATGCTTAAATTCCTCCGCCGATACTATGTAAGCTAAATTAGTTGCAATAATTAACCACTCTTTCGCATACAGTGCATTCATTGCTCTCCATTTATTATCATTTGGATTTTTAGTGGCAAATCGTACATTCCAACTTGGCTTTAAGCGTGATAATTTTTGAGCAAAAGGATCAGAGTTTGAACTGAAGCGATGAGTTAACTGCTCTGATAAAGCAACACTATTATCAAGTAGAGCATTAAGATCAAAAATACCATCACGATTAGCACTATTAAAACGGCCATTATCACCAAAAGCACTAAGAGGTAGAATAATCTGTGCGTAAGCCGGTAAACGGTCAAACTGCCCTAAAACAAACCATTTATTAATACCACTCAACTTAGATTCGATATTAATATCATGCAGCTCCTTTGCAGCATAGTTAGTAATCCTTACCCACTCATTATCAATGAGTTCAGTTTTTACCAAAGAGTTAATATTAACTGATCGTAAATCGCGGTTAATCAATACATCATAAGGTTCATCTTTATCAAAAATGTAACTCACAGAGCTTGGTAACAGCTGATCAAAGTTAAATTGTGGTACTGACAGGCTATCGCCAGAGACAAAAGTAATTTCTTTAGTAAGTAATTTATTAATCCCTAAACCATTATTATTAGCAGTAACTAATGTATCTCCTGCTAAATGTACATCTTTGAGGGCAGAGATCGGTTGCTGATTAATACGGTTGACTGAAAACGTTTCATTTGTAAAGCGAAATCCATTAGAGATAAAGTCATCAATTTGATACCATGCAATGTGATCTTTAAAGTTAACAACTAACTGATCACCGTCAGTATCCATTTTTTGTAATGCGCTATCTGTGATAATTTGCTCTGGTGCTAATGCTACACCATCATTAATTGATTGATCCAACTTTCTTAAGTCATAAATATAATAATTTTTACCTGCGGTATGGACAATTAAATAGTCTTTTAACAAGTGCATTTGCACAAAGCGGTTGCTATATTTCCCTTCAAATTGCAAATGGCCTATAGCTGGTATCTTTAAATTATTTTCTGGTGTGACATCTTCCTGTCGGTATACTTTAATCAGATTTAAAGAATCTGCAACCATGACATAATGATCATTTGCTACTACTGCTTGCGCTCTATCTAAGCGATTACTCCCTGCCCCCCCTTTTCCTGTACCTAATGTCGTTACATGCTGATGGTTATTATCTAAATCAAAAATATCAATTCGATGTGAGAACCGTGACACAACATATAATAAGTTATTTCTAATATAAAGCTCACTTAAGTAATTATAACCAGCAAAACCAGTTGCAGTATTAATACCACTAATATCACCAATCACCTGTTTAGAAGGAATATCGATAATAATCACTTTACCGGGATTACTGTTTTGAGTAACGTATAAACTATTTTTATAACGCTCTACTGCCGTAACTAAATTAGCATCTAATCCTAGCTGTTCAGCTAATAGTTGCTCACCAATATCTAAATTTTTCATTTTGGTGTCAAATGAGTTTACTTGGCAAGATGTATTATCTAACACGACATGAGTACGCTCGCCTTGCTGTATAGTGCCTCGTGGATAATATTCCATTAAGCAACCATTCCCATAGTTATAATTACCAAATAACTTGTTCACAGCAACAACACCACCGTCGTACCAACTTAGCTCCCAATCATCATTAAAAAAATCAAATACATTACGAATTGCTGTTTCATCTAAAAAAGTGGGTTTAGGAAGATCAAAAATAATCTGATTATCTGCTGTCAAACGATACTCAGTGCCATTGACAGTGAGATAACGTTGACCATCTTTAATACTCACATTACTACCGCTTTCAGCTTCATCATACAATGCAGATAAACGTTCCGTCATTTTTTGATAATGGGTTTGATAAGTCTGACGAAAATAATCTTGTTCCCCTGTTGTTGCCCATACTGAATGTGATAAACCTACGCCAATAATGGCAGCAAGAGTAGTAATTTTCATAGTAAAAATATCCTTATTAGTCAATAGTATTAAAAGCTAAAACTGAAATAGCTTCACAACACCAAAAAGTGATAAAGCACACAACTTATTGAGAAAAATGAATCACCGAAAATTTAAAAGCACTATAGTAATAAAGGCAGAATAACGAACAGAATAAATGCACAACACAAAATATATAAATAATAAGGTGATCTTATATATTATAACAATCTAGCTAATATAAAGTTATAAACACTGACACTGATTCCCCCCTCAAAAAATCAGAAAGCCACTAACCCTTCAATTATTCTAAAAGGGTATACCATTAAAAAGTGATCTACTATTCAGATACTCAATACAATTTATACTCGACAATATTTTGACAAATTACCACCAAATAAATACCACTAAAATCACATTAAAAAACAAATGCAATGATAAATTAATTTTAAACATAAAAATAAATCCCATGTCAATAAACCATATCCCATTTAATTGGAATTATTAATACTTAACACTAAGTAATATGAATGATATCTATCATGTTATAATTAAACACATACCACCCCCCTTTTTTGATGTACAATTGATTGAATATTGACTCACTTTTAATTATGAGTGTCGTTTGATGTATTACCTAATAAAAAAACATCTAATGAATTGATAACAGGTAGAGAAAATATAAGTGTCTTTTCTTAAAACCTCATTAATGTAACTTATTACTTTACAAGTATAATATGCTGTTAACGTGTGTCGCTATATACTCTCTCAATAATTCGTTTCATGTAAATTTTCACCATGCCATGAGAGCATTCTAAATGTAAACATGTATCACGTCTTAACATACTCATTAAGATTCGAAATAAAAACACTGCTACCCTAAGGAAAAATCAGACAGGAAAATCGATTATGCTGATGCACCGTATATTAGAGATAAGTTGCTACAGTGTCAGTTGTGCACTGCAGGCTGAAAAAGCCGGTGCTGACAGAGTTGAGCTATGTGCTGGCCGCTTAGAGGGGGGAACAACACCTGCATATGGTTCATTGATCAGTGCACGTGATCAGCTAACTATTCCTGTGTTCCCGATCTTACGTCCGCGCGGCGGTGATTTTTGCTATAGTCAGCAAGAATTTGAAGAGATGAAATCAGACCTATCACTGATGCGTGAACTTGGTTATCCTGGTGTTGTATTGGGTATGCTCAATGAAAACGGTGAGTTAGACAGTGTACGGATACAAACGCTGCTAGGTTTAGCAGGCACAATGGAAATTACGTTTCATCGTGCATTTGATATGTGTGCAGACCCTCTATTAATGCTGCAACAACTCACAGATTTGGGTGTTAGCCGTATTCTTACCTCAGGGCAGCGTGATACTGCTGAACTAGGTTTACCTTTACTGCAAATACTTTGGGAACAAACAGCAAAAACAAATGGGCCTATTATTCTACCCGGATCAGGTATCAGATTAAATAATATCCACACTTTTATTCAAGCTGGAGCGAGTGAAATTCACTCGTCAGCGTCACACGCTGTGCCTTCGCCAATGCGCTACCATCAACCCGGAGTCAATATGAGCCGAGATAGCGGTGCGGATGAATTTATGCGTATTGAAGTTGACCCATATACTGTTCGCCAAATGAAAATGTGTTTGCTAGAGAATATGTCATAGCAACAAAATATTTTATATTGGTCAGACAGTATACATATCACAAATGCAACTGTTATATACTGTCTGCTCAGTAGTTTTTGATTTAATGCTCTTACAAAACAGTAAAAGCTTGTATACGATCAGATTGAATAATGAAATGTGCTAATGTTTTTGCTCCTGGCCCTGTCTGTTCACCGCGCGGCAATAGCAACTGAGCCGTTAAACGCCGTTCACCACCAAACTGTATCGGTAAACGGTGTAGTAACCCTTGTTGGAACTCTGGTTCAGCAATATGATCGGGTAGCCATGCAAACCCCATATTAGACAATAGTAGGTTTTTTGCCTCATAAAAATGGCTTACACTCCACCGTTGACCTGATTTTAGCCAGCCAATTTCCATTGTCGGTTGTAATGCATTATCCATAATGACAATTTGTAAATGCCCAACTAAATCTTGCTCATTTAACGTTGTAAACTCAGCCAATGCATGTTTAGGGTGGCAATAAGGATGCAATGAAATACCGCACAAAGGCTCACCTAAAAATCCGGTGGGGACATGTGGCGTGATCACCAGATCCCAGCCATCACGAATCGCCTCTTGCGTAGCGGTCAGGATAGTATCTTTAATTATTAACCGGCTACCACGACTTTGTGGATAAAATTGTGTAATCGCATTGAGTAACGGTTGACGTGGATAGATTGATTCAATGGCAATACGGATCTCTGCTTCCCAACCCTGATCCAAATTTGCTGCCAGCTCTTCAACTGCCAGCGCATGCCCCGTTAACTGACGGCTGCGGTGCAAAATAACCCGACCTGCATCGGTTAAAAATGCCTTACGACCGCGTACCTCTAATAGCTGTACGCCTAGCATCTCTTGCAATTTTGACACCGCATGGTTCAGCGATGACTGGCTTTTGTTAAGCTTTTCAGCCGCTTGAGCATAACCACCGTGATCTACCACGGCCTGAAACATCCGCCACTGTTCAAGAGTTGTTTTTGGCCGTGATAGTACTGACATTCACTTATTCCTTCAGGTTACTCAGCCCTTGCACAACACATTTATTGCGTGCCACAATAACTGCGCGGCATGGCGCTGGATATCCCTCTACTGTTTTACTCGGATCAAGTGGGTCTAAAAAATCAGCCAGTGATTCCGTAATCATCCACTGCGTTCGGCGCTGCTCGTCAAGTGATGTCATCTCAACATCCACAACTCGCACATCAATAAACCCTGATTTTTCAAGCCACTTCACCAGTGCCGCAGCCGATGGAATAAAATAGACATTACGCATTTTGGCATAACGCTCGCCTGGTACTAATACGGTATTCTCGTCTCCTGGTACAACCAGAGTCTCAAGTACAAGTTCACCTTCTGGTTGTAATTGCGCTTTTAATTGCAGCAGATGATCCAGCGGCGAGCGACGGTGATACAGTACCCCCATGGAAAAAACTGTATCAAAGGTTTTTAGCTCAGGCAGTTGCTCAATCCCTAGAGGGATCAAATTGGCTCGCTGATCATTGCCTAATAATTTACGTACCGCTTCAAACTGGCATAAAAACAGCGGTGTTGGGTCAATCCCCACTACACACTCAGCACCTTCCCCAACCATACGCCACATATGGTAGCCACTGCCACAGCCTACATCTAATACTGTCCGACCGGCCAAAGGTGTAATATGTGGCAATACACGATCCCACTTCCAGTCTGATCGCCACTCGGTATCAAGATGAATACCGTGTAAATGATACGGCCCTTTACGCCATGGCATTAAACCTTGTAGCAAATAGGTGATCCGCTGACGCTCTCCATCAGAAATACTGTAATCATCACCTACTGCAACAGCGGAAGTTAAATTCATCAATGAAACGGGCATATCAGGTAGAAAATTGACTGACTTTTCCCAACGTTTAAACTGGCTGTTTTGATTCTCTTTTTGCCAAATAGCCAACTGTGCAGGTAATGTCTCTAACCAATGAGCCAGAGGCGTTTTCGCTATCAGTGCATAAAAATGGTTAAACTCAATCATTTACTTGCTCTCTTATTGCATGCTCTGATTTTATCGCTAACATAGAACCAAAATTAAAGCACTGATACCATACTTCTGCGTGCTCAAACCCTGCACGGGCTAAACGTTGCTTATGCATCTCTACTGTATCCGTTAACATCACATTCTCAAGTGCACTGCGCTTTTGACTGATCTCTAATTCACTGTAACCGTTAGCACGTTTAAAATCTAAGTGCATATCAAATAAGTGTTCACCAATAGTTGTATCGGCAAATGAAAATTTCTCAGAAAGCACTAATGCTCCACCAGGGCGCAAACCAGCATAAATTTTATTCAGCAGCGCCTGCCGATCATCAGGGTGTAAAAATTGCAGTGTAAAATTCAGTACAACCATTGAAGCATTTTCAATCGCCACATCACGGATATCGCCCTCAATCACCTCTACCGGTGTCTCTGAACGAAATGTATCAATATGGCGTTTGCAACGCTCAATCATGGCTGGTGAGTTATCAACGGCAATAACACGTACACCTTCGACATCGATATTTCGTCGCATTGACAACGTTGCCGCGCCAAGTGAACAACCAAGATCAAAAGCCTGCGTATTCGGCTGGATAAAACGTGCAGCCAGCATACCGATAGTAGCAATAATATTGCTATAACCGGGAACAGAACGCTTAATCATGTCGGGAAAAACATCCGCAACACGATCATCAAAAGAAAAATCACCTAATTGGGCGATTGGAGCAGAAAAGAGAGTATCGCGGCTAGACATAGCGAAACCTGAGTGACCTGAGTGAATAGGAAGATAATAAAAAAACAGGGTATTCTAGAGGATAGAAGTAGAACTGTCTTGTCTCTTACCGCTACAGACTGTAGCGGTAATTATATATCGTATTATTGCAGATAAAAAATTTGTGACCACGGAATATAGTATAAATTACCGATAATCATCAAAATCAGTGCCGCATACGTTGCCCCCATACCAGCACGCCGCCAGCGGAACTCACGCTCATGCATACCAAAATAGTGCAAAATACGGCCAATAAGTAGCATCAATCCAGTAAAATGCAGTAACCACGTTTCTGCACCATTCATCTCCATTACAATCAGTAATAAAATTCCAATGGGAATATACTCAACCGCATTACCATGAATACGAATCGCCGTTTGTAGCTGGTAGAACCCACCATCACCAAAAGAGACTTTATACTGAAAACGCAACTTCACTACATCAAGAGAAAACTTGATCAATAACAGCGCGCCAAGCACCGCATAAAGGGCGCTAACCATCGTCATCTACTCCACAACAAACAATACTGTACATATGATAAAGACACGCAGGTGTCATCTTAATTGTGTATATATTGCTTATTCTTTGTTAATCAATATCTGCATTTATCACATTATTATCGCATTGTGTGATAAATACACCTCAAGCTACTATACTAAATTTTTAATTGTTATTCCTGTGTAAAGACACATAACGATACATAGTAAACACTTATTACAAATAAAAATAACGGCTATTTTTAAAAACTCACTTTATGTTAATTTTTCACTTATATTTACAAACATACACTGTTTACGAACATAAAATAGTTTAACTAGCCGAAACACAGCTTAATGAAAGCTCTGTATTTGAAAAAGGATGATTTAATATAAACATATTAATACCTTCCGCCGGTAAAGCTCGGCAAAAATGATCACCTTGTAACCAATTTGATGACAACATTTTACTCATGATCACAAACTGCTTTTGTGTATTTATCTGATCAAAAATGACTTTAATATTCAGTCTGCGTGCTATTTGTAAAATACCACGCACTAAAATCTGCTGTTTACGATTACGCATTAAATCAGTATATAACGCACAATCAATTTTAATAAAATCAAGCGATACCCGTTGAAAAGCGACCAACGATGCAGGGTTTCGGCCAAATCCGCCGAGTGCCAACTTGATCCCCATCGTATGCAAATTAAACAATACGGATATCATCACATCACTTGGATTTTCACCCTCAATTTGCAAGGTCAAACAATGTGCAGGCAGACTATAACGCATAAGTAATGACTGAATCAGAGCAGGTAATTCCGGATGCAATAGATAGTGGCTAATCGGAATACATAAGCTCAATTCCCGCTCAGGAAAATCTTGATGCCATTGGCGAAGTTGTTGACAACTTTTTTCTAACATCCAACAACTTAATGAGTCTGTTAATGCATTATTTTCCGCTAATTGCCATAATTCACGTGTGCTTATCTGACCAAAACGAGGATGATACCAACGCGGATTTACGTCAATTAAATGCACATCATTCCCTGTGCAATCAAGAACTGGCTGAAAATGCAAATTAAGCACTTGATACTCAAGATCATGGCGCAGCATCTCAGACAATGCACGCAAACGCTCTGCTTTATGCGCCAATAATGGGCGTGAAAACGTCACGATACCGGTTCGGTGTTGCTGCTGCGCATCAGCTAATGCAAGCTCTGCACACTTAAGTAATGTTTCTTGACGACGCTGTGAGTTACTCACTGCGGCCCCACAACAAAAAAGTACCGATGTTCGTTGAGGTAAATGATCACTTAACGTGTGCAATTTTATTTTGAGTTGCTCAACAATCGGGGGTAAATCAGTGTCTTTATTTACTTTTAATAACAACGCAAATTGATCATCACCAGTCCGAAACAATTGACTCTCTGTCGGCCTCACCGCTTGTAAACTTTGAGTCATGATCCGAAGAACATGATCCCCAACGTCAAAACCAGAAACATGATTAATCATGCGGAAAAACTCTAGATCAAACAGCATCAACCCTATACGCTGTTTATCATAATGTATATGTTGTAGTGTGCTAACCAACTGATTACGCAAAGGTAAATCTGTGAGTATATCTTGCTGGTTTTGTCGTTCAAGTCGGCGAGTTTGTTGATAGAAAAGAGTAAAACATAGCAATGCAAGAAAAAATGATATAACCAGTGAAATACCCAGTAAATGGCTTGCTAACACAGTGCTATTACTTCCGGTAAGTTGATAATAGCGATATTCATGGAAAAATTGGTTAATTAAACGATCTAAACCACGGCTATTTTGCACAATTTTATGACGAATAGTTACAATATCTTGATCTGAAATAATATGCTGATTAAACAGAGGTTCAAGTGATTTAAAATCACGAAAATATTGTTGAAGAAATATATCAGCACCCAAAACTTGATCAATAGCTGCCGCCTCTTCTCCTTCGAGTAATACAGGAAAACGGCTCCACATTAACTCATAGCGCAAGTACATCTCATCTATATCAACCAAACCTGCTTGATATAACCGAAGCGCAGACTCTATTTTCTGCTGCTCCATTTGTAACTGCATAAGCGCCCATGAACTATTCGAGTGTGTCACTTTCAATGAGCCAACACCAAGACTAAATAGCCCTAATGAAAACACCGCACTGATCACAAATAGCATTCCACTTATCACAAGCCATATATTGCATTTTTTTAACCAGGTCATCCCAACCCTCATCATTTCAACAGTTAATCCTTAACCGCATGAATACTTCTGATTTGCCAAGCCATTTGAGCATAATATGTTGAGCTATGTAAGTTTGGGTACTTATCAAGCGGCAACACCAGCCAGATTGGGCCATTATCACGAATCCGCATCTCTTTACCATCAACATGCGTAGCAAGTATAGGATCATAAGGTGCTAATTCCGTAGGTGATAATGTAATTTGGTAACCATTAATGGAATCGATCTCTATCCGGTCCGACTGTATCTTCCCCAACGCTAATATATCCGTAAGGCTAGGGCCACTAAATGTTCTGGCTTGCGTATGCCATGGAGTTGAGGTTGTAATTTGGTGTTGTGGAAGTGCATTTAATTGCGAAACAGAGAGCGCAATGGTATCAGTATGGTAATTGGTTAATGTTAATACTGTTTTTTCACTCTTTACCGGTTCAGCCATTTTATCTTGTGCATAATTTGGAAAACTGGTTAACAACATCAAAAAAGCTAACGCAAGCACCCTCGACATTAAGCCTTTCCTATTGAACGCGACAAAATCATACATGCACCTAACTCTCTTTAATTTCAGTAAAATGGCAGTACTGTTTGTGAAAGTATACAAAATAAGCAACTACGTAGTCATAAAGAGAGTCATTCTAAGTAAAAACAAAATGAATACAAATAGAACCCATTTTATTAATTATCAACTACATTAGTGATACATTTAACACCCTTAAATTAAGGCATTAAGTTCTGTTAATGTCAGCACATCACGTCCATAACGTGCAATAAAACGAGGATAGAGATAGTCGGTAAAAACATCACGTGACACCTCCTGTGTTAAGAGCTTATTTCGCTCTTCTCGGCTTAATCCATATACCTCAGCATAAAACTCAACGGCTATTTTGAAGGCTACAGTTAACCCATATGTTCGTATTCTGATTGTACGACGTGTATAACGGCCATCGCTATTTTTGTACGCAATAACAAATTGCGGGGAACACTCTGCACTGCGGCCTCGCCGAGGTGGAGCATACTCAATCATTGCACGAAAATTATTTGCAATAATATTCTTCTTATTTTGATCTGGCTGAACAACCCGTGTCTCTTTTTTTACTAAGTTCACCGCTTCAGCTTCAATTCGCCATTGCTCATTCAGTTTTTTTGCTTCTACCTCTGCATTAAGGGCGGTATGCTCACTCATGCTAAAATATTTCTGACGGTATACGCCGTTGACTGTCGTCACAACTCTATACCCAACAAATCCAGAGGGGTGGCAATTATCCTTGTAAAAAAACACAGCCATTTTAGATTACTCTTATGTGGTTTAAGGCACTAAACTTAGGTATGCCATTTAAGTTGATACTCAATAATACTGTATGCACAACAAATTATTGCCAATATTAATATACACTTAACATTTATTTAGCCCTTTAACTGCACTTATTGAATGTTTTTTGTGCTAACTGACCGAAAAACAAGACATTTTGTTTTTTGTGGGATAGCCTAAATCAAAAAACAGACAGCACATATTTAGTCATCAGCACTACGACCAGCAAGTGTTCATAGCGTGGGCAGCCTCTACACTATATATGCAGCTTATTATGCTAACTCTATTTTTCCACAAACGTCCTGTTCCATTATAGCAATAAACACGGTAACGCTGCTGTTCTACATCTTAGAAAAATGCTCGCTTCACCTTCACGCTATTCTGATGATACTTATGCCTCATTTTCTAATGAACATCAGCGTATAGCCCTATATATGCAAAATTCGCAATGCGTTACAAACTACATATATTCGCTAATTTCAAAATATATGCAGGCAGTGTTATCTTTAAATTATGCTGTAGCGAGGCATTGATTATACCGTTTATAAGTCATTATCGCTAAAGCGCGTATAACATTAACATTACTCACTTAAATCAGTGTAAAAGGTTATTATTATGAATCCACGCTCAAGCAATGTATTTTCCGAACGAGCAGGTCTGCGTGTACAGGCCTACCTGTCACAAGTGTATGGCTGGATGACTTGCGGCCTGTTGCTTACTGCGTTCGTTGCATGGTATGCCGCCAGAACACCTGCTGTTATCAACTTCATTTTTTCCAGTAAAATTACCTTTTTTGGTTTAATTATCGCACAGTTAGCACTGGTGTTTGTGCTATCGGGTATGCTGCAACGGCTGAGTGGAACAATGGCAACGAGCCTGTTTATGCTCTACTCCGCCCTAACAGGATTAACCCTTTCCAGCATTTTTATCGCTTATACCGCCAGTTCCATTGCAGCAACATTTGTTGTCACTGCAGGTATGTTTGGCGCAATGAGCCTGTACGGTTACACCACAAAACGTGATTTAAGCGGCATGGGTAACATGTTGTTTATGGCATTAATCGGTATTGTTCTTGCTTCACTGGTCAACATGTGGCTAAAAAGTGACACCTTGATGTGGGTTATTACCTATATTGGTGTAGTACTGTTTGTTGGCTTAACCGCCTACGATACCCAAAAGCTAAAAATGCTGGGTGAACAGATCTCAGAAGATGACCACGAGAACTTTCGTAAATACGCGATTGTAGGTGCATTAACTCTGTATTTAGACTTTATCAACCTGTTCCTGATGCTATTACGCATCATGGGCAACCGTCGATAATCACACCAGAATATGTAGGCTTAGCACTCCCTTAGAGTCAGTAACCGATGCAAAGCCACAAAATTTGTACAATTACCTACATTTGCCCCGATTAATCTCGGGGCTTTAGTTTTATTGGGCTGCCGTTATCCTTTATAATGTCGCTCTTTTGTCAAAGGCCGCTCTTTGTAAAAGATCACAAGGCCGGTCAGTTTGCTCCGCAGTAATGCGCGTTTAGCAAACTCAGTATTGGTAAAAATAATCAGGCAGAGTCTCGGTGAGAAATGCGCAGATAACGCATTATTGCGGCGATAACACCCTGTGTAGTGGTGGTAGCACACTCCCGATACACTCTGTTTTACCAAAAGGATGTAAACCATGCGCACCGTATATTGCGGACAACTTAATCGCACCCACGAAGGGCAAGATGTTACCCTGTGTGGCTGGGTGCACCGTCGCCGAGACTTAGGCGGTCTGATCTTTATTGACATGCGCGATCGCGAAGGCATTGTTCAAGTCTTTTTTGACCCAGACCACCAAGCGGCATTTGCACAAGCCTCTGAATTGCGTAACGAGTTTTGCATTCAGATTAAAGGGGTTGTTCGCGCCCGCCCTGATAGCCAAATCAACCGCGATATGGCTACCGGTGAAATTGAGGTTTTTGCCCAAGAGCTGAACATTATCAACCGTTCAGAGCCACTGCCTCTCGATTTCAACCAGACTAACACTGAAGAGCAGCGCCTGAAGTTCCGTTATTTGGATCTGCGCCGTCCAGAAATGGCTGATCGCCTAAAAATGCGAGCCAAAGTGACCAGCTTTGTGCGCCGTTTTATGGATGATAACCAGTTCCTTGATATCGAAACTCCGATGCTAACCAAAGCCACCCCAGAGGGCGCGCGTGATTACCTCGTACCAAGTCGTGTACATAAAGGTAAATTCTATGCTCTGCCACAATCCCCACAGTTGTTTAAACAACTGCTGATGATGTCGGGCTTTGATCGCTACTATCAAATCGTAAAATGCTTCCGCGATGAAGATTTACGTGCTGACCGCCAGCCTGAATTTACCCAAATCGATGTTGAAACCTCTTTCATGAGCGCCGAGCAAGTGCGTGAAGTGATGGAGCGTTTAGTTCGCGAGCTATGGCAAGAAGTGAAAGGCGTGGATTTTGCCCCTTTCCCTATCATGACATGGGCAGAAGCGATGCGCCGTTTTGGTTCTGATAAGCCAGATTTGCGTAACCCGCTAGAAATTGTTGATGTAGCTGATCTGCTAAAAGACGTTGAATTTAATGTCTTCTCTACCCCAGCCAATGATCTAAAAGGCCGCGTAGCCCTGATCCGTGTTCCGCAAGGTGCACAGATGAGCCGTAAAACTATCGACGAATACACCCAATTTGTTGGTATTTATGGTGCAAAAGGCATGGCGTGGATGAAGGTCAACGATCGTGCAGCAGGCCTTGACGGTGTACAGAGCCCTGTCGCCAAATTCCTGAATGCTGAGATTGTTGAAGAGATCTTATCTCGCAGTGGCGCAGAAAACGGCGATATTCTGCTGTTCGGCGCAGACCGCTGGAACGTGGTTACAGATGCGTTGGGCGCGCTACGTATCAAACTGGGCCGAGATTTCAATCTGACCGATCTGAGTGCATGGGCACCGCTGTGGGTCATTGACTTCCCAATGTTTGAAGCCGATGACGAAGGTAATCTGGCTGCGATGCACCACCCGTTCACATCACCACGTGATATGACACCGGCTGAACTGAGTGCTAACCCTACCGCTGCCATTGCGAATGCTTATGACATGGTCATTAACGGCTATGAAGTCGGTGGCGGTTCTGTGCGTATTTACAACAGCGATATGCAGCAGACCGTATTCAGCATTTTGGGTATTAATGAACACGAGCAGCGTGAGAAATTTGGCTTCCTGCTCGATGCGCTGAAATTCGGTACACCACCGCATGCAGGTCTGGCTTTTGGCCTTGACCGCTTGGTGATGCTGATTACCGGTACCGATAATATTCGTGATGTTATCGCCTTCCCGAAAACAACGGCAGCAGCCTGTTTGATGACCGAAGCACCAAGCTTTGCTAATCCGGCTTCACTGGCAGAGTTGTCTATCAACGTTGTGAAAGCATCAAAGGAATAAGCATGACCTTTAAGCGCCCGGAATCAGTATTAGTGGTGATCCACTGTCCGAATACAGAGCGGGTGCTTATGTTGCAGCGCAAAGATGATCCGCAATTTTGGCAGTCGGTTACTGGCAGCCTAGAAGGTGATGAATCGCCGCAACAAACGGCACTGCGTGAAGTACAAGAAGAGGTTGCCATTGATATCCAATCAGAGCACTTAACGCTAACTGATTTGCATCATACCGTTGAATTTGAACTGTTTGAGCATGTCCGCCACCGTTACGCGCCGGATGTCACTCGCAATAAAGAGCACTGGTTTTGTTTGGCATTGCCTTCAGAACGCGCGGTTGTACTGTCTGAGCACCATGCTTACCAGTGGCTACATGCACATGAAGCAGCAAAACTGACCAAATCATGGAGCAATCAACAGGCCATTGAACAGTGCTGTATCGCTTCAATGTAATACGCGCCTAAGCCAAGCTTGCAAACTGGGCAGTACAATACACGGTATTTTGCCCAGCCTACCCAGTTATTGCGATTATAATCAATAACAAAGCGGGTAGCAGATGATAATAGCTGAGACAGCAATACACTAAGATCGGGTAGTTCGACACTGTATCAGTACTGTAAAATCGGTACTGCGAAAACCGAAATAGCCCCAAAATAAGATTAAAAAGCGGAGATTGTTATGGCAGGTCATAGTAAGTGGGCCAACATTAAGCACCGTAAAGCAGCGCAAGATGCTAAACGAGGCAAAATTTTCACTAAATTGATTCGTGAGCTGGTTGTTGCCGCTCAAATGGGTGGTGGCGATGTTGGGATTAACCCGCGTCTGCGTGCCGCTGTAGATAAAGCACTCTCTAACAACATGACCCGCGACACTGTAAACCGTGCGATTGCACGCGGTGTCGGGGGTGATGATGATAGCAACATGGAAACCATCATTTATGAAGGTTACGGCCCAGGTGGTACTGCGGTCATGGTTGAGTGTCTAAGTGATAACCGTAACCGTACGGTATCTGAAGTTCGCCACGCGTTTACCAAAACGGGCGGAAATCTGGGTACTGATGGCTCTGTATCCTACCTGTTTACCAAAAAAGGGGTGATATCTTACCCTGCAGGTTTGGATGAAGATACCGTTATGGAAGCGGCACTGGAAGCGGGCGCTGATGATGTAGTTGTGAATGATGACAGCACCATTGATGTCTACACCGCACCGGAAGATTTCGGTTCAGTCAAAGATGCATTAGATGCTGCCGGCTTAACCGCTGAAATGGCTGAAGTTTCGCTGATCCCTTCGACTAAAGCTGAACTGGATATTGATACTGCACCAAAACTGCTGCGCCTTATCGATATGCTTGAAGATTGTGACGATGTTCAAGAGGTTTACCATAACGGTGATATCTCTGACGAAGTTGCAGAACAGCTGTAACGGATGTCCATTATTTTGGGTATTGACCCTGGTTCGCGGATCACCGGTTATGGTGTGATCCGCCAACAAGGGCGGCATCTTGAATACCTCGGTAGCGGATGTATTCGCACCCAGGTTGATGATCTTCCCAACCGCTTACGGCTGGTGTATGCCGGAGTCAGTGAAATTATTACCCAGTTTAGCCCTGATGTTTTTGCCATTGAGCAGGTGTTTATGGCTCGTAATGCAGATTCGGCACTCAAACTGGGGCAAGCACGCGGCGCGGCCATTGTTGCTGCGGTCAATAATAGTCTTCCTGTCTTTGAATATGCCGCTCGTCAGGTAAAACAGACCGTAGTGGGCACCGGTGCGGCAGATAAAGCACAAGTCCAGCATATGGTGAAAACCATGCTCAAGCTGCCCGGAAATCCGCAGGCAGATGCTGCTGATGCGCTGGCTATTGCTATGACTCACGCACAAATTTGTCAGCATGCAGCAAAAATTATGAACCCTCGATTACAGATAACCCAAGGGCGTTTTCGTTGAAAGTGTCTGCAGATATTTGTACATCACCTGATGACATAAGCTGCATTGATAACCTCAGTAGCATTAGCAATACCGATAAGATCACAAGATCTCGGTATCTGTAATAATAAAAGACTGAAATGATAAAAGGCTGGATATTTATCCAGCCTTTTCGTTATGCTATGCTCAGAAATTACCGTATTGCATGCGATAATAAACATCACGCATAAACAGATCTATGCGCAGCAAAACATACAACGAGGAGATAATCTGTGATTGGTCGTTTACGTGGGCTTATCGTCGAAAAACAGCCGCCTGAAGTTCTTCTCGATGTCAGCGGTATCGGTTATGAGGTCAACATGCCAATGACCTGTTTTTATGATCTTCCCGATATTGGTGCAGAAGCCACCCTGTTTACCCATTTTGTTGTGCGCGAAGATGCGCAACTACTATATGGTTTTAACAACAAACAAGAGCGTGCGCTGTTTCGTGAGCTGCTCAAAACTAACGGTGTCGGCCCAAAATTGGCACTGGCTATTTTGTCGGGTATGTCAGCAGCACAATTTGTTGGTGCTGTTGAGCGTGAGGATATTACCACGCTGGTTAAACTGCCGGGGGTCGGGAAAAAAACTGCTGAACGCCTGATCGTTGAGATGAAAGATCGTTTTAAAGGGATGGGCAGCTTTGATTTGTTCACTCCCCCTGATGAACTTGCCTCAGCAATTCACCACTCTCAGGCGGCTGTACAACAGGCGGATACCGAAGAAGAAGCTGCCTCTGCACTGATTGCGCTCGGTTATAAACCGCAAGAGGCCAGCCGTATGATTAGCAAAGTAGCCACCCCTGAGGCTGACTGCGAAACCCTGATCCGTAACGCATTACGCGCGGCATTGTAATTGCCAAATCAATAGTACACTTGCATTATAGCCCTCTACTGCTGATATCAGCCCTAACACGGGGCTGATAGATAATAAAAGGTTTCCGGATGATAGAAGCTGACCGTCTGATCTCCCCTGTCAGTGCCCCTCGTGAAGAGGAAGTGATTGATCGGGCTATTCGCCCCCGCCTGCTTGATGAATATATCGGACAAGAGCATGTTCGTACTCAAATGGATATTTTCATTCAAGCAGCCAGAATGCGATCAGATGCGCTGGATCATGTGCTGATCTTTGGCCCGCCGGGGCTAGGTAAAACTACGCTTGCCCATATTATCGCCAATGAAATGGGGGTCAATCTGCGCAGCACATCTGGGCCCGTTCTGGAAAAGGCCGGTGATCTGGCCGCTATGCTGACCAACCTCGAACCCCATGATGTGCTGTTTATCGATGAGATCCATCGGCTATCACCGGCTGTCGAAGAGGTGCTCTATCCTGCCATGGAAGATTATCAACTCGATATCATGATTGGCGAAGGCCCTGCGGCACGCTCTATCAAACTCGATTTACCCCCGTTTACACTGATAGGTGCAACCACGCGTGCAGGCTCGCTAACCTCACCACTGCGCGATCGTTTTGGTATTGTGCAGCGCCTTGAGTTTTATCAAACCGAAGAGTTAACCCAAATTGTTCAACGTAGTGCCCGCTGCCTTGAATTACCCATGAACTCTCTTGCCGCATTAGAAATTGCCCGCCGTTCACGGGGTACTCCACGTATTGCCAACCGTTTATTACGCAGGGTACGTGATTTTGCCGAGGTCAAAGGCACAGGCGCTATTGAATTTGATATCGCAAGCCGAGCACTCGATATGCTTGATGTCGATGTCGAAGGGTTCGATTTTATGGACAGAAAATTACTGCTGGCAGTCATTGATAAATTTATGGGTGGCCCTGTTGGGTTGGATAACCTTGCCGCAGCCATTGGTGAAGAGCGTGATACCATTGAAGATGTACTTGAGCCTTATCTGATCCAACAAGGTTTTTTACAGCGGACACCACGCGGGCGTATTGCTACTCAACGGGCATACCAGCACTTCGGCTTAACGCCCACTCAAGAAAATTAAATAAAAAGTAACGTACCAGAAATACAAACACAAAAATGATTGTATGCGCATAAAATAGCCTGTTTGCTTAATACCCTTTTGCTATTCAGTGCCTTCATGTGCCATAGATCGCACGCTCTCCTACAAAGCCTGTTGCCTATCTCAAAAAGAAAACCCCACATTTAAAATGTGGGGTTCATGTAAATTTAGCTAATCACTATTTATTGTGCAGCATAAACAAGTCACTGAATAATTTTTTATAAGAGTTTACGAACTTGTTAAGCGTGTTAGTACGCATATCTGCTCCGAAGTGATGGGGTTCAAATTTTTTCATAAAAAAACAATTTCAACATAACTCATCTTGTTGATGGCGCAAATTATATGCAGACAACCCCAAAAACAGAAACGACAAATTTTAAGCCTAATTCATTAGAATTATTAATGTGAAATAAACTTTAAAACAGGCACAACCCTTATTTGTTATATTTATGTTTTTATATTGATTACTCTTTTAATACGCCTACATGCTTTACCCCATAAACAGACTATATTGAATAAATACAGTGACGAAGTTACGACTAACGTGCTGAAATAAAACAAATCGATTACATATTTTGCTTTAATTTAGCGGGAATTGAGCTGCATCAACTTATGAATAGGAGTATCATCTCTCGGTGTTGACCGTGATCAATTTTTATCGTTGTAGGTTGTTAAATATAATTGACCGAATAACAAAAAATATAACTTGAATCACTAAAAAGCCTATTCCGCGTAAGGGATTAGAGGCGTAATATTTAGTCACCCTGTCATTTAGGTTGCTGTTATGTGATGACTTCGTTCATAGAGTGCATCAACTCATTTTATGAACGCAGAAATTGAATCCTCTGTGGCTCATGCACTGTTGTTTGTTTATTGACCTATCAAATAACAGTGTAGATAACAATCTTTCTCAAGGATTGAAGATCAAGAGCTGGAGTCTTCCTGCAAAAAGCAAGGAGTCGTGATGTTAGATGTTGTTGAACTATCCAGATTGCAGTTCGCTCTGACTGCAATGTACCATTTTTTGTTTGTTCCACTCACAATTGGTATGGCATTTTTGCTGGCCATTATGGAGTCGGTCTATGTCATGACCAACAAACAAATCTACAAAGATATGACCAAATTCTGGGGAAAGTTGTTTGCAATTAACTTTGCCCTAGGGGTTGCAACAGGTCTGACCATGGAGTTCCAATTTGGGACAAACTGGTCTTACTACTCTCACTATGTTGGTGATATCTTTGGTGCACCGTTAGCCATTGAAGGGCTAATGGCATTCTTCCTTGAATCTACCTTCGTGGGTATGTTCTTCTTTGGGTGGGATCGCCTGTCTAAACACCAACATCTGCTAGTCACTTGGCTGACTGCAATTGGTACCAACATGTCTGCTTTGTGGATCTTGGTTGCCAACGGTTGGATGCAAAACCCAGTAGGTTCAGAGTTTAACTTTGAAACCATGCGTATGGAAATGGTCAGCTTTGCTGATCTGGTCATGAACCCTGTTGCACAGGTGAAATTCGTTCACACTGTAGCGGCCGGTTATGTCACAGGCGCAATGTTTGTACTGGGTATCAGCTCTTACTATCTGCTGAAAAAGCGTGATATGCCATTTGCGCGCCGCTCATTTGCCATTGCCGCAAGTTTTGGTATGGCCTCTATCCTCTCTGTTATGGTGCTAGGTGATGAATCAGGCTATGAGCTGGGTGATGTGCAGAAAGTAAAACTCGCTGCCATTGAGTCAGAGTGGGAAACCCACGCACCGCCTGCAGCATTTACCTTGATTGGTATTCCTAATCAAGAAGAGATGCGCACCGATTACGCTATCCGCATTCCGTATGCACTGGGCCTGATTGCAACCCGTTCTGTTGATACACCTGTCATCGGCCTGAAAGATCTGATGAAAGAGCACGAAGTGCGTATCCGTAACGGTATGGTTGCTTATGACCTGCTGCAAAAGCTGCGCTCCGGTCAGGATACCCCTGAGCTGCGTGCACAGTTTGATAATGCGAAAAAAGATCTAGGTTATGGCCTATTGCTAAAACCGTATGCACCGGATGTCTTTAACGCCACTGACGCTCAAGTTCAGCAAGCAGTAAAAGACTCTATTCCGAAAGTTGCGCCACTGTTCTTTAGCTTCCGAATTATGGTGGGTGTTGGCTTCTTGATGCTGTTTATCATCGGCATGGCCTTTATCCAAACAACGCGCCACAAAATTGATCAAAAACCATGGTTGTTGAAACTGGCACTGTGGGGTATTCCGTTACCTTGGATTGCTATTGAAGCAGGCTGGTTTGTTGCTGAATATGGCCGTCAACCTTGGGCTGTTGGTGAAATATTGCCCGTATCATCCGCAGTATCATCTATCAGTACCGGTCAGGTTTGGTTCTCACTTCTCTTGATTTGTGGGCTATATACTCTGTTCCTGATTGCTGAAATGTATCTGATGTTCAAATTTGCTCGCTTAGGCCCAAGCTGCTTAAAGACTGGCCGCTACCATTTTGAGCAAAAAAGTGCACCCGTTGTTACTGACACTCACGCATAATTCAGGAGCCGACCATGATTGATTATGAATTGTTACGCTTTGCCTGGTGGCTACTGATCGGTGTATTGCTGATTGGCTTTGCTATCACTGATGGCTTTGATATGGGTGTCGGTGCGCTGTTACCGATTATCGGAAAAACTGACAACGAACGTCGGGTAATGATTAATACCATTGCACCACACTGGGATGGTAACCAAGTTTGGTTAATCACTGCTGGGGGTGCTCTGTTTGCTGCGTGGCCAATGGTTTATGCTGCTGCCTTTTCTGGCTTCTACGTGGCGATGGTATTAGTGCTTGCTGCGCTGTTCTTCCGTCCTGTCGGTTTTGATTACCGCTCAAAAATTGAAGATTCCCGCTGGCGCACTATGTGGGATTGGGGTTTGTTCATCGGTGGTGCAGTACCCGCATTGGTCTTTGGTGTAGCCTTTGGTAACTTACTGCAGGGTGTTCCATTCGAAGTAGATAGTTTGCTCCGTTTACAATATCAAGGTGGTTTCTTTGGTTTGCTAAATCCATTTGGCCTGCTATGTGGTGTCGTCAGTTTGATGATGCTGGTTATGCAAGGGGCAACTTGGCTGCAAATGAAAACGGTGGGTGAGTTGCATGTTCGTGCTCGTACTGCGGCAAAAATCACTGCGTTAATCACAGCAGTTTGTTTTGCACTGGCCGGCATCTGGGTAATGAAAGGCATCCCTGGTTACCTCATCACCTCGGTGATTGACACAAGCGCCCCTTCTAATCCACTGCATAAAGAAGTTGCAGTAGAGATTGGTGCCTGGATGAAGAATTTCAACGACTACCCTATTTTGTGGGCAATTCCTGCTATCGGTGTGTTTATGCCGTTACTGACAATTATTGCATCACATTTTGAGCGAGCGGGTTTTGCATTTTTAACCTCTTCACTGGCCATTACCTGCATCATCTTGACTGCCGGCGTCACTATGTTCCCGTTTGTAATGCCATCAAGCATTATGGCGGCACAAAGTCTGACCATGTGGGATGCAACATCAAGCCAGAAAACACTGGGGATCATGCTTGGTGCAGCTGTGATTTTTGTCCCCATTATTCTGGTGTATACCGTTTGGTGCTACTACAAAATGTTTGGTCGTATTGAGACTAAACATATTGAAAATAACCCTTCAGCCTATTAATGAGCCCTTAGGAGACAAGAACAATGTGGTATTTTGCTTGGATTCTCGGTGTGCTATTAGCCTGTTCATTCGGCATTATCAATGCCCTATGGTTAGAGCAGACTGAAAACATGGATCGCGATAATGCATAATCTGCGGGCATAACGCAGCATTGCTAACACATTCGAAGGGCCTTACGAGGCCCTTTTTTATTATTCACATCTCCCTTACTTGCTCTTCTCTATACACCTTGCATTTTCGTTATCTTAACGACATGATTCGTCAACGCCCTATCCCCCTATTTGTATGGGATAACATCAGAGATGCCCGTTTCGGGCTGGCAAGGAGAGCCTATCAAATGCAATCACCCAAACCTGCTATTGACAATACGCATACACTGTTTAATTTTGATATCCCCATTGATCGCAGCCACAGCGACAGCGATAAATGGAACAAATATGCCGGTAAAGATATTCTGCCAATGTGGGTAGCTGACACTGATTTTCGCTCTCCGCCTGCGGTCATTGCGGCGCTGCATAAACGGGTGGAACACGGTGTGTTTGGTTATGGTTACGGTGCATCATCGGTACTGACCGAAGCATTTATTGCACGCATGCAAACTCGCTATGACTGGGCTATCAAACCAGAGTGGTTGGTGTTCCTACCGGGTCTGGTTTGTGGCCTAAATTTGGCCGTTAGAGCATTTACTGCCCAAGGCCAGCGTAGTATTGCCCCTTCACCAATTTATCCGCCGTTTGTAAAATCATCAGCCTTTGCGGGTATTGAACAAGTTCTGGCCCCCGTCACTCTGCAACAAGGCCGCTGGGTGATGAACTTAGACCGTATCGCCAATGAAATGCAGGGAAATGAAAAGCTGCTGATGTTGTGTAACCCACAAAATCCGGGCGGTACTATTTATCGCCGAGAAGAACTGCTGGCACAGGCTGAATTTGCGCGTCAGCACAATTTACTGATCTGTAGTGATGAAATTCACTGTGATTTACTGCTGGATAATCAGCCTCATATTCCCATTGCATCACTCAATGCCGATGCAGAGCAACGTTCAATCACGCTATTTGCCCCATCAAAAACCTTTAATATTGCTGGATTGGGCGCTTCTATCGCTATCATTCCCAATGACAAGTTGCGCCAACAGTTTATTAAAGCGCGTACTGGTATTGTGCCGAGTGTCGATATCATGGCTTATACGGCAGCAGAAGCTGCATATGTAGCGGGAGATACGTGGTTAGAAGCTCAACTTGATTATCTACGGGAAAACCGAGACATAACAGAAGCAAGAATTAATGCGATGCCATATTTAACATTGGCTCATACCGAGGCAACGTATTTAGCGTGGATTGATTGCTCTGCACTGCCAGTACAAAACCCACACCATTTTTTTGAGCAAGCAGGCGTCGGCTTATCAGCAGGTGCTGATTTTGGTAATGCTGCATTTGTACGGCTCAATTTTGGTTGTACTCGTGCGCGATTAAATCAAGCACTTGATCGTATAGAAAAAGCCCTTACTGCACTAAAAATATCACTTAAGTAGTAATAATCTCACACTACTTTAGTTTTAAATTAAAATAGCGATTTATTATTTAACTCGTTTATATTATTTATATTGTATTAGATAGAGGCTGTTCATTAAATAAACAGCCTCTTGCTACTTGTTGATCTCTTATTTATAGTGATTATACGTATAGATATATCCGCTATAATATTTATAGCAATATTCAGTTTATTCTTATATATCTACTGCGTAGTAACCATCATTACATTACCGAGACGGTCATATCGTTATTCCCCCCAACCAAGCGCACACGCACACCCGGTTGATAACGTGGATCGGCCTTTTGTACTACAACAATAGATGCACCGTTGTCTTTGCGGATTTCCATCTCAGCGCCATTAATCTGATTTAAGCTATCTTCTGCCTTTTTGCCTATTGCACTGCCTGCAATAGCCCCAGCCGCAGAAGCAATATCTCGCCCTGTGCCACCGCCAACAGTGCTACCCAATAAACCACCGACTACCGCACCGCCGATACCACCAATTAATCCTGAGCTTTCAGCTTGAATCTTGACTGGGCGAATTGAGACAATTGTACCATACTGTATATTCTGCACAGTTTTTGCCTGTGCACCGCTATACACATCTCCTGAGTACATGTTTGTATTTGCACAGCCTGCTAAACTCATCGCTATGAACGCAAGAGCACCTAAACGTGTGTTCATTATAACCTCCGTTAGCATAATCTAATTTACAGCGTGTAAACCGCATCACTAAAGCATGCATAACGGCGATTCAACTGCCGTAATACCTTACTGTATACACTCAATCTCTATAATGCATCACACCTCTGCACAACGTACACCATGCGCGAAAGATCGTGTTAATTAAAGAGAGATGTAACAATTAAGTGTAATGCTTTAGCATAACAGACATGCTATTAATCAAAAAAACAGTGAGCTAATCAACTATTATCATGGATTAAAGCAACAATAAACTAGCTATGTTATACCGCAGGTAAACACACTAAAATAAACAAGGGTGTGACTATCAGAGGCTTCTAGCTGTTAACTGCCACACCCTAAGTATAGCCAACGGGATCACACAATAAAAAATAATTGCACTTTAGCTACTCTTTTTGTGTGAACTAAACACCTTTCTCGCAACAGCTCTGTTGCTGTAGCAATAAAATGGTTATTACTGCGCATAACCATAAGGGTATCCAGCACCAATCAGTGAAACTGTTGCCTGCCCACCATTTCCGACCAATTGAACGCGTGCGCCCGGTACAAAACCAGGTGCAGCTTGCTGTACAACAACAATATTTTGACCATTACTTTTACGAATAACCATCTCTAAACCTTCCGTTTGATCAAGACGATTACCTACATTAGACCCAACAACACTGCCTGCAATTGCACCCGCCGTTGTTGCGATATCGCGACCAATACCACCACCCACTTCACTACCGAGTAAGCCACCAATAACCGCGCCACCTAAGCCGCCTAAACTTGATCCCTGCTGTTGATCATCTTGAATCCTTACAGGTCTAACCGATATGATTGTGCCGTAGCTAACGTTCTGCACCATTTTGGCATCTTGACCTGAAAATACATTCCCAGAATACATATCTGTATTCGCACAACCAGAAAGTGCACATACACCAAGAATCAACGCAGCACCTGCTGTATATTTCATTGCAATCACCTTTATCAATCTTTTAAAAAACGGTCAGTTAACATTACTGCTCGGCTGACCGCTAAATTGACGATTTAACGACAAAAAGACTAACAAAAAGTTGTCACAATATTTGTCTTATGTTTCTGGCTTTTTTCTGCCCTGATAAAGCAAAGCGTTACATGCTAACGGCTAAATATTTTTCTGATATTCACTATCGGCTATTGCCAATGGTGCATCGGTATATGCCCCCACTTACGAAACAATAAGTCATAATTAATGGCTTACGGATGACACCCAATGACATCACGAATAGACAGTGGATGAATTTTTAACGTAATACCATTACGAGAAAATGCTAACGTTGGGTTTGTGCGCTGTTCATCCTCGGCCTGTGGCATACTTGCTTTATAACGCACTGTTGCTATTTCTGATGTTATTGATGCGGTACTCATCCATGTAGAGAGTGATGGAATCGCATGGAGCGCAGCAGATTCCATCTCGGTAATCGTTTCTGCATTGACGGAAACAACCAGTTCAATATGCTCCCATCCTTCATGTAAATAGTGTTTTTCACTTGGATAAGGTAGCTCTATACAATCAATCACCCACGGACCAACCGATAATGGCTGATGCAGTGCAAACAGACAAATTGGACGACCATTAATATTTTTTTGCGACAACATTTCACCGGCTTGCAATAAGCCCTGATGCCAACGAGCAGCCGTTTCCTGTGAATGACAACGTACCGCAATATGATCAGCGGGATAATCGTGAATATTGACACCCAGATCTGCTGCTAACTGTGTGATTTTCGTCACAAAATCAGGCAGAGAGTACGAAAGATCGGCTAACTCATTTATCCATTCAAAGGGGGTTGACATCTTTTATCCTCATTTAAGTCGATATACTGATATCAGGATGGCTTGTGGGGTTTTCATGGCTCTGTTGCACGGGTATGATACCGAGTATTCGGTATCTCTGTGCATAGCTTTACGCATTATTATTCGGCATAACATGTATCAATACTGATAGTATCGTTGCTGTTTATTTATATGCACAATAATTAACTGTTCGATTGAAGGTAATCAGATGAATATACAAGCTCTTATTTCCGAGAAGGTTAACCAGGCGCTGATCGCAGCAGGTGCACCGATTGATTGTGATTCTATGGTCCGCCAATCAGCAAAAGTACAATTTGGTGACTATCAGGCTAATGGTGTGATGGGCGCTGCAAAACGCTTGGGTATTGCGCCACGCCAATTAGCAGAAAAAGTGATTGAAAACCTAGAGTTAGGTGCTATTGCCTGCAAAACTGAAATTGCTGGCCCTGGGTTTATTAACATTTTCTTAAACCCTGAATGGGTTGCAAAACAAGCAGCATTAGCACTGACTGACAATAAATTAAATGTTTGTGCAACACAGCCAAGCCAAACGATTGTGGTTGATTATTCAGCACCTAATGTTGCCAAAGAGATGGCCGTTCACCACATTCGCTCAACCGTTATTGGTGATGCCGTTGTTCGTACCCTTGAGTTTTTGGGTAACCACGTTATTCGCGCTAATCACTTAGGGGATTGGGGCACTCAATTTGGTATGCTGATAGCTTACCTAGAAAAAATTCAAAACGACAGTAACGCAACCTTGGTGCTGTCTGATTTAGAAGCGTTTTACCGTGAAGCGAAAAAGTGCTACGACGAAGATGAAGACTTTGCTGTGCGTGCACGTGGTTACGTGGTGAAATTGCAAGGTGGTGATGCATATTGTCTGAGCATGTGGCGTAAGCTGGTTGATATTACTATGGAGCAAAACCAGCGTATTTATGATCGCTTGAATGTCAGCCTGAAAAGTAAAGATGTGATGGGTGAAAGCCTATATAACTCAATGTTACCAGGCATTGTAGCTGATCTGAAAACTCGCGGTTTAGCGGTTGAAAGTGAAGGTGCTCAGGTCGTTTTCCTCGATGAGTTCAAAAACAAAGATGGCGAAGCCATGGGTGTTATTGTGCAAAAGAGCGATGGTGGCTATCTGTACACTACAACTGATATTGCTTGTGCAAAATACCGTTGGGATCATTTCAAAGCCGATCGCGCTTTATACTTTATTGACTCACGTCAGCACCAACATTTGATGCAAGCATGGACCATTGTTCGTAAAGCGGGCTATATCCCTGAAAGTATGACACTTGAGCATTGTGCATTCGGTATGATGCTAGGTAAAGATGGCCGCCCATTTAAGACCCGTTCAGGCGGTACTGTTAAGCTCTCTGAACTGCTCGATGAAGCAACCGAGCGTGCAGAAAAGCTGATTGCAGATAAAAATCCGGATCTGAGCGCAGAAGAGCGTGCTTCGGTTGTTAATGCGGTAGCGATGGGCTCAGTGAAATACTCTGATCTGTCAAAAAACCGGACAACTGACTATATCTTCGATTGGGAGAATATGCTGAGTTTTGAAGGCAATACCGCACCGTATATGCAATATGCGTATACCCGTGTGTCTTCTATCTTTAAGCGTGCCAATATTGATGAAAACAGTTTAACGGGCGATATCATTTTACATGATGATCGCGAAAAAGCGTTAGCAATCAAACTGATGCAGTTTGAAGAAGCAGTTTACAGTGTGGTACGCGAAGGTGAACCTCACCTGATGTGTGCTTATCTGTACGAGCTGGCCGGTCTGTTCTCAAGTTTCTATGAAGCGTGCCCGATCCTCAATCAAGACGATCAGAGTCTGCGTAACAGCCGCCTGAAACTAGCATCATTGACAGCAAAAACCCTTAAACAGGGCCTTGATTTGCTGGGTATCGATACTGTCGAGCGTATGTAATTGCGCTTAATAGTGTAGTGAATAAACCCGTAGATCATACAGATACCTTTAGCCAAGGGCTATTGATGATTTGAACAACGTTGGCGAATACATTGAATATTGGCCAACGAATGTCAAAAAAAAGAATCCCTCAATCGGGATTCTTTTTTATGTAGCTTATGTGGCTACTGAGTATTCTGTAACCTGAAATTACGATGCAGATATTGTCGTGTCTGCTGATAAAACCTGCTGTAACAAGGTTTCAAGTGTACTGACTCGCTGCTGTAACGCCGTAATATCACTTTCAAGTTGTGTGATCCGTAAGCTCTCATTCTGATCCGGTGTCAGTTGTAGGCGGTCTGAGTCATACGTAGTCGCTATTTTTGTAGCACTTATATCACCGCAAAAAAGATGCATATAGCGGCTTTCACGTTTCCCTGCTTCACGTGGTAATTGTACGACATACGGGCCATCATCACGAGTTGCCAACTTTTCCAGCACAGCTTCAACGGTTTGTACATCAGTGAACTCAGCCAAACGCTGAGTGCGGGTGCGTAACTCACCGGCAGTTTGTGGCCCACGTAACAGTAAGGTACAAATCAGCGCAAACTCTTGTGGATTTAATTTTAGGTGGCCAAATTCAGAGTTACAAAACCGATGCTCATATTTTGCTACTCGGTGGCCAAACCCTGAAAGATCTCGGATTAATCTCTTTTTTAACAGATCATCGAGTATATTTTGCACTTCTGAATCTGACAGTTCGAGAACTGGATCTCGATTAGTCTTTTGATTACATGCGATAGTTAAGCCATTCAGTGATAAAGGGTATTGTTCTGGTGTTGTTATCTGTTTTTCTAACAAACAGCCAATCACTCGTGCTTCATAAGCTGTTAATTGAGTTTTCACATCAACCTCTCTATCTTGCTGAAAGTCTTGTTATTATTAGCACAATAATCTGATTTATGCGCTGTCTTTCCTGCTACGATGGGTTAAAGCAGTCATAACATGATCTTGCCACACACCATTAATGAGCAAATACTCTTTTGCATAGCCTTCTCGCTCAAAACCAAGCCGAGCCAGTAAATTTCCGCTACGCTGATTATGTGGCATGTAGTTAGCCATAATCCGGTGTAGTTGCTGTTTTTCGAGCATATACCGATTACTCTCTTTTAAAGCTTCATACATCAGCCCTTTTCCCACAAACTGCTTTCCCAGTGAGTACCCCAAATAACAGGCCTGAAATACGCCGCGAATAATGTTACTGTAATTGATAACGCCCAGCACATGTGACTCTGTTTGATCCAGCAATAAAAAACTAAATGCTGCCCCTTGCCGATGGTATTCAGAGATCAGCGATAAACGAGCGTTCCAACCACTAACCGTAAAATGGCCTGCATCACGCTTTGGCTCCCACGGTTGTAAATAATCACGATTATGACAGTAATACTCAGCAATTTTTACTGCATCTTTTTCATGTGCTAAACGCACAACCAACCGCTCAGTTAATAAACGCACTTGGGGTATCGGTGAGTAGCCAAACATCCAGTAACCTCACTGATTTTATTCATAAAATAACGCTCTCGTGATTAAACCAGAAAGTGGCGCAAAATACTTATTTATAGCCGCATTCAAGCCACTGAATATGCTGAACATCACACTTTTAAGCATGAGTAACACGGTATGACTCTCTCTCATCGCCACACAAATATGTGAGATAGTAGACTGTTTGTTATATTAAAACGCATAACTATGCCTGAATTATCAGTACATTTGATACAATCTCGCTAGAATATGCGGGTTAACCTGCTCATTTATGCTGATTTATTAATTACGCAATTATTATGCGACAGAGCCCATCACTATGACTTCAACTGCCATACCTCCACAGGAAAATGATACTTCGCTGGCTACCGAGCCCCTGTTAACGCTGTTTTGGCGTTACACACTGCCCACCATTACCGCCATGGTGATCAGTGGTGTATATGTTACTGTTGACGGTATTTTTGTTGGCCATTATTTAGGCGAACAAGGGCTTGCAGGAGTCATGCTGGCATATCCTGTTGGGTCGGTGTTGTATGCTATCGGCGCAATGATTGGTATGGGTGCATCATCATTGGTTTCATTGCGTTTAGGTCAGGGGAAGATTGAACAAGCCCGAAATATTGTCGGTAATGCCCTGATATTGGTGATTACAGCAGCAATCATTATCGGTACGATCGGGCTGACCTATGGTGGCACTATGCTACGCTGGCTAGGCGCTACTGGTGATATATTTACAGCAGGTATTGAGTATTTACGCTGGTATTTTCTGCTAGGTTTTTCAGCAATGCTTTCTATGAGCTTCTCTGCCTTGCTGCGTAATGATGGAGAGCCAAAGCGAGTCACCTATATTCTGATTTTTGGCGGCACGCTCAACGTGCTGCTTGATTACACCTTTTTAGCCATTATTCCTCTTGGCCTTGCGGGTGTAGGTTTAGCCACTATGCTTTCACAACTGATCAGTGGAGGCTTGTGTTTGGCTCATTTTTGCTCAAAACGCAGCCAGTTACGCCTTTCATGGCGAGCACTGTTTCCACGTATAAAATTGATTGTAGAGATCCTGCGTTTAGGCACATCAAGCTTATTAATGTATCTTTATCTCTCTGTTGTGCTGGCACTGCACAACAAAGCTTTTATGAGTGCAGGTAATGCGCTGCATGTCGCGGCCTACAGTATTGTCAGTTATGCCGAGGCATTTTTCTACCTGATTTTTGAGGGTATTGCACTGGGTATTCAACCGATTGCCAGCTTTAATGCAGGTGCTGGGTTAGAGGATCGTGTACGGAAAATTCGTAATTTAGCCCTAGGGATTACAACAGGGCTAGGTCTTGTGGGTATGGCATTCCTCTATCTTTTCCCACATCTGGTTACTCAGCTATTTGCCGGTGATAATGTTACGCTAAACAACGAAGCGATTAATGGGATTTATCGCTACTTCTGGGGTTTGCCGATGGAAGGGCTATTATTAGTCGGTGCCACTTACTTTCAGGCTGTGAATAAACCGTTATTGGCTTCGACCCTTACCGGTGGGAAATTGCTGCTCATTGGTGGCTTTTTATGGGTATTTTCCTTTTTGTGGGGGATTAACGGCATTTGGATGGCCATGCCAGCTTGTAGCACTTTACTGGCTATTTGGATGCTATGGCAAATGCAGCGTGAAAATGCACATCCTGCACGCGGTATGGTGCAATAACCGTAATAACCCCACGTTTATGATATTGTACGAGCCTTAGGTAATACCAATATTGCACGTAGCCCACCCAGTGGGCTACGCTGTAGTTGCAGTGAACCCCGATATGAAAGTGCCATTTCATTGACAATATTAAGCCCTAAACCACTGCCTGCCACGGTTTCATCAAGGCGAACGCCTCGTTGCAATACCTGTTGACACTGATTTTCATCTAAGCCTAAGCCGTTATCATCAATCATGACCATTAACGACTCAGCCTGTTCTGTGGCACTGAGTGTGATCATGCTATTGGCCCATTTGAAGGCATTTTCAATAAGATTACCAACCATATCATCAAAATCATTATCTGAAACGGCTAATGCTAAATCACTGTCTAACTCATTAATACAGACAATATTTCGTTCAGAGTAAATTTTTTCCATTGCCATGATAATACGGTCTGTGCGTATAGCAGGGTTACAGCGCACAGCTAAAATATTATTTGCACCGGCGATACGTGCGCGAGCCAAATGGCTATCGATTTGTTGCTGTAGTTGCGCTAAAACTTGCTGCATAGGTTGGCGCTGGTCAATAGGCAGTAATGCAATTTGATTACCCAAAATAGCCAATGGTGTTTTTAAAGCATGTGCCAAATTACCGGTATGATGACGGGCCCTAGTCAATAACTCGCTGTAATGAAATAAGAGTGCATTAAGATCATCTGCTAATGGCGCAATTTCACGTGGAAACGCACCATTAAGTTGCACTTGCTGACCTAATCTCACTGCAGTAAGTTCTTGTTGCATACGGCGTAATGGTCGCAATGACCAGTTAATGAGCCCACCAATAATAACAACAACCCCTAGCCCTAGTGCTAATAGTACGCACCAAAAACTGTGTGTTAACCGTGTTAATGTCTGACGCAAAGAGGACTCATCTTGCCCAACTTGAAGCAATAAAGGAGATGCGTAATCAGGTAACGTCAGTGTACGAGAAACAGTAATCAATGGGCGATTTTCTGGCCCAACCCACTGCTCGACAGTATTTGCTGCAGGTGCTAAATCAGTTTGATGCTGTTGTTCGCTGTGTTGTGAGTCTGTTGGTGTATGGCGAGTTTGCTTATTACCTAAGTTATGCGGTGATAAGCCTGCATTTAACTGTGGTTGCAAACGGCTATCCCACAGAGATCGTGAGCGAATAACTGCAGTTGGTGAGCTCACTTGCCAGTAAAGCCCGCTATAAGGTTGACGAAAACGTGGGTCACTCAGTAGGCCAGTAACAACAGGCTTACCCTCTGCAGATAACTCAATACGTGCACTTAGCTCATCAAGGTACAACGTGAGTGTTTGCGTTGCCTCAGCGCGTAAGTAGTGATTAAAAATAGAGGGCAATAACATTCCTGCACTAAACAAAACAAGCAGTAGCCAACCGATGGTTGCACCTAATACCCGTTGGCGCAAACTTGCAGGGTTATTCATGGATTCGATAACCTAATCCGCGTACAGTTTGGATGATTTGGCTATCAATTTTACGCCTAATTCTTCCAATAAAGACTTCAATAGTGTTTGAATCACGATCAAAATCTTGCTGATAAATACGTTCAACCAAGTCAGTACGGGAAACAACCTTCCCCTGATTGTGCATTAAATAGGCTAAAACTTTATACTCTAGTGAGGTTAAATCAACCGTTTTGCCTTGCCATGTTACAACGGCAGTTTGCGTATCAAGCGTGAGTGCACCTATCTGCAACACAGAGGCCGCATGCCCTGCCGCACGGCGACGCTGCACAGACAAACGAGCCACCAGCTCAACCATCTGAAAAGGTTTAGTGAGATAATCATCTGCGCCTGCATTTAAACCATCAACCCGCTGATGCAGCTCTGCACGCGCACTTAAAATAATAACAGGAGTCTGAATGCCCTCAGATCGCAAACTGCGCAATACCGTCAGGCCATCAAGTTTTGGCAAACCAAGATCAAGTACGATAGCATCCCATGTTTCACTCGTGGCGCGGTACAATGCATCAATTCCATCGTACGATTGCTCGACTGTCCATTGATGTTGAGTGAGTGCCTCGGCTATTTGTGCAGCCAGTGTCTGCTCATCTTCAATCACCAGTACTTTCATATCAGATTCCGCATTGCTTATATCAGTTGTTCATTGATTGATGATTTATTGCCATCTCGTATTAATCATCAAGAGGGACAATATCGCGCTTTAATGCTTGTTTAAGATGGCAGCCTTTCATTTTGATAACTTGTAGCGTTGTTGCATTATATTTAACCTTAATCAGGTTATTTTTTTCACCCAGCAGTTTTAATTTATACTTCCAAACACCATCATCTTCATCTAATTCAACTTCGATGATCCGGCCATAGAAATCCTTTTCAACTTGGGCAAGTAATGCACTGTAAGGCTTTATCAACCCCGCTTGGGTGGCTGCTAATGCGGTGTCTTGTACATCATCATCAAACTCAAGTGCCGGAGGCGTATAGTTAGGCGGTAACGGATCAGCCAGTGCTCGTATTGGCAGCGTAAAACTTAACGTCACTGCTAACAGTAGTGTCGCTAATTCAATGTGCTTCATAGGTTGACTCATCTGATCCGTAGTGGCCTATAGCGGCAACGTTTTCCCATATTTTCCTCTATAGATAGAAGGTTATCATAGGCCATTGCCGCTTTTTTTTTGCCATTTAGTGATAATTACTCGCCCCATTATAGCAGTTGAATACGTTTAGCTTCGAGCTCTGATTTAGTAATACCGGTTTCATATTTACCATATAAACGCACTTTGGTTTTGCCAGTAACACCTTGTGGCATAAATACGTCATGGTCTACTTCTACTGTTATCTGCTGTTTGCCATCACTAAATGTATAGTGTTCAGTATCAATTTGGCTGGTTAAATAACCCTCTAATACGACATTGTGATCTTCAAATGGCATCTTCATTGCCTGTAACTCTGCAATTGTCATCGTTTTCACTGGGCCTTGATAAGCATTCTGGCTAACAAGCCCAGTATCAGTAACAACATGGTGATCAGAAGCCATAGCAGAAGCAGACGTTAGCAACAATACAACAGTGGCGATAGCGATAGTGTTCATAATATATTCCTTCCTCGTGGTTGATGGGTGTATTAAACACTTTCTCGTCTTAATCTAATCTGAGGAAGATATTCATATTCTGTTCATGTTTGTAAATGTGCTGAATATTTCACTGTTTTCCACTCGTTACATTAAATAGCTGCCACTCTAATGGGCTATTATTGAACTCAGGTTGTTGTTTACTACAACGAAGTATCTGTTTTCCAACATCAACCAATGCACCTTCAGAATAACGTTGATCTGCGTAATAACATGCTTGGCCTTGCATTAATGCACCTGTATTTAAATCAAGATTTAGCCGAGTGCGCTCAGTATTTCCCCACTGTTTTACCGTATTCATATTGCTATCAGTGTTGGTTTTTGTTGTTGATATTAGCGGGTTAATATCTGCTGCAATCAGGTTATTTGACAGTGTTGGATTGCGGTTCCCTGTACTTAATACTGTGCTATTTTGTATGCCCTGAACACCGGTTACTATGACTTCTGCATTGGCTGCATAGCTAAACATACAGCCAAACAACAAGCTATAACTCACTCTTCTCCACCCATGCTTCCCACGAGTGTTCCGTAATAAAAATAGTGGCACTGGCGATTTAGAAAGCAAAATTTGAAACATTCAAGAACTCCTTTTCATGGGATATTTTTCATGAGAGCGAAGACAAAGCATCAGCCCTAACTCTTGTTATTTGTAGAGCTTAATTTGACAGATACTTTTTAGCTGTTGCTGTTTGTGCTATTCACTATTTTTTTATACCCACTCGTTTTGTTTCTGTGGTTTTTGCGCTTGCTCTTTTTTTTGTTGCCTCGGTACGTTTGCGAGTACCCTTTACGTGTTGTACTGCCGTAGATGGTATCTGTTGGATGCCACTTAATGCCTGTGGTGTACGTGACTGTCTAGCCTTTTCAATGAGTTGCTGCAACTGTGCAATCAATGGCTGCATAAAGTCATCATAACAGCACTGTTTTTCACTGACTGCGGTCAAAGTTGACTCCCACTGCGCAGTCATATCCGGTCGAGTAGCAACATCCGGTAAGCTGTGGATCAGCGCACGCCCAGCGGGTGTTGATTGAATCGTACGCCCTTTTTTGTGCAAAAATTGCCGCTTAAACAGTAGTTCGATAATGCCAGCTCGGGTCGCCTCCGTGCCTAAACCGTCGGTTGCGCGTAGCACTTTTTTCAGATCTTTATCTTGTACAAAACGGGCGATACCTGTCATCGCAGAAAGCAGTGTTGCATCGGTAAAAGCGCGCGGTGGCTGGGTCTCTTTGTGCAGCACTTCACCGTGATCACAGGTTAGAACATCCCCTTTACTGACGGCGGGTAACGGCGCGCTGCTCTCATCATCTTTCTCTTCATCTTGCTTGCCTTGCAACGCTTTCCAGCCGGCGGTTTGCAAGTTACGCGCCTGTGCATGGAATTTACCGCCATCAATAGTCAGACGAATTTTGCATTTACGATACTCGGCATCCGCGCAAAATTGCATCAAGTATTGACGAGCAATCAAGGTATACACTTTTTGTTCATCCGCCGTTAGATTGGCCGGTTTCGTGCGGGCGGTTGGAATAATGGCATGGTGAGCATCTACTTTGCCATCATCCCAACAGCGTCCACGTTGTTGTGCGTCAAACCCTGCATGTGAAGCATCAAGCGAGGCAGCATGTACCGTCAACGCATTCAGTACCGCATGCCGATCAGCAAAATGCTCTGCGGGTAAGTAGCGGCTATCAGATCGTGGATAGGTGATCAGTTTATGCGTTTCATATAGCTTCTGGCAGGTATCCAACACCTGCTGGGCACTCAGCCCAAAGGCCTTCGCAGCATCAATTTGCAACGCTGAAAGTGAAAAAGGCAGTGGTGGTTGCTCTTTTTCGCGCTTATCTTCGTAATCATCAACCTGCGCGGGTTGACCGCTGATCCTTGCGGCAACATGCTGCGCCAGTTTCAGGCTGATAATCCGCCCCTCTTCATCCTGATAGGGCTCAGTAGCTTCACTCGGCTGCCACTGTGCGCAGAAGGTTTCGTGGGTAGGTGTTTGAATATGCGCCCGCACTTCATAATAGGTTCGGGGAATAAAGTGCTCTATCTCTTCATCACGCCGCACCACTAAGCCCAAAATCGGGGTCTGCACCCGCCCAACCGAAAGCACACCCTTGTAACCTGCCCGCTGGCCAAGCAGTGTGTAGGCACGGGTCATGTTTATGCCATATAGCCAATCGGCGCGCGCACGCGCCAGCGCGGAAACACACAGGGGAATAAACTCCCGATTAGGCCGCAGGCGGCTAATCGCCCGCGTAACAGCCGAAGGGTTTAAATCATTAATCAGGCAACGCTGAATATCCGTTGCAGCCGCTGCCGATAACGGCAGGTATTGCAGCACTTCATCCACCAAAAGTTGCCCTTCTCGGTCAGGGTCACCGGCATGGACAATTTGTGTCGCCTTTTTGACCAATGAGGCCAATACGTTGAGCTGTTTGCGGGAGGAGGGTTTCGGTTGCAACTGCCATTTTTGCGGCACTATCGGTAAATGCAGTAAATTCCACCGTGCATACTGCTCGCCATAGGCATCAGGCTCGGCTTGCTCAAGCAAGTGGCCGATACACCAGCTCACCACATTTCCCTCACCGCACTCAATATAGCCATCTTGCTTTCGGTGTGGTTTTGGCAATACATCGGCAATAGCACGACCAAGACTGGGTTTTTCCGCGATGAAAAGACGCATTGACAACCTTTATGATAAATCGCTTTGTGATATACAGCATAAACCGTGAAGCACAGACCACATGAGCGTGCCATGTGGCCTGTGTAATAATGTAAAAAGCAGCTACCCGGCATAGGTTAAATACCTTGATTTCTCAAGTATGCTTCAACATCTTGATACGTGCCCCTAAAACAGATGCGGTCAGCTTTTTTGCCCAGTTGATACTGATACATTGGGTCGTAATACTCAACCAGTAGTGGCGTTAACCAGCTCATATGTACATCTGCTGATTGGCCCTGCTGATGCTGAATCAGGGCATTCTCCAACAGCTCGGTGATCTCTTGAAAACGGGTCACTCCTAAGCGTTTACGAATACCGAATAAGCCATGACGCAAGTAATCAGCAAACTGCATCCAACCTTGTTGCTCGCCATACACACTGATAAAGCCGTTCAACATAAAATCAACGTACTCTTCACGCAGGCGAACTAGCCGAACGTCAACAGGGTCATCAATCACCGCAATTTTTGCTTCTGTCATTGATTGGAATAGTTCTAGCGGTACGTGTGCCGAACCGATAATCCGCCCCTCATCTTCGAGAACCAGAGAGGTTGCACCGCTATCCATACACTTGAGCAGTTCAATGGCTAACTGATTTTCAAACCCAATTTGGGTAGATTGCTCAACCACCATCCGACCAAAAGAAGAGCCACGATGACGGGCTGCGCCTTCCAGATCAGCACTGTTAGGCAGTGATTTAATCAGGCGCGTTTTGCCGCTGCCAGTGTTGCCGCCAACCAGTATCATTGGCAATGTTGCCGCTTCAACGGTCTGATCCATTAAAAAACGGCGTAAGGCTTTGTAACCCCCTTCAATTAATGGGTAGTCTACTCCAGCCTCTTTCAACCATGCTTGGGTGATGTGTGAGCGTTGGCCACCACGAAAGCAGTACATGTAACCCTGCGGATGTGTATGGCAATAGGCTGTCCACGCGGCAAGACGTGCGCTTTTTACCTCATCACGCACTAAATTATGCCCTAAGCGTAGTGCATGCTCAGGCCCTTCTTCTTTGTAACAGATCCCGACCGCTTCTCGCTCACGATCATTCATCAGCGGTAAGTTAACTGAAGTCGGGAATGCGCCTTGTAAATATTCAACCGGCGCGCGCACATCCATGAGCGGGGTATCCGTTAAAAACAGCGTGCGAAAATCCACTTCAGCTGCATTTAAACGCGGCATGCTTTAACCTCGATCAGGGCAGTATCTGGTGCACCTTGCAGTGCATGTTGGTGCAATTCACCAATGGCTGAGAGCGTCAGATTATGGCGGGCAGCTACAGCCTGAACGTCGGCTTCAGCATCAGGACGTACAGCCAGTAATAATCCGCCAGAGGTTTGCGGATCACACAATAAATTACGCTGTAAATCCGTCAGCGGCGCAATTAAATGGCCATAGCTGTCGAAATTACGCAGCGTACCGCCAGGCACACACCCCTCGGCAATATAGGCTTCTACCGCATCGAGTTTTGGCACAGTATCAAACCACAAGGTTGCCGTCAGAGAAGAGCCCTGACACATTTCACTTAAGTGGCCTAGCAAACCAAAACCGGTAACATCGGTCATTGCCGTAACGCCGGTTAAGTGGGCAAAATCAGCGCCTGATGTGTTCATCTGGCACATAGTCTCCGTTGCTACACCCACATGTTCTGGGCGTAGTTTGCCTTTTTTCTCTGCGGTGGTCAGCACACCAATACCCAGCGGCTTAGTTAGATAGAGCTTACAACCGGCCTCTGCCGCACTGTTCTTTTTCACCAAGGCTGTTTCAACAATCCCGGTAACGGCAAGACCAAAAATCGGTTCAGGCGCATCAATTGAGTGGCCACCTGCCAGTGCAATACCCGCCTGCTGACACGCATAACGCCCGCCATCAATCACTTTTTGGGCAACTTCAGCCGGTAATTTGGCAATCGGCCAACCCAAAATAGCTATCGCCATAATAGGTTTTCCGCCCATTGCGTACACATCACTAATGGCATTGGTGGCGGCGATACGGCCAAAATCAAAAGGATCATCCACAATCGGCATAAAAAAGTCGGTGGTACTGATAATGCCTGTGCCATTGCCAATATCGTAAACAGCCGCATCATCTTTGGTTTCGTTGCCAACCAATAAATTCGGGTCTGCAAACTTCTGCATTTCTGAATGCAAAATCGTATCAAGTACTTTTGGCGAAATTTTACAGCCGCAACCTGCACCGTGGCTGTACTGGGTTAAACGCAGAGCTTCCATGGGAAAAAATCCTATCATCAAATTATGAAAATGACAGGCGTGCCGTAACACGCAATGCGCCTATTATAAGCGCGCATAGCGTGAGATGCTCAAAAATGATGGGTGTTGTGGGTGATAAAGTACGATAAAAGCCTATCTCGTGGAATAAATCACCGATTCACATTAAAAATGTCTGACAAAAGGTGAAATATCAGCCGGTTTAACTTTTTGTGGTGTTAACGGCGTTGTTCCCAGATAGAGAAAGCCCACCAGCGCATCTTGTTCATTACACCCAAAAGCCGCTTTTATACGCTGATCTTCTGTCCATTTGCCACTGCGCCAGATACCGCCAAAACCGAGTGCAACGGCTGCCATTTGCATAGCCTGAACTGCGCAACCTGCCGACATAATCTGCTCCCAGTGTGGCACTTTGGGGTGATCGCAACAGTGCGCAGCTACCGCAATAATCAGCGGTGCGCGAAACGGCGCTTGGCGTGATTTTTCGATAAATTCGGCAGGTTCGTGGTCTTGCTCGGCCACGCTGACCAGCAGATCACTAAAACGTTGCAATCCGTCACCCTCTATCAGGGTAAAACGCCACGGCTGCAATGCGCCGTGATCAGGCGCACGCATACCCGCGCGAATAATGGTATCGAGTGCCTCGCCCTGTGGTGCGGGGGCTTGCAGACGTGAAGCCGAACGGCGGTGCAACAGTAAATCCAACGCGTGCATAGGTAACTCCCTGCGTAAACCTTGCATAAAGCTTTGTATAAAAAATAGCGCCTGACTGTAACGGCTGTTACAGCAAGGTGACAGTGAACGTACAAGTAAACACTGTTGTTAGATTACCATGCTCAACTGCCGCCTAACAAATACGAATAGTTCTCAATTGTAAGTTATCTGCGATCTACCGTCTATGAGTGATCACGTATTAGTGATCATAGCTATTTAGTATCAAATGTTAGTCACTACTACGCATACAATTACAGACGCGACGCGACCTCTGCACCCTGACGAATCGCACGTTTTGCATCTAGCTCACTGGCCACATCAGCTCCACCAATCACATGAGGCTTACGCCCTAATGCCAGTAGTTGATCGGCCAGCTCACGCAGCGGCTCTTGCCCCGTACACAAAATAATGTTGTCGACCGCCAGAATTTGGCGCTGACCGGCATATTCAATATGTAGCCCTTGATCATCAATGTTGTGGTACTGAACACCAGCCCACATCTGCACATTATGCTGCTGTAAACTCGCACGGTGTATCCAGCCGGTGGTTTTCCCCAATCCCGCCCCGACTTTGCTCTCTTTACGTTGTAGCAGCCAGATTTCACGTTGTGTGACTGGTGCAACAGCCAGTTGTAACCCGCCACGCGCCTTGATTTGCGTATCAATACCCCACTCTTTCAGCCAGTGGGTAATATCCTGTTGATGATTCTGCTCTTGTATTGAGTTAGCCGACACAACAGCCAAATACTCAGCCACATCAAAGCCGATACCCCCCGCACCGATAATCGCCACACGTTTACCCACCGGATGATGATCGCGCAGTACATCGAGATAACTCAGTACGGTTGGGTGATCAATTCCCGCGATCGGCGGCACGCGCGGAACAATACCGGTAGCAATAATCACCTCATCAAAGCCCGTCAGCATGGCCGCATCAACCCGCTGATTTAGGCGCACATCAACCGCATTGTCGGCCAGCCGTGCGGCAAAATAGCGCAGCGTTTCGGTAAACTCTGCTTTACCGGGGATCTGGCTGGCATAATTAAACTGCCCACCAATCTGATGGTGTTGTTCAAACAGCGTAACCTGATGCCCGCACTCTGCGGCAACACAGGCCGCAGATAACCCCGCTGGCCCTGCGCCCACAATGGCAACCCGTTTTGGTGCTGCGCTGCGCAAATAACGCAACTCGGTTTCATACCCAGCCTGCGGGTTGACCAAACAGCTCGCTCGCTTGCCAATAAATACGTGATCTAAACAGGCCTGATTGCAGGCAATACAGGTATTGATACGGTCAGCCTGATTGCTGGCCGCTTTGCGCACAAAGTCAGGATCTGCCAAAAACGGGCGTGCCATTGAAACCATATCGGCATCCCCACGGGCCAGAATATCCTCGGCAATTTGTGGTGTATTAATGCGATTGGTGGTGATCAGCGGAATATTTACCTCCGCACGCAAACGCGCAGTTACCCAGCTAAATGCTCCGCGCGGCACACAAGTTGCAATTGTCGGCACACGTGCCTCATGCCAGCCAATACCGGTATTGAGCAATGTTACTCCCGCACTCTCAAGTGCTTTGGCCAGTAACACAACTTCATCCCAACTGCTTCCCTGTTCAACCAAATCCAGCATTGATAAACGAAAGATAATAATAAAATCACGTCCGACCCGCTCACGCACAGCACGCACAATTTCTAGTGGGAAACGGCTGCGGGCAGTAAAATCCCCTCCCCAGCCATCGGTACGGTGATTGGTTCGGGCACAAATAAACTGATTAATCAGATACCCTTCTGATCCCATAATTTCAATGCCGTGATAACCCGCCTCTTGCGCTAAAATCGCAGTTTGGGCGAAATCACGTATCGTATTATGAATTTGGCGTACAGATAATGTGCTAGGTTTGAAGGGCGTGATAGGAGAGCGTATAGCAGAAGGGGCAACTGAAAACGGATGGTAAGCGTAACGCCCGGCATGCAAAATTTGCAGGCAAATTTTACCACCAGCTTCTGTCACGGTGGTCGTCACTTTACGGTGTTTACCCACCTGCCATGGAAAGCTTAACTGCGCACCGTGCGGTACTAAACGGCCACGAAAATTGGGTGCAATCCCACCGGTGACAATCAGCCCGACACCACCTTCGGCACGCTGGCGATAAAACACCGCCAGCTTATCAAATCCGCCGCGAGCCTCTTCAAGACCGGTATGCATTGATCCCATCAATACACGGTTACGTAATTGGGTAAACCCCAAGTCTAATGGCTGTAATAAGTGTGGATAAGGTGATGCCGCTGAGAGCAAAACCGGCACGGGCTCAGACAACAAAAGAGAGTGTGGCATAGAGGAAGGCATACATAACTGTCCTTATTATTATGGTCTGACCAGCTTACGAAAGCCCGTAAACAACCGCAAACAATTTATTTACATTTTGCAGGTGTCATACAACAAACCAATATACAACTTATAGCGAAACAGTATGAAAAGCTGATCTTTACTGCCGTTCGCGTTACGATATCTTTTATCAACTAATTAATTATCACTTAACTTACTGGAGATACCATGCGCTTATTGTGGCGACTGGTTGCAAATTTGTTTAGCTGGGCATGGCGAATCATTAATTTTATTCGCGAAGCCACCCTTAATCTGATGCTGGTTGTACTGGTATTAATCGGCATCGTCATTTACGGCTTTTTAAAGCCCGAAAGCCCTAATATTAAACAAGGCGCACTGCTGCTCGATTTAACCGGTGTTATTGTTGAAGAACCCCGTTTTTCTAATCCAATTCAACAGATGGGACGTGAGTTTTTTGGCAATAACACCAGTATTACAGAAAACTCAGTATTTGAATTAGTTGATGCTATTCGGCAAGCAAAAACTGACAGCAAAGTTAAAGGTATTGTTTTATATCTCAATAACTTAACCAGTTCCAGCGCACCATCTATTACTTATATAGGTAAAGCACTGCAAGAGTTTAAAGAGAGTGGAAAACCGGTATATGCTTATGCTGATACCTATTCACAAAGCCAATATTACCTTGCCAGCTATGCCAACAAAATATTCATGTCTCCACAAGGTAGTGTTGAGTTAAATGGCTTAGGAATGAATGCGTTATACTACAAAGACTTGCTCGATAAGTTAAAAGTCAATACTCATGTATTCCGGGTCGGCACATATAAATCTGCCGTAGAGCCCTTTATCCGTAATGATATGTCTACTGAAGCACGTGAAAATACCCAACGTTGGGTTGATTTGATGTGGAAAAATATCCAAACTGATATTGCAACTAACCGTAAATTACACCCAAGCGATCTTACTCCTACTACCGATACGCTGCTTGCTGATTTGAAAAAACTCAATGGCGATCGTGCTACTTATGCTCTACAGCATAAACTTGTTGATCAACTGGCCACTCGCCAAGAGATGAGCAGTGCCATGGCAAAAGTGTTTGGTGAAGATAAAACACCACAAGGCTTTATTGCTACGCACTATCAGCACTATCTCAGTGCTAACCCGCTTGATCGCACCCCGGCAGACGGTAATATCAGCGTTATTATTGCCAGTGGCGCAATCATGGATGGCACACAGCAACCAGGTAGTATTGGTGGTGATAGTACTGCAGAGTTACTGCGCCAAGCACGTGTTAACAACAAAATTAAAGCGGTTGTATTACGGGTTGATAGCCCTGGCGGCAGTGCTTTTGCTTCTGAAATTATCCGCAATGAAGTGGTTGCACTGGAAAAAGCCGGTAAACCGGTGGTGATCTCTATGGGGTCAATGGCCGCATCGGGTGGATACTGGATCTCAGCCGACGCAAGCTATATCGTTGCTAATCCGAACACTATCACCGGCTCTATTGGTATTTTCGGTGTGATCAACACCTTTGAGAATACTCTAAACAGCATCGGTGTGAATACAGATGGCGTGTCAACTGGGCCATTAGCAAATCTGAGCATCACCAAAAAACTTAACCCGTATGTTACCGATCTCATTCAACTCTCAATCGAACACGGTTATCAGCAATTTTTAACACTTGTTGCTCAAGGCCGAAAAATGACCATTCCTCAAGTAGATAGTATTGCTCAGGGGCAAGTTTGGTTAGGGGTTGATGCGAAACAAAAAGGGCTGGTTGATGCCTTAGGTGATTTTGATACTGCTGTAACCAAAGCGGCTGAATTGGCAAAAATAAAAACACCAAAACTTAATTGGGTCCAACAAACATTGTCCACACGTGACATGATTTTATCGCAATTTAGTGTACAAATGCAGACTCTCATTCCCACAAGCATGGTGGTTCCAACCCCACTGATGCAAACGCTTAAAGCATGGCAGCAGCAGACCTCTATGCTGAGTGAATTTAATGACCCAAATGGCCGTTACGCATATTGCCTAAACTGCGGACAAGTCACCCATTAGTGATTTATTTGAATAAGATAAACAGGGTAAACCGTAAAATTCACCCTCTATATTGATAAAAATCATCCAAGCCCAGTCAATCTGGGCTTTTTTTCACCATAGACTCTTCTATAATTTACGCCATATAAAGTGCATTTAGCTGCCCTTTTTCCAATATAGGCCAGATAATCCACCTACTTGGTGTTTTAACGCTCACAATCAGCGGATATTTATGCAGAAAAAATCTATTTATGTTGCCTATACCGGCGGCACTATCGGCATGCAACACTCAGAGCATGGCTACATTCCCGTCTCTGGCTATATGCAAAAACAACTGGAGCAGATGCCAGAGTTCCATCGTGCCGAAATGCCCGATTTTAGTATTCATGAATATGCCCCTCTGATCGACTCATCAGATATGACACCCGCTGACTGGCAGCGTATAGCCGATGATATTTACGCCAACTACGATCACTATGATGGCTTTGTGATCCTACACGGCACAGACACCATGGCCTACACCGCCTCAGCACTCTCCTTCATGCTGGAAAACTTAAATAAACCCGTTATCATCACCGGCTCACAAATTCCGTTAGCCGAGCTACGTTCTGATGGCCAAACCAACTTGCTCAACGCCCTCTATCTGGCAGCAACCTACCCCATCAATGAAGTAACCCTATTTTTCAACAACAAACTGTTTCGTGGCAACCGGACTACTAAAGCGCATGCTGACGGCTTTGATGCGTTTGCCTCACCCAACTTTCCGCTTCTCATGGAAGCAGGTATCCATATTCGTCGCATTACGCCATTGACACATACAACAAACAACACTGCGCTAAAACTGCACAGTATTACTCCTCAACCTATTGGCGTCGTATCGCTCTATCCGGGTATATCTTCAGAAGTTGTGCGCAACTTTTTGCGCCAACCAGTAAAAGCACTGATTTTACGATCTTACGGAGTAGGCAATGCTCCTCAACACCCAGCACTGCTGGCCGAACTGCAAGAAGCCGCCAAACGTGGCATTCTTGTTGTAAACCTAACTCAATGTTTCTCAGGTAAAGTCAACATGGGGGGCTATGCCACTGGCAATGCTCTCGCACAAGCACAGGTAATTAGTGGACACGATATGACCGTTGAAGCTGCACTTGCTAAACTACATTACCTTCTTAGCCAAGACCTGCCCGTCGATACCATGCGTGCCCTGATGCAACAAAGCTTGTGTGGGGAATTAAGCCGAGATTAAATAGACAACTGCGCTAAACAAAACAGACAGCATATCGGCTGTCTGTTTTTACATCGCACCACTTTTTGCATGCTTGTTTTAATCACTTGATAACGAGCTCACTATTGATAACGAGCTCACTATCGGTATAGAAGAAGAGGCTGAAAACTGCTGCTTTAACTCCTGTTTCGACTTATGCGCCAAAACACCGTCTGGCCCAACTGTCATATGTTGCGGATCGCAATTATGCTTAGACTGCCACATTAATACAGCCTGCAAACTGGTCTCTTTTTGCGCATCCGTTAACCGCGTCCCGTCAGCCCATTTTCCCGTTTCAACTGCTTGACATAATCGCTCATATACTTCGGTAGTCATTTTAGCAATCACACTGTCTAATTGCATCCCTCTGCTCCTTACATCTAAAACGTACATCCTGTTGAAATTCAATAATTTTATTATTTTTTGATACAAACCATACTATTCTTATTTAGACAAGCACCGTATTTTTACCCCAATAACGGCATACATCACTGTATCGTAGTGACATATCTAACCTACTGTTTTTTCACCCGATATTTGATCAACAAAACAGAGTGCAACAGAATTGAGACAATAGCGATTCCCCTCAGGAGCAGGGCCATCAGAAAACACATGCCCAACATGCGCATCACACTGCTTACAACGGATCTCAATACGGCACATACCGTGTGTAAAATCATCTAAATAACACAGCGAATTTGGCGTTAATGGTGCAGAAAAACTTGGCCAACCACAGCCAGAATCAAATTTATCCACCGAAGAAAACAGCGGATGATCACAGCAGACACAGTGGTACAACCCCGTTTTTCGGTTATGTAACAGGCGGCCTGAAAAGGGCGCTTCAGTACCCTGTTCACGGCAAACATGTTGTTGCTCAGGAGTCAGTGTTTCAGGCACACATTTTTTCTCAGACATAACACCACACTTTTGCTGTATTAATGTTCATAACAGGTTAAATGTACCAAAAATACCGTGAAAGTGAGTTACATTTCGTCATCATCCAAAGAAACGTGATAATAATCACAATAAACAAATTAAAACTGACTATACTTATTAGCTCTATCGATTCAGCACGTTAGCTAACGCATAATAGCCGAGCGAAATGTGTAAAATAACCCGATAAAGGCGATACACTGCCTATCAGAAAAGTGAAGTAACACGAAAAAATAGAGAAGAAATTTGTCTTGCTTTATGATTTTCTGCAAGGTTTGACACATTTCCTCTTGACGGTTTGTAGGGTTTTTGTAAGTTTACAACCATCTTTTAATCAACGAACACTGAGTTGGTGAATGAATATGTCTATCAAAGTAGGTATTAACGGTTTTGGCCGTATTGGTCGTTTTGTTTTCCGTCTGGCTTGCGAGCGCAACGACATCGAAGTGGTTGGTATCAATGACCTGATCGACGTTGACTATATGGCTTACATGCTGAAGTACGACTCTACTCACGGTCGTTTCAATGGTACCGTTGAAGTTAAAGACGGCAACCTGATTGTTAACGGCAAAACCGTTCGCGTTACCGCTGAGCGTGATCCAGCTAACCTGAAGTGGGATGCTATCGGTGTTGACGTTGTTGCTGAAGCAACAGGTTTGTTCCTGACCGACGAAACTGCACGTAAGCACATCGCTGCTGGCGCGAAAAAAGTTGTTCTGACTGGTCCTTCTAAAGATGCGACCCCAATGTTCGTTATGGGCGTAAACCACAGCGAATATGCTGGTCAAGAGATCGTTTCTAACGCATCTTGCACCACTAACTGCTTGGCACCAATTGCTAAAGTTCTGAACGATACTTTCGGTATCGAATCAGGTCTGATGACAACTGTTCACGCAACAACGGCTACCCAGAAGACCGTTGATGGCCCATCTGCTAAAGACTGGCGTGGTGGCCGTGGCGCGGCTCAAAACATCATTCCATCTTCTACTGGTGCAGCGAAAGCCGTGGGTGTTGTTATCCCTGAGCTGAAAGGCAAACTGACTGGTATGGCATTCCGTGTTCCAACTCCAGACGTATCTGTAGTTGACCTGACTGTTAACCTTAAGAAAGCAGCAACTTACGCTGAAATCTGTGACGCAATGAAAGCGGCTTCTCAAGGCGCAATGAAAGGCGTTCTGGGTTATACCGAAGATGAAGTTGTTTCCACTGACTTCCTGGGCGAGCGTCAAACTTCTGTGTTCGATGCTAAAGCCGGTATCCAGCTGACTGACAAATTCGTTAAAGTTGTATCTTGGTACGACAACGAAATGGGTTACTCCAGCAAAGTTCTGGATCTGATCGCTCACATCTCTAAGTAATTATTCCAGATACCTTATCTGAATGATTAACCTCGAGCGGATGATCCTAAATGGATTATCCTGAGTGAATCAAATAAAAAAGGTGGCGTTGAGCCGCCTTTTTTTATAACTGAAATTTACCCTTTATTTTATCTCCGGTTCACAGGAGCACGCGAGTATGGATCGCTTTTTATCCCTGCCGATTATTGAGCAACTCTCCCCTGCACTAACACTACGCCGCAAAGACGAACTTGAGGTGCTGGTCATTGATCACCCGCAAGCACAAGCCGTGATCAGTTTGCAAGGCGCGCAATTACTACTCTGGCAACCACGAGATCAAAAGCCGGTTATCTGGTTGAGTGAGAAGGCACAGTTTGTCGCCGGAAAAGCACTGCGCGGCGGCATCCCTGTTTGCTGGCCATGGTTTGGCCGAACTGCGCAACCCGCACACGGTTTTGCCCGTAACTTACCGTGGCAATTACAGCACCATCAAGAGTCAGCCGACATACAGCAGCTAACCCTGACATTGAATGATACCGCTGAAACGGATGCTTACTGGCCACACCCGTTTACCCTATCACTCACACTCGAAATTGGCACAACACTCAATATCATGTTGCACAGCCAAAGCACTGAGGCCATTAATCTGACCGGCGCGCTGCACACCTACTTTGCCGTTGATAATATTAATAAAACCAGTGTTGAAGGGTTAGGCAATGATTACATTGACAGCCTAAACCACAGCCAGCAGGTTGTGAATGCGCCGGTTTTACTGCTCGATGGCCCCGTTGATCGCATCTATACCGCTGCCGAAAATATCTCATTTATTCATGATGATGCAGCGCAACGTGTTATTACCGTAGAGCATCAGGGTAATAACAGTGTGGTCGCATGGACACCATGGCATGAAGGTGCTCAGAACATGGTTGATATGAATGACGACGCGTATCTGACCATGGTCTGCGTGGAAACGGCTATCACCCGTCAACCTGTCACCGTAACGCCACAACACAGCCATACACTCAGTACACATATTCGTATTGCATAATAGTGAAGTACTGTTGAAGTATTTTCATGAATAACACATAAAGGCGGCTTAACCGCCTTTTCTTTTTATACCGTATAAGCTCTTTTTATTTATTCCTACCTTCTTTTGCCATTTCTTTTTGCTTTTTTTGTACACGTCTTGTGCATATCACGTAATAGATCTTTGATTTACATCCATTCTGACACGTATAAAAACACACACTCTGTTATCAACAGCAAACCAACCCATTATGCATCAACGCGCTTATTGATATCTTCTATTTAGCCTACATGCACATCAAGGTTAAAATTTCGTTAAAAAACTTGGCGTTATTTACATGAAATTCTTGTATACCCGACTAAGCTTAATTTCAGGAACGTAACAATAGTATATCGAGTGAATCAAAACGTTCCATTTCGTATCCATCCTTCTGGGGGTATCACCATGACTATTTTTGATCACTATCGTGAGCGTTATGAAGCGGCAAAAGACGAAGAGTTTACACTGCAAGAGTTTCTCACTATTTGCCGTAATGACCATACAGCCTATGCGAATGCAGCAGAACGCTTACTGATGGCCGTAGGTGAACCTGTCATGATTGATACCTCAACTGACTCTCGTTTATCTCGCCTATTTTCCAATCGTGTTATTGCACGTTATCCAGCCTTTGAAGAATTTTATGGGATGGAAGAGTCAATTGAGCAAATAGTCTCTTATCTCAAACATGCTGCTCAAGGTTTAGAAGAGAAAAAACAGATTTTGTATCTATTAGGCCCTGTTGGCGGCGGTAAATCATCTTTGGCTGAACGTTTGAAAAGTTTAATGCAACGCACCCCTATCTATGTATTAACCGCAAATGGCGTACGTAGCCCAGTCAATGATCACCCATTTTGCTTGTTTGATATCAATGAAGATGGGCGAATTTTAGAAGAAGAATACGGTATTCCTAAACGCTATTTACGCAATATTATGTCGCCTTGGGCTGCAAAACGCCTACATGAATTTGGTGGCGATATTACCCGTTTTAAAGTGGTCAAAGTTCGCCCCTCTATTTTGGATCAAGTGGCTATCGCTAAAACAGAGCCAGGAGATGAGAACAATCAGGATATTTCGGCACTCGTCGGTAAAGTTGATATCCGTCAGCTTGAACATTTTGCCCAGCATGACCCCGATGCCTACAGCTACTCAGGTTCATTATGCCGTGCAAATCAGGGCTTAATGGAGTTCGTTGAGATGTTTAAAGCACCGATTAAGGTGCTACACCCACTACTGACCGCAACACAAGAAGGCAACTACAACGGCACAGAAGGCCTTTCTGCCCTGCCGTTTGAAGGCATTATTTTGGCTCACTCAAACGAATCTGAGTGGGTGCAATTTAGAAATAATAAAAATAACGAAGCCTTTCTCGACCGCGTCTACATTGTAAAAGTGCCGTATTGCCTACGTGTTTCTGATGAAATGCGTATTTATGACAAACTTCTTCGCAACAGTGAACTCGCTAATGCCCCTTGCGCACCGGGAACATTGGAAACACTGGCTCGCTTTACCGTGCTTTCACGCATGAAAGAAACAGAAAACTCCAGTTTATACTCAAAAATGCGCGTTTATGATGGTGAAAGCCTAAAAGATACTGATCCAAAAGCAAAGTCGTACCAAGAATACCGCGATTATGGTGGTGTTGATGAAGGAATGAACGGTCTATCCACCCGTTTTGCCTTTAAGATTTTGTCTCGTGTATTCAACTTTGATCACAGTGAAGTTGCAGCCAACCCGGTGCACCTGTTCTATGTGCTTGAGCAACAAATTGAGCGTGAGCAGTTCCCGCAGGAGATTGCAGAAAAGTATATTGAACACCTGAAAGGTTACTTGATCCCCAAATATGTTGAGTTTATCGGGAAAGAGATCCAAACCGCATATTTAGAGTCGTACTCTGAATATGGGCAGAATATTTTTGATCGCTACGTGGTATACGCTGATTTTTGGATTCAAGATCAAGAGTATCGCGATCCGGAAACCGGACAGTTATTTGACCGTTCAGCCCTCAATGCAGAACTGGAAAAAATAGAAAAACCAGCCGGTATCAGTAACCCGAAAGATTTCCGCAATGAAATTGTGAACTTTGTATTGCGGGCCAGAGCACACAATGGTGGCCGTAATCCGAATTGGACCAGCTATGAAAAACTGCGCACGGTTATCGAGAAGAAAATGTTCTCCAACACCGAAGAGCTATTGCCGGTTATCTCGTTTAATACCAAAACATCCACCGAAGAGCAGAAAAAGCACGATGATTTTGTTCATCGGATGATGGAAAAAGGCTACACCAAAAAACAGGTGCGCTTGTTGTGTGAATGGTACTTACGTGTGCGTAAATCATCCTAAAAACGGGCTAACTGATTTGGGGGAAACATGGCACATTTTATCGATCGCCGTCTTAACGGCAAAAATAAGAGCATGGTTAACCGGCAACGTTTTTTGCGCAGACATAAATCACAAATTAAAGAGGCGATTTCAGATGCTGTCAATAAACGTTCAGTAACAGATGTTAATAGCGGAGAATCTATCTCAATTCCTGCCAAAGACATTACCGAGCCGTTTTTACATCAAGGTAAAGGCGGAGTGCACCAACGGGTACATCCAGGTAATGATCAGTTCGTTGCGGGCGATCATATTGATCGCCCGCAAGGCGGTGCAGGAGGAAATGGCAGCGGTGAAGGCCAAGCCAGTGCTGATGGAGAAGGCAGTGATGAGTTTGTCTTTCAAATATCCAAAGACGAATATCTTGATCTGCTGTTTGAAGATTTAGAACTGCCCAATTTACAAAAAAATCAGCTCAATCGGCTAGTCGAATACAAAGTGCACCGTGCTGGATTTACGGCTAACGGTGTTCCGGCCAATATCAGTATTATTCGCTCTTTACGTAACTCACTTGCACGCCGCACTGCCATGACTGCGGCGAAACGTGGGCAAATACGTGATCTTGAGCACCAACTCACTTTACTACAAAACAGTGAACCTGTCCGTTTACTCGAAGAAGATAAGGTCAAAACTGAAATCACTGAGTTGCGTCGTAAAATTAAGCAAGTCCCTTTTATTGATACTTTTGATCTACGCTACAAAAATTACGAACGCCGCCCAGAACCCTCTAGCCAAGCTGTAATGTTTTGTTTAATGGATGTGTCAGGCTCAATGGATCAAGCCACCAAAGACATGGCAAAACGCTTCTATATTCTGCTGTATCTCTTCTTATCACGCACTTATAAGAATGTAGACGTAGTCTATATTCGTCATCACACACAAGCAAAAGAGGTTGATGAACACGAGTTTTTCTACTCACAAGAGACTGGCGGTACGATTGTTTCGAGTGCTCTAAAACTGATGCAAACGATCATAGAAAAACGCTATCCGGCATCACTGTGGAATATTTATGCAGCACAAGCCTCTGACGGTGATAACTGGGCTGATGACTCACCACATTGCCGAGAATTGCTTCAGGAAAAAATCCTGCCATTTGTTCGCTACTACAGCTATATCGAAATTACACGGCGGGCACACCAAACTTTATGGCGTGAGTATGAAACCTTAAATGCACAATTCTCAAACTTTACGCTGCAACATATTCGGGGCGTAGAGGATATCTATCCGGTATTCCGTGAGCTGTTTCGCAAGCAAGCGGCATAAGGAGGATACACAATGGAAAGTAGCAATAACACCATACAATCTATTACTGCACCAATTTCACCACATATTGGTCATCAGCCCCCATTAAGTGATGGCCCTGACTGGACTTTTGCTCTACTAGAACAATATCACCAAGAGATTGATCGGGTGGCAAAACTCTACCATTTAAGCACTTATCCCAATCAAATAGAGATTATCACTGCTGAACAGATGATGGATGCTTACTCCAGCATTGGTATGCCCATCAACTATAGCCACTGGTCATTTGGCCGTAAATTTATTGAAACTGAGCGAAATTACAAACACGGCCACATGGGGTTAGCATATGAAATTGTGATCAACTCTAACCCTTGTATTGCCTATCTGATGGAAGAGAACACCATCACCATGCAGGCTCTGGTGATTGCACATGCCAGCTATGGCCATAACTCATTTTTTAAAAATAACTATCTGTTCAAATCGTGGACAGATGCTGGTTCAATTGTTGACTACCTGCTATTTGCCAAACACTACATCAGTGATTGTGAAGAGAAATACGGGGTTGATGAGGTAGAAAAAATTCTCGACTCTTGTCATGCATTGATGAATTACGGGGTTGACCGCTATAAGCGGCCACAAAAAATCTCTCTGCAAGAGGAGAAAACGCGGCAAAAAAACCGTGAGGAGTATCTGCAAAGTCAGGTCAATGAGCTGTGGCGCACTATCCCCCGTAAAGAAAAAGACAGCGAATTAACCCAAGTCCGTTTCCCGCCCGAACCGGAAGAGAACTTACTCTATTTTATCGAAAAACATGCTCCACTTTTAGAGCCGTGGCAACGCGAAATTGTACGCATTGTGCGTAAAGTGAGCCAATATTTCTACCCACAAAAACAAACACAAGTGATGAATGAAGGGTGGGCCACTTTTTGGCACTACAGTATTCTTAATCATCTCTATGATGAAGGAAAACTGACCGACCGCTTCATGTTTGAGTTTTTGCACAGCCATACCAATGTGGTTTATCAACCCCCTTACAACAGTAAGTATTACAGTGGTATCAACCCGTATGCTCTTGGTTTTGCTATGTTTCAAGATATAAAACGCATTTGCCAAGCGCCAACAGAGGAAGACAAACGTTGGTTTCCTGATATTGCGGGAAGTGATTGGCTTCAAACACTGCATTTTGCTATGAGTAATTTTAAAGATGAGAGTTTTATTAGCCAGTTTTTATCCCCAAAACTAATCCGTGATTTTCGTTTTTTCTCAGTATTAGATAACGATCGTAATAATTATCTTGAAATTCCTGCCATTCATAACGATGAAGGTTACCGAAAAATTCGCGAAGCACTCTCTGCGCAGTACAATTTGAGCAATTTAGAACCTAATGTCCAAATTTGGAATGTTGCTCTACGTGGTGATAGATCACTAACACTCCGGCATGTTATGCATGAACGTATACCATTGGCTAAAAGCCGCAAAGAAGTGATGAAACATATCTATCGGTTATGGGGCTTTGATGTGTATCTTGAAGAAGTGAATGCTGAAGGAAAAGCAGAGTTAATTGAACGTTGTCCACCAAGAGCCGGTGACAGTAGTTTTCAAATCTAGCTTATGTTCACCTTTGTTAAGCATGCTAACTCTATGATTCAAAAATGACAAAAAGTATTAAATAAAAGATAAACGGCATGTGTTTTAAGCATGCCGTTTAATATCATCGTCAAAAACCATTAACGCCGATGTTCAGCAATATCGGAAGGAATATTTTCACGCATACCATGCCAAATGAGACCACTATCAATACCATATTGGCGAACCAGTGCAAAAATAGTATCAAACTGTTTGCTTTCACACATACGTGCTAATTGAGTATAAAAGTCAGCGGCTAACTTGCGGGCATCGGGGTTTGAAAAATAGTACAAGCCAACTCGTGAATATAACCCTTTTAAGCCATTGAGAATTAAGCCGTAAATAGGGTTACCAGATGCAAACGCAAGGCCTTGAAATACACGGTAATCTAAATCAGTGTACGCTTCTGCGGTATCTTCAATTGTGCTGATTTCATGCAACAGTGATAACGCGCGTTCAGGGCTATTGCGCAGTGCACCACGAATATAAATAGAAGAGATATTAGTGCGCGCTGACAGTAAATTATCAATCAGTTGAGGTACGCTGTCATGATCTAATCGAGCCAGAGTTTCAAGGATGTTCAACCCTGATGTCTCCCAAAAGTTATTCACTTTTGTTGGCTTACCATGTTGAATAGTTAACCAGCCATCTCGTGCTAAACGTTGTAACACTTCTCGCAATGTCGTTCGAGTCACACCTATCAGCTCTGACAGTTCACGCTCTGCCGGTAAAATAGAGCCCGGTGGAAAACGGTTATTCCAAATGCTTTCAACGATGTACTCTTCTGCGAATCCGGCGGGGCTTTGCGCCTTAATTACCATGGTATTCGTTATCCATCTATTTATTTTATCTTTTGCTTGAGCTCATCATACCAGATGATCACAAATGTAATAGCTATAACGCTCATTAAAGTTCGGCAGTATACTGAAAAATCACAGCAAATTGCTGTAAATACGCCAAAAGACTCCTTTTCATAACAGAGTGCATCTTTTTTCATCTCAAACGAATCTCTTAGCCATTCACTTAAGACGCACTCTTTAATATTAAAAACAGTATGTTACTTACGATTCATAACAAAAGAGTACACACACCGTTTACCTTACACACATGTGCAACAATATGTTTTATTTATGTTTTATTGTTATCTGTCGCTAGACTAAGCAATATCAATTTGTCATTCTGCTCATACTCTACAATATGCATTACTGACATTGTGTCTTTCATACCTAACATTACGGCTTTGATAACGAGATAACACTCATGGAAATCACGTTCTCCCGCGCGTTTCTTAAAAATTTCTTAGGGAAATCACCCGATTGGTACAAGTTAGCTATTATTAGCTTTCTGCTTATTAACCCAATATTGTTCTTTTTTGTTGATCCATTTATTGCTGGTTGGGCATTGATTGCAGAATTTATTTTTACCCTTGCCATGGCACTTAAATGTTATCCACTGCAACCTGGGGGGCTACTAGCTATTGAAGCAATTGCCATTGGCATGACAAGCCCTGAACATGTAAAACATGAGTTGGTGGCCAATATTGAAGTGCTGTTACTGCTCATTTTTATGGTGGCCGGCATTTACTTTATGAAGCAGCTCTTGCTGTTTGTATTTACCAAACTGCTGCTAAAAATTGAATCTAAAACCACCCTTTCATTAGCTTTTTGTTTTGTTGCTGCATTTCTATCTGCATTTCTTGATGCGTTAACAGTGGTTGCTGTTGTTATTAGTGTCTCAATTGGGTTTTACTCTATCTACCATAAAGTAGCCTCTAGCGAGGGCATGGTTGATGAACACCATCCTGACCACAATCATGACAGTCAGCTTAATGATATAACCCATAAACAAGATTTAAATGATTTTCGTGCTTTTTTACGCAGTTTAATGATGCATGCTGCAATAGGTACAGCATTAGGTGGTGTAATGACCATGGTGGGAGAGCCGCAAAATCTTATCATTGCCGATCGTGCGGGTTGGCAATTTGCCGAATTTTTACTGCGGATGTCTCCTGTCACCGTACCGGTATTTATCTGCGGAATGTTCACCTGTTATTTGGTTGAACGCTTTAAAATATTCGGTTATGGCGATCAATTGCCAAGCAGTGTTCGCCAAATTTTGCTCGATTTTGATCATCAACAAGATACCCGCAGAACTAAGCAAGAGACGGTAAAACTGTGGGTACAAGCACTGATCGGTATCTGGCTAATTGTTGGCTTAGCTTTGCACCTTGCGGCGGTGGGGTTAATCGGATTATCCGTGATTATTATGGCTACGGCATTTTGTGGTATTACTGATGAGCACTCTCTGGGTAAAGCCTTTGAAGAGTCGTTACCGTTTACCGCCCTGTTGACCGTATTTTTTGCCGTAGTTTCCGTTATCATTGATCAGCAACTGTTTAAACCGATCATTGATTTTGTACTACAGGCATCCCCTTCCCACCAGCTAACGCTGTTTTATCTGTTTAACGGCCTGTTGTCCTCTGTATCAGATAATGTGTTTGTCGGCACTGTGTATATTAACGAAGCCAAAACTGCGTTGATGAATGGCGCATTAAGCCTGAAACAGTTTGAACTGTTAGCGGTGGCAATCAACACCGGTACCAACTTGCCTTCCGTTGCCACCCCGAACGGGCAAGCCGCCTTTTTATTTTTGCTCACCTCAACACTGGCACCACTGCTGCGCTTGTCGTATGGCCGCATGGTCATAATGGCACTGCCTTATACCATTGTGCTCACACTGGTGGGGTTATTTTGCGTAGAATTTACCCTACAGCCAATGACTGATCTTTTTTATCAGTGGCACTGGTTGTCTAATGAAGCAAATGCCGCTCTGCTCAATGCGAATGCGCTACCGGCAGCACACTAGCAGCATAACAACACGACCTGTAATAGAATATTTTCTCATGAGGCTCTATTTCCAGAGCCTTTTTTATGTGTACACTGCGATAATGCCAACGTTACGCTCTATCTGAATAACAGGGATCTATTACAGCATTATGTGGGATACTCTTTACCGCTTCTCTACAACTCGCTTATCGTGGTTTCTTATGCTACTCACCGCCACGGGGCTTGAGTTAACTGCGCTTTATTTTCAACATATCCTAAAGCTAGAACCGTGTGTTCTCTGTATTTATGAGAGAGTCGCACTGTTTGGTCTTGTCGGTGCGGCACTGCTTGGTTTGTATAACCCGAAAAATCCGGTGTTTCGCTGGTCAGGCATTGTACTTTGGATGTACAGCGCATGGCAGGGTGTTATGCTGGCGTGGGAGCATAACCAGCTTCAAGTTAACCCATCCCCTTTCCAGACCTGCGATTTTATGGTGCGTTTCCCTAGTTGGTTACCACTCAATAAGTGGGCTCCTGGTATTTTTGAAGCTTATGGTGATTGCGCGCAAGATCAGTGGCATTTTTTGAATATCACTATGCCGGGCTGGTTGGTGTTTATCTTTGCCGCTTACCTGATTGTGGCGGTTGTCATCGCATTAGGGCTATTGCTTGGGAAGGAAAAACGTTCACTGTGGCGGTAAGATTAGCGGGTTGATTAACCCGCTGACTCTCTTTAGATGAGCAACATAATCAACAAAAAAAACAGGCTGTTACTACAGCCTGTTTTTGTCTGTAATTATCCGGTTATCTGACCTTTTTTTGCTAAAAAACCAGAAACAAGAAAATAAAGAATCAAAAACAATATAACGCCGATAACTATGGCATCATCAGTCGGTGATTGAGCAGATTGAACCGATATTTAGTTGTCCTGTGAAGCAGAAAGCACAGCAACCATTTCATCAACCCGCTGCAAGGTTCGTATCTGCGCAAACAGCGCATCAGCTTCAGCATATTGCTTGCGTAAATAACTGAACCACTGCTTAATGCGTGCCGAATGGTAAAAACCTTTATCTCCGTTTTTCTCAAGTGCCGTGTATGCTAGTAACAACTCAACCACCTCGGCCCAGCTAAGTGGGGCATGGTTATATTTCACCACATTCGCTAAATTTGGCACATTCAGCGCCCCCCTGCCCAGCATCAAATCAGTACAGCCGGTAAGTTCACGACAACGCAATGCCGAGGCATAATCGGTAATTTCACCGTTGGCAATCACGGGAATATGCAAACGCTGACGCAACACACCGATTGCCGGCCAGTTAATTTTATCTGCCTTGTAGCCATCAGCCTTTGTCCGACCATGAATCGCAATTTCCGTTGCACCTGCCTGCTGTACGGCATCGGCAATCTCCATGCTGTGATCGGTGCTATCCCAACCTAAACGAACTTTTACTGTCACCGGCATGTCGTTAGGCACAGCTTCACGCATGGTTTTGGTTGCCCGATAAATTAAGTTGGGGTCTTTGAGCAATGATGCTCCGCCATCACTGCCATTGACTTTTTTCGAAGGACAACCGCAATTGAGATCAATGCCCTGCGAGCCTAACGCCACCGCACGGGCTGCATTCTCTGCCAACCATTGGGGAGATTGGCCGAGCAGTTGCACCCGAACCGGCGTGCCTGATGGTGTAAGCCCACCATGATGTAATTCAGGGCACAAGCGATAAAACAGGTGCTCAGGCAGTAACGCATCAACTACACGTACAAACTCGGTCACACACAGATCATAGGCATTGATTCGGGTCAATAGATCACGCAGTAACGGGTCAAGCACCCCTTCCATTGGCGCTAAAATAACACGCCCAGTTACTATTTTTGCTGGTGTAATCTGTCGCTGATCGTGTGGTTTTAATATCATAAAACGGTACTCTGACACGGGTTATATTTTATTTTTTACTGTCGGCTAGGTGGCTATAACTACTTATATAAAGTCAGACCAATGATCTGTACCCTTGTATACGATGATGCTATCGAACACTCATTTATTGGTATAACTCACTGCCTTGATAGCTTAACGCTGTTTTTTATCGCGCAGACTTTGGTTTTTTGATGATGTGCTCTTCCCAGTCAATCACATCAATTTCATAAACACACTGGTCACGCACAGAAATACCGGCTTTATGCATGGTTTCCCGACTACCGGAAACTAACGGATGCCACTGTGGTAAAGATTTTCCTTCATCAATCAAACGATAAGCACATGTCATCGGCAACCACTCAAAACTGTGCATGTTGTCACGGGTAAGTTTGATGCAGTCAGGCTCAAACTCAAACCGATTCTCATAATGACGACACTGGCAACTTTGTAAATCGAGCAGATCACAAGCAACGTTGGTGTAGTACAGCTCATCAGTATCAGCATCAATAAGCTTGTGTAAGCAGCACTGCCCGCAGCCATCACACAACATCTCCCATTCGTCATCACTCATTTGATCTAATGTTTTAGTTTGCCAAAATGCATGTTCAGTCATAGTGTTAAATACTTCACTTCAAAAATGTGTACTACCAAAATAGCAGTACATAATATTGCTAAGAGCACAAAAGAGGATCATTAAACTTACGTGGAAACAGTGCAGACATCGGCGTGACTACACACTGTTGTGTTATTTATACGCATGATCGTGGCCTAGTATAAAAGCTTATTCGCGCGATACGAATAGAAAGAGTATAATCGCGCGCTTTCTTTGTATACGCCGTGTACGCCGTTGACTAACCGGAGCGATAAGCCACATGAGTACAAGCCTGATCCAGCCGGAGCGCAGCCTCTTTTCTTACCCACGTTACTGGGCAGAATGTTATGGCACAGCCCCTTTCCTGCCCATGTCCCGTGCGGAGATGGATCAACTAGGCTGGGATAGCTGTGACATTATTATCGTAACGGGAGATGCCTATGTCGACCACCCAAGTTTCGGTATGGCCATTATTGGCCGTATGCTAGAGGCTCAAGGTTTCCGTGTCGGTATTATTGCACAGCCCGACTGGACCAATAAAAATGACTTCATGAAATTGGGCAAACCGAATCTGTTTTACGGTGTCACTGCCGGCAATATGGATTCTATGATCAACCGTTATACCGCCGATCGAAAATTGCGTCATGACGATGCCTACACCCCCGATAACGTAGGCGGAAAACGCCCTGATCGTGCCGTATTAGTGTACACCCAACGCTGTAAAGAGGCCTACAAAGAAGCCCCTGTCGTGATTGGCGGAATTGAAGCCAGTTTACGCCGTATCGCACATTATGATTACTGGTCAGACAATGTTCGCCGCTCAGTACTGGTTGATTCGAAAGCCGATATTCTGATTTACGGTAATGCCGAACGCCCACTTATTGAAATTGCCCACCGCTTTGCTGCCGGTGAAACAGTCGAAAATATGCAAGATATTCGCGGCTCTGCGGTGATGCGTAAAGAGGCGTTGTTTGACTGGAAAGGGGTTGACTCAACCCGTATTGATCAACCGGGCCACATTGATCCTATCCCTAATCCGTATATGGAAGATGCCCCGTGTGCAACCGACGCTGATGCAGCAAAAACAAATGCAGAAAAACAGAACGCCGCAAAAGCCATTGTCGTGCAGCCCCCACGCCCGAAGCCGTGGGAAAAGACCTATATTTTGCTGCCTTCCTATGAAAAAGTAAAAAATGATAAAGTGCTGTATGCGCATACATCACGTATTTTGCATCATGAAACCAACCCAGGTTGTGCCCGTGCGCTGATGCAAAAGCATGCTGACCGCTATGTGTGGATCAATCCACCGGCTATTCCACTGACAACCGAAGAGATGGACGGTGTCTTTGGTTTACCTTACCAACGCATTCCGCACCCTTCATATGGCAAAGCCAAAATACCCGCCTACGACATGATCCGTTTCTCAATCAATATCATGCGTGGTTGCTATGGTGGCTGCTCATTCTGTTCGATTACCGAACACGAAGGCCGAATTATTCAAAGCCGCTCAGAAGACTCTATTATATCTGAAATTGAAGAGATCAGAGATAAAGTGCCGGGCTTTACCGGTGTTATCTCTGACTTGGGCGGCCCGACAGCGAATATGTATATGCTGCGCTGTCAAAGCCCACGTGCCGAGCAGACCTGCCGCCGCGCCTCTTGCGTCTACCCTGATATTTGTCAGCATATGGATACCAACCATGAGCCGACCATTAATCTCTATCGTCGGGCACGTGATCTCAAGGGGATCAAAAAGATCCTGATCGCATCAGGTGTACGCTATGATCTGGCGGTAGAAGATCCGCGTTACGTCAAAGAACTAGCCAAATACCATGTGGGCGGCTACCTAAAAATTGCACCAGAACACACCGAGGAAGGCCCGCTTTCTAAGATGATGAAACCGGGTATGGGCTCTTATTATCGCTTTAAAGAGCTGTTCGAACAGTACTCGAAAGAGGCTGGAAAAGAGCAATATCTGATCCCATATTTTATCTCGGCACACCCAGGCACGCGCGATGAAGATATGGTCAATCTGGCGTTATGGCTGAAAAAGAACAAGTTCCGACTTGATCAGGTGCAAAATTTCTATCCATCACCGCTGGCTAATGCCACTACGATGTATCACTCCGGTAAAAACCCACTGGGTAAGGTTGATTACAAGAGTGAAGATATTGTTGTTGCACGTGGCGAGCGTCAGCGCCGTCTACATAAAGCCTTGCTGCGTTATCATGATCAGGCAGGCTGGCCAATGATCCGTCAGGCGTTACGTGATATGGGGCTAATGCGCCTGATAGGTACAGGCCCTCAACACCTGATTCCACCGGCCTCGGCGCGCGAAATTCAGCACGCTGATAGTATGAAAAAAGGCACACGTGCTGCGCTGACCAAACACAGTGATATTTCCCATCAACGTGGTAACGGTCAGCAAAAAGAGGCCGGGCGCACAGGAAAACCGCAGACTCCGCGCGCAAAAACACAGGGGCACAGTGCCACGGGTACTGCAGCGAACACCCAGCCGGTGAAACCTAACGGTAAAAAAGCACCAGCAAACAATATTCAGGGTAAAAGCACACATAAAGAGCAGGCTCAAACCGGTACTCCGGCTGCGTCTCGTGCAAAACCAACCAACCGTCAAGGGCGACGTGCCGCAGAACAAGCGGCAGCTCAATCAACGGTATCTACGCATACACAATCAGCACATGCTCCATCAGGACAAAAACGTGCAGATAAGCGTGTAGCAGGAAATAGCGGGAAAAGTGCCCATAACCACAGCAATAGTGGTCATCAAACACAAGGTAAAGGGGCGAGCCGCGCCAAAAAACCTGCAGGTAAAAAAGTAGGAGCATAATCCACCACTCCTTTCCTGATAACCGCTATTTTCAGGAAAAATACGGCCGTAAAAACAACAATGCCTGTTCAGCACTCAGTCTGAACAGGCATTTTTTTATCCACTATGAATGAGCCAATAAGCTTATTATCTTATTATCTTTTTCTCTCTTGCACTGATGTACGAAGTTCTCTTTCTGCCAATGTCAGCAATAATTGATCTCCTGCGCACAATGGGCCAACACCTTCCGGAGTGCCAGTCAGAATAATATCACCGGCTTTCAGGGTAAAAAAACGGCTCATATAACTGATCAACTCAAGCATCGGTGTCAGCATATTTGCCGTATTTCCCTGCTGACAAGCTAGGCCGTTGACTGTTAGCGAAAAAGGCAGATTCTGCCGATCATGTACCGCTGTGGCGGGAATAAAGCCGGATACAGGACAAGAGCCGTCAAAGGCTTTGGCCTTTTCCCACGGACGCCCCGCTTTTTTACATTCAGCCTGCAAGGTTCTCAGTGTCAGATCCAACCCGATACCGTAACCCCAAATTGCATCAGCTACCTGTTCTGTGGTGGCACTTTGCAATGGTGCACCAATAAGCACTGCAACTTCGGCTTCATGATGTACCTCACCAAACCCTGCCGGTAATACAACCGGCTGGCGTAAATCACACAATGCGGTATCGGGTTTCAAAAACAGCACCGGCTCAATGGCTCGGGCGCTGCCCATCTCTTTAACATGGTCGGCATAATTTAGCCCAACACACACGACTTTTCCGACAGGAATAGCAAGCGGCGTTCCTTGCCAATCAGTATGTTGATACTCATCTGTATGTGACACTGCCAGCCTTCCTTAGCAACAAATTCTATCGTGCAAGTTAAGGGCTCATCCTAATTAGGCGAGGCTTCTTGTTTCTTAAGCTACAACATTTTTATATTATGGCGCAACAATCGCGTCAGCTAACATACCAACACTGGTCGCAAAATAGTAAGAGCGATTCCAATGCATCAGTGTACGGTAGTTATTATATACCAACAGAGCTTGACCATTTGTACCATCAGGCAATACCAACCACGCTTGTTGAGTTCTATGTGGTAAAGCCCCACCGTTAGGCAAACTCACACCCAATGCCTGCCACTGCTCAACGGTTTTACCCTGTGCTGTTTTCGTACCGGCAAGTTCACGATTAAAATTCGCGGGCAATACTACTTTTTCACCCCAGCTCAATTGATCATTCCACCCTTCGGTTGAGAGATAATTTGCTGTGGATGCGAATACATCTAGCACGTTGTTCCAAATATCTTTATGCCCATCACCATCGCCATCAGCCGCATAAGTAAGGAAAGAAGTTGGCATAAACTGGCACTGCCCCATTGCTCCGGCCCATGAGCCTTTCATCAAAGCGGGAGAAATATCCCCATTTTGCTGAATCTGCAGTGCAGCCATTATCTGTTTAGTGAAAAAGACCTCACGGCGGCCTTCAAACGCCAACGTTGATAATGCAGAGATAACATCTTCTTTACCCGTAAAACGCCCAAAACTGCTCTCTGTTCCCCACAACGCAATAATATACTGTGGCTGTACACCGTATTTCTTTGCAATTGGCATAAGTTGTGTACGGTAACGCTGGTACATCTCTCGCCCTTTTTGGATTTTACTTTGTGTCAGACTTTTTTGCAGATATTGGTCTAGTGTCAACTTAAATTCAGGCTGACCTTTATCTGCTTTTACTGCCCGCGCTAAAAAGTAAACATTTGCAAAACCTTTCTCTACGGTTGCTGGCGCAATACCCTGAGCAAGCGCATGTTGTTTGAGATGCTCAATAAACTCAGCAAAATCTGCAGGTGTACGATCAGAGCGAAAAGTAGCTAATTGAGCCGCTTGCGCTGTTTGTTCTTGGGTTTGTACAGCATGTGTAGACTCATGTGAGGCACATCCTGTTAATAAAATACTTATGCTAATAAGTGAAAGTAATGAACGCTTCATTTTTTGTACTCTATTTATTACCGCAATAAACCTATCATAATGGTGTCATTACTGTGCTATCACTATTTTGTTATGCTTGTTAATCAGTAATTATCACCTATTTACGATTATTCTGTGTCAGATATCACTTTTAGTTGCAAATCTGCACGGTGTTGTTTTAATAAGTTCTCTTTTGGTGGAGGAATTTGTAAATAAAAACCTTGCTCTAACAATGCTATTTTCATTTTATTTACATCAGTACTCACTAATTTGTGCGAACCATCTAAGGGGAAAAGCATAACTAATTGTGGCGTTCCGAAACTTTGTAGCAATTCATTTGGAACCCGTGAAAAATCATCTCTTTTCTCTAGGAATAAATAGGTCTCTTCACGTTTAATACTTTTATAGATTGCGCACCACATCTCGACGGAATCCCTTATGTTTTCTTGCCTAAGCCGTGTTGTAACTATACCATGTTAAGATAAACGATTTATATTCTTGTCATGCCTAATAATAGCTAGGACACGCAGGAGAAGCGAAACCAATTTATGTCACAATACCCTGTAGATCTGAAAGGAGGGAATTTCACCCTCACTGTTGTTCATTTGCACAGCACAGATCAAAACCAAATTAAGCAAATGCTTTTAGAAAAAGTGCGGCAAGCGCCGGTCTTTTTTCAAAGTGCGCCTGTGGTATTAAATGTGGCAAATCTTACTGAATTAGCTGATTTTAAATTTCTAAAACGCATAATTCGTGAGGCGGGGCTCTTTTTAGTGGGTGTCAGTGGTTGCACTGATAGCCAACAAAAAGAAAACGTTCGATGCGCTGGGTTACCCATTCTGAGTGAAGGTAAGATAAAAGAGCCAAAACCAGAACAATCTACGCCTGTCGTACCCATTATTACACACACAAAAGTCATTAATACGCCGGTACGATCTGGGCAACAAATTTATGCGAAAAATTGTGACCTTATCGTTAATGGTCATGTAAGTCCGGGGGCAGAATTAATTGCTGACGGCCATATTCATATTTACGGTGTAATGCGCGGACGTGCAATTGCCGGAGCAGATGGCCGAACTGATGGCAGTATTTTTTGCCTAAATTTGCAAGCTGAATTGGTGTCATTATCAGGGCAATATGCACTGAGTGAGCAGATCCCCTCTTCAGTATGGCAAAAAGCGACTCGCATTACATTACGAGAAGATAATATTCATTTTGAAGCTCTTTGAAATAGGCTCTTTTTAACAAGGAACCCCTCATGGCACGTATCATCGTTGTAACCTCTGGTAAAGGTGGCGTTGGTAAAACAACTTCAAGCGCGGCCATTGCCACAGGTTTAGCATTGAAGGGAAAGAAAACGGTTGTTATTGATTTTGATATCGGCCTACGTAATCTTGACCTGATTATGGGTTGTGAACGTCGTGTAGTTTACGATTTTGTGAACGTGATTCAAGGCGATGCAAGTTTGAATCAAGCATTGATTAAAGATAAACGTGTTGAAAATTTGTTTATCTTACCTGCCTCACAAACCCGTGATAAAGACGCGCTAACTCGCGACGGTGTAGAAAAAGTATTAAATGAACTCAACACCATGGGGTTTGATTATGTGTTATGTGACTCGCCTGCCGGTATTGAAACTGGTGCGTTGATGGCACTCTATTTTGCTGATGAAGCCATTGTCACCACTAACCCTGAAGTTTCATCTGTTCGCGACTCTGACCGTATTTTAGGGATCTTATCCTCAAAATCACGCCGTTCAGAGCAAAATCTTGAGCCAATTAAAGAGCATCTTCTCTTAACTCGTTATTGCCCTGAGCGAGTAACAAGAGGAGACATGCTAAGTGTTGAAGATGTTAAAGAAATTTTGTGTATTCCACTGATTGGTGTGATCCCTGAAAGCCCTTCTGTATTACGAGCCTCAAACCAAGGTGAACCCGTTATCCTTGATAAAGACTCTGAAGCAGGCCAAGCCTACTTAGATACTGTTGAGCGCCTTTTAGGAAATGAGTGTCCTTTCCGTTTCCTTGATGAAGAGAAGAAAGGATTTTTAAAGCGATTGTTTGGGGGATAAATTATGGCGCTCCTAGACTTTTTCCTGTCGCATAGAAAGCAAACCGCAAGCATCGCAAAAGAGCGTTTGCAGATTATTGTTGCTGAACGTCGACGTGGAGACAGTGAGCCTCACTACTTACCGGCATTGAAGCAAGATATTCTCGCCGTTATTTGTAAATACATTCAGATTGACCCAGAGCATGTTACTGTGCAACTAGAACAAAAAGGTGACGATATTTCAATACTTGAATTGAATGTTACCTTACCCGAAGATGATGCAAAAAAGAGCCCTTAATTAATAATTAACGATTAACGTGTTTTTAATTTAAGAGCCCTTTTTTATATCTCTATTGAGCAAATCTGTTTATTCTGGTTTGCTCAATAGCTTTTGCAAACGCTCACCCATCAGTTTTCCGCGCCATCCAGACAATAATTCCGGAAGGTCTCTATCACTTTTCTCACTGTCAGTATGCTCTGTTGATTGCCATACAAAACTCAGTAATTGATGAATTTGACGACGTGATGCTAACAATTCGCTGCTTAAACCGGTTTCTGTTTCCAGTGTGCCAATAAATGCTTTAATCTCTTTAAGTGTGGCTTTGTACTCAGGATTATCCACTAAGCGGCTCAGTGGCGCAGGACATTCACTCTCAGGCAATTTTTTTGCTTGCTCAACCATATGCAACATTGTCCGGCCATGAAACCGAATTGCCGGGTTTTCCAACTCTAAATGATTTAAATCACCCAATGTATGTGGCAGATAACGCGCGACCTTCCATAAACTCAGCTCTTTCACCACAAAGTTAAGGGCTAAATCGCGACGTTGAGCCTCTTCAATGCGCCATTTTGCTAATAAACGCAAACAAGCAAGCTGACGTGGATATAATTGCCATGCATTACTAATATCACGATAAGCCAACTCAGGTTGCGTTATCTGGCTACGACGCAAAATAGTCTGCTGACACTCAGCTTGTACAGCACTGATATATCCACTTTGTTGTACTTTCTCTAACAATGCTTTAAACATTGGCAGTAAATAGTAAACATCTGCTGCGGCATAGTGGCACTGTTTTTCGGTCAATGGGCGGGCTAACCAGTCAGTTCTTGACTCACCTTTATCGAGTTCAACACCCTGATATTCAGCCACTAATGTGGCAAATCCCGTTGAAATTCGGTGGCCAAGAAAAGCGGCCATAATTTGTGTATCTAACATAGGTGTTGGCATAACACCTAAATAGTGTTGGAAAACCTCAAGATCTTCACCGCAAGCATGCAGTACTTTAGTAATCGCTGGATTAACCAGGAGATCGCGCAGTGGTGCTAAACTTGATATTGCTAACGGATCAATTAAAGAGACATTCTGACCATCAAATAACTGCACTAAACCAAGCTGTGGATAAAGAGTGCGTGTACGTACAAATTCAGTATCAATCGCAACCAGTTCACAAGTTGCTGCTCGCTGACAGACCTCAAGCAGGTCGACATCTGTAGTAATTAATCGGTAATCCACAACAATATTCTCTTCTACTATGCGATGTATTTTGCATGCCTGTTGTACGATATTCATCAGGCAAAAGTACGTTAAGATACATACATGAAAAATTTGAGTTTGTATTATTTTAATGTATCAAGATAATTATTTATTAGTACCGGTTGATATAATAGCAAAATCTAGGCTTGTCGTTATATCGTCAAGTATATACTCATTGGTATTAGCAAGAGAAACGCCGACAACTGCCGGCGTGTTAACCTACAACAAGTATTATCGCTGTATACATTAAGAGGCTTTGGTCTGCTCTGATATTTCAAAAGCAGAGGCGGTTTTAACCTCTTCACGTAACGCCCGACGAAGGATTTTACCTACACTGGTTTTTGGTAACTCATCCCTAAACTCAACGATTTTTGGGCACTTATAGCCGGTGAGATTTTTCCGACAATACGCAATTAACTCATCACGCGTCAATGATGGGTCTTTTTTTACCACACAAATTTTGACAGCTTCACCTGAGGCTTCACTCGGTACACCTACAGCAGCAACTTCCAACACTTTTGGATGATGCGCGACAACATCTTCGATCTCATTTGGATAAACATTAAACCCTGAGACGAGGATCATATCTTTTTTGCGATCAACAATACGCATGAAACCTTCATTATCAATACGCACGATATCCCCAGTGGCCAACCAACCCTCTTTTAAAATCTCAGCTGTAGCCTCAGGGCGCTGCCAGTAACCGAGCATCACCTGTGGGCCTTTAACCCATAACTCGCCGGCCTCACCCTCTGGGACTTCGCAGCCATTGTCATCAACCAATTTGATATCCGTTGATGGAACAGGTAAACCAATTGCCCCGTTATACCCTTTCAGATTATATGGGCAACCTGCAACTAATGGTGAACACTCGGTCAGACCATAGCCTTCAAGTAATTTAGTGCCGGTCAGTTTTTGCCACTGTTCAGCAACCGCGCGTTGTACCGACATGCCGCCCCCCACGGTTAACCGCAGAGCAGAAAAGTTAATTTCACGGAAGTCTTCATTGTGGATCAGTGCATTAAACAGTGTGTTAACGCCGGTAATCGCTGTGGCATCGTAACGCGCCAGCTCTTTAACAAACCCCGGAATATCGCGCGGATTGGTAATCAACAGGTTCTTGCCACCCATCTCTAAAAACAGCAAGCAGTTTACTGTTAGCGCAAACACATGGTACAGCGGCAGAGCAGTAACAACACGCTCACGGCCCTCTTCCAGAATAGGTGAATAACCCGCTTTTGCCTGTAAAACGTTAGATACCATATTGCGGTGGGTGAGCATCGCTCCTTTTGATACGCCAGTTGTACCACCGGTATATTGCAAGAAGGCGATATCATCACAGACAATTTCCGGTTTTACATACTGCTGAAAACGCCCTTTTCGCAGCGCGGCACGGAATGAAATGGCATCTGGCAGGTTATATTTTGGCACCATTTTTTTGATGTACTTCACAACGAAGTTCACCAGTGTCCCTTTTGCCATCGGCAACTGGTCACCCATACGGGTTAAAATGACATGCTTAATCGGTGTCTGATACACCACTTTCTCTAGGGTGTGCGCAAAGTTTGAAACAATAACAATAGCTTTCGCACCACTATCATTGAGCTGATGCTCAAGCTCGCGTGGTGTATATAACGGGTTTACGTTAACGGCAGTCAGGCCCGCTCTTAATATACCGAATAAGGCTATTGGGTATTGCAACAAATTTGGCATCATTAAGGCGACACGTTCACCTTTTTGCAGCTTGAGCTGATTTTGCAAATAAGCAGCAAATGCTCGACTGCTCTCTTCTAGCTTACGGAATGTCATTACCTGCCCCATATTTACAAAAGCAGGTTGATCGGCATAACGGTGTATGATCTGTTCAAACAAGTCGACCAGAGATGAATATTGTTCAGGGTTTATCTCAGCAGGAACATCAGTAGGGTAACTAGAAAGCCAGACCTTTTCCACGGTAAGTCTCCTCACAAATATCATTGTATGCTATGCCTCAGGAGGAGGCCCTGGGCTAGCTTTACGCAATATAAATCCGGTTGCAATTAGGGTAAATACTCTAGCAACAAGCACTACTCTACAGGGCAAACCAAATATTAACAATAAATTAACATATCTTTTCAAACATCTGTTTATCTGAAAAAATAGCACAAGCGTAACCTTTAATGCCTGTAGCAACGTTAAAGGTATAAACAGTAAATCACTTTACGTATGGCCATTACTCACGGCCTGGTAATTTTTTCCATGCCACGTTATTTCGCAAGTAAACAGGAACAGTATTCTCAACTGCCGTTGTCTGGCCATTAGCCAAACAATATAATGCATAAGGCAGCATATCTTGTGCTTCTGGCAATAAAATATGGCTATGTTCCACATGAAGTGCACTGTGTGTTGCTAAATTTGGATATGTTTCAAAGCCTGTTCCCACTGTCGCCCAACTACCCACATCTTCAATAATGTAGGTATCAACAGCGTCAGGGGTAAGCACCTGCTCTTCGCCCAAAAGTTGCCACTGACCATCGGCAGTACGCTGATACTGACCCCAGTAAACTTCGTTCATTCGCGCATCAATGGCAGCCAATACTTGAGTATGTTGGTGCACGCGGTGTGCGCCTTCAGCCATAGCCAGCAGGTTAGAAACACCTATCATCGGCAGATCTGCGCCCAGAGCGAGGCCCTGTGCAATACCTATCCCGATACGCACACCGGTAAAACTCCCCGGCCCGCGTCCAAATGCAATGGCATCAAGCTGTTGCAAGGAAACACCACCTTCAGCCAGCATTTGCTGAACCATGGGTAAAATACGCTGCGTGTGCTCACGCGGGCAGATCTCAGTAACGCTGTGTATCTGACCCTCTACCCAGAGTGCGGCAGAGCAGGCTTCGGTAGCAGTATCTAATGCCAGAATTCGGGTTGACATCCAAACCTCGGATTAATAACGAATAAAGAAGTAAGCTAAACCGCCAATGATAGCATAAATAGCGCCAAACCCGCTGATTACGGGCTAATCTGGTGTAAAAACTCAATCACACGTGCAATATCACGGGTGCGTGGTAGCGGAGGTAAACTCTCAAGAAAGGTTTGCCCGTAAGGTTTTGCCACCAAACGCGGATCACAAATAACAATAACACCTCGATCATCGGTATCACGGATCAGTCGCCCAACCCCCTGTTTTAAGGTGATAACGGCATCCGGTAATTGCACATCATTAAAGGGTTCACCGCCTTTGAGCTTATTGTCTTCCATACGCGCCTTTAGCAGCGGATCATCCGGTGCAGTAAAGGGCAGTTTATCAATAATCACACACGACAGCGCCTGCCCACGCACATCTACCCCTTCCCAAAAGCTGCCCGTGGCCACCAGCAGTGCATCACCCTGTTCGACAAATTGCTGCAACAATTTTTGCTTCCCAGTTTCGCCCTGTACCAGCACAGGTAACGTTAAGCAGGCACGAAAACGCTCGGCCAGATCACGCATCATCTGATGTGAAGTACACAAGAAAAAACAGCGACCACGGCTCGCTTCAATCACCGGTGTTAACAAGCTGACTAGCCGGTCTGCGGTATACGGGCGATTCGCTTCAGGCAAAAAACGCGGTACACACAGCAGAGCTTGTTGTGAATAATCAAACGGGCTGTTTAAGGTCATCTGACGGGTTTCACCCAGCCCTAAACGCTGGCAATAGTGATCAAAGCTATCTCCCACAGCCAAAGTAGCCGAGGTAAAAATCCATGCTGCGGAGTGTGATTTCATCTGTTCACTGAATTTATCTGCAACACTGAGCGGCGTTAAATTCAGGCTAAAGTGGCGGCTTCCGCACTCATACCAGTAGCTGTAACCGCTGATATCGGTATCCATTAACCGTTTAAGCCGAGCGCGAAATAGCTCTGCCCGCTCAAATGCAGCATCGAGCAATTTAGAGCGCCCGACCACTAAACGCAGCACATCAGCAGCAAAATCTAACGCATCATTTAGCCGAGCTAACGCCCCTTGTACCAGCGGATTACGCAGCATATCGCGCCAGTTACCACGGGCATTGCCACCACAGAGCACGACACATAAATCCTGTGCGGTTTGTGTCAGGCGATCAGCCACTTTACTCAATTGCGCTACGTCACGCACTTCAATGTGATAACCCAGTAGCATATCTTTGCCCAGATCAAGCAACTGCCGTGAGGTTAATGACTGTCCAAAATATTGGCTAGCAATATCAGGCAACTGATGCGCTTCATCAAAAATAATCACTTCCGCTTCAGGAATGAGCTCACCAAAACCAGTCTCTTTGACTACCATATCCGCCAAAAAAAGGTGGTGATTTACCACAACTACATCCGCCTCTAGGGCTTTGCGGCGCGCTTTTACCACATAACACTCTTTGTAAAGTGGGCACTCGGTGCCTAAACAACTCTCATTCGTGCTGGTAATAAGTGGCAATACGGGGCTGTCTTCAGCCACCACATCACAATCGCTTAGATCACCACTTTCGCTAGATGAAGACCAACTGCGCACTCGCACTAAATCGGCCAGCGTTCCGGTATCGGTAATATGGCTCTCTGCCATTTGACGATCGAGCCGGTCTAAACAGACATAGTTTGACCGCCCTTTGAGCAGCGCAATTTTTCCGGTGAAATTCAGTGCATGCTGAATCGTGGGCAAATCGCGGCTATATAGCTGATCTTGGAGATTTTTTGATCCCGTAGAGATAATTGTTTTGCGTTTTGCCGCCAGTGCCGGCACTAAATATGCATAGGTTTTCCCCGTGCCTGTGCCCGCTTCAACCACGAGTGATGTATTCTGCTCAATCGCACTCGCTACTGCATCGGCCATTTGGCGCTGTGGTTCACGTGCTTTAAACCCATTAATAGCCTGCGCCAGTGCACCATTATCCGCAAAATACTTCTCAATCACACCGTAGCCTATGACCTGTTCTTTTAATATCCTGATGCTTAATTATGCCCATTGTCTTTCCATACCGCTAATGAGATCTGCCATTGCGCGAATCATCCCGCATGCCAGACCGTAAGCCTGTATTAAACCCAACGCAAAGATTGTGCTGAAAGTGTTATTTTACAGTTGCTTTTAAACGCAGCTTTGGTTAAGTTGAAATTAATATGAACAGATAATCATCATGTATTGTTGAGATATTATCCATGAATTTACTGACTGTAACATCGGCTGCACGTAGCACACTGCGTATTAGCCATCACCACCATCATCACCCTGAGTAGTCTTTCAGGCGATGTTCCGTGGAAGACACTCAACGAGATCTTCCGGTGGACAGTCAGAACCAATCAGAGCCCTCGGAAGATCTTACTCCGGGGGCTTTTTACTGTGTAACGCAGCATATCATGCGCTAACAGGCAAAACGTCAACGGAAGACGTAACGAATCGAATCGAGTCACTACTTTTAAAATAGTGATTTTAAGATCTGGATTTTTAGGATTGTGAAGAGTTCAAAAACACAGAATTCACACTATTTCAGAATCGACCAAACAAGGAATTTGCCATGCTAAACAACAACCGACTGCGCATTGCTATGCAGAAATCTGGCCGCCTGAGTGATGACTCACGCGAACTGCTAGCCCGTTGCGGTGTTAAAATCAATTTGCAACAGCAACGCCTGATCGCTTTTGCCGAAAATATGCCTATCGACATTCTGCGTGTCCGTGATGATGATATCCCCGGTCTGGTGATGGATGGCGTGGTTGATCTTGGCATTATCGGTGAAAATGTGCTGGAGGAAGAGCTACTTGGTCGTCAGGCACGCGGTGAAAACCCGCAATACCAAACCCTGCGCCGACTCGATTTTGGAAGTTGCCGCTTATCTCTGGCTGTGCCATTTGACCATGCGTATAACGCCCCCGATTCGCTCACCAACGCTCGCATTGCTACCTCATACCCAAACCTACTCAAACGTTATATGGATGAGAAAGGCATTCCCTTTAAAAGCTGTCTGTTGAATGGCTCTGTCGAGGTTGCGCCGCGGGCCGGCCTTGCTGACGCCATTTGTGATCTGGTCTCTACCGGTGCAACACTCGAAGCCAATGGCCTGCGTGAAGCGGAAGTCATTTATCGCTCTAAAGCGGCGCTAATTCAACGAGCCGGTGAGATGCCCGATGAAAAACAGCAGCTTATTAACCGCCTGTTGACCCGTATGCAGGGGGTTATTCAAGCCCGTGAATCAAAATACATTATGCTACATGCACCGACTGAACAGCTCGAAGAGATTATCGCCTTGCTGCCCGGCGCTGAACGCCCAACTGTGCTGCCATTGGCCAATGAAAAACATCGGGTAGCCATGCACATGGTTAGCACTGAAACCCTGTTCTGGGAAACCATGGAGCAACTCAAAAGTCTGGGTGCAAGTTCAATTCTGGTGCTACCAATTGAAAAGATGATGGAGTAACAACCATGCAAATTATTGATTGGACAGCCCTCAGCCGCACGGAGCAAGGCCGTAAAGAGCAAGAGCGCTTGCTGACCCGACCCGCTATCAGTGGTTCAAATGAGATCAGTGCTCAAGTGCGTACTATTATCGATACCGTGCGCACCGGCGGCGATCAGGCGTTGCTCGACTTAACCGAACGTTTTGACCGCTGCCGCCCGACAAACTTGCAGGTCAGCCCGTCAGACATTGAGGCCGCAAGCGCCCGTTTACCAAATGAAATGAAACAGGCATTAACGCAGGCTTATGCCAATATCGCCGTTTTTCACGAAGCCCAACAACCGCAGCCTGTAGATATTGAAACGCAAGTGGGCGTTCGCTGTGAAGTGATCACCCGCCCTATCCGTGCGGTAGGTTTATACATTCCCGGTGGCTCTGCGCCGCTGCTGTCTACCACGCTGATGCTCGGTATTCCGGCACGTATTGCCGGATGTCAGCAGGTTGTGCTTTGCTCACCGCCACCCATTGCAGATGAAATTTTGTATGTTGCCGCTCTGTGTGGGATCACACAGATATTCAATGTTGGCGGCGCACAAGCCATTGCTGCAATGGCCTACGGTACGGAGTCTATCCCCAAAGCGGATAAGATTTTTGGACCGGGTAATGCGTATGTCACCGAGGCCAAAAAGCAGGTTAGCCAAGACTTTGCAGGAGCAGCGATGGATATGCCGGCCGGCCCTTCAGAAGTCCTCGTGATTGCTGACGGTGAGGCTAACCCAGCATTTATTGCCAGTGATCTGTTATCACAAGCCGAACACGGGCCAGATTCTCAGGTGATATTAGTTACGCCTAGCCCACGCCTAGCACAACAGGTTGCCGATGAAGTTGAGCGCCAGTTAGCACTGTTGCCGCGTGCCTCTATCGCCACACAAGCCCTGCAAGAGAGCCGCTTAATTGTTACCGCCGATCTGAACGAAGCGGTAACACTCAGCAACCGCTACGGGCCGGAGCACCTGATTGTACAAACCGCACAACCGCGCAGTTTATTGCCACAACTGCATAATGCCGGATCGATTTTTTTAGGCGCATGGACACCTGAGTCTGCCGGTGATTACGCCTCAGGCACTAACCATGTACTGCCCACTTACGGGTACACACGCACTTACTCCAGCCTCGGTTTAGCCGATTTTATGAAGCGCATGACGGTGCAAGAAATTACCCCCGAAGGTTTGCTCACGCTCGCCCCGACCGTAGAGATGATGGCGCGCGCCGAAAAACTCGAAGCACACCGCTTTGCCGTCAGTGTTCGGGTCAAGGCTCTGCAAGCGGGCTCGTGTTCACCTGTGCAAAAACAAGGAGTTGATGCATGAAACCCTCTCTATCATTCAATGCAACATTACCTACTGATGACATGAGCTCTGCATTTAACGCCGATACACTGGCACGCGACAACGTGCGTAAACTGACTCCGTATATGTCAGCGCGCCGCATCGGGGGGCGCGGTGATGTCTGGTTAAACGCCAATGAATACCCCATCGCGCCTGACTATTCGTTAACCACACAAAAGCTCAACCGTTATCCAGAGTGCCAGCCAGAGAGCGTGATTACCCGTTACGCCGCCTATGTCAATCTCATGCCCGAACAAGTGTTGGTCAGCCGTGGTGCAGATGAAGCGATAGAGCTGGTGATCCGCGCCTTTTGCGAACCTGCACGCGATGCCGTGATGTTTTGCCCGCCGACCTACGGTATGTACACAGTCAGTGCTGAAACACTGGGCATTGCGCGAAAAATCGTGCCCAGCACCGCAGACTGGCAGCTCGATCTTCCGGCTATTCATGCCGCACTTGATCAGGTCAAAGTCGTCTTTGTGTGTAGCCCAAACAACCCGACCGGCAACCTGCTGCAACAACAAGACTTGCATGCGCTGCTGCAACTCACCGCTGGAAAAGCCATCGTGGTGATTGATGAAGCGTATATCGAGTTTTGTCCGCAACACAGCTGTGTACCGTTGCTGCAACAGTACCCGAATCTGGTGATTTTACGCACCCTGTCAAAAGCGTTTGCACTGGCAGGATTACGCTGCGGCTTTGCGCTCTCATCCCCCGACATTATTCGTTTGCTATTAAAAGTCATTGCCCCCTACCCACTACCGCTACCGGTTGCTGACATTGCCGCGCAAGCACTGAGCGAACAAGGGATTGCGGCTATGCAACGCAATGTTGATTGCTTGCGCACAACCCGCACATGGCTGAGTCAAGAGCTGCAAAAAAGCCCGCTATGCGACACTGTCTACCCCAGCGAAAGTAACTGGATCACGGTTCGCTTCCATAACGGTGAGAAAGTATTCAAAAATTTGTGGGATCAAGGCATTATCGTTAGAGATCAAGGAAAACAACCCGGTTTGTATAACTGTCTGCGCATCTCAATTGGCACACAAGAAGAGTGTCAGCACACGCTGAATGTCATCAACGCGATGCCGTTATCCGATGAGATGTGCTGCCAGCAAGGAGGCATGCAGTGAAAAAAAGAGTGCGTTACGCAGCAGAAACCGCGCGCCATGCGCAGCCACACAAAGCACAACTGAATAAATCCAATTCAGTTGCACGTAATTACCTGTTTATTGATCGTGATGGCACGCTGATTAAAGAGCCACCGGAAGATTTTCAGGTTGATCGTCTCGATAAACTCAAACTCGAAGTGGGCGTTATTCCGGCGCTATTAACACTGCAGCGTCAAGGTTACACGCTGGTGATGATCACCAATCAAGACGGCTTAGGTACAGACAGTTTGCCACAAGCTGATTTTGACCTGCCGCACAACGCTATGCTCGATATTTTCAGCTCTCAGGGTATTGAGTTTGCTGATATTTTAATTTGCCCACATTTTGAGCACGACAACTGTACCTGTCGGAAACCGAAACTTGGGCTGGTAAAACGCTATATGGAATCGGGCAGCATTGATCATGCGCACTCCTTTGTTATTGGCGACAGACAAACTGATCTGAAACTTGCCGAAAACATGGGTATTAACGGCATTCTCTATCACCCTGACAATACAAATTGGCCGATGATTGTTCAGCGCCTGAGCTTTCCGGCCCGTACTGCCAGCGTCAGCCGTATTACGCGCGAAACCGATATTAGCGTACAAGTTTGGTTAGATGAGAACGGTGAAAACCAGATCAGCACCGGATTAGGTTTTTTTGACCACATGCTTGATCAGATTGCCACCCATGGCGGTTTTCGCATGAATATTGCCGTCAGCGGCGATCTGCATATTGATGATCACCACACTATTGAAGATACCGCTTTAGCACTCGGCCAAGCCCTGCGACAAGCACTGGGCAACAAACGCGGTATTGGTCGGTTTGGGTTTGTGCTGCCGATGGATGAGTGTTTAGCACGTTGTGCGCTTGACCTCTCCGGCCGCCCCTACTTGAAATTCAAAGCGAATTTTAACCGCGATCAAGTCGGGGATCTGAGCACTGAAATGGTGCAGCACTTCTTCCGTTCGCTGACCGACAGCCTAGGCTGCACCTTGCACCTAAAAACCAAAGGCAAAAATAGCCACCACATGGTAGAAAGCCTGTTCAAAGCATTTGGCCGCACACTACGTCAGGCCATTCACATGCAGGGTGATGCATTGCCAAGCTCAAAAGGAGTTTTGTAGATGCCACAACAGACCCCGCAAACCCGTGTGGTCATTATTGATACCGGCTGTGCCAACCTTGCTTCGGTCTATTTTGCCGTGCAAAAACTCGGCTACCACCCGGTTATCAGCAAAGAAGCTGATGTGATCCTCACCGCTGATAAATTGCTGCTGCCCGGCGTAGGTACGGCCAGTACCGCCATGGAACAGCTGCATGATCGCAACCTGATCGCCCTGATCAGAGCCTGTACCCAACCGGTATTGGGGATCTGCTTAGGCATGCAACTGATGGCCGAATATTGCGAAGAGGGTAATACCCATACTCTCGGGGTGATCCCTGATACCTCGGTTCTGCAAATGACCGATTTTGGCCTACCTCTGCCCCACATGGGCTGGAACCGCGTGTACCCAAAAGCAGGCCATCGCCTATTTAATAATATTGCCGATGGCGAGTATTTCTACTTTGTTCACAGCTATGCGATGCAGATAAGTCACCACACGATTGCTCAGTGTCATTACGGCGAAGCCTTCTCTGCAGCAGTGCAACAGGATAATTTTTACGGTGTGCAGTTTCACCCTGAACGATCCGGTAAAGCCGGTGCCCAGTTACTGAAAAACTTTCTGGAGATGTAACAAGGATGATTATTCCCGCACTGGATCTGATCGACGGCAAAGTCGTGCGCCTGTTACAGGGTGACTATGATCACAAAACCGAATACCACGCCGACCCCACAGAGCGTCTGCAAACCTATCAGCAAGCAGGAGCACAATGGCTGCATCTGGTTGATTTAACCGGCGCAAAAGACACCAGCCAGCGCCAACTGACATTAATTGCCAAGCTGATTGCTGCAACACCCGCCAATGTGCAAATTGGCGGCGGTATCCGCACTGAACAGGATGTTGCCGATTTACTGGCAGCAGGTGCGGCACGCGTTGTCATTGGTTCAACCGCTGTACGCAATGTCACTGAAGTAAAACGTTGGTTCTCACTGTTCGGCCCTGAACGGCTGGTACTGGCACTTGATGTGCGTATCGGCAGTGATGAGGTCAAGCGCGTTGCCGTCAGCGGCTGGCAACAAGACTCCGGCATTGCCATTGAAACCTTGCTCGAAGAGTACCAAACCGTCGGCCTTAAACACGTGTTATGCACCGATATTTCACGCGATGGCACGCTGTCAGGGTCAAACGTACGCCTGTACCGTGAACTAGCAGCGCGTTTTCCGTACATCGCATTTCAATCTTCCGGCGGAATCGGATCGCTAGCTGATATTCGAGCCCTACGCGGTAGCGGTGTGGCCGGTGTGATTGTCGGGCGCGCTTTACTCGAAGAAAAATTCAACACTGAGGAGGCGATTGCATGCTGGCAAAACGGATAATCCCCTGTTTGGATGTGCGCAATGGGCAAGTGGTCAAAGGCGTGCAGTTTCGCAACCACGAAATTATTGGCGATATTGTCCCGCTAGCACAGCGCTATGCCGAAGAGGGTGCTGATGAACTGGTATTCTACGATATCACCGCCTCTTCTGATGGACGTACCGTTGATAAAAGCTGGGTGTCAAAAGTCGCAGAAGTGATCGATATTCCTTTTAGTGTTGCCGGTGGAATTCGCACAGCGGAAGATGCCGCACAGATTCTGGCTTTCGGAGCCGATAAGATTTCAATCAACTCACCAGCACTGGCTGACCCAACGCTGATTACACGGCTGGCCGATCGCTTTGGCGTACAGTGTATTGTGGTTGGTATTGATACTTGGTACGACGAAGCCAGCAACAGCTATCAGGTCTATCAGTTCACCGGAGATGAAACCCGAACCCGCGCAACAGCGTGGCATACGCTAGACTGGGTTAATGAGGTTCAGCAACGCGGCGCAGGTGAGATTGTGCTTAACATGATGAACCAAGACGGTGTCCGACGCGGTTATGACATCCGCCAGTTGCAATACGTTAGAGAGGTGTGCCGCGTTCCGTTAATCGCTTCCGGCGGTGCGGGGCATAATGAGCATTTTCTTGAGGCATTCCGCGATGCGGATATTGACGGAGCACTGGCTGCGTCAGTATTCCACAAGCAGATCATCAATATTGGTGATCTCAAAGAGTACCTCTTCAAACAGGGAGTGGAGATAAGATTATGCTAACTGAACAACAACGTGCAAATATTAACTGGGATAAAGTCAATGGGCTGCTCCCAGCCATCGTCCAGCATGCTCAAAATGGTCAGGTATTAATGCTGGGCTACCTAAATCAAGAGGCGTTAGAAAAAACGCTGGAGACAAAACAGGTCACCTTTTTCTCGCGCACCAAGCAACGTTTATGGACCAAAGGCGAAACCTCAGGCCATATCCTGTGGGCGACCAAAATGGCGATTGATTGCGATAACGATACACTGCTGATTTTAGCTGAACCGCACGGAGCAACCTGCCATCTGGGTACCGATAGCTGCTTTGAAGATGTTGCCGTTGAGCCAGATCTGATTTTCCTCAGTAAACTTGAAGCGCAATTAATGGCGCGGAAAACTGTTGATCCAGAAACATCATACACAGCACGTTTATACGCCAAAGGTACAAAACGTATTGCACAAAAAGTGGGTGAAGAAGGTGTTGAAACCGCACTTGCTGCGGTCGCCGGTGATAAAAATGAGCTCATTAATGAATCGGCTGATTTGCTCTATCACCTGATGGTCTTACTGCAAGATCAAGATTTACAGTTGCGTGATGTCATCAAACGTCTGCGTGAACGCCAACGTTAATCTATTCACTTCTTGTTTGTTTACACATACTCAGTAGTCATACACTGAGTATGTCATTTGCAATATACTTATCATCTCTTCTTTCTCTCTTTCCTATCTCTCTGATTTTCTTATTCTCTTTTTCGTTATGATAGTTCTGATTCAAATCAGAAATATCGCCATCACCTATAAAACCACACCGTAAATTATGCACTCAACCCATTGTTTTATGCACTTCTGATATGCGCTGAACATAACATTCTTTTGATAAAAACTGAGCATTTCTGTTGATACAATCTTGTATGAACTCTATGCGTAAAAACAGGAACACTGTTTGATCATTTTCCTGTCACAGGAAACAGCTTTACCGCGCTACTCTAGCAACTTACACAAAAACAAAAACACTAAAGAGAACAATCAGTAAGATACATATTTAGCGAATGTAACGTATACAACATTGCGACAATAACAAGCCTATCGTTACGACTCCTGTTTTTATCACGATAATTACGCTTTACCACAGAGTTATATATTGCATAGTTATGTAAATAAATTTACTATCGGTTAAATCATTCATTATTCATAATAATCGCATGAGTATTCAATTAACTGACGTAAATTGTTTTTACGGTGATCATCAGGCATTGCACAATATCAGCTTTAACTGCCCGCAAGGTGAAACGCTCGTGCTGCTTGGCCCTAGCGGTGCGGGCAAAAGTTCGTTGCTACGCACATTAAATTTATTGGAAGTTCCACGTAACGGTACATTACAGATTGCTGGACACCTGTTTGAACTGACCAAAACACCTGATAGTAAAGCGGTGCGCGAGTTACGGCAAAATGTGGGCATGGTGTTTCAACAATATAATTTATGGCCACACCTGACTGTGTTAGAAAATCTAACCGAAGCCCCCTGCCGAGTTTTAGGCTTAAGCAAAGATCAGGCGCAACAGCGTGCCGAAACATTATTGGCGCGTCTACGCTTAACCCCGTATGCCAGCCGTTATCCACTGCACCTCTCTGGCGGCCAGCAACAGCGGGTGGCCATTGCTCGCGCCCTGATGATGGAGCCTCAAGTGCTACTGTTTGATGAGCCTACCGCTGCACTTGATCCTGAGATTACTGCACAAGTGGTTTCAATTATTAAAGAGTTAGCCCAAACAGGTATTACACAAGTGATTGTGACACATGAGGTTGAAGTCGCTAAAAAAGTTGCCAGTCAGGTGATTTATATGGAGCAAGGCCACATTATAGAACAGGGTGATGCACACTGTTTTTCTGCACCACAAACATCTGAATTTGCTGGGTATTTATCACACTAACTCTATTTTATTTTCTGTCTACAAGGAGTTCACCATGAAAAAATTACTGACCGCTGCCCTGTTAACTAGCAGCGTGTGTGCAGGATTTAGCACCTCAGCACTGGCGACAGAAACGATCCGCTTTGCTATGGAAGCTACCTACCCACCCTTTGAATCGACCAACGAAAAAAATGAAATTGTCGGTTTTGATGTGGATCTGGCTAAAGCCTTATGTGCCGAACTAAAAGCAGAGTGTACATTCAGCAATCAGGCATTTGATAGTTTAATCCCCGATCTGAAATTTCGCCGTTACGATGCCGCCATTTCAGCCATGGACATCACCGATGACCGCCTAAAGCAGGTTGATTTCACTAAACCTTACTACGATAACGCAGCCATTTTTATCAGCCAAAAAGGTAAATTTGCAGACGTTAGTGCTCTCAAAGATAAAAAAGTGGGCGTGCAAAACGGTTCAACACACCAAACCTACATCAATGAGCAGATGAAAAATCTGAAGGCTGTGCCCTATGGCAGCTATCAAAATGCAGTAATTGATATGAAAAATGGCCGTGTTGATGCCGTATTTGGTGATACCGCCGTTATCGCTGAGTGGCTAAAACAAGACAAGAGCCTCGCACCGGTCGGTCAGCCCGTCACCGATAAAGCCTATTTTGGTCAAGGTTTTGGCATTGCCGTTAACAAGGGCAATACTGCACTGCTCACGCAGCTCAATACGGCACTCGACACTTTGCATGCCAACGGTACTTATCAATCCCTCTACAACAAGTGGTTTAAATAAGAGACGATGGCGGGAAACGAATTTCTACAACTCCTTTGCATGGCGGCCGGTATGACTATCGGCCTAGCACTTGCTTCGCTGGTTATTGGCCTATTACTGGCACTTGTTTTTGCTGTGCTCGAATCATCACGCTGGAAAGTGGTCAGTATTCCCGCCAGTACGCTTATCACCGTATTACGTGGCTTGCCCGAAATACTGGTGGTGCTATTTATCTATTTTGGCTCAACCCAAGCATTGTTTCTGATCACTGACAATTATGTAGACCTCAGCCCGTTTTGGTGTGGTGCGGTGGCATTGGCCATTATATTTGCTTCATATGCTTCACAAACATTACGCGGTGCACTCAAAGCCATTTCAGCCGGACAGTGGGAATCAGGCGCGGCACTGGGTATGCGCCCATGGCATATTTTTACCCGTCTTATTTTGCCGCAAGTCTGGCGGCACGCGCTGCCAGGGCTGGGTAATCAATGGTTGGTGCTGCTTAAAGATACCGCACTGGTTTCCCTTATCGGTGTGAATGAGTTAATGCGTCAGGCACAAACTATTGCGACCTCAACGTGGCAACCATTTACATGGTTTGCAGTAGCGGCAGTGTTATATCTGGTGATTACCCTAATCAGCCAGTTCTTATTGCAGCGCCTTGATCGCTACGTTACCCGTTTTGAGAGGAGTGCTGTCTGATGTGGAGCTACTTTCCCACCTTGATGCAAGGGCTGCAAACCAGCTTATCACTGACTGTTTGTGCCCTGCTGATTGGTTTTACACTGGCTGTACTGTTCACGCTGGTGATGGCCGGTAACAACCACCCGTTACGCTGGCTGACAAAAGGCTATCTAACGCTGTTTACCGGAACTCCGTTACTGATCCAGATATTTTTGATCTATTACGGCCCAGGGCAGTTTGATGCCCTGCGCAACAGCGTACTTTGGCCACTACTCTCTGAACCTTGGTTTTGTGCCATGATAGCTTTAGCACTCAACAGCGCAGCATACTCTACTTTGCTGTTTTATGGCGCAGTCAAAGCTATCCCAACTGGACAATGGCAAGCGTGCAGTGCACTCGGAATGACTCGGCGACAAACTTTACAGATTTTATTACCTTTTGCGCTAAAACGAGCTTTGCCTTCGTATTCCAATGAAGTGGTCTTGATCTTTAAAGGTACATCACTGGCCAGCACCATTACGATTATGGACATCATGGGTTACGCGCAGCAACTCAATGCTCAAACTTACGATACTCTTGCAATTTTCGGTATGGCTGGTGTGATCTATCTAGCCGTTAACGGTGCGCTCACACTGTCAATGCGGGCGCTTGAAAAGCGGATGCTAGCCTTTGAGCAACGGTAAAGATACTGATTGTGCAGAAGCATTGCCTGATGAAGCACTACAGTCACTTTAATTTCTGCTACCATAAGCACAGAAATTCCCTTTTAAAGAGTGAGAGTATCCATGAGCCAGTTAGGACAAGATCTGCAAGCCAACATTGATCTGTTTGTTGCACAAAGCCAGCAAACCGGACAAGTATGGGGTTTGTGTCAAGACGAAGTAAATTGGCTCTCTATGGAGTCAAGCCAGTTTGAAGACGGTGAAGTGATGCCATTTTGGTCAAACGAAGCTGACGCTCGTATACACTGTGATGACGAGTGGGCTGAGTTTGTTCCAACGGCTATTCCGCTTAATTTGTTTGCCAATGAGTGGTTGTTAACACTGGCTGAAGATGGCGTTCTACTGGGTCTGAACTGGAATTCAGATCTTGAAGGTGATGAGTTAGAGCCTGAAGCTGTTGCACAACGTTTTATCTGATAGCCAAAATCTCACCCGTATACAGGGCATGATAGGCTAACAATATGATCACGTAACCTTATGATCACGCTACACACTGAACCGGCCAATGGATAAATTAACAGGTCGGTTCAGTCATCTGTCAAAATCGCGCTAAGTTAAGACGTCAATACCCTGAAGAGACCGCTCAGATGTACTACGTCAATTATACCTCACCACTCGGTGAACTACTGCTGGTAGCCGACCGCCACGGTTTACGCCATTTATATCTGCCAAGTGAACAGCAGAGTATTAACCCGTTATGGCAGCAAGAGTGTATCCGGCCACTGCAATTGGCTACCGATTTTCTCAATGATTACTTCGCCGGCCTTGCCCCTTCCCCTGATCGTCTTCTGCTTGCACCTGTTGGTACACCGTTTCAGCAACAAGTCTGGCAACAATTGCTGGCGATTCCCTATGCACAAATATCAAGTTATGGGGCAGTAGCAGAGAATATCGGTAATCCAAAGGCTGTACGCGCCGTTGGCGGTGCTATTGGCGCAAACCCGCTGGCCATTATTATTCCGTGCCATCGGGTGCTAGGAAAAGATCGCTCGCTTACCGGATACAGTGGCGGTTTACCGATTAAAACCGCTCTGTTGACACTCGAAGGTATCGGCTGGCGTGAAAAGCCCTAACGGGCTTTTTAACCGGTAACACAACTAGCATCAAACACGTTTAAGTAAACCGATCACTTCATAGTGAGCGGTATGCGGAAACATATCAAACAACTGCATTTTTTCGACCTGATACTGCTGCGCCCCACCGTTTAAACGCACAATATCTTCTGCCATGGTATTGGCGTTGCAACTGGAATAAACAATATAGTCAGGTGCCATGGTTGCCAGATAATTGCACAAGGCCTGCCCAATCCCCCGACGTGGCGGATTAACCAGTACGAGATCAGGAACATTATCACGGTTTTTTACGCGATCACTTTCATCGCCTGCTTCACTTTGCGGCTCTTCAGGGTATGTGCCATGATCTGCCTGATGACGGCAAGCAAAAGCACTAGAATCAAGAGCCTGAAAATGGACATCCGATAAACCCAGTTGTTTTGCCGAAGCACGCGCACAGTCTATCGCCTCGGGTGAGATCTCTATCCCAGTAAGTTTCATCTCTGGTGTTGCACAGTGCAAGCCAAATCCGCCAACACCGCAGAACAGATCCCACAGTGAGTTTATCGGTAATGCTTGCACCCAATCGCGGGCAGTAGCATATAGACGCGCAGCAATTTGCGGGTTGGTCTGGAAAAAACTGCGTGGGCGGATAGAAAGCGGAACATAGTTGAATTGCTCTGACAGGCTGTGATCATCGGTCAGCATAATCTCTTGCTCACCTTCTAAAATCGCCATATGCACCGGTTGAATATTCACCGAGATCACCCGCAATTGCGGTAACTGCGCTTGTAACCACGGCAACTCACGGCGGATCAATACCAGTTTTTGGTCTGACTTAAGCACAAAACGCAGCATAAACTCACCATTAGCCGCACTTTGTGTCAGTAGGATAAATTTCAGCTCACCGCGCCGACGTGCAACGTTGTACGGTGTTAAACCGGCACGGCCGATAAACTGTTTGATGACCGGAAACAACGCCTGAAAATCGGCGTTATACAGCGGACAATCTGACAAATCAACCGCAGCACCGTCAGCATTGACGATACCCAAAATCGGGCGTTCAACCGCACCGCTAACCACCATTTTAGCTTTGTTGCGAAAAGCTTGTTCAGCACTGTGCACCGCAGGTAACCACTGTTGTACCGGAATAGCACAAAACAGGGTTTCTAGCGCCTGCTGTTTAAGTGTCAGTTGCTCGGTATAGGGCTTATCCAGCCAATGACACGAACGGCATTCGCCAGCCTGAAAATGGGCACAGAACATGAAAACCTCAATCAAGTTGCAGCAAGTACAATGAGGGGCAAGATTCTACCCCTCATTGCACTGGCTGCAAAGCGCCGACCACAAGGTTACTCCGCGTAAAGTGCCAAAAGTTACCCTTGCTTTAAGGTCGCTTTCTCTTTGTTTGCACCAAAAAGTCGCCTTACACTCAACGGATATTGGCTGTTACTGACTATCACCACTACTCACTATCACTGTCGTCCGCTATCAGTGTAACTGCTCTAAACGCTGACGCTTTTCAGCGCGTGACATCAGCCACCATGAGATCATGCCAAGCACCCCGACAGCCAGAATAATCAAGGTCGCCAGTGCGTTGATCTTCGGGCTAACCCCCATGCGAACACTGGAAAAAACCATCATCGGCAATGTAGTCGAGCTCGGGCCAGAGACAAAACTGGAGATCACCAATGTATCGAGTGATAAGGTAAATGCCAGCAACCAACCCGATACCAATGCAGGAATGATCAACGGCACGGTAATGATGAAAAATACCTTCAGCGGAGGAGCTCCCAGATCCATCGCCGCTTCCTCCAGTGAACGGTCAAGATCGCGCAAACGAGCACTGACTACAACAGCAACATAAGAGGTACAAAAAGTCACATGTGCTAGCCAAATGGTCATCGCGCCACGTTGCTCTGGCCATCCAAGCCACTGGCTCATTGCCACAAACAGCAACAGCAGCGATAAACCCGTAATCACCTCTGGCATAACCAACGGTGCGGTAAGCATAAATGCAAAGGATGTCTGGCCGGTAAAACGCCGAAAACGGGTCATCACAAAAGCGGCCATCGTACCGAGTATCACCGCCGCAGACGCAGCCGCCGTGGCGATGGTCAGACTCAGCCAAACAGCGTCCATCATCGCCTGATCAGCAAACAACTCTCCGTACCATTTAGTGGACCAACCCGCCCAAACCGTGACTAAGCGTGAGCTGTTGAATGAATAAATCACCAACATCAGCATCGGCGCATACAAAAAAGTCAGGCCGATAGTCAGAATCACCGCTTTCCAACGGCTTTTAATCACAGGAACGCTATTCATCAGTGCATCTCCTGATTCTGGTGTTTATGAAACCACATAATCGGCAGAGCTAAGATCAGCAACATGACAATCGCCACCGCAGAGGCAACCGGCCAGTCTCGATTATTAAAGAACTCCTGCCACATCACCCGCCCGATCATAATACTGTCAGGCCCACCGAGTAGCTCAGGGATCACAAACTCCCCCACAGCTGGAATAAAAACCAGCATTGAACCAGCAATAATGCCCCCTTTTGTCAGCGGTAATATCACCGAAAAGAAGGTTTTAAACGGGCGAGCACCCAGATCTGAAGCGGCCTCAACCAATGAGTAATCCACTTTTTGCAGCGCAGTATATAAAGGCAAAATCATAAACGGCAGATAGGCATACACAATACCAATATACACAGCAAAATCGGTATGCAGCATAGGTAACGGTTGGTCAATAATACCTGTCCATAACAGGAAGTTATTGATAATCCCGTTATTTTTCAAAAGCCCAATCCATGCATAGACCCGAATTAAAAATGATGTCCAAGAGGGTAATACAATCAATAGCAGCAAAATATTTCGTGTAGAAGGTGTACTGTGTACGATAGCCCACGCGATTGGGTAGCCCATCAACAAGCAGATAATGGTCGATACCGCAGCAATACGCAGTGAGTGCAGATAAGCATCAACATACAGCGGATCTTCCACCAAATAGCTGTAATTAGCCAGATTTAGGCTCAAGGTCAGCTTACCATCTAGCCAACTGAGTAGGTCAGTGTAGGGTGGAATTGCCACCTGCATCTCGGCAAAACTTATCTTAAAAACAATCAGAAAGGGGATCAGAAAAAAGATCAGCAACCAGAGATAAGGGGCGGCAATGATACTCTGACGACCACTGATACCTGCTCGAGCCAGATATTGCCGTGATAGATATTGTCTCATCCTTGACTCCTCAATCAGGCGGTCAGTACTACGCCGCTATCGGCATTCCAGAACAGGCGAACTTCATCGCCCCATGTCGGCATTCCGCGGCGATAACGGCAATCATTTTGCAGTTGGGCGGTCAATATCATGCCGCTGTGCAGGCGCACATGGTAGATAGAGAGATCCCCCAGATAAGCAATGTTGACCACCTCGCCTACTGCAAAGTTACAGCCATCTTCAGGCACATCATCACACAGTGCGATTTTCTCTGGCCGCAGAGCAACCATCACCGGCACATCGGCAGTAATTTTCACCTCTTGCTCTACTTTCAGTGGGTGCATTAAACCGGGGCTGCGTACAATGTAATGTTCATCTGTCTCTTCTTGCAGCATGCACTCGAACACATTGATACTGCCGATAAATTCGGCACTAAAGCGGCTGTTCGGATACTCGTAGACCTCTTCAGGCTCACCGATTTGCACAAATTTTCCACGGTTCATGATCGCAATACGTCCGGCCATCGTCATGGCCTCTTCTTGATCATGTGTCACCATCACGCAAGTCGCGCCGACACGCTCTAAAATATCAACCACTTCTAGCTGCATTTGATCGCGCAGCTTTTTATCCAGTGCGCCCATTGGCTCATCAAGCAGCAACAATTTTGGCCGTTTGGCCAGACTGCGAGCCAGCGCAACCCGCTGACGCTGCCCACCAGAAAGCTGATGTGGCTTGCGCGCTGCAAACTCACGCATGTGTACCAGATCGAGCATTTCCGCCACGCGTTTGGCTATCTCATGTTTTGGCATTTTGTCTTGCTTCAAACCAAACGCAATATTCTGCTCTACCGTCATATGCGGGAACAGTGCGTATGATTGAAACATCATATTGATAGGCCGCTTATAGGGTGGTACGGCTGATAAATCCTGCCCATCGATAAAAATCTGCCCACTGGTTGGCGTTTCAAAACCGGCTAACATACGCAGCAGCGTTGATTTACCGCATCCTGATGCGCCTAGCAGAGCAAAAATTTCACCTTTGTAGATGGTCAAATCAACATCATCAACAGCAAATGTGCCGTCAAACGATTTGGTCAGATTACGGATCTCAAGTAAGGGGGTTTTCAACTTTGGGGCTTTTATCTGAGGGCGTGACATGGTCTCTTTCACTGGAAGGGTTCTCCTCATACTGCAAAAAACCGTTAATAATCCATTATCAACACAGTGCGTAACGGTAGAATATCGGGTTGTCCGGTAAGATTTTGCGCTAATAACGCTAACTCGCCGCAAGATAGCGGTATGCCCAGAACATGGGCATACCGGTGCATAAGTTAACGATCTAGCAGATCTATTTACCTCGGTTGAATACTGGTTTTACAGTTAAACCATGGAAAATTACCGCTTATGTGCCACTTTTTACCCGAGTCCAAGAACGGGTAATCACACGGTCAACTTTCGGATCTTTCACTGTCAGGGTAAATAACTTACTACGCGTTTCTGCTGATGGGTAAATACCCTGATCGTTACGAATATCGGCTTGAACCAGCGGTGTGGATTTGGCATTACCGTTGGCGTAATACACAGTATCTGTCACCGTGGCGATAACGTCAGGTTGCAACAGATAGTTAATAAAGCGATAAGCTTCATCGGTATTTTTGGCATCTGCCGGAATCGCTAACATATCAAAAAAGGCCAGAGCGCCCTGTTTTGGAATGCTGTAGCCAATATTCACGCCATTTTTCGCTTCTTTCGCACGATTAGCGGCTTGCTTTACATCCCCCGCCCAGCCGATAGTGACGCAAATATCACCATTTGCCAGATCATTGATGTATTGTGATGAGTGGAAGTAGGTAATATTTGGCCGCAGTTTTAGTAGCAGGTCCGTCGCTTCCCCTGAATACTCTTTTGGGTTAGTGCTATTAGGATCTTTCCCTAAATAATTCAGTACAGTGGCATAGACTTCACTTGGCGCATCTAAAAACGCAACGCCACAGGTTTTCAGTTTGGCCAGATTTTCTGGTTTAAAAATCAGATCCCAACTCTCTACCGGTGCATCTTTGCCCAGCACTGCTTTGACTTTATCAATGTTGTAACCAATACCGGTGGTTGCCCACAAATAAGGCACACCATAGGTATTATCAGGATCATGCTTGGTCAGCATTTTAAGCAGTTCAGGATCAAGGTTGGCATAATTAGGCAGCTTGGCTTTATCCAGCGGCTTAAAGACACCGGCTTTAATTTGGCGCTCAAGAAAACTCGCTGACGGCACGACAACATCAAAACCCGTGCTTCCAGCCATCAGTTTACCTTCAAGCACTTCATTAGAATCAAAGACATCGTAAACAACTTTAATCCCCTGACTTTTTTGGAAATTTGCCAAGGTATTCGGGGCAATATAGTCTGACCAGTTATAGACATGCAGCGTTTTATCTTCTGCATGTGCAGCAGAAACCGTTAACAACAGGGTCGTTAAGACAGTTTTTGCCCATGAACATGTATTATTTTTAGCGATAAATCCCATCACCGAGAGCCTCCCTGCTCAACTGACCACATTGGATACACATAAAAACAACAGTTGTTAGAATAACGCTGTATGAATGTTAAGACCAGAACGTAGCCTGAAAACAACAGCATCAAAGATAAATAACCGTAATTACTTGATCACCTGTTGAAAAATAGACAATTTGTAGTGAAATGTAGGGATAGAAGATGACTTATGCAGCAGGTTATCGCAGAGAAAGGCGCGTGTAAGCGGGCAATAAAAGCACCGGAGTTTACAATATTAGACAAAGAGACGATGAGATAATTAATTGATTTTTAATCTTTATTATTTCTATTTACAGGGAAAAAGAGGCTATCCGGAAGCAAAATCACACTTCCGGTATCTGATTATCAATGCAGGATTTTATCCTGATCAGAGATCTCATCTTCCTCAGGAAAGAACAGATAGCCTTTACGTTTCACTACATCAATAAATTGCTCAATTTGTTCTTCTGTTTGCTTAATAAAAACAAGCAGTTGAGCGGTAGTAATACCGGCAGAAGCAGTCAGTGAATGCGTAATGATAAGTTTAGGCAGATTATCATCTTGTACATCAACAAACCCGTTAATCAGCGAGTACTGGGCATTGATCTCACTAAGCTCGGCAACCAGTGGCAGCAAGCCTGTTGGCCGAACTTCAGATGCAGAGGAGAACACTAAAATATGCTGTTCCAGCAGATCAATTTTTGCATCAAAAATGCCATTAATATTTTGCATATGCGGTAAATGCAGTGCTAGACATGATTCGCACTCAAAATAATCAATGTTCAACTGGATTAGCCACTGTTTCAACAGGTCAAGATCAGGAACAGCAAATTCAGAAACCGGTAGTGTGCTCATACAACGCTTATTGTTGTGATTCTCATTGGGATAGCTTACGAAATCAGCGTCTATTTATCTACGTTTTAATGATTTGATCATGCTTAGTATTGATAATCATCATTTTTTATACACTATATACTCGACGTTTTCTCATCAGCGTCTATGCTTTATTTTTAGCTGATTGTATTTTTTATATCGAGTGTCTTTACATTATTGATTGATGTCATCATATTTCACCCTAAAATTAAATAACCTATCACTGTAATAGCCTATACTCATATGTTATCTGCTCTGTATGTATGCTAAAAAAGTACAAATATAAATGAATGTTCTGAATTAATGTCAGTATACGTTCAACTCATTCAAAGGAGTCAATATGGATCTTACCCGTTTTGCGCAGATGGACAGCAATATGCTGTTTAGCATCGTCAATATGAAGTTACGTAATGAATTTGACAGTATCTATGAATTAGCTCAAGCATATGAAATTGATGCTGCTGCACTTTGCGAAAAATTAGAGCATGGTGGCTTTCATTATCATGCTGATTTTAATCAATTTCGTGTTGCATAACGTAATGCAAATACCTTTATCGGTTTTATTTTTAATACCACCTCTTAGCGGATATCATTTTTTAATATTTTCTGTTCGAAAATATAATATAACCATATTCCGCTAATGCTTGAGATAACCGAAGTAGATATCATATTGATATAGCATGAAATTTAGGATATTGAATGCAATAGTTCATGAATAGGCTCATGCTGTGATGCATATACCTGCTGTTTAACATACTCAATCATAAGTTTTGCTAAATCTATTCCCGTGCATCGTTCAATACCTTCAATACCGGGCGAAGCATTCACTTCCATCACCAGTGGGCCACGTGCTGAACGCAATATATCTACACCTGCAACGTGCAAGCCAATAGCTTGTGTTGCACGTATTGCTATGTCTTGCTCGGCAGCAGATAATTCGACAGCTTGGGCAGATCCTCCACGGTGTAAATTAGAACGAAACTCCCCTATTTTTGCCTGTCGTTTCATTGCCGCAACTACGTGATCACCAATAACAAAACAGCGAATATCTGCACCTTGTGATTCAGCAATGTACTCTTGTAGCACAATATTTGTTTGTAACCCCCGAAAAGCATCAGCCATACTCTCTGCAGCACGATAGCTTTCCGCCAACACAACACCTATCCCTTGAGAGCCTTCAATTTGTTTAATCACTAAAGGGGCACTTCCTAACTGCCGTATTGCTGTTGCTGTATCATCAGCGCCGTGCGAAAAACACGTTGTAGGTACTGCTACACCATAGGCAACTAATCGTTGTAAGCTGTGTAACTTATCACGTGCACAACAAATTGCTGCTGCATTATTGAGTATATAGCTTCCAGCTAATTCAAATTGCCGTACGATACTGCTGCCATAGTATGCTGTTGCCGGACCAATACGTGGGATCACTGCATCAAAAAAAGCTAATGGTTTACCTGCAAGATACAATGCCTGTGAACGAGTGTGAGATGGTGCTGCTTCAGAGCAAAGATGAATATAACAACGCAGAGGATCAATGACCTCTGCCTTAATACCACATTGATGTGCTGCATGCAGTAGACGCTGACTTGAATATAGGCCTGCATCACGTGAAAGAATCGCTATTTTCATGGTTTAGCGGGTGATCCAACCTTGTGAGTGCAAATAATCAAGCATAAATGGGCGCGTTTCTTTACTCAGTGTTGCAGCCACATGCTGACTCCAATTTTGCAGTTTGTTATGGCTACCTCGGGCACGGTAGTAAGCTTCAACCTCTGTGTCATAAACTTGCAATACTGCTCGGTCTACCGGTTGATAGTAGTTAGTATGCAGTATCATTTCTTGCGGCAAGCGGGGTTTATGTTGTGGGTCTTGTGCTGGATAACCAATACACAAACCAAACAAGGGGATCACCTGTGTTGGCAATTGCAATGCAGCAGTAACTTGTTGTATATGATTACGCAACCCGCCGATAAATACACCGCCTAACCCTAATGATTCAGCAGCTAATAGTGCATTTTGCCCCATCAATGCAGAATCTATTGCTCCGGTAAGTAACTGCTCTGCATACCCTAACTGAGCATCAGGATAAATCTGCTGATGGCGATTAAAATCAGCACAAAAAACAAGAAACTCAGGTGCTTGTGCGACATATTGTTGCTTACCTGACAAGCTAACTAACTGCTGTCGCAATGCTGCATCTGTCACACGAATGATACTGACCATCTGCAAAAAACTCGATGTTGATGCAGCTCGTGCAGCATCAATAATGGCATTAAGTTGCTCGGCACTGAGTGCTTGCTCGGTAAATTGACGAATAGAGCGGTGTGATAAGATAAGATCAATGGTCGGTGTCATTGTCAGTTTCCTTACAGTTTTTTTTACGCTCTTTAGCTGATGAGTGACTAAAATGTGGTGTAATTAATTGATCTATCTGACTAAACCAACCTGAAACCAAATATACGCCTGCAGGTAACATTAACAGTACACCCACAATAATCAATACAACACCTTGCTTTTGCCCCTCAAAAAAGAGAGGTAACTGTATGTACTGCTTTATCTCAGCATACCCTAACACAATAGCCATAAAACCGAGTAACTCACTTAACACCAATGGCCATGGTAATACCGATTTTCTTTCTGATGTATTCATCATAACAAATAGCTATACCACTGTTTCGTTTTCTAAATAATAAGACTCAACGGGGAATAAATTCAATCAAAACATGACAGAAAACATTTAATGTCATAAATAAAGTAAAAAAACACAGTAAAACAAAATAAGTTGCTTAATCTAATTTCATTAGTATAATTAGCGCACTTTTTGAGCAATAAATATTTTGATTTCACAAAATTCAATACAATGTGTTGTAATGGTTTATCACCCTCAACTTGCTATAATATCACCCACAATACACATGCTATTTAATGCTATTCCTCATAATCGTCACATATAGATTATATTACAGACATACTGTTGTCATAGTTACCCCGTAGAAATAACCATATCAGATAAACAATGATAATAGATAAGTGTCGAGGCTATGAGCTTCTCTATATTATTTGTCTATCAATACGGGCACGCATTACTGCCTATACAAACTAAAAGTAGACAACACATATACCATTATTTGTATTTTAAGGATGAATCTATTCATTTAATATTACATGAGGATTTGACCATGCGTTTTAAATATAATTTAACCATTTTACTCTCTTTTTTTATTGTGCTATCGAGTTTTTTTTCATCCAATACATTTGCATCCTCTATTGAGGGATTAACAAAAAGTGACTTTATTCATGTTGCCAATGAATACGGTTTAAACCCTAAATTATTGTACTCTATTGCAGTTGTTGAGTCTTCCATGTCAAAGGGAGATAAAGCGAAACCTTGGCCTTATGTCATTAATAAAAAAGGTAAGCCTTACTATTTAGAGTCAAAACAAGAAGCAGAAAAAACACTGACTCAACTGATTGACTCAACAGATAAAAAAAATCTTGATGTAGGTGCAATGCAAGTTAATTTAGGCTGGCATGGTTCTCGCGTTGAAACGCCAGCAGATCTGTTTAATCCCCATGTTAATTTACGTGTAGGGGCGGAAATATTAAAAAGCGCCTTAGCATCATCACCTGATGATATAAAACTTGGTATCGGCCGCTATCACTCATGGAATGACTCTCGTGCATTAGGTTATGCTGATAAGGTAATGACAGTAATGAAAACAGTTTCTATATAATAGCTTTATCCAGAATAGCCTTTATCTATACGACGTTTATGGCCATGAGCCTTTTAATAAAGCACAATGCATTTATAACAATAGTGACTAAAAATACATTGTATATTATATGACAAGCCTGCAATATGCTTAAAAAAACCGCGCAAATAATATAATTATATTATTTGCGCGGTTTTTATTTCAGTCACACTCTATTATTTATAAATAATATCACTGTTTGGTGTAAACTGACTCGCTTTAATGGGTGACTTTTTCGCGATATAATCTTTTAATACTTCTGCATCAACGAATCCGGTATTTACATAACCCGCACTCTTCGAAATATTAGGGTAACCATCCCCGCCTGCCGCATTAAAACTAGGTACCGTAAAACGGTATGATTTATTCATGTCAATTGGCTTACCGGCAATTTTTACATTGTGCACTTTACCGTTTTCAACAATCATTGCAATATTGGCAAACTGAGCATAAGCCCCAGAATCAACTTTTTTGGTTGCTACAACATTAAGATAATCAATAATATCGTGGCCCTTCATATCAACATAGCTCACAATGTTACCAAATGGCTGCACTTTTAATACATCTTTGTATGAAATATCGCCAGATTCAATAGAGTCTCGAACTCCCCCTGAGTTCATCACACCAAAATCTGCGTTTACGCGTTCCATATGTGATTTAACAATCAATTGACCTAAATTAGTTTGTTGAAAACGTACAATATTACGATCTCCTTCTAGCTTTTGGTCTACCTCACCAATTTTAATACCTAACTCAGCCTGACCTTTTTCCTGAAAAGGTGTCAGCAATGCTAACATATGATTATCTTCAGTTATGGGGGTGCTATAGAGTACATAATCTGATTTTCCATCATCACCTGTTATTTTTTGTTTTAAATTTACAGGGATTAATGTGTACTTAACAAGCTGTAGCTCACCATTTTTAAATTGATAGTCCGCACGGCCAACATATTTACCCCATTCATGAGCTTGAACAATCCATGTACCATTTTGTTGATCAGGCTTACACTCTGTTCCTGGAATATAGCGATTATTTCGCGTATTGACAGCTTCCATACACACAGGGTTTTGTGAATGTCCGCCAACAATCATATCTAAATCGCCCATAGGCAATGATCGCGCTAACTCAACATCACCTGGTGCATTTGAGCCATGCTGCCCATTTTCATAATGCCCCATATGTGTTGCAGCAATAATAATATCCGGTTGTTCTGTATGCTTAAGTTGTGCAATAACATTTTTAGCTTCAATTTTAGGATCTTTAAACACTATCCCTTTAAGATATTCAGGGTTACCAATTTTTTGTGTATCTTCAGTCGTTAATCCGATAACGGCAATTTTAATGCCTTGCTTATCAAATAGTGCGTAAGGTTTAAATAAACGTTCACCGCTTTTTTCATCATAAATATTGGCGGAAAGCAATGGGAATGTCGCCCACTGCTCTTGTTTGCGCAAAACACTTAATGGTCGATCAAACTCATGGTTACCTAATGCCATTGCATCGTAACCTATCATCGACATGCCACGAAAATCTGGTTCTGCATGTTGTAAATCTGATTCAGGAACGCCCGTATTTACATCACCACCTGAGAGCAGTAATACTGAGCCTCCGGCTGCCTCAACGTCTTTACGGATCTGTTCAACCAGTGTTTTTTGTGCTGCTAAACCGTATTCACCCTGCTCATTTTTCCAAAAATGGCCATGATGGTCATTAGTATGTAAAACAGTAAGGTTGTAGGTTTTATCTTTTTCCCACCCTTGTGCTTGCACAACTCCGGAACTCAGAACACACGAAATAGCCAGGCTACATACCGCTATTTTATGAGGAAGCGAAAAAATCATGATATTGACCTTCTGAAATTATTCTAATTATATGCACTTATCGTACAAATACGGTATTAGATACCTATTTACGGACATGCCCACAAATAAACAGCATGTAAGTTTAATTTTTTGCTTCAAATAAGGCCTTAGGAAAAAGAGTAATTTGTTAATCAGCGCAAGTTTTAATTTTTTTATCCTACAAAATAGGCTTTTTAGGATCTTAATACATAAAAAAACCCGACAGAATATTCTGTCGGGCTAATATAAAATAGGCTTTTATTTAATGAGTGATGCTATTTATTAAAAATAACCACGTTACTATATGTGCTATTTTATTGGGGTTTGCTGTACACTAACTGGGCGTAACCAAATAAAAAATAACGCACTAATAGCCAACGCCATGCAATACCATGCATGGGTAACCACATCAAGTGGTGAAAGTTTAAAACTAGAGGCCAGTAATAGTGCTTGTGCGCCATAGGGAAGTAACCCTTGTACGACACAAGAGTAGATATCCAATACGCTGGCAGCACGGCGTGGCGCAATATTGTTCTCTTCTGCCAATGTGCGAGCTACGCTGCCACTAACAATAATTGCAACCGTATTATTTGCCGTACAGAAGTTTGTAAGCCCCACCAGCAACGCGATACCTAATTCACCGGCTCGGCTATATGGCTTACCATTACGGTTAAGATGTTCAATCAATGTCTGAATATGGTGCGCTAAAAATGCTAATCCACCCTGACGCTTCATCAGCTCACTTAAACCACCAATGAGCATTGATAACAGGAAAATCTCCTGCATTGCGCTAAAGCCTTGGTAAATATCACGGGAAAAACCGCTGATATTATAGGTGTCTGTCGCACCAAACCCCATCAACCCTGCACACACAATACCCACGGTCAGAACAACAAAAACATTTAAGCCTGAAAGTGCCAATGCCAAAATAACCAGATAAGGCAGTGCCAATACCCACGAAAATGGCGCAACAGCAGGAACATCTGTTGCCTGTGTCAGAAAAAAGAACAGTAATAAGGTAGCAAAGGCCGCGGGCAAAGCTATGCGGAAGTTCTCTTTGAGCTTATCGCGCATAGCACAACCTTGTGAACGGGTTGCCGCAATAGTGGTATCAGAGATGATAGACATATTATCGCCAAACATTGCACCGGAAAGTACAACGCCAGCCATCAGCGGCAACGAGATACCGGTAGCCTGTGCAATGCCTAATGCTACCGGAGAGAGTGCCGCAATGGTGCCCATTGATGTTCCCATTGCCGTAGAGATAACTGCAGAGATAAGAAACAACCCAGGCAACAGCGCCCAACTCGGCAGTACCGAAAGCCCTAATCCTACGGCAGCATCTACACCACCTGTTGCTTTAGCTACCGTTGAAAATGCGCCTGCGAGTAGGTAAATCAGACACATAGCAATAATGTCAGGATGCCCTGCTCCGCTGATAAAACGGCTAATCGCACGATTGAGTGGCTCTTTTGCCAACAACAGTGACAGCATGATAGCGGGTAAAATAGCAACCGGAGCCGGTAACTGGTAAAAGGCAAATTCAGTGCCAATTAGTGTGTGATAAACCCCTGCACCAATATAAATGATTAAAAAAACCAGTAACGGTAGCAAAGCGAAAAAAGAGCGTGATGGAGGATTATTCTTATTATCTATCATAGAAACCCACAATGTCAGGGTGATTAAGTATCTGGCATGATTTTACGTTGAGATGTATAGAAATGTAAACATCTGGACATCTAAACATCTAATATTTATGCGCTATTTTCTCATAAATAATAAATTGCATACGTAAAAATAAATACGCAACGGTGCTTAACAATATAAAAACCCTGCCGATAAGCTCATATACAGCCGGATATCTGGAGTTTTCATCGCTATGCCACAACATTTGACTCTAAAACAGAAAATTATTGGTGTAAGCCTGTTTTCTGTATTATTGATTGCCAGCACATTAACGTGGCAAGCATCGACCAAGTTGTACAGCCAAACACAAAGTGGGATTCAAAACCGAGTCACATCAACCACTGCGGTCATTGCCGGTGAAATTATGGCGTGGCAAGAGAATAAGGCCATGCAAATTAAGGGATTAATTCCTTTTGTTTCTGACACTCAGACTTTACTGTCACATTTAATCCAGGCTCGAATCAGTGCTGATTTTGATGATATCTATTTTGGTAATACGCAAGGCCGTGTTATCAACTCACGTCCAGAACGTGACTACAGCACTCTTGATGTTCGTACTCGAGTTTGGTACCAAGACGCTATTACCCAAAATAAATTGGTTATCTCAGACCCTTATCAAGACCCGGTCAGCGGCGAAATTGTGGTGACGTTCTCTTTGCCTGTGCAACACAATGGCATGACACTGGGTGTACTCGGTGCTGACATGGCATTAGCGCAGCTACAAACTAAAATTATGCAGTTAGGTGTGGGAGAAAACACACAAAGTCTGCTTCTTACCTCTGAGGGTACGATCATTGCCTATCAAAACAGTGCGATGATCATGCAACCACTCAGTACATTAGACCCACTGTTTACTCCTTTATTAATCAGTGAGTTATCCACCCAAGGTCAATTATTTAATCTTGATAGTCCTCATTTTGAGCAACAACCTAAATGGATTGACTTAATTAAAATTGCTAATTCCCGTTGGATTTTAGGTTTTATCCTCGATCAAGAGACTGAACTTGCTGATTATCAAAATACACGCAGCCTTTTACTTGGGATCTCATTAATTCTGACTCTAAGTACTGTTATGCTTCTCGCATTACTGATGAACTATCTGTTTCGTGATCTTAATACGGTTTCGACTGCACTGGCCAATATTGCCAATGGTGAAGGTGATTTAACGGTGCGTATTGTGCCGCGTAATGATGATGAAGTAGGTAAATTAGCGAAAAACTTCAACCAATTTGTTGAACGATTACAAAAAATCTTGCTACAAATGCGTGATACTGCTGACAACCTAAATAATCAAGCAACTCACAGTGCAGCCAGTGCAGAAGAGCGCACCCAACGTATTCATATGCAGCAAGGTGAAATTGTCATGGTTGCTACTGCAATCACTGAAATGTCAGCGGCAACATATGAAATTTCTGCCAATGCAGATAAAGCAGCGCACGAAGCCGGTAGTGCAGTCAAAACTTGTCAGCAGGGCCAAGAGCAAGTAGCGCAAAGTCAGCTCTCTATTCGTAAATTGTCAGAAGAGGTCAGTGTTGCAACAGGTGTCATTGATGATTTAAACAGCCATGCAGCCAGTATCAGTTCAATTATGATGACCATTCGCTCTATTGCCGAACAAACCAATTTGCTTGCACTTAATGCGGCGATTGAAGCGGCTCGTGCAGGCGATCAAGGGCGGGGATTTGCCGTTGTTGCTGATGAAGTGCGAATGCTTTCACAGCGTACTCATACTTCAACTGAAGAGATTGAGTTAATGATCAATCAACTGCAGTTATCCACCCGTAAGGCTGTTGATATTATGTCGGGCAGTAGCCAGCTCGCAGAGACCAGCGTGCATGATGCAGATGCCGCAGGCAATAATCTGAGACACATTAATGATGTTGTCACTGCGATTAATGATATGGCGGCGCACATTGCAACTGCTGCTGAAGAACAAAGTACAGTAACAGAAGAGATCACCCGTAATACTGAGTCAATCAAAGAAGTCTCAAATGATTTAGCACAAGAGGCACATAATGCCGCACATCAGGCAGCGCAGCTTAGTGAGTTAGCCTATCAGTTGCATCGGGAAGTTAGCCGTTTTGTGCTTTAATTTAACGCTATGTTGCTACCATTAGATAACAATATTATCAATTATCATTGCGCTAAACCGTGAAAATAAAAGCCCCAACCGTTTAATCCACGATTGGGGCTTTTTTATTGATCATGGTTTGTACACCCTGTTATCCCCAATACCGTCATTTATTGATTATATTAAATAACAAAACCAGAGTGCTAAACGGGTATATAGTGATTAGCAAGTCGTATCAAGTTGAGGGAAACTTTTTACTAAATCATCGATAGCTTTAAGCTGCTGCAAAAACGGTTCTAACTTAGCCAACGGCAGAGCCGACGGGCCATCACACTTAGCATTGACAGGATCAGGATGAGACTCAAGGAACAGCCCTGCAATACCCACGGCTATACCTGAGCGTGCTAATTCTGCCACCTGATCACGACGACCACCGGATGCTGCTCCAAACGGATCACGACACTGCAGTGCATGAGTTACATCAAAAATAACTGGGCTGCCATGAGAAACTTGCTTCATAACATTAAAACCCAGCATATCAACTACAAGGTTATCATAGCCAAAGTTACTGCCGCGATCACACAAAATGATTTGATCGTTACCGCACTCGGCAAACTTATCAACAATATTTCCCATCTGACCTGGGCTTAAAAACTGAGGTTTTTTAACATTAATCACCGCGCCAGTGCGTGCCATTGCTTCAACTAAATCAGTTTGGCGAGCAAGAAATGCCGGAAGTTGAATAACATCAACCACATCAGCAACAGGCTGGCACTGAGCTTCAGTATGTACATCTGTGATGATTTTTACGCCAAACGTCTGTTTTAGCTCTTGGAAAATCTTCATTCCTTCATCAAGGCCAGGGCCTCGGTAAGAGTGAATAGATGAACGGTTCGCTTTATCAAACGAAGCTTTAAATACGTAAGGAATGCCCAGTTTATTGGTGATCTCAACATAATGCTCGCACACTCGCATTGCCATATCACGCGATTCCAGTACGTTCATGCCACCAAACAGGACAAACGGTTTATCGTTCGCGACATCAATATCACCGATGCGTACATTCTTCTGTTGCATGCCCTTAACCTTCTTCAGTAGGGTTGAATTTAGTGTAGTGTCAGTCTCGGTGTAGCAATCGAGCGAATTTGCTCGCGCACCAGATTAATCACCGGATCTTTCGGACACTGCTTAACAAAATAGCTTAAATCATCTAGCGCAGCCTGATTACACTCAAGTGCAGCAAAAATTAGCCCCCGATCACGAATTTCATATGGATCATCAGGGTTGTACTCTAACAATAATGCACTGGCTTTTAAGGCCAGAATGCCCTGTTTTTCATGCAATAGTGCGCCTTTTAGCGCATCAAGTAGCCGCATAATAACTGGAGAGTGATCGGTTATATCAACATCTTCATCACGTAAAATAGCCAATGGACCTTCATGCCCTTTTAACCATGCGGTTAAAATATGCTCATTGACTATCTCGCCATTAAACGGATTAATAAATAAAGTGGCATCATCAAACTCTGCACGCAGTAAAAACTGTGTGGGGAAAACAACCGGATACAGTGGCAATTCTAAGTCTGAGGCTAAATGCAATAATATTGCCCCTAACATTACTGGCCCACCTTGTCGTCTTTGCAATACCCGATCAAGGCGCAAATTATCTGAATGATAGAATGTCTGATAATCACCAGAAAACTGACACTCAGTATAAACTGTATGAATGAGCGCCAGTAAACGGGGCACGCCAAGTGCTACATGCTGAACTGACTGCACTTGTTGACGTAATTGTTCTAACTCAACGTGTACACGGTCAGTAGAGAAATCTGGGAAAATTTGCGCCCCTAGCCAGGTAAAACTATCGACTAATGAGTACTCTTCAAAATCAAACGACATGGTATTCTCAGTAAAGTCACAAAACGAATTAACTAAACCATAACGGTGTTTTGGTAATCGCCATTTGAGCAATTAGCCAAATCCAGCCTAATGCACCCAATAGAGCCGCTAAACGGATCACTTTATTTTTACTCTCTTTAAGTGCCACAAAGCCAAGCAAAATATAGATAACAACGCCTAATAGCTTATCTGTCATCCACAATGTCTGTTCAGTAAAGGGATAAAAACCGGTGATAATCATCAAACCGATTCCACTGAGTAACACAAGAGTATCATTAATATGTGGAACAATTTTGACCCAGCGTTGCTGCATCACTTTTGCACCACAAAAACTCCAGATAAAGCGCAACACCAACAAACTGACCGAAATTGCTAACGTGGTCATATGCAAGTGCTTTAGAAATGTGTACATCGCAAGCTCCTTTTTCTTAATCCTACTGTAAAAATAAGAAATATACGTCCACTACCGTATTGATACTGCTATTTAACAACAGCCAAAACACCCTAGTGTGACACGTTCATTTCCGCCATAATCTTTTTCTGATCGAATAGCATGGAAACCTGCTTGCTGAAATATATGTTGTACAGCAGTAGCCTGTTGCCAACCATGCTCGATAATGAGCCACCCTCCGCTTATCAGGTAGTAACGTGCATCAGCTACTATGGTTCGAATATCAGCCAATCCGGAGTCTGCTGCAATCAACGCACTGCGTGGCTCAAAGCGCACATCTCCTTGCGTAAGATGCAAATCGGCTGCATCAATATATGGGGGGTTACTGGCAATCAGTGCAAACGGTGTATTTAAAGCAGCTCGAACAGGTGCAAACCAACTGCCTTGTGCAAAGTGGGCATTATGAATGTGCAACCGCGCAGCATTACGGGTAGCCAGTGTTACGGCATCAGGGTGTAAATCAACCCCTAATACGCGGCAATCGGGGCGCTCACTGGCTAAAGCTAACGCAATTGCACCTGTACCTGTTCCCAAATCTAATAGCGCACAAGGGGTATCAGGTAATAGTGTCAGTGCAATTTCCACCAAACATTCGGTATCTGGACGAGGGATCAAGGTTGCAGCAGAAACTTCCAATGGCAATGACCAGAACTCACGCTCACCCACAATGTACGCCACAGGCTCACCTTGCAATCGACGTTCAAGCAGTGACCCTAGTATGTGTAGGTACTCTTCCGAAAGCAGATATTCGGGAAATGCCAGTATATAGCTGCGGTTTTTTCCAGTGACATGGCAAAACAACACCTGTGCATCACGTTGCGGGCTCTCACTGCCCGCAACAGCCAAACGCTCACTGGCTTGTGCCAACCACTGATCGGTTCTCATTACCCGATCACTCCTGATCTGACAACGCGGCAAGCTGATCGGCTTGATATTCTTGTACGATAGGCTGGATTAGCATATCTAATTTGCCCTCCATCGCCTCTTCTAAACGGTATAACGTTAAGTTGATACGATGATCAGTAACCCGACTTTGCGGATAATTGTAGGTCCGGATACGATCTGAGCGATCACCCGATCCTAACAAGTTTCGGCGAGTAGAGGCCTCTTCTTGATGGCGTTTTTCCTCTTCAGCAGCACGAATCCGTGATACCAACACCGACAGAGCTTTTGCTTTGTTCTTATGCTGAGAACGTTCATCTTGGCACTCAACAACAATACCGGTGGGTAAGTGTGTAATTCGAATCGCTGAATCGGTGGTGTTAACGTGCTGCCCACCCGCGCCTGATGAACGGAAAGTATCAATTTTCAGGTCAGACGGGTTAATTTCCGCCAGCTCTGCCTCAGGAACTTCCGGTAAAATCGCAATGGTACACGCTGAGGTATGAATACGCCCCTGCGACTCAGTTGCCGGAACACGTTGTACACGATGGCCACCGGACTCAAACTTCAGTACACCATAAACACCTTCACCTGATATTTTGGTGATCATCTCTTTATAACCACCATGCTCGCCATCATTACAACTGATCACTTCCACCCGCCAACGGCGTGCTTCTGCAAAACGGCTGTACATACGGAATAAGTCACCCGCAAAAATGGCAGCTTCATCCCCACCCGCTCCTGCACGGATCTCTAAATAGCAGTTACGTTCATCGTTTGGATCTTTTGGCAGTAGTAGCAATTGTAAATCTTGCTCTAATGTTTCAATCGCTGCTTTGGCTTCACCAATCTCATCTTGCGCCATATCGCGCATTTCCGGATCATCAAGCAGCTCTTGTGCTGTGACTAAATCATCTTGTGCCTGCATCCACGCTCGGAAACAGGTAGTCACATCCGTTAACTGCGCATACTCTTTTGATAGTGCGCGAAAACGGTTTTGATCAGTAATAATACTTGGTTCACCAAGCATCGCCTGAACTTCTTCATGACGCTCAAGCAACGCCTCTAATTTGGCAACAATAGAAGGTTTCATAGGAAAAAATGATCCCGTAAAAATACGTAAGAAAACGGTCTTTATACGTCCAGCCCAAGGCTGCTACGCAATATAGCCAAACGCTCCATATCACCCTGTTTAGCCGCACTATGCAGTGCACGGGTAGGAGCATGAATTAAGCGGTGAGTTAGTCGATTTCCAAACTCAACCAAAATCTCTTCAGCATCAGCGCCATTACGCAGAGCTAACAATGCTTTTTCCAGTAACGCTTGTCGTGTTGATTCAGCATGTGAACGGTATTCACGAATAGAATCGACTGCCGTTTGTGAGCGCAACCACTGCATAAATAGCACCGTATCTTCTTTCACGATATCTTCAGCTTCTACTGCTGCGGCTTTACGCAATGCTAAATTTCGTTCAATGATCGCGTGTAAATCATCAACAGTATAAAGATAGGCATCGTATAAATTACCCACCTCTTCTTCAATATCACGCGGTACTGCAATATCGACAAATAACATGGGTTGATGACGACGTGCTTTTAGTGCACGTTCTACCATTCCTTTACCGATAATGGGCAATGGGCTGGCCGTTGAACTGATAATGATATCGGCATACATTAAATATTCAGGGATCTGTGGCAAAGTGAGCACTTCAGCGTTCACCTCGTCAGCCAACAGTTGTGCCCGCTCACGTGTACGGTTTGCTATCATTAAACGCTGTACACCATGCTCTTTCAAATGGCGAGCTACCAACTCAATGGTCTCACCAGCGCCAACAAGTAAAACCGTCAAAGTAGAGAGGTGCTCAAAAATTTGCCTTGCCAAGGTACAGGCTGCAAAAGCTACAGAAACCGCACTGCTACCTATTTCTGTCTCAGTACGAACCCGTTTAGCTACTGAAAATGTTTTTTGAAATAAACGGTCAAGATCAGGTGATAACTGCACTTTGGCTTGTGCATACGCCTGTTTTACTTGCCCTAAAATTTGGGGTTCACCTAATACTAATGAATCTAAACCACAGGCAACACGCATTAAATGCATAACCGCATGCTGCTCATAATGGAAATATAAACACTCTCTAACTTGATCTTCAGAGATTTGGTGAAACTCACACAACCATGCCGTTAGCTGCGCGGCAGCTTCTGTGCTATTTTCAATCGTACTATGCAGGCTTAAGTACAGCTCCGTTCGATTACATGTCGATAAAATGACTGCACTACGTACAGCCGAATGCATAGCCAAACTCTGTTGAGCTGACTCCATCTTTTCAGGAGAGAACGCCACTTTTTCTCGCAGTGAGACAGGGGCTGTTTTATGATTAATTCCAAGAGCAAGCAAGCTCATACTTAGTCAGCTAAATCCAGTTCATAATATACTGAAAACTATAATATCTATTCTACTTGATGATGCGGATCAATTAAAGCAATCACACCTTAGGAGTGCGCAAACCGTTGTGAATACACTGGTCGGAAAACACAAATGTCGTTATACTGCGCATCTGACTGACTTTTTATGACAATCATGCATAAATATTTTTATACACGATTGCTTCCTGTGGCGATGACATTGCTGTTAACAGCTTGTGTCACCGCTCCGCCGGTAGGCACACAACCCTCGATCAGCTGGGCTGAACATATTGCAAAATTAGAGAAACTACAGCGTTATCAAGTACGTGGTGCTTTTGCATACATTACACCTGAGCATCGCCAATCTGCCCGTTTCTTTTTACAGCAAACTGATGCCCAGCACTATCGTCTGCTGCTGCTCAATCCCTTAGGAAATACAGCGTTTGAGATCACTGGACAACCTAATAATACGCAGCTTAAAGATAGCAATGGTAAAATTTATTCAGGGCCAGAGGGTTCAGAATTGATTGCTCGGCTTACCGGTATGCAAATTCCTGTTGATAACTTGCGCCACTGGATTTTAGGTATTCCTGGTACAGGGGATACCTATACACTAACAGATCAGCGAATCAATCAACTGCAACACACCACGCCAACAGGGCAATGGACGATGCAGTACAAACGTTATGATCTGCAAACCCAGCCTGTGTTGCCAACGGATATGGAGTTGCTACAGGGAACACAACGGATCAGACTCAAGATTGATGACTGGATACTCTGAGAACTTGCCGGAGCCTCGCTTACAGTGCCTATCTCCGGCCAAATTAAATTTATTTCTGTATATCAACGGCCAACGTGCTGATGGATATCATGATTTGCAAACCCTGTTTCAATTCCTCGACTATGGTGACACCTTGTGGTTTAGTTGCCGGAATGATGGGCAAATTCACCTGACACCAGCCATTGACTCTGTCCCACACGAAGACAATCTCATTGTTCGTGCTGCGCGCCTACTACAACAACATACGAGTTGTACATTGGGTGCAAACATTGAATTGCAAAAAATATTGCCGATGGGCGGTGGGCTAGGCGGTGGGTCATCAAATGCAGCAACAACATTAGTTGCCTTAAATTCTTTATGGAAAACCGGTTGTTCACGCTCGGTGCTGGAACAATTAGGCCTACAACTCGGTGCTGATGTCCCCGTATTTGTACATGGGCATGCCGCATTTGCCGAAGGTGTTGGTGAACAACTCTCTGATTGCAGCCCTGAAGAGAAATGGTATGTTGTGATTCATCCTCAAATTAGCATTCCTACAGCAACAATTTTTAGTGATCCTGATCTTCCCCGTAATACGCCAAAGCGTGATCTAAATACACTGATGAGCTCCCCATACGAAAACGATTGCGAAAATGTAGCAAGAAAACGTTTTCGTGAGGTTGAACACCTTATTTCTTGGCTGTTACAATACGCACCGACTCGATTAACTGGAACGGGTGCTTGTGTTTTTGCTGAATGTGATTCAGAAGCAAAAGCACGTAATATTCTGAATATCGCTCCTGAGGGTTTACATGGTTTTGTCGCTAAAGGTATGAATGTGTCGCCACTGATGCAAATAGCTTTATATCCGAACGACATACCCCTCACTCACATGAGCAAGTAAAATGGTTAACAGTGTTAACCTTGGTAATATTGATTCACTGATCGAATCTGCATGGCTTGTTCGTAACTCTCACCGTATACATTGGTGATATTACTGATCAACACCAGATTCACCTTCGTATCCTGACGCAAGCCTGAGGTTCTTCTCGTGCCCGACATGAAGCTTTTTGCTGGTAACGCAACACCGGAACTGGCACAACGCATCGCTGACCGTTTGTACATTTCTCTTGGCGACGCTACTGTGAGTCGTTTTAGTGACGGCGAAGTATGTGTACAAATTAACGAAAATGTGCGTGGTGGTGATATTTTTATCATCCAGTCAACCTGTGCCCCAACCAATGACAACTTGATGGAGTTAGTCGTAATGGTTGACGCACTGCGCCGTGCTTCGGCTGGTCGTATTACTGCGGTTATCCCGTATTTTGGTTATGCTCGTCAGGATCGTCGTGTACGTTCTGCGCGTGTACCTATCACGGCGAAAGTTGTGGCTGATTTCTTGTCTAATGTCGGTGTTGACCGTGTTTTGACAGTTGATTTGCACGCCGAACAAATTCAAGGTTTCTTTGACGTTCCAGTTGATAACGTTTTCGGTAGCCCTGTACTGCTAGAAGATATTTTGTCAAAGAATTTAGAAAGTCCTGTTGTCGTCTCACCTGACATTGGCGGTGTTGTACGTGCTCGTGCTATTGCCAAGTTGCTCAATGATACTGATATGGCCATTATTGATAAGCGCCGCCCGCGTGCAAATGTCTCTCAAGTCATGCACATTATTGGTGATGTTAATGGCCGTGATTGTATTCTTGTTGATGATATGATCGATACCGGTGGCACACTCTGTAAAGCGGCTGAAGCACTGAAAGAGCGCGGAGCAAAACGTGTGTTTGCTTATGCTACGCACCCTGTATTTTCAGGTACCGCTATCGACAATATTAAAAACTCAGTGATTGATGAAGTGGTTGTTACTGATAGTATTCCACTGACCCCTGAGTTTAAAGCCATCGATAAAGTTCGTGTATTAACGCTTTCAGGCATGCTGGCTGAAGCTATTCGCCGTATCAGCAATGAAGAGTCTATTTCAGCAATGTTTGAGCATTAATCAACCCGATTTTCTGCTTTAACACCCACATTGCAAAATGCTGCAACAAAAAGCACCTTCCAAGGTGCTTTTTGTTATTCTGCCACGACAAGGTTAAAATATACGGTATTTCGGTTATCTCGTAACATCTCTTTTATCCTATTGTTAAGCATGAGAATACCATGAGTACGATTAAACTGATGGTTGGCCTAGCCAATCCTGGCGCTGAATATGCTGCAACCCGACACAATGCAGGGGCATGGTATATTGACCTATTATGCCGCCGTTATAATTGCAGCATGAAAGAAGAGGCTAAATTTTTTGGTTATACCAGCCGCCTACAACTACACGGACACGATGTTCGGTTACTTATTCCCACCACGTTTATGAATTTAAGTGGTAAGGCTGTTGCAGCCATGGCCAGCTTTTATCGTATCAACCCTGATGAAATTTTGGTGGCACATGATGAACTTGACCTTCCTCCTGGTGTAGCAAAATTTAAGCTCGGCGGCGGAAACGGTGGGCACAATGGTTTAAAAGATATTGCCAGTAAGCTAGGTAATAACCCTAATTTTCATCGGCTACGCCTTGGTATTGGCCATCCAGGTGATAAAAATAAAGTCACTGGTTTTGTGCTTGGTCGGCCACAAACAGTAGAGCAAACGCTGATTGATGATGCTATTGATGAAGCAGTACGCTGTACAGAGGTGTTGTTACAAAACGATATGCTTGCTGCAATGAATCGCCTGCACAGCTTTAAAGCTCACCAATAATGTAGCAACACGCACCACCACAGTAATAGAGTAGGATGCAAAACTGCAGACAAAGCTGTGGTATAATACAGAGTTTATATTGCACTTTTTTGTGCATGATATTTTGAGTGTAGAAGGTAATTACATCATGGGATTCAAATGCGGCATTGTGGGTCTACCAAATGTTGGTAAATCTACCCTGTTCAACGCCCTAACTAAAGCGGGTATCGAGGCAGCAAACTTCCCGTTCTGCACCATTGAGCCGAACACAGGTGTAGTGCCTATGCCTGACCCACGCCTTGATCAGCTCGCGGAGATCATCAATCCTCAGCGCACCGTACCAACCACAATGGAGTTTGTCGACATTGCAGGTTTGGTAAAAGGAGCATCAAAAGGTGAAGGTTTAGGCAACCAATTTTTAGCCAATATTCGTGAAACTGAAGCAATTGGCCACGTAGTTCGCTGTTTTGAGAATGACAATATCATTCATGTTGCAGGTCAAGTTGATCCAGCAGATGATATCGATGTAATCAACACTGAACTTGCGTTATCAGACCTTGAAGCTTGTGAACGTGCACTACAACGTGTACAAAAGCGTGCTAAAGGTGGTGATAAAGACGCAAAACTGGAGCAGGAAGTGCTGGCTAAGTGTCTGCCACATCTGGAAAATGCCCAGATGCTGCGTACACTTGATTTAAGCCATGAAGAAAAAGCGGCAATCAAGTACCTCAGCTTCCTGACACTCAAACCAACCATGTACATTGCTAACGTGAACGAAGATGGTTTTGAGAACAACCCTTATCTGGATAAGGTTCGTGAAATTGCACTTGCTGAAGGTTCTGTTGTAGTTGCTGTTTGTGCCGCTATCGAAGCGGATATTGCAGAGCTAGAAGAAGAAGATAAAGCCGAATTTATGGCCGAGCTAGGTATTGAAGAGCCGGGCCTGAACCGCGTAATTCGTGCCGGTTATGAGCTGCTGAACCTGCAAACCTACTTCACCGCGGGTGTGAAAGAAGTACGTGCATGGACTATCTCTGTGGGTGATACCGCGCCACAAGCCGCAGGAAAGATCCATACAGATTTCGAAAAAGGCTTTATTCGTGCACAAACTATCGCATTTGATGATTTTATCAAATACCGTGGTGAGCAAGGCGCTAAAGAAGCGGGCAAAATGCGGGCTGAAGGCAAAGATTATATCGTTAAAGATGGCGATGTAATGAATTTCCTCTTTAACGTATAACCAGTTTGAATCTCTACCATTCAAATACGAAAGTACTTAAATACTAAGGTGGAAAACGGCAAATTATTTTCGGTATTAAATAAACTACTGAGTATTTATGATGCCATACTAAGCCTTAATGTCCTTAAAAGCTCATCTATTATTGGTGAGCTTTTTCATATCACTAAAACACTCTACTCATAAAAGCTTGCTGATATAAAGACGGTATAAACTAAACGTACCGTGTTAATCATGAACTATCATTTCAGTAACATGCACTGTTTGACGCAACGCTCTTGGTGTAATTTGATAACGTTTTTGAAAACGAGCAGTAAAACGAGATGGACAATGGTAGCCATTCTCTCTGGCTATCTCACTAATAGGCTTTTTAGTTAGCTGAATCGCATTTAATGCACTACCTAACCTTACATCGTCAATGATTTGTTGGAAACGCCCCCCTTCTGCAGCTAAATGGCGATGGAATGTTGACGTTGACATATGTAACTTCTCAGCCACTTGGCTTGCAGTCCAATGTCTTTCTGGCGCTAACATTAAGATCTCTTGGCAGCGGGTAATCAGTGAACTGTCTTGCGAAGAGAACAAAATATTACTGATATTATGCCCTTTCAACATCAATAATAATCCCAAAACCATATGCTCTAATAATGGTAAAGAGAACTTATTATCCAATACATATTTTAACTGCTCCCAGCAATAAATCAGTTCATCGTTAAGTGAAAGACAAAAACCTGATTTCCTTTCCCTATTTATTGATGATGGATAAGATTGCTGAAACAATTGAAGAATTGATGGTGGTATATAAATTATCTCAGATAAATAATGGCCATTAGCAGGTAAATTTGCGATTTTTAACTCATATCCGGCAGGGAAAATAATCAATTGTGTAGGATCAGCCGTTTCAACATGATCTTGCCATTCAATTATTTTCTTACCCTGCCGAACTCGGCACAATGCAGGCATAATCAGTTTTACTTTATGAAGCTCATGAGCCTGACATGAAGTAATTTTTTGCATACTTAATTGAGTAATCTGATGCTTTTGTGCCTGCATTATCTTTATCTTATTTAATAACCGTACACTGGAACTATTTCAGCTGTTGCTAATTTATTCGCATTCAGCATAAACCCAACTAATGCACCACTGGAATTATTATCAATAGGTAATTTATCTGTTTTTAATGCCCAAATTTTAAAATGATAATGGTGTGGTTTATCCCCTTTTGGCGGACATACACCACCAAATCCAGCATAACCAAAATCATTACGGCCCTGAACTGCACCTGCTGGCAGTTTAGTACCTTTTTTATCTCCGGCATCAACAACAAGGCTGTTTACTGATGCAGGAATGTTTACAACTGTCCAATGCCACCAACCGCTTCCTGTTGGTGCATCAGGATCAAATACAGTTATCGCAAAACTTTTTGTTCCCTCAGGTGCACCTGACCATGTTAATGAAGGTGATAAATTTGCACCATCACAGTCAAATCCTTGATAAACTTGATTTTGAGATAAAGATTGGCCTGTTTTTATTTCATTACTTTCTAAATGAAAAGTTCCAGCTTGCGCTGATAATGAAAAAAGAGCAGCTACTGTTGTCAATCCAATACGCTTTTTCATACACATACCCTAATCAGTAAAGAGCCATTATTCTATCTGTATGAATACACCCGTATCATGCCAACTTACTCAAATATCATGCAAATGATATCAACATTTACTCTATATGCACAATATACTCAAGGGCTCAATAGGTAATCAGGTATTGATTAATCCCGCGTACGTACTCTACTGAAGAAAAATAGTAGTATGTGCATAATGAAGTTGTTGAATGGATGCATATCAAGGCAAAAAACTAGCCTAGTATTCCAATCATATAGGCTATAGCTATGATCATATTATGCGATTATAACGCAAAAACCCCGCACAAGTTAATGCGCGGGGCTCTCTAAATATGGCGGTGAGGGAGGGATTCGAACCCTCGATACGTTGCCGTATACACACTTTCCAGGCGTGCTCCTTCAGCCTCTCGGACACCTCACCAAATTTTGTGCCACTACCCTCAGTAGCGGACGGGGCGAAATATACGGAAATCTGATTAAATGGTCAATAGCTTATTTTAAACTGTCAGTTTAACTGATTGAAAAACAGACCAATCGATGTAAATTTATGCGCCTTCTCTAAAGGAAACCCTATTTTCAATCTTCACCGTAACATAAGCAGCAGATTGTCATAAAATATGGAATCGCACACAGTTTTAATACAACGATGCTTTATTCTGTTATTTTACTCAATTATCGCCATATATCATAACATAATGAGAGATTGTAAAATTATCATGCCAACCAACAACATGCTCACTTTTTATACTCGTTTTAAAGATGATATTCTCGCCAAACGAAAAACCATCACTATCCGTGATGCACAAGAAGCTAACCAATTATATGTTGGGCAACGCCTTGATGTGTATACCAACCCAGAACAAGTGTATTTTTGTCAGCTAGACATTCTCTCCGTAACGCCAATAGCATTCACTCATTTAAATGAAACGCATGCACAACAAGAGAATATGACTCTTCCAGAGCTCAAACAGGTTATTCGCGATATTTATCCAGGGCTTGCTACTTTGTATGTTGTTCACTTCAAACTACATTCAGCATAAGAAAATTGACATTATGGTTCGTGTATACCCATAACTCGGTATTAATACCAAAACGTACACAATAGACTTGAGTATCCTCTCTTTATTTATTTCATGTTTTTTCTTAAATACTGAACTTTGCTCTAAACTCAAAGTCTGAATAAATAACTACTGAGAAAAATCAATCAGGAACAATACGTCTTGACAAGATGCATATTTAGTGCACCAAGATAACATCGATATATATCAGCAAGTTAAAATATTTTAGTATCCCAAAAATAATTTAGCTCTTCAACAAATACTATAAACCTTGAGAGGTTGTTCAATCTTTCAGGGAATTTCTGCTTTTTAATGAAAAAAAAATTTCTAAAGTTCAAAATTTGAGTAATACTTGTTTAGGCTTGAATCTAGATCAAGTATGTGTTTACAGGGAGTCTATAATGAACAAGACCAAATTAATTCTTGGTACCATCGTGTTGAGCTCTACTCTGCTGGCTGGTTGTGCGAACACTAGCAAGCTAGAGCAAAGTGTTGCAGATCTGAACACTAAAGTTGACCAATTGGCAACTGACGTAGGTTCTATGCGTACTGACGTTCAAGATGCTAAAGCAGAAGCTACTCGTGCTAACCAGCGTCTAGACAACATGGCAACTCACTACAAAAAGTGATAACTGTGTAATACTTATAAAGCAGTGCGTTTTTCGTGCTGCTTTTTTTTATACCCTCAGTAAATCTTTTCACTCTATAAACGAATGTTTAGCTTATACGGTAAATGAGTATCACACGCCATATTTGCTACTGTTTTAATAAAATACAGAGACATCCCCTTAAAAAGCATACCTTTATAAACATTTAAACACACTTTAGTATATTTAAGTTTAAATTGACTATTACCACATTCTACTACTTTGAACTATTATACTATTAGCATAATCAGTGTAAGAATGACACCGTATCATAACATCGTGAGTTCGCACATTTGAATCTGCATACTTGGATGCATTAATTATTTTATGCATTTATTCTCTGTTTTCTGATTGGCTGTATATAAATCTAATGAATAAAAAAAAATTCTCTTTATCGTGGCAGGTTGGTGTATTTCGCCTAACCTTCCTCCTCAGCTTATATTATGCTATTGTCCTTAACTATCCTATTTATGTAAAATTCAAGCTTATTTTCCACTCTTTACCCACTGTTAATACATTTTTTGTTATTTCTATACCCTTTGTACTTCTATTTGCCATTAACTTTTTATTTAATGTATTTAACTGGAAGTTAATTTTTAAACCTTTTTTTGTTTTACTCATTCTTACATCATCTATAGTCTCTTATGCCACAACAAAATATGGCGTAATTTTTACTACAGGCATGATTCAGAATATTGTAGAAACAGATGTTAGCGAAGCTTCATCTTATTTAAATTTATCTTTTATTGCATGGTTTTTATTTTTTGGAATATTACCTTCAGTTCTTATTATAAGTGCAAAAATAAAATATCCAGATCACTGGTTAAAATCGCTGCTGTTCCGTGCATTCTCAATGATAATCTCTATAATTGCGCTACTCATTATTGGGTTTTTCTTTTATAAAGATTATGCATCAATTGGAAGAAATAACGCTGAATTAAGAAAGTATATTATTCCAAGTTATTATACAGAAAGTACTTACAAGTATATTAAAACTCGTTACTTTACAACAGATGAGCCTTATAAACAGCTCGGTACAGATGCTGTTAATACTGCAAAGCAACATGAAAACAAACCTACATTACTGGTTTTAGTTGTAGGTGAAACAGCCCGTAGCCAAAACTATCAACTCAATGGATATTCAAAACCTACTAACCAATATACCAAAGATTTAAGTGTTATTTCATTTCAACATGTTCGTTCTTGTGGTACAGCAACGGCCGTTTCCGTGCCTTGTATGTTCTCAACAATGACCAAAGATGAGTATAATGGGCAGCAAGCACATAACCAAGATGGCTTACTTGATATATTACACCATGCAGGCGTATCTTTATTATGGAAAGATAACGATGGTGGATGTAAAGGGGTCTGTGATCGCATTCCGCATGAAATGATTAAACCTTTAGCCAGTGATCCAGAGTGCAATGGTTCAACATGTTATGATGGTGTTTTCTTAGAGACATTTGATCAAGATATTAAACAATTAGAAAAAAATGGGAAAACTGACAGTGTACTCACACTCCATTTAATGGGTAGCCATGGGCCAACCTATTATTTACGCTACCCACCCTCACATCGTTATTTTGTACCAGATTGCCCTCGGAGTGATATTGAAAACTGCAGTAACGAAGCATTAGTCAATACGTATGACAACACTATTTTATATACTGATTACGTATTGTCTGAAATTATTAAAAAGCTCTCTGTATTAAGTAATCAATATAATACCGCTTTGATTTATTTATCTGATCACGGTGAATCACTCGGTGAGAATGGGTTATATTTACATGGTACACCGTACGATCTTGCACCTGCAGGGCAAACAACTATTCCATTAATCACTTGGTTATCTAATGGATTTAGTAAAGCGAAGGATTTAAATATAGACTGTCTTAAAAAGGAAGCTACTAAAAATAACTTCTCGCAAGATAATTTAATTCATTCAGTCTTAGGCATCATGGATATAAAAACAAAAGAGTACAATCCAAAATTAGATATATTCCAGACATGCCGAAACACTAAATAAACGTCAACCGTTCCTAGTAAGCCAACCTTATCTATTAAGGTTGGCTTTACTTTTTGATAAAACTCACTTTCAATAGATACTTATTCTAAGTGAGTATACTAGATGAAAAAAAATCACCTAACAGGCTATTTCGCTACTAAAAAGATGAAAACTAGTCTATATATAGATTATCTGTTTTACTTTAAAAAGTGTGCATTTCAACATTTATCATAAATAGCGCGATAACTCGCTAATCTTACTATTATTATGTCATGATAATTGATACTACAAGGCCTGACACATATGCCATTTCAAAACACGCGGTTTATACCTCGAATTTTACTGGTTGATGACTCTCGGTCTACGCTAATGTTACTGAGTACTATTTTATCAAACCAAGCTGAAATTATTGTCTCTATGGATGGGCTAACCGCTGTCAATTTAGCTCGTGAAAAACAGCCTGATCTGATTATTTTAGACATTGAAATGCCTGGTATTTGTGGCTTTGATACGTGTAAAATGCTCAAGCAAGATCCATTGACACGCGATATTACTGTTATTTTCATTACTAAATATAAAAACCCTGCAGAAGAGATCGAGGCATTAAAAAGTGGTGCTGTTGACTTCATTACAAAACCCTTCAATGCAACAGTCGTAAAAACACGGGTAAATATTCAATTAACGTTAAAAAGACAAGCGGATATGTTGCGCCAACAAGTGAATCTTGATGGATTAACTGAAGTGTATAATCGGCGCGCATTAAACAGTGATTTAGATAATGAAATTCGTCGCCATGCCAGAACAAATCAGCCATTAGGCCTAGCTTTACTTGATGTTGATCACTTTAAGCTTTACAACGACTTTTACGGCCATCTAGAGGGGGATCAGTGTCTAAAGCGGTTAGCAAACACGCTTAAATCTACAACACGTCGCGCTGCTGAAAGAGTATATCGTTATGGAGGGGAAGAGTTTGCAGTGGTCTTACCTAACACAAATGAGGATGAAATACGCAAATATGGCGATTTTTTGTGCTTAAAAGTCAGACAACAACAGTGGGCTCACAATATGTCACCAGATACAGGGAATATTGTCACGGTAAGTATCGGGGTTGTTTCACTCATACCATCAAATGAAACGGCAGAATTAATGTTAAATATGGTTGATAAAGCACTGTACCAAGCAAAAAAAACGGGAAGAAATCAAATGAAATACTGGCAAGATACTTAATCGTCGATCTATTACCAAATAAGTACTCCTTATTCCTCTTTTTATTCGATAGCTCTTATTCAATAACCCTTAATGAGTGCTCAATGTCATCAGTAAAGTTATCTCTCACTGTTATACCATTTATACAGTGCTGATACCGAACAAAAAAAGTGCAATGCGTTTACATTACAAGCAAACACCCCCTAACCTGTTGAATTAATGTACAAACGGCTGATTTTAACTTTACATCACTCACTAACATCGTTATAGTTCTCTCAACCCAAGTGGAGGAGTGGCCGAGCGGTTGAAGGCACCGGTCTTGAAAACCGGCGACGCGAAAGCGTTCGTGAGTTCGAATCTCACCTCCTCCGCCACTTTGGGTAACTTCCTTAATTACACCATTCCTAAATATTCATCTCTATTTAAATCTCAATAATTTCTCTAAAAAAATCAATTTCTTGTTTTATACTGCATCCAATATATTGCTCTGCATTGCTCTATTTTTATTGATAAAATCGATAAAAAAACGCACCTCAGTATGTATTTATACTTTCAGGTGCGTCGGTCACTCTTTTTTAAGTATTGCTAGAAAAAGCATGCGTAGTAATTAGAATAACTGTGTCACTTCATGACCATTAACCGATAGCATGCCATCGTGAATCGTAGCTGAAGTATGAAGTTTTCCATCAGATTGTGTTACCCAGCCCTGACTAGAAAACTGTAATAACATCAATAGCATCTGCGGTTGCTTCATAAAGACTTTTTCATCAACGCTTAATTGTGTATCTGCCGTCAGTGGTAATAATAGCGCATCCCAGTTAGTAGGAGCGGTACGATCAGCAGGCAGTTGCATCACACCTTTGCCATCAAGAGCTCCTTCACCAATTTTAGCATTGAGTTTATTAATCGAAAGCTTTACGCCTTTTCCTAATAGTTCAAGCAATAGCGTTTGTGCCTGCGTCTCTGTTATTTCATTTTTACTTGCCATGCGCTGTAAAACTTGCTTATTTAACCCAGTGACTGTGGTATTGAGTACCACATCATTCACTGCAAAATGGGTCGGTTTTTTCAGCTCATATTTCCCAAGCACAACATCTAAATTGAAATCAAGGTTATCACCATTATTTTTTTGATCTGTGAGCACTTGTATATCACTTGCAGACATCTGGCCTTGTGGTGTTTGGCTATTCACTGACTTAATCGTAATTGTATTTGTACCAAACCATAAGCCATCGCGCTCTTGTTGTGATGCTTGTGCATTTATTGCACCAACCGTAAATATTGTACCTTCTGCACTTGCTAACTCTCCCCCCTGCCATTGGCTATTCCATGCTAATGTTGACTGCTGTGGATTAAATGTCACTGAACCCGACGCAGGCTGCAATGTAATATGGTTACCACCATCTTTTGCATTCACTAATCCTAAAAAGAATTGACTATTCACATCGCCACCTAATGTATAAGAGGTATGCATAGTCAATGGCAGTGGCTTACCACTTAGTTTTTCAATTTCTGCAACAATACCTTCAGACTGCAAATGTGTATCAGCTTGAATATGTAACGGCCACAGTGTTACCGCACTCTCAGCCGTCAGCTCAACAGGTTCAACTTGACCACCCTCTGTAGGAGACGCTGTCGAGATCCATTTTACATCAATATTTCGGCTAAATAATGAGCGTTCCGTTTCTGTAATTATGACGGATTTATTTCCCTGTAATTGTGTTTTGATCTGCGCTAATTGCTGATCAAATACGTGCGCGGTGTAATATTGAAGGCCCCCCGCAACTGCAATTGCAGCTAGACTTAGCCCGATCACAGTTCCCTTTACATTTGCCATTATGCTCTATCCTCAAGGGTTGCTTAATGTGTTATACCATAGCATGATTTTATCTTGTATTAAGCCTCTGCGTGCGTTTAAGCACGGGCTGCTACTTTGTTTGAGCTGGCTTAAAATTGAAAGGAATAACAATAATGACAACAGCATATCAGAATGTTGAAGCGGTATTTTCCCGCCTACACAAGTTTGCTCATCTCAATGCCATATGCAGTTGGGATCAACACACTATGATGCCCAATCAAGGGAATACTGCGCGCTCTGAAGCATTGGCCGAACTGAATGTACTTATACATGAAACCCTTACAGCCCCTCAAGTTCACGAATGGCTCACACGTGCCGAGCAGGAAACATTAACCACCACGCAACGTGCAAATGTACGAGAAATGCGCCGAAATTGGTTAGCAGCATCGGTATTGCCGGCTAAATTGGTTGAGAAAAAATCATTAGTGGGAGCTCGCTGTGAACATGCATGGCGTACTCAGCGTCCTGCCAATGATTGGCGAGGTTTTGCTACTCATCTCAAAGAGGTGGTTAAATTTTCCCGTGAAGAAGCATGTATTCGGGCTGATGCAACAGGAAAATCTCGCTACGATGCTCTGCTTGACCTCTATGAACCTGGTATGACTAGCCAGCAATTAGATCTGATTTTTGGCAATCTGAAACAGTGGCTACCCACGCTGTTACAACAGATTTTAGAAAAACAAACACAACACTCTATTATCATGCCACAAGGCCCATTCAATCTACAGGATCAGCGTGAAATAGGTTTAAAAATCATGCAATTACTGGAATTTGATTTTAATTCTGGCCGTGTTGATATCAGTGCTCATCCATTTTGTGGCGGTGTACCTGAAGATGTGCGAATAACAACGCGGTATTCAGAAAGTGATTTTCTTCCGGCATTGATGGGGATTATTCACGAAACCGGCCATGCACGGTATGAGCAAAACTTGCCACGTCATTTATTAGGTCAGCCAGTTGCCCAAGCGCGTTCAACGGCGATCCATGAATCACAAAGTTTGTTATTCGAAATGCAACTCGCGCGCTCACCTGCATTTTTAAACTATATTTTGCCATTGGTACAACAACATTTTGGTGATCAAGCCGCTTTTGTTCGTGATAATTTTTTAGCCTTAACAACACATGTGAAACAAAGTTTTATCCGTGTAGATGCTGATGAAGTCAGCTACCCTGCACACATCATATTGCGCTACGAAATAGAGCGAGCATTAATTGAAGGGGATATTGAGGTCAATGATATTCCTGCTCTATGGGATGAAAAAATGCAAGCGTATCTAGGATTAAGTACCGCAGGTAATTTTCGTGATGGCTGTATGCAAGATATCCATTGGACTGATGGATCTTTTGGCTACTTTCCAACGTATAGCCTTGGTGCAATGTATGCAGCACAGCTCTTCCATCATGCACAACTTGCATGCCCGGAGTTAGAAACTCAAATTGCTAATGGCGATTTAAGTGCACTGTTTGGCTGGCTTCATCAAAAAATTTGGCAACAGGGTAGCTATTACCCAACCGATGAGTTAATCCAACAAGCTACGGGGGAAACGCTCAATCCACGTTATTTCCGCCAACATCTTGAACAACGTTATTTATAATCACATGTCTTAATACAATAAGTAAGTATGGGGAAAAGTAGCGATAAATTGCACCTATTTTTCCTCTGAATGTTCAATATGCGTATAACTTGCAGATTGGTTTCGCCCATGTGTCTTGGCGTAATACAGTGCTTGATCAGCATGTGCAATCAACATCTCTACCGATATGCCGGTATGCATTGTTGTGGCGATCCCAACACTAATTGTAACATACGGTGATGTTTTCGAGCTAACATGGGGTAATTGCAGTGCTCTTATTTGTTCACATAGCCATTGCCCATATTCATGTAGAGCCTCAAGGGTCATAGTAGGTAAAATAATCGCGAACTCTTCACCACCATAACGGCACACCATATCTCCTGCACGTCTAGCACTTTGCTGTAAACAGTGCGCTATTGCTTTAAGACATTGATCTCCGGCTAAATGGCCATAATTATCGTTATAGGCCTTAAAATGATCTACGTCGATCATCACTAATCCTAATGGTTGTTGGCTACGGCAATGCCGAGGCAGCTCAACAGACAGACGATTATCAAACGCACGACGGTTATATAACCCCGTTAAACCATCAAGATTCACTAATTGCCTGAGTTGATCAGATAAACGCTTTAGCTTTAACTGAGTACTCACACGCGCACGAATAATTGCTGCATGATAAGGCTTATAAATAAAATCAACTGCGCCTACGGCTAATCCTTCAACTTCTTTATAAGGATCATGCGTACCTGTGACAAAAATAATTGGAATATCTTGTGTTAAAGGGTCTGATTGCAGTTGTTGGCAGACATCTATTCCACTTTGCTCTGGCATTTCAATATCTAACAAAATGATATCAGGAATCGATTCTCTGGAAAATAAGAGCGCCTGTTCACCATTACTTGCATGCATAATTTGCCCAAAGCTCTTCAAAATTGAGGCTAAAAGTAAACGAGATGCACGTGAATCATCAACAAGAAGCAGTAATGGCTGCCGTAATTCGCTCTCAGAATCCATGATGTTTTATCCTATACGACAAAAAAGTATCTGCTTATAATTAATATCGCTTATCTTAAACTCAATCATTCACACCAAGTGATACAAAATAGGGAAAATAGACACTACTGCTCAATAATAACAATAAGTTATATTAATGCACTCTTTTTCATCCTGTAATTTACAATATTAACATGCGCAGTGTTATACATTTCCTTGCAATTTATAAGTGTTATTCACTGCCATTTTAGCGTTTTATTTTATATAGCGTAAATAGAAAAGATGATTTTACGCGTTAATATATATCCACATACATTTTATTTTTTTCTATAAAGCAATGAACGGTGTTAACGCTCAAACAATATTGATTCACAAACAGGCTTTTTATTATCTTGTGCTAATGTTTATGCTGTATGAATTGCCCTTTTATTCAACAACATAATAACTGCAATCAGGAGTAACTTATGTGTAAAATTGCCATCGTGTATCACAGTGGATATGGTCATACTCAAAAGCAAGCTGAAGCCGTATTTGCAGGCCTAAACTCAGTACAAGGTGTTCATGCTGCACTGTATCAAATTGATAGTCAGGGCGATCTACCCGACGCTATATTCAGTCAGCTAGAAGAGGCTGATGCGATTATTTTTGGCTCACCTACGTATATGGGAATGGCATCATGGCAATTTAAAAAATTTGCAGATACCAGCTCTCGCCCGTGGTTTGCGCAAAAGTGGAAAGATAAAATTGCTGCCGGATTTACTAACTCCGCCACAATAAATGGCGATAAACACTCGACATTGCACTATCTTTTTACCCTTGCTATGCAACACAGTATGATCTGGGTTGGCACAGGGCTAATGCCTTCAAACACTAAAACGGCAGATCGTAACGATGTTAACTATCTAGGCGCATTTGCAGGTGCAATGGCACAATCCCCTGCAGATGCCAGCCCAGAAGAAGGGCCACTACCTGGCGATCTCAAAACAGCCCGTTTATTTGGGCAACGTATTGCTGAAGTGACACTCAAATGGCGTGGCCAATAAACGTTTAAACTGTGTACACAACATCAGGTGGTATCATTGGAATATTATGCCTACATATATTTTTGATGTGGGCATTTTTAGTAAAAAACACGCCTAACAAGAAAATTACAACACATTAAAATGCGACAAATTTATACTGTATATTTACGATTTGAATAGGTTAACTCATGACACCAGCCGTTGTTCTATTAAAAAAACAGCATATTGCGTTTGAATTATACCCCTACGAGCATGATCCTAATAACACACATTTTGGTGAAGAGGCGGCAACATTGCTGGGTATAGATCCTCAACGTGTCTATAAAACATTGCTTGTGTGCCTCAACGGGGATGCAAAGAATTTGGCAGTAGCCATTGTCTCTGTTGCGGGTATGCTGGATTTAAAAAAAGTGGCTAAAGCATTAGGTGCAAAAAAAGCAGAGATGGCTGATGTTGCTATTGCACAGCGAACAACAGGCTACTTAGTAGGTGGAATTAGCCCTTTAGGCCAAAAAAAACAATTACCCACTGTACTTGATAGTGGTGCTGAGTTATTTACCACAATTTTAGTTTCAGGTGGCAAACGTGGTTTAGATATTGAGTTAGCACCGCATGATTTACTGCATGTATTAAATGGAAAATCAGCAGATATCGCTAAAGATGATGAGTAATGTTATATCATACAGCACACACTCTAGGCTTATAAGGCAATCAACGCTAACGCTGTGTGCGCACAACTGGATCACCACGCCCAGTAGACTCAGCGATATATTCAGATTGCAACTGAAATGTGCTAACAGACTCTTTATTATGCGGGTGCAGATTCATACTCCACGAGGCAAATGCTGCCATTGGTAAAGCAACTAGCATTAACGCGATCAGTGAATCCTTCATTAAGCCTCCTTCTTATTGTTAATAACGATGAATGTATGCATTTACTGTTATCAACAAGCTAATAAGTTATAACTCACACCAATTAATAGGTAAAAACTATTAAATTAACAGGTATGCTCCATTTTATTAAACTTTTGTACACTGGCATAGTACTAAAAGTAGGCTTTAGTCTTATTTTTAGTTTGTGCTTTTTTAAATGTAAAATACACTTAATTTTTCATTAAAACGTTACGTTGGTGTGGCTTTTTAGCCATAATACAGGAGTATGTATGTTTGTCGTGATTTTTGGTCGTCCAGGTTGTCCTTACTGTGTCCGCGCAAAAGAGCTGGCTGAAAAACTAAGTACAGAACGTGACGATTTCCGCTTCCGTTATATTGATATCCATGCTGAAGGGATCTCAAAAGAAGATCTGGAAAAAACGGTTGGAAAACCTGTTACTACTGTTCCACAAATTTTTATTGATCAAGAACATATTGGTGGATGTACAGATTTTGAAGCCTACGCAAAAGAGCATTTAAACTTGTATAGCGAATAAGTTAATATTGTACTGTTATTGCATATATAAAACACAACAGCTCAATATATATAACACTGTGTGTTTATACTGTGTAGCGTAAATATCAGAATAATAGAAAGAGAGAAGATAAACAGCCTATCTTCTCTTTTTTATATCTCTTCTCTTATTTCTCTTCTCTTACCTCTCTTTTTCTATCTCTTGGTGATCGTTTATCTATGCTCTTCTATACTGATTTTTTATACTTACAACTCAGCTGTGTTATTTAACATAACCGTCTAAGTGACCAAAATAGGAAAAGTTACCTATTATGAATGATCTTTTTCTTTACAAAACTGTAAAACACGTAAACCAAAGATAGAGAGCAAAGCCCCTAAACCACACCAAAATACAGCACCCAAAAAATAGACAATCATTTCAATAACACATATATAGGAAGAGAATGTTGTCCAACGAATAAGAGTGCACACTGGTAAAGCCAATAGCGTACCTAACAGTGTATGCTCTAAACCCTCACGCGGCATAAGATAAGCAGACAGCATGCCAGGGATCATGAAAAAAAGAAGCCCTGTATGCCCTGATGTTTGCTTAAGTGGCGACAACACGCCTTGAAAGAAAAAAATAATACAAAATAGCGTGCTACTCATAATAGCAGTACGCCAATTCCACTTTTGCATACGTCGACTCCCTTCGACACTTTTCGGCTAATTCTACCGATAACACACAATGCATCTAATTAGAAAATCATTAAATGGTGTAATACATCAAGACTTATAGCAAATAAGTAGGCAATTCAAAAAAGTTAGATGTAAAATATGATATGTACATAATGTTTATCAGTATATTGAAATTATATCGTCAAATAATTTCATCATTTTTAAAACATTACGTTTACATTTATAGGTCTATTTTCTTGTATCGGTAAATATATTATTTTGCTAATATGTATTTCGTCACTTAATTTGACAACAGAATTAACATTGTGAATATCGACGTATCAGCATTGCTCAATGGAAATGACATTCTGCTTTTGTTTGTCGTACTCGCTCTCGGACTATGTCTGGGCAAGCTACGTTTGGGATCGCTCCAACTAGGTAACTCAATTGGCGTACTGGTTGTCTCTTTACTGCTCGGACAGATGCACTTTACGCTAAATGCTGAAGCTCTTAGTCTAGGTTTTATGTTATTCATTTTTTGCGTAGGCATTGAAGCTGGGCCAAACTTTTTTGCAATTTTCTTTCGTGATGGTAAAAACTACCTACTGCTAGCACTCATCTTAGTCATAAGTGCACTTTGTATCGCTTTTAGTTTAGGCCGATGGCTTGGCTGGGATATTGGGTTAACAGCGGGGTTGTTAGCGGGCTCGATGACCTCTACTCCAGTACTTGTTGGTGCACGAGAGTCTCTACTCAGTGGCTCGCACAATATTGCCAACCCGGAGTTAGTACAAACGGCATTGAGTAATTTAAGTTTAGGCTATGCACTCACTTACCTCGTTGGCTTAGTCAGCTTGATCCTTGCTGCGCGATATCTGCCTAAATTACAGCGGCAAGATTTGGTCACCAGTGCACAAGAAATTGCCCGTGAACGCGGTTTAGATCCAGATAGCCAACGCAAAGTGTATCTGCCAATTATCCGAGCTTATCGCGTTGGCCCTGAATTGGTGGATTGGAGTGGCGGTAAAAACTTGCGCGAACTGGGCATTTATCGTCAAACTGGTTGCTATATCGAGCGTATTCGTCGTAACGGTATTTTAGCCAGCCCAGATGGTGATGCTGTATTACAAATTGGTGATGAAATAGCCTTGGTGGGGTATCCTGATAGCCATGCACGCCTTGACCCCAGTTTTCGTGAAGGGAAAGAGGTATTTGACCGCGATCTTCTTGATTTGCATGTTGTTACCGAAGAAATCGTCGTAAAAAATGATAGTGTTGTCGGTAAGCGCCTTTCGCACCTACGGTTAACTGATCAGGGTTGTTTTTTGAACCGCATCGTTCGTAGCCAAATCGAGATGCCTATTGACGATACTATCGTGCTCAATAAAGGCGATGTTTTACATGTCAGCGGCGATGCCAGACGAGTACGTGGGTTAGCCGATCGCGTCGGATTTATCTCAATTCATAGCCAAGTGGCCGATCTGCTGGCATTTTGCAGCTTCTTTATCATTGGTCTGATGGTCGGCCAAGTCACCTTCCAGTTTAGCCAGTTCAGTTTCAGCTTTGGTAATGCTGCTGGTCTGCTATTTTCCGGTATTATGCTCGGCTTTTTACGCGCCAACCACCCTACGTTCGGTTACGTGCCGCAAGGAGCGTTGACCATGACCAAAGAGTTTGGGTTAATGGTTTTTATGGTTGGTGTTGGCTTAAGTGCAGGCAGTGGTTTGAATAATGAAGTGGACAATATCGGGTTACAGATGATTTTAGGTGGCTTATTAGTCAGCCTTGGGCCAGTTATTATCGCTTATTTATTCGGCGCTTATATCCTAAAAATGAACCGTGCTATGCTATTTGGTGCAATTATGGGAGCCCGTACATTGGCACCGGCTATGGAAGTGATTAACTCACTCTCGCGCAGTAATATTCCGGCGCTAGGCTATGCGGGTACCTATGCCATTGCTAATGTGCTATTAACGCTGGCAGGTTCGCTGATTGTGGTCTTTTGGCATTGATATTCAAGGTGTTAAGATTACACTGCGGTTGATATATCAGCATTAAGTCATCGGCTAAATAAGTAAAAATAAAAGCCCCTCTTTCGATGGGCTTTTTTTATCTCTACAACGTCAGTAAATTACGGTTATGCTGCCTCTTCACGTTCGGCACGTGCCGGATTAGGGTGCGGACCATCAACATGATTTACCTGTACCGCACGACTGCGCAGTTCATCCGCTTCACGCATTTGCTTCGCTTCTGCATCATTAATCACCCCTTTTTGCAGACCGGCAGTGATTAATGCCTCTAATGCCACTTTACGTGGTAATGCGCCTGAACGCTGCGCTTCAGCTAATTTCTTCTCAATACCACGTGCGGCATACATCGCCTGAAACGCCGATTCAACAATATTAATGGCTTCATCAGCCGCCTGACCGACAAAACATAACTTCGTTAAACGATCACGCTGCGCACCTGGGATCATAATCAACTTAGCGATGGTCAGCGCAATGTCATCACTCACCGGTTTGTAGCTCACACCGTATGGGAATACTGCCGTACGCAGTAATCTTGCCACCACTCGGTTCGGGAAGTTCTGGAAGAAGCTGTCAAAAGCTTTACCACACTCGTACAGGCAATATTGCAAGCCGTATTCTGCCAGCGGCAGATCCTCTTTCAAGCGCCCCTCTTGCTCATAACGCTTCAGCACTGCGGAGGCCAGATACAGATTACTCAACACATCACCGAGCCGTGCTGAAAGCATCTCTTTACGCTTCAAATCACCACCCAGCACCAACATCGCCATATCTGCGGTTAATGCCAGCGCACGGCTCATACGGCTAAGCTGTTTGTAGTAACTTTTCAGCGGGCTGGCATCCGGTGCAGCGCTAAATTTACCTGCGGTAATCCCCTGCCAGAATGTTGAGAAAAAGTTACTAACACCAAACCCAATATGTTTAAACAGCAGATCATCAAAAGCCTGCAGCCCTGCTGCTTCATCTGGATTTGCCGCAGCTTCCATCTCGCCTAATACAAACGGGTGACAGCGCGTTGCGCCTTGCCCGAAAATCATCAGGTTACGTGTTAGAATATTTGCGCCTTCAACGGTAATCGCAACCGGAATACCAAAATAGTGGTGCCCCAGATAGTTCATTTCACCCAGTTGAATCGCCCGCCCTGCATGCACATCCATCGAATCATTCAGCAGCTTACGGCCAATTTCTGTCATGTGATATTTTGCTATCGCGGTAACAATACCTGGGGTTTCACCAGTATCAAGTGCCGTGGTTGTCAGCGTGCGTGATGCCTCTAGCAGATAAGTCAGTCCACCAATCCGCCCCATCGCATCGCCAACACCTTCGAAGCGCCCGATAGACATACCAAACTGTTTACGCACATACGAATATGCGCCGGTCGTACGGGTTGTTAAGTGGCCAATAGCCGTACCCAGTGCCGGCAGAGAAATACCGCGTCCGGCAGAGAGGCACTCAACCAGCATACGCCAGCCTTTACCCGCATACTCCGCCCCGCCGATAATCCAATCTAGCGGGATAAAAACATCTTTACCCCATGTTGGGCCATTCATAAAAGCCAAATTCATCGGGATATGGCGAGCACCCACCTCTACACCTAGATGATGAGTTGGGATCAGTGCACAAGTAATGCCAATATCCTCTTTATCACCCAATAAGCCATCAGGATCATGCAGCTTAAATGCCAGCCCTAACACGGTAGCCACCGGCGCAAGTGTAATGTAACGCTTGTTCCAGTTTAACCGGATACCCAACACATCACGGCCCTCATGCTGGCCACGGCATACCACACCTTTATCAGGGATACTGCCTGCATCGGAGCCCGCTTCTGGGCCCGTTAATGCAAAACAGGGGATCTCGCGGCCATCTGCCAAACGAGGTAACCAGTGCTGTTTTTGCGCATCTGTACCATAATGAGATAACAGCTCACCGGGGCCTAAAGAGTTAGGTACCATAACCGTCACCGCGGCAGTAGTACTTTTACTGGCAATTTTAGTGACAATCGTGGAGTTAGCTAAAGCACTAAATGCGCGTCCACCGAACTCTTTACCAATAATTAACGAAAAAAAACGCTCTTGTTTAAGGTAATCCCACACTGTTTTTGGTAAGTCATGAAGCTCATGCACAATTTGGTAGTCATCGAGCATATTTAGCAGAGTTTCAACCTGATTATCCATAAACGCTTGTTCTTCTGCGGTTAACCTCGGTTTTGGCAATGCATGCAGCTTATTCCAGTTTGGTTTTCCACAAAACAGATCGCCTTCCCACCACACCGTACCGGCTTCCATTGCCTCGCGCTCTGTTGCTGAAAGAGGCGGCAAAATTTGCTTAAATACCTTAAACGCTGGGCCTGAAAGATAACGCTGGCGCAGAGTATTCATGATGTTCATCCTTATCACAGGTATTAGGGTAGGTTTAACCAATATTTCTAGCGACAGCTTTACACACTGGTTGATGTCGTTGGGCGATGTCTGTGTGATAGCCCGGCTCTGAGTGATAACTTGGCGCAGCAACACCACCGGCTAAATAAGGAATAATTTTGTCAAAAAGATCACTTATCTGAATCTGCTGGCCAAAATCAGAGAGTGCAATTTCGCGTAACGCCACATTTGAAAGCATCGCAAAGACTACTGTGCCTAGCGTAAAGTGTAAGCGCCAAAATAGCTCTGCATCATTAAGCTCAGGGTTAGCTCGTTTTACTGCAACAGTAAAAAGAGATAACGTATTGCCATACCGAGTAGTGATAAACCAACGCAAATGCCCCTGAACATCGGTATAACCACGTCCAAGCAGTTGAATAAATAAGGTTGCACCTTCAGGACGCAACGCTGTAAGTTGCAGTAATGGGGCTTTAAATGCTTGAAATACTTTATCTAACTTAGGCTTTTCTTCCGTATCAAGCACTTTTTGCAATGCCTTTGCTACTGCAGGCATAAAAACATCAAGATAGCGTTCCAGCACTGCCCGAATCAGCTCTTTTTTCGAACCAAAATGGTAATTTACTGACGCTAAGTTGACATCGGCTTCTGCAGTAATTGTGCGCAATGATGTATCGTTAAAACCCTGCTCGGCAAATAATCGTTCGGCCGCATCAAGGATGCGTGCTTTGGTGTCAGGTTTGGCGATCATTATCATACACCCATATTAAACAGATGTTTGAAATGTACATCTTGTTAACATTCCAGTCAATGTTTAGATACATATATCTGACAAAAAAATTCTTTTTTCTGTCATCATAAAAGTAGCTCTTCGCCTAACAAATAAAATAACGCGCTTTAAAACACTCAAAACTGAGTAAAATCAATATAATCAGCTAAGATCTCGCAATAACAAAGAGTGAACAAGCAAGCTAAATCTATTGAATATCTATATTTGAAAAAAATTTTTACATTAAGAATGAAACTTACTGATAAATACACAGTCTCAATTATTGCCACTGCTTTTTCTTTAATACCCTCTAAACTAGAAGGTAACCCGATAACGGTACAGCGTTTCTCGTTATCGGGAGTTTTTCCTTTCAAATCTAAAAATGCTGGCTATTTTACGCCGATTTTATGGTATCCCTATCACGAAAATATTAGACTTATGTTGTCTATGGATTTTGATAAATCCATTAATTTAATATTGGAAATAAAGATGACACTTAGTAACATATTGCGTCAGCAGACGCGAGCTTCACTGCTTATTCTCGTTTTGATACTGGCAAATATGTTGGCGTGGTGCTGGGCATGGATAGAGTTTGGAGACAATGGCGCGCTAATGGCTGCAAGTTTACTGGCTTGGGGTTATGGCCTACGCCATGCTGTTGATGCCGATCATATTGCCGCAATAGATAATGTTACCCGTAAGATGATGCAACAGGGAAAACGCCCATTCGGTGTTGGCGTATTCTTTTCATTAGGGCACTCTACTATTGTCGTTCTTGCTTCAGCCGCTATAGCTGCTACTGCAACAACCTTTAGCCAACATATGGATTGGTTTCATAATACAGGCGGTATTATCGGTACAGCTATTTCTGCTATTTTTTTGTTAGCCATGGCCTTTATTAACTTCGTTATCTTGCGCAGTACTTGGCGCAGCTTTCAAGCGTTAAAACAAGGTAAGCCATTTAACGAAAATTTAGCTGCCAGCGGCGGTATCATGAGTTTAATATTTGCCAAAACATTTCGCCTTGTCAATAAAAGCTGGCATATGTATATGGTAGGTTTTTTATTCGGATTAGGGTTTGATACCGCAACAGAAATCGGTGTTCTTGGGCTCTCTACTGCTGGTGCATCTCATGGAATGTCTATTTGGTCTATTATGATCTTCCCTGCTCTTTTTGCTTCAGGTATGGCTCTAGTCGACACAATAGATAATGTGTTAATGGTCGGTGCATATAACTGGGCATTTAATAAACCCCAGCGAAAGCTGTATTACAATATAACAATCACTGCAGCATCCGTGATTGTGGCACTTTTTATTGGCGGGTTAGAAGCATTAGGCTTGCTAATGGATCAGTTATCACTGAGCGGTGGTATATGGGATATCATTGGTAAACTCAATGATCATCTAGGTAATGCTGGCTTTATGATTATTGGCCTATTTGTATTATGTTGGGTAGTTTCTATTCTCAATTATCGCTGGCGTGGATACGATTCACTGGAAATAAAATCTTCATGATACATGTATAAGTGCAATACCTATGTTATAACGCATTACGCTTATAGTGGTATAGTCTGCATGTCTCCATATTGCTAACACAGTAATCAATGCCGCAGTGTATACTGGCGGCATTTTTTTAACTCACCAACCAAACATACACTATCTATAAAGTATAGATATCAACACGTATTTTTTGTACTCATGTGCTCTATTTTATACATCTTCAATCAAATCAACGTAACACTAAATAGTTATCAGCACAATTTCCTAAAAATTTTATTGCCAGCTAAGTACTATTAGCGGCCAAATATGCATTTTTTTACACATTAATTTAATATCACACACATTACAGTATGCGCCATTAATTAATATGAAAAAAAATACTCATGCAATGTATTGAATATCACGTATGAATAGTTATAAATTTCTGGTTTTTATTACTGTCTTTGCTATTAGCAATCTTTTTTTCTATGTTTCTCAACGTGAGGAACATATTTATTACATGCATCAGTTATATAATGAGATCAACACCCAGTATATGCAAATGTATGCATTAGTAAGAAAGTTAAATGTTGTTTATGCAAATGCTGACTTTATTGATGCTGCTGAGGTGAAAAAAACAGAGCTCAATGATAACGATAAAGCAAAATTGATTATATTAAATAACAACTCAAAAATACCGCTATTGCAATCAACTTTAAATAAAATCAATGAGAAATTAAAAAAAGAGAGTGACAATAATATTATTTCATTATCACTCATTCAAAAAAATGGTGATTATGCTTATTTCTTTCCTTATAAAACTTATTATAAAGAATTTATGGAAGCCGCAATAAAGCAATCAACCTATATTAATGCTATTAATACATTAAATCTTCCTGAATCATTTGATGATAGCTTTATCACTTGTGACATAAGAACCTCAGAGATATATACAGAAGATTACTCCTTAAAAAAAATGCAAAGTATCTTTATGCCGATTTTCTTTAAAGATAAACTCGCTGCTGTTGTTATTGTGGACCTATCACCCTCTTTTATTAAAGATAAAATAAATGCATTTAATAAAGAGTATAACTCAAATATTTATTTAAGCCAGTCAGGGCTTAAAATGAATATTTTATGCAACCAAGAAACATACCATCTAAGTTACTCAGCATTATCATTTAATACATTATTTAATTTATTATTTAGTCTATTTGTATCATTCATATCTACTGTTCTCTTTCACTCATATATAAAACTAAAAGACTCTGCATATACTGATGGATTAACACAACTTTATAATAGACACTATTTTTTATCTAAACAAAAAAGTCTTAAACAGCGTTACAGTATTATTATTATTGATATTGATAATTTCAAAAAAATCAATGATACCTACGGCCATTATGCTGGCGATCAGGTATTAAAAACGGTTGCAGAACGAATTAAAAACAATGCCCGTCAGGATGATTTACTGATCCGCTGGGGCGGTGAAGAGTTTGTACTGATTGTTTATACAACGAATGAAAGTGCAGTCAATACTCGAGCAGAAAGCATACGACAAGCTATTGCAGACAAACCAATAGGAAAACATGCGGTAACAATCTCATTAGGTACATGTGTTGCTAAAGCTGATAGCCATTTTGATACCGTTTTCCAGCAGGCAGACATGGCACTTTATCACTCAAAAACTCATGGTAAAAACCAAGTAACTGCGGGTCATTGTTCTGTTAAAATAGAAGATTAATCAAAACCTATCGATGAATAAGTCGATCACTTGCGTGTTTAGGTAGCTTGTTATGCCACTTAACGCTATAATCGCGACCATTTTTTGATGAGTTTTTGAACAGGCACTATGAGCGAAAAACGTATTGGTTTTGTGTCACTGGGTTGTCCGAAAAATTTGGTCGACTCTGAGCGTATTCTGACTGAGCTGCGCACTGAAGGTTATCATGTTGTCCCTAGCTATGAAGATGCGGACATGGTGATTGTAAACACCTGTGGTTTTATCGATAGCGCCGTTCAAGAGTCGCTTGAGGCAATTGGTGAAGCATTAAACGAAAACGGCAAGGTCATTGTTACCGGCTGTCTGGGTGCAAAGCAGGACCAAATCCGTGAAGTGCATCCAAAAGTGCTTGAAATCAGCGGCCCGCACAGTTACGAGCAAGTGCTCAGCCATGTGCACAAATATGTGCCAAAACCTGAGCATGACCCGTTCACTAGCCTTGTGCCTGAAACCGGCGTTAAACTGACGCCGCGCCACTATGCATATCTGAAAATATCAGAAGGGTGTAATCACCGTTGTACGTTCTGCATCATTCCGTCTATGCGCGGTGATTTAGAGAGCCGCCAGATTGGTGCGGTACTTGATGAAGCAAAACGCTTGGTGGAAGCTGGTGTAAAAGAGATCTTAGTGATCTCACAAGATACGTCGGCATACGGCGTTGATGTTAAGCACCGTACCGGTTTTTGGAATGGCCAACCGGTAAAAACCAGTATGCTCTCATTGTGTGAGCAACTAGCTAAACTCGGTGTTTGGGTACGCTTGCATTATGTTTACCCATATCCACATGTTGACGATGCGATCCCATTAATGGCAGAAGGAAAAATCCTGCCTTATTTGGATATTCCGCTCCAGCATGCCAGCCCGAAAGTGCTAAAACTGATGAAACGCCCAGGTTCAGTTGAGCGTACGCTTGAGCGCATTAAACGCTGGCGTGAAATCTGCCCAGAGTTAACACTACGTTCAACATTTATTGTTGGCTTCCCCGGTGAAACTGAAGAAGATTTTAACTTGTTACTCGATTTTTTGCGTGAAGCACAAATCGACCGCGCAGGTTGCTTTAAGTACAGCCCTGTAGAGGGTGCAGCCGCAAATGAACTGCCTGAGCAAGTACCTGAAGAGATCAAAGAAGATCGCTGGAATCGCTTCATGCAGCTGCAACAAGAGATCTCAGCACAGCGCCTGCAAAGCAAAATCGGCCGTGAAATTATGGTCATTGTTGATGAAGTTGACGAAGAAGGTGCGGTAGCCCGTAGTATGGCCGATGCACCGGAAATTGATGGTGCTGTCTATCTCAACGGTGTCACCGATGTAAAAGCCGGTGATATCTTGCGAGTCAAAGTTGATCACGCTGATGAGTATGACTTGTGGGCAAGCCAAGTATAATACTGGCGCTAACAGCGGTATAAGCTGCTATATACCGTAAAATGTACCGTGCAATGTTTGAGCCCTCAAGCTATCTGAGTGCTCGATCTCATAGAGCAATACCGTAAAAAAATCCCCAGATCTTTTAATCGAAGGTCTGGGGATTTTTGTCTCTCGTACTCATCACCTACTGTTCACTCACCTATAAGCAGTATCAGTAAGTCACTGTTTCACATCATATGATTTAAAACAGTATGCTTTAAAATAGCATAGTGAACGGGTCTGGGTAGTGATACGTAAACCCTTGCTCACGGCAGATTTTATTACCATTGATAATCCGCGAACGGCCAGCCAGATCGGGCAAAAAAGTGGGCGCATCAAGCCCCAGATTTTTCGCTATCTGCGGGTAAAATACCGAACGAATGGGATGCTCTGGCGCACACAAATTGTAGGTTCGCCCTTCCGGTAAACGACACTCAATCAGCCGTGAAATGGCCGTAATGCAGTCATCAAGATGCACCAAATTCACACCCTGCGCACCTTCCGGCAGATTTTGTTTTCCGGCTAAAAAACGCCCCGGATGCCGATCGGGGCCCACCAACCCTGCACAGCGTAGCACATCTATCCGTATATTGGGCAAGCCATGCAACCAGAGTTCCAGCTCATACAGCTCACGTGCAGAGCCAGTTTCCGGATAACACGCTGATGATTCATTTACCTCACCCGATATTTTACCGTACACCGAGGTCGAACTGATAAAAATCAGATGCTTAACCTGATTAGCCAGTGCGCTGTCAACCCAGTTTTGTATGGCCTCAAGATAAAACTGTGCGCGGTAATTTTTACGGCCAGGCGGAATATTCACCACCATAGTATCAACGTTCAGCAGCGTATCGAGATCAGTATCATCACACTCAATCTGCGGATTAAGGTTGAGTAAGTAGCTTTCGATACCACTTAGCTGCGCCGCTGCCACCCCGTCTGCCGTTGTTTTACTGCCCACTATCGCATAACCGGCTGACTGTAGATGCATAGCCAGTGGCATGCCTAACCAGCCCAAACCGATAATCGAGATTTTCTTGTTATCCATACTCTTATCCCTCAATAACACTCTTAAACGCGTTGGAATAAGCACTGGCCTGCGTACAAAGTTGCTGTTTTTTTCATATCAACACCTACACAACAAACCAGCCTGATAGACAGGCGCACCTGCATTTATGCAGTCCAGAATACCGAAACCGGAGTCTGCGTTTGCGCCAATATTGCCCGTACCGGCATCGTATTCACATCAGAACCCTGCATAGCCGCATCATACACACTGCGCTTGCCCTCTCCGACCACATGCACATAAATCTGACGGCTATCAAGCAACGCAGGCAGTGTCAGCGTAATACGGTCTAATGGCGCAGTTAACGGCGTCATCCCCATACAGACTTTGCCTGAATCCATATCCAGTGCTGCCGCCAGATTATCAGCACCAGGAAACAGTGACGCAGTATGCCCGTCATCACCCATTCCTAAAATCACCGCATCAAACGGACGCGGAAAACCGGCTAAACGATCGGCAGCCAGATCTGCACCTTCAAACGGCGTAGCACAGCTATTTTTTAACCCACAAAACGTCGCTGCCGCCGCATAACCCTGCAACAGATGCGCTTTAACCAGTTTCTCATTACTAGCCTCATCATGCTCATCTACCCAGCGTTCATCGGCCAGCGTGATAAACACACAAGACCAATCAATATCAACCTGTGTTAATGCACGAAATAGCCCTGTTGGTGTACGCCCACCTGAAACAACCAAACTGGCAGCGCCCCGCTCGGCAATGCCCTGTTGTAGCCTTTCAACGATACGTGCAGCTAATTGCTGATTGAGTACTTCTGCTGACGAAAACTCACACCATTGCGGCCTAGCCGTTAACATAATGAATCCTTATCTCTAATGGACATAAGCATAAAACAACCACTCAATATCATGTAAAGTGACACTTTTACTCTTACTGTATTATGCATAACTTTATATAATGCATAATATTGATACTGTAAAAATGCCACTGTTGAATAAACACAGAGCGTTATGCGTACTCACTCCATGAGCGGCCATCACGGGCGATCATCGCAATAGAGGCTACCGGCCCCCATGTTCCTGCCTGATACGGCTTTGGTGGCTCATTATCTGCCGCCCATGCCTGAATAATTGAATCAGCCCATTTCCACGCCTCTTCTACCTCATCACGGCGAACAAACAGCGCCTGAATACCGCGCATAGCCTCTAGCAACAGGCGCTCATACGCATCAGCAATATGCTCTTCACTGAACGTATCACTAAAACTCAGATCCAGCTTTGTAGTTTGTAAACGGTGCTTATGATCAAGACCTGGCACTTTATTGAGGATCTGAATCTCAATACCCTCATCAGGCTGCAAGCGAATAGTCAGCTTATTCGGTGGAAGATCTTTATACGAATCGCTAAATAAGTTTAATGGTGGATTCTTGAAATACACCACAATTTCAGAACATTTTGCCGGTAAACGCTTACCCGTGCGCAGATAAAACGGCACACCAGCCCAACGCCAGTTATCAATATCCACACGAATAGAGACAAAAGACTCGGTCGCACTGCTCTTATTTGCGCCCTCTTCTTCCAGATAGCCCGGAACTTTCTGCCCTTGCACAAAGCCCGCCGTATACTGGCCGCGTACCGTTTTTTCATTCACGTTGGTATGATCGATACGGCGCAGAGCGCGCAGAACTTTTACTTTTTCATCACGAATACGGTCAGATGTCAGATCAACAGGTGGCGACATCGCAATCATGGTTAAAATCTGCAACAGGTGGTTTTGCACCATATCGCGCATCTGGCCTGCTTTATCAAAATAGCCCCAGCGCCCTTCAATACCCACCTCTTCAGCAATGGTGATCTGCACATGGTCAATCGTGCGATTATCCCACTTAGAAGCAAAAATTGAGTTAGCAAAGCGCAATGCCAGCAAATTCAGAACCGTCTCTTTACCCAAATAGTGGTCAATGCGGTACACCTGAGACTCATCAAAAAACTCAGCTACACCATCATTAATAATTTGGGATGAAGCCAAACTAGTACCAATTGGCTTTTCCATCACTACACGATTAGGCTGGCGATTTAAGCCTACCGCAGCCAACCCTCGGCAAATGGCAGGATAAGTTAATGGTGGCATTGCAAAATAGTTCACCATCACACGTTCTGCGTGATTATCTAGTGCCACTAATTGTGCAAAATCAGCTTCGTTATTTACATCTAAATTACAAAAATGCAGACGTTGGCTTAATGTTCCCCACACAGCAGGATCAACCGCCTCTTTTTGAAAGGTCATCAGCGCATTGTGAACAAAATCAACATACTCTTCTTGTGTCCACTCGGCACGGCCAACACCAATAATCCGTGAATCTTGGTGTAACAGCCCTGCTTTCTCTAGTTGATACAAAGAAGGCAGTAGTTTACGACGAGCCAGATCCCCCTTTGTTCCAAACAGAACCAGATCACAGGCTTGTGCTTTTGATACCATTATGTTGTCCTCAAACTGGTTGTTGCTCGTGGTGTTATTTTTTTACTATACCCTCTAAGCAACTTATTTTACGCAAGAAACTAATTCAAGGAAAATACGCTAATATTAGCCTCAGAAGCAATGGAATAATCTCTAAATAAACAGATAATTAGCGGCTTATGCAACGGTGTGGTTTTTAGACTTTAATCATATTCTGATGAAATAGTACGAACATTCATAGGTTGACTCGCTGTAAAGCCCCCACCTCTGGTAGTATATTTCCAACACACTCTCGTGATTTTATTGAGAGATACAGGGATTTTCGTAACACTAAAACATGACGTGGTATTCGCATGAACACACTGGACAAAATCCAGAAAAGCCTAGAGAACTTTAGTAAATCAGAACGAAAAGTGGCTGAAGTCATTCTTGCTTCACCGCAAACGGCAATTCACTCAAGCATTGCCACGTTAGCGAAAGTAGCGGATGTGAGTGAACCAACGGTAAACCGTTTTTGTCGCCGTTTAGATACCAAAGGCTTCCCTGATTTTAAACTGCACCTCGCCCAAAGTTTGGCGAATGGCACACCCTACGTAAACCGTAATGTCGAAGAGGATGATGCAGCAGAAGCCTATACTGCAAAAATTTTCGAATCGACTATGGCCAGTCTGGAAGTGGCCAAAAACAGTTTAGATACGCATGCAGTAAACCGTGCGGTTGATTTATTAACACAAGCGAAGAAAATTTCCTTTTTTGGTTTAGGATCATCTGCTGCCGTAGCGCATGATGCCATGAACAAATTTTTCCGCTTCAATGTGCCGGTTATCTGGTTTGATGACATTGTCATGCAACGCATGAGCTGTATGAACGTAAACGAAAACGATGTCATTGTGCTGATATCGCATACTGGCAGAACCAAGAGTCTGGTTGAAATTGCTCAGTTAGCCCGTGAAAATGAAGCCACTGTCATTGCGATTACCTCTGAAGATTCACCGTTAGCCCGTGAAGCCTCACTTGCTTTAACACTCGATGTTCCTGAAGATACCGATGTTTATATGCCAATGGCCTCACGCATTGCACAACTGACGCTTATTGATGTACTTGCCACCGGCTTCACATTACGCCGAGGAGCTAAATTCCGTGATAACCTCAAGCGGGTAAAAGAGGCCCTGCGTGACTCGCGCTTTGAAAAAGGGGCATAAGCCTGATATAACTAAAGCCCACTGAATGATTATTCATAAAAAATGTCGTTATTACACACAAACAGCATGAAACAACTAATGCAGGTTTCATCGAAAGTGCGATAATAAGTTAATAATTAGGTACAAGATTACCGCACAGTCTTTCTCTTCATATCAGTATCATACTGTGCATGTGCATTATTGCATTTCTGTTCACCATTACGGTGTTCTTTGCCATATTTGGCATACCGTACAGTGACTATTTAACGGAGTTATCCATGTCCAGAAGGCTCAGAAGAACCAAAATCGTTACCACACTTGGCCCCGCAACTGACCGCGACAATAATCTTGAAAAAATCATTGCCGCCGGTGCTAACGTTGTTCGTCTAAACTTCTCTCACGGTACAGCAGAAGATCACCTTGCTCGTGCAAATAAAGTGCGTGAACTGGCAGCAAAACTGGGTAAACATGTTGCGATATTAGGCGATCTTCAAGGCCCTAAAATTCGTGTATCTACCTTTAAAGAGGGTAAAATCTTCTTAAATGTAGGTGATAAATTCTTGTTAGATGCCGAATTACCAAAAGGTGAAGGCGATAAAGAGCACGTTGGTATTGACTATAAAGGTCTACCAAATGATGTTGTACCCGGTGATATTTTGCTGCTTGATGATGGCCGAGTACAACTGAAAGTCCTCGATGTTCAAGGGCTAAAAGTGTTCACCGAAGTAACCGTTGGTGGCCCACTCTCTAACAATAAAGGCATCAATAAACTCGGTGGTGGTCTGTCTGCAGAAGCTCTGACAGAAAAAGATAAAGCTGACATCATTACTGCAGCTAAAATCAATGTTGATTTTCTGGCTGTCTCTTTCCCACGTACAGGGGAAGATCTGAACTATGCTCGCCGTTTAGCACGCGATGCCGGTTGCCATGCTAAAATTGTTGCTAAAGTTGAACGTGCTGAAGCCGTGGCAACTGATGAAGCCATGGATGATGTGATCCTAGCCTCTGATGTTGTGATGGTTGCCCGTGGCGATTTAGGTGTTGAGATTGGCGATCCAGAGCTGGTTGGCGTACAGAAAAAACTGATCCGCCGCGCACGTAGCTTGAACCGCTCAGTGATCACCGCAACCCAGATGATGGAATCCATGATCACCAACCCGATGCCAACCCGTGCAGAGGTAATGGACGTTGCCAACGCCGTACTCGATGGCACTGATGCAGTCATGCTGTCAGCCGAAACAGCCGCAGGCCAGTATCCAGCAGAAACTGTTGCAGCCATGGCACGTGTCTGCTTAGGTGCAGAGAAGATGCCAAGCATCAATGTCTCTAACCACCGTATGGATCGTACCTTCGACAATGTTGAAGAAACTATTGCGATGTCAACCATGTATGCCGCTAATCATCTGCAGGGTGTGACGGCTATCATTGCCATGACGGAATCTGGTCGTACTGCGCTGATGATGTCACGTATCAGTTCTGGTAAGCCAATTTTTGCTATGTCACGCCATGAAACAACCCTCAATTTAGCTGCACTGTATCGTGGGGTAACACCGGTATTGTTTGATACCCATATTTCAGGCCATGAAGCAGCAAAAGAAGCGGTCTCTATTCTAAAAGATAAAGGCTTTTTGATGACTGGTGATCTGGTTATGGTCACACAAGGTGATGAGATGGGTGCTATTGGCAGCACGAATACTTGCCGTATTTTGCGTGTTGAGTAATGTGTTTATAAAGTAAACAGGCGGTAGCCTATCGTATTGTGTGGTTTTACATAATGTGAAATACCACTTATACAGAAATATCTCTTTATCACGTAAAAAAGCCACGAAACTATCGTGGCTTTTTTTATTAAATAAGGGTCTTGTTATCACCTACTCTAATACACCCGTTATCTTATTACTTCTATCGTCTCTCTTTCGGCATTGTTTAATTGCGAATTTTATCAGCAAAAACTTGTACTGGATCAGTACGGAAAACATACAAGCGTTTTAGCGTATATGGATTATCATTAGGTTTTACTTTTCCTTGCTCAGTTGTTACCGCTAAATGATAACCTGCCTCTTTTGCAGCTTTAATCGCCATTTTATTATAACCACCAAAAGGATATGATAAATAATCAACATGATAGTTGTATTTACGTAACACTTTCTTTGAGCGTACAAAATCACGATAAATATTATGATATGATTTTGATAACAATACTGGATGTCTTAATACACGCTTATGCATGAAATGCGTGTGTGACTCTATCTCAAATACATCTTGCATTGCATCAATTTCTTGAAAACTCAAAAATTGTAATGAATTAGCATCCCAGGGTTGAGGGAAGTACTTAATCCGTGATGAGATAATAAATGCAGTCGCTTTAAATTTATACTTCTTTAGAATAGGATAAGCATATTTATAGACTGATTTTAACCCATCATCAAACGTTAATACCACAACTCTGGCTGGTAAGTTAATTTTACCCTTAATATATCCTTCAAGATCTTCCATACTCACTGTTTGATAACCAGCCTGTTGTAAATAGGCCATCTGATTACTGAATGCAACATCTGATGTTGTTGTTGAGGTATGTCGAAATAATTTATTTTCTTGATTAGTCAATATATGGTGGAAAGTTAATACTGCAATGCCGTGATCAAGCTCAACATCACTTGCTTTAATATATTTTACTTCTCCGGCAATTCGAATAACATACCATGACACGTTATTACTATCTTCTATTTTATCCACAAAAGGGTAACGTAGCCCTTCACTTAAATAAGCAAAAACAGTAGGCTTATAGGATATTTCATTATAAATTGGCACAGCAGATTTAGTGATGATATTATCTAAAGCACGGTGTTGCTCTTGCTTCTCTTGTAATAACATCGTATCTAATAAACGATCAATCTTATCTTTTTTGACTATATTTAAATCTGACTGATGAATAATAGCAAAAGCATTACCAAAGTTAATTTGATAATCACCATTATTCACCGTATTAATATCAATGCTTTGACCTTTGTTTAATGTCAACACCTGCATTTCATGGCCAGCTATTTTTGCATATACTGGCGTTTTCGCTTCAGTAATTGCTTTAGTATATATTGCTGTCGTAGAAATAGCTGATTTTTCCGAAGCAACTGCTGCATTAAAGACAAGTTTTGTATTAGAAACAACAGAGTCAGAGTGCTCAACAGCCACAGCAGACGAACATAAAATTAAAAACACAAAGGCCAAAAGCCACGTTGAAAATCGCCGCGTAATCATAAATACATCATAATCAAAATAACAATAGTTTAGTACCCGTAAAAGTAGGGTTATCTTAACGGGTGAGTACAAGTTTTAGTTTATTGCTCATCATCTGAATAGGGGCTAGTGTCTCCCTCTTTACGGGTTTTTAGTAGCTTCAATATCCAAATATATTGCTCAGGGTTTGGCATCACTAAATGCTCAATCTCTTCATTCATTCTACGTGCCGCAGTCACATTATCGGCTTCTTGCAAATCATCCATTGCTGGGCGAATATGCATCTCAAATATTCCCTCTTTACTGTTATAAACCGGTAATAGTGGGATTACGGCAGCATTACAGACTTTCATCATCTTACCTAGCCCAGGTAACGTTGCTTTGTAAGTACTGAAAAAATCAACAAATTCACTTTTCTCTGCACCATGGTCTTGATCAGGCAAATAATAACCACAATACCCCTGACGCACAGAGCTTAAAAATGCTTTAATACCATCTTGTCTTGTGTGTAATCGGCCACCAAAACGCAAACGTACTCTATTCCATATCCAATCAATTAATATATCACGGTGTGGATTAAACATTGCTGCAATAGGCATGCCTTTCGATGCCATAATGATGCCAGGAAAATCAATTGCCCATGCATGAGGAACCATAAAAATAATGTTTCGACCGCTGGCCTTAACTGCATCAACATGCTCAAAACCGATAAATCGTGTACGAGAGTCAAGAAAACCTTTGCTGCGAATAGCCAATTCAGTCATTGCCAGCATTACTTGTGCCGCAGTCGAAAAAGTGTTGTCTATAAGCTCATTACGTTCTGTATCAGATAAATGTGGAAAACAATATCGCAGATTAATCTCTGCTCTATGGCGCTGTTTTTTTGCTTTTCTTCCGGCAAAACGCCCTATACGACCCGCTACAGCATCACGCAATTTATGCGGCAAAAAAGCCAGTAATGCGACAATAAACAATCCACACCACACCAGCCAATAACGAGGGTGTAGCATTGAGAGAGTAAACTTTGGTACATGCCCTGCGGCTTTTTTTTCACGAGTCATGTAAATTCCAACATCAATAAAAACCGAACTATAATAGGGATGATCTGTAATTTTGCAATTGCCACGTTGATAAGTGAACAAAAAATACGCAATATGGCTTTTCGCAATCTTTGTATCATCGATAAAGGCGACTGACTTTAGCACGCATAAATTCGGCTAATTATGCCAATAAAGGCTGAAATAGAGCCAATTTATTGCTATTTTTAGTGGCTACTACACTATTTTACTCACTAAAAACATCACCGTGAGTTCAAAACTGCACTGTGCATATTATTTTCTTTGGGAGTGTCACTTTTTTTATGCGTACTCATGCCTTAGCTTTACTGACTGTTAGCGCCCTTCTTGCTGGTTGTAGTTCAGTGTCTACCCCTCCAAATATTGAAGGTAACTGGCAGCAAGCTGATACATCAGCCAATATCAAACCAACCACTTTTGAAGTCAAAGATGGTCGTATGGCTGCATTTGCAGGGTGTAACCGTATGATGGGAATGGTTAGCGTTGAAAATGGCCACCTCATTGTTAAAGGTATGGCAGCAACAATGATGATGTGCCCACCAGAAGCCATGCAGCGTGAACAAGCCTTTACTGAACTACTCAACAGCAAACCTGCAGTGAAAGTAGCAGGTAATACACTGACACTGAGTAATGGCAATATGCAATATCAGTTTATCCAACAGCCTTCTATGGCTGATGGTGTGACTAAGTTTATCTATGTTTCTGCTGATCGCAAACCGTGCACTGGCGTAGCACAACAAACTTGTCTACAAATCCGAGAAACAAAAGATGCACCGTGGAGTAACTACTACGGCACTATCGAAGGTTTTGAGCCTGAGCCTGGTATGTCTTATCGCTTACGCATTAAAGAGTTTGATGTAGCCAACCCTGCTGCTGATGCCTCTTCTAAACGCTGGATTTTAGATATGATTGTTGAAACAGCAGTTGTAAAACCTGAATAACGAGTGTCTTAACAGATTAGTTTTTAAGATGATATCGTAATTCAGCATTTTATATCGCATGCGCAATTAGTTGTGTATTTTTATATATGACTAATTGCTTTTTACCACAACAAAACCCTAATAAGATCCAGCCTTACCTATATATAAAACCATTTGCTTACACGTTATTTTTATACCTTTCATTTGCTATTGATATTTTCATTGATACTCTTATTAATAATAATGTCGCATTTTTTCCATTATAGTTTATTATTCATTAGATTCTATATCGCATTGAAACACATTGATATTGTTACTCTGTATTAACAATATCCGTTATGGTTTATTTATTATATTGTATTAATATTTAGCATTTGATTTTCTCAATATCACCTACGTCATTACGAATTTTAAATAATTATTCACTTGGTCTGTATTTAATCTATGAAGCTATCCGGTTCTCTCTCATTAAGGCTGGTTATTACCCTACTCTTTTTTATCGCAATAAGTGCGATTCTTGGCGTATCAATGCTCGTACAGTATCGCAATGCAAGCGAAATGGTCAAAGAGCTAAGTGAAAAAATAGCATCAACACGTGCTCAGTTAGTTAGCGATGATCTGGATAATTATTTAAAAGCACCACTACAAGCTAATACTGTTATCGCCATGAGTATTCATGCCACTGATAACATTGACACCCACAATTTAATATCATTCTCACCGACACTCTATAATACAATCCATGATCTTTTTCCAAATACACCACAGTTGAGCTTTGTTGCAATAGGTACACATAATGGTAACTATGTAGGTATTAGCCGTGAAATGGTGAAAAACAAATATGCACTCACGTTAAAAGACAGTAATACAGACAATGAACTACGCTTTTTTACTGATCTGAGTATACAGTCACCTATTCTAAGTCAGTTTAAAGGTTATGATCCACGAACACGCCCTTGGTATAGAGAGAGTGCAGCAAAAAAAATATCATTATGGAGCAATGCATACTATGACTATCACACACATCATGGTATTACAATCTCATACTCAACACCTGCCTATGACAAAAACAATCAGTTTATTGGTATTGTTACCTCAGATATAAAACTAAATAGGTTTAATCAATACTTAAAAACAACTGCTACAAATGATCACTCCATCGTATTGATTTTAAATAAAAATAACCAGATTATCTCACACTCAACTGACGAAAAAATAGAGCAACAAAACGCAATTATTGATTTGTCTTCAATGGAAAACCCAAATTTATTAACTCCAAATACCAGTGCAGACTCACGAGTACGAGCTGCGGCCACTTTTATTGATCAAAATAAATCAGGTTCATATACTTTTAAAATAAAAGGAGAAACCTACTTTTTACGCATGATGGGCGTAGGCCAAGCTATTCAACTTGATAACTGGAAAGTTGTTGTCATTGTGCCAGAAAGTGAGGTTATTGGTGGTTTATACGGTGATCGAGAAGAGATGTTGCTATGGATTATTGCTATTTTTGCTAGTGGCGTTACTTTAACATGGTTTGCACTTTCAAAAATTACCACACCGATTATGAATGTTGCCAAAACAGCACGCTTACTGACTCAACAAAAATGGCAACCTGTTAAACACGACCGTTTCGAACTCAAAGAGATTAGACGACTCAATGATGCTTTCAATGACATGTCGAGTTCATTGTCTAATGCATTTAATCAACAACAACACCTCATTGAGCATGACCAAAATACAGGCTTACTCAACAAAGCTGGATTAAAGCAGTGGTTAAAAACTCATTTATCATCCGAAGAAAATAGACTACAAGGTTTATTACTACTGAGTATCAATAATATTGATGCAATTAAAAACAGTATGGGAGATGAGAGTTTAAATGCGTTATATCGTGTTGTTGCACAAAAATTATTAGCCTTTGCTAAGAATATATCAGACAGAATATTGGTTATAAAAAGCTCTGACAATGGGTTTATGTTGGTCTATGTTGATCCAAATCCTACGATTGACAGTAGCTTACAATGCTATTTAGCTCTTTTTACCGAATCACTCCAAATCTATAATGATGATGTACTGATAACTACCAATATAGGTTGTGTACTTGAGCCGTTTGGAGTTATTGATTTAGCCAATGCTTATATTCAAGCCAATATTGCACGTTTGGCCGCAAAGAAAAAAGGCGAAAACACGGGTGTTATTTATGATAAAACATTGGCTGATAATGTAGGGCTATCCACTCAAATACTCACCCACTTAAACAGCGCATTAGAAAACAATGAGTTATATCTACATTATCAACCTATTGTTGATTTAAAATCAGGGTTAACCGTAGGTGCTGAAGTGCTTTTACGCTGGCAATCAGCATCATTGGGGGTTGTTAGCCCTGATCAGTTTATTCCTATTGCCGAACAATCTGGGTTAATTTTACCTATTGGATCATGGACATTAATGCATGCTTGTAAAGCAATTGCGGATAAAATTAAATATCAACAGTGGCCAACTGATTTTGAACTGCACATTAATATCTCTGTACGACAAATAATCCAAACTGATTTTATTGCTGTTGTAAAAAAAGCACTGATACACAGTCAACTTAATCCGGCTAATCTCACACTAGAGTTGACTGAGTCTATGCTTATTGAAAACTTTCATTTTATTGAAGAAAGGTTGCATATATTACGCAACATCGGTGTAAAAATTGCGCTAGATGATTTTGGTAGTGGTTATTCAAGTTTAGCGCACTTGCACCAGTTAACCTTTGATTGTCTAAAAATAGATCGAACATTCGTTAGTGGGTTACTCAATAGTGCAGGCAGTGATCGTATCATCAACTCCGTCATTCAACTTGCTAATAGTTGCCACGTTCCCTTAGTTGCTGAAGGTGTTGAAAATGCAGAAGAAGCGTCTCGCTTAAAGCAACTTGGAGCTAAAAAAGCACAAGGGTACTATTTTGGTCGGCCTATACCACTAGAAGAGTGGAAACTTAATTTGTGATACACAAAGTTACGTAAACTAAATAAGTTAAAGCAGACCATATCGCTCATCTTATTAAACTCCCCAAACGGGGCAGAACTTGGGCTATAAACTTGTTATGCTTATACAGATCTTTCCCGTTAAGGAATAAAATAGTAATGCTGCCACATTCAGATTTTGTATTACATCCACAACTGCTTGCTGATACCACTACACTTGGTTTTTTTCCGCTATGTCAGGTGTTATTGAGTAAAGACAGTAATGTACCTTGGCTTATTCTTGTTCCTCAACGAAATAATATTAAAGAAATCCATCAGTTAACTGATGCAGAGCAAATACAGCTAATGCAAGAGTCAAGTTCGCTTGCACGGATCATTGAACAAATATATACACCCGATAAACTGAATATTGCAGCAATTGGTAATATCGTTTCTCAATTGCATATTCACCATGTTGCTCGATTCCAACAAGATGCTGTTTGGCCTGCACCGATTTGGGGTCATTTAGCCAGTAAACTGCGTAGTGTTCATGAACAAACACAAGCGAGTTTACTGTTGCTTGAAAAACTAAAACAGTTAGCTAATTTTGTCCCTGCTGACTAAAAATCTTAGTATAAAAATAGAGACATAAGATAAGAGAACATAAAGTCACAAAAAACGCCAACGCAAGTCTTTTCCGTTGGCGTTTAAGTTTATATTACACTTCATTGGCGCAAAGTAGTTTGGTCATTACACTTAGTGTTTGACTACAATCGAAATACCATCAGCGCCTAACCAGCGATAGTAAACCTCTTCACTCGCACCACAACACCCGCCGCTACACACACATTGCGTCTCTTTCGCTATTCGACCTTTGCGCAACCAAACTTGCAACATCGCATCAATACCCTCTTCGCTGGTATTAAATTGTTTAGCCAAATCACGACGAGTAGAACGCCCTTGAGTTTGTAATGCTTCTCGTAATGTTTGTAAAATCATACTAATTTTACCTCACGCGGTTGCTGATTTTTTCCCATTATGCGTAATATCACCATCACTGCCAGTAACAAACCGCCTGTAATGCTCAACCACAAGATACTGTTTGCTGGATGTAATGAAAAATGCATAATTTGATAGAACCAAGTCCCCACTACATATGCTAGAAGCATGGTCCAGCCAGCAACAAATAGTGCCCAATTACGCCCAACCTCTCGGACAAATGCCCCCATAGCTGCAACACAAGGTGTATATAACAACACAAACAATAAATAGCTAAACGCAGCAGCAGGGCCAGAGAAATTTTGTGATAGCTTATCAAATGTTGATGCATTAACCTGCTGCGCTTCTGCTGCTGCTGCACGGTTAGATGTATCACCCACATTAATATCCAGTGGATCAGCTAAATTAATACTCAACAAATTCTCAGGAATTGTTAGTAGAGCCTCTTTAAATGAAGCCAATAAATTATAGTCACTGTTGTTTGTGGCTGTTTCACCGCTATATAACGCGTTTAGTGTCCCTACTACAGCTTCTTTAGCAAAAATTCCTGTAATAATTCCCACAGTTGCTGGCCAGTTCTCTTTTTCTACTCCAATGGGTGCTAATACAGGTGTCACTTTTTTGGCTATCTGAGCTAATACAGAGTGTTCAGTATTTTGATTACCAAATGATCCATCTACGCCTAACGAATTAAAAAATCCAAGAGCAGCAACAACAATAACAATGGTTTTACCCGCACCAAAAACAAAGTTCTTCAGTTTTTGCCATGTTTTCAACACAACATTACGTAATGTTGGCCACTCGTAATCAGGAAGATCCATAACAAAACTTTCACTTGTTCCAGGCAGCAGTGTATTACGCAGCAACAAACCTGTAAAAATAGCGACTAGAATACCTACAAGATATAGAGCAAAAACAATATTTTGTGCCGAATGTGGAAAAAATGCTGTCGCAAACAGCGCATAAACAGGTAAACGAGCGCCACAAGACATAAAGGGTGTCATCATTACTGTTAACAAACGCTCACGCTCTTGTGTTAGTGTGCGGGTTGCCATAATCGCAGGCACATTGCAGCCAAAACCAATCACTAAAGGCACAAACGAACGCCCTGGTAAACCAATTTTTTGCATTAATTTATCTAAAACAAAGGCTGCACGAGCCATATAGCCTGAGCCTTCTAGCATGGCCATAAACAGATATAAACATCCAATCACCGGAATAAATGTTGTTACCGTTTGAATACCAGCACCAAAACCATCAGCTAATAATGTCACGAGCCAAACAGGGAGTACGCCATCAAAAAGATGATGTGTTCCCTCAACCAGTAAAGCACCAACTGAAATATCAAAAAAGTCAATAAAGGAGCTACCCACTTTAATGGCAAACATAAACATCAAATACATAACTAATAAGAAAATGGGCAAACCGAGATAACGGTTCAAGACAATACCATCAATTTTCTCACTAGTTTTATGACTAACAATACCAATGTGTTTACGTACTTTCTGGCACTGCGCATGAATAAAGCTGTACCGCACATCGGCAATTTGTAAATCAGTATCAACAACATTCTCTAATTGGATAATTTTTTGATTAGCAATATGTTGCTGTTCAGCATCTAACCGCTTTTCAACTAACCGATCTCTTTCAAGTAAGCGCAGAGCTAATGATCGAGTACTCGCTTGCTCATTGAGTGGGCACAATACCTCAAGTTCACCAAGCACAGACTCAATATTTGAACCATAATCTAGTCGAAGTGTAGAAGGTGTCACACCTTGCATCAGTAAATCAGCAAGTTCACTGCGAAAGCGATTTACCTGACGTTGGTTATGCGCTGAAATTGCAAATACAGGGCAGCCAAGTATTTGAGATAATAATGGCACATTTAATTGTTGACGATTACGATCAAGAGCATCTGTTTTATTTACCACTACAACAACAGGACGACCAGTCTCAATTAATTGTAATGTCAGATATAAGCTACGCTCTAACGCAGAAGCATCAACAATATTTAAAATAATATCAGCAGGAATAGACTCAACCACAATCGTTGCCAATTGTTCATCTTTGCCACTATCAACATTATCTCCTGATAACGCATATACACCAGGCAAGTCAGTAATTTGCAATTTATGCTCACCAACACTGCATGATCCTACCTTTTTTTCAACAGTAACCCCACTCCAGTTACCAACTTGCTGACGAGCACCGGTTAACCCATTGAATAATGATGTTTTACCGCTGTTAGGGTTTCCTACCGTTAATAAGGAAAAATTCATGCTAATACCTCAACATCAATACCCGCTGCAATTGTTAAACGTAACGCGATATTCACCCCGCAAATTTCAATTTGCAAAGGATCACCCAGTGGAGCAAAACGCACCACATTGATTTCGCTTGAAGGTAAGACCCCCAAAACCATTAATTTTTTACGTAATGGGCGATCTAAACGCTGCATATTTACCACTCGCGCTTTATTACCCACACTCAAATCAGCCAGTGTTTTCATTGCAATCGCCAACATTTAAATAGGATAGATTATCATTATCATTATTATACGTATTTTATAGCAAGCTTTTTTTGCTACAGATCAACATTTCCCTGCTCTAGGTTGCACATCTGACAAACTCACTAATGCAGCTGACATAATCACACATTTACAGTGCAAAACATCTCGCATAAATTAACATTAAGTCACATTATTAAGATGATTAAGCTAAATAATGGAGATTAAAACTGCTATAACAGAAACATATTAATGTGTAGAACTGCCTTACTACACGCCTATATCATAGATAAAAGACCGTTTTATCAGAGAGAGTGGTTTTACATCACTCTCCCGGCAGCAAGCGAAGGTGTCCTTGACACCCGTGGCATTGCTATACAGCGTGCCACGTTAATTTTTTTACTTATCTAGTATACCCACACATTCTTTATCATATATATTTTATTATTCTTTCATCATTTTTTTAAAAACACCACTCTATATCTGTAAACGATTCTTAGTATGAAATAAATTAGAAATAAAATTGCTGTAAGTCTTGTTTAAAAACTACATTTACAACATCTCCACTTACAGTATAAAACCCTAAGTAATACCTATTGCAATATCAAAAACATACTCTATTTAGATGAAAAATAACAGCATATATAATAGACGTATATTCGAAAACACACACACACGAATATGCAAATAAAATGAATAAAATAAAAATTAGCATTATATAAAAACCACTATCAATTAAGGTTTTATGAAATTTCAAATTTAACTCTGGATTTTAATATGAATTTATATAAAAATTCAGTCAGATTCTTTTCAAGCTTGGTATTATATAATGACGAATACTTATCAAATAAGAAATATTATTATAAGCTCAGATAAGACGTTATTATTAGACACAGAGTCAAATAGAGAGTTTAAAATAGGGAAGCATGATTACATGACACTGCTCGAATTAGCCCGTAATGCAGGTCATGTATTATCAAAAGAGCATTTATTAGAGAAATGTTGGCCAGGAAAAATAGTGGCTGAAAGTTCTATTACTCAAGCTATCAGTAATATTAGATCATTAATTGGTGATAACGGAAAAGAGCAAAAATGGCTTAAAACCATTTCAAAAACAGGTTATAGGCTTGAATCTGATGTCGTAACACCACTCTATCTTGATATGAAAAAAACAATACCATTTCATGAAATTGCCTTAAAATACTCAGCAGCAAACGGTATTCCATCATCTACACAAAACACACAAAACGATAATAATATCGCAGTTGATATCCCTATGTATGCTACACAGAGTAGCATCAAATCACAGGCTCATCATGACAAATATAAAACAACACTATTACAATTGCTATTTAGCCTGCTCGTTGTATTCGTGCTCTTTATTATTACTATTCACTACAATTCAACAATACAAAAAAAACAAAATAGAACCCTGCCAGAGATCTACTCTGACAATATATTAATGATATCTTCAGACAAACCGAATCTAACATCAGATTTAAGACGAATTATTCAAGACAAAATTAAAATAACAAAACAAAAACCAAGCTCAATCAGTATATTGATGATGGATAATCACCTCTCTTTTTTTATCGTAGAAAATGATGAACTGATACATAATCAGAGAGTTTTCATTAATGAACGATCTAAAAAAGAAGATATTAATAAAATCATTAAAGAAATAATTAACAAAGTATTAATATGAAAAGGCTGAAACAGTAAAAATCATCGCAATAAAGGAAAAAATAAAATAATAATGATACGGGAATAAAAAAAGATAAATAGATGATTGGAAAAATAGATAACACGAGGACAAAAGAATGGGGTGGCTGATGGGGCTCGAACCCACGACAACTGGAATCACAATCCAGGACTCTACCAACTGAGCTACAGCCACCATAGAGATTTTAGCTAATTTTATCATATCAATATAATATATTGATATATATTCAATGGCGCACCCTACAGGATTCGAACCTGTGACCCACGGCTTAGAAGGCCGTTGCTCTATCCAACTGAGCTAAGGGTGCACTCACTATTGAATAGTGGTCGGTGAGAGAGGATTCGAACCTCCGACCCACTGGTCCCAAACCAGTTGCGCTACCGGGCTGCGCTACTCACCGACTAATGTCATTGCTCTGTATCGAACACCTGACTTAATAGGATTTGAATTATACTGAGATGGGCTGATGAGTCAAAATGTTTTTAGCATCAAGGGGTTCAAACGCTCAAAATCACAGCAATTCTGTTACTTTTCATTCGTTACTTTTCCCGCCACTTTTCCTGCATGATGTCTACTGACACTCTTAGTTGTTTCTGACACAATATGCATTCTGAAAATTAGTAAGGGATCGTGTGTCTAATGACTGCAATGATTATTGACGGGAAAACGATTGCGCAGCAAGTTCGCACAACAGTCGCGCAACGAGTACAACAACGCATCGCGCAAGGAAAACGCGCTCCCGGCCTAGCGGTTGTGCTAGTAGGGCAAGATCCCGCCTCACAAATCTATGTGGGTTCAAAGCGTAAAGCCTGTGAAGAGGTTGGCTTTATATCTCAATCATATGATTTGCCCATAGAAACAACGCAAGATTATCTGCTTGATTTAATTGACACTCTCAATCAAGCACCTGATATTGATGGTATTTTAGTTCAGCTACCATTACCTGAGCATATTGATACCACCCAAATTATTGAACGAATTCACCCGAATAAAGATGTTGATGGTTTTCACCCTTATACAATAGGCCGTCTGTGCCAACGTATTCCAACCTTACGCCCTTGTACCCCTGGGGGGATCATGACGTTGATTGAGCAGTGCGGAATTGATACTTACGGGATGGAAGCGGTCGTGGTTGGTGCATCAAATATTGTTGGCCGCCCGATGTCACTTGAATTATTGCTTGCTGGATGCACCGTCACCACAACCCATCGCTTTACACGCGATCTAGAAAGCCATGTGCGCCGTGCTGACTTGCTGGTTGTTGCTGTCGGTAAACCGCATTTTATTCCCGGTGATTGGATTAAACCGGGTGCAGTAGTCATTGATGTTGGTATTAACCGCCAAGCGAATGGAAAAGTTGTCGGTGATGTCGATTTTGCAACAGCAAAAGAGAATGCGGCTTGGATCACACCCGTTCCGGGTGGTGTAGGGCCGATGACAGTCGCGACCTTGATGCAAAATACATTACTAGCATGTGAAAAATATCACGATTAATCACTCTTTTTTGTCTGTATTTAGCAGTTAGTGCGGGTTAATTTGCATTAGCCCGCCGTTTCCGGCATCAAGTAGCTTGTATTTTATTGATAACACACAAGCAACCTGTATGAGCTACTTTTATGCCTGATAACTCATCTTTGCAACATCCCCCCTCTTCACCCCATTGCCAACATTTAACACCGAAAAAATATCGCCATCGCTTATATAACATCTTATTTAATACGCAGCATCGCTCTGGCCGTATCGTCGAGTTAGCTCTGTTATTTTCAGTTCTCTTAAGTGTTGCGGTACTGATTATTGGTTCCACACTGACGCAACAATCGTATTGGTACACATGGTTTATCTGGTGTGAAATCGGATTTAGTATCATTTTTAGTTTAGAGTATCTTTTACGGCTCTATTGTTCACCTAAACCCCTACGCTATGCTGGCAGTTTTTATGGTATTGTCGATCTGTTATCTATTCTTCCGGTTTATCTCTCTTTGCTATTTCCAGGCTTAGAGTACACCTTAATGTTGCGTCTGCTGCGCATGTTTCGGCTATTTCGTATTCTCAAACTTGTTCGTTATATGTCAGAGGCCAATCTGCTTTGGCGTTGTCTGATACAAACCCACCGTAAAGTGCTGGTCTTTTTTGGTGCGGTCGGGCTGATGGTTTGTCTGTTTGGCAGCATAATGTTTGTTGTGGAAGGGCCGCAAAATGGCTTTACCAGTATTCCAATGGGGATCTACTGGGCCATTGTTACGCTAACAACGGTAGGATATGGTGATCTTGTGCCGCATACACCACTGGGTCGGGTCATCGCCTCATTAGTGATATTAATTGGTTATTCGATTATTGCTGTTCCAACAGGCATTCTCACTGCACAACTCACGGAAGAGTTACAGAAAAACAAAGACAGGTTACGCTGTGATCACTGCCACCGAACTGGGCATGATGCTGATGCGCTACACTGCAAATTTTGCGGTGCTGCTCTTCCTAAAAAAAGATAAAAAATCAGCGGGAGTCTTACTCCCGCTTATCTATAGCTGTAGAAATAATAAAAATTTGTCTCGCAATAAGCGATAACAGTTACGCTCTGCGCCAGGTTGTGCCTTGCGCACCATCTTCCAGTACGATGCCCATTTCAGTCAGGCGGTTACGTGCGGCATCAGCCGCAGACCAGTCTTTACTTGCCCGAGCATCATTGCGCTGCTTAATCAACGCTTCAATTTCAGCGACTTCATTACCGTTATCGGCTTGAGTATTACCTTGCAAAAACAGTTCTGAATCTTGCTGTAACAGGCCAAGAACATCACCAAGTTGACGCAATTCCGCAGCCAATGCACTGGCTGCTGCCATATCGGTTGTTTTTAGGCGATTAATATCACGCGCCATATCAAAGAGTACTGAATACGCTTCTGGTGTATTAAAATCATCATCCATGGCAGCGCGGAAGCGGGCCACAAAAACCTCTCCGCCAGCCGGTAATGCTGCATTATCCACACCGCGTAATGCGGTATATAAACGCTCAAGTGCCGTACGTGCCTGATTTAAGTTCTCTTCACTGTAATTTAACTGGCTACGATAGTGGCCTGACATCAGGAAATAGCGCACGCTTTCTGCATCATAATGTTGTAATACATCACGAATGGTAAAGAAGTTGCCGAGTGATTTTGACATTTTTTCACGATCAATCATCACCATACCGGAATGCATCCAGTAATTGACGTAAGGGGTATCATGCGCACAGCAAGACTGTGCAATCTCATTTTCATGGTGCGGGAACATTAAATCTGAACCACCGCCATGAATATCAAAATGCTCACCGAGTTGTTTGCTGTTCATCGCTGAACATTCAATATGCCAGCCCGGACGACCTGCGCCCCACGGTGATTGCCAAGTAGGTTCGCCTGGTTTAGACATTTTCCAAAGCACAAAATCAACCGGATTCCGTTTAGCTTCCTCAATATCAACACGCGCACCGGCTTGTAATTGCTCAACATCTTGACGAGATAGCTTTCCGTAATCATGGAAAGTATCCACGGAGAACATCACATCACCATTACTGGCAACGTAAGCATGGCCACGATCAAGCAGGCGTTGCACCAGCTCAATAATTTCAGTGATGTGCTGAGTCGCTCGCGGTTCAAGATCTGGGCGCTTCATATTCAAGGCATCAAAGTCAGCGTGCATTTCACCGATTAAACGTTCAGTGAGCTGATCACAGGTCTCACCGTTTTCAGCCGCACGTTTGATAATTTTGTCATCAACATCAGTGATATTGCGGACAAATGTCAGATCATAGCCTAGATAACGCAAATAGCGCGTGACAACATCAAAGGCAACAAAGGTACGACCATGACCGATATGACATAAATCATAAATGGTTACTCCACAGACATACATGCCAACCTTTCCTGCATGAATAGGTTTAAATTCTTCTTTTTGTCTTGTCAGCGTGTTGTAAATCTTCAGCATCGTGTAGTACCAAGTTAGCCTGTAGAATGATAACCAAAACTGATAATCAGAAGCGGATATTGAACCGATAAAATGCAACTAATGCAAGTGTACCTAGGGGAAATCACCGTTCATCGGTACATATAGACAATAATTTCCCCGTAATTGATTGCGCTTTCATTTGCCCAAACAGCCGCTTTCGGTACAATCAGCGCCTAAGCTGAGCCTTTGTTCCGGCATCAGGTACAGTATTTAACCCGTTACGCGTAAAGGCTTGCCTTTTATGCTGTTACACTTTTACCTACTTTAGGATGGTTTTCATGATCACACTACACACAAACTACGGTGATATCGTTTTACAACTAAATCATGAGCAAGCTCCGATCACAGCGAAGAACTTCGAAGACTATTGCCGTGAAGGTTTTTATAACAACACGATTTTCCACCGTGTGATTGATGGTTTTATGGTGCAAGGTGGCGGTATGGAGCCTGGCATGAATGAAAAAACCACCAAAGCCAGCATCAAAAACGAAGCTAACAATGGCTTAAAGAATAAGCGTGGTACTGTTGCAATGGCGCGGACTATGGATCCGCACTCTGCTTCTTCCCAGTTCTTCATCAACGTTGCTGATAACGATTTTTTGAATTTCCGTTCAGAGAGCCGTGATGGTTGGGGTTATTGTGTGTTTGCAGAAGTGGTTGAAGGTATGGATGTGGTTGATAAAATCAAAAACGTTTCTACCGGTACGTTTGGTTATCACCAAGATGTACCACGTGATGAAGTACTGATCAATAGCGTGACAGTGAGCGAATAAGCCATTAAATATCGGCTACAACGCTCAGTAATCCCTTTCATGTAACGTCATCACAATAATCAGTATCACTGCATTTATTAATGTATCGTGCTGTAGGGTTACTCTGAATATAAAGGGATGTTTATCATCCCTTTCTTTATTCTGATATTTATCATGCTATTTTATTGCTTTGTCTTTTGTTGTTAACCGCAGGGGAATCTATTTATCGTACCGACAACGCTCTTTATTGCTGATCTCCACTTAAGTGAAGATCAACCAGACATTACGGCCTGTTTTCTTGCTTTTTTACAACAGCAAGCTCCTATGGCTGACGCACTGTATATTCTTGGCGATCTCTTCGAGTATTGGATTGGTGATGATGATAATACAGAGCTACAACACACTGTAGCTGACGCATTATTGCGTTTGCATCAGCAAGGCACGCCTTGTTATTTTATCCACGGAAATAGAGATTTTTTGCTCGGAAAACGTTTTGCTCGTCAATCAGGAATGATACTGTTACCTTCTGAATATGTGGTTGATCTGTATGGTATACCAACACTCATTATGCATGGTGATACACTTTGCAGTGATGATATTGCCTACCAGAAATATCGGCAACGTGTGCATCAGCCATGGTTACAACAACTGTTTCGTTGGCTTCCTCTGTGCTGGCGACGCAATATTGGTGCTCGTTTGCGCAATAAAAGCACAGCACATAATCAGCAAAAAAGCCAACATATTATGGATGTTAATACTGATACGGTTATCACCGTGATGCAGCAGCACCATATCCAACGGCTTATTCATGGGCATACTCACCGGCCTGCTATTCATGCTGTGCAACTGCGTGAGTCAACCTCACAACAACAGTTATCAGGAGAGCGTATCGTACTCGGTGATTGGTATCACCAAGGATCTGTTTTACATATCAGCCCTGAAGGGGTATGTATGAAAACGTTATCGTTTCACGATTCTTATGCTCATAATTAAATGTTGGGCAGACCAATGCCCAACATATTCTCAAAAGAGGATATAACGATATAATTGAGTATAATCATGTCATTACATGTTGTATAAGCCTACTATTTGCTTTTTCTTTTGTGATTACTCACTTGCGGGCAGTTGTACATGTAATCGCTGTTTTTGAGCTGGCAGCGCATAACTTTGCATCACTCTTTCGCGTAGCTCTACGGGTACAGCTTGCATCCGTTCATTGAACTCACGCTGTTTTTGCTCACTGATCCCTTCAGTGATCCCTGCTGCTAAAAGGTTTGATGGAAACAGATGATACTGCTCAGTGATATGTTGATCGACCCATTCTGCTAAGACTTCTGCCGATGCTACACTCTCTTGCATTACAGGCCCAAATGCGACATGCACCCGCCCTTTATAGCCCACAATGCCTTTGACGATACTGTCGAGATCTTCAAACTCTGATTTTACATACGTTTCACCGCGGGCTTTTTGAGCTAATTCCGCAGCCTTTTGCACTTCACCGGCATCATACTCGTAGGAGATGGCAACAGGTACAATATTGAGTGACGCAAAATATGTGGCCATCTCAATTTTTTGTTTTTTACCGTGCATGTAAAACATTTTTAAAATTGCTGGATCAGTTTGATCATTACCGTCTTTTGCTCGCCCTTCTTTTTGTGCTATCCAGATAGACTGATTCTCATCGAGTGAATGGCGAATATAAGCGGAAAGCTCACTGAAAGCGGCCATCATTTCACGTACACCTTTCGCCGAGCGTTTTACAATAAAACTTTTGTTCAACCGCATAATGTCTGAGGCATACTGTTTTCGCAATAAGTTATCACCAATCGCAATTCTGACCGTATCACGACCGTGATGGAATAACCCCCAATTAACAAGTGCAGGATCCATTGCAATATCACGATGATTCGAAATAAACAAATACGCTTTGTTAGCATCAAGATGCTCTAATCCACTGTAAGTTACACCGTCTGTTGTCGTATTGATCATGCGCTGCATGTAACTTTCAACCTGCTCTTGAAAAGCCCGTACCGAACGAATATTACTCACACGTTGCTGTAAAAAATAACGCACAGCCGGTTTTAAAAGCCACCCACACCAGCGTGTTATTTTAGGAAAACGAAACTGACAAATTGCGTTGATAAACTCATCATTATGCAAAATATTAGCTAATACGGTAGCCACTTCGCTGTCGTGATAAGGGCGGATATCGGCAAACTGTGCTGTACTCTCTTCGCTCATTCTCATCATCTATAGTTATGATTACTCGGTGGGAGTTTATTATACGAGTTATCTTGTTAAAACCTAATCCTACCAATACAACAGTGTGTTAAATGTCTTATTTCTCAATGACGCAAACGTTTCCCTAGAAGTGGTTTCATGTTATTATTGTTACCCGCAACGCAATATAGATATGCATTTTAGCCAATAACGACTACCGCTATTCTCATTCCCATAGCCATTACAGGAGTTCACCCACTATGCAACCTAAAGTCGCCGTTGTTATGGGTTCGAAAAGCGATTGGGCAACCATGCAAGCTGCCGCTGAGATCCTCACAACTCTAGAGATTCCTTTTCATACTGAGGTTATCTCAGCACACCGCACACCAGATAAGTTAATCAGCTTTGCAGATACGGCTGCCAAACAAGGTTTTCAGGTGATTATTGCTGGTGCTGGAGGGGCTGCACATCTACCTGGAATGTTAGCGGCTAAAACACTATTGCCTGTATTAGGTGTGCCTGTAAAAAGTGCAGCTCTCAATGGTATGGATAGTCTGCTTTCTATTGTTCAGATGCCAAAGGGGATTCCGGTTGCTACCTTAGCAATTGGCGTGGCAGGTGCTGCTAATGCAGGCTTGTTAGCGGCACAAATTTTGTCATTACACGATGAAAATCTTCATCAACGTCTTAGTGTATGGCGAAATACGCAAACCGAAGCGGTGCTAAATAACCCTGACCCGAGGGATCAGGCATGAACCAAATCTGGGTATTAGGTAATGGGCAACTCGGTGATATGCTGCAACAAGCAGGAGCAGCCATGAATGTTGTTGTCACACCCTTTGGGTTTGATGATCATCCCCCTCTCTTACCTGATAATGCCATTATTTCTGCTGAAATTGAGCAATGGCCCAATACCGCTCTAACGCGACAATTCTCGCAACATGTTGGTTTTATCAACCATGATACCTTTCCATTATTGGCTGACCGATTTACGCAAAAACAGCGGATTGATCAGCTAAAACTGGCTACCTCACCTTGGTGTGCACTCAATTGTGCAACGCAATGGCCAGATATTATTGCTCAATTAGGTGAGAAACTGATCGTCAAGCGGCGTAAAGGAGGCTATGACGGACGCGGCCAATGGCGAGTTATGCAGGCTGATGATCAGTGCAATATTCCTGATGATATGTATGGTGAGTGTATCGTTGAGCAGATGATCCCGTTTGATAGCGAAGTGTCATTAGTGGGTGCACGTGGACGTGATGGTACGCAGGTTTTTTATCCACTCACCCACAACTTACATGAAAATGGTATTCTACGTGCCAGTGTTGCTTTATCAACACCCAACGTCGCACTGCAACACCAAGCAGAGCAGATGCTCGGCAGCTTGATGGAGAGCCTTGAGTATGTCGGGGTTATGGCTATGGAGTGCTTTGTTGTTGGCAATCAACTGCTGATTAACGAGTTAGCACCACGAGTACACAACAGCGGCCATTGGACACAAGCAGGTGCATCGATTAGCCAGTTTGAGTTGCATTTACGCGCATTATTAGGCTGGCCGTTACATACTCCTGTAGTACCAAGCCCTGCGGTGATGGTTAATATTATTGGCACGCCGTTGAATGAAGAGTGGCTTTCTGTACCTTTAGCTCGGTTACATTGGTATGGAAAATCCGTACGCGAAGGCCGTAAACTTGGGCATATTAATATGACACACCCGAATGCTTTTGCGCTTAATACAGCACTGAGTCATCTATTCGTATTATTACCGGTTGAATACCGCTCTGGTATTCATTGGGCACAGAAAATATTGAGTTAACCGTGTTTTGCGGTGAGCATGAGTATTATGCTCACCGTGTTCGCTGATAATGGAACACTCTTCTTTAGTTATCTTGCCAATACGTCCTCTCTCTTTTTCTTGATAACAACATAATGTATGTTAGCGTTATATTTTTATCTGTTGTTTTAAAAACAGAAAGACAATCGTAAAGTACGTTTAACGTAACTTACGGTTAGCTTCCCACCCTTTACCTGATTTATCTTTACGCTGATAATCGCCTTTCCCTTTTTATTTCGCACGACTTTTACTTTAAAAACGGGGCTGGTGACTAATGCTTTTAATGCATTATTATTAATTATACCTCGATGCATTTCAATTTTTTGATTTATAACCTGCCTGTTGGTGCTTTATCTCAATCATGTAATACACATAGTAACGAGTACTGCTTTTTAACATGATATACGGCTTATTTAGCATTCAATGATAACGATCATATCAATGTTATTATGCGCTGTTTTTATCAACCTTTACAGTGAGTTTGAAATATTGTCAATTATGTCTAAATAATGAATAGTGTATCACGTGAAACATATAATGCCTTTTAAAAACAGCCAGTTACCAATAATCAAACCATTTAATTGATACAGTTCAACATAAACGAGGGTTCAATAAAATGTTTAAATAACAAAAAAATCACTATTGAACCTATTTTATGATAAAGCATACCACATTGACACTTTCGTTGATTGCACTCTCTGTTTCTCAAGCTATTGCAGCACCAATAACCTCAACCATTAATATAACCAGTGGTCAAAATGTTAATTTATCAAATGATGTAATAACAAAAAACCAATATGGTATTGAGGTTAATGGTGAAAACAGTTCACTGATTGCAGATGGAAAATCTATCACAACAGAAGGGGATGACTCGCTAGGTATTCGTGTCATGAATCAAGGGCATGCTGTTTTCAATAATGGGGCAATTCATACTGATGGCGTAGGTTCTTATGGTGTTAGCTCAGAGAATAGTGGTTCATCAATACGGCTTGATAACGTTAAACTCATTGTTAATGGTAATAACTCTTATGGCGCACTCGCTGCAACACAAGGAAAGTTAACTGCTCATAATCTCTCTGTTACCACAACAAACCGTAATTCTAATGGTGTCAGTGCTATTAATCCAAACTCCTCAATCACCCTAAACCACACAACAATAAATACACAAGGGGTTGCATCACACGGTATTTATAGTGCTGAAAAAGGGGCGAGTATTAATTCAACAGATCTGATTGTCCATACACAAGGTGCATTTGCTGTTGGTATTAACCAAACTAGCCAAAGTCAGGGGGATTTTAATAACTCAGCTATTACCACGGAAGGAAAACACAGTGCAGGGATTAATATATCCTCTGGTGCAAAAACTGCTTTAAATAATATCACTATTGATACTTATGGTGATCACAGTAATGCTATACAACTCAACTCAGCTCAACTCTCTATCACTCAACATGATATAAATAATAAAATCCAAACCCAAGGTTCAAATGCTAATGTCATTGATTTTGCTGGAAACTCAGTTGTTAATATTAAAAATAGCCATTTAATTGGTAGCGGAAATAACAATCATGTCTACTTTGCTCATCAAGGTGCGTCTATCATTAACTCATCGAATAATATTATCAGCTCAACAGGCACACTGATTCATGCTATCGGTGGGAGTAATATTATTAATATGCAAGATGATCAGGCTATGAATGTCAGTGGTGGACTCATGGATGTTCATAGTGTATCCCCAAATAATAGAACATCTGTAATACTAAATGCTGATCAAAAAACTCAGTTAGCAGGTGATATTCGTAGTGATAATGACAGTATCACAACACTACACTTAAATAATCAATCAACATTTTCAGGCAATATACAAAACTTAACAACAGCTAATATTATGGGAAATAGCCAGTTATTACTTGATGGAAATTCAAATATAACTGATACACACCTTGATCATAGTAATCTCGTCTTCATGCAAAACGATTCTGATTATCCTACATTACAAACTCAAGCATTATCAGGTAATGGTTCGTTATTTTTTAATACAATACTGGGTAATGATCAGTCAAAAACATCAAAAATCGTAGCAGAAAATATCAGTGGTGATTATAAAATTTATGTTCATAACCAAGGTGGCCAAGGTGCTTATACTCATGGTGATGGCATTAATATCATTCAAGCTAATCATGAAAACACGGCCCGTTACGCACTGGCTGCACCTGTATATGCAGGTGTATATGAGTATTTATTGCATCGTCATGGTAATAATGTCTATTTGCAAAATGAGATCCCTGCTAAATCAACAACCTCAAATACAAAACCGACGCTGCCTATAAAGCCACCGCTAACCCCACCTATTACACCACCAGAAAGCAACTCTCATTCAGGGCAAGCACCTAGCTATCGTCCTGCAATACCAGGTTATTTACTCGCCACTTATCTTGATCAAAGTTATGGTTATCTTTCTATCGGTACGCTACACGAACGCACGGGTAATACTGTTGAGCCCCACATAATCACCTCAAATACACAGCGTATGTGGTCACGTGCTTTTACGAATAAAACCCAAACTAATAACTATCGGTTTGATTTTACCTCTTATACTAACTTTTATCAGATTGGGTATGATTTAAAACATGATAGTGATGCTGCAGAACCTGTTTATGCCGGTGTCACATTTGAAGTTGGTCATGCACACAATAAAACATACGATGAAAAACGTATTGACGGCCAATTTACAGGAAGAGTCAATGTCGATGCCATTGGTATTGGTATTGGCGGTTATTATACTCGCTATCTGAGTCATAACGATTATATTGATATTGTAGGTAAAGGTATTCGATATAAAAATAACTACTCAGCAAAAGCAGAAAATAGCCTTACTCAACATGCATCATCGTTATTACTCTCTGTAGAGTATGGAAAAGATTTTCCATTTTACCAACATTTTCACATTGAACCTCAAGCACAAGCTATTTACCAATTTAATCATGCAAATAGTATTAATAGTAGTGACCTTAATATACCTAAAGCGAATACACAAACAGGGCAACTACGCTTAGGCAGTGCGTTTTATTCTGACACAATTAATATTAATAAAAATATGAGCTACCGCCCTTACTTTTCAGCAAATTATATTCAAAAAATGAATAACAATGCTCAATTAGTCACAGACAGCGATGGTTTAAAACAAAACATGGCCTCAAACTATTGGCAAGTTGGTGCAGGGCTTGATGGAAATATTGGTACACATACTCATGTTTATACAAAAGTAAGATATCAGCAGACATTTAATGATAAAGAGTCTCAATATAGCGCCATGGTAGGGCTCTCTTTTACATGGTAACAATCTGATTTAATATGCAACATATTAGCATACTTATAACAGAAGGCACAAAAATAAGCCTAGTATTACAATAAAGTTAATTGCTGTTTTTCATGTGTTTATGACAATTTTCGCGTTGTATCACCTCAGGTTATTAAGTTGGGAAATACCATATTTCATCACGTTATTCCGCAATAAAAAAACATGATTTGAAATATTTAGAAAGAAATACTTGGCTATCTGCATACTCTTTGGGTTAATATTCATCACTGGTAATGCTGAAGATAGCCAAAGGTATTTTGTGAAAAAGTATTGGATTCCTACAGTATCTAGCGTCACGGCCTTTTTATTAGTGGTGTTGATGCTTGGCCTGATGAAACAATCAGGTAGTGAATCTTTAGTGATCGATGCCTGGGATAGTGTTAAATGGATGACTTTTGCGTTGATTTTTAATTTTCAACTTCCCTTTTGGGTTGCAAGAATCAGTGTGTTGTTCATGGTCTTTATTCCACCTGTTTTAATCTTTTTGATCAGTAAAGATCTCTTATCTCGATTGTTTAAATATACAGAAAATGAATACAGAGCGTTAAACGCTAAGAAGTAGTTATTAAATCAGACTTATTGTTACTTTACTCTTTACACCAATTGCTATAAAAAAGAGGCATAACAACGGGTTACGCCCCTTTTTTTATCTCAATATTACAATAATTCAAAACACAATGACTTTATTATTAGATAAAGTGTACTGATAATATTACGATTTCATTCACTTATATTACATTGTGTTCTTTATTTAGTTATTTTTAGCTATACCATCATCTTTAAATCAAATAGCCCAGCCACCTGCATAAAAAGCAACTAATGCAATAGCAATAATGATAGTTCCAATATTGAGTTTTTTAAACTCCCCAGCAACAATACGGCCAACAACCAGTGCAGAGAAGCCTAACATAATGCCGGTAACAATATTGCAAGTCAGTACAATAAAGACTGCACATAGTAAGCCAGATAATGCATCTACGTAATCACCAAAATCAAGTTTGGCGACATTACTTAGCATCAGCAAACCAACATACATTAAGGCAGGTGCTGTTGCATAGGCGGGTACAAGGTAACTTAGTGGTGATAAAAACACCATCAGCAAAAAAAGTACGCCAACCACAGTTGCCGTTAAGCCTGTTTTCCCCCCCGCTGCTGTACCTGCAGCAGACTCAATATATACCGCAGCCGGAGATGCCCCTACAAAACTAGAGAAGATACTGCTGACGGAATCTGCCGTTAATGCTTTCCCACCACTGATAATGTGCCCCTCTTTATCCAGCAAATTAGCTTGCCCTGCTAACGCGCGAATTGTACCGGTAGCATCAAACACAGCCGTCATCACCAGAGCCAGTACTGTTGGCAAGATCAGTGGTGAAAGTGCGCCCATAATATCCATCTGACCAAACAAGAAACCGCTATCAGATGATAAATTTGGCATCGCAAAAAAGCCGTTAAATTTCACATTCGGATCAAACGCCAGCCCCAGTGCAGAAATAGCAATAATCACCATTAAAATACCACCCGGTACTTTACGGCGCTCAAGACCAAAGATAGCCGCTAACCCCAGTAAAGACATAATGACAGGAAAAGAGGTAAATATACCAAATTGTACAGGCAAACCTGCTTGTGTATTTTTGACAACTAATTTGACGCTATCTGCAGCAATCAGCAGTAAAAACAAACCAATACCAATACCTGTTCCGTGCGCAATACCGGTGGGTAAATTACGTAAAATCCACTGCCGGATACCGGTTACACTGATGAGCGTAAATAAAATCCCCATCCAAAAAATAGCGCCTAATGCAATAGGAATACTGATATTTTGGCCAAGCACTAAGCTAAATGCTGTAAATGCCGTGAGTGAAATAGCACAACCAATAGCCATTGGAAGGCGTGCCCATAATCCCATTAAAATCGAACCAAATGCAGCAACTAAACAGGTGGCCATAAATACCGCCCCCTGATGAAAACCTGCTGCGCCAAGCATATTTGGGACAACAATGATGGAGTACACCATCGCCAGAAAGGTTGTTAAACCGGCAATTAACTCTTGCCGAACAGAGCTACCACGCTCACTAATAAAAAAATAACGGTCAAGATAAGAGGTTGAATCTGTATTTACACGGGTTTTGTGCGGTGACGGAGCATTCGTCGACATAAACCGATTCCTTAAATAGACATGCACGCAAAGAAAGAAACTGTGTTGTGGTGTAGCAAATGATGCTAAGTACAGGCTGTTTACTCTCAGGTATTTACAGCGAGCACTTATAGTAAAAATTCCATGCTTAAAAGCGAGTAGCAAACGGTTGCTATTATAGGGGTGATATCATTTTCAATCAAAATACACTTTCTTACTCTGGTGTATTCCAACGCGTAAACAGATCTGTAGGTAAGCGAATCTCAAATTGATCTAAGACACGATTAACGGTTTGATCGATCAAATCTTGTATTGTTTGTGGTTGATGATAAAACGCAGGAACCGGTGGCATTATGATAGCGCCCAGTTCTGCTGCTTGCGTCATCATGCGTAAATGGCCAAGGTGTAGAGGTGTTTCTCTAACTGCTAATAATAAGCGTCGACGCTCTTTTAGTACGACATCGGCTGCCCGAACTAAGAGGTCATCAGCATAACTGTGTACAATACCTGATAGCGTTTTAATCGAGCAGGGTAATATCACCATACCACAAGTACGAAATGATCCAGATGAAACCGATGCTGCAATGTTACGTACATCATGGTACACATCGGCAAGTTCTGTTACCTGACGCAAGCTATAATGCGTTTCAAGATCAAGTGTTCTGCGGGCAGCCTGACTGATAATCAAATGGGTTTCAATTTCCGGTAACTGTTGCAGCATCTCAAGCAGACGAATGCCATAAATTGCTCCGCTTGCTCCTGATATTCCAACAATTAAACGTGTTCGTTCCATGCTTGTTGATACTCCGGTGAATTAACATTAATTGCTACACGTTGACCTAAACCGGCCTGATTATCCAGCCAAAAAAGCTGCTCAATATCCAGCATGAACCAACTGACTTTAGCCATTGATTGCAAGAGTTTTTCATTCTGCAAAATAAAGTTAAAACGCTTTAGATATTGTGTTTCCGCTGATTTACGTTCTGCATGTTCAAGCAGCCTAACACGCCCGACTCCCTGTAAACCTTGGATCTTATTCCACTGGCAACTATCGGTATAAATACTCAATGCTACCGTTGGATTGTGTAATACTGCCTGCGCATGCCGGCTCTCTAAACGTGAAAGAAAAATCAATTGAGCCCCTGAACTGGCCGCATAATACACAGGAGCACTCCAGATCCCCTGCTGATCGTGCACTGATAAAGCCAATACCTGATGTGCCGAAAGATAGTTAATAACCGCAAATTCAATCGCAGTATTCTTTACAGCACATTGAGTATCAGAGACGATTTCGAGTGGCGGCAACGGCATTGGTGATAAGTGAGACGCGGGCATACAACACATACTTTTTCTAAGAAAAGAGCCTGTTTATACCACAACCGATTCCCTGACTTCTAGCACACAGACACTTCCAATCTATCGCAGCAATAATCATCCGGTATCAATCACCGCCATAAAAAAACCTGCCATCGTAACCACACAACGTTACCGTTGCAGCACTTAATGGCAGGTTTTACTTGTAAATCAGCTCTAAAATCGTCTTTAAGATCCCCTTTAAAGCATTTTTTTAACGATTAGGAATACACCTATATTAGCGTTCGTTATGCAGATCTAAACTTGATGTGTTCATGTGTAATTGTGCTTTTGCATCATCATTACGCAAAGAGTCAAGGTACTCTAAATAGCCCTGATTAACATCTTGGGTGATATACACCCCGTTAAATACCGAAGTTTCAAACTCTTTGATCTCAGGATTCTCTTCTTGTACCGCAGCCACAAGATCGGTTAAATCTTGAAAAATCAGTGCGTCAGCACCAATCATACGAGCAATTTCAGGCACTTCTCGCCCATATGCAATTAATTCATGTGGGCTTGGCATATCAATACCATACACATTTGGGAAGCGAATTTCAGGTGCTGCAGAGGCAAAATACACACGCTTTGCACCTGCTTCACGCGCCATTTCGACAATCTGTTCCGATGTTGTACCACGTACAATCGAGTCATCTACAAGCAGTACATTTTTACCACGAAATTCCGACTTAATTGCATTGAGCTTACGGCGTACTGACTGACGACGCATTTGTTGCTCAGGCATAATAAACGTCCGGCCAACGTAACGATTTTTCACGTACCCTTGACGATAAGGTTTATCTAAAATACGCGCAATTTCAAGTGCGATATCGCATGAGGTTTCAGGGATTGGGATGACTACATCAATATCTAAATCGTGCCACTCACGGGCAATTTTTTCACCTAAACGTTGCCCCATGTGTACACGTGCGCTGTAGACCGAAACTTTATCAATGAACGAGTCTGGACGAGCAAAATAGACAAACTCAAAAATACACGGACAGGTACGCGGATTTTCAGCACACTGCTGAGTATAAAGCTCACCATCGAAGGTAATGTAAATAGCCTCGCCTGGTGCAACATCACGGACAAATTCAAAATCAACTGCATCAAGTGCCACCGTTTCTGATGCCACCATATACTCAAGCCGACCATCATCAAGCAACCGTTTGCCTAGCACGAGAGGACGAATACCATTCGGATCGCGAAATGCGAGCATACCGTTACCGATAATCATCGCAACACAGGCATATGCCCCACGAACCCATTTATGCAGTGCACTGACTGCAGAAAAAACATCATCTTGTGTTAACGGATAGTGATCAAAGCGATTTAATTCACTGGCTAAGATATTAAGCACCACCTCTGAATCAGAGGTGGTGTTAACGTGACGACGGGCAACTTGAAAGAGTTTACTTTTTAACTCAACGGCATTCGTGAGATTACCGTTGTGTGCCAAAGTGATACCAAAAGGTGAGTTAACATAGAAAGGTTGCGCTTCTGAAGCACTAGAGCTGCCAGCAGTAGGATAGCGCACATGCCCTATCCCTACATTGCCTTGCAGCCTTAGCATATGCCGTGCCTCAAATACATCCTTGACCAATCCATTTGCTTTTCGCAACCTAAATGCATGCTGGCTATCAATGGTAACAATACCAGCTGCATCTTGACCACGATGCTGTAACAGTGTTAACGCATCATAAATGGATTGATTGACCGGGGTGAAACCGACCATACCGACAATACCGCACATGTTTCCTCTATTCCTCTATAGATGCCCGCATAGCCCTACATTGGCAATTTGGGCAGGAAGCTGGACGAACCTTTCAGGTATTCAAAGAACCATTGGATTACTGTACCAAATTGTGGGATCAGAACAGATTGTTGCCACCATTCAGACTTAGAGAAGCCGGTGAAAGAGTCAAGGAAAAATAAGATGGCTGCAATAATTAATACGCCTCGCAACGCACCAAAACAGATCCCTAATACCCGATCAGTACCCGATAAACCGGTTTTCTCTACGAGCTGACCTATCACATAATTCACAACTGACCCGACAATCAGTGTTGCCACAAACAACGCAGCAATAGCCGTTCCATTGCGCAACATAGGATCTTGAAATTGTGTAAAGTACTGTGCTAGTTCAGTGTAAAAATGACTTGCCACAAAAAAAGCCACAACCCATGTCACTAATGAGAGGGCTTCTCGGACAAAACCACGAATTAAACTCACCAGTGACGAAAAACCAATAACACCCAAAATTGCGTAATCAACCCAGACCATACTTTACCCTAACGCGTCTGTTGCGCGCATTCTAACAAAAAGAAAACGTTTGCGTATATAAATTTCACGCCAAAAATAATTAATGGCGTAACGGATCAAATCCTCTTACTTGTCCACGCAAGCCTGTTAACCGCTGCATATCATCCAGTGCAAAGAGCAGTTTTTCTTTGCTTGCATCTGGCCCAACATAGATACGGTTTAATTGCCCGCCGACCGCAGGTGACGGCTGGCTGTATGCTTTGTACCCACCAGCACGAAGCTTATTAAGTAACTCATTCACTTTACTGGCATTTTTTAATGCACCTAGCTGAACAACATAGGCTTTACCACTCGGTGCTGCTTCAGGTACTTCTTTTTCTGGTTGTTTACCTGTTTTTGGCGGTGTAACAACCGGAGGTGTTATAGGTTTACTTACAGCCGGTTTTGTTGGAATAGGCTTTGTTGGTACAGGCTTTGTGTGTACCGGCTGATTAACTTCTGGCGTTTTTGCTGTTGTTGTCGATGCCAATGTTGGCGGTGCAACCGTTGTAGGTGCAGCGTGGTGGTTTTGGCTTTGTGCCGACAGTATAGGTTGTGTCGGGTTAGCCGTTTCTGGCGATACTGGCTCTGCCGGAGGCAATGGCTGCAAAGGTTGTGAAATAGCCGGTGGTAAATCAGGTCGATTACCTGCCTCTTGCACTGTGGGCTTGAGAGGAATAGCGGCAAAATCCTCTTGATGTTTTTTCTGACTGTCTAATACATCAGGCAAAATAATAATCCCCAGTGCCACTAATATGACAGCACCTACTAAACGGTTTTGAAACTGACTTGCCATCTTAGCTCTCCTGATGAATAGCGTGATGTACAGGTGTTGCATTGAGTGCAGCCATGACATCTGCAACGGTATAAAATGAGCCAAAAACGATCACTACATCTTGTGGTTGTGCAGTCGTTAAGACGGTCTGCCATGCTTGTATCACTGAGTCAAAAACCTGTACATAGCTAGGCGTTACCCTATTGTGGTTCTCTGGAGTGATACGCGGCATTTTTTGATGCTGTAATGACAAATCATGAACCGCAATTTTTGATAAAATCTTAGCTAAATCATGCCCTTGCTGACCACGCGGCCCGGTTAATGTTGCACATAACCAGTGATCTATATGAGGATATAAAACTTGCAAAGCACCTGTGGCATCTTTATCGGCTAACATACCCACAACAGCATATACTTGCCCTTGTGCTAAATGCATTGGGCGTGCTTGCAAACGTGACGCTAAATAGCGGGCTGCATGTGGATTATGTGCTACATCAAGAATCACTGTAGGGTTTTGCATGACCTGCTGAAAACGCCCCGGTAATGCTGCCTGTAGCAACCCTTGGCAAATCGCATCATCACTGACAACCAAATGACTCAAATGCAATGCGGTTAACGCACTGGCTGCGTTCGGTAAAGGGATTTGCGGTACTGGCAAATTATTGCGTTGCGTATCATCACACTGCCAGCTCCATGTTGATGTATGTTCTATCTCTGACACAGAATATGTCCACTCTTTACCCACGCGATAAAGCGTTGTACCAAGGTGGTTTGCCGTCTCTGCAATTGACTCAGGCATAGCTGGCTCACCAACCACAGCAGGGCAATTGGCCCGAAAAATACCCGCCTTTTCACGGCCAATACTCTCACGAGAGTTACCTAACCAATCGGTGTGATCAAGGTCAATACTGGTAATTACGGCCACATCACTGTCAACAATGTTAGTGGCATCTAAACGTCCACCAAGCCCTACTTCTAGAATCACGACATCTAATGCTGCATCAGTAAACAGCTTTAATGCTGAAAGAGTACTAAATTCAAAATAGGTCAGTGATGTTGTACCACGCCCTAACTCAATAACACTAAACGCAGCACTGTGTAATTGTTCATCGAGCTCATCACCTTGTATACGTACTCGTTCGGTATAACGCAACAAATGTGGAGAAGAGTATACGCCTACGCGGTATCCTGCCAGCATTAGGATCACCTCTAGCATTCGGCAGGTTGTGCCTTTACCATTAGTGCCCGCAACGGTAATCACTGTGGGTGCAGGTTTGGTTATCCCCAATGTTGTAGCAACTTGCTGAATACGTGTTAACCCTAGATCAATGGCCGTATTATGAAGGCTTTCAAGATAAGAAAGCCACGCTGCAAGAGGCGACGTGGCTTGAGGAGGAGTCTGTTTTTTTATCATACATCTACCCCGCGCATATGTTCCTGCGCGCTTATTATTGCGTAATATCCCTGTGCTAATGCACAACATGCGGTTCTCACCGATTACACAATACTATTTTATCTTATTAATTTATCGATTATTTATATAGCAGCTTACTACAATGTCATCATAGTATCATGTAATCAAACACAGTAATTGCAGGTCAATAACGGAAAATGAACTGACCTGCAATATCAGGAGCTATTTGTCGCCAGTCTCTAATGTTGTTGAGGGTTCATCATCATCTATTTCTTGCTCTACGGGCTCTTCAATATCAACCGGACGTTGTGCTGGCACAACCAAGGGTGAAGGCTGCAGTGTCATTTTAGCCAGTAATCCGGCTAAACGTTGGCGCATTTCCAGACGCGGAATGATCATGTCAATTGCGCCTTTTTCGAGCAAAAACTCACTGCGCTGGAAACCTGAAGGCAGTGTTTCACGCACAGTTTGCTCAATAACCCGTGGGCCTGCAAAACCAATCAGTGCTTTAGGCTCACCAATATTAATATCACCTAACATGGCTAAACTGGCAGAAACGCCCCCCATAGTAGGATCTGTGAGTACGGAGATAAAAGGTAACCCTTTTTGACTCAAACGCGCTAATGCTGCACTGGTTTTTGCCATTTGCATCAATGAAAACAGTGCTTCTTGCATACGCGCACCGCCACTGGCAGAAAAACAAATTAACGGTGTGTTTAACTCAATGGCTTTATCTACAGCACGTACAAAACGGGCACCAACAACCGAGGCCATTGATCCGCCCATAAAAGAGAACTCAAACGCGGCAGCAACAACGGGCATCCCCATTAATGCACCTTGCATGACAATCAGGGCATCTTTTTCACCGGTCTCTTTTTGTGCTGCACTGAGTCTATCTTTATAACGCTTAGAGTCTTTGAACTTCAAAATATCTTTCGGCTCTAGCTCTTCGGCAAACTCAACACCGCTACCTTCATCAAGAAGGCTCAATAACCGACGACGGGCAGTAATACGCATATGGTGGCCACACTTGGGGCACACTTCTAGATTCCGTTCCAGTTCAGCACGGTACAAAACTTGTTCGCAGCCATCACATTTGGTCCATACTCCCTCAGGAATACTTGCTTTGCGCGAGGAGACGATATTTGTTTTGTTAATAATACGCTCGATCCAGCTCATGGATGACCTTTCAACCTTGTGTTTTAACAGCACCGCCTGTAGCAGTGTAAGCTCAGGAAATACCGCACATTAAACCACATCAGATTCACGCTGTGGATAAAAAACTGGTCATACCCGACCAGCCTGCCCATTCATGTGATGCTGAGTTTTTACTCTATTTCGATGCTGTTTCTGCTGAATTACGGCAACGCTGTCGCCAAAACTCAATAATACCAGGCAGCACCGAAACAAAAATAATCCCTAAAATCAATAACTCAAGATTTTTTTTGACCACCGGAAGATTGCCAAAGTAGTAACCGGCATAAACAAACCCCGTGACCCACACAATACCACCAATCACATTAAACAGTGCAAAATGTCGGTAATGCATGCGCCCCATACCGGCGACAAATGGGGCAAATGTACGCACAATAGGCACGAAACGAGCAAAAATAATGGTTTTTCCCCCATGGCGTACATAAAACTGTTGCGTACGGTCAAGGTGCTGGCGTTTAAATAAGCGTGAATGTGGGTTACTGAACAAACGTTCACCCAATAAACGCCCGATACTGTAGTTCAGTGCATCGCCAGCTATCGCGGCAATAATCAGTAAAACCACCAGCAAGTGTGCATCCATCTGACCTGTTGCTGCTAGTGTTCCTGCTACAAACAACAGTGAATCACCGGGTAAAAACGGCGTAACAACGAGCCCTGTTTCACAAAATACAATTAAAAACAAAATGCCATAAATCCACAGCCCATATTGCGCCACCAGCATGGTCAGGTGCACATCAATGTGCAAAATAAAGTCTATTAGTGAACTCAATAGCGCCATGGCTTCACATCCTTGAGAAATCTGTTTTTATCTTTACGCCAATCAGATGTACTTATTCACCGCCATATTATGGCTATACACCATCGAGGAAAAAAGTGACTCTGTGAGTATACCCTCAGTCAGCATGCATTCGTAACTATCAGTCGGCAATAAACAGTGGCCCAAGCATCGGCATTGGTAACGCAAATTGCACTGGATAATCTACTGCAACCAGATACAGCCCATCAGCTTTTGCTGTTGCTGCAGCAATACGACGATCTTTGGCCGCCAGCACGCTATCTACCCATGCTTCTGGCTGATGCCCTGCCCCTACCTCTAGCAAACTGCCGACAATATTGCGTACCATGTGGTGCAAAAAAGCATTCGCTTTTACATCTACAATCACATAATGCCCCTGACGGGTTACATTGAGGTGCTCAATAGTACGCCAAGGTGAGTGAGATTGGCACTGCAGTGCTCGAAAGGAGGTAAAATCATGCTCACCTACTAAGTATTGCCCCGCTCGCTGCATTTTTTCAATATCCAGCGGATGATGGTAGTGTGTTACGCCGTGGCGCAAAATAGCGGGGCGATGGCCATAATTATAAATAATGTAACGATAACGACGTGCGGTAGCACTAAAGCGTGCGTGAAACTCGTCAGACACTTCAGTAGCCCAGCGCACGGCAATGTCATCAGGCAGATTGGCATTTACGCCAAGTGTCCATGCAGCATCTTTACGCACAGCGTCGGTATCAAAGTGTACCACTTGCCCTGTTCCGTGTACTCCTGAGTCTGTGCGTCCTGCACAAAAGACATTCACCGGATGGTTTGCCACTTTTGAGAGTGCTTTTTCTAAACGCTCTTGCACACTGTCAACTTCTTGCTGACGCTGCCAGCCGCAGTAACGGCTTCCATCGTATTCAATGCCCAGTGCAATACGCATGGTCAACTTACCCTTCACAACAATAAAACGTGTGATTATAAACAAAAAGCGGCAGCCTGTGGCCACCGCATGATCAGTTTCTCTGGTTTATTTTTACCGTTTAGCGTGTAACTCGCTAACTTTGCCTAAAAACGAAGAGAAATTTAAGATTCAGATAATCTCTGAATCTTAAATTTGTGTGTTTATGTTTTAGTTATCGCGGTGTTATCTCTTGTAGCATTTTTCGGGCTTGCTGTTGTTCGCTTTCATTGCCTTGTGTAATCACTTCATTTAACAGAGATATCGCCCCTTCTGGATCATCAATATCCAGATAAGCGCGTGCTAAAATCAGCTTCCCAACCCAATCATCTGCGTTTTCATCATCATGGCTCTTTTCCTCAGCAATAGATTGTCGTGGGTGCAATGCTCGTACAAAAGGCTCAGTAACCTTATCACGCTCTTCGGGCGAGAGCTGATTAGCAATAAGATGTGGCTGTGCACTCCAATCTTCATGCTCTGACTGTGGCTCTGGCGGTAACGGTATTGACCAGTGTTCAGCTTGAGCATGTAACGGGGTTGAAAGGTCAAAATCCTCTGCGGTCATCTCTGGCAGACTAAACAACGGTGTTGTTGCTAAAGTCGCGGTAGCAGGTTCATTTAACGCCTGCGTTAGTGTCAAATTCGCCTTTTCTGTCAAATCGTGTATGTCAGGGGAAATTGTTGGTGCAGTGACCTGCTCAATGTCTGAGGTTTTATCCTCTATGGTTGCTGATGGCTCTGCAATATCAGCGCGATTATAGGCCGTTTCAGATTCAAACTGCTCAGTTATTGGCAATATATCTTGCACAGGTTCAACAGCCGTGGGCTGAGTATAAACAGAATGCTGTGTGATATCTGTATGTTGGGCTGTCTGATGGTTTAACGTGGCTGCACGCTCTTCTTTGGGCAAACCAAGGGAACTTAATGCGGTATGATCATCAATAACTTCCCTTGTGTTCACGGTATCATCGCGTGCCGGCATCGTTATCGGTGTTTGCACTTTTACCCGTTCAGCAGGCAGTATAGACGCTGTTATTGCACCATTTGTTTCATTGTGTACCGGTGTTGATGTAAACAGCTCTTCATCACTGAGTAATAAGAGTGAGTCTGTATTATCATCGCTGTCGGCCAATAAGTGTACATCATCATCAAGATCGAGTGCGGAGTGTTGTTGATTCGGCGATAACAACATGGCATTAACAATATCATCACCTAAATCAAGATTTTGCTCACCGCCTAGCAAATCACTGTGTGTTAAGTCTTTATCCACCAGCGAGGCAAGCTCCTGACTTTCTGGCACTAAATGACTTGCTGTATTAGCACGCAATTCAGGTGTTAATGCTGCAGAGTTAACACCTGTTGCTATACGCTCGTCTATTTTATCACGTATTTCAGCATTACTAGAGAGAGCTGATGTTACTGATGATAACGAAACGTCTGGCTTATCAGATACCGGTGGGGAATAGATGGCTTCATCTAACCCCGCAAACAGCGACGGTGGTTCAGCCAATGTCTGCATAGCTGACAGATCACGATGAGGTTGTGAAACCACGGGGGTCTCACTCTGCAAAACACTCTCTGTAGCACTTTCTACTGCTGATAATGCACCTTCTGCTTCTACACCGTTATTTGGCATTGGCAATTTCGTCAGTGCATCGGTCGGTGTTGTTATTGCTTGCCAATCAGGATCAGTAAGAAGATCATCAGAACGGTTTAGATCAGGTGTCTCTTCTGCCAAAACATTGACGTTATTAGGATTGAGTGCATTCTTACTCTGATGCTCTTCAAACGCTTGTGACAACATATTTTGCTGCTTACGTTGGCGAACTCGATATAACACCCACAGTAAAAAGCCAATAATTGTCGGTGGGATCACCCCCACAGCAATAGCCACAGGCCAGCTTTTAGCCATTTGATGTGTTAATGATTCAGACGATTTTTCAAGTGCTTCATGTTTAATCTTCAATGCTGCCAACTCTTTGGCCTGCAAATCAGCCTGCGTAAGCCGTGTTGTAGTTTCCTGGCGAAAATTCTGCGTTTCGGTCAACTGAGCCTGTAATGATTTCATCTCAATACTCAGTGCATTGACTTGATTATTAAGCTGTAAATTTTTCTCAGCTTGCAGTGTAATTTCTGCATTTGCCTCAACCAATTGTTGGCGTAATGGCCTAAGTTGTTCTTCTAGATGACTGCCGCTATCTGAGGGCTCAATGTGTGCTTGCGTGGCCATACTGGCAGCCACAGCTAAGGGGATCATTGCACTCGCATGATTTGGAGCCACTATTTTGTTATCTGCTATTGATGGCACTTGTTCTGTTGTAGGCGCTGATGTTGTAGAAACTGCTGTTGTAGACTCTGTTGTAATAATAGGTGCTATTGGTGTAGATGGCGTAGAGCCAGACGTTGCTGGAACAGCAAGAGGATCTGTTGTTGCTGGCAGAGGTAGCGTATTGGTTTGCTGATAACGCTCGGCTAAATGCCCAATCGGTTTATCTGCTGTTACTACAGCTTTAGAACCTGCCGTAGTTTCAGTAGCTGTTAACGATGCCATTTTATCTGTGCTGACCGGTTCTGCCTTCTTTGTTACTAACTCTGAGGATGGCTGTGTATCCACCAAAGAGGATGAGGCATGTTGTGGTATTGATGATGTTGCTGTAGTACGAGATTCAGTGGCCGTGGGCGCAGCTTTTACGGTAGATTGCGCGCGTTCTAGATGACGAGCATAAGTTTCCCACAGCGGTTTTTCTCGTTCTAAACGCGAGGCTATTACCGCAGTTCGTTCGGCACGCACTTGTGCTAATGTTGGCACACGTAAACGGCTACCAACACGTAATCCGTGCAAATTATTGTTCTCAAAGGCTGACGGATTTAAACGGTATAACGCACCTATCGTCTGCTGAATAGTAACCTGAGTTGATGGGCGCAAACGGCTTGCAATAGACCATAATGTTTCATTGCTGTGAGTTGGTCCATAAGTTGTCGGTGTGGTGGCTGACGAGCGAGCACGGGTAACGCGTGGAATAGGCGCAGGTTGTGTCAACTGCAAAGGTGCTGATGGTATTATATGCTGATTACTCTCTGGCCCAACAACCGGCATTTGATAAGCACTTACTGGTATAACAACGCCAGATAAAACGGTTATTGCAACGAAGTGCGCTATTTTTGTGATGGTCACAACCGATACCCTCTCGCATCAAAATCTAAGTTGGTTGAAAATAGCTATACGGTATGCTGTTCAATTACCGTGTTACCAACATATAGCACTCTCTATTTAGGCATACACATGGCCTAGTTGATATTCAGTCTATATTTTGGCATTTCTCCCAACGCTTGCCCGATAACAAGCAAAAAATATGCCGAAAGCATAAACTTCCGGCATTCGTGTTGTTTTTAGATTTTGATATACCACCTGCGTTATTTATACCTACAAATATGCAGACGATACTTGGTACCCATAAAACAGGTGTATTTTAACTACAGGTACTCGTTAATCAGGCGCTCTGCCGTTTGCAATGCCATGACTGCACCACCAAACTGGACGTTATCGGCCACTGACCAAAACTGTACGGCTTGCGGTAAACCATAATCATGACGCAAACAACCGATACTCAGGTGTAAAATACCACTCGCATCGCTAACTTGAGTTGGGAAATCCCCCTCTTCTATCAGCTCGACATCAACACTGTCGCGTAATAGATCAGCGCAAGTATGGGTATTTAGTGGGAAATCTGTTTCCACGGTGACTGACTGAGCATTCCCGTAAAAAACTGGCGATTGTATGCACTGCGCAACAATAGGTAGCATATCATCTTGCAAAACCTTGCGGGTTTCATCAACCAAACGGCGCTCTTCTTGTGCAAAACCTTCACTATCAACACGGGCTGCACATGGCAGCATATTAAATGCCAATTGTTTCGGGAAAACAGACTTTTCTACTGGATAACCATTCAGCAAACGTGTTGCTTGCCCTGCCAAATCAGCCACCGCATGTTTACCTAGTGCAGAGGCAGATTGTAAATTGGTGACACTTAAACGCTGTAGTGCACCATTTTCAATCAGAGGGTTAACTGCCGTTAGTAATTGACACACAGGTGCGCTGGCCACAGCAACAATATTACGGTTGCGAAATTCAGCCAACACATGCGGATTCACTGAAGGCACAACCAATGGCACCGATGGGTCAAGAGCAAACAGACCGCTACTGTCAATCACTAAACAACCGGCATCGGCTGCTTGCTCTGCATAACGCTCGCTAGCGTCTGTTGAGGCAACAAAAAAAGCCAGTTGTGTTTCAGCCCAATCAAACTCATCAGCCGACTGTAAGGCGATATTTTTGCCTTTAAACAGCACGGTATCGGCATCACCGGCGCGGCTGACTAACGGGTAAATCTGACCAACAGGGAGCTCACTTTCACCTAATAATGTCAGTAATGCTTCACCAACTGCCCCCGTCGCGCCTAATATAGCGATATTCCAACCTTCACTCATGCTGTTCTCCGCAGCTTACGCTGATTTTTAATATTTGATATATCTAGATTGACCTCTATTAAAGGAGATCAACAATCAACCATAATACGATGCTACGGCCTGATGATCACGGCTATTTTTCGGCAATACAGGCTGAAAACCCGATATTGCGCAGGAATTGTACGCTCTGTGGATTATCACAACAAACTGTCAGTGATGACCATTCGCGCCGTTCAGGGTAGTGTTTACGTAGACGGTCAAACTCACCGATCATCGCCGCGCCTCGCCGTAAAGGGGGATCGTCACGCCGAACATCGTAGACCAGATGAACCAACCGCATCAGTAACGCCTGATCAATTTCGCCCTGTATCTGCACTTGCACAATATCTGGTGACGGTAGCAAGGTCTGCAAATCGGCACGGGCCTGATGGCCGATATGTTGGCAAAACGCATCAAACACTTGTGCTGTACCGCGCGCCTTGCCTTCAAGGCTGTAACCAGCAATATGCGGGGTAGCAATGTCTACAAACGGCAGCAGAGGAAGTAAAATCTGTGGCTCGTTTTCCCATACATCCATAATAAGATGCAATTTTTTCCCCTGCTGCATGGCGTTAAGCAGTGCTTGGTTATCGACCACCGCGCCGCGTGCGGCATTAATGAGTATGCAGCCATCGGGCAGCGCGGCCAACACATCAGCATTGACGATATGTCGTGTCGGATAAGCCCCTGTTTTAACTAGCGGCGTGTGAAACGTTAGCACATCAGCATGAGCAACAATATGTTCAAAGCTGACAAACCCTGCTGCCCCCTCGCGTGCAGCACGTGGAGGATCGCACAACAGTGTCTTTATACCTAACGCCTGTAAGCGGTGATATAAACGCGACCCTACATTACCAACACCAATAATGCCCACTGTTTTGTCTTGCAGCAAAAAACCTAACCGCTCGGCCTCTATTAGCAGGGCTGAAATGACATACTCGACTACCCCTATCGCATTACAACCAGGCGCTGATGAAAAACCAATACCGGTCTGCGCTAACCACGCCGTATCAACATGATCAAAACCTGCAGTTGCCGTGCCGACAAACCCAACCGAGGTTTTTTGTAGCAGGGCCTGATTAACTTGCGTGACTGAGCGAACCATCAGTGCATTAGCGTTTGCCAGCACCTCGATTGGCATTGGCCGACCTGTAACTCGATGCACCTGCCCAACCTGCCCGAACAGTTCACACGCATACGGCATATTTTCATCAACGACAATGTTCAGTGGCAAATTTTTTGCAGTATCGTTCACAACAGCACTCCATCATATCGCACAGAGCAAATGTGCTCTTATTGTGGTGTAAATATCATCAAACAACCATTAAAGTGGGTAATACTGATACATCAACGTCATTTGGGATAAAAATCCAATAATAATTGAAATATTTAGCATAATATTTCAATTAATTTGTGCATCACATTGTAAGAATTAGCTCATCTATCTTTATTATGCCGAGTTGTTATAGATGAACAGTTGATATATCTGAACTGTGCCACCATATCAATGTCATAAAATCACGAAGTGGTAATCATGTTTTAGCATATTTACCCCTACAAGGTAATGACATACAAATCATGGCTACACAGACAGCAGCAATACGGTAAAACATGTTCGAATAGATAACCTTGAATAACCAGTAAGGATCTCGACGATGAAATGGCAATACGCTGATTTACAACAACGCCTGAGTACACATACTGGCTGGGATGTTGAAGCGCATACTGATACGTTGTTAATCCGTAATGATGAAGGGCTAGAGGCATATTTAGCTATTTCTGGCGAGCAGATTTTAGTTGAGAGCTTGCTATTTAGTGCCGAACAGGTGGCAGATGTTGCCGGTTTAAATGCGACTATCTTGCGGACCCACCAGTTGTTTCCATTATCAACCATTGCTATCAGTGCGATTAACAATACAGAGTATTACATAGCGTTCGGTGCGCTCTCTTCTCACTCCTCTTATGAAAATATTGATGCTGAGATAACGACGCTGTTCCGTAATATTGCCGCGTTTATTGACCTGTACGACGATTATTTGAAGTGAGAGCACAACAATGAGTATCTGGAAGAAGTTATTTACCGCAGTAAAAGGTGGCGTGAACGAGACGGCAGAAAGCATTGCCGATAGCCAAGCTTTACGTATTTTGGATCAAGAGATCCGTGAAGCAAAAGATGAGTTACGCCAATCAGATAACGCACTAATTACCATTGTTGCAAAACGAAAATTGGCCGAGCAAAAAGTACAAACGCTTGAGCAAAGCATTAATGAATATGAGCAACATGCCCTAACTGCAATGGAAAAAGGCGAAGAGACGCTGGCGCTTGAGTGCGCAGAGCGTGTCAGCAAACTGCGCAGTGAGCAAGAGAGCGAACAGCAGTATCTTGACCAGTTTGGCACTTCAGAAACGACCCTGCGTACCAATATCACGCAAGCAAAAGAGAAGTTGCGCCAGCTCGAACAGCAAGTTGATATGGTCAAAGCCACTGAAACAGTCCAAAAAGCACAAGCGTCTGTTTCTGCCCGTAATGTCGGTGCAAACTCTAAAATGCGGACGGCGGTAGAATCGCTCGATCGCATTAAGCAAAAGCAGGCAGAGCAGCAGGCAAAATTGGAAGCAGCCAGTGAGCAACATGCTCAAGAAAGTGGTGATGCACTACAGGCTAAACTCAAGCAAGCCGGTATTGGTGGTGCACCTACTAGCTCGGCAAAAGATGAACTAGCCCGTATTATGGCGCGTAAAAACGGCAATTAATACGCGATCATCTTGCTAACCCAAGCCCAGTCAGTGCCGTGCACCGTCTGGGCTTTTGACTATATTTACCTGTCAGGAAACCACCGTATGTTTGACTGGTTTAAGAAAAAAACACCCCCAGTTTCTGCTGCGCCAAGTGCCCCCGAAGTGCTGGGCTTACGCTTAGGTGGCGCGATTGAATTTGATGATTTGGCTCTGCGCCTGATTGAACCGCATGTGATTTTTGAAGGCGCAGCACGCAGCCAAATTATTCAGGCCGTCGGCGAGGTACAGCTTGATAATAACAGCCGCCTACTGCGTTTCTACACGGATGACGATGGCTTTGTGCAAGTGCTGCAACAAGGCGGAACACAAGATATAGACGTCGTTGATGTCAAATTATGGTATTTCTACGAAACCTGTGCCATTGATACGCAAACCAAGTGGGATCAAACCCTCGCACAAGAGATAGTCAAACCCACATGGGAGCTGGAAGGTGAGCAGTTCAGTAAAGTTTGGCATAATGAACGCCCTGTTGCGATGACAGAGAAAACTTGGAGTACCGGTACACAATTTCCTGCTGAAACCGACCAATTTGTTATGCTGTATCAGCGCCAAGCCAATGACAGTGTTGATGAATTTGTGATGATCTCAGGCGAAGAGAAACAGATCTTTAACGATCAAGAGCGCGCCTTAGTGATCAGCACCGGAATAAACCTTACCGCCAGTGATTTTAGTGTAATTTAAGACTGGTATACCCTGTATGCCATACACTATGCACCATTAACACGATGAGTGTGTTGTTAGAATTAACCCTGTGCCAAGGAGGACTCTGTGTCACTATTGTCAGGATTAGGATCATTTGCTCTCTACTTTTTTGCATCTCTTTTTATGCTGATGCTATTCAAATGGGTTTACGTAAAAATCACCCCTTACGATGAGTGGACGCTGGTCAAAGAAGAGAAAAATGTTGCTGCCGCAATTACCCTATCAGGTGCATTTATCGGCTACAGTCTGGCGATTGCCAGTGCCGCCAGCAACTCTGTCAGTGTGTTTGATTTTATCGTCTGGGGAATAGTGGCAATGCTGGCACAGGTCATCGCCTTCTTGATTGTGCGCTTTGGTTTTATGCCCAGCTTTGCCGAACGCATCACCAATAATGAAACCGGTGCGGCAATATTAATGGCGAGCATGTCTATCTCTGTTGGTTTGCTCAACGCAGCCTGCATGACTTATTAAAGGAGAGCAGAATGAAACGCAGCCAGACAATTCTGCGGGAAAAACTACGCAAAAGTTGGCGACCGTTTAACCTTGCACCACTCTCAGTAGCCGTTGCAGGTTTAGTACTTGTAGGATGTGGTGACGAGTCACAGCCTCCGATTTCAGCGGAAGTGTTTAAAAATCTCTCTGATTGCATCAACCAAAACCCAGAGCTTGCCTCTGAGTGCCAAACGGCATACCAAAATGCACTGGCAGAAGCAGCAAAAACAGCCCCTAAGTATAACTCAGCGGCTGATTGTAATGCCGAGTTTGGTGCAGGGCAGTGTGTTCAATCACCCGGTACAAACTGGTTTATGCCGATGATGGCAGGCTATATGTTCGGCAAAATGATGAACAGTGGTCGGCCAAGTTACAGCAATGTGCCGGTATTTACCCCGAAAAACCCCAATAACCGTAACTACGGTTCTTGGACAACGGCAGATGGCTACAGTTATGGTAAAGCCGACAGTAACAGCCGCGTTGTACTCGATAATAATGCGCTGAAATCCAAACCTGCCACCACCCGCACTATTTCACGCGGTGGATTTGGATCAACAGTTGAAGCGAAATCAAACTGGGGCAGTAAAGAGAGCTCACGCTCTTACTCATCAGGAAAAAGCAGCAGCTCCAGCCGCAGCTGGGGGGGATAATGTTTCGAATACCCTGTAAAGAGCGACCACATTGGCGACAACAGGCCGCCGAATTTGGTTTTGGTTTTCATACCATGTACGGCGAGCCCTACTGGGATGAAACCGCCTACTACCAATTCAGTCTGCAACAAATTGAAGAGGATTTAGAGCAACCCACTCAAGAGCTTCATCAAATGTGCCTTGAGGTTGTTGATCAGGTGGTGCGTGATGAAGCATTGCTGCGTCGCTTTCAAATCCCCCAACCTCTCTGGCAACAGGTTGCAGATTCGTGGCACCGGCGGGATCCTAGCCTCTATTCACGGCTTGATCTGGCCTACGACGGCCAATCACCGGCCAAGTTGTACGAAAATAATGCCGATACCCCGACTTCACTGTTTGAAACAGCTTTCTGGCAGTGGTTGTGGCTAGAAGATAATGTCGATCGCGGCCAGTTACGGCGTGATAGTGATCAATTCAATCGGGTACAAGATGCACTAATCCAGCGGTTTCATCAGCTCGCACCGAATAGCCCGCATACTTTACACTTTACCTGCTGCCAAGATACCGAAGAAGATCGCGGGACAGTGCAATATCTGGAAGACTGCGCTAAAGAAGCCGGGCTAAACACCAAATTTGTGTTTATCGAAGAGATTGGGCTAGGCGAAAACGGCCGCTTTACTGATAGCGATGATCAGATTATCGAATGGATGTTTAAACTCTATCCGTGGGAGTTTATGATGCGTGAAGGCTACGCCGAACATCTGCACAGCGCGCAGGTGAACTGGTTAGAGCCCATGTGGAAATCGATTATCTCGAATAAAGCTCTGCTGCCAATGCTGTGGAAGCTGTTTCCGCATCATCCAAACCTGTTAGCCTCCTATTTCTCCGATGATCCGGCCAAATCAGCACTGACAGATTACGTGGTCAAACCGCTATTTTCCCGTGAAGGGGCAAATATCAGTATCGTGCAGAATAACCAAACCGTGTATGAGGTGGATGGCCCGTATGGTGATGAGGGCATGATCTATCAGGCCTATCATCCGTTGCCTAAATTTGCCGATAACTATACCTTGATTGGCAGTTGGCTAATTGATGATCAACCCGCGGGGATTGCGATCCGCGAAGATGCCTCACTGATCACGCAAGATCTCTCCCGCTATTTACCGCATGCGATTATCGGGTAGCTCTTAATCGATAAAAAAAACCGCCGACAGCTTACACTGCGGCGGTTTTTTTATATTACAGAGTCAGTAAAACACCGCTGACTCTGGATACGCTTAGTTTGACGGACGGCGACGTGGCTGACCGCTATTTGGGTGGCGTTCAGAAGTGGACGCATCACGATCACGGCGCGGACGGCCCTCATTACCATACGGGCCTTGAGAGTACGGGCCACTGCTGCGTGATTCTGAATTACCCTCACGGCGCGGTGCTGCACCACTGCGGCCACGGCCATTTGCCTGACCACCATTACGACCGCGACCATTACCCTGGCGGCCATTAGCAATTGGTTCGGCACGAATAGAGGGATCTGGCTCAAAACCATCAATTGCCTGCTTTGGAATTTCACGCTTTAATAGGCGCTCAATATCACGCAGCAATTTGTGCTCATCAACACAAACCAGCGACAATGCCAACCCTTCACAACCGGCACGGCCAGTACGACCAATACGGTGCACATAATCTTCTGCCACATTTGGTAACTCAAAGTTCACCACATACGGCAGTTGATCAATATCCAAACCACGCGCGGCAATATCGGTTGCAACTAACACCCGCACTTTACCCGATTTAAAGTTATCCAGTGCACGGGTACGCGCACCCTGACTCTTATTACCGTGAATTGCTGCTGAGGTAATGCCATCACGCTCAAGCTGTTCAGACAGGTGATTTGCACCATGTTTAGTTCGGGTAAACACCAAAACTTGTCGCCACTGATCTTTACCAATCAGGTATGACAGCAGTTCACGCTTACGTTTACGGTCAACCAAGTGCACACGCTGTTCAACCTGCTCAGAAGCGGTATTACGGCGAGCCACTTCAATCAGTTGTGGGTTTTTCAATAATTTATCGGCTAACGCTTTAATGTCATCAGAAAACGTTGCTGAAAACAGCAAGTTCTGACGTTTGCTTGGTAGATAAGACAAAACCTTACGAATATCGTGGATAAAGCCCATATCGAGCATACGATCAGCTTCATCGAGCACTAGCGTTTCAACTTTGGCCAGTGAGACCGCATTTTGCTGTACCAGATCGAGCAAACGACCCGGTGTTGCAACCAACACATCAACACCACTGCGCAGTTTCATCATCTGCGGGTTGATGCTCACGCCGCCGAACACAACCAGTGAACGGATTGGCAGATATTTACTGTACTCGCGTACGTTTTCCCACACTTGAGCAGCCAGCTCACGCGTTGGCGTTAAAATGAGTGCTCGCACCGGACGACGACCTTTAGGCTGCGGCTGCGTGCTCAATTGCTGCAATAAAGGCAGGGTAAAACCGGCTGTTTTGCCTGTTCCCGTTTGGGCGCTGGCCATAATATCGCGACCTTGCAGCACCACCGGAATGGCCTGACGCTGAATCGGAGTGGGCTGGCTATAACCCTGTTCAGCAACTGCGCGTAGTAATTCATCGCACAGGCCAAGAGAATCAAATGATTCCATATTTTCAACAGACATAAAAATTATGCTCCCGAACTCAGCTTCCCACAATCATTGCGGGTCGGTCTCCTGCTGAGTTCATTATCAGGGCGCGGCAAATTACCTACGCCAACAAGAGGTACAGACCGAGGCGTACCACAGGAGGGGGATTGTAGCAGAGGATCAGCTTTGATGTGAGTTTAATCACAAAGCGTACTGTCACGACGGTGTACACGTATTGCAAAATCCGTTTCACAGGCAAACTTTTCTTGAGCCCGTAAAAATTCCCACACAGATTCAGCCGCACGCCAAGCAAACGGTGTCATCTGTAGCAAAGCCTGAGCAGCCGAGCCATTGAGCTGCATCGGATACGATAAACGCAGATCGTCAACCAGTGTAAAACCGTCAAGGTGTTCATCAGCACACGGGTGTAACACCACATCACCATAAACCTGCTCTTTGAGCTGATACAAGTGGCGCGGCGCAGGTGAAACGGTAATCACAACTCCGCCCTCTTTGATCGTACGTGCCAGCTCTGCGGCATTACAGGGGGCATAAATACGCACCACAGCATCAAGGCTCTGATCGTTAAACGGTAAACGCTGACTAGAGGCAACGCAAAAATCACATTGCGAGTAACGCTTGGCGGCATAGCGGATCGCCACTTTCGAAATATCTAGCCCAATAACACGGGTGGATAAAGAGGCATCAGTGGCCAACGCCGCTTGGTCTACTCCAGCCGGCGGTAACGAGAGTGCATCAGCAAATGCAGAGGTGTAATACCCCTCACCACAACCAATATCTAATAGTGTTAATGCTCGGTTTTGTTGTGGCTTATCTGCCAGTAGTGTTTCAACTAGTAGTGATGCGATTTTATCGCGCAAGGGCTGATAATAGCCGGCCTCTAAAAATGCACGGCGAGCTTGCATCATCTCTTTATTATCACCTGGATTTTTCGAGCGTTTATGCTGTACCGGCATTAAATTGACATAGCCCTCTTTGGCACAATCAAACTGATGATGATTAGCACAACCCCACTGCTGACTATTTTGTCCCGTTTTTTGTGTCAGAGGTTGATGACAAAGGGGGCACTGGTAAGCTAAAGCACGCAACATAGATAATCCTAACAGCAAGACTGAGTCAGTAAAGCAAAGTAACACGTGAAAACTGCAGTATACCGAGCAACAAGATACTGAGGCTATTGATAATAGCGTCACATGAGTAGGATGCAGAGCAAAATAAGGCAAAAAAATAGCCTGAGAAACTCAGGCTATTTATCAGATTGATACGGTATAAGATATTGTATCTGTTATATAAAATGTCTACTTTTTGTTATCGTGCCACACCCGTTTGCACGATAATACGCATATACAGCACAGTTATAAGGTAAGCCGTAAAAAGGTTACTGTTTAAATTTACGCATTACCAATGTGGCGTTAGTACCGCCAAAACCGAAGCTGTTTGACATAACAGTCGTCAGCTCACGCTCGGTAGTTTCAGTGATAATATTCAACCCTGTGGCTTGCTCATCAAGTTGCTCAATGTTGATGCTTGGCGCAATAAAGCTGTGTTCCATCATCAATAAGCTATAAATGGCTTCATGCACACCGGCTGCGCCCAGTGCATGGCCAGTCATCGCTTTAGTAGCTGAAATGGCTGGGCAGGTTTCGCCTGCAAACATCTCTTGAATTGCACCAAGTTCTTTGACATCGCCTACTGGAGTAGATGTGCCGTGGGTATTGATATAATCAATAGGGGTATCAACACCGTGCATTGCCATCTTCATACAGCGCACTGCGCCTTCACCTGATGGTGCAACCATATCGTAACCATCTGATGTTGCGCCGTAACCGACGATTTCAGCATAAATTTTTGCACCACGAGCCAGCGCATGCTCAAGCTCTTCTACCACAACCATACCGCCGCCACCAGAGATAACAAAACCATCGCGGCCTGCATCATAAGTACGGGAAGCCAGCTCTGGCGTTTCGTTATATTTGGTTGACAGTGCACCCATGGCATCAAATTCCATTGCCATTGACCAATCTAGCTCTTCACCGCCACCGGCAAACACAATGTCTTGTTTACCCAGTTGGATCTGCTCAACCGCATGACCAATACAGTGTGCTGATGTCGCACAGGCTGAACTGATAGAGTAGTTGATACCACGAATTTTAAATGGCGTTGCCAAGCAAGCTGAAACGCCAGAGGTCATGGTTTTTGGCACCATATACGGGCCAACACCACGCAGACCGCGTGAACGCATGGCATCAGCAGCAGCAATTTGATTGCGTGGCGAACCACCACCCGTACCGACAACAATACCCGTGCGATCGTGAGAGACTTGCTCATCACTCAAACCGGCATCGGTAATCGCCTCTTGCATTGCGATATAAGCAAATGCTGAAGCATCGCTCATAAAACGGTACACTTTACGATCAATCAGGCCGGTGAGGTCCAGTTTGATATCGCCCCAAACCTGACTGCGCATGTTCATATCACGCAGCGTTTCGGAGAAAGTGATACCAGAGCGACCGGCTTTCAACGAATCCAGAACTTCTGCTTTATTATTCCCGATGCTGGAAACGATTCCGAATCCTGTAATTACGGCTCTTTTCATGCCTAAAATATCCTTAACGCTTTGCAATTGGCCAAAGTTTAACGGTTTTGTTGTCAATAAGTGGTCAGCTTTCCACATTTTGTCGAGTGGTCGGTGCTGTTACAATACCGTCAAGTTCCATTTTTGAGTCTACTTACCGTGAATAACACTTTGATTCAACAGGCAACCTTGCATTTTAATGAACAAGGTACACCTGTCTCTTCTGAATTTGGTGATGTCTATTTTTCTAACGATAACGGGTTAGAAGAGACACAATATGTCTTCCTTGATGGCAATCAACTGCCTACACGTTGGTGCTCACACACCGCGCATACCTTTATTATTGCTGAAACAGGTTTTGGTACAGGCCTCAATTTCTTGACAGTATGGCAGGCTTTTCGTCAATTTAAGACAGAAAACCCACATACTGCATTAAAGCGCCTGCATTTTATCAGTTTCGAGAAGTTTCCGTTATCAATCTCTGACTTGCAATTAGCACACCAATCATGGCCACAGTTAGCAGAATTGTGTCATACCTTACATCAGCATTGGCCCTTACCTCTTTCTGGCTGCCAACGAATACAGCTTGATCATGGGGCTGTGGTGCTCGATTTATGGTTTGGTGATATTAACCAAACATTACCAAGACTCAATCACAGTTATGAACGCAGTATTGACGCATGGTTTTTAGATGGGTTTGCTCCGTCAAAAAACCCTGATATGTGGCAACAATCTCTGTTTGAAGAGATGGTTCGGCTAACCCGTGATTCGGGTACGTTCTCTACATTTACTGCAGCAGGGTTTGTGCGCCGTGGGTTACAAGAGGCGGGTTTTTGTGTGTTGCGGCGCAAAGGATTTGCGCACAAGCGCGAAATGCTGCACGGTTATATTGCCGACCGCAATACTTCGTATACGGTGAATGTACCAAACGTCAGTGTAGAAACACCGTTCGCGGCTCACTCTGACTCTGTTATTACATCCTCAACTTGTTCATCATCCGTTAATACCCCTGCAACAGCGGTTACGGATACCTCCGTGGTGTCAAAACAGTGTGTCACTGTACAACATACCACTGAAAAAACAGCAAAGAGTGGTGATATTGATCTTGCTTTTCAGCAGCGCATTGCCGCCTGCTATGCCCGCCCTCACGCCAGCCATTTGCAAGATGTTGCTATTATCGGCGGTGGTATTGCCAGTGCGCTATTGGCACATGCGCTGATGCAGCGCGGCGCACAAGTTACCCTGTATTGTGCTGATGCAAAAGCGGCGCAAGGCGCATCAGGCAATCGTCAAGGGGCGCTGTATCCACTCCTTAATGGTGAGAAAAATGTACTGGCCCGTTTTTTTGCGCATGCATTCACTTTTGCGCGCCAGCAATATGATGCACTGGCAGCAACAGGGATTCAGTTTGATCATCAATGGTGCGGAGTATTGCAGTTAGGCTATGACTCTTCTAGCAATGCCAAACTCCGTGCTCTGCTTGATCCATCAGACAGTGCGCCATGGCCTTCTGAGTTAGTCTGTGCTCACACAGCAGAGAGTGCCAACTTACGTGCAGGGGTTGAGATCAACGGCCCTGCAGCAGAATATCCACAAGGGGGTTGGCTGTACCCGGCACAATTGACCCAAAATGTGCTAAATCACCTTGAGCAACAAGGGCTAACCATTCATTATCAACACCCCATTACGGCCCTGACACGCACAGAAACTCACTGGATATTATCAGGTGCCCCCAAGATACCAGAGGCTTTAGAAACCACACCTCAACCTTCTGAGCATGCTGTTGTTGTATTAGCAAATGGCCATCGCGTAACGCAGTATACTCAAAGTGAGCACTTACCTTTATCTTCCGTACGTGGGCAGGTTTCACACGTGCCAACACATCCGGCGCTTTCAAAACTGCATACAGTATTGTGCTACGAGGGTTATTTAACGCCCATGGATCTGACTCCGATAGCGGGTGGTGATAACACGCACCACCACTGTTTAGGGGCAACTTACGGGCGCAGTGATACCGATACCACATTGCGGGCAGGCGATCAGCAAGAGAATCTGGCTAAGTTGCAGCGCAGTTTACCCAATGCAACGTGGGCTAAAGAGCTACAAACTGGCGACAAAGCGCGCGCGGCAATCCGCTGTGCGACCCGCGATCATTTTCCCATGATGGGCGCGGTGCCTCATTACGCGGCAACTCTGAGCCAATATGCGCATTTACAACACCAACTGCACCACAACCCTGAAGAGATTGCGCCAGCACCGTATTATCCCGATCTGTTTGTGCTTGCTGCGCTAGGCTCACGCGGATTAACCAGCGCACCACTGCTGGCTGAGTTATTAGCCGCACAAATGAACGGTGAACCACTGCCACTAGAAGAGGATATTTTACAAGCACTTAATCCGAACCGTTATTGGATACGCAAGTTGTTAAAAGGAAAAGCAATTGTGATGAGAAAGAGTTATACAGACCAAAACAAATGAATTAGTCGATAAGTTAACCGGCCATACTCATGAATAATGGTATGGCTATTGTTTAATCATAACAATAATACAATGGGAGCAAACCAAAGGGATAGAACGCATCACCGAATATATTAATAAAATTTAATATGGGTATATTAAACAGGCCTTTACTGCATACGTTTTACTCTTATTTTCAAACCTCTGCATATGCTTATTTTCGTAGCTAGGCCTATTAACAATATCGTTAATATTATATCGATAAGTAGTTTAAATGGCGTTATTCTTAGCGCACTTTTTTTTTAAATTCCCACTCTACGCATTTACTGCTGATGTAACTATTGTGGCTTTATCTTTTGTCGATTTATCTTTTGTGGTTTTATCCCTATTCAGTAAGCACTTGCTTCGCTCTTCAGGTTCGCGCTGTTTAATAATATCGTGTGTTTCATCAACGGCGGGTAATTCAAACCCCATATCATCAAATGCATTAAACCCAACTAAACGATAACCGGCTAAATGCCCTGTAACAGGTACTCTAAACTCAATTTTTTGATGTGGTTCTATAACTGCATAATCAATGGTATAGGTTTTTCCTGGTGTGCAGTTTTCTGATAACGCTAAAACCGTAACATAACCTGATGTTATTGGTGCATCACCTTTATTTTGTATTGTTCCCCCAACAAAAAATTGCCCATTTGCACCTAACCCCATGTGAAACAAGAGGTGTGCTTGCCCTGTGGCATACGCTGAGGTGTGGGCGAATAATAGGAGCAATACAAGAAATCGCCCTATTTTAAAAAAAGAACGCAGTAACATGGTTGATATTCCCTATAACACAAGATTAAAAATACAATACGATTGTAAGAAAAAGGGCTTAATTTCTCTTTCATACATATCTGTTTAAAGATAATCAACCCAGCAGAAGATGGCAAGGCGATAAAATGAATATACCCTCTCGTTTATTGAGACGGCTTACTCAGTGAGAGTATATATTGGTTAAAACAACACACCCCGCTAAAGTGCAATGATCTTTAACGGGGTGTGTTGTTATTTTATCCCTTTACTGAGGGATGTTTATTGAATACAGCGTGCATTCCGGGCTATTTTTTATTAAAAATAGCCAATGCGGTAACAGTATTCACTTTCGCACCGACAGGAATAGCGGCTAAATCAACAAAAAAGTCAGGGTTATGATTTGAGTAAGGAAATGGCATGCCTTTTGCGCGTGCTGCAGCAAATAACGTGGGTGGCGCAACACCGATTAACATATAAGAGTATGGTACATCAAGCCCCTTAAATGCCTCTTGAAAATCTTCTGAGCCCATCACAGCAGGGAATTGTTCGATCAATTTCCCTTTCCCTAACAGTTGTTCAAGCTCTGGATTGATTTTTTCCACTAACGCTGCATTATTGACCACAGGGCCTGCATTGCCTTTCATGGTGCGAGTCGGCATTTTGTCTTCTGGTACACCGGCTGAGATGGCAATACCTCTGTTCACTTCATCAATACGTTTGATCAATTGATCACGCACTTCAGGTGTAAACCAGCGTAAGTTGAGTTTTAGTTCTGCAGTATTGGGTATGACGTTGTTATCACGCCCCGTAACAATTGAGCCGACTGATAGCACTGCAGCGGCTTGTGGATCAATATTGCGGCTGATAATGGTTTGATATGCTAAGACCGCCTGCGCGGCCATAACCACTGGGTCAATGGTCATCTGTGGGGTTGAACCGTGGCCACCGACACCTTGAAACAGTATATCAAGTTGGTCAACACCAGCCATACGCACCCCTGGAGCACTGGCCACTACCCCCACCGGGCCCGGTGCGGTGTGTGCGCCAAATGCATAATCGGGTTTAGGAAAACCACGCTCCCACAGTTTATCTTGCACCATAGCTTGTGCGCCTGTGCCTAACTCCTCTGCGGGTTGTGCATAGACGACCAGTGTGCCTGACCATGCATTTTTCAGATCGACCAATGCTTTTGCTGTGCCCAATAACCAGGTGATATGTGCATCGTGCCCACAAGCATGCATCGCATCAACTTCTGTGCCATCGGCTAACCGCTGTTTCTGGGTTGCCGCATACGGCAGGCCGGTCTCTTCACGCACGGCGTTTGCATCCATATCTGCGCGATACCATACCGTTGGGCCTGAACCATTTTTGAGCACGCCAACAACACCGGTTTTACCAATGCCTTCGGTTACATCAAACCCCAACGCTTTGAGCTCTTTACTGACAATCGCGGCAGTGCGCTGCTCTGTAAAAGCAATTTCGGGATGCTGATGAATATCTTTAAAAATACCGGTAAGACGGGGAGTATCGGCATCAACCGTGCTACTGACTTTTTTAATTAATTCAGAAGAGAGCACTGACGGGCGAGCTTCTGTGGAAGAGGACACGGCTGCGACATGCGGTGTTGTTGCCACTTTTTGAGCCTCCCCAGGCTGTGAATCTGCTGCAAATGCTAAAAATGAACCCATCAGCGCGGCTAACGGTATCAGTGTTCGTGAATGTGTTAATTGCATATTAACTCCTTTTATATACACTGCTTTAATACTACACACTAAAGCCATGTTTAACAAAAAACTATTTTTATTAACACGCCAAATGCGTTGATTGGATAGCGATAACACACACTGCATTCAACAATATGTGCATTGTATATTCCAGCGGTTATTTTTGTGTGCCAACCAAGTACCATTTAAAACATCAGTATCATAACGGTGATATAAATATACATGACAAAACATAAACAGAAGATAACAGGCACTGTGATAAGCGAATATAAACAACCAATAAAGTAAATCAAATCGATAAGTCGATGAAATGATGAAATGATGAAATGATGAAATGATGAAATGATGAAATGATGAAATGATGAAATGATGAAGTAAAACCACTTATACTGTGTTCACAAAAAATTATTACATGATACGGTGATTAACTATTAACTTAAATAAATAGCTAGAAATACCCTTGCAATATTTCCAGCCCTAATAAATAAAACTGCTATACAGCGCCTATCATTATTGTTATTACGATGATACTGTAATTTGCTGTAATAACGTGGCCCATAAGCTGCGTACGAGTTGTTGATCTGGCGGTGATAATTCGCCATTAGCAATGGCGATATTCAGGCTAACATCAACATAGTGGGCCAGTGCTGCCAGCGTATTTTCATTGGCTAAATCAGCCTGTGCGGCAGCCAGCGTAATGTGTCCGCGCAAATAACCGCCAGCAAACAGTTCATCATCCGTAGCCTGCTCAACGTGATTATCAATTAATGCCAGTATTTGGCTTTCAAACTCAACAATTTCAACACTCATGCTTGTTGTTTTCATACAGTATGGGGTTAAACAATAAATTCTACGCAGTAACGGCATACTATCACTGTTTACGCAAACCGTATGTTATCTGTCTTTTTTGTTATTAATAAAACAAACAGAGTTTCGCTGATTTTTCTTTAGCAAAAATGCTTTTAAAAGGAAGCTGACGTGTCAACACACAACTGCCACCCTTACTTTTCACCCTTATCTTTCAGCAAAATGATAAGAATTACTAATGCGAAAAGTGTGAAATTTCAGCGTAATATAGGGCAGTAGCCGTTCGATGTGTTATTTATCCATAAATGAAAACATATCCATAAAATACGGTATTGGTTTACTCTCATGCATGGCGATGCTTTTTTATGCTGCTTACTGTTTTATATTTAATCGGGATCACGGCAGAAGCCATGACCGGTGCACTGGCGGCTGGCCGCCGTAAAATGGATCTGTTTGGGGTGATTATTATTGCCAGTGTCACGGCCATTGGCGGAGGCTCTATTCGCGATATATTGCTAGGGCACTACCCACTTGGCTGGGTTAAACACCCATACTATATTGTTATTGTGGCGTGTGCTGCTATTTTAACGGTGTGGATATCCCCCGTGATGAAGCATTTGCGTAAGGTTTTTTTGGTGCTTGATGCTTTAGGTTTGATTGTGTTCTCAATAATTGGTGCTCAAGTTGCGTTAGATATGAACCATGGGCCAATTATTGCGGCCATTGCCGCAGTTATTACTGGTGCATTTGGTGGCGTTTTACGTGATTTGCTCTGTAATCAGATCCCCCTGGTGTTTCAAAAAGAGTTATACGCGGGGATCTCTTTCGCTGCAGGCATTGTGTATATTGGTTTGCCGTATTTAGGGTTGGATCAAAATAGTGTCACGCTAATCACCTTAATCGCCGGCTTTACTGCTCGGCTATTGGCCATGCACTTTTCACTGGGCTTACCAATATTTAATTACCAACAGACAGAAGAGCATTAAAAATAACAGGCAGTTAAAAATAAAACACGTTCAATATAAAGTATTCTTAAAAAGAGAGTGCAGCTAATACCCAAAAGGCCAAAGATTGATTAACTTGGCCTTTTTTTTGTGTGGGGGGGTGTAATGGTAAATTTTGTGATGATAAACATTGATCACCCTCTTTATTACTGACTTGCTATTAACTCATTAGTGCGTTAAACCACAGGGAAAACTGCGCACTGTGGCTATCAAACAGCATTTTTCCAGTCATTAATACAGAGACGGTCACAATCATTGGGCGAATGAGCTTTTGCCCACGGGTCATCACCATACCGGCCCCTAAACGTGCACCGATAAACTGCCCAACCATCATCAATAGGCCTATACTCCACACCACTTTGCCCCCCAGCGCAAAAAATAGCAAAGAGGCGATATTTGATGTGCAATTGAGCACTTTTGTGTGTGCCGTGGCCTTAGCTAAGTTAAAACCAAGCAGCGTAACAAAGGCAACGGCAAAAAATGAGCCTGTTCCAGGGCCAAAAAAACCATCGTAAAAACCTACCCCTATGCCTGCCGTTAAACCAAATGCAACATAAGAGAGCCGGCTGTGGCGATCAGTTGCACCAAGTGTTGGGGTAAGTAAAAAATAGAGCCCTACAGCCACAATTAGGAATGGTAAAACTTGCTGTAGCATTGATGTATCAATGGTTTGTACTAATAACGTGCCCAAGATAGAACCAATAAAAGTACACCCAATCATAAATTTAATATCGGTTAATTTTACTGCCCCTTGCCGGATAAAATACCAACTGGCAGAAAATGAGCCCCCTGTTCCTTGTAATTTATTTGTACCCAGCGCCATTGCTGGGGGTAATCCGGCTGCAAGCAAGGCTGGCACAGTGATCAGCCCCCCCCCGCCGGCGATAGCATCAATAAACCCTGATAACATCGCCGCAGCAAATAATAACGCAATAATCTCAAGCGAAAACCCAAGTTCCAATTGGCATCCTTACTTCAATTTCTGGGGCAAGGCCGCATTTTAGCGCGGAATGAATCTGCAACAAAGGAACTGGATTGCATGTGATATATCATTTATGACTATTTACCGATAATGGCTCTTTTCATTATTATTGCTATTACTGCTTGCCGTATTAGGCTCATTATTTGCTGATCATTGCTGTATTTATTGGCAATAGATAAAATCACATTTTATTTACATTTATTACTCTTTTTTTATCCTATACCTTTTTTCTCTTACTTTTTCTCTTATTGTCTTTTTCTTCTCTTCTCTTTTTTTACGATCTTATCTGCATACGCCAAAAAACTGACACTGTTTTTTTAAATCAGGTAAAAAGTCGATTTATCACACATGACAAACACAACATTACATCTGTTTATTATTGTGCCGTGGTTTGGTTATTTTTTTTGAAATAGCCACGTTGTAGGTTCAATATTCCACTTTGTATAGCGTAACAATATTTAGCCATTTATTAGATTAAGCATACAAATTAACACATCAACACTACGCCACACTATGAAACCATATGCATTAAAACACTCATTTAGTGATTATTTATTAACTTAATGCGCAATTTAATTCTTAATGCGCACAAAATGCTAAATTATGCGCATGGCTTACCCCTAAAAAGCTGTCGCTTTTGCTTACAAAAATACCGTTGATTAATCACACATAACACGCCTAGCACAATGTAAGGGATATAACTTAGGGGCTGTAGCGTATTTTTTCATTGCGATTAATTGTGTACTTTTGTCAGGTTTTACTAACCTAAAACACCACTTCGTATCTGATCTTCAGCAATTTAGGGGCTGCAACCTAAGGGCGGTAGCGTACTTAAATGCCCATTTAAACGAATATCTCAAATGCGATACGCCTTTTTGTTTTGCTAAAATACCTGTATTGAATATGAAACGCTCTGGTCTTGAAGTTCAGAAAGCGGCTATTTTTGCGCTTTTCTTACGCGAGCTAAAAACCCGCTTTGGTAAATACCGCCTTGGTTATCTTTGGGCCCCGTTAGAACCTGCTGCACATATGCTCGTTATGTTGCTTATTTTTGGGTTTATTATGAAACGGGCAATGCCTGATATCTCTTTCCCGGTTTTTTTAATTAATGGCATTATTCCTTGGTTTATTTTTAACAGCATTGCGACACGCTCATTAAATGCCGTGGCAGCAAATCAGGCACTATTTCACTATCGGCCTGTAAAGCCGATTGATACGATTATTTCGCGCAGCATATTAGAGGTGCTTATTTACAGTGCCGTTTATATTCTGCTGATGCTGGCCATTCGCCTGATGGGTGAAGAGTTTACGTGGGATAATATTCCTTTACTGATAGGGGCAAATTTAGCTCTGATCGCTTTTTCATTAGGGCTTGGGCTCATTTTTATGGTGCTGGGTGATATTTCAGAAGAGGCGGGTAAGTTTTTACCGCTCATCCTCAAGCCCCTCTATTTTCTTTCCGGTATTATGTTTTCAATACACTCTGTGCCGAAAGAGTACCAAACCTACTTATTGTGGAACCCCATTTTGCACGCCGTAGAGCTTTCACGCCAAGCGGTTTTCCCTGCCTACCAAACGCAAAACATCAGCTTCAGCTACCTCTGCTTTTGTGCGCTTGGCATGTTGTTTATCGGGCTGGTGTTATACCGCTACCGTGAAGAGGCGATGCTGACATCATCATGATTTATTTAGATAATTTAACCAAATCGTACCGCACGCCAGCAGGCCGACACTATGTGTTTAAAGATGTGAATATCACGTTGCCTGCTGGGAAAAGCGTTGGCCTGATTGGGCGTAACGGGGCAGGCAAGTCAACCTTATTGCGCGTGATTGGCGGCATTGATCGGCCAGATAGCGGCGCGGTTATTACGCCAAAAACAATCTCTTGGCCACTGGGTTTAGCCGGGGGGTTTCAGGGCAGTTTAACCGGGCGGGAAAATGTGAAGTTTGTTGCCCGATTATATGCCAAAAAAGAGGAGTTGGCGGAAAAAGTGGCCTTTGTTGAAGCCTTTGCAGAGCTGGGTAAATATTTTGATATGCCGATTAAAGCCTACTCTTCAGGTATGCGCTCACGCTTAGGGTTTGGTTTGAGCATGGCATTTGACTTTGATTATTACCTGATTGATGAAGTGACCGCGGTGGGCGATGCCACATTTAAGAAAAAATGCGCTGATTTAATTCAGCAAAAACGGAAACAATCACAATTTTTAATGGTATCGCACTCAATGGGTGAGCTAAAAAAATTCTGTGATATTGCGCTGCTGATTACACGCCACAGCGTTGAGGTTTACCACTCTATTGATGAAGCCATACAAGTATATCAAGACGATGAAGCTAAACGACCTGCATAACCGCATTAAAAAATTTTCACTCTCTGATCTTAACCGCGCACTGCCTGCTCTGATTATTGGGCTTCCCCTACTCTGTTCTGCCACCTATTTAACGCTCATTGCCAAAGACCGTTATGAGAGCCAATCGCAAGTTGTGGTAAAACGCGCCAGTGACCTTGATGGTTCAGGTTTAAATGTGGGGTTATTGCTTGGTGGGGTCAACCCTTCTGTATCAGAAGATGCGCTGTTTCTTAAAGAGTATATTCGCTCGGCTGATATGCTTAACAGCATAGATAAAGAGCTGGATTTAAAAACAGCATATCAAGAAAGTGGGTTAGATTTTTTACACTGGCTACCCAGTGATGCCACAAGGGAAGCCTTTCTTGACTATTTCCGCAATAAAGTTGCCGTTAATTTTGATGATAAAACCGGCATTCTCAATATTAAAACCCAAGGCTTTACCCCTGCATTTGCACAGCAGTTAAATCAACATATTTTAAAACAGTCTGAACTGTTTATTAACACCTTATCGCAGCGCATTGCCGCTGACCAAATGCGTTTTGCGCAAGATGAGCTGGCCAGAGCAACCAATGCACTCAGCGCCATTAAAGTTGAGATGCTTGATTACCAAAACGAACATGGTGTGCTCGACCCTCTGTTGCAAGCTGAAGCAACCAGCCGATTGGTAAATGAGCTGCAAGTACAATTAGCCGCACAAGAGACGGAATTAAAAAACCAGCTAACTTATCTTAAAGATAACACCCCGCAAGTGGTGGCACTGCGTAATAATATTCGGGCACTTAAATCACAAATTACGATAGAAAAAGAGAAAGTTGCTTCGCCCAACGGGAAAAAACTCAACCAAATGGTGGCTGACTATGAAGAGCTAAAAGCCAAGCATCAGTTCAGTACAGATTTATATAAATTGTCTATCGCCTCGGTTGAGAAATCGCGGATTGATGCAGCACGTAAATTAAAATCACTGGCGATTATTGCCTCGCCACAGTTACCGCAAGAGTCTCAATACCCAACACGGTTATATTGGTTATTTACCGTATTGCTCTGCTCTAGCCTGATGTACGGTGTGGCGCGCTTAATTATTGCGATTATTGAAGATCACCGTGATTAAACCGGTGTTCAGTAACGCCCCGCCTTTATCCCCTTTTGTAATGACTATTTGTAGTGGCAATATCATGAAAATTTCCGTGCTTGCACTCACCCTTGGGTTAACGTTGCACAGTATTGCTTTACCCCATGCACTGGCTGCAACCCCTACAGAACTAACCGAGTTAACCGCAGACAATGCCGCGTTGCTGCCCCCAGTAAAAGTGGCCAGCAGCATGTTTGGCGCACAACTGTTTAACGGCACTATGTCTACCCTTGGTGAAGGGTTTAACCCCAATTACCAAATCAGCAGTGGTGATCGCATTGCCCTAAAAATGTGGGGCGCATTTGAGTATGCGGGTAACACGGTGGTTGACCCACAAGGTAATATTTTTCTGCCTAATATTGGCCCGTTAAAAGTTGCCGGCATGAAAAACAACCAGCTCAATACACTGGTGACCAATAAAGTCAGGCAGGTGTATAAATCTAACGTTAACGTGTATGCCTCGCTCGAAGCGGCACAACCTGTAAAGGTTTTTGTTACCGGGTTTGTTACCCAGCCGGGGTTATATGGCGGCGTGGCTTCTGACTCATTACTTTCATACATTGATAAAGCTGGCGGCGTAGACCCTGCGCGCGGCAGTTACGTTGATATTACGGTTAAGCGTGGCAGCCAGATACGTAAAAAAATTAATCTGTATGATTTTTTACTCAATGGCTCGCTCGATCTGATTCAGTTTACTGATGGTGATGTGATTGTGATTGGCCCGCGCCAGCATACGTTCAGTGTGGCCGGTGAGGTATTTAATGCCTATGACTTTGAGTTTGAGCAAGCGAACATTACCGTTCAACAAGCCCTGAAATGGGCACGGCCAAAACCGGGCGCAACCCATGTGAGTATTATCCGCCGACAAGGCAGCGAAAAGCGCAGTGAATATTACCCCATTAACCAAGCCACTCATATCACCCTGCAAGATGGTGATCAATTAGCCGTTACCGCAGACCGTTATGCCGGCACTATTCAGGTGCGGATTGAAGGGGCGCACTCCGGCCAGCACGCCATTGTGCTGCCGTATGGCGCGACCATGGAACAGGTGCTCAAGCAGATTAACGCCAATAGTATGTCGCGCGTTGATGCCCTGCAGTTATTTAGAAAATCGGTACAAACGCGGCAGAAAGAGATGCTTAATTTATCGCTGGATAAATTAGAGCAGAGCGTATTATCCGCCCGCTCATCCACCTCGGAAGAGGCTAATCTGCGGATTAAAGAGGCCGATTTAATTACCCGCTTTGTGCAAAAAGCGCGGCAAATTGAGCCTAAAGGGCAAGTGGTGCTCAACAAAGAGAGCATAAAAACCACGTTATTGGAAGATGGCGATATTATTCGTATTCCAGAGCGCACCTCTTTGGTGATGGTGCACGGTGAAGTGTTATTCCCTAATGCCGTAAGCTGGCAAAAAGGGAATGATGCCAAAGATTATATTAAGCAAGTGGGTGGATTCTCTCAAAACTCAGATAACTCAAAAGTGATTATTATTCGCCAAAATGGTGAGTCTGAGTCGGCAGGTTATTTCACCAAAGTGAATGCCGGTGATGAAATTATGGTTCTGCCAAAAGTAGACTCAAAGAATATTGAAGTTACCCGCGGTATTTCTACTATTTTGTACCAAATTGCTATTGCGGCAAAAGTGGTGTTGGATATTTGATTTTCCATAGGAAATAAAATGAAAGCTGTTATACCCGTTGCTGGTTTAGGCACCCGAATGTTACCTGCAACGAAAGCAATTCCAAAAGAGATGCTACCAATTGTAGATAAACCGCTGATTCAATATGTTGTTGATGAATGTGTTGCAGCAGGAATTAAAGAGATTGTTTTGGTAACTCATTCATCAAAAAATGCCATTGAAAACCATTTTGATAAATCATTTGAGTTAGAAGCAACATTAGAAGCCCGTGTAAAACGCCAACTGTTAGATGAGATACAATCTATCTGCCCCAAAGGGGTAACTATTATGCATGTTAGGCAGGGTGAAGCTAAAGGGTTAGGCCATGCGGTACTCTCTGCATACCCACTGATTGGCGATAACCCTTTTGTGGTTGTATTGCCAGATGTCATTATTGATGATGCCGCAAGTGATCTTAAAAAAGATAACTTGGCAAAGATGATCAGTAATTATAACCAATCTAGCCACTCTCAAATTATGGTTGAGCCTGTAGATATTCATGATGTATCTAAATACGGCATAGTAGATTGCAACGCTATTAATATTACAGCGGGCGAGTCAGCCACCATATTTAATGTTATTGAAAAACCTAAAAAAGAAAATACCCCCTCTAACCTTGCTATAGTAGGGCGATATGTATTAACGCCTGCTATATGGCAACACCTTCGCACTACACAACCTGGGGCAGGTGATGAAATTCAACTTACTGACGCTATATCTGAGTTACTGAAAACAGGTAAGGTTGATGCGTTTTGTATGCAAGGTAAATCCCACGACTGTGGTGATAAGCTTGGATATATGAAAGCCTTTGTTGAATATGGGTTAAGACACGACAGTTTGAAAAGTGATTTTAATAATTATCTAAAAAACATTATTTTAATTTAACTGATAAGTATACAAGGAAAAAAATGAAAACGGTTATTACATATGGAACTTTCGATCTTTTTCATGTAGGCCATTTAAATATATTAAAGAGAGCTAGAGCACTTGGTGACAGACTTATTGTAGCACTTTCTTCTGATGAATTTAATCTTGAGATGAAAAATAAAGTTACAGCAATTCCCTACAGTGATAGAAAAAAATACTCGAACATCTGAATTGTGTAGATTTAGTCATCGCTGAAAATAATTGGGAACAAAAAGTCACTGACATAAAAAAACACAAGGTAGATATTTTTGTTATGGGACATGATTGGGAAGGAAAGTTTGATTTTTTAGTTGAACACTGTGATGTACATTACCTACCACGCACAGAAAACATATCTTCTAGTATGATTAAAAATCATATATCCTCTGGAAGCTCTGAACAACTCGTTGCAACAACTATGAATATGTAAAATGAATAAAATAAAACTTTTAATAAAAAAGTCTTGGCGAGAATCCAAAGGGCTAAATAAAATAACCAACATTCCTCTAGCAGTTATTTTCTCCTACTTACTTGACACAGGAAAAAGCTCTTCATTAGTACGTTTAGATTCAATAACCTCAAAAATAACATACCCAACAATAGCTTATTATTACTTTGCTCACGCGCATTATCTTTATGGTAACTATGACACTGCAAGGAAAAATCTCAATAAAGTTTTGAAAAAGCACCCATACCATGCTGACTCCACATATTTATTGTGCAGCATAGATGAAATTGAAGAAAAAAAAGAAGCCGCATGGAAAAAAATAATCTCACTAGCTCATAATAACCAACGGTTAAAAACATGGCTAATTATGGCTAACATGGTAAATAATGAGAACGAATTTGCTATTTTAAAACGTGAGTGGGAACATGCAATATCATTAAAAAAACTTGATGAATTCCATTTGGATGTTAATGGTTATATTGCTACCGGAGCATTAAGGGCAAAACTTTATAGTCACGCCATAAAAATATGGGAGGAATTACTAGAGCATATAAAAAAAACAATTCAATATATAGAAATACACCCATGCCGAGCAACTTCTCTCGTAATGATGCTGAAAGATCACTGCTTGACCTTAAACGTTTACTAGAAAAAAATAATATTGAGTTTTTTTTGGTTAGTGGAACTTTACTGGGTTGCATAAGGGAGGCTCGTATACTTTCACATGATAAAGATGTAGACATTGGAATATGGGATCATCATGATAAAAATGTATTATTAACATTATTCAGAACATCTGGATTGTTTTATCTGCAAGCCTCACGCTCTGAACATGTAATGCGAATAAAACATGTAAATGGCACAGCAATTGATGTATTCTTCCACTACCGTGACTCTGATAATTATTGGCATGGTGGAGTAAAACTTAAGTGGAGCAATACACCATTCAAACTAGTTCGCTATCCTTTTCTGAAAACTTATTTCAATATTCCTGAAGACTATGATCTTTACCTTAAAGAAAATTATGGGAATTGGAAAGAAAGCAAAAAAGAGTTTGACTCATCAATAGATACTAACAACTCTAGTATATTAAACCTCAGTGAGGTAAAAGCTCATTCACTGAAAGAAAAATGCTACTCATTACTGAATGATTGATTATGGTGATTACAAACAAACTAATAACTCAATATACTTATAATGAAAATATCGATTATAATTCCCGTTTTCAATGGGTTTAAATATTACCAATCACTAAAAAATACACTAGAAAAAATAGATCTTGATGATAGATTTGAGATAATAGTAATTGATGATGGAAGTGTAGACCATTTTAATAAGATATTGAGAATGGAATTTCCAAAAGTCAAGTTTTTTTATCAAAAAAATCAAGGATCTGGAATCGCACGAAATTTAGGCATTAAACATTCAACTGGTGACTGGTTGATGTTTATGGATGTTGATGACGTAATCAACATGTCAGAGCTTAATAAAGCACTAAACACTCTAGATTATAATACAGACATATTTTGCTTCCCTGCTAAACGTGTAACTCATTCAGCTCAAGGGGTTATAGAAACAAAATGGAAGCCAGATATATTTAAAGTGGATTTCTCCGGACCAAGCTTTCTATCTCCAACTATAATCATTGACTCTATCAATCATTGACTCTATCGTAATGAATAAAATTTTTAATAGAAACTATATTTCTCATTCAGGAGTGAAATTCCCAAAAGGAAAGTATGAAGACAAAGTGTTTCTTACTTATCTTTTTTTGAAAAATCCAAAAATCAGCATTTGTGATATTTCATTTTATAGATGGATGGTCTATCCAGATTCATATTCACAAACAAACACAAAAGATATTGATGATATAACCCAACGATTTCATGCGTGTTTAATCCAACTAATACTAGCAAAAGAAACACCATTCTATGACGTTATTTTATCAAATATATTTAATCATGATATAGCTTTATATTCAAAAAATTACCACACTCAAAAACTAACCTATAAAAAAAACTATACAATAAATCATTATTTTTCAAACAATTAGGAATCCCAAAAAACCTTTCAAAGAAAGGACTTTCTATATATAGGTCAAAAAATTTCCAACAGTTTAACTTAATCATGAAAAAAAACAGTAATAGTCTAGCCATAAAAATCAGTAATGTAATAAAAAAAACCTTATCCATTTGGAATTTAAAATGAGAAATAAAGAAAAAAAAGATTGTAGTATAGATAAAATAGCCATACTTATTACTTGTTTTAATAGTGCTGAGTTCATTACAAGATCTTTAGACAGTATAAACAATATGATATTAAAAAAGGATGTCAATGTATATATTTATGATGATTGTTCTACAGATCATACAATCTCCATAATTGAATCACGTAAAGAACAGTATAACTACAATATTTACATTTTATCAGGGAAAGAAAATGTTGGCCCTGGCATAGCAAGAAATCGACTAATTAATGCGATAAGAGATGAAAAATACTTCATTATTTGTGATGCTGACGACTCATTTAAAAGTGATTTACTTGAAGAATTAAATCCAATAATAGATAAAAACATTTACGACATTATAGAGTTCAAACACTATTACCACAACCTGACAAACAACTATATAACAATACCAAGAAACTTCATAGAAAAACATGGAGAGATTTCTTCCTTTGAAAAGGAGTTCTTTTTAAAAAATAACTTTTATTCTTGGGGTAAGGCTTATAGATCAAGTTTTATTAAAAAAAACAACATTTGTTTTTCTGAGTATCGACTATATGAAGATACAAAATTTGTTTTTGACGCAATAACTAAAGCTGAAAAATACTATTCAATAGATAAATATCTATTTATATCACATCCTGAAAGCAACTCAGAAACAAGAAAAATAACTGGTGACTTGCACATTAAGTGCTTTTCACAAGCTATGAAAGATGTAGATAGCATTGAATTTTATAATACATATGCAAAAAAAATAGTTTTCTTTGAACTATTTAACCGTTGCAAACGGTACTCTACCAAAACAAGCACAGATCAATATGATGCAGAGAAATTTCTTCTAGACACATGGATTAACTTAGAAACAGTAAAAAAAATACCTGAAACAGAAATGGCTCTTCATAACTACAATGTAGAAAAGATATCAAACAAAAAAAACCTTTATTACTTTCAAAATCGTGCAAATATATATATAACTCAAAAACAATAATGCGTTATATACAAAAAAAATATAAAAACAACACTAAATTTTCTCTTGTTAAATTTTTACACCACAAGTATAAATACACCGTTTTTCAAGGGTTTGATTATGCTTTTAGAGGTAATTCAAAATACCTATTTTTGAGCCTTTTATCTAAAGGAGTTCAGCATTTAAAATTTATTACAGAGTCTGAGTTAGTGCCTAGACACTTTAGAGTAAAACCCTACTCATCTGAGCATATGTACTATTTGGCAAATGCAAAAACTGTATATTTAGAATCTTATGAAGAATTGAATTTCAGTGTAAATCCTAAAACAGAGCTAATCCAAATGTGGCATGGGATTCCTCTAAAATTAATGATGTTAGATAGTTTTGAAAAATCAAAACCTGGTGTTGCACAGAAAAAACTAAACAACATGAAACGATGGGATGTTTTTTACTACACAGGTGATTATAGTAAAAATAAGTTTAAAAGTGCTTTTGAACTAAATGAAAGACAATTTATAGAAAAAACACCACCTAGATTAAGCTTCATGTCTAAATGTAATCAGAGTGACATTAGATACTTCAAGGATAAATATAAAATACCTAGAGATAAATTTATAATTTCATATTTCCCAACTTGGAGAGACTCATGGAAAAAAACCCAAATAACACATCATCATTATTAGAGCATAAAAATATACTCCTTCCTGAAAATAGCATTATCATTGAAAAAACACATCCATACGTTAGTATAAATAGAAAATATAATGGAAAAGTAATAAATGGCAATAACTTTGATACAGAGGAGTTACTTTTAATATCAGATGTGATAATTTCAGACTATTCATCTATAATTTTTGATGCTGCATATTTAGGTAAGCAAGTCTATCTACTTTGCAAAGACATGGATGAATATAAAAAAAATCGAGGACTATACCAAGAATTTGAATTGATGTTCAAAGAACAAATTTACACAAATGAGTTTAGCTTAATGCGAGCAATTAAACACGACAAGGAAAGCAGCTGTGAATAACCACTCCCCCCTCCAATCTGAAGTTAAAAATATTATTTTTTTAGTTCTTAGCTCAGGAATCACATACGGAGGAATAACATCATATTGTAATATGTACTATGAAGAGTTCAGGGGAAAAATTAACTTTTATTTCATCTATACTGAAGCAGACTACTCTAAAGGATTACGTAACACACTCAACATCAAAGATCACATACGAATAAAAGATTTATTTGATAAAACACTGACCCCTTCAGACTCTATAATAATATCTACAAGAGTAGGTATTTTTAATGAATTTTTCAGAAAGTATCCAACAATATCTATAAAGTACCCTGTAATAGTAGAGCATCACTCAAATATGTTAGACTATCTAAAAACATCAAAATGGTTAACAGGGCACTTTTTACCCGAACATTCAAAAATGACTGCAATCAATGCCATTAAAGTGTTTACAAAAGCAGAGGCATTTGAAGTTAATAAATTTTTCAATAAAAAAATACTCTCTATACCTAATCCAAGTTTAAGCCACAAAAAACAAGAAGATTATAATCCTAACAAAGTTGTTTTTGTTGCAAGATTAAATGAATCAGAAAAAAACTTAACTATGTTAGTTAACATCGCCTATAAACTTAAAAGCAAAAATAAAAACATTAAAATCCATATATATGGCGATGGCCCAGATCGAGAAATCGTTGAAAAAATATCAGACATAGCTGTATTACATGGCCGAATTGATGATAAAAACTTCATTTACTCAGATGCTTGCATTGTTATATCAACATCTAATAAAGAAGGGTTTGGGCTAACTCTTTTAGAAGGGGCCGCATATGGAGTTCCCGCAATAAGTACTAAACACTGCCCAGCTGTTTATGAACTTATCACACATGGTGAAAATGGCTATTTATTTGATACAAATCAAGAGGACGAATTTGTTGACGCAATAAATAAACTATGTACTAATAAAAAACTAAGAGCATCTTTTTCTGATAAATCGAAATCCACTTCGTTAAAATATAACAAAGAAACTGTCATGACAAATTATTTAAATGAAATGAAATCTTGTATTAAAGACAATGAACGTTTGGACTTGGCAAATAGCATGTCACTCTCACTAAATTATTTCGCAAAATGCTATTCATTTAAACTTGATGAAAATAAACAACTAAGAGAACGTAATATATAAAAAATTAACACTTCAAATAAAACCCTAATTAAAAATGGTTTGTGAAAAACAATATAGAATGCATTCACGCCTAACAAAAATTGCCCTTTGGTGCTTACAGCAAAACCGTTTTGTAACGTTTAAAGAAATTGCAAAGCAATTTGCTATCTCTTATTCACTGGCAGTTTCGCATATTCGAACACTTTCACAATCAACTCAATTTATTAGCAAACTCAGAGATAGCCGTATTCCGGCCATTTATATTAAGGCGGTTCATTCGCACTCAATACCGCCATTACCTGCCCCCAAAAACGCAACATTTACCCATGCATTATGGGGGCGTTTATTAACTAAACAGTGGGTTCAACCATGCTAGGAACTCTGTCTAGGGGCATTCGGCGTATTCCACATATTGCACAGTTTGTAGAGCACGATGTGCGCTATGTGCTACACCCGCATTTTGCGCCGCCTAAAAGCATGAGTGCGATTCTAGTCTGGGGCTATCGCCCCAGTGCGGTACGCGGTGAACGCTACGCAATGCAGCATCAATTACCGTTGTGGCGGTTAGAAGATGGCTTTCTTCGCTCAGTAGGATTAGGTGTGCAAGGTTGCCCCCCCTTATCGGTGGTGATTGACCGCAACAGTATGTATTACCATGCTCATCAACCTAGCCTGTTAGAAACGCTGATTATTGATGAAGTACAGCACCCTAAAAACAGGCCAGAGGCAGCCAAGGCGTTAGCTCTGATCACCACGCTGCGCTTATCAAAATATAATCATGCCCCTGATTTTATTATGCCAACTTCACCACAACGCCCTGTGGTTTTAGTGATAGACCAAACCTTTGGTGATATGGCATTGCAGTATGCAGAGGCGAATCAGCACCATTTTACTGAAATGCTCAATGCAGCTATCAGTGAAAACCCCGATGCTGATATCTGGGTTAAGGTGCACCCCGATGTGCTGTGTGGCAAAAAACAGGGCTATCTGGCTGAGTTAACCAAATACCATGCCAAGCGCGATGCGCGTGTTCAGTTAGTGGCGCAAGAGGTTAACCCCCTTTCACTGATTGCTGTTGCCTGTAAAGTGTATGCTGTCACATCGCATATGGGGTTCGAGGCGCTTATGGCGGGTAAACCGGTTACTACATTTGGTTTACCTTGGTATGCCGGTTGGGGGCTGACAGATGATCGGCACACTATGCTCAATAAAATTAGCCAACGCAGGCAACAGCAGCTTACCGGCTCTGCTACTGTGCTTGATCTGTTCGCTGCTGCCTATTTACGTTATTGCCGTTATATTGATCCGCACAGTGGAGAGCTCACCAGCATTTTTACTGTAATTGACTATTTGGCCACTGCCCGTGCCTTTAACGCTAAACGTAATCGTACGCTCTATAGCCCTAAGCTGACATTGTGGAAAAAAACGATTGTTAAACCGTTTTTAAAAGGGCGAAATAATCGCCTCTGTTTTTCCCTTCCAAAAAAAAACACGCTGGAAAATACGCCCGCAGCCTTAGTGGTATGGGGGGTAAAAGGTGAGCAACGCTGGCACGCCACAGCCACGGCACTGAATATTCCGCAATGGCGTATGGAAGACGGTTTTCTACGTTCAGTAGGGTTAGGTTGCGAGCTGCACCGGCCACTCTCTTTAGTGTTAGATACCCGCGGTATTTATTACGATGCTACCCGCAGCAGCGATTTAGAGCATTTATTGCAACACGCCAGCCCTTCTGAATATCAGCGCCAGCAAGCCGATCATTTAATGGCCGAGCTGATTAAGCGCAAACTGAGCAAATACAATGTGGGGAAAACGGCGCTTACACTGCCCATTATTACGCAAGATAAAATTATCTTAGTGCCAGGGCAGGTGGAAGATGATGCTTCAGTAATGAGAGGCTCGCCCAATATTCGTACTAACCAAGCACTGCTTGAGCAGGTAAAAAAGAGCCACCCAACGGCATTTATTATCTATAAACCCCACCCTGATGTGCTTACCGGAAACCGTAAAGGCGATGTAGATAACAAAACATTGCAAAGCTGTGCTGATTATATTGCTGATAATATCAATATTATTGACTGTATTATCGCGGTTGATGAAGTGCACACCATGACATCTCAATGTGGTTTTGAAGCCTTACTGCACGGGAAAAAAGTGGTCTGCTACGGTATGCCGTTTTATGCCGGATGGGGGCTTACCGAAGATAAAATAGCCTGCCAACGCAGAACCAAAACGCATAATCTCACCACGCTGGTATGGGCTACGTTAATCGCCTACCCCGACTATATTCACCCAACAAGCGGAAAACTGCTTACCGCAGAACAAGCTATGCACTACCTCACCGCTCAAAAAGAGCATGTTGCAAGAGCGGGGCTACAACAGGGGTTTATCGCCAGACAGTGGCGTAAAACAAAAGCACTGACCTCAACGCTGCTTTTTTCTTAACCGCTTTTATCGGCTTACGGGCGTTGTCTCTGCCCTATTTTTTAGCGGTTTTTATTTTTCAAACCGCTTTTAGGCCATTTTACTGCTTTTTATCCCTTCCTCGTTATTATTTTTTTATAACCGATTAGGCATCTGTTTATGCACAGAACAGCAACGGAGATGTTGTTATCAGGTCGGCGTTATCTGCTTTTACAAGGGCCGATGGGGTGTTTTTTTCAGCAACTCACCGAATGGCTACATGAACATAAACGCAGTGTTAAGCGTGTACTGTTTAATGGCGGTGATGCTTTTTTTTGTCAGGCTGAACAACAAAATGTTTTATCTTTTAACGCACAGTTTGAACATTTTCCACAGTGGTTAGCAGAGCAACATACCCTATGGCCATTTGATACCCTGGTCTGTTTTGGTGATTGTCGGCCACTGCACCGTTTAGCATGCCAGTGGGCTGAAAAACATGCAGTGCGTTTTCTGGTGTTTGAAGAGGGATATTTTAGACCTTATTATATTACGCTAGAGCAAGGTGGTGTAAATGCTTTTACTGCCATGCCAAAATGTGCAGACACTTATATTAATAACCCATTGCAACCGGCGGTTATTCCTAAGCCCATTCACCCACCCTTTTCGGTAATGGCATGGTCAGCCATGCAATATTACTGGCATGGAAAAAAAGCACGGGCACAGTACCCCCATTATAAACACCATAAATCATTCTCTATTCCATATGAATTACGTTGTTGGGTACGTGCCGGGTTTAGAAAATATTGGTATCAATATAAACAACGAAAAATGTTGGGCCACTTACTTGAACAGCACGATAACAACTATTATCTGGCTGTATTGCAAGTTTATAATGATAGCCAAGTAAAAACACACAGTGATTATGCAGATGTACGCGAGTATATTGATGAGCTAATTACATCATTTGCACAATATGCTGATAAAAATCGGGTATTAGTGTTTAAACACCACCCAATGGATCGCGGGCACCGCTATTACGGCCACTTAATCAGTGAGCTGGCTAAAAAAGCGGGTATAGCGTGCCGTGTTTATTATATGCACGATCAACACCTGCCTACCATGTTAAGGCATGCGTGTGGTGTTATTACCATTAATAGTACCGTTGGGCTCTCTGCATTACACCACGGCTGTAAATTAAAAGTGATGGGCCGCGCATTATATGATATGCCCGGTTTAACATACCAAAACTCACTCAATCTGTTTTGGAATGCAGAACACCGTATTGATAAACGGCTTTACCGTGCATTTAAAGAGACATTAATTCAGCACACCCAATTAAATGGCTCTTTTTTCACAAATAACCCGTGGATGAGCCCTTTAACAACAACGGTTATTAATAAAAATACAGTACGGAAAGCACAAACTGTTAAATGATCAAATAAAACGACAAGTTACAATTACGAGCTACTTCCTGTAGAACACATTAATATCAATACCTCTATTTATATTCATATTATTGATTATGAAAGAGTGTGGATATATTTATTATGGTGAAAGCACCATTATCTATTATGCACTTGCGTGCAAAAAACTAATAAGAGATTCAAATGAAAAAGACATTCTTAGCATTAACTGTTGCCAGCTTATTCTCTGCTACTGCGGCACAGGCTGCGCCACAAGATAATACTTGGTATGCGGGTGCTAAATTAGGTTGGTCACACTACACACACGTAAATTTATCTCAGCAAGCAAGCAATCCGTCTAATCGTGATAAAAGTGACGTAGGTGCAGGTGTATTTGCAGGTTACCAAATCACCCCATGGTTAGCGATTGAAGGTGGGTATGATTACTTGGGCCAAATGAAGTATAACTTTGTTGATGGCCGCCGTAAACTGATGACTCAAGGCATTCAACTGAGTGCTAAATTGGGTTACGAAGTTATTGAAGATTTTGACCTTTATACCCGTGTAGGTGTAATGGGCTATCGTGCTAACGGTAAAAACTCCCATGACACGGGTGCATCACCGGTTGTTGCGTTAGGTGGTGAATATGCATACAACCCTAACTGGGCTGTACGTGCTGAATATCAGTGGATTAGCGATGTAGGTAATAAAGCCAAAGTTGGCGCACGCCCGGACTCTAACTTGTTAAGCCTAGGTGTTGTTTATCGCTTTGGTCAAACAGTCGCAGCCCCTGCCATTGAGCCTGTTGTTGTTGCACCAACTATTGAAACTAAGCGTTTTACCCTAACTTCTGATGTGCTGTTTAATTTCAACAAAGCCAGCTTAAAGGAAGAAGGTAAAGTTGCTCTGAGCAAAATGTACCAAGAAATGAGCAACATGGGCCTAAAAGATCAATCTACTGTGGTTCTTGGTTACACTGACCGTATTGGTTCAGAAGCTTATAACTTAAAGCTTTCTACACAACGTGCAGAAACTGTCGCTAAATTCCTTGTAAACCTTGGCCTGCCAGAAAGCAACTTGAGTGTTAAAGGTATGGGCGAAGCAAACCCAGTCACTGGCACACAATGCGATACTGAGAAAAACCGCAATAAGCTAATTGCTTGTTTAGCGGCTGATCGCCGTGTAGATATTGAAATTCAAGGCGCTAAAGATATCGTTACTGAGTAATGACACTCTTGCCCCCTTATCAAATTGAATAAAAAGTGTTCATTGATGAGGTGCTGTGCTCACAGTGAGTAGTATACTTATTGTGAGCATGGTTATTGGTGTTCAATATTGATTATCGTTGTAACACTATTCTCATCTTATCTTATCTCATCTTATCTTATCTCATCTTATCTCATCTCATCTCATCTCATCTCATCTCATCTCATCTCATCTCATCTCATCTCATCTCATCTCATCTCATCTCATTAGCAGTATAAGTTATTTTCATCGTATAATATCATTATGTTCCCCCCTATTTCTTCCTATTAAAATAAAAGAGTCCGTAATACATATTATATTTACTGCTATCTTACAAATAAAATAAGAGTTTTATCATTTATATGACGTTGAAGATTAACGCTGATACTGTACATGATTATTTTCGAACACGTATCATCACTGAGCAGAAAATATTGAGGAGGCTTTATTTTTTTAAAAGAAATGTTATAGCAGATAAAAAAAGAGGGCCGGAAAAATATCACTCCGACCCAGATATGATGATAACAAACAACACAGTAATGTGTGTATATACATTACCAGCCATTCAAAAGTTGTTACATATAATGCAGTGATAAAATTCACAAAACAAGTTAGGACTTTGTGCCATGTTTTTAATACGTACAAATAAATAAAAAATTTAGTTTCATAAATGAAATTTAAAAGTTAAAATCGTAGCAATTTAACTCCTATCATGTCTGTTTTCGCACTCTTTATCTTATGTGATAAAGCCTATTCAATAAAAACTCAAGTAAGCCATTAAAATTAAAATCCGACTTAAAATCGAATCAATTAAAAATGTAAATGATTCAAATCAATACGTTACAAACAAAGCTCCATTTTTAAATGAAATTTAATTAGATCTCACATTGAAGAAAAAAGAGTTAGGTATTATACCCTTTATACAACACAAAACCTCACGAAAACCCACACGGTTAGCTTATAAAAGTCATAAAGAATTAATATATACAACTGTATATACCTGAATAACATTTTGTATTGTTTCTTAAGGGGTTAATTCTATGATTAAATTTATTTCTCATCTGGTTATACTCTGTATTCCATTTATGGCATCTGCTGAAAATAACCTCTCTGTATTGATACACGGCTCATCTCTGCATTCTGGCTGTATAAAAGGCCAAGGAAAAAGAGCCAAAACTTGCGACTTTAATACCTTTAACCCCGGATTAGGCCTTGATTGGGCTCTTATTGGCAACTCAGTAACAGGCAAACTCTCTGTACGCACCGGCACATATTATGACTCATTACGTGATATGGCCTACTATGTTGGCGCTGCATACAATAAAGAGTGGAATATCTCCCCTAATTTCACACTGGGCATTGGCATTCAGGCTGGGTATTTAAACGGCTCAGGTGAAAATAATATCGTTGCACTGCCGATGATCTCATTAGGTTATAAACAGTTAAGCCTAGAAGTGGGTTATGCACCTAAATCAGGGTGGGGGGGAAAAGAGCGTAGAAGTAATGTCACTCTATTTACACTAAAATGGCAACTATAATCTCCCCTATTCTCTTACACACGGCACACAACAAATGCAAAAATGTGCACATCTGTTTATTTTAAATTTGTGAGCCGTGCCGTTTAAATCATCACCGCTCAGATCAACTTCACGTAACTCTCCCCTGAATGATTGACCTTATTTACCTATCTATGCGAAAGTCGCCGCGCTTCAAATAACCTTATTTAATATCAGCGCGCCCAGTGTAATAAGCAGGTGTAATAAGATTGACGCTTATTCGACTCACTGCTTCATTTAAATAAAGACCTGTATATACGTTGCTATACACACCTGAGAATCCGTGTGTGTAAATACACAAATAGCGCAAACAAATTAAACATTATTGAAACAAAATAATCGAGCCGATAACAATTTTCGTTTCTGCCTGATCTATACATTTTTGTTACAAGGAGACCCTATATGGTCGCTCTCATCAGTTTGGTTGTGGTATTTGCAACCGGTTATCTTATTGTTAAAAAATATAATCCGCAGATGGTTCTTTTTATAGCCGGTATCATTTTATTGGCTGCGGCTATTTTACTTAACACAGGTGTTCCCCTGCCCGAAGCTAAATCAAGTGGTTCGGTTTGGCTCGATATTTTCTACTATATTAAAGGGATGATGGGCAGCACTGTTGCCGATTTAGGCCTGATTATTATGGCCGTAGGTGGTTTTGCTAAATATATGGATCATATTGGTGCATCGCGCGCACTTGTTGCCATTTCAACTCGCCCACTTTCAATTATTCGCAACCCCTATTTAGTAATGGCAATGGGTTATATTTTAGGCCAATTGCTAAACATCTTTATTCCCAGTGCAGCAGGTTTGGGCTTGTTATTAATGGTCACAATGTACCCCATTATGATCAATTTGGGGGTTAGCCGCATGTCGGCAACCGCTGTTATTGCAACAACAGCATGTCTTGATCTGGGCCCTGCTTCAGGTAACGTGAATCTGGCATCTAAAATTGCCCAGATGCCTGTTACCGAATACTTTTTGCACTATCAAGGCCCTGTTGCTATTGCAGGCATGCTAACCATCGCGGTTTTACATATGGTGGTACAGCGTTGGTTTGATCAGCGTGAAGCAAAAAAAACCGTAACACATGAAGAGAATAACACGACGGAACAAACCCTAAGCACCCCGCCGTTATGGTATGCACTGTTTCCGATGATCCCGCTGATCCTGATTTTCACCTTCAGTAAAATGATCATCTCTACCGTGAAAATTGATGTCGTTACCGCTATGCTGATCAGCTTTGCGGTAGCCATGGCCGTTGAAACAGTACGCTTTGGCGGTAAAAAAGTCTTTAAAGATATTCTGGTGTTCTTTGATGCAATGGGCAAAGCATTTGCGCGTGTAGTCAGCCTGATTATTGCCGGTCAAACACTGGCACATGGCCTAAAAGCGATTGGTATTTTGGATATGGTGATCCACGGGGCGATTGCCTCAAATGTTTCGCCGGTATTTCTCGTTCTGCTCATGGTGGTGATTATTACTATTGCCGCATTCCTGATGGGCTCAGGTAACGCACCATTCTTCTCATTTGCTGCTATGGTGCCTGATATTGCCGGAAAAGTGGGGATTCAAGCAGTATCCATGCTGCTGCCGATGCAATTAGCTGCGGGCCTTGGCCGCACTATCTCCCCGATTACTGGCGTGATTGTTGCCGTTGCTGGCGCAGCAGGAGTATCACCGTTTGACTTGGTCAAACGCACTGCCATTCCAATGCTCGGTGCACTGGTGGTCACCACCCTGTACTCGTTGATTTTCTACGTATAATCACAGTGTAATAGGCACATACGTTTATACGATAACTATTTACAGCCATCAAATATCGTAGGTCGATGGTAATTAAAATGGCCGAAACAGTGCACACTGTAACGGCCATTTTTTATTTGTGATTGGTTTATCTCTATTTCAGAAAATACCCAGCTAAATTTCAGAAAACACCCAGCTAAGGCAGCAATGCCCGACATGCTGCAGGCATTACAGGAGGGGCTTTTGGCAATGCAGGTTTTTTAGGCGATGCGGGTTTCACTGCCGGTGGTGGGCGCAACCAATCAGTTAGCTCCTGTCCACAACCATCACCAGGGGGTGGGGGTAGCTGCGCTTCACACGCCGTTGAACCTGGTGGGCAAGCAAGCCTGACATGCATGTGATAATCATGCCCACCCCATGGCCGCACTTTATGCAACCAACGGGTATCACCTGCTGCTTTTGCCGTTTCACACAACTGCTTTTTTATGGCCGGATTAACAAAAATACGTGCCACATTAGGATCTGTGGCTGCCAGTTCAATTAAGCGCGTGTATTGCGCCTTCCACAATGCAGGTTTGACTTTTCTGGCTGAGAAATCAACCAAGCTCACCGCAGATGGATTCTGCTTTTGCTTAGCACTGAGTTTTCCCTGACTAAAGCGCAGCCAGATATCCACATCTAACCCATTTTGATGGCTTGCATGCCCTGAGATAAAACGCCCACCTACAGGCATCGCCATATCGCCGACCCAAAAATTATCCAACCCCGCCTGCTGGCTACGCTGGGCTAATCGCGTAATAAAACGAATCAACTCTGGGTGCCCAAAATAACGCAACCGCTCGGTTCTGATCACCTCATATCCTTTGCCTGATAACGGCAACGGCACAGCGCCAACCACACACCCATTGGCATACCCGCCAATCGCTTGCGGTGCACCGCGCATCGGAGCGGTGAACTGACTCCACGGTGACGCAGTGGCGCTCAGGGCAAAACTCCCCAATACTGCGGCTACACACAGTGAAATCACTGGTAATTTATACTGACTCATCGTAACTCATACTGACCATGATGGCGTAGTGGTTTGCACATCCGCACATTGTGCGCGATGGCGCAGTAAGTGATCAAGCAACACAATCGCCATCATCGCTTCGGCAATCGGCACAGCACGCAGGCCGACACAAGGGTCGTGCCGCCCTTTTGTCACAACGTCAATCGCCTCGCCTTGGGTGTTGATCGAGCGTCCCGCAATCGTAATGCTGGATGTCGGCTTCAGCGCAAGATGCGCCACTATCGGCTGGCCGCTGCTGATCCCGCCCAAAATACCGCCTGCATGGTTGCTTAAAAAACCCTGCGGGGTGATCTCATCACGGTGCTCACTGCCGCGCTGATTAACCACGGCAAAACCATCACCAATCTCGACCCCTTTCACAGCATTAATGCTCATCAGTGCGTGGGCTAAATCAGCATCTAAGCGATCAAAAACGGGCTCACCCAAGCCAACCGGCACGTGCTCGGCAATCACTGTCACTTTTGCACCGACCGAGTCACCCTCTTTTTTCAGATCACGAATCAGTGCATCTAGATCCTCTAACTTTGTGGGATCAGGGCAAAAGAAGGGGTTTTGCTCAACCTGCTGCCAGTCAACCAGATCAAGTGCGATATCCCCCATTTGGGATAAATAGCCACGCACTTGCACACCAAACTGTTGTTGCAGGTATTTTTTGGCAATGGCACCCGCTGCAACACGCATCGCGGTTTCGCGGGCAGACGAGCGGCCACCGCCACGGTAATCGCGCAAACCGTATTTTTGGTGATAAGTGTAATCGGCATGGCCGGGGCGGAACTGATCTTTAATCGCCGAATAATCTTGCGAACGCTGATCCGTATTTTCAATTAACAGCCCAATACTGGTGCCAGTGGTTTTTCCCTCAAATACACCTGAGAGAATTTTTACCGCATCCGGTTCACGGCGCTGTGTGGTATAGCGTGATGTTCCAGGGCGACGGCGATCCAGATCGTGCTGTAAATCGGCCTCGGTTAGGCTAATATTGGGCGGCACGCCATCTACAATGCACCCTAATGCGATGCCGTGTGATTCACCGAAGGTTGTCACCCGAAAAAGTTGTCCGATACTGTTCCCTGCCATCAGTCCATCCGTTTTATATTCATCGTTATTATTGAGGGTTTTTGCGCTATTTTTATGTTTTACGCGTTATGTTTTGCGTTTTTACTCTCCTTGATAATGCGCAATAAAAACGGGCAGCTCAAGGCTGCCCGTTCGGAATTTACATATTTTCTGCTAGATTACGCTAAAAATGGCAGCGCATCACCCAGATCACGCGGTTTTATCTCTGCTCAACGGTGATAACGTTAAGATGGTTTGCACAGTAAAAAGCATTAGCCTCTGTCTGTCAGCACCACTGACACGCCACAACAGAGAAACCGTGGGAGATGAGCCCGCATTAATCAATCACGGTAAATCGCAAAATGGTGGTAGTGATCAACAAGTTGCTGACGGGTCAGCATAAAGACCCCTAAACCACCGTGTTCAAATTCCAGCCATGTAAACGGCACATCAGGATACTGTGCTTCTAAATGAATCATGCTGTTGCCCACTTCGCAAATCAGCACACCATCATCACGCAGATAATCGGGTGCACAGGCTAAAATGCGTTTCGTCAGTTTCAGCCCATCGCTGCCTGAGGCCAAACCAATTTCAGGCTCATGGTGATACTCATCAGGCATATCGGCAATGTCTTCAGCATCAACATACGGTGGATTTGTGACGATTAGGTCATATTTATCCTGCGGCAGATCGCGGAAAACATCAGAACGAATTGGCGTAACCTGCTGTTCTAAGCCGTGTTCGTAGATATTATGTTCAGCAACAGAGAGTGCATCCGGTGAAATGTCTACGGCATCCACCTCGGCTTCAGGAAATTGTGCGGCACAAGCAATGGCGATACAGCCGCTTCCGGTGCACATATCCAAAATACGCTTTGGTTCACGCGGTAATAAGCCAGCAAAATGGTTCTGGATTAGCTCACCAATCGGGGAGCGTGGAACAAGAACCCGCTCATCAACGTAGAACTCCATGCCACAAAACCAGGCGCTGTTCGTGATATAGGCTACCGGTACACGCTCATTAATCCGGCGGGCAACCCGTTCGATAATACCGTGGCGCTCGCTGGGCAGTAAACGGCTGTTGTGCATCTCTTGCGGTAAATTTAACGGCAAATAGAGCGTTGGCAGCACTAATGACAGGGCCTCATCCCACGGGTTATCGGTGCCGTGGCCATAGTATATCCCCGCTGCATTGAAGCGGCTGACGGTCCAACGCAACATATCTTGTAAGGTATGCAGCTCATTGACAGCTTCATCAATAAAAATCTTATCCACGTGTAAAACCTCGCAACGTGATAATCTACGGGTTGTTTCACTCTATCACTACTGATTGATACGAACCCGATATCACATGAAGAAAAAAAACAGATTGTCCGAAGACGACTGCACCTTGTTTCAAGAAGCCATACAAGGGGCGAAAAAGTTGGTGCAGGATACCATAATCCCACCCCGCATTCAGCGCCCTGAACGTGCGCAGATTCGTCTGCGTCAAGAGCAAAAAGATGCCAGCTTCTATTTCTCTGATGAGTTTCAGCCGCTCATTGAGCACGATGGGCCAGTTCGCTATGTCAGGGCCGACGTCAGCCATTATGAGCTCAAGCAGTTACGACGTGGCGATTTTACCCCCGAACTGTTTCTTGATCTGCATGGGCTCACACAAGAAGAGGCAAAAAAAGAGCTGGGTGCACTGCTGGCCGCATGCCGACGCGAGCATGTCTCTTGTGCGTGTGTGATGCATGGTTATGGCCGCCATGTATTGAAGCGGCAATCCCCGTTATGGTTAGCACAACACCCTGAAGTTAGAGCGTTTTATCAAGCCCCTAAAGAGTGGGGGGGTGATGCAGCATTGCTGGTTTTACTCGATGTCGTTGAGTAGCCATGCCAGCGTTGATGAACATGTTATAAATATCCCGTTATACGCTTGTTTCAAAACGAAAGTATTTCAACACCGCGGTATTTCAAAACAAGTGTACTTATACATGTGCATGTATTCTTAGAGCAGTTGGCTTGGCTGTATTAAGCGTAACAGTGTTCCTTGACCGGTGCTGGCATCAATGTGTACCTGTGCCAGCCCTGAGGTTGCAAACATGGGCGGAACTTCCCCTACACACAAATCAGCCACTAAATACCCAACCAATGGCAGGTGTGATACCACCAGCACACTGTTTAAGCCACTTGTGGCTAATGTCGTGAGGTAATCGGCGATCAGTGTTGGGTTACAATCTGGTGTTAAGGCATCCCACGTTTCTGTCTCTTGAATCACCGGTAACAGCGGTTTGATAACATTAAAGGTTTGCTGGGCTCGTAAATAGGGGCTAACCAGTGCTCGTTCAATGCCTGTGCTTTTTAGCTCTGCTATCTGATGATATTGCGCTGCAAGCCATGTTGCTACTAACTGAGACTCTTCGCGGCCGCGCGGTGTCAGTGCGCGCTGGGCATCACTAGGGGCTTGATGAGTCGCCTCACCGTGTCGCATAATAAATACGTGCATAATAACTGTAATCTTCTGTTTTAATTCGGTTTATCCGTAATAATCTGGCGAGAAAAACCTTACCAGAAAAACAACATAGGCAATTGCCGGTTTACGGTTTAATACCGTATTTAAGATAATGTTTAAACACAGATCTCTATCACTGTGGCAACTTACCGAGCTTACAATTTACAACCCTAATAGGGTAGCCATAATATTGTGGCCTCTTACTCACCTTTTGTGGCTGGCAAGTCATACGCTGTGCTATAGCGTAACACTCGATAGACCTATATTGATTGCATAACTATCGGTATATCTAAAAATTATATTGTGCCTGAATATGTCTAAAAACTAAACGCCGCCCCCTACGAACGTGATGCTCACCGCATGCTGGCAACCGTATAAACGGCACTTTTCTCACTGTCTATTCTGATAAACCACCCTGATTAATGCCTGATATTTGCCACGCTAAACCAAATAAGGTGCTGCCCCTTACTGAGAAAGCAGAGAAAGAAAATTGCACACTGTTTACTCACGCACCATAATGTGAATACGCTTCCTATAAAACACACAACCATAGCTTGTACAGTACAACCCTCACTGGGTTTTACCCGTATTGTCTTTACACGTTACATCTTGCCACACCGTATTTAAACGTAGGGTGATAACGATGTGATGGCATCTATTATTGCTGTTGTACTTTTTACCTTAACTGAGGCACTGCTGTGCACCAAAGCCCCAACGATTATAAACAGTATCGCACACTGACTTTATCCAACAAACTACGGGTATTACTGATTCACGATGCCACTACAGCGCGTGCAGCGGCAGCCTTGTCAGTACAAACGGGGCATTTTGATGATCCTCTCGATCGTCAGGGTATGGCGCATTTTCTTGAGCATATGCTTTTTTTAGGGACAGAAGCCTACCCGCACGCGGGCGATTTTCAGCAATTTATCAACCGTCACGGCGGTAGCAACAATGCATGGACAGGCACAGAACATACCAGCTACTTTTTCGATATCTCGGCCGATTTTTTTACCGAAGGGCTTGATCGCTTTGCACAATTTTTTACCGCACCACTGTTTCACCCAGAATTGGTGGATAAAGAGCGTCAGGCCATTGATGCAGAATATAAATTAAAGATTAATGATGATGTACGCCGTTTGTATCAGGTACATAAAGAGACAGTAAATCCGACGCATCCGTTCGCTAAATTTTCGGTCGGTTCGGAAGAGACATTGGCAGATCGAGAAAACCGCACAGTACGTGATGATCTGCTAGCTTTCTATCACACCCACTATCAAGCATCACGTATGTGTCTTGCTGTGATTGGGCCACACTCTTTAACACAGTTGCAAGCATGGGTAGAAGCCTACTTTTCAGCAATTCCCAATACGGCTTCAATAATAACATCAGCCTCTCTTTCCGATTCAACCACGATTTCAAAGGCCACCGCCCAGCTTGAACCGCACGTTGCGCCCATAAAAACAGCGTTACCACCGCTGTATCGGCCCGAAGATTTGCAAATACTGATTCAGGTTCAACCCAAAAAAGAGATGCGCAAGCTGACGCTGACCTTTCCTTTGCCCAATATAGATGCTTTGTATCCCCAAAAACCACTCTCATTTATTGCTCACTTACTGGGTTATGAGGGGCAAGGCAGTTTGTTATCTTGGTTAAAACAGCAGGGCTGGGTGAATACTCTGTCAGCCGGCGGCGGGATCAGTGGCGCAAATTTTAAAGATTTCACGGTAAGCGTACTGCTTACGCCTCAAGGGGTTGATCAGGTTCAGGCCATTATCGGCGCAATATTTTCGTATTTATCTCTGATAGCGCAACAGGGTTTGCACGCGTGGCGCTATGCCGAAAAACGCACGGTACTCGATGCAGCGTTTCACTTTCAAGAGCCGTGTAAACCGATTGATCTGGTCAGTCATTTAGTCATGAATATGTTTATCTATTCCGCCGAAGATCTGATTTGTGGTGATTATATGATGCAGCAATTCGATGCCGAACAGATTAACCATTTTCTTGATCTGATGCAGCCAACTTGCTGCCGCGTAACGCTAATTGCACCGGAAGTCAGTACCGATAAACAGGCTCAATGGTATTTTACCCCCTATTCGGTTACACCGCTGCCACCGGAATGGGTTGCCCAATGGCAATGCTTGCGCGATCAGGCCGCGCATAACAGTGCGCTTTATCTGCCTGAACCTAACCCCTATCTTATCGAGCATTTGCAACCGCAAACACTGGAAAATACCACTGCGCACCCACAACTGCTCAGTGACAGCAGTGGTTTTCGCTTATGGCACTGCCAAGAGCCGGAGTTTCATCTACCCAAAGGGCACATATATATCGCGATTGATAGCCTCAATGCCGTCAGCTCTGCACGCCACGTGGCATTGACCCGTTTGTGTGTTGAAATGCTAATAGATTCACTGACCGAAGAGACCTACCCCGCAGAGCTTGCTGGTATCGGCTACAATATTTATGCTCATCAGGGAGGCGTTACGCTGCATCTTTCTGGTTTTAGTGCCAAACAACCGCTGTTGCTGGCCACCATTTTGCACCGTTTTACTCACCGTAAATTCACACAAGCACGCTTTGATACGATTCATGAACAACTGCTGCGCAACTGGCGTAATGTGGCTGAAGATAAACCTATTTCGCAGTTGTTTAATCAGCTCACAGGTTTACTGCAACCGAATAATCCGCCATATGAAAAGCTGCTCCCTGCACTTGAAAGTATCACGTTAAATGAGCTGCCTGATTTTGTTGAGCAGATGTTTTCACAGGTGCATATCGAAATGCTGGTTTATGGTGATTGGCCAGCACAACAAGCCAGAGATATAGGAAAACAGCTTACTGATGCGCTGTTAACAACCGACAATGCCGGAGTAGAAACAGTACGCCAGTTAGTCAGTATTCAGGGGTGTAGTACCCTAATGCTGCCGTATGACTGCCCACACCAAGACTCGGCACTTTTGGTCTATTATCAAGCGGCTGACTGCACGCCAAACGATATTATGCTGTCGATTTTTACTAACCACTTAATGTCAGCCACCTTCTTTCATGAGCTACGCACACGCCAACAGCTCGGTTATATGCTGGGATCAGGCAACCTACCACTCAATCGTTTTCCGGGGCTGATTTTTTATGTGCAGTCACCTGTGGCTGGGCCTACACATCTGCTTGAATCTATTGATGAGTTTATTGATGAGTTTCCGCTTGTATTACTTGAATTGAGTGAAGCCCAGTGGCAAGCCAGCAAAAATGGGCTATTGGCACAAATTACTGAACCCGATACCAATTTGCGAACCCGCGCACAACGGGCATGGGTCAGTATCGGGAATAAAGATTGGGCTTTTGATCAGCGCCAGCGTATTGCAGAAGAGCTAACTCAGGTACGGCGAGCTGATGTGATCCGTTTTATTATCGAGATGCTACGCCCGCGCACGGCAGATCGGTTGATCTTATGCAGCCACGGTGAGGCGCATCTCAATCAGGAAAGGCTACATATTGGGCATATGATCACTCATCCACACGCTTTTGTGCAAGCCAGCCAAAAGTTACACCAGCCGTAACGCGTTGAGTATAAAGTACTTTACCCAGTATACGATACTCATTCATGGCGTTAATCTATAGCACTGATATATTGCACGAGTATATAGCACAGAGACATAACAAGGTGTATTACACCATGAGCTGGCTACTCCTCGCCCGTATTGGGCGAGGCTTTATACCAAGGGGTAAACAGAAGTAAGAGGCAAGAATATAAAGTTACTGCACCGCTTTCTGGCTGCGCTGAAATGCCAGCAGCCAGCGATCTAGCTCATTAGCAAATGCTTGCCGATCACGCTGATTAAGTGCCGCAGGGCCACCGGTCTGGATACCGCTAGAGCGCAGCGTATCCATAAAATCACGCATATTCAGGCGCTGCCTGATATTCTCGGTGGTATACCGCTCACCACGTGGGTTCAACGCAATACCCTTTTTTTCGATCACCTCTGATGCCAGCGGAATATCTGCCGTGATCACCAGATCGCCCTCTTCTACACGACGGACAATTTCGTTATCTGCCACATCAAACCCGGCACTGACCTGCACAGCTTGGATAAATTTAGAAGATGGGATACCGATAGGCTGGTTAGCAACCAGAGTCACTTGCACCCTAACTCTGTCAGCGGCACGAAATAAGATCTCTTTAATCACTTTTGGACAAGCATCTGCATCAACCCAAATTTGCATTATTACATTCACTCAATCAGTTTGTATTTTTTCGAGGGGATAGCGTGCAGGATAACATACCACCAAGCCACTGCGTTTATCACATAAAAAAACCAGCCGAATGGCTGGTTAAGAGGAGTGATTACATAAGGAGGTTATATTGTTATTGTGAATAGAATTTCGCATTAGTTTCAGCACGTTGCAATAGCGCATCACAAGGTTCAAAACGTTGGCCAAAACACTTCGCATGTTCTTGAAGTTGCTGCACCAGTTGTGCAGCTCCGATGCGATCCATGTAACGGAATGGCCCACCTAAAAACGGCGGAAATCCAATACCAAAAATAGCACCGATATCCCCATCGCGTGGGCTGCGAATAATGCCTTCATCTAAACAACGAGCAGCTTCATTGAGCATCATCAACACACAACGATCGGCCAATGCTTGTGGGGCAAGTGATGAGTTAGGTTGAACTCCCAACACTTTATAGACACGGTTATCTGACTCTTTTTTCTCTTGTCCTGTTAGGCGATACAACTTCTTTTTGCTGTTATACAGATAGAACCCGCGGCCATTTTTACGCCCTTTGCGATCATCACCCAGCAAGGCGGCAAACGCCTCTGGTGCGGCAAAACGCTCGCCTAACTCCCGCTCAAGAATCGGTGCTATTTTAGCACCCACATCAATGCCAACCTCATCAAGCAGCGTAATCGGGCCTACCGGAAAACCAAAATCAAGCAGTGCAGCATCAATATGCTCAATCGCCTCGCCCGCCAGCAAGCAGCGCGCGGCCTCATTCATATACGGTGCTAAAATACGGTTAACATAAAAACCGGCTTTATCGGCCACCACAATCGGGGTCTTTCCCTGCATTTTGGCAAAAGCCACTGTTGTGGCGATCGTTTCTGCCAATGTTCCAGCATGCGGGATCACCTCAACAAGCGGCATTTTGTCTACGGGGCTAAAATAGTGCAGGCCTATCACATTTTCTGGCCGCTGCGCGTGGGCGGCAATTTGGTGGATCGGCAGTGATGAGGTATTCGAGGCAAAAATGGTTTCAGGTTTACCGTGTAGCTCAATATCCTGCACCATTTTTTGTTTCAGATTCAAATCTTCAAATACCGCTTCCACCACCAAATCACGATGTTGATAGGCGGTATAATCCAAACCACCACTGAGCATCAACATCTGTTTTTGCATTTGGGATCGCAGCAAAATCCGCTTTTTAACCCGTTTATTAAGCAAATCAAAACTGTAGCGCAGTGCGTGGTTGATGCCGGTTTCAGCAACATCTTTAATCCGCACTGGCAGCCCAGCTTTGGTAGCGGTCACAAATGCAATTCCGCCCCCCATCAGCCCACCGCCCAAAATACCTATCTGTTGAAGTGGTCGCGCCTTCGCGTTAGCACCTGACTCTTTTTTCATCTCGGTGGTGGCAAAGAAAATCGAGCGCAGGGCAGCCGATTCTGGTGTCATCACCAGCTCACCAAAATGGCGCGCTTCCGCGTCTAATCCGGCATCAAACCCCTCACTCTGGCCGATACGCACCACATCAATAATGCGCTCCGGCGCAGGGTAGTTTCCGCGGGTTTTATTCAGCGTTTGCTTGAGTGCCTGAGTTAAAATGATATTGCGCCCGATGCTGTTGCCATCCATTAGCCAGCCCATTTTACCGTTCGGGTGCTTACGGGTCGGTTTAGGCTTTAATGCCAGTGCTGCGGCAACATCAAGCAATACCGTATCCGCCACGGCATCATCCACCAGCCCCATTTTGAGGGCTTGTTTAGCGCGCACCTGTCGGCCACTGAGCATCAGATCAAGTGCTTTTGCCACCCCAACCAACGCCGGTAAACGCTGTGTTCCGCCAGAGCCGGGCAGTAAACCCAGTTGCACTTCTGGCAACCCCAGTACGGTTTTATCACTCAGCGAACAGACTCGCGCATGGCAGGCCAGTGCTAGCTCAAGCCCACCGCCCAGACAAGCGCCATGAATGGCCGCAACCACCGTAAACGGCAGGCCAGCCAACTCTGCCATAATTGCGTGCCCTTCACGTGAAAGTTGCTGTGCTTCACTGCTGTTGCGGCAAGCTGCCAGCATGTTGATATCCGCACCGGCAATAAATGAATCTGGCTTACCGGAGATCAACACCAGCCCTTTTACGGTCGGTTGCGCCGGATCTGAGGGTTGTTGCAATTGCTGTAAAATAGCCCGAATTTGCTGACCAAACTCGGCCTTCAATGTATTGATGCTCTCATTGGGAACATCAATAGTCAGTACCGCGATACCATCATCCCTTACGGTGACAGAGAATGCGCTTTGCGTTGTCATTATTCACTCTCCAATATCATAGCGGCGCCAAGCCCACCGGCTGCACATGCGGTATTTAACGCCAAACCACCTCCACGGCGCTGTAACTCGCGCAGCGTTTGGGTGATCATCCGAGCACCTGTGGCAGCAAACGGGTGGCCGTACGCCAGCGATCCGCCCAGCACATTAAACTTATCCATATCAATTTCGCCGATAGCCTGACTACGGCCTAACTTTTCCTGCGCAAATTTTTGGCTCGCAAACATCTGTACGTTGGCCAGTGTTTGGGCAGCAAAGGCCTCGTGCATATCAATTAAGGTTAAATCTGCCAACGTTATCCCCGCGCGGTCAAGCGCCAGCGGTGTCGCATACGACGGGCCCATCAGCATATCCTGCCACACATCAATCGCGGCAAACGCATAGCTACGAATATAACCCAGTGGTGTCAGCCCCAACGCTTTTGCCTGCCCTTCTGACATCAGCATCACAGCGGCTGCACCATCGGTCAGCGGTGTACTGTTCGCTGCGGTGACACTGCCGTGTTTACGATCAAATGCTGGGCGCAACTTCGCATAACCGGCCAGCGTAGCATCGTGGCGAATGTTGTTATCCTTTGCAAACGGCGCTTTATACGGCGCAACATAGGCAGTCATCACCTCATCATCCAGCAGCCCCTGATCCCACGCCTGCGCCGCACGCTGATGTGAGCGAAGTGCCAGCTCATCTTGCGCCTGTCGGCTAATACCGTAGGTCTTGGCCATTTGCTCTGCGGTTTGCCCCATTGAAAGGCCCGTTGAATACTCGGCAACTGCCGGTGGAACCGGCATTAAATCCCGCAAACGTAAACGGCTGATCACCTTCAGCCGTTGGCTCAGTGAACGGGCTTTATTCAGATCAACCAAGGCACGCGCCAGTGTCTTTGATACCCCTATAGGCAGTACTGATGAGGAGTCAGCGCCTCCGGCAATCCCCACCTGCGTATGGCCACACACAATACTTTCGGTAATATTAGCCACTGCCTGAAAACTGGTCGCACACGCACGTGAAACACTGTAAGCATCGGTATGCACACTCATGCCCGTACCCAGTACAATTTCACGGGCAATATTCGGCGCTTCTGGCATTTGTACTACCTGACCAAAAACCAATTGATCAATTAATGCCGGATCAATCCCCGTTCTGAGCACCAACTCATTTACCACCAGTTTCCCTAAATCCAATGCGGGCACACCATGAAATGCACTTGCCTGACGAGCAAACGGTGTTCGTAACCCAGCAACCACAGCAACACGCTCCCCGTTACGGGTAATAAGATTTTGCGCGGCTCTCATGTGTACTCCTTCCTGAAGATTCACGGGGTAAGCCCCTATCTGGTCTGACCTGAACACCCTAAGTGTAACCTTATGTTCACATTTTTAAAACATCTGTTTTAGGTGATGATGTGTCTACCCTTTAACTGACATCATCTGGCTATAACTGCCATTTTTTTGACTTTGCCTGATACATGCAGCCTTTCTTGTGCTTTCTTTATGTCTTATTTTCTTTCTCCTATTTATCTAGCACTACCATATTGACTTCACGCAACGACCACATCTGTCTACTGATATTGTCACCTTACGCAGATAAGGCACAATTATTGCATTTGCTGGCTACATTAATGTGCCATTCACGGTTATTTCACTCTCAGTTGGAAAAGATCACCACTATGTTGATGACACGCGATACGTTGCGCTTATTTCACTCGCGTCTCTTTACTCTGCGCACCCTGAGCATTATTTTATGCTGTGTTGTATTTAGCTCGCAGGCCATAGCACTAAGTTCTCTCAATATCAGTATTGAGAGCAGCACGGTAGAGCAAGGAAAACCTTTTGTTTTAACGGTCAGTGCTGACGATACTCTACCTAATGATGCGCTGGATCTCTCCCCACTGTTTGGCCTGTCTTTTGTTATTGGGAACACCGAATACACCCCTATTCCGGCAGATAAAAAAAATCCGGCACAGACACAGTGGAAAACCACCCTGTTACACGATCAGGCTGGCCGTTATACAATTCCTGCACTCACCATTGATAACGTCTCAAGCCAACCTCTTACCGTCACGATTACTCCACCGGTAGCCCCCTCTGCAGAGTCACCACTGCCTACACCTGAACCTGAGCCCGTAATTACCCTTGATCAAGCCGTACTCAGTACTCGGCTCTCAAAGCCGATAGCCTATCCTGATGAAGCGATATATTTGGATGTTGATCTTGAACTGGCCAGTGAACTGCTCGACGGCGTGCTCTCAACACCTGAGATCAGTGGCGGAACATTGCGACAAATAGGGCAAGATCGAGCATGGAGTTTAATGCGCGATGGCAACCGCTATCAGATCATCAGCCGCCGCTATCAAATTACCGCTACTGACACTGAAAATGTCACTATAGGTAGCATTCGTTTTCGAGGCACAGTACGTGGTAGTAGCCTACGGCAACCGCCGCTCAACAGTTATGCCGAATCACTGCCTGTTATCCTCAACATTAAGGCTTTACCTAAAGATTTGCGTAATAACTGGCTTCCAGCCGAAAAAATTACCCTTGAAGAGACCTGGTTTCCGCAACCATCAGCTGCCAAAGTGGGTGAACCACTGACAAGAACTATTCGCCTGCGTGCTCGTGGATTAGGTAATAAACCGCTGGTCATGCCAGCTATTGACTACCCGAATGAGATCAGTTTACATGCACAACCCGTTGAGCAGCGGCGTACACTCAACGATGAAACTGAGCTGGAAATCCGCCATATTTTGATGCCAAAACGCACTGCAGTGGTAACACTGCCTGAGATCACAATCAGTTGGTGGAATACCCAAAGTGAAAAAGCTGAAAATGCGGTATTAGCTGCCCAACCCTTGAATATTAGTATTAATCCGGCATTGAGCCAGCCTGTTGTTCCGATGGTAAAACCCAAAGAGAATTACGCCAATATTTTGGGCTATCTAGCACTGTTTGCAGCATTACTCACAGGTGGTTTTATCTATTGGCACATGAGCCAAAAACGGAATTTACGTAATGAGCTAAGTAAACTTTCACTGATGATGCCCAGTGAACCAGAGCCCGAAGAGAAAGCGTGGCAAGAGTTGGAATATGCGCTAAACCAACATGATCCGGCACAAATTACCCGTGCATTTAGCCAATGGGCACGATTGCGTTGGCCAGGGAAAAAATTCACCCACTTTGCCGAACTGCCAAATGGTGATGCGATAGACAGAGAACTGACCAAACTCAAACGCAGTACTGATAACCCAAACAATAAAGGAAATACCAGTGCATGGGATAGTACCCCCTTGCGCCAATTACTCTACCGTATTCGTGGCATTCGGCGTGCAGACGCACCACCTGCAACACAGACATCGGCTCATAAAACACGCAAACACGATGACTATCCACAAATTAACTTTAAAATTGAGTAATTAAATAAAAAAGAGATACAAAGCCAAATAGCATATCCCTATTGACCTTTATGATATTAAAAAGCCGCCAAATAGCGTGTCATACGACAAACGCAATGGCGGCTTTTTTATCAATAGGATTCGTTAACGGCAACCTAACGGGTCACGCTTTGCGCTAACTACGGCTTTTACAGGGTAGTCATTTACCCATGCACTGCTAACCTAGCGCAGTGCCAACTGAAAAATCATTGTCTCAGCCTGACAAGAGAAGGTGAACTCAGCATGAAGCTGTACGCCGTTAGCATTGTCAGTCAGTGTGCTGGTAATCTCACAAGCATCAGATTCAATGTCGCGTGCTTTTTCAGTAAGTTGCTCTAAAAATGCCTCGGCATCGGCACGATTAGCGAATTGTTGCTCAACCTTGGCCGTACAATCGGTGTTATCCAAAATAGTACCAACATCCACACAGCAGCAAGCCGCAGTCTCTTGTACACGACAGGTATTTTCATTAGACATTAATAAGCCCTCTTGTAAACCAAATCAATCAAACAGCCAAAACCTTAATAAAGGTACGGATTCATCATACACGGCTCGGCCAGCCTGCCCAACTGTAATTATTGATACAACTGCACAAGGCCAAAACACATTGGAATACGTAATCAGCATGTTAAAAACTGGATTTAGTGACTCATCTTTTTCAAAAAAATTCCAAAAACGTGCGATAGATCGCTCATTTTTTTAAATCAATTCACACCAAAAATGTAAGCAACTGTTTTATATTATTTTTATTTTCATACCTTAGCCTGATAAAGACCAACATTACGCTGTTCATACACAAAGAGAGTCAATTTATTCTGTATCAAAGCGAAACCGTGTTAACAAAAAGTTATTTTTCGCTTATATTGACCACTGGTCTGATTTCAGACCTATCAGTAAGCCCCTACAATCCGGCGCAACTCACCATGAAGGTGAGACCGCATATAATCATCACAGACAGAGAATCTGTAATATGAATAAGAAGAGCTTGTTAAAAAAATCAGTATTAGCAACGACAGTGGCACTGTTATCTGCTCAAGCCAGCGCAGCCGGCTATCAAATTGGTGAACACTCTGCCTCTGGTTTAGGACGTGCTTTTGCAGGTGAAGGTGCGGTTGCAGACAATGCAACCGTAGTCATCCGTAACCCCGCTGCAATGATGATGTTTGATGCACCCGCTATCTCTGGTGGTTTAACGTATATTGACCCTGCAGTTGATGTAAAAGGCAATGTCATGGGCAAACTGCCCGCAAATGCCAATGATATTGCACCAACTGCCGTTGTGCCATTCGGTGCTGCTATTTATCCTGTCAATGATAAGTGGGCTGTAGGTGGAGCACTGTTCTCTAACTACGGTTTAGCAACTGAGTTTCCAACAAGCTACAGTGCTGGTTTCTTAGGGGGCAAAACCGATCTTAAAACCGTTAATGCTAACTTAAGCGCCGCTTATCGTTTAAACCAGCAATTTAGTTTTGGTTTAGGTGTTAATGCGGTATATGCTGACGCGAAATTGGTACGCCATGCAGGTGCGTTAGGCCAAATTGCGGGCCTACCTGCAAGCACTGAAATTGCCAATATGAAAGGTAACACATGGGCCTTTGGTTGGAATCTTGGCGCAATGTGGGAAATTAACGACGCTAACCGCCTAGCATTAACTTACCGCTCAAAAGTGAAATTAGACTTTGATGGTGACTACGCTGGCACATCTTCAAAGTTTCAAACCATTCCAGCTAATTTGAAAGTTGATCTACCTGATATCTGGGAAATCTCTGGTTATAGCCGCTTAAACTCACAATTTGCAGTAAGCTATGGTGTTATGCGCACGGGTTGGAATGCATTTGAAGAGCTCAAAGCAACCAGCAACAACTGCGGTACAGGTGATTCAGTATGCATACAAAAAGATGAGAATTTTGAAACAGCATACCGTTACTCTGTAGGGGGAACATATTACTATAGCCCTGAGTGGACATTCCGTGCCGGTTTTGCGTATGACGAGAAAGCCTCAAACAAGCACCCGTCAATCTCTATTCCTGACCAAAACCGTATCTGGTATACATTAGGTACAACCTACGCATTTAACAGTAACCTGAGTGTTGATGCTGGTTTTGCTTACCTAAATGGCCGTGGTGCAAGTTTTACTGAAGATCAGAAAATTGGCCCTGCAACCATTAAATCAAACTTTGATGCAAAAGGTGATGCCTACCTGTATAGCGTTGGCATGAACTACCGCTTTTAATTAGCCCTGATACGCAATAGTGCAGGTTAACTAAAGCATAACACGCTCATTGAGTGATAACGATAAACAGAATATAAGCCCTGCTTAGGTAAACTGAGCAGGGCTTTTTTTTATCTTTTCGTGCTACAAAATCAAACCACTATTTTGCAAACAGAGCATAACTTTGGTGATAAATACTTTAATATCAATCAGTTTTAAGATGATGCAATCAAAACGCTTGTACGCTGAAACCATTTCTAAATATGACAATTGACACGAAATGGCAGCATTAAATATCGTTAAATCTTATTTATTAGCATTTATGTTTGATATACTTACCCACAGTAATACCGCTTTGTATTACATAACCAAGCCTTTACTATGCTCTTTTTTGTCTGTACCTACACTATCTAAATACAATAAACATGAAATATAACGTTACTGCTCGATTTATCAGTACTGTACTCTCTACAGGTTTTATTTTAAACACGCAGGCCGCAGGCTTTCAATTGGCCGAATATTCCGCAACCGGATTAGGGCGCGCTTTTGCTGGTGAAGCAGCAATGGCTGATAATGCATCAGCACAAGCGCGTAATCCGGCATTGTTGACACAATTTACTGCACCACAATTTTCTGTTGGAGCAATTTATGTCAATCCTAATATCAAGTTAACGGGCACCGCCGCATCATTCCCAAACCCGATTACAGGGCAATCTCAATCAATAACAACCCATGCAAATAATGTTATTGGTAATAACTGGATCCCGAATGCCTACTTTGCGATACCGTTAAACGATCGCTGGTTTGCTGGGTTAGCTGTCAACTCTAATTATGGCCTCTCTACCGATATTGAAAAAGGTTTTGCAGCGACTCAGTTTGGTAATCATACGTCAATCACGACGGTAGAAATTAATCCTAATATTGCTTATAAACTCAATAACCAGTGGCAATTCGGTGCGGGGGTTCGCTATATCACAGGCAAAGGCTCTATTGGTGCAACTGCGCCAACATACCTTTCAGCAAACCCGATGACCAAACCACTCGCAGGCCAAACATTGAAATATATGGAGGGCAGTGATCATGATTTTGCTTGGAATGTGGGTGCAGTATGGCAGCCTACAGATCAAACTCGTATTGGGGCAAGTTACCGATCAGAAGTTAAGTTAGATCTCAGTGGCCATGCCAATGGTTTAGCTTATAACCCAATGAATCCGAGTAAAAAAATAGCCGGTGTTTTACCGTTAACCTTGCCGGCAACGGCTGAATTAGCCGCCGTGCATAATATCAATGCACAATGGGCCATTCATTCAAGCATCAACTGGACGCAATGGAGCAAGTTTGACTCTCTGGTTGCAAATATTGATGGTATTGGGCGCGACACGGTAAAAACTGAAAATTGGCGTGACACTTACCGTTTAGCCGTGGGTACGACATGGAAAATGGACCAACAAATGACATGGCGTGCTGGTATTGCTTATGATAGAGCGGCTGTCAGTAATACTAATCGCACGTTAAGTATTCCTGAAACCGATCGCTATTGGTTTAGTACAGGGGTTGGTTATGCCGTAACCCCTGCGATGACTGTTGATGTCGGGTTAACGTATATTGCGAGTAAAAAAGCACATATCAGTGAGCCTAATGGCAATACGACTAACCGGAATGAGCCTCAAGTTCCTGGTTCATTTATTGGCCAAACAAGCGGTGATCTGTGGCTAACTGGCGTGCAGTTATCATACGTGTTTTAAGATATCCTCTTATTGGTTATTCTTGGTTAAATACTGCATAAAACAAAAGGCGCTGATCTCTCTCAGCGCCTTTTATGCCTTTATTTTCTACACATTTGAATTATTTAATGCTTTATAGGCTTTGCCTATTTATATTTTTTTGCTCTTCTTTTTTGTACTGTTTAGATACTGTTGCCGTATCTATACGATAAGTACTTTGTGATAAAAGCGTTATTTATCGATGTGCTATCGTCAATAATCAGTCTATCTCATCAAGCACATCATTGAGCTCTTTGGCGTTCGGATTCTCTTTTTGTACTGCCCGACCATCATTAACAATAAAATCTTGATGTTGGAAATAAGCATCGCGCACAAAAATATAGGAGTCTGATGAATTTTTTAACAGCGCATCTTTATTTAATGCTTGTGCACGGTTGTCTATTCCTTCAATGGTCCATTTCACTAATGACCCCCACGGCACTAACCATGCTAAAGGTATATAAACAGAGTCAACAATTCCCCCAATATCTTGACGAGGTGTAAATGGCCCATAAGCTGGCATCATGATATATGGGCCATACCCTACGCCATAAGACCCTAATACATGACCAAATTCACGTTGATCTTGCTTAGGTAATCCGGCTGACGTGGCAACATCAACTAATCCGAGCAAACCAAAGGTGCTATTAATCCAAAAACGGTTAAAGTGGACTAACGCTTTTTTCGGTTTTCCCTGCAATAAATAGTTAACTGTACTAGCAGGTTCATCAAGGTTACTGAGCATATTACGCACCCCTGTTGTCACAGGTTTTGGAATATTATCCCAGCCAACCGCTATCGGGCGTAAAATATAAGGGTCAAGCACGGTGTAGTTAAAATTCCACATCGTGCGGTTAAACCCTTCAAACGGATCATAAATCTCTGAATTAGAGCCAGCAACGGGTGTTGTCACTTTCGTTGCTTTGACTTCTTCTGTTTTTTCAGTTGTTGTTGAACATCCCGTTAATAAACTGGTGGCCAGCAGTAAACTAAATGCGATTTTATTATCCATGTTATTCCATAGCGTGAACATCAGCTCACATTAAATTCATTATTAAGGCTTTTGTTTATCAATGGTGATATTAACGTGTACTTGGCCATCAAAAACCTGTGGCTGACTTTCACCGTACCAATCACCTGATTGTGGCATTGCCTGCCCGTCAAGCGATAAACGGGCACGCACCACCAGATTCTTTATTTCACTCAACGGGCGGTCTGCTATCATCGCATCAGCGCCACTGAGCGTTACCTGTAATGGAAAACGGCTAATCGGTATCTGCTTGGCTGCCACCGGAATGGGTGAACCCGCTTCTAAGGCCGATACGTAGAGCACTTTCGCGTCTGACAGAGCAGCTTGCGCTTGCGGTGAAATGGCCACATTTACGCTAACCGAGGTCTTCGGCGCACTGATCTGTTGTTCGGCCTGCGCCATACTACGTTGCACAACTGTGATCCGGCTATCACCTTCTGGCAATAATTTTAGCATAATTTTCCATGCACTGATGGCTTGTGGGTAATCGCCACGCTCATAAGCACTAAATGCCAGTAAACTGAGTGCCTGAATATTAGTATGATCAGTACGCAAAACATCGGCCAACAAGCTGCGGCCTTGCTGATTATCTTGCTCATCGGTAGATAAAATCAGGGCTTGTGCGTAACTAAGTTGAATACTTGAGTTATTCGGGCTAAGCGTATTGGCTTTAGCCAGTGAGTGAGTTGCCATTGAAGCATCACCCAATGCCAACCCTACACGCCCAAGCAATAACCAGCCTTGCGCATCATCCGGTTCTTGTTGCAAACGGGTACGCAGCGCCAGTGCAAACTGCGTGAGCTCTTCTTGTGTCAGCGGATTTTTATCCTCTTCCATCACCCGTTTTGAAAGTGCCGGCAGATTGTTTGCCACCTGCTGCCATGCACTCACCTCAGAATATGCCCCTGATCCCCAATACAAACCGATACTCAGCCCCGCCAGTACGAGCACACCGGGCAGCAGAACCCAACGGCTTAACGGTGCTGCTGACGTGGTGCTGGCCACTGGAATATCATCCAGCAATGTTTGTTGCAGCTCGCTGACCATCTCCTGACGCTGTGGCAATAGCCCCTGATCATCATCGCTATCAAGTTCACGCAGGCGATCATTAAAGAAGGCTTTATTCAATGCATCGCGTGATCTGTTGTCAGCATGGTAGTGTTGTCTGAACGCGGGCAAGACAAACGCTAAACAAACCAGCAGCAATAACAGTGCGGCTGTCATCCAAAATAGCATCATGATTCATCCTTTTTTGCGGCAACCGGTTTTAACAGATCGTCCAATCGCGCCTGCTCTTCTGCGCTCAGCATCACCACATCGATACCCTTAGCATCATGACCTTTTGAGCCGTTATTCTCTGCACTCTGTACGTCAGCACGCTTATGTTGAGAGCGCCCCTTACGGCTACGTGCGACAATCACTCCCGCCCCGACCAGCACAAACAACAGTGGAGCAACCCACAAAATCAGGGTTGCCGGAGTCAGCGGAGGGTCATAGGTGACAAAATTCCCATAGCGATCAACCATATATTGTACGATTTGACCTTTGCTATAGCCTTTTTGCTGTAATTCATACACTTTTTGCCGCATATCCGTTGCGATAATAGCCGTTGAGTCGGCGATATTATTGTTCTGGCATTTTGGGCAACGCAACATCTCTGTCAGGCTGCGATACTCTTGTTCTTGCTGTGGGCTGCTAAATTCAAACGTATCTACCGTTGCCCACACGCTACCAGCCAGCACTAATCCGGCAACTAACGCGCTGCACTGCGCAATGACTCGGCCACTAAAGCCTGACTTTCGGCGCGATGTATTGCGCAAGATCATGATTGCTTTTCCTGTAGTTTTTCATACAACGGTTTTAAGGTAGTCTGCCAAACTTGTTCATTTACATCACCCACATGGCGGTAACGCACAATCCCTTTTCCGTCGATCACAAAGGTTTCCGGCGCGCCGTATACACCTAAATCCATGCCTAACAAACCACTCCCATCAAACAAACTGTACTGGTAAGGGTTACCCAAATCATTCAGCCATTTTACCGCTTTGGTGCGGTCATCCTTATAATTCAGGCCAATGATCCGAACACCGTTTGCAGCCAGTTGATTGAGGTATTTGTGTTCGGCATAGCAGGTCGGACACCACGTTGCCCACACATTCAGCAGCATCGGCTGGCCGGTCACAAACAGGCTACGATCGTACTCTTTACCCGGCTGATTGAGTGACTCCAGCGTAAACTCTGGCACCGGTTTTCCTACCAATGCAGATTCCAAGGTTGTTGGATCTTCTCCGCCAGCATTACGAATGAGCTGAACCAAAAATGCCACAACAACCACTAAAAATAGAACAAGGGGGATATACAGCAGATTACGTTTCATTATTCAGCCTCGCTTTTTGCTGACGTGTTGTTAGCAGGGGCCGATTTACGCAAACGATAACGGGGATCAAGCATGCAGAGCACGCCACCGAGCGCCATAAACAGGCCGCCAAACCAGATCCAACGGATAAACGGTTTGTAGTAAACCCGCACCGCCCATGCACCGTCACCCAAGTCTTCACCCAGTGCGGCATACAGATCTCGGGTAATTCCCGCATCAATTCCTGCTTCGGTCATCACCGCACGAGTAACTGGATAAAAACGCTTTTCCGCATGCAAAGTAGCAACTTGTTTACCGTTTTCAGAGACTTGCAGTGTGCCACGCGCACTTTCGTAGTTCGGGCCTTTAACATCACGTACCCCTTCAAAGGTAAAGTGATACTGCCCAATATCAATAGATTGCCCCGCAACCATGCGAACATCACGCTCAACACTGTAGTTTTGCGTAAATGCAATGCCAATAACCGTAACAGCCAGCCCTAAATGGCCGAGCACCATACCCCAATGGCTGCGCGGTAACTTGGTCAACCCCACCCAAAAGCGGTGGCGATGCGTAGCGCGCTCATGCAGTTCCATCAGTGTCAGCACTATCACCCAAATCGACATCAGCAAGCCGACAACCGTCATCGCTTTAATCTGGTCCATCATGAGAGCCGGCAGTGCAACAGAGGCCGCGAAGGTGATCAGTAGAGCTATCATCAAACGTTTGATATGCGCAGAAGGCTCATCTCTGCGCCAGCGCACCAACGGCCCAACACCCAGCAACAGGGCAAACGGTGCCATCAGCCAAGTAAACAGGGTATCGAAGAACGGCGCACCAATTGAGATGCTGCCTAAGCCCAGTTGTTTATGTACCAATGGGAACAAAGTACCAATCAATACCACAATCAATGCGGCAACCAGCATGACGTTATTGCCAAGCAAGAAGCTCTCACGGGAGTAAAGCTCATTGCGTACGCGGCTACGCACTTGCCCACCTTTGATCGCATACAACAGCAGTGAGCTGCCGATCACCAGCACTAAATAACCGAGAATAAACATGCCACGGGCCGGATCAGAGGCAAAAGCATGCACGGAAACCAGTACACCAGAACGCACCAAAAATGTGCCCAGTAAACTTAACGAAAATGCGCTGATTGCCAGCAGTACTGTCCATGCTTTAAACGTACCGCGTTTTTCGGTAGCTGCCAGTGAGTGCATTAAAGCGGTGCCTGCCAGCCACGGCATGAACGAGGCATTTTCAACCGGATCCCAGAACCACCAGCCACCCCAGCCCAGCTCATAGTAAGCCCACCATGACCCCAGTACGATACCAACTGTTAGGAATACCCATGCAGCTTGTGTCCACGGGCGTGACCAGCGCGCCCATGCGGTATCTAAACGCCCTGTCATCAGTGAGGCAATAGCAAAGGCAAAAGCCACCGAGAAACCAACATAGCCCATGTACAGCAATGGCGGATGGAAAATTAGCCCGATATCCTGCAGCAGCGGGTTAAGATCGCGCCCATCTGTTGGGAAGTAAGGAAGCGTACGGGTAAACGGGTTAGAGGTAATAATAATAAACAGCAGGAATCCGGCATTAATCATGCCCATGACCGCTAACACGCGAGCCACCGCATCTGCCGGCATCTGACGGCTAAACCGTGCTACGGCGGCAGTCCAGCCCGCCAGCAACATCACCCACAGTAACAGTGAGCCTTCGTGCGACCCCCATACTGCAGAGATCCGGTAGTAGATAGGCAACTGACTGTTGGAGTTATTCGCGACATAAGCCACAGTAAAATCGTTGTAGATAAAGGCATAGGTCAGGCAAAGAAAAGAGATCCCGACAGTTGCAAACAGTGCCCATGCTAACGGCCGAGAGACTGCCATCAGTCGGGTATCTTGCCGCGATGCCCCGATTAGCGGATAGATGCTAAGAAGCAGTGAAACAGCCAGCGCCAGACTCAGAGCGTAATTACCAATTTCTGGGATCATTTCACTTCCCCGCTGCTTTTCTGTTGATCCTGTTGTTGCGGGCTATTTTGTTGTGGCACAGCCGTTGCTGGCTGGTGTCCACCTTTTTGCATCGCTTCTGCAACTTCAGGTGGCATATAGTTCTCGTCATGCTTGGCCAGTACTTCAAAGGCAGAGATTGTGGTTGCATCTTTTAGTGTGCCATGTGCCACTATGCCCTGCCCTTCACGAAACAGATCAGGCAAAATGCCCTCATACTCAACCGTGACCATCGGGCCAATATCGATCACTTTAAAAGAGACTTTCAGTGATTCAGGATCACGCTTTATCGAACCAGGAACCACAAGGCCACCAATCCGCAAACGTTGCCCTACTTCCGGTTTTTGGTGATTTGCCCCTTTCCCTTGCACAAGCTCCGTTGGGGTATAGAAGAGATCGATATTCTGGCGCAATGCATATAGCACTAATGCGGTGGTTAATGAGATGCCCAGCACCACGGCTAAAATAATGTATAAGCGCGTTTTACGGCGTGGGTTCATAGCTGGTTCTCCCGCGGGTGAGCTTGTTGCATACGACGCGCCCGCGCACTGCGCTGCAACACATCACGTAAAATAATTCGGCGTTCACGCCAACTGCTAAACCCTAAACCGGCCATGCACAGTGCGGTCAGGCCAAACGAGAGCCAGACATAAAAGCTGTAGCCTCCCATGGCGAAAAAGTCAGCCAGTGAACTAAAGGCAGGGGTCATCTCAACACTCCTTGTCGGTTGTGCCGGCAGACGGCTGTAAATCTGAATGCACTTGTGAATGTGCCAATGCATATACCCACGGGCGTTGGCTATCGCGCTGTAACAGAGCATTACGCAAACGCATCAGGGTTAATGTAATAAAGAAGAATAAAAAACCAGCAATACAGAGCAGTAATGGCCATAACATGCGGCTATCAATAGCCGGTTTTGCCAAGCGAGTAATACTTGCACCTTGATGCAAGGTATTCCACCACTCTACCGAGAAGTGAATAATCGGTAGATTGACTACGCCCACCAGCGCCAAAATACCGGCTGCGCGCGCTGCCAGTGTGCGATCATCAAATGCGCGATAAAGTGCCATTACCCCCAGATAGAGAAATAGCAGCACTAGTTCAGAAGTGAGGCGAGCATCCCACACCCACCATGCACCCCACATGGGTTTTCCCCATGCAGCCCCTGTAAAGAGTGCGATAAAGGTAAATACCGCACCAATCGGAGCCATAGCTGCTGCCGCCATATCTGACTGACGAATTTGCCATACCAGCCCAATAAAGGCCGCAACGGCCATGCTGGCATACACGCCCATTGACCAAATTGCGGCTGGAACATGGATATACATAATCCGAAAGCTATCACCTTGCTGATAATCGGCTGGTGCAAAAGTCAGCCCCCAGATAATACCGGGCAGCAGTGTGAGCACTGTAAGTGCACTACACCACGGTAACAGCGTACCGCATAAGCGATACAGCACTTCGGGTTTGGCTAACGGGTGTAACCATTTCCACATTCTAAATACCCTTGTTCAAAAAAACGGTTCAACAAAATGGCTCAAAAAACAGTTCAGGAAACAGATAAAAAAACATCACTTCACTCGATGGCAGCACGTGCATACCTTTTATTGCCAATGCTGTAACCTGCCATTACTTCATATTTGGCTATCAACCCTGTGTGCATTTGCACGAGCCAATCGATAACCATTAATTAACGCTAATGCGTAATGCAGCTGCGGTTGCAAAAGGTGAAAATGTCAGTGTTGCAGCCAGTATTGCGCCAAGAATGGCTAATTGACCATTAATCGGCAGTTGCATACTGGCTGTATCTATCGCTGAAGTTGCAAAAATCAGCACAGGTACAAACAGAGGGAGCAATAATAAACTCAGTAACACTCCGCCTTTACGCAACCCCACTGTTAATGCAACCCCGATAGCCCCTAGCAGGCTCAGTGTTGGCGTACCCAATAGCAGTGTCAGCGCCATTGCCCGCCATGTTGCGGTATCAAGAGAGAGTAACAGTGCCGCCAGCGGTGAAAGCAGTAGTAGAGGTAATCCAGTCAGTAACCAGTGCGCACAAACTTTTGCCAATACAACAAATGGCAAAGGAGTGGGCAGTAGCATCATCTGTTCAAGTGAGCCATCAAGAAAATCATCCCGAAACAGCCGCTCAAGTGAAAGCAGAGCCGAGAGCAGTGCGGCAACCCAAATAATACCGGGTGCAATACGCATCAGCACCGCAGGCTCGGGGCCGATCCCCAACGGAAAGAGGGTGATCACCATCAGGAAAAACCACAGCGGATTGACGATATCAGCCCTACGCCTCATGGCTGTTTGCAATTCTCGGCGGATAATGTCAGTAAAAATCATGTTAACTCCTGCTGTTGCATGGCGCTGCCGTGCTGTGCAAGTGCAAAAGAGCTATCAACGTGATCTGTGCTTGTGCACTGTGCTTGCAGTTTGATTTTTCGCAGCAAGGTGGGGCTTTGTGTCAATATCTCTTGGTGAGTGGTCAGTAAAACCATTCCCCCTTTGTGGATATGTTGTTCAAATAGGCGTGTAAGTACCGCAACGCCGTGTTTATCAATGGCAGTAAGTGGCTCATCTAAAATCCATAAACGGCAAGATGTGAGCCATAAGCGAGCCAGTGCTACCCGCCGCTGCTGTCCGGCAGAGAGTTGCCATACAGGTAGGTCTTCACGCCCTGCTAATCCAACACGTTCAAGAATTGCAAACAGACTGTCTGTTGTACTCTTTGGTTTCGCGGGTAAGAGAGCATGGGGGGATAAACGGTTGTGTTGATTAATATTGCGATAAAACGCCAGATTTTCCCATGCACTCAGCTCTGGTTTAATACCAGCTTGATGGCCAAGATAGAGTAAATCTTGATGATAGATTTCGCGGCAACGGGTGATAGGTTCACCTTGCCAACGCACAACACCCGATACCGGTTGTGACAGCCCAGCTAGAATACGCAATAAGCTGGTTTTTCCGACACCATTCGGGCCTTCTATCTGTACTAATTCCCCTGGTGTTACAGTGAAATTGAGCTCAGAAAATAGCGGTTGCTCGCCCCGGATACAGCTTAATTCACAAGCGTCCAGCATGGTTTTTGTAAACACATTGATAAGAGAGGACACAATAATAACACAATCAGTAGCATGACTGGTTATTTCAACACTTGTTGTTATTGTGGGCAGACACACAACACAATAACTCTTTCTAGTTATTAAAATAGAATAACTTCAGCAAGTTAGCGTGAATTTTTACGTGAATAAGGATCAAATTCAAGTGCAAATTATGCGCTTTATCTATTTTTAAAGTGAAAGTGTGAGGAAAGATGATCCAGCGCAAGCGGGATCATCTGTAACGATAAAGCCTTGTGTCTACACTGCTATCAGTCAGGGTGTAGATTGTTACAGTATGCTATGCTGTAGTTAACCACGCCGCTCTTTAATTTGGCGACGCAGGTTTAACAGCAATTCTGCTTCTGCTTTGGGTAGCTCACACTCATGCATGAGTTCATCTAACCCTGCCCCCATCTCTGCCAATTTAGTTGCTCGGCTGTATAGACGTTGCTCAGGGTCAATGTAGGTCACTTCTGTCAGCTTTTGGGTTAACCACTCTTGCTTATCTAACACTTGGTGCAATTCATTGCCTAGCCCGGTGAAGCCATTACGCAACTCTTCCACATTTTTGTCGACAGTTTCAAACTGTCGCCTGGCCGCTTTTAGCAGAACTTCACTGGCCTCTACACGCCGTAAAGCCAACCGGTGTTGCTGGCGCAAGTGCCAATATCCCCACAATAGCCCCAGCAAAACAACACCTTGTATACTCAATAGCGCCATGTTTACGATAGTCATTACAAGCCGCTCAGTTCATCCCACTCATCATGAGTCAGTAATTTATTTAAATCGACCAAAATCAGCAGCTCACCTTCACGGTTCGACACACCTTGAATAAAGCGTGCGCTCTCATCAGTACCAACATTAGGGGTTTTATCAATTTCAGAGGTGCGTAGATAAACTACTTCAGCCACGCTATCAACCAAAATACCGATGACTTGCTGTTCAGTTTCAATAATCACAATACGGGTATTATCCGTAATCGCATTTGGGTATAACCCAAAACGAGCTCGAGTATCAATAACAGTGACAACATTACCACGCAAATTAATAATGCCTAAGACATAGGCCGGCGCACCCGGTACAGGGGCAATTTCGCTGTAACGCAGCACTTCTCGCACCTGCATAACATTTACGCCAAACGTTTCATCCCCTAACTTGAATGTCACCCATTGCAAGACTTGATCGCGCTGATTACCTGATTCTAATGTTTTGATTTGGCTCATGTTCGGCTCCTCAATCTGTTTTTATTCTGTTTTTATTGCAGGATGCAAGAAACATTAGCACCCTGAGTGATCAAATGGGGATCTTTGGCTCTCTTAACGGTATTTTTTACTCAGCGATACCGCAGGTTTAAAAGAGAGCTTCAAGAGCAGCAAGCCGATTAAACAGCCCCCATTTCGGTTAAAATCTGTTGGCCTATTTTACTCAGCGGCAATATTTCGCGTGCAATGCCTGCTTTTACTATCGCTTGCGGCATGCCGTATACCACGCAGCTCTCTTCATCTTGCGCCCAGATAGTTGCGCCTTGTTCGTGCAGTAAGACTGCGCCATCACGCCCATCGGCCCCCATTCCAGTAAGTACTACTGCTAAAACTTTGTCTTTATACTGACGAGCACATGATGCAAACGTAACATCAACACACGGTTTATAATTCATACGCTCACCGCCATCGAGAATACGGATTCGCATAGCCCCTGGACGGCCATCTAATACCATCTGTTTACCACCTGGGGCTAAATAGGCCATCCCCGGTTGTAACAAATCACCATCGGTAGCCTCTTTCACGCTGATTTTACACAGGTTATTTAAGCGGGCAGCAAATGCAGCAGTGAACGTTGAGGGCATGTGTTGAATCAGTAAAATGGGCTGGGCAAAATTTGCAGGAAACTGTGTCAATAAATGTTGCAGTGCTACAGGGCCACCGGTTGATGTACCAATAGCCAGCAATTGGTAACTTTTCCCACTGCGACGTGAATGCCCCTGATTGCGTGGTGCGTGCAAGGTAGATAAAAGTGTGCGTGTTGTACTATTTGATGCTGCCTGACTCTCTGTTTGGCGGCTTGGTGACAATCGCCCCTGTGCAGAGGTTACACCTAACCGGGCTTCAGCCGATTGCCCCCCTACATCAGATGAGTGGCGTGCAACATGAGCCCTCGATGAGCCAGTGCTTACCATTGCCGCATTATTGCGTAGCACAGATGCAGATCGGCGACGTGCAATAGAGATCACGCGTTGTTGCAAAACAGCAACGGCCTCTTCCCGATCGCGGGCAATATCTTCAAATTTTTTGGGTAAAAAGTCAGCGGCTCCTGCATCAAGCGCATCAAGGGTAGCTCGTGCCCCTTCGTGAGTGAGCGAAGAGAACATCAATATTGGGGTCGGGCTGACACGCATAATCTCACGCGCAGCATCAATACCGTTCATCACCGGCATTTCGATATCCATGGTGATCACATCAGGTTTTAATTGCTGCACTTTCTCTAGCGCATCACGGCCATTGCTTGCAGTATCAATCACTTCTATTCGCGGATGACTATTCAGGATCTCGCTCACCCGACGGCGAAAAAAGACTGAATCATCCACCACCAACACTTTGATACTCATTATCCCTCTACTTATTTCTCTTTATTGGGCAACCTTGCCGGCATCTGGTCTGTTTATTGGCGGTATTTGCCTTGGCAATAACCGCCAGTCTCGTTATCGGCCAGTGTAGTGTTTCAGCAGACCAGGAACATCGAGGATCAAGGCGATACCACCATCACTGGTAATAGTCGCCCCTGCCATTCCTGGCGTGCCTTGCAGCAGTTTGTCGAGTGCTTTGATCACGACTTCTTCTTGGCCAATGAGGGTATCAACCACAAAACCAATCCGCTGATGTGCAATCTGGACAATCACAACATGGCCAAATTGTGGCCGAGGTTCACTGTTATGTGTTTTCTCTAGCCAATCTTGTAAATAAAACAGTGGAACGGCTTTCTTGCGTACGATGGTGGTCAACTGGCCATCAACGGTGTTGGTGCGGCTCAAATCAAGGTGGAATATCTCATTTACACACGCAAGTGGCAGTGCAAATGTCTGTTCAGCAACGCCAACCATTAAGGTAGGTAAAATAGCCAATGTCAGTGGCACTTTAATCTCTAAACGTGTACCGCGCCCCTGCTCTGAATCAATATGAATCGCACCATTGAGTTTGGTGATACTGGTTTTTACTACATCCATACCCACGCCACGCCCTGAGATATCAGAGATCTCTTTTTTCGTGGAAAAACCGGGGGCAAAAATCAGGGCATACGCTTCGTTATCACTCAGACGTGCGGCAGACTCTGTATCCATCATTCCGCGATTAACGGCAATGTTGCGCAATTTATTGGCATCCATTCCCGCACCATCATCTTCAATAATGAGTAGGATATGATCGCCCTCTTGTGAGGCAGACAAACGTACTGAGCCTTGTGCTGGCTTACCGGCTTTTTGGCGGACATCTGGCATTTCAATACCGTGATCGACTGCATTACGCACTAAGTGCACCAGTGGATCGGCCAATGCTTCAACCAGATTTTTATCCAAATCTGTATCTTCACCGCTCAGTTCAAGCTGTACCTCTTTTTTCAGGCTACGGGCTAAATCACGTACTACGCGTGGAAAACGGCCAAAGACTTTACGGATAGGCTGCATGCGGGTTTTCATCACCGCGCCTTGCAAGTCAGCCGTCACCACATCAAGATTGGCACAGGCTTTGGCCATCTCTTCATCTTCGCTGTTCAGCCCTAAACTGACCAGACGATTACGCACTAATACCAGCTCTCCGACCATATTCATGATCTCATCGAGTGTTTTAGTATCAACCCGCAATGTTGTTTCAGCCGCAGAGGTATTTTTAGCCACTTGAGCCTGTGCACTGTTATTCGATGGTTGTGCGGCTATTGTGGTAGATGCGAAGGTAGAGACTTCTGCAGGCGGTGTGGCTTCCTCTGGTACAATGTCTAATGAGGGGGAGATCCATGCGGACTCTTTTATCATACCCGTGTTTAATGCCGGCCCTTTACCAACACCGTGCAAGTCATCAAGTAAACGCTCAAATTCATCATCAGAAATAGCCTCTGTAGACACAGTCTCTTGCTCCGGTGTCTGTGTGGCTACAGGTATAGCAACATGGGGGGTATGTGCTCCGTTACAAGGGGCTTGCCCTACACCGTGTAGTGTATCTAATAGACTTTCAAACTCATCATCAGAGATATCATCTAATCCAAATTGACGATCAGCAAGTAAGCAGGGAGTGCTGTCATTAGAAGGCTTCGGTGTGAGTGCGTTCGCAGGTGACAAGCTTGCTGCTAGGCTTAGCGCATGATCGGCACGCGGTGTATTTGCCACTGGCTCTAATTTCACATCCGAATGCATACCCGGTGTTATCTCTGTTTTCGCTTGGGTATGATCAGTGAGGGTGATAGGTTGGGGATCACACAACTGATGTAGTTCATGCAGCAATGCCGGAGAGGCTGGCTCTGGCTCATCACCTTGCTGAATCTGCTGAAACTGAGCAACGATAGTATCGAGTGCCAGCAAGATTACATCCATGAGGTTAGAGTCAATACTGCGCTTGCCATTACGCAGTACGTCAAACACGTTTTCTGCGCCGTGACAGGTATCAACCAGTGCGGTTAATGCCAGAAAGCCTGCACCACCTTTAACGGTGTGAAACCCGCGAAAGATGGCATTGAGCAGCTCTTTATCATTAGGTTGTTGCTCAAGTTCAACCAATTGTTCTGATAACCGCTCAATAATTTCACCGGCTTCAATCAGAAAATCGTGCAGGATCTCTTCATCTAATTCAAAACTCATCACGTACTCCTGAACATGGCACAGATACGGGGATAGCTTGGTGGTTAAAACCCTAAGCTAGAGAGCAGATCGTCAACATCATCTTGGTTTTGCACCACATCAGTGCGTTTTTCACGATCATGTATTGGGCCTTCGGCGCTGATTGCTTGCTCGTGGGTGAGCTCAGTGTGTTGCTCGCTCTCTGGCATACCAAACGATTTCATGATAGTGATAAGATGCTCTTCAACTTCCCCGACAAGCCCGGTTACACGGCGGATAATCTGACCGGTAAGATCTTGAAAATCTTGTGACATCAAAATTTCAGTCAGTTGTGTACGCAGTTGATCACTCTGCTGCTGAGTCAATTTTAGGAAGGTATCAAGTTCGATACAGAGTGTTTTAAATTCGCCCAGCTCCATTTCACGGTTAAACAGCTTTTGCCAAACCGGTAAAATGGCCTCAATTTGTTGCGCTAAACCATCAGCAATAGGCAATGCAGCATCCACGGCATCCATAGTGCGATTAGCCGCATTTTCAGTCATACTAACGACATAGTTCAGACGGCCTTGTGCATCAGGTAAATCTTGTTGTGTTAGCTGATTTAAACGCGGATCAAGCTGAAACTCAGACAGACCACTGTGCAAAACACGGGTCACTTTTCCGATTTCGTTAAACAAAACATTGTAGTCACTCGTTGCTAAAGTCGTGATGATTTGATCGGCTTCATCTTGTTGACCAGCTTCAAGTAAACTCACCAACTCTCGTGCTTGTTCAAGGGTGATCATCAATCTCTTCCATTTTATGGCACTATTTATGTATAACCGTGGCGTTACTGCATCCGTACAAAAATTTTGTCGAGTTTCTCTTTCAAAATAGCCGCCGTAAATGGTTTGACGATATAGCCATTTACACCCGCTTGTGCCGCTTCAATAATCTGCTCTCGTTTGGCTTCTGCGGTAACCATCAGTACCGGTAAATGGCGCAAACTCTCATCAGCGCGGATCACTTTGAGCAGATCAATGCCTTGCATGCCAGGCATATTCCAGTCAGTCACCACAAAATCAAAGCCACCACTACGCAACATCGGTAATGCTGATGTGCCATCATCAGCTTCGTGTGTGTTGTTAAACCCTAGATCACGCAATAAATTTTTAACAATACGTCTCATCGTTGAGAAATCATCAACAATCAGAATTTTCATCTCTTTGTCCAAAGGAGCCTCCGGTGAGGTGTTACTGACTAAAATAAAGTGATATTTATACCGCTGACCATGCTTGTAACTTGGCGCGTAAACGGTGTGTTGTCTGGCTAAGAATTTGGCTAATGCGAGATTCACTCACACCCAACACAGCACCAATCTCTTTTAGGTTCAGCTCTTCATCATAATAAAGTGATAAAATCAGAGCCTCACGCTCAGGTAATGAGCGAATCGCATCAGCCAATGCCTGCTGAAAGTGCATCTCTTCTACGCCCTGAAAAGACAAGTCTTGATGACGCGCCTCAGGGGCAAATGCGATATCTTCAGGCATACCCAGATCATCAAAACCGATAATTCGCCCACCATTTACATCTTGCAGCATGTGGTGGTAGGCATCGGTTGATATCTGTAAATAGTCGGCCACTTCGTTGTCACGTGGGTTACGCCCAAGTTGCTTTTCAAGCTGGCTAATAGCATCGGTAATACTACGGCTATTACGGTGTACTGAGCGGGGTATCCAATCACCGCGGCGAATTTCATCTAACATTGCACCGCGAATACGAATACCTGCATAGGTTTCAAAACTTGCCCCTTTGCTGGCATCATAATTTTGGTAAGCTTCCAGCAGACCAATCATGCCCGCTTGCACCAGATCTTCGAGCAATACGTTCGCAGGTAAGCGCCCAAGTAGATGGCAGGCGATCCGTTTGACTAGCGGCACATAACGCATCAGTTCACTATCGCGATCTTGGCACTGTTGATAAGCACGTGCTTTATTCACGTACACTCTCCCCTGCATCAACCGGCCGACGCAGCAACCGCTCAACAAAAAACTCTAATTGCCCATTCGGATGGTTTGGTGCAGGCCATGTACGCACTCGGTTTGCCAACGTAGTCAGCGCAACTGCCGCTGGTGATTGTGGATATGCTTCAACAACCACTTGCTGTTTACGTACAGATTGCCGCACATGATCATCAAGCGGAATACAGGCAACCAGTTCAAGATTAGCATCGAGAAAACGCTCAGTAACACTGCTTAGTTTGCTAAACAACTCAAGCCCTTCGCGATAACTCAGCACCATGTTCACCACAATTTTAAAGCGTAAAATACCGTGCTGACGGTTCAAAATTTTGATCAACGCATAAGCATCTGCAATCGAAGTTGGCTCATTGCAGACGGTAATTAATATCTCTTGTGCCGCTTTTGCAAAACTGATAACCATCTCAGAGATACCCGCCGCGGTATCAATGAGCAACACATCAACCTGATCTTGCAAGGCACTAAAAGCGCGGATTAACCCAACATGTTGTGCAGCAGAAAGATCAGTCATTGATTGCGTGCCCGAAGAGGCCGGGATCACTTTTAACCCATATGGCCCTTCAACAATAATATCGGCCAGCTCACATAACCCTGCTAAAACATGCGAAAGGTTTTTGCCTACCCGCAGCCCTAACAGTAAATCAACATTTGCCAAGCTCAGGTCTGCATCAAAAATCATGACGCGCACACCTTGACGCGCCAATGCAACGGCCATATTCAAGGTAATATTACTTTTTCCTACACCGCCTTTACCGCCCGTGACTGCAATCACTTTGGTTCGAGCAGGTTGTACTAAATTGCGCAAACCACTGGCTTGATCATTTAACATCACGTTAGTCATAACAATTTACTGCCTGCGTTAGAGTCCGTTCTTCGCTTGTCCAAAAATGCTGTGCAGTAGGGTGTTTATCGAGTAACTCAGCAGCCCGATTGACCAAATATTGTTGATCAGCAATACGAATATCTTCCGGCACACGCTGGCCATCGGTGATATAGCTGATCGGCAACGCATTTTGGATCGTGACACTCATCACTTCACCTAAACTTAAGCTCTCATCGAGTTTGGTTAAAATAGTTCCGGCCAGCGGAATACGACGAAAATGCTCGACTGTCTCTTGAAGGACACTGCGCTGCGCCGTTGCTGGTAATACCAAAAAGTTGCGTATGCGCTCACCTTGCGTCTGTATAAGCGTATTTAATTGCTCAGTTAAACGCAGATCACGTTGCCCCATACCTGCGGTATCCAATAATACAAAGCGTTTATGCCGTAACTGATACAGTACAGCGGCCAGTTCATCTGCATCTTTAGCTATCCGAACCGGACAGCCTAAAATACGACCATACGTTGCCAATTGTTCATGTGCGCCAATACGGTAGTTATCGGTAGTTACCAGTGCAATATGCTCTGCGCCGTACTCCATGGCATACAAAGCGGCAAGTTTGGCGATCGTGGTCGTTTTTCCCACACCCGTTGGGCCAATGAGCGCAACCACACCACCACGTTTAAGCAGATCATCTTCAACCATGGTTAACTGCGCTTCGAGCAGGGTTAACACCAGTGACCAAGCCTCAGCTAAAGCCGTATTTTCTGGGATATAGCAGATCAACTGCTCAGAAAGCTCTGCTGGAAACCCCATTTTCAATAAACGATCAATCAACATGGCACGCACGGGCTCTTTACGTTCCATCTCTTGCCACATTAAATTCGAGACTTGATGCTCAAGTAAGCGGCGTATCGATAACATCTCAGCCTGCATCTGTTCGATAACGCGTTGGTTCTCTTGGGCACGTGAACGTGAACGGGTTGAGCTGCTGTTCGCTTGTACTGAGGTTGCAGTATGTGATGAACGTGTTGCCTGTGGTGGCTCGGTATGCCCCCCCTCGTGTCGACGGCGTTGCTGGCGCGCCAGCAGAGCACTGAGCGAATCGATAGGTGGTTCTGACGTATCAGTACTACGCATTCCGTCAATGGATGAGGCGTTACGACTCACACCTAATGCCTGCATTTGCCCTGCCAAAACAGCACGATTTTCTGGCAATGGGTATGATGATGTGCCACGTAATCGGCTATTTATCACGGGCGAAACTCGCTTATCTTCTGCATCAACAGAAAAACGAGGTGCTACCGCTGGCAACCCAAGTGGTGCTGAGGCACTGCTCTGCTTCTCTTCCTGAATCCGCTTACGGGCCGCGGTCAGTTGTGCGACCAGTTCGCGTTTAACCGCTTCATCTTCTTCTGCTCGGCTAACCAACGCAGGCGATGCTGCATCATCAAACGCGGCAACGATTTCAACCCCCCCTTCCACTTTTTTGTTCGACATGATGACGGCATCAGGCCCTAAGTGCTCTTTCACTTGTTCCAGAGCCTCTCGCATGTCTTTGGCAAAAAAACGTTTAATTTTCAACACTGCCTCCTGACGGTGTTATCGACCGACTGAATTAACAATGCGGATCTGTTTATCATCTGGCACTTCCTGATAAGAGAGTACCCGTAAGCTGGGTATGGCATTTTTCACAAAGCGCGCCATGGTTGAGCGCAATACGCCAGAGGTCAGTAGAACGGCAGGCTCTCCTTGTAACTCTTGCTCTTGTGCAGCCTGTAGCATTGATTGTTGCAGACGCTCGGCTAATCCAGGTTCGATGCCTCCGGCATCACCGCCTGCTGCTTGCATAGTCTTATGCAACATCTGTTCCAATTCTGGAGCAAGGGTGATCACTGGCAACTCAAGGCTATTGCCGTTGATCTCTTGGACTATCATTCGACGTAAAGCAATGCGAACAGCCGCAGTCAGGACATCGGGATCTTGGCTGCGTGGTGCATACTCTGTTAATGTTTGAACGATAGTGCGAATATCGCGTACAGGAATGGCTTCACTGAGCAGGTTTTGCAGAACTTTGACTACCGTACCAAGCGGCAAGGTGTCTGGAGAGAAGTTCTCAACCAGTTTTGGTGCGCTGCGCGCAAGCATTTGCAGCAGGTTTTGTACCTCTTCATGGCCAATCAATTGTGAGGCATGGTTAATCAAAATCTGGCTGATGTGCGTTGCTACAACAGTGGCAGCATCAACCACGGTATAACCCAGAGCTTGGGCATGTTCACGGCGATCGGGGGTTATCCATACCGCCTCTAGCCCAAAAGCCGGATCGCGGGTAGATTGACCTTCAATCGTGCCAAAAACCTGACCGGGATTAATTGCCAACTCACAATCATGGCGAATTTCAGCCTCACCGTAATTGACACCCATCAGCATAATGCGGTAGGTGCTCGGTTGCAGTTCAAGGTTATCGCGGATATGCACCGAAGGCAGTAAAAAGCCCAGATCTTGGGATAGCTTTTTGCGCACCCCTTTAATGCGCTCTAACAGCTCACCATTTTGGCCGCGATCAACCAGCGGAATAAGCCGATACCCAACCTCAAGCCCAATAATATCAATAGGCTGCACATCATCCCACGAGAGATCTTTGTGTGGCGCAGGCAGCGCATCAGGTGGGGTATTTGTGGTTTTTTCAGCTTGTTTGTTTTGCCGTTTTTGCTGTTCTAGTTTCCAATACACAATGCCAGCAAATACCAGTGCTAATGATAAAAATGCCAGATGCGGCATGCCCGGCACGATGCCCATCACAAACAAAATACCGGTGGCGATCATCAATGATTTTGGGTTACCGGTCATCTGTTCGACCAGTTGATCACCCATATTTTCAGAGCGATTTTGCCGCGTAACCATAATAGCGGCGGCGATTGACAGCAGCAGTGAAGGGATTTGAGCTACCAGACCATCACCGATAGTCAACAGGGTATAAATAGCCAGAGCTTCATCAACCGACAGCCCATGCTGCATCATCCCGATAAAAAATCCGCCGATGATGTTGATAAACAAAATCATGATCCCGGCAATGGCATCGCCTTTTACAAACTTCGATGCACCGTCCATCGAGCCATAAAAGTCAGCCTCGCGGGTAACCTCTTCACGGCGCGTACGTGCCTGATCTTGGTCAATCAACCCTGCATTCAGATCAGCATCAATCGCCATCTGCTTGCCGGGCATCGCATCAAGTGTAAAGCGCGCACTCACTTCGGAGATCCGCCCTGCACCTTTGGTTACGACCATGAAGTTAATGATCATTAAGATCACAAACACCACGATACCCACTGCATAATTGCCGCCGATAACAACATTACCAAAAGATTCAATAACTTGCCCAGCAGCCTCTGGCCCATTATGCCCTTCTAGCAGGACAACCCGTGTCGAGGCCACATTCAGAGCCAAACGCAGCAAAGTGGCAATCAGCAGTACAGTTGGAAAGACGGCAAAGTCGACCGGTTTTAAGGTGTACACCGAGACCATCAGCACGACCAGCGCCAGTGCAATATTGAAGGTAAAGGCCATATCCAGCAGCATCGGTGGCATTGGTAATACCACCATCGCTAGCGTTGCCAGTACCAGTATTGGTGTACCAACTCCCTGTAAACGCTGTAGTTTTTCTCTCGGAAACTTTGCTAATGCTGATTGAAAATTCATGAACCATAGACCTGAACGTATGCCACTGGTCACTCAGCCTGTTTATACGAATAACGCTTTACTCACCAATACAAGATAAAAGCAGAGCGACAGGAATTTGGCTGAACACCGTCAATATCACGTAACAAAGCAATATAAGTGCCAATAGCCGAAAGATAATTATGTCAAGCGAAAATCTGTGAAGCTGATTAAACTCTGTTAATCTGCCATTTCACAGTATAAATCGGTGTTAACCCTATAATTTCAATCGGTTGGACGCTGATGTGGGAGGTGCAAGATTAGCAAAAACGCCGTAAACGCTCGCTCGATAAGGGCAGGGAAAAGCCACGTTAATTCAGTTGGATGCAATAAATAGGCAAGTGATAAATAGATAAATAGATAAATAGATAAATAGATAAATAGATAAATAGATAAGCATCCACAAAAAGAGTAAGAGTGCGCTACGCTTCTGTTTATGCTTTTCTTGATCTTTTAATAAAAAATAAAGCCACTTTTCGCATTAGCGTTGTAAATCATCTGGAATAGGTAACGTTTCGGGTAAAGGTATCGGGCGGCGGAAGGTGCGCCCTGCTTGATACTGGCGCAACTGAAACACATAGGCCAATACTTGTGCTACAGCCACAAAAAGCCCGTCGGGAATCGGCTGCTCTAGCTCTGCGCTATGATACAGTGCTCGTGCTAATGGCGGCGCGGCCACAATTGGGATAGCATGTGCATTAGCAATTTCACGGATTTTCATTGCAATAATATCAACCCCTTTGGCTACCACCACTGGCGCTTTGTCTTTATCGCGCTGATAACGCAGAGCCACCGAAAAGTGCTCAGGGTTAGTGACAATCACATCGGCAGTTGGCACTTCCCCCATCATTCGGCGGTTGGCCATTTCGCGCTGTAATTGGCGAATACGCCCCTTAACTTGCGGATTTCCCTCGCTATTTTTGTACTCTTCTTTTAGCTCTTGTTTGGTCATCATCAGTTTTTTTCCGTGATTCCACAACTGATATGGCACATCAATGGCTGCGACCAAAATCAGGGTGCAACTGAGCAACAACACAAACCACAATAGTGTATCAACTGCATGAATCATATTTTGTGGGAAGGCTTCCATACTCAGTTGTGCTAAATCATCACGGGTGGTTATCAATAAGCGCCATGTGGTGATGCCAAGCAGTAAAATTTTGAGGATAGATTTGCCTAACTCAACCCAACTTTGCATCCCAAACATACGCTTAAAGCCTGACATAGGGCTGAGTTTATTCAGTTTTGGCATCATAGCTTCAACAGAGATATTAAACCCTCCGACCAAGGATGCCCCCAAAATAGAGGCAATAAACAGCAGCAGTAAAATCAGGCTAAAAGAGGGCAGCATTGATAGCAATGCATCACACGCAATCGTGAGCAGAGCATCGGCATCAAACACTTCATCGCGGGTAAAACTGAACAGTCGGTGCATCATATTGGCCAGTGCAACGGCCAGTTTTTGCCCAAACCAAAGCAGTGCGACAGAGCCTGTCACAAGCACAATGACCGTGGCAAATTCACGTGAACGGGCAACCTGCCCTTTTTTACGAGCATCAGCTAACCGTTTTTCAGAAGCCTGTTCACTGCGCTCTTGCCCGTCAGACTCGGCCATCAGAAACCTGCTTATGGTAATTTACTGGCTCATGGCAAATAAATGCTGAAACGAAAACAGACACTGCCGATTGAGAGGAAAGAAAAATATCATGCGGAAAAGTAAAAAAAATCATGCGGTTATCCCCCAGAACACGAAAGATTAAGCAACGTACACATGTCGTTTACCGCATGTTGCCAATAGATATTGTAGTGGCGCGGAAATGCTGAGAGTAAAAACCATAACGAAAACAATCCACACAACAAAATGATACCAAAACCCAAACTGTAAACATTGAGCTGTGGTGCAGCACGGTTCATGATCCCCATAGCAATATTAACGGTCAGCAGTGAAATTATTGCTGATAATGACATACTGACTGCCCCCAAAAAGAGCGTGCCAAACCACTGCGCCAACAGACGGTAGCCACCAGCAGTAATACCTGACTCTCCCACCGGCAGAGTAGTGAAACTGCGAATCAGCATCTCTATCATGATCAGATGCCCATCGAGGGTCAGAAAAACCAGCAGTGTCAGCATCATATAAATTTGCCCAAGCAAAGGGGTGCTCTGGCCACTGGCAGGATCAACCATAGACGCAAACCCTAAACTTGACTGCATACTGATAATTTGCCCCAGCACAATAAACGTCTGACTGACAAACTGCGAGATCATGCCAATAGCAACACCAATGGCAATTTGCTGTGCGGTGATCATAACGCTGGTAAAACTAAATAACGCAACATCGTGTGGCATCAACGGAATAGAGGGTAGCGCCGCCAGCGTAATTGCCACAGCCAGCAGCAGTCTGATTTTTGCTGATACAAACGCGGCACCTATAGCGGTCATGGTCATCAGCATTCCGGCAATTCGGGCAAACGGCCATAAAAAGCTGGCCCAAAATTGCAGTACCGTGTCTGCCGCCAGGGTCATTAGCGGATTACCCGTGGAATATCATCAATAATGCTGAAGAAAAAATCCATCAATTGGCTGGTCATCCAGTGGCCTAGAAAGATCAGTGCCAGCAATGTCACCACTAAACGGGGCAAAAAACTCAATGTTTGTTCATTGATTGAGGTAGCCGCTTGAAATACTGCAACCAGTAAACCTATTAGCAAGCCAGGCACCATGATCACAGACACCAGTAACAGCACTTTAAACAGCGCATGCTGGAAGATCTCAACAAACGATTCTGGTGACACAGTGTGCTCCCTGTTATCAAGAGACAGTCATTAGCAAATGGGTTGTGAGCAAACCATCATGAGCAAACAAAACAGCGATAAACGTATGGCGATAAGTGAAAATAAGCGCAGATAAATACGCTTACTTACTTCTTATACGTAAAAATCATCCAACTCAGAGCCCAAAGCTGCCTGCTAATGTGCCCAGCACTAAACTCCACCCATCAACCAACACAAACAGCATCAGTTTAAATGGCAGCGAAACAATCATCGGCGAGAGCATCATCATCCCCATCGCCATCAGCACACTCGCCACCACCAGATCAATAATCAGAAACGGTAGAAACAGCATAAAACCGATTTGGAATGCGGTTTTCAGTTCACTGGTGACAAACGCGGGGATCAGCACGGTCATGCTGACCTCTTGTGGGGTGTTAAATTGCTGTTTTGAGATTTGCACAAAAGTGGCCAGATCGCTTTCTCGGGTCTGAGCCAGCATAAAGGTGTGCAAAGGTTTACCCGCCTCTTCGAGTGCCTGCTGTGCGGTCAGCTCTTCACGCATATAAGGCTGCAGTGCCTGTTGGTTGATCTTATCTAGCACAGGAGACATGATAAACAGCGTCATAAACAGGGTGATACCGACCAAAATCTGGTTCGAGGGGCTTTGCTGCAATCCAATGGCCTGCCGCAAGATAGAGAGCACCACAATGATACGGGTAAACGAAGTCATCATAATGACAATAGCCGGTAAAAAACTCAGCATCGTCATTAAAATTAGCACTTGCAGTGACACAGAATAGTCAGCGCCACCCGCCGAGTTGTTACTCATGGTCAGCGCAGGAATACCCGTAGCCCCCCCAGCACTCGCCAATGCTTGCGGAGCAGCCACCAATAACAGACCGATGCCAAACAGATAGCGCAAGCAAAACCGCTTGATGCGTATACAACACGGCCAGTATGCTGATAATGATGCACGATCATGCCCAAAAAACGAGTGCAAATGGGCTAAAACAACAACAGATTTAAAGTCTCTCATCTAACTCACTTAGCGGACTTGCAGGAAAAAGAGGTTGTTGCCTGATCAGCAGTTGTGTCATTTGTTACTGATTGTTCCGTACTTCCAGCCCGACGTTGCATTGCCGCCCGCAGTTGTTGGGCAAACCCGCTACCCAAAGTATGCGCTGTTGTTGCAGCAGTACTGTGCGTTATCTCACCAGAAGAGTGAGCGTTTTGGTTCTCTTGTGCCGAGTTAAGTGTAGTCAGCAGCGAAATATGTTGCGGTGTTACGCCAACGAGTAAACGCTGCCCTTCAACATTCACAATTAACAAACGCTCACGTTGACCTAACGCCTGTTGCTGCTCAATTTGAATACTGCTTTTATTGTGAAGCGGCAACCGTAGCCGTTTTGCCAACCACCCTAATCCAACAATTAATGCCAGCACACACAACAGTGAGAGTAGCGCCATACCAATACTGGTTGGTGACTGTCCGCTTGCCGCCAATATTGTGGTATTTCCTGTTATCGGCGTGGCAAATAAGGGGGAAGCAAAGAGTACTGCAACACACCCTATCTGCTGCGATAGTGTGTGTTGTAATAATTTTCGGTATGAAAACGTGGTCATTCGTTCCTGTAGAGTAAAAAACATTTTTAATATCATCTATTTAAGCTTCTTGATGCGCTCGGTTTGGCTAATAACATCAGTCAAACGGATACCAAATTTATCATTGACGACGACCACTTCCCCATGCGCGATCAGTGTGCCGTTAACCATAACATCAAGCGGTTCTCCGGCGATACGCTCTAACTCAACAACAGAACCCTGATTCAGTTGCAGCAGATTACGAATGCTGATCTGGCTACGCCCAACCTCCATCGAAATGGTGACAGGTATATCCAAAATACTGTCAAGACGTTTTCGCTCTGTCATATTTAGAGCTTCGCTATCATCATGCAACTCTTCAAGTTCGGCACGTTTTACGCCGTTATCAAGATTGCCCTCATTGCTCATCTCGTTAGCCCACTGCTCGGCCAGTAGGTCTTGATCAGTTGTTATGTCACTCATCGTCTAGCACCACAATTTCATCAAGTAATTTATCGTTATCTCGGATCAACGAGAGTTCACTTTTCATCACCTCAGGGCGTTTTAGCCGTTCAGTAATTTTTAACGCCAAATTCTCATTTGCCTGCCCTAATTTGGCGCGAAACGTAGGCAAATCTTCCACATATACCAACAGGTTCTCTGGCATATCAACCGGAATAATGTCACCTGCTTGCATATTCATCAGATCGCGCAGCGGCAGATCAACATCGAGCAGCTTGGCGCGCAGATCAACATTGATCTCCATGATCTCTTCACGCAGCGCCTTGCCCCAGCGCATATCCGTATCACTTTTATCGCCCTGCACACCGGCATCTAGCAGTTCACGAATTGGCTCAAGCATCGAATAAGGCATTGCAATATGAATATCACCGCCCCCACCATCGAGTTCGATATGGAATGAGTTCACCACCACCACTTCTGTTGGGCTGACAATATTGGCCATCGCGGGGTTCACTTCGGAGTCAAGGTATTCAAACTCCATCTCCATGACAGGCCCCCAAGCATCTTTATAGTCACCGAAAATCAGCTTCAGCAGCATTTGAATAATTCGGCGTTCAGCAGGGGTAAATTCACGCCCCTCAACCTTATTCGGGAAACGGCCATCACCACCGAAAAAGTTTTCAACCAAAATAAAAACCAAGCGGGCTTCCAGTGTGATCAGAGCTGTGCCTTTTAAGGGGCGAAAACGCACCATATTTAGGCTCGTTGGCACAAACAACGTGTGTACATACTCACCAAATTTCAGCATTTGCACGCCATTGATCGACACTTCGGCAGTGCGGCGCATCATATTGAATAAACTGATCCGCATATGGCGGGCAAAGCGTTCATTGATCAGCTCAAGAGTGGGCATCCGCCCACGCACAATGCGATCTTGCGATGAAAAATCAAACGCGCGTATTCCCCCTGCGCGGGTAGAAATAGGCACATCTTCTAGTACATCATCAACCCCGTGTAATAACGCGTCGATTTCATCTTGGGATAGGATATCGCTCACAGGGTCACCCTACTGAATTACTGCATAACATAATTAGTTAACAAAATTTGCTCGACTGCTGGTGTATTTAGCAATTTTTGCAACGTATCGCGAACCTCTGCGAGCACTTGGGCGCGCAGCGTTTCACGACTCCGTGGATCACGCCACTGCTCTGTTGTTGCCGTTGCAAATGAGGTAATCATTTGATTTTCAATAAGTGGCAGATTTGCTTGTACTTGTTGTTGCTCAATCTCATTACGTACTAACAATTGAACACTGATCTCAACTAACCGATCACGCGACTCCCCCTGCACGTTAAAGACAAACGAGCGTGATGCGTTGACATATAATGCCGTTGAGCCCATAGCAGGCAGAAAGTCAGCTTCAATTTTCTCATTTTCTATAGAATTATTGCGATGGAAAAAAAAGTAATAACTGCCCGCAATAATCGCCAACAGAGTGACAATTCCCACAACCCACATAATTTTTTTTCGCTGTGATGCACTACGACGACGCAAGCCCTCAAGCGTAAGATTCTCCGCCATTGCCTTTTTCCTGATCCCTTAATCTGCTCTTACGAAGGCGCAATGCCCCGTTTATTGTTAATAATCTATTGAGTATTGCGCCATATTTTGCACGGTAATCAACGATGCTCTGTTATCAACTACGCATAATAATCAACCTGATAGGATGAAAGTGCGACAGTATCTAACAACCGTGATTCAGCGTCTGCAGACTCTGTTGTGCGTGACGTTTGTGCCGACATAGCATGCGGGTGTTCATGAGCTTGTTCTCTACGATCATGCCCTTGGCCTTGTGCTTGTTGCTGTATCTGGGTCTGCCCAAGCAAAATACCCTGTTGTGCCAGCATCTCACGCAAGCGCGGTAATGTCTGCTCAAGCAACTCACGTGCTTGCGTATTGTGGACCGTGATCCCCACTTGTGCCTGATCCTGATTTATCTGTAATTTAATCTGTAAATTACCCAGTTCAGGGGGATCGAGTCGGATTTCCACCGTATCTAACTTACGGTTAAGCAAAAACTGTACCTGTTCATGCAAAACCTGTGCACTTTGTTCAAAATGACGCAACGGGAGGGGTGTATTTGGCGTAGCGATAACGTCTGCTTGGTGGGTCGATATCGCATTATGTTGGCGCAGTGCCGTGAGTAAATCTTGCCCATGAGCCGGCATAGGTATCGCTGCTGCGCTATCATTGGGTTGTGTTGCTACTGAGGTTAAAAGCGAGAGACGCTCTGCCATTTGTGCGCTATTACTCAGCTCTTTTTGTAAACTACTCTCATTTAATATCAGCTTGTTCTGCAACGTGACATCATCGTCAACAAGGACATTATCTCTATTTTCACCGTGTAACAGCGTCTTTATTTTCTGAGAATGGGCTGATACTGGTTCATTAACTTGCAAAATAGCAACATCGTTCTCGGTCATCTTCGTGGCAGAAATTTTCCCCGTTAAGTGGCTAAAATCAGTATGCTGTATAGCATCTTGCCCCCCCTGACTCTCCCTCTCTAAGTGGGAAACAGGTAATTGCAGTGCTTTACGGTTAGCATCAAGCTGCTGTAGCCAAGGATCATCTTGTGCATTAATCATTGAGTTTAACGGATCACTCAATAGGGTGACGTGGCCTGTGATCTCGCTCTTAAGCGGTGTCTCTGCAGCCAATGTTTCTGTGGTATTTTGCCCTTCTACCGTTGTTGGCTCACTGTCTGTGATATTCGCCTGTTGATTAAACTGATTACCGGATAACTCACTGTTTATCGTATTTTCAGAAGGCAAAGTGGCAATCTGCCCCTCAAGCGTTGCCAGAGGTGTACTCGCATTGTCTGCAATAGCCGATTCGGCTTCATCTTGACTCTCTGTAAGTGATTTATCTGTAGGTGTTGCTAAATCTACATTTGATTGCTCTAGACACGTGGCAAAATGCCCCTCTTTAGCGGGAAAAATTGCTGCTGTAGTGTTAGGTTTCATCTGGCTTTTGCCAGCCGAATGCGGCATAGGTGCAGAAGATTGGGCTGTCGGTATTGCGCTTAATGTCATCTCGAAATCTCCTTTTTCTGCACGCATCGTGGCGATTACAATTTTCGGGGAAAGGAACGCCAAAAAAAATATCTGCTGTGACAATAAATTGACTTAACACGTATCTGCGTTAACGTGTGGTTGCTTTACGTCGCAGTAATTGCTCAGCCATTTCATCATTGAGCTTTTGTTCTTCACGTGCAGCTTTTTGCTGTTTTTGCAACGTGCGCTTTTCTATTAACATCATCAGCGATTTATGCTTTTTTTTTGCGGTTAACCATTGATCGCGTGCCCGATCCGCCTGCTCTTCAAATGAGCGACGCGCGTAGTTTTGTTTCGTTAAATTTTGATCAAGATGGCCAATAAACTGCTGTAAATGGCTATACTCATGAGCCGTTAACCCCGCTGAGCCGCGTACAGATAACTGCTGACAATAATCAAAACGGTAGTCGTGAATCACATCCATCTGCGCAAGATGACCACTCAACTGCTGGCGTGCTTGAGATAAAACACCCGAAGCAGTTTGTTCTTTTTGTTCTGCTTGCTCTAGCAACAGCGTAAGTGCATTCACCTGATAACTCCTGTTATTTACGCGCATTTAGGGGGGCTTCACTGAGCTTTTCTATCGAGATAGAAGATCGATATATGCTTTTTATCATGCACTGGTACTGCGTATTACGCGTATGTTTATTGGCATGTTAAATTTGCACAAAGCCTATATCTATAAGATGAGAGCATTTGCTGTGCCACAATTGATAATATGGTTGATTTATTTGTGGTACTGCTCACAAAGTGCATAGCCGTAACCCTTACAGGTCATATACGCGTTATGAATACATTGATTGGCGGAGCGTATTATCCCCCCAGCAATACCTGTTTTAGCTGACTTACACACGCATCAAACGGGCAGACCTCTTTCATCCGCTGCTGTAAATACTCATCAACTTTTGGCTTGATATCGATAGCCTGATCAACACGTGGATCATTCCCACGCTGATAAGCACCAATGGCGATTAAGTCTTGATTACGGTTGTGAGTGGCGCAAATCTGGCGTACTGCACGAGCCATCAGTTGGTGCTCTTCACTGGTGATCGATGGCATAACCCGACTGACTGAACGTTCAACATCAATCGCTGGATAATGCCCTGCATCAGCAAGCTGGCGCGATAACACAATATGACCATCTAAAATGGCGCGCGAAGCATCAGCGATTGGGTCTTGCAGATCATCCCCCTCGCTCAGTACGGTAAAAAATGCAGTGATCGAGCCTTGCCCCTCTGCACCGTTACCTGCACGTTCAACCAGTGCAGGCAATTTGGCGAAAACAGATGGCGGATAACCTTTTGTTGCCGGAGGCTCCCCTACTGATAAAGCAATTTCACGCTGCGCCTGTGCAAAACGGGTTAGCGAATCCATCAGCAGCAGGACATCTTGCCCCTGATCACGAAAGTACTCTGCAACCGTTAAAGCGGTCTGACAACCTTTCAAACGCATCAAGGGTGAAGAGTCAGCAGGCGCGGCAATCACCACAGCACGTTGTCGCCCTTCATCACCTAAGATCTCTTCGATAAACTCACGCACTTCACGGCCACGCTCACCAATTAACCCAACTACCACTACTTGAGCCGTTGTGCCACGCGTCATCATGCCCAGCGTGACCGATTTACCTACCCCCGATCCGGCAAATAGACCAATCCGCTGGCCTTTACCCACCGTCAACATACTGTTGATGGCTTTAATCCCAACATCAAGCACATCGTGAATCGGTTTACGCTGCAGTGGGTTAATCGGTGCAGCAGAGAAATCAGCACTTTGCTGACAGCGCAATGGGCCAAGCCCGTCAAGTGGCCGGCCAACACCGTCGATAATCCGCCCTAACAACTCAGGGCCAACTGGAATACCTTGCTTGCTGATAATCGGTGTAACTCGTGCCCCTGGTAACACACCCGTTAAGGGTTCAGTTGGCATCAAAAACAGGGTTTCATCACTAAAACCCACCACTTCGGCTTCCATTTCACCGCTGAGGGTCTCTATCATGCACAAGCTGCCGACCGAAGCCCGACAACCCACCGCTTCAAGTGTCAGCCCCACCACACGCATTAATTTTCCGGCTGCAACTGCACGAGTACTTAATCCGTGCAACTGATACGCTGACAGACGTTGTTGTAATGTTGATACTGGCAGTGTTCCCTGTAATGAACGTGGGGAAGTCAATATCGGTGTTAACGCAGAGTCAGCCAGTTTCATGCACACAATGGCTCATCAGTAGGATGTTGCGCAGAGATATTTTGATCAGAGATTGGTGATGTGTGTGCCATTGATGTGTGTGTCGTTGATGTCTCTGTTGACGTAGCAAGTGGCGTTGATCTGTTCATCACTTCAGATGCCGACATAGAGATAGATGTACTCTCACAATCAGGTGCGCTTGGCTCTGATAGCGGCGTAGGTAAAGTTTCTAACCGATGTTGTACCGCCTGCGCAACAGGCTCTACATGGCTATGGTTGGTATGATGAAATTGATTGATGACTGCCGCAAGGCGATCGCGCATACAAAACGTAACCTGAGAAATATGTTCACTCACTTGAACATCACCACGCTGTAACGTAGGATCTGTGCGTAAACGCCAGCCACGCTCGGCAATTGCATCGAGACCGTACAATGACTCAACCCACTGCAAATCTGCTGGATGCAATAAAATCAGCGGTTGTGCTGCGGCAACAGGTAAAGCTGCAATCGCCTGACGTATCGTATCGAGCAATACGGCAGGGTTAAGCATAACTTCACAATGTGTCACCTCTTTTGTAAGAGTGACTAGCATATCGACCAATTGCAATTCAAGTTGTTGCTCAATATCACGCAAAGGTTGATGCAGTGCTGCCAATGTTTGTATTAGGGCATCAACTTGTTCACGAATATAAATCTGCCCATCATCAACGCCCTGTTGATAGCCCTGTTGCTGCCCTTTTTCAAACCCCTCTTTTTGCCCTTGCTCAAAACCTGCTTGATAACCCAGTGCTTCACCGGCTAACTTTCCAGCAGCTAACCCCTCTTCGTGCGCAGCTTGTTGGATTTCAGCTAACGCCTCTGCCGTCAGACCCGGTACACTGAGCTCTTCCTCTTCGCTATCGGGTGTTTCCCAACGCACTGTACGGTTATAACCGAGTGCATTTAATGTTTGTTCATCAACCGTTTCTTGGCTGTAATCAGGCAATGGCCAAGCAGAGAACTGATCTGCAGTGCGTGGATCAGCACGCAAATAACGGGCTATTGGGGGCTTATCCATGGGTATACCTCAGGTTAGATAAACTGATCACCACTGCCAGGGCTATTAATCGCAATCTCTCCGGCATCGGCCATCCGACGGACAATCGCCAGCACCTCTTTTTGTGCGGCTTCAACATCAGCAATTCGCACCGGCCCCATTGCATCAAGATCTTCACGCAACATTTCAACTGCACGTTTAGACATATTGCGGAATACTTTTTCACGAATATGTTCATCTGCCCCTTTCAATGCACGTTGCAATACATCACTGGCCACTTCACGCAGTAACAGTTGGATACCACGATCCTCAACATCCATTAAGTTATCGAATACAAACATCAGATCGTGAATTTGCTGTGCAAGCTCTTCATCTTGATCGCGCAGTGAATCCATCAGTGGTGATTCAATGGCGGTATCGAAGTAGTTCATGATCTCGGCAGCCGCCTTTGGCCCGCCCATCTTGGCTGACTGAGCGCCTGCCTGACCAGCAAACTGTTTCTCCATAATATCGTTTAGCTCTTGCAGGGCTGCGGGCTGAACTTCGCTTAGATTGGCAATTCGCATCATCAAATCAAGGCGAACCCGTTCAGGGAATTGCGACATAATATTTGCCGATTGATCAGGCTCTAAATAGGCCAATACAATGGTCTGAATTTGCGGGTGTTCATGCTGAATAATGCTGGCAACTTGCCGTGCATCCATCCATTTTAAGGTATCAAGGCCTTTTGAACCGCTCGACATGATGATTTGATCAACCAGATTACTGGCCTTATCTTCACCCAATGCAGCAACCAATGCATTACGCACAAAGTCATGGCTACCCACACCAATACTGGTGAACTTTTGAATATCATCAACAAAACGGCGATGAACATGCGCAACTTGCTCATGCCCAGGATCCAGTGTGACAGCCATTTGCCGCCCCAACTTTTGTACCTGTTTAGGCTCAAGTTTACTTAAAATATTACCCGCATCTTCTTCACTTAAACTTAACAGCAAAATAGAAGACATCTCTAATCCCGACATGCTGTATGCCGGTAACTCTTCTTTATCCGTCATTATTTTCTAACCAGTACTTGATCACTTGCGTTGCCAATTCTGGCTCATTAGCAGCCAGTGCACGCACCGCTTTGACCAGATCTTCATCACGGTGTAGGTTTGGCAACTCCAGCATACTGCCCAGAGACAGAGAGTTATCATCCAAATCACTACTGAGCAATTTGAGCTCATCTTCTTGCAGCAGATCGTTGTCAGCACCATCTTGCAGCTGTTTATCCAGTTTTGGATTAAGCAGGCGTTGCATTGCTGGGCGCACCAACACCAGTAACAGTACAATCACCACTAATGCAGCCGAGAGATAACGAACACTTTGGCGGAAATTTTCGCTCTCCCAGAACGGAGGATCTGTCATTTGCGCTTGAGCATCTGTTGATGCAAACGGCACAGAAACAACCTCAAGCACATCACCACGGGTCATATTTAACCCTAATCCCCCGACAAGCAGACGGCGTAAATTTTCAATTTCCGCATCATTGCGTGCAACCCGTACCGGATTTCCTGAATCGGGTGCCGTTCCAGGTTTGTAGTCTATTGCCACCGAAACGCTCATGTTTTTCACCTGCCCACTGGCCTGACGAGTGTGCTTAATGGTGGTGTCAACTTCATAGTTACGGGTTGATTCTTTGCTAAAATTGCCCTCTGCGGTTTTATCGCTGTTTTGCAAGTTTTTAACATCTTCAGGAATAGAAGAGTCTGCCGGAGGCTGATTACTCAGAGCGCCAGGCACCCCTGCTACCCCCCGCCCACGATTAACATTTTCGCGGTTAAACTCGCTACGCATGGTTGGATTGGCTTGATCAAACTGTTTTTGGGTTTGTTCGGTTTGGGTAAAATCGAGCAAAACACCCACTTCAGCGGTATATGCGCCCATACCTAATACGGGGATCAGAATAGAGTCAATCTTTTCACGTAAGATTTTTTCTTGCTGACGTTGTAAGTCAAATTCTCGACGCTGGGCTACTGCACTGGGGTCTTGGCTACCTGAGTTGAGTAAGCGGCCATTTTGATCGGTCACTGTCACTCGGGTGTTACTCAGCCCTGGCACTGCTGAGGCAACAATATCAACAATTGAGTCAACCTCTTCTTGCGTTAAACTACGGCCGGAACGCAATGTCACCATGACACTGGCACTGGCTTTTGCTTCATCACGAATAAAAACGCTTTCACGCGGCAAAGCCAGCATAACTTGTGCTTTTTGAATATTGCGGATTTTTTCTATTGCAGAAGCAAGTTGGCGTTCACGGCTAAGTTTTAGGCGCTCGCGCTCTAAACGCTGTGAAACGCCAAACCCCATGTCTTTGAGCAGAATATCATCACCTTGATCTTGGGTTTGATTTAAACCTGCACGCGTTAACATCAGTTTGGTTTTTTGATATGTCTCTTGATTAATTTTGACCGTGTTACCTTCTAATGTGTAAGGCACTTTATTCTGATCAAGAAAATCAAGCGTTTGCACCAACTCCTCGTTGGTATATGTGCCTAACGGCCGCATTTCAGGCTCTTGCGCCCAAAAAAAAGCAAATATTATCAATGCGATACAAATCGCAAGAGCCACAACTAAAATGAGTTGTCGTAACCAGTCAATTTGCGATAAAAACTCAAAACGTGATGATCGCTCCCCCAGATCAGGGTTCTGCCCACGGCTCTCTGCCGTGATCAACGTTGCATCAGATGCTGTGGCTAACTGTGTGTTTGACTCTGCCATATTTCAACCAATCGCCGTTAAACTGGCATGCTCATAATTTCTTTATAAGCCTCAACAAGCTTATTACGTACCTGTACTGTCGCCTCAAACGCCACTGACGACTTTTGCCCCGCAATCATGACATCTGATAGCCCGACCGTTCGATCTCCGGCATCAAAACGTGTGGCTTGTGTATTTGCACTTTTTTGTAGCCCATTAACATGGTTAATCGCATCGCCTAACAGAGCCGAAAAATCGACTGCACGACTTTGTGCTGTGCTGCCTACTGCCAGTTGGCTAGCAGAACCTGCTGCATCAAGTGTCATGCTTCGCATCTCTTGCTGTATTGCCGATAATTCCATGCTCTACTCCACCATTCAAACGCCACAAAAACTACTTTATTGGGTGTCACTTACTAGGTTATGCAAATTAGATACCAAATTAACGTTAGAGCAGAATAAAAATGCAATATCGGCTGTAGCATTGATCTTAAGTTGAATACAAATACGGTAAAAATCAGAGAAAAGTAAAAAATAAAAGGGGCGAACATGTGAGATAAAAACGAGATAAATGAGATAAATGAGATAAAATTTGCAAAAAGTCGCCCTAAAAATAACAATCGTGGTATTAAATAAACGCCACCTTACAGCTTAAATAAAGTGGCGATATACATAAAAGACACGGTCATCATACTTAAATCAGGCCGCTGAGTTTTCTTTACTCAAGCCATATTTACGCATTTTTTCAACCAATGTTGTACGGCGCATACCCAACATATCAGCAGCGCGAGCAACCACACCATACTGAGCCTCAAGGGCTTGGCGAATAAGATCAATCTCTAAATCAGAGAGCATCTCTTTTAAATTCATCCCTTCAGAAGGTAGCGATGTCACAAAACCATCAGCTTCGCTAGTGGTTGTTGCTATTGCTGCAGTATCAGAGGTGAGACTTACTGCCTCATTAAATATCTCATTAAGTGCAGCACGTTCGAGCATCTCTTGCTCATCACTATCTTGCACACTATTGTTAGAGATATTTGTTAACTCACCTCTTGATATTGCTGATTTTTTTAAAAGGGTGCTCTCTTGCAGATAACAGTCAGTATTAGGTTGAAACTCAGCAACATCAATACACCGGTATTTTGCCGGTAAATGGCTAACATCGATTAGCGCATCAGGGTATAAAATGACCAATCGCTCAGTTAAATTAGCCAGTTCACGTACATTACCTAACCAAGGGTAGGCGCACAGTGAATGTAACGCTCGTGGGGTAAAATGCACACTTTTTGCCCCTTCGGCGGTTAAACGCGACAACAACTCTTGCAACAATAACGGTATATCTTCTGCACGATCGCGTAACGCAGGCACCTCAATAGGGAACACATTTAACCGATAGTACAGATCTTCACGAAATTCGCCCTGAGCAATCATCTCTTCAAGATTTCGGTGCGTTGCGGCAATAACCCGCACATCAGCCCGTAATGTTTTATTACTGCCTACGCGCTCAAAACTGCGCTCTTGCAATACGCGCAACAGTTTAACTTGCATTGGCATCGGCATATCACCGATTTCATCTAAAAACAGTGTGCCGCCTTCAGCCAGTTCAAACCGGCCTTTACGGGTAGAGATTGCACCGGTAAACGCACCTTTTTCATGCCCAAACAATTCACTTTCTAGTAACTCTGCTGGAATTGCGCCGCAGTTTACTGGCACAAACGGGCCACTGCTACGCACTGAATGATAGTGAATATTACGCGCAACAACCTCTTTTCCTGTGCCAGATTCACCTAAAATCAGCACGCTGGCCTCTGTCGGGGCAACTTGTTCAATCAAGCGGCGCACATGTTGTACGGTGTGGCTTCGCCCAACCAAGCTACGAAATAGGGTGTTTTTACGGGTAATTTGCGGATAAGAGGCTAAATGTCGCCCAGTAAATTCATAACAGTGGCGTAATGCCTCGGTTAATTGAGCATAATTGAGTGGCGCACACACATTTCCAACATGATTACTGCCTGAATAAGTATTATTAATATCAGAGCAACTTATATCAGTATTATTTATGTTAGTACTGTTGCTTAATATCTGTGCTCCAACGTTAATATCAGAAAAAACAATCACCGGAATATAGTGGTGAATACGCAGGAAGTCGATTACCTCTTCACGTTGATGAATATCAGCAATATGGCCTAGCAAACAACCAGCCCAAACATGAGATTCTGCAAGAGACGGTTTTACTTCGCACGATGATACCGTAATACTATCTTGACCAATAAAATCAAAAATAGTGGTTAGCATTGTGCGCCGCTCAAAATCATCTTCGATCAATAAGAACTTCTGCAATCCAGACATGATACGAATTTCTATACACCATTAATGTTTATATTTTAATAATTGATAACTATATCAATATACCCTTATGCAATCATATGTACTTGCTGTATCTCACCTTATTTTTGTGATCTACTTAACTAAAAACAAGCTTACTATTATGTGCATATGTTTATATTAAAATAAATATACAACGAAATTTGCGATATAAATCGCATTTGATTTCTAAGTATTAAATACAAAGCAAATAAGTGCAACTGTTATTATTCATCATATATGATGCAATTCAGTGGGAATTTGTTCCCACGATATTTTAATTTCCGTTAATAGCGTAATAACTTCATCAATATTTTTAACATCATTATGAATATTGGCGTGTAATAATTGAGTCTGCATATACTCATACAATTGCGCTAAATTCTTTGCAATATCGCCTCCCTCTTGTTCTGATAAACATGCGTGTAAATGCGTAATAATAGCAATCGCTTTTCCTAATCGTTCACCTTTTACGGCAGTATTATTCATGTGTATTGCGGCCTTAGCTTGCACTAACCGCTCTATCGCACCATTAAGTAGCATTAAAATTACTTTATGCGGTGATGCTGACTGTAACTGACTGTCTACTGAGACTTTTTTGTACGCTTGTAACGTTCCACGCATAATTTGACTCTCTTATTTTTATACTGATTTTATTGTAATGAATGCATACACAATGAACACCATCGAATAACTGTTTTTATTTATTAACCAGTACATTCACTGCACACTGATTCGTTGATATGCCTTTACCCCTTTCTGTGTTCTTTTATGTTGAAATAGCGTTAATGCATAACGGGCTCGTGTTTTTTGTACACAAAAAAGCAGTGACTTTGTTAATTCATGCAATTGCTTTTTATGGTCAGTTGATAAGTTTGGTAATATTTGCTCAAGGCTTTGTTGCCGAGCAGATAAAAGCGTATAAATATCTTCTGGTTCAGGATCGGCTTGTTCAGAAAATAACGCCCGCAACTGCTCATCAATTTGCATAACTTCTGTTAGCATACAATTAACCTATTTAATAAAGCAGCTTTATTTACAACACACTTAATACGGTATTCATCTGTTGTTGCATTTGTGTAACGGCAGCGTCAATCGCATTAAATTGATTGGTCATTCTGATTTCAAAATCAGTCATCCGTTTATCAAATGCCTCTTTTTCTTTACCTAATTTACGCACTTGTTCATTTAATGCTTTATCTTTTTCGGTTAATGAGCCCGTTGCACCCACAAAATCTTTCATGAGTGTTTCTAGCTTGCTAGATATACCGTCGTTTTTATCTGAGAAAAATGCGCCTACCTTGGTAAAATTATCTTCGAGTATTTCATCAAGTTTTTCATCATCAATTTTAAGTTTGCCATCTCGCTCAGTGCTAATACCAATATCAGCCAAAAACTTTACGCTGCCTGCCGCTTCAGATGGGCTCGTCATAATTTCGCGCATCTGCACCATTAAGTTTCGAACCAAACTATCCCCGGTGAGAGGGGCTGCGGTACTGGTCTCTTTATTGTATTTGGTCAGCTCATCGGTAATATCAATAATGCTATTGTATGCTGCAACAAACTCACTTAAGCTCGTTTTAACTGCGCTATTGTCATAGCCTACGGTTACCCGATTGGTTTTATATTTATCAGAAGCATCTTTTTCTGATACCTCTTTCAGATCGAGTGTTAACCCTTGAATTGCATTTTCCACTTTGTTCGATGCACTGCGGATCTCTTTACCATCAATGGTTAAAATGGCATCTTGTGGCATGTTTTCAGGCGCAGTGTTTTGCCCAGCGATCATTTGCCCCAGTTTACTGCTTGGATCTGCTGAAGATGTCACTTCAAAACTGTTCTTTTCACCGGTTTTTTCGCCCATTAACACCAGTTCATTTTGTGGTTTACCGGCAGCATCGGTGTACGTGACAATCGTGGCTTTGACTCCGGTATTATCGGGGGATTTATTGATAGCATCGGCAATATCTTTCAGGCTACTGTCTTTTTTTATCTCAACAGCAAAACTCTCTTCGCCGACTTTAAAATCTAACGTTCCTGATTCAAATTTGGTATCAGGCTCTACTGCACCTAGATTGGTTTTTTGCTCTTTGGCTAACTGCTTAACGGCCACATCGTAACTGCCAGAGATCGCCTCTTTGCTGGCAGATCCAGAGAACGGGGGCTCTTTACCGATAATATCAACCTTACGCTTATCAAAGGCCTCATCTTTTTGCATTTTTTCTAGTGAATCTTGAAATTCAGTTAACGACGATTTCAATTTTCCGTACGATGAAATTTGTGTATCAAGCGTTTGTTGCTGTTTTTGAAACTGTTTTAATTTTGGTGTAGCTTCCGCCTTCACCATCATATCGACCCAATCGGCGACAGGTAAACCAGAACCAATACCGGGAGCGCGCATATTTCACCTCTGTTTATTATCGTGTACGGGTTTCTCTGTACGTAGCGAAAGCAATATTTACTTTTGTGTCGCCAAATGAATCTGTTTTCTGTCATAAAGCAAAATACTGGCCATTTGAACTGCCATGTTTTTGGCAAGCCTATATTTTTTGTTTTCAAGATGATGAACCAATACCTGACAACAGGTTTTGCAGTATGACCCCTACATTATTTGCCTAGAACACTGCATGTACTGAGCGGTTAATGCTTTTTTAACTGTAACTGCAATTGCAGTAATCGCTGCTTTAGTCACTATGGCTTTAGTCACTATGGCGTTATTCATAAATATTTCAGTTATAGCCCCCCTTAGTGCTGGCACGGCATAAACGAGTTGATGCAGGCTCAATAGCCAAATAGGGCATAACAAAGAGTACAACCGGTAACAATACGGCTGTCATTTTCAGAGCAAAGAGGGGTCGTATAGGGAAGAGAGCCAAAAATAAGGCGTGAACGAAGTTCTCGCAACAGATATTGCCCCTTTTGCACTGCTAACATGGCAAGATAATACAACAGGGGCATTAGCCCCTGTTGTTATCACGCGTTTGTGTGTACAAACGTTGCAGAGAATTAACCCAGCAGTGACAGTGCAGATTGTGGCAATTGCTTAGCCTGCGCCAGCATTGCGGTACCTGCTTGTTGCAGAATTTGTTGCTTAGTCATGTTGGTGGTTTCAGAGGCAAAATCCACATCCATGATACGGCTACGGCCGGCCGTTGTATTCTCTTGAATATTACCTAAGTTACTGATAGTACTAGAAAGACGGTTTTGCAACGCACCTAAATCTGAACGCTGATTATCGATAGTTGCCAATGCACCGTCGATAACAGAAATTGCACTTTGTGCGCCATCTTGTGTTGACATATCAACACTTGATACAGCCACTTGCGAAGAACTTGCAGCAGTATCCGCACCGCCAGTACCCAGCTCATCAACAGTACCTGTAACAGAGAATGCACCGCTATTGCTAGAGTACTCAATAGTCCCTGCCACAGTAATAGAGTTTGCAGCTGCACCACCGGCTGCTAAACCTACACCGCCGATAGACGTGCCTGCAGCACCTTTATTCTCAGCTTTAATGTCTTCGCCATTCTCATTCATTAAGACTAATGAACCGTTCTCAACTTTGGCTTTTACACCTGTTTTCGCTGCTTTATCATTGATCGCTTTTGCGTGATCATTAATATCATCAGAGTTTACGGTGATTCGCTCGGCTGTTGCACCTGATGCTGTACTTGACAGTTCAATATCTAATTTACCACCAGTAATCGCAAGACCTACGCTGGTTTTTGCTGATGCATTCACACCGGTTTTATTTGATACGGCATTAACTTGTGCTGCAACTTGTTTGGCTGTAGCACCTGCGGTAACAGTGATAGTTTCATCACCTTTACCTTTAATGAGTAACTCACCATCAGTAACGGTGTTTGTACCTGCAGTGTTAGTAGCAGCTAACGCAGTACCTAAACGAGTAGTGGTACTGGTTTTATTTGCACCCAGTTTAGCAGCCGTCATATTGCCCAAGCTAATATCGATAGTCTCATTCGCTTCTGAACCCACTTGGAATGATTTTGTACCGAAAGAGCCATCAATCAGCTTCTGGCCACCAAAAGTGGTGGTTTCTGCAATACGGGTCATCTCATTTTTTAGTGAATCAACCTCTTTTTGCATAGCAGCACGGTCAGCATCTGAGTTTGAACCGTTTGCTGATTGCAGAGCCAAATCACGCATTTTATTTAGAATATTGGTTGACTCCTGCATTGCACCTTCAGCAGTTTGTGCAATAGAGATACCGTCATTGGCATTTTTCATTGCCACGCCAAGACCGCTGATTTGTGAACCCAGACGGTTAGCAATCTGCATACCTGCCGCATCATCTTTTGCTGAGTTGATACGGTTACCGGTAGACAAACGCTGCATAGACACATTCAGCGCATTGTTGGTTTTGTTCAGGTTACGCTGGGCATTCAGCGCGGTCACGTTGGTGTTTACGGTAATAGCCATGCTTGTAATCTCCGTTAAATTTGCCACCCAGCATACTTGCCCGCAGCGACTTATTGATTATTTGTTACACCATCATCTATCGGCACTGCTCACAACAACATTAGCCCGTTGGACAATTTTTTATGTTTATCGCTTAGGCTAACCGTGCAGCTTGCATGCTGATTGCTTGTATACAGTTAATCGGCAACCCTAGAAAAACTTGAAGAATAAATTTCACAACATTAAATAACACGTTGATTATAAAAAATTTATTTATTTTTTATTGTTGTACAAAACCGTGTTAACGCACATCAATGCACCATTTATCGTATTGGCACAAGTTATGCTTGAGAGTAGCCATAACGAGTTTGCAATGCGGCATGTCAAGAAATCGACTTCCTATTTTTCTATATAGGGTGCATTCCCTTTACTGCCCTTCATTGATGAATTAATGGCGTACCTATGTTTAATGACAAAGTGATTCTGGTTACTGGCGGTACTGGTTCTTTCGGTCACCAGTTTGTTGAAATGACACTGGCCAAATACAACCCAAAGAAAATCATCATTTATTCGCGTGATGAAATGAAACAATGGGATATGGCAAAGAAATATCCAAATGAAAAACGCCTACGCTTTTTTATTGGTGATGTTCGCGATAAAGATCGTTTAATGCGTGCACTCGATGGCGTTGATTTTGTTGTGCACGCCGCTGCAACTAAAATTGTGCCTACGGCTGAATACAATCCATTTGAATGCATCAAAACCAACATTAACGGGGCAATGAACCTGATTGATGCTTGTATCGATAAAAGTGTGCAAAAAGTCGTCGCGCTGTCTACAGATAAAGCCAGCAGCCCTGCAAACTTATATGGGGCAACTAAGTTGGCCTCAGATAAACTCTTTGTTGCAGGCAATTCTTACTCTGGGGCAAACAAAACACGCTTTGCTGTTGTGCGTTATGGCAATGTGATGGGCTCACGCGGTTCAGTTATTCCATTTTTCTTGTCAATTAAAGATAAAGGCGTGTTGCCAGTAACAGATCCGCGCATGACGCGCTTTATGATCACGTTAGAGCAAGGCGTTGAGCTGATTTGGCATGCCTTCGCAGATATGGTGGGCGGCGAGATTTACGTTAAGAAAAGCCCATCGATGAATATTACCGATATTGCAGCAACGATTGCGCCAAAAGCACAGCAAGAGATTGTTGGCATTCGCCCTGGTGAGAAATTACACGAACAGATGATCGGCGTTGAAGACTCTTACTACACCTACGAATACCCTGAACATTATAAAATCCTACCCGCAATCCATGAATGGCATACTTCCCCAGAACGTATCAAAGATGGAAAAAAAGTGACTGAAGGCTTTGTTTACTCCAGTGATAACAACACTGAATGGATGAGCAAAGATACGCTCCAGACATGGATTGAGCTGAATCAAGCTAAAATTGGGAGTATCTGATTCATGATCCCTTACGGTAAACAGCAGATCTCTCAAGATGATATTGATGCCGTTGTTGCTGTATTGCAGTCAGACTTTTTAACTCAAGGGCCGCAAGTTCCGGCCTTTGAGTCGGCTTTACAGCAAGCCACCGGTGCCCAATATGCTCTGGCCGTCAACAGTGCGACATCGGCGTTACATATTGCCTGTATGGCGCTCGGATTAGGTTCTGGCGATCGTTTATGGACAACACCGATTACTTTCGTCGCATCCGCTAACTGTGCCCGCTATTGTGGTGCTGATGTCGATTTTGTTGATATTGACCCCGTTACCTATAATTTGTGCCCGCAACAGTTAGAGCAAAAACTCAAACGTGCTCAACAAAACGGTACTCTGCCCAAAATTGTTGTGCCGGTACATTTATGTGGTTATCCATGTGATATGGCCGCCATTTATGCGCTATCGCAAGAGTACGGCTTCCATATTATTGAAGATGCCTCGCACGCAATTGGAGGGCAATACCATGGTGAGCCGATCGGTAAATGCCGATACTCTGATATCACAATTTTTAGCTTTCATCCGGTCAAAATCATCACCACCGCCGAAGGTGGCGCGGCATTAACTAACAATGCTGAGTTAGCCGAGCGTATGGCGCTGCTACGCAGCCATGGTATTACCCGAGAACCATCAAAAATGCAGGGCGAAAGTCACGGTAGTTGGTATTACCAACAAATTGACCTTGGCTATAACTACCGCATGACCGAATTACAAGCCGCGCTCGGCGTTTCTCAAATGACACGCCTAGATACGTTTGTTACGCGTCGCCATCAACTGGCCCAACGTTATCATGCGGCGCTGCATGATTTACCGCTAATACGGCCATTGTTCAGCCAACAAGATACTTATTCGGCTCTTCATCTGTATGTGATCCGTCTACAACGTGCAAAACTCAACAAAACGCGACGAGAGATTTTTGATGTACTGAGAAATACCGGAATCGGTGTCAATATTCACTATATCCCTGTTCATACCCAGCCTTATTATCAAAACTTAGGTTTTAAAATTGGCCAGTATCCGATAGCTGAAGCCTATTATGAAGATGCTATTTCATTACCCATGTTTGCGGCGATGACAGATCAGCAGCAAGACGCTGTAATTGACGTGCTGCGTACCATTTTACAGGATGCACAACTGTGAAAATTGCATTGATCCCAGCACGAGGGGGCAGCAAGCGTATCCCTCATAAAAACATTCGTCTCTTTGCTGGAAAACCGATCATTGCTTACTCCATCGAAGCAGCCTTGCAAGCAGGCTGCTTCGATGCTGTCATTGTATCGACCGATGATCCTGCAATCGCCGAGGTGGCGCAGCAATATGGTGCTGAAGTCCCTTTTATGCGGCCTGCGGATATTGCCAACGATTACGCGACAACCACGGATGTCATTCGACATGCCTTGCTATGGTTTCATCAGCAGCAACAACCCGTAGATATCTTATGTTGCCTGTATGCCACCGCCCCTTTTGTGCGCGCTGAAGATTTGTTGGCGGGATATCATTTACTGGCGCAAGACGATACTGACTATGTATTCAGTGCCACCCGCTATGCTTTTCCGATCCAACGTGCAATTAGACTCGATGCACAGCAACGCGTGAGCATGTTTCAACCTGAACACTTAAGCACTCGCTCACAAGACTTGCCTGAAGCATTTCATGATGCAGGCCAGTTTTACTGGGGAACCACAGATGCTTTTTTAAATGGCAAACCTATCTTCTCTCCTGCTGCGCGCGCCATGATTTTACCCCGTCAGCGAGTACAGGATATTGATACACCTGAAGACTGGGAATATGCAGAACTTATGTTTCGGCTATTGCACAATGAGAACTGAAAAGCCACGCCATATCCTGATTAGAGCTGATGCCTCAGCACACATAGGTACTGGCCATGTAATGCGCTGCATGGTCTTAGCGCAACATCTCACCGAATTAGGTTGTCAGGTTCATTTCATTTGCCGAGATTTACCTGGCAATCTGAATGATTATATTGTTGCTCATGGGTATGGCATAACCGTATTGCCCGATGATGCAGAATCCGTTGCGTGGCAAAATGATATTGCAAATATCATTTTGCACCATCCTCACGCCGATGGGGTGATAGTTGATCACTATCAGCTAGGAAAAGAATGGGAGTGTGCAATTAGCACCCATTTTGCATGCCCCCTACTAGCAATTGATGACATAAATCGGCCTCATCAGAGCGATTTAATCTTAGATCAAAATCTCTGGCCAGCCGAAAGTCAGCGTTATCTAAATAGCCCAGGAACCCATCTTATCGGCCCAGAATATGCGTTATTACGGCCACGTTTTTCCTCACTGCGAGAGCAGCATTTACCCAGAGAAAATCAACTATTGGTCTGCTTTGGCGGTAGCGATCCCACGGGAGAGTGTGAAAAATTCTTACGCGCAGTACAAGAGATCCCCCCACTTCCCTTCACGGTTCTCTTGATTACCGGTCGAGCTAATCTGCGCTACCCGCAATTACAGGCAATCGCGGAAAACATGGATGTGTTGTTGTATGCGCATCGCGATGATTTTGAGCAATTATTAGCTACCTCGCACTACATGATTGGTGCATCTGGCAGTAGTAATTGGGAACGCCTGTGCTTAAACACGCCAGCTTCAGTGGTCTGTGTTGCAGATAATCAGCGTGAAATATCCCACCATTTGGCTCAAAAAAATGCGGTTCGCTATTTGGGTGAGGCAGAGCATCTTACGCAAGAGGATTATGCTCATGAACTGGGCTGGATTAGCCGCTATTGGCAGCAACTCAATCGTTTAAATCCTATCATGATTGATGGAAAAGGGGCTTGTCGTGTTGCTCAACAATTTTATCAACGTGTCGATATGTCAAAATACTAATGCGTTAAGTCATCCTCAGCGCCTATGCGTACAAAATATAACACTGTTGACCACTAACCGAAATTCATGAAGGAATATGGCTATAACATGTGCCTAATCACAAGTCTATATTTACGACCAGCCAATACCTATGATGCCGACATATTACTAGCTTGGCGTAATGATGTGATAACGCGTCAATATAGCCATTCATCCGATCTGATCAGTACAGAACAACACTCTCGCTGGCTACAATCTGTAATGAATGATCCTTCTCGGAAAGTGTATATCGCCGTACAAAACAGTATTCCCGTTGGAATGGCAAGAGCCGATTTGATAGAGGGTATACATATCCTCTCTTGGGCGGTAGCACCTCAAGCACGAGGCCGTGGTATCGCAAAACAAATTGTTAAACATCTTTTAGATAAGACGGTATTACCTATCAAAGCTGAAATTAAATGTGCTAATTTGGCATCTATTGCTGTCGCAAAAAGCAATGGGCTTCGACTCCTTTCTCAACAAGATGACATCTTGCATTACGTATTACCATAATCTTGTCTCTTTATTGCATAACATCTTCTCAATAAAATTTGATATAACCATGACCTGAGTAGGGTATCGCCATGAGCCACAACTATATTGAAATTAACGGTCGCCGTATTGGTGCAGACTACCCGCCTTATATTATTGCTGAACTGTCAGCAAACCATAATGGTGATATCAACCGTGCAATCCAGATTATAGATGCCGCGAAACAAGCGGGTGCTGATGCGGTTAAATTGCAGACTTACACAGCAAACACTATTACCATTGAGCATGACAGTGATGAGTTCAATATTCAGGGTGGCTTGTGGGATGGTGAAACACTTTATTCTCTCTATCAAAAAGCCTCTATGCCATGGGAATGGCATCAACCGCTATTCGAACATGCAAAAAAACGGGGAATTACGATATTTAGTTCGCCATTTGATTTTACTGCAGTAGATTTACTCGAACAGCTAGATGCTCCCGCGTATAAAATAGCGTCATTTGAATTAGTTGATTTACCACTTATTCGCCGCGTTGCTCAAACCGGTAAACCGATGATTATGTCAACGGGCATGGCCAATGCTAAAGAAATTGCAGAGGCAGTGAATACTGCACGCTCGCACGGCTGCCAACAGCTTGTTTTGCTGCATTGTGTGAGTGGTTATCCTGCCCCCGCAGAGCAATATAATTTACGCACCATTCCTGATATGGCACAGCGTTTTAACAGTATCACAGGGTTATCTGATCACACCTTGGATAATGCCACAGCGATTGCATCTGTCGCACTCGGTGCTTGCGTGATAGAAAAGCATGTGACTCTTGACCGCTCTGCTGGTGGACCGGATGACAGCTTTTCACTCGAACCCAATGAACTAACCCGTTTATGTCAAGATACTCGAACAGCATGGTCAGCTTTAGGCGCTGTAACTTATGAGAGAACAGAAGCAGAAAAAGGCAACGTGAAGTTCCGACGATCATTATATGTCATACAAGATATTGCCGCAGGAGAACGGCTGAACGCTGATAATGTGCGCAGTATTCGGCCAGGATTTGGCTTATTGCCTCGGTATTATGATGAAGTCATTGGGAAAGTGGCCTGTCGTCTATTAAAAAAAGGAACGGCATTATCATGGGAAGATATTCGTAATATTTAAAGGTTATCTCCCCAATAATCAGTTATTGGGGAGAGATATCATCACTTATTACTGCATAGTTTATTACTGCTTGTTATGACTAGCCAGAATATCGTTCACACACTGCTGTACTACCGTAGACTTATCTTTGGTTAATGGAGAGAACAAATAATACTGACGACCCCAACCACTAAAATCTTGATGTAATACGCCTTCTTCTTGGCCTAGGTAATTAGCATATAGCATAATAGCCGGAACGCCTGCAGCATAAGCAATGTCACCAACAGATGTACCAACTGAAATGACAAAATCCAGTGATTGATACAAGGCTGCTACGTTCATAAAATCATTTTTTTGATCTAAATCATCAAAAACGATCAGATCTTTTCCGCGCTTTTGTAACTGCTTACGCTCTTTACTCACATCATCATATTGCAAAGAAATAATATTCGCATCTAATGCAAATATCGGCAATATATCCATAACATCGAGCAAACCTAAGTTACGCCCTTGGTTTCGCATGCCACTTCGCCATGATATTCCAATATTATATTTGCGCTTGGGTAATTGTTCGATACGCTGTTGCCAAACGTGAGTTAACTCAGTAGGTAATACCACATAGGGCTCTGCGCGCAATAATGACCCACTCTCGCGGAAATTAATTTCCATCAAGTCACCTGCAGCCACAATAAAAACATTATCCTGAATATATTCTATTTCATTAGGATAGGTGCGAGATGCATTGTTAAAACCACATGGAATAAATGTTATTGTTGGGAACGCTAAACTAAACATCTCAATAAGACGAGGTTCAGTATATACAATAACATTTTTCGCTTTTTCAGCAGCAAGCCCATAATTATGAGCAAAACGGATTTCATCCCCAATGCCTTGCTCGCAATAAATCAGTAGTGTTTCATTATCTTGTAATGCTTGACCTTGCCAACGGTTAATTTCTCGACCAAAAGTCACACGTAGGCTACATTGCTCCCCATAACGATAAGCCTCTAAAAATTCGGTATATTGGTGCGTCATACCCAAGTACTGTTGACGATTCCATCGTGGAGATACTGAGCTTGGATAGCGTTCAATCAAATCCTGATATACCAAATCACCTTGTTTCCCCAGACCTAACCATTGATAAATTTTGGCTGCTGCATCAGCTAACCCTGCATTTCCTGGATATTGGTGATATAACGGTAATAGTTTATCTTGGAACTGATGCACAGTAGCGTAATTCAGATTTTTATTACTGCTTTCTAGCCATTTAAACTCAGCAATCGCCATTTGAATACGATATTCATCGGATGGCTTATCCGTATTAAGTTTACGGTATGCTTTGAGAGCCTGCTCATATGCCCCAGACTTAAGGTAATTTACTGCCAGAGTCTCATAGATAACCACGCTTTCAGGGTAGGCTTTCACGCCTTCTTGTAAAATCTTGCGTGCTGCGGGATATTGACCTAACTCATTGAGAATGTAGCCATACACATAATACATTCCTGGCTTGCGAAACCCTTTTTTATAGGCAATCTCGGCTTTAGGTTTAGCCTGCTCATTTTTATCTTGGCGGTGGTAGAGATAAGCCCATAAAAAATCATGCTCGGCATCACCGTCCTTAAGCTCTTGAGCCATTGAGAGTAAGTGCTCGGCATCAGCAAAATTTCGGCTCTCAATTAAATCGTTAGCCTGTTTGTAATACCCTTGCAGCGTCGTTTCTAGTTCTACAATCTCTTCGCTTTGTTGTACTTCTCGTAACAGTGCTCGGTAGCGCATCGCATTGGTTTTATCACCCATTTGCTCGTATGCTTCTTTTTTCAGTGTCAAAAGCTCGACGCTGCCAGAAATATGCTGTTCTAGTTCAGTCAGTAAGTTCAGGCAACTTACATACTGTTTACTGCGAAAATAAGATTGCACAAGGGTAAAATAGATCTCAAGGTTATTGGGATCACACTCAGCGGCTCGCCATAGATAATGTTGTGCGGCCTCTTGGTTATTATTTTCAAAAGCAATCAGACCCGCAGTATGCTGATAGGTAAAATGCTCAGTACATAAGTCAGCCATCAGGCGAACAATCTGATACCCCTCTTCCTTACTGCCCTGATTAAATAACTCTACCCCACATTGAAAATGCGCTTCGATCTCTTCTGCCGAAGGCAGATTCTGTATGTCAGACATGTTTTCCTCTGATTGCTTGTCTCTAATACGTCTGACATAGCAATTATTACGCCATTTCCTATGGGGTTACGTAGCAAAAAAACATAAAAAAAATCGCTCCAAAGAGCGATTTTTGAGAAATGGGTAATTGATTACCAACAATCAATCAATCAATCAATCAATCAATCAATCAATCAATCAATCAATAGTGCATCACAAATAATTAAATAAGCTCATGCCCTGTAATTTGACAAAGGTCTGTTGGCTGGCTTGCATAGCTAAACTCATCATAGAAAATTGCAGTGCTGCAGTAGGATAATCAATATCTTCTTGCGATGAGAGCGCGGTTTTAAGTACCACTTCATTATCAGCATGATCTTCTTTTGCAGTTTCTGCCGCTTGCATACGGGTACCGACTTCACCACGCACACTGTTGAGATGCTTGCTAATGGCATCCATCTGCTTAATACCCACACTGATATTGCCGCTATTACTGCCATCTTGCACATTATTGATTGCGTTTTGCATGGCAGCGAAAGCATCAATGTTTTTTTCCGGTGTGATGCTGACTTTATCTGCGCCCTCTTCTGTTACCGTGGGGGTACCACTGAAGGTAATTTTGACCTTTTGGCTGTCGGCTGCCCCTGTACCATCATCGATAATAATTTGGTTATTAACCATATCAACCGGCTGTGGCTCTGGAGGAAGCAGTGTACTGTTTGGGTCATTAGGATCACTGAGCTTCTGTGCTGGTACATACGCGCCACTGCTGTCTTTGGCGAGAAAACCGGTGCTGCCATCATCTAGAGTGACGAACTCAATGTCATATTTCTCCGCTGAACTCCCCTGACTTTCGGTTTTTTCGATAAAAAAATCAGAACCGGTTGCACGCTGATAATCAGGGGTGTGATCGCCAAACGGATTCGGGACTTGCTGAAACAGTTTGCTCCCCGAATCACTGATCGGGATCTGAATTGACGAGGCCACTTGTAAATAACGCTGCTCATCGTTACCGCGGTACTGCACGTTACCGTCAGCATCTTTATAAAACGGGGGTTTGTCTGTTTTCGTACCACCAAAGATATAGTTGCCCGACTCATCACGGGTATTAGCCAGATCGAGCATGGCATCAAAGTTAGACTGCATATCTTGTGATAATGAGTTCAACCCTTCTGCATCGACTGAGCCATTCAATGAGCCCAACATTTTCTCACGGGTATTTTGCACTAAATCGTCGGCATTTTTCAGATACGTCTCTTCTTGTGCCAAACGGTTTAGTGATAAATCGGCCATATTGGTGTATTGCTGATTTAAAGTGCTTTGCTGCTTTAAATTGTGAATGGAGATCATCGCTACTGAGTCATCACCCGCCGCTTCAACGCGCTTACCTGATGTCATCTGACCAAACAGCTTACTCATATCGGCCTGTTTTTCGCCCATATTGGTGCTAAAAAAACGGTATTCTTGAAATGAAGGAACGCGCATGCTGCTCTACTCCCTAACCTTATACTTCAACCTACTAAATAGGTGATTGTTCTTTTTATGATCACAAACACGGTATATTCGTGAGCGCGTTATGTTCACCACGAACCAATACCCACATACTTTTTATCTTTAGGGATATTAGCCAATAGATCCTAACAGGGTTTGAAAAATCTCATCGGCAACGGAAATAATACGGGCACTGGCCGCATAAGATTGCTGATAACGAATGAGATTACCTGCTTCCTCATTCAAATCTACACCTGAAATACTGCTCATACGTGAAGCCGCAGATTGGTATTCAAGTTTGCTGTGCGAGTAGTCACGCTGGGCTGATGATTGCGCCGCGCCAATATCCGTATTAAGCTTTTCATACACATCAAACAACGTTTGTGTGCCATTCCCCATGATTTTGCTGTTTTGCAGATCTTGCATCGCCATCAAATTAGTGTTGCTGCCTGATGCCGGATCAAGATCGATTTTGCAGGTATCACCGGCTTGTGGTTGCCCGTCTAACGTAATCTCTACGCCAGCCACGGTTAAGGTTTCACCGGCTTTAAATGCCCCCTCTTGCAACGCATTGGGTGGGGTTGCACCATCAGTAATGCGGTATGAGAGTGTTCCGCCATCATCAAAATATTCGATATTTAGCGTACTGCCATTCGTAGGATACCCTGCAACAGTCGGATCTTTTGGCACAACGCCTACCGAACCGCTACCTTTATTGTTCTCACCTTGCGTGATGATCCCTTGTGCGGCAATCTGTTCTGGCTTGGTCATCACCATATCGATATCGGCAGCGGCCTGACGAGTTGGGCGGATCTCTATTTTATCGCCTTTATTGATCGTGCCGCCGTTTAACTCAAGGCTAAACCCGTATGTTTCTGAACTCAAACTTGTGGGCGGATTCCCCTGCATGCTAAGAGTCTCAAGGGTATTCCCGTTTTTATCACGCAGCAGATAATCGGTACCGTCAAACTCCACATTAAATGGGCCACTGCTGAGTTTCCCAATATCATCAATATTTACGCTCAAATTCAGATTCGGGTTGTTCGTGACTACCCGCCCCTGTTTAGCCCGCTCACTGTTGATATCCGTAAACATGTTTTGGCCAACGCTACCGTTGAGATCCAACCCTTGTTGCTGCTGCTTATTGATACTCTCGGCAATACCAAGCGACATCAGACCAATCTCATCCATCGCTTTGGGGATATGCACATCGCGCATCTCAAACATTGCCCCTAAACTGCCACCAAGTGATTGGCCGTTCAACGGTTTATTGCTGTTCCCCCAACTGATCGCCAACTGGGTTTGGCGCGGATCGGGCGAGCCATCAATCATCTTGATGGTGGCGCTCTCTGTACCCGACACCAGTGTATGGCCACCGCCGATCAGCACGTTGATTGAACCATCATCTTTTGGCACGGTTGACACTTGAGTGAACTCGGCCAGTTCATCGAGCAGTAATTGGCGGCGATCTTCCATCTCATTTGATGAACCGCCCTGCTCAACAATTGATTGGTTAATGGCTGCCAACTCTTTGGCGATATCATTAACTCGACCTGCATTTCCTTCAAGTTGGCTGTTGATTTCGTTGAGCTTATTATCTAACGTGCTATGAATGTTGTTAAAATGCGCCGTTAGGTTTTTACCTTGATCGAGCACCTGCTGACGCAGTGCCACATCATTAGGGGTATCACCCAGCTTTTTGACTGCATCAAACCAGCTATTTAACGTATTAGGAATTTTTATCCCCACTTTTGAGAGCAAATTATCCAGCTCGGCTAAGTTGCCTGTACGGTGTGAGGCATTAGAGAATTTGGTGGTCGCCATATTCAGCTCATTATTGGCATAACTGCTGTAAACTCGGCGTACTTCACTAATATTTACCCCAGTACCAAACTGTAAATTGCCTTGATACAGTGTTCCGTTGGTGTTTTGTACTGCAACCTGACGGCTATAACCTACGGTATTAACGTTATTAATATTGTTACTGGTTACTTTAAGTTGCGCCTGATTGGTCAATACACCGCTCATGCCCAGTTGCAGTAGATCACTCATTACACTCTCCTAAATATGGCCCTATCCCAGCAGCACATACCGCTTTGGGGAAAACGCATTACCATGCTTGTACTCTGTATCTGCCACACTGAGCAAAACTTTACCCTGATGACTCAACAGATAATGGATATCAAAGTGGAAACCATTCACTGTTAAAAAAGCGCGATAACCATCCCTGCTTTTGAGTATCAGAGAATGCACCCGTGCCTGAATATTGAATCCGAGCGTTTGACATTTTAGGTGAATCAAGCACATTGTTAGAGCCGATATCTTGTGGCCGAATCGTGCCGGTTAAACGAATAAATTCTTCACCATTATTGAGGGTGATCCACTTCTCACCACGCACGCGCAAATTACCGTTTGAGAGCACTTGCACCACTTCCACTGAAATCGCCCCGCTTAAACTATTGCTCTGATCAGCAGCTGATCCGCCCTGAAAATCATTGCTATTCTCAAGGCCAAATGACAACGGCACGCCGTTAATCGTCACTGGGCGGCCAGCAATCACTGGGCTGGTTAAATTGGCTTTGCTCTCTTTACTTAAATCAGTATTCGCATTCTTTTTAGCTTTGGTATTTTCACGCAGTTGCACAGTGATAATATCGCCAACACGGTGCGCTTTTATGTCGGAATACAGCCCACCACCTTGTGGTTTAATAAACAGTGAACCGGTTAACTCTACTGGCGGTTTTACTGCCGGCGGTGGCTCAACGGGAGCCCAATTGGGATCATCTGCAATGGGCTTGCTTGGCTGTGCGCAGCCACTCAGTACGCTGCTCACCAGCAACAGCAGACACGGGATCAGAGCGTGCACGGTGCGTTTTTGTCTTTGATGAATGTGATTATTATTCGTGCTCGCTGGCAGAATAAAAATTGACCGCATATTGGTGGGAATAACAGATAAAAAAGATCTCTTTTGTATAGGATCACAGCCGCGTTTTAAGGGCTGAGTAGACAACGGATTCATGAAAATAGGTTACTCCAGTAGTGACTGAACGCGGCGCAGTATGCTGATGACTTTGCTAGCATAGCGGGGGTCGGTTGCGTACCCTGCCTGTTGTAAATGCGAGATATAGGTTTCAGGATTAGCAGCCTGTTGCAACGCCTTTGAATAACGGCCATTTTGCTGTAAAAAGTGCACATAATCGTCAAAACTGTCGGCAAAACTCTCATACGCTCGAAACGGTGAGGTCATATTGACTGCTGTACCATCAAAGTATTCGAGTGTCCGTACGGTGACTTTATCGCCCTGCCAGCGTTTATCTGCTTTGATGTTAAACAGGTTATTACTGCTGCCTGCTGCATTTTGAATAATACTTTTACCCCACCCTGTCTCCAGTGCCGCTTGCGCTATCAAAATGGCAGGAGTTGTACCGAGCCGTTTGGCGGCTTTGAGTGCATGGGGAAACAGCGTAGCAACAAACTCTTGTGCGCTGGAAAATGTGCCATTTTCGGTATCACCGCGCCCCTGATTATCTTGTGTTTTTGCGCGTTGCGCATGCTGCAGCGATTCAGGCTGATACAACTCAGGTAACAGTTTATGGGTATCTTGATCATCACCCAGCGGCTTTGCATCTCCCACATGGGTTTTGCGCAAACGCAGCTCAGAGAGCAGATCGCCAAGTGGCGCACGCATGTTCTGTAGCGAACCCCGCGCAGGCAGCGGGTTTAGCGCATTGCTTGCCAATGGTGCAGTAAGCGGTAGGCTTGTTTGCAGCGAACTTATCGGTTGCCCACCTGCCTGTGCAACTGATGAGGCTGATGCGGTTTGTTCATCTTCACCACCGAGTTGCTTCACCAACAGGTCTGCCAGCCCCAATGACCCCTGACGCGATAGCTCACCGGCCAGCTCTTCATCGTACATTTGTTGATAAAAATCGCCCGAAGAGGAGTTAAACGGCGAGTCAGATTTAAACGCAGCGTTGGCATCGCGCATGCTTTTTAACATCTGACGCATGAAGGTGGCTTCGAACTGATTGGCTGCCGCGCGCAAGGCATTATTGTCATCGCCTTGCGCGGCCTCACGCAGGCGCGAGAGGCTGCTTAGGTCATGGTAGGTGCTGGCATCAACAAACGGGGTATCCATCAAATAACCACCAGTTCGCCTTGTATCGCACCAGCTTGTTTGAGTGCCTCAAGGATCGCCATAACATCTGAAGGGCCAGCCCCGATATCATTCACTGCACGTACCAGATCATCGAGCGTCACACCCGGATCAAACTTCACCATGTTTGATTTAGCTTGATTGACTTGAATATTCGAGTCAGGTGTTACCACCGTTTGCCCCTGTGTAAACGGGTTTGGCTGGCTGACATTGAGGTTTTCGTTAATAGTTACTGTTAACCCGCCATGGGTAATCGCTGCTGGGCGCAAACGAACATTTTGCCCCACCACGATCGTACCGGTACGTGAATTGACCACAATGCGTGCAGCCTCTTCTGCCGGATCGAAGTTGATATTCTCGATGGTCGAAAGAAAATTAACGCGCTCGGTAGCATCACGCGGCGCGCGTACCCGTACTGAGGTAGCATCCACAGCTTGCGCAATACGGCCACCGAGCAGATCATTGATTGATTCAGCCATGCGTCTGGCACTGGTAAAATCGGCGTTATGCAGGTTGTAGGTGATAAAATCGCCACGTGCAAAGGGCGTTGGCACTTCTTGTTCTACTGTCGCACCGTTTGGGATCCGCCCTACAGTGGGGGTGTTTGATTGGATTTTTGACCCGTCATTCCCTTCGGCACTAAATCCGCCTACCACCAAATTGCCCTGCGCAACGGCATATACTTGGCCATCGAGCCCTTTGAGCATAGTTTGCAGCAATACCCCACCGCGCAGGCTTTTTGCCTCACCCAGTGAAGAGACGGTGACATCAATGGTTTGCCCCTGCTTGGTAAAAGCCGCCAGTTCTGCTGTTACGGCAACCGCCGCAACATTATTGATTTTCGGCTTCACATTCTGCGGGATCTGAATACCAAAGTTTTGTAGCATGGCTTTAAAACTCTGCTCGGTAAACGGGCTTTTTTCGCCCGTACCGGTTAACCCTACCACTAAACCGTAACCAACCAGTTGGTTGCTACGCACCCCTTCAACAGCCGCCACATCTTTGATCCGTGCAGCCTGCGCAGTTGGCATCAGTACACAACTGATGGCCATCATGATCCCTAACCAAGGTTTTTGCATCAGGTTACTCTTTACAGACGCTGAGAAACGTAGCCCAGCATTTCATCAACCGATGAGATCACTTTTGAGTTCATCTCAAATACGCGCTGGGCTTCAATCAGGTTAATCAGCTCTTCGGTCACATTCACGTTGGAAGATTCAAGCGCACCTTGTTTGATCTTACCTAATCCATCGAGCCCCGGAGTCCCCTCTTGCGCCTCACCGCTTGCGCCTGTTTGCACATACAGGTTTTCGCCCATCGGCTCTAGCCCTTGCGGGTTCACAAAACTGACTAAGGTAATTTGCCCAACTTGCTGGTTTTCAGCCTGCCCCTGCATACGCGCAGAGACTTGCCCATCGGCACTCACTGTCACTGAAGTGGCATCTGTTGGAATCGCAATATTCGGCTCAACCGGATAGCCTGATCCGGCAGTCACTAAATTGCCTTCATCATCCATCTGGAACTGGCCATTACGGGTATAACCGGTTGAGCCATCGGGCAAGCGAATTTGGAAAAAACCGTCGCCATCGATCATCATGTCAAAGGCATTGCTAGTGACTTGCACTCCGCCTTGCTGGAAATTTTTCTGGGTAGCCACCACTTTGGTACCGCTGCCGAGCATCAGCCCAGAGGGCATCTGATCGTCTTGTGAGGAGGACGCGCCCGGCTGATTAATTTTTTGATACAGCAAATCTTCAAACACCACACGGCCCTTTTTAAAGCCGACTGTACTGGCGTTAGAGATGTTATTTGAGATATTGCGGATATTGGTCTGCTGTGCATCCAAACCGGTTTTACTGACCCATAATGCCGGATCCATGATATTCCCCTTAACGCGATAGCGGTTAACTCAATTTCAGCAAACGATCTTGCGCAGTATCATTCTCTTCTGCCGCTTTCATCGCTTTCACTTGCATATCAAACTGGCGCTGCAAATCAATCATCTGCACCATTTCGCCAACAGAGCTGACGTTGCTCGACTCCAGCTTTCCGCTGACCAATCGCACAACCGGATCTGCCGCTTGTGGCATACCATCACGGGTGCGAAATAAACCGTCATCCCCTTTGGTTAGGGTGTTGAGTGGCGGATTCACCAGCTTAATACGGCCCGCTTGTTCGAGTGCATCAGGCGGCGCACCTTTGGGCAGATACGAGAGTGTGCCATCTCCACCAACTTCTATTTTCGCCAGTGGCAACGGTAAGTTCAGCGGGTTGCCATCATCGCCCAATACTGGCTGATTGCTGCTGTTCATTAACTGACCGTTTTGGTCAACCTGTAAATGTCCAGCTCGCGAATAGGCTTCAGTGCCATCCGCGGCGCGTACCGAGATCCAACCTTCACCGGCAATCGCAACATCGAGTTCACGGTTGGTCGTCATAAAACCGCCGTGTGTAAAATCACTGCCTGGTCGCTCAACCATGCTAAATACTCGTGAAGGCAAGCCTTCACCGTACGCCTGCATTGAACGAGCCTGCTCAAAATCACTACGAAAACCCTGTGTATTCGCATTAGCCAAATTATTGGCATGCACTTGCACACCTTGCAGATTTTGTTTTGCACCACTCATGGCGATGTAGAGCATTTTATCCATCAGTCACTCCGGCGTTTTAAGCAGATACTCGGCTTTTTCCATTTTCCAATACGAAAAAGCCGCATAATGACAAAATCTGATTAACGAATTTGTAAAATAGTCTGCTGCAGTGATTGATCGATCTCCAGTGCGCGTGAGTTCGCCTGAAAATTGCGTTGCGCAGTGATCAAATCCACCATTTCAACCGTCATATTGGTGTTCGACTCCTCCAGCGCACCGCTCATAATCCGGCCATTTGAGCCTTTTCCGGGCTCACCAATAAGCATTGCGCCAGAGTCAGGTGTCGCGCCCCACTGTGTACCGCCAAGTTGGGTTAACCCTTGTTCATTGGGTACGGTCACTAGCATCACTTTACCCAGATACTCGCTTTTTCCGTTCGAGTAGTTCGCCACCATTAAGCCTTCAGGGGTGATATCTACCTTCGTCAAACGGCCAACCACCACACCATTTTCGGTGATTTTTTTCACATTAAAATCAGACGCATACTGAGTTGGTTTATCAAAATTCAGATCTAATGTTTGTGATGTATCAGCGCCACTTAATGAGATCCCCGCATCTTGCATCGAGACCGTTTTTGCATTTTCTGGCGTTTGTGATTTCAATGAACCATCAGAATTAAACTCAAGCACCACGCCTTTTGGATTTTTCTTGGTTGGATCAGCCGGATTTGGATCGCTCTCTACGCCCCCTTCCACATCTAAATACTGCTCATCACCATTTTGATCGCGCACGGTGTTGTACGATGCCCACGTGTTATCATCGGTTTTCACAAAGTAGGTGGTCATTGAGTAGCTGTTGCCCAGCGAGTCATAGATATTGGTCGAAGTAGACTTGCTGTAGGTATCCGGATCATCAAAATCAAACGGCACTTTGCTGACCACCGGTGCACCTGAAGGCAGGTTGACACCAATATCGAGCTTGGTCGATGGCGAAGGTTTACCCGCCTCGCTTGGTACACGTACTGGCTGAGAAGCCTGTAAACTGACAGACGATGCGTGCCCTTTGTCATCAACAGGTAGCACACGTAAATACTGGCCACTGGAGTTAACAATATAGTTATCGTGATTGAGCTTAAATTCTCCGGCACGGGTTAGGTTGACATCTTTATCATCCATTCCGTTGGTCACAGCAAAAAAACCCTTACCGTTTACACGCAAATCAAGCGGGTTATTGGTATAGCGGGTCGAACCTTCGTGAAACTGCTGCGAGATCATCGAGGTTTGCACCCCGCCACCAACCGTTGTTTTTGGGTTAGAGAAAATGGAGGTTGAATACACATCGGAAAACTCAGCGCGCGACTCTTTAAACCCGATGGTATTTGAGTTGGCAATGTTGTTACTGGTGGTGCTCAGATCTTTTTGTGCGGCAAACAGGCCACTTAAGGAAACGCTCGACATTATAGGAATCTCCGTAATAGTTGTTCTTCTGTGGGCTTGTCACCGTCTTCAGATTCGGGGGGGATCTCGCCAATGGGCGGAAGCGGTTTAATCTCTGGTGGTGGTGTTCCAGAATTTGAACCCCCACTGATTTTCCCCACTTCTAAAATGTTACCAATCGGAATACCGCCCTCAATACCGTTGACGTTGATCAGCGCGCCCAACTCTGATTGCAGCACCACACTGCTGACACGGTGGTAAGTGGCCAATTGGTCAGTAATGTCTTTTTGCTCACCCTCAATTTCTGCGGTCGCTTTCATGGTGTATTTGCCCGCAGGCATTTTTTCACCGCTGTCATTGGTGCCATCCCAGTCAAAGCGCACAACACCATCTTGCTCACCGCTGATACCGATGGTCTTAATTAGCTGACCATTCTCATCTTCAATACGCACCGACAAGTTATTCAGCTTCTCGCCGGTTTTTGAGAAGATAGCCCCGCTCACACCGCTCTCTTCTAGCCACACATCGCTCGTGGGCAGTAGTACATCTTGCCCAACCAGTGATGAGGCTTGCAACGCCTGGCCTGAACCCATAATTTGGTTCATCAAACTGAATTGATCGGTCATTTTGTTGATGCCATCAATGGTGGAAAATGAGGCCATCTGCGACACCATTTGATCATTACTGACGGGGTTAAATGGGTCTTGAAACGCTAACTGTTGGGTCAACAAGCGCATAAAATCTTGCTGGGTCAGCGATGATGTTGCCCCTCCAGTCGGTGTTTCATTGGGGCGGGTATTGGGTGTTTCGTCGGTACTTTTACTGCGTGTATTCGCATCCGTTGTACGAGTATTACTGTTGGCAACAGTATTTTGGCGGTTCACCTGATCCAGATAACGAGTCGTGCGGACATTGGGGTCTATCACCTGCTGCTCCTTACTTGCCCAGATTGAGGGTTTGCATCGCCATCTGTTTGGCAGCATCGGCAATCTGCACGTTCGTCTGGTATGAGCGCGACGCTGAGATCATGTCGGCCATCTCTTCCATCACATTCACATTTGGTTTGAAGATGTAACCATCGGGGTTTGCCAATGGGTGATCGGGGCGGTACTCCATGTTCAACGGTTTTTGGCTCTCAATAATGCCTGCCACTGAAACGGGTACACTTGAGCTGCTATTGAGCGCATCATCTAGCGCGGCATTAAACACCGGGTGGCGCGCCTTGTAGGTTTCATCGGCTGAACTGCTGACACTCTGCGCATTAGCCAAATTACTGGCCACTGTATTTAAACGTACCGATTGGGCACTCATTGCCGAACCGGAAACATCAAAAACATTAAACAAGCTCATTGATTAATCCCCACGAATGGCTTTTTTCAAGCCACTGAATTTACCGCCCAAAAATTGCAACGAAGCTTGATACTCAATGCTGTTTTCCATAAACAGATTACGTTCAACTTGCAGATCAACGGTATTACCGTCACCCGCATCGGGCTGATTAGGAATACGGTAAGCTGTCGTGCCTGAGAAATCAGAGGCAGCAGAGATATGGCGATCATGGCTCATCGACAAGCTGCTGCGCTTTAAGTTGCTGCTCGTTTGTGTAACGGCCTGATCCAGTGCTTGTGAAAAATTCATATCACGCGCTTTATAGCCAGGAGTATCCGCATTGGCGATATTACTGGCCAATATCTCGGTGCGCTGATTACGCAAACCAGGCGTGTACTGATGCACACCCAATGCTTTATCGAAACTGATTGCCATCTCTCTCTCCGCATACATCAGTCGAAGTGTATGCAGTAAGGTAAGCAAACTTAGTGCCAAAATGTGCGCCAAAATATCTGAACAGCAATATGTACGATGTTTTGTAAGAGAAACAGAAGGAAAATATAAGGGGAATCACACTCAATAAGACTCTGCACGTAGCGAATTTCTCTCACAAAAAAAAGAGTTTTTTGCCGAGTTTTCAGTGAAAAGATTAAAAAACTGTGCTAATAAAAGGGGAAACACGCTGTGTGGACTCTGACAAAAAGCACGTTTAAAAGGGATCTCTTCCCCGATATCTTAGTCTGATCCAGCGCCTGTTTTGCGCATAAAAAACGGGGCAAATTTAGCCCCGTGATGGTGAGTCTATCACCACAATTAATGTGTGCTTTTTACCTGTAAATCGATCACTCACGGTTTGAGTTTATAGATAATACCAGGGGTACAACGCACCATCTCAAAACGATCACTTAACCCTGTCATTGACTCTGATGCACCAAGCAGCAAATACCCGCCCGGTTGCAAGCAAGAGGCTAACTGGTTAATGACTTTTGATTTCATTTCAGCGGAAAAATAGATCAAGACATTACGGCAGAAAATAATGTCAAACTTGCCCATTAGCGCATAACTCTCTTTTAAGTTCAGCGGCTTAAACGAGACTAAACTGCGGACTTTGTGATTAAGTTGCATACGGCCATCGGGTTGCGCTTCAAAAAATTGACGCTTACGTTCTGGTGATAAACCCCGACCGAGTGCCAATGCGTCGTAACTGGCCTGACGCGATATTTCGAGCATTTGTGGTGAGATATCGGTTGCCACAATCTGCGCCGGTTGTAACGTTGGTAACATTCCAGGGCGACGCATCTGGGTTTCAAGTACCGTCATCGCAATCGAGTAAGGCTCTTGCCCTGATGAGCAGGCTGCTGACCAAATTTTAATTGGCCGTTTTTGCGCAGCAAATTCTGGCAATAGGCTGTTTGCTAGAATATCAAACGGATAGTTATCACGAAACCATAAAGTTTCGTTCGTGGTCATGGCATCAACCACCGAGATTCGCAGGTCACGGTTAATGCCGTGTAATGCCTGTTTTAGTAGCTCAGAGAGATGCGTACACCCATAACGGGGCAACAAGGGGGTCAAGCGGCTGCGAACCAAATACTGTTTATTATCACCGAGCACAATACCGCACTGCGACTCTAAAAAACGGCTGAACTCTTGGTACTCGTGTTCACTAAAGTTAGCAGAATTCATGGGTTACTCTGAGGCTAATTGAAAAAGTGCCTGATTAACGGCATTAGCCAGTTCATCAGGGTTAAATTTAGCGATAAAATTATTTGCCCCCACTTTACTGACCATCGCCTGATTAAACACCCCGCTTAACGAGGTATGCAAAATCACATGCAGCGCATTAAATTGTGAATGATGCCTAATTTCGGCTGTTAAGGTATAACCATCCATCTCTGGCATTTCAATATCTGAAATAATCAGTGCGTAGTGATCATATACGCTACCTTTGGCGGCTACCTGTTTTAAACGCTCAAGCGCATCGCGGCCATCTTTGGCCATTTCACAATCAAGACCAATGCTAGTCAATGCACGCTCAATTTGCTTACGGGCAACGCTTGAGTCATCCACCACCAATATTTTCTTACCGGCATTTTGTATGTTTTTTACCTCATCTGCCGCGGCATCTAAAATTGACTGGCTAATATGTGTCGGCGCAGGGGAGATCTCATCGAGAATACGCTCAACATCCAGAATTTCGATCAGCTCTTTATCCACTTCAGTCACAGCAGTTAAGTAGTTTATTTTCCCCGCCCCTTTTGGTGGCGGTAAAATAGATTCCCAATTCATATTGATAATACGCTCAACCGATTGCACTAAAAAACCCTGCACAGAACGGTTATACTCAGAGATGATAATGAAACATTTTTCATAATCATCAACCGGTTGCCCGCCTACTGCCAAGCTCATATCAATCACTGACAACGTCTGACCACGAATATGCGCAATGCCTTTGACGATCGGGTTTAAATTCGGCAACATAGTTAAACGCGGGCATTGCAAAACCTCACGGACTTTAAATACGTTAATGCCGTAACGTTGCGAACCTTGTAACTTAAACGTCAATAGCTCTAAACGATTTTGCCCGACCAGTTGTGTCCGTTGGTTTACCGAATCTAAAATCCCCGCCATAACAGGCTACTCCCAGCAATTTTTTATCTGTTTTATCACGCATATCCCCTTAGTATGTTCAGGGTATTTAGCATAACAGGAGACGTTTTGTGTTTTTCTCAACGCCATTGGTTCAGGCTTTACGCCCAATTAAGCTCGTTATCGGCCTTAGTGGGGTATTCTTAAGCATTAATTATGCCACTCTAGCATTAGCGGCAACCTCTGAGCCTGCACAACAAGCGTTGAGTAGTATTAGTCAAGCGGCTGAGGCGTTTGTTGTTAGCCAACTGCCTGCAAACAGTGAGCTGCAGCATCAAGTTAACGCGGCACCGCTCGATAGCCGTTTGCAGTTCGCTGCGTGCGCCTCTGAGCTGGTAAGCTCGCTGCCCGGTAAGCAAACACTTACTACGAAGGCAACGGTGTTGGTGCGCTGCCCAACCCAAAATTGGCAAGTGTATGTGCCAGTAAAAATTTTGTCAGTTAGCCCAGTGGTTGTTACTGCCCGTGCGATTCGCAGCGATACGCTCTTGCAGGCGGATGATTTGGTGCTCGCTTACAAAGATGTGCGTCAGGCGCATGCACGGATTTTTGACGATCTCTCTTTGCTCATTGGTGCAAAAACGGTACGCCCACTCAATGCAGCCGCCCCCATCTCTGCAGCGCAAATTTGTCAGGTGTGTAAGGGGGATCGCGTGGTGCTCAAAGCGGGTAAACCTGGGTTAGCGGTTATTGCAGCAGGCGTTGCCCTGGGTAATGGTACACTGGGTGATACGGTTCAAATTCGCAATAATCGTTCACAACGGGTCGTCAGTGCGGTGGTGACTGCGGTGGGCGAAGCCTCTGTAACGTATTGATCTTTTGACATCCTCCTCGCCCTGAACGGCGGGGTTTTACGGCACAGCGAATAACTTGGCTTTAGGTCTGTATCCCCCAAAATAAATGCTCAAGTTCTTGGTGGCGATGCCGTTATATGACATAAGCGTTGTTGATGTAATTCGGCATTGTGATAGTGAGGATGACCTGTTCAATCGTATATTGAGAATACGTATTTTGAGAAAGTGGACTTTAAAAAATACGTTTTAAAAATACGTTTTAAAAATAGTGCATTACGATTTTTTCCACACTTGAATACATGCCGAATAAGAATGAAAAGTCGCATAGGAATAGTGCCATGAGCAGCATTGATAAAGTTACTTATACACATTTAAATTCAGCCGCAGCAGGGAAAGCCTTATCAAATACGGTAAATTCACACAGTGATACTGCGGCAAGTGATATATCGCCAAGCACAACTGCATCACAAATAGGCTCTGCTATTGACGGAGTAACACTGACTTCACAAGCCCAAACGCTTGCGCAAGTGCCAAAGCAGGTCAACAGTGAGATGCCGTTTGATAGCGAGAAAGTTGAGCGCCTCAAACAAGCCATTAATGCGGGTGAATATCAGGTAAACCCTGAAAAACTGGCCGCAAATTTGCTTAAGTTAGAGTCAGGCTCTTATTAAGTGCCCATGCGATAACCCACTGACCAGTAACAGGATATGCGAATGACACTGCATGCACTACTCACTCAACAGCAAATAACGCTACAGACATTAGATCAGCTAATTGACAGTGAACTGACTGCGCTCACTGAGCATCAGGCTGATCAACTGCTTACACTTAGTGAGCAAAAAAATGTGTTATTGCAAACCCTACAGACCACTGATCAGCAGATTGCACAACATCCAGAGCGAGCGCAGCTCAAGCAGCAAGATGCGCTTTTGCTCACTGTTCAACAGTTATTGCAATCGTGCCAAACCAAAAATCATCTCCTTGGTGAGATAATGAAAGAGGCACGCATTAGTCTTAGCCGTTTAGCCAATCAGTTAATGGCCGTGCGCGGTAAAGAGATGATGACCTATAATGCAGATGGGAAAACGCTCAACACCTCGACTCTAGGGAATAATGTGAAGGTGTAAACCGGCCGATTGTTGCCTTGCTGAACAGCATTTACCATTACATGTTCACCGTTCAGTATTCATACTAATCTACCGCATAGCGGTAACGCTAATCTATTCTGGGATCTTATGTCGGACAGTATAGATACGTTAAAACGTTGCACTACGGCCAGGCACTAAGATCACCTGCTCTTTTTTCTCGACTGCTGCTTGTGGTACACGGGTAACCGCTGGCAATTTTTTGACGTTACTCAGATCAAGACGCAGTTCGGTGACATAGTTATCTCCTACCGGATAGCTACGAACTACTTGCGCACCGCGTACCCACCCTGCGGCTTGAGTTTGTACTCCGGCATCACGCAGTGAACCTGATGACAACACGTGGGTATGGCTGCTCACCTTTAAGCCGTAGAGTTGTTCTGCCATATCACGGTATGCATCAAGACGCGAGGCACGCATCGCTTGCAGTTGACGCTCTTGGGCTGTTTTCCCCGCTTGCACGGCGATTGGAGCATAGCCTACCGCATTAAGGATCTGGCTACTGTTTGGTGCGCAGCCCAATAGTGCCGTACAAAACACCAGTGCTAAACCATTTTTCAACTTGTGCATCTGTTATCCCTGTTTTTTTGCCATATATTTACCGCTTGCTCGGCCAATATCGATATGTCTAGCGTGGTGATTTATGGTGCAATAATGACACTAGGGGCGCTAAAGGTATTGTCACCACGCACTATCATGCCATCGCGTAATTGCACTTTATTGCTATTCCCGACACTGCGCCCCAGCCTTTCTGCTGGTAAAAAACCTTGTGCAGTGGCGATAACCACCCGATCGCTAAAACGGATAATTCGCGCATTGATCTGGATCCCTGATCCTTGGCGCAGCATTGTACCGGTCAGAACATTATCCACCCGATAGGTTTTTTGCAGATCACGCCAGTTGCGACTGAGCGCAAAATCACCCTGTGGCGTGACTCTGATTTGCCCGGTTGTTTTGTAATCGAGTACGGTTAACCCACGCTGTTGCAACTGATAGATAAAAGAATCAGCCATTAGGTTGCCCAACCAGTTGGTCTGATCCATCTGCTGTAAATCAACAAATGAAGCCACGGCCACCGATCCACCACTGGCCAAATTTTTATTCGATGCCACCAACTGGCGCGCCATTGCATCCACAAAGTAGTCTACGCTGTGGCGCGGTAGCACCTCTATATGGTTTTTATCCATGACATACGGCTGTTCTGCTGAAGGCTGATGGCTTGCACACCCGCTCAGTAGCAGTGCTGATACCAGACCGGCAACCCATGATGTTTTTCGCTGATTCACGTTATGTGCCCTCTATCACTCTCTTATTGTTATATCGCCTGCTTTAATAAAAACTTGAGCAAGGTGCTGATCATTTCCATCATAGACGGAACAGTAATTGCATAGCGTTCACTGTTGTCTCGCTTAAGCGGTTGCGCAGCGTGGGTGACTATGTGTGTCATTGCATCTGTTATGACGCCGTGTACAGGCTATGCGCATCTCTTTGCGCTTTGCCCCATTACTATTATCGGCGGCCTTTATTGTCGCCATTGTCAGGATTATTCAGGTATCACCGATGAGAGCTGTATCCCGCCAACGTTTGTTGTATGCGGCCAGCGTACTGGCCAGCAGTCTGTTTACAAGCAACCTTTATGCCGCTTGGTATCAGACCCATGTCAGTATTCCGACACAGGCGGGAGATGAGTCACAGTTGCGCAGATTGGCGTTGATGGATGCTACCGGCCAGTTACTCGGTTACGCTGGCGTATCAATGCAGTATCAGACCCCGTTGGTTAATTCACTGATCAGCCATGATACGCCTGTCAGTTATGCTGAAAGCAGCCCGATCCGCAGTGCGATGATTGTGAGTGCCACTACACAACAGGGCCGTTATACGCTGACGCTACGTGCCGATATCACGCCAGATCAAAAGATGTGCCGCAAGCTCAGTTACAGTAAGCCGATGTCAGTGTATCGCTTTGCGATAGATGATCTGACGCAGGCCTCTACCGGTGCGATTTTTAATTTGGATACTGATTATCCCACAGTACTTGAGCGCCAACTTCGTCAGGCATTACAAGGGTTGCAAGTGCGCAGTTATCAGAACACGCACATTCCAGCCGATTCCTCGGCCAACTGGTTAGCCGCTGTGGGTGAGCAGCAACAGGTGCAGTATTTGTTAACGGGGCAGCTTGTTGATCTGACCCCGATCCCCCAGACCGGTTTAAGCCAGTATTTTTCGGCCAGCGTTATGCAGCGTAACTTTGCGGTCAATATTCAGGTTTTTGACAGCTACAACGGTGAGCAAGTTTTCCAGCAACTATACCGCACCGAGGCACAGTGGCCCTTTGAACGCACCGCGCGCATTGATACGCGCAGTGCCAACTTTTGGCAATCTGCTTATGGGTATGCCATTCGTTTACAGACCGATCAGATAGCACAAGATTTAGATACGCAACTTGGGTGCAGCAGCACGCAGGCGCGCATCGGTGCAATCAATGGCGATCGCCTGACCATTAATATTGGCACACGCAACGGCGTACGTAAGGGCGATACGTTAAAATTGCTGCACACTACCGAGTTCATCGACCAGCAAGGTCAGGTGCAAGAGATGTTCACACCGAGCAGTGTTCGGCTCACCGTGACACAGGTTTACCCCACCCATGCAATACTTAGCAGCCGCGGATTAAGTGCTGGTTCTACCGTACAAGTGGGTGATTTAGTGACTAAATCATAGGCAAACGGTATTTAAAAGCTTAAAAAACGCGGATTAATCAGTATAATGGCGCGGTTGCCCCCGTAGCTCAGTTGGATAGAGCGTCCCCCTCCTAAGGGGAAGGCCACTGGTTCGAATCCAGTCGGGAGCACCATTAAAATCAATGAGTTACACATCAGCACATCCCCACTAAAAGCCACTTTTTAGCTTGGGGCCCAACAGCCAACACGCTATAGACCACATATAAACATTTTGCTCAAAGTTTGATGCGACTCTCTTTTCGCTCACGTATGCCTTTAGAGAAATATATTCATTGAGCGCAAATCGCCTCAACTCAAACATTGATAAACAGCTCACCCAGAAAATTCAGAGGGCTTCTGTACCTAGAAGTGACCTCCACACAAAAGACGATTGCGTTGGCCATTTCTGATTTCATGCTTTTCAACTGCCAACAAGGCGATCTGTTTACCAGCCCACAATGCCACCAGCGCAGAGAAGCACCAATGCAGGTCATCGACCGCATTAACCACAGCCATCGAGGAAAGATTCATTTTGCTTCGAGAGGCACAGATACTTCTGAATGGATGATGAAGCGCGAATACCTGAGTCCGCGCTATACCACGTCGTTAGCGGATATTTTGGTGGTGAGTTAGCCACGGCTTGTGCTCTCTGGCAAGCACCACGCTCAATGAACAAGGTTTTGAACCTGATTTGATAGAGGCTGCACTGGCTCACGTAGACGATAATCAGGTTCGCAGTGCATATAATCGAACGGATTATCTTGAACGCAGAAAGCCAATGATGTGCTGGTGGAGTGAGCATATTGAAGAGGCCGCCAAAGGCAACCTCTCTGTTACTGGGACTAAGCAGTTGAAAGTTATTGGTGGCAGCTAAAGTAGCCAAATAGGGTCATGCATACCCTCATAGTTCACTACCTTCAACCTCTCAACGAGGGCTCGCGTCGGGTAGTGAACTATTATAGCCCTATACTTTCAATGAATTACCCAATCCTTTCATCAACACATCAAACATCAGTCCAGCAAAGCCTTTCGCTACTGCATCATTGGACAACAGTTTCATTGCCATCTCGTTATGTACGTCCATGCTCTCGATAATGGCGTTGTTGATTGACTCAGGGAATTGACCAAGCATCGCCTGTTCTTTGGTGTTGCTGCGGAGTTGAGCCATCACCACGGCATTTTCTGAGATCTTGCCTGCAATGGTATTGGCATAATTGAGCATATCACTCTCAGACAAACCATCTTCGATAAACAAATCGTTCATTCTTTGGATGATCTCGTTTAACAGCTCAGTTTTAGGGTCTTTCGGTACTGCACCACTGCCTTCCTTTGCTGCTGATAGGTAAGGTTTTGGCTCTTCACCAATTTTTACACCAAGCTGTAGATCGGCTTCACGCTGCTCGTGCAAACGGTAGTGCGTCATTACCACATCGGATAAATTAATTTCATCCTCCACCACATCAAGGCGAAGCAGTGGGTAAAGATGCTTGGCGTAGATACTCAGTTTTTCTAGCTCATAATCATCAAAATTGACAATCTGGGACGCAAACTCGTAGAAGCGATAGAACGATATTAAATCTTTCTTGAACACTTCCAGAATATCGCGTGCTTCTTTGGCATGTTTGACACTGTTTTCCGCAAACTTGATTTTCTTATCGTTCTTTTCAATTTTTGCCTTCGACACCTCCGCCTGTGCAGATTGCAGCACCAGAGTAGCTTCTTTATAACGCACGGAGAAACGATCAACGGCAGGTTTGCACACGTTGGCTAATTTGGCTTGGTTTGCTTGCTTGTTGTTATACGCCTCAACAAACGCTTCAACCTCTCGCCACTGGTAAATCCCGACTTTATCAAGCTTTTTCATTAGCTCATAGACAATGTTAGGATCAGACACGCCAGCCAGTTCAGCGGTTTGGAAGTAAACCTTAAACTCAGCCAAGATCTCTTCTGGGTTATTCACAAAATCGAGCACAAAGGTTTTATCTTTACCTTTGTAGGTACGATTTAGCCGTGAAAGGGTCTGAATACACTCAACGCCTTTTAATGGCTTATCGACATACATAGCCACCAGCTTGGGTTGGTCAAAGCCCGTCTGGAACTTATTTGCCACCAGCATCACCTGATAATCTGCGGTATCAAAGGCTTTACGCATATCACGACCACGAAGGTTCGGGTTCATGTTATTTTCGGTGAAAGGGTAATCGGGTAAATCAGGATCATTCACTTCGCCTGAAAAGGCCACCATCGCATTGACGTGGGTGTAACCTTTTTCCTGAACGTATTTTTCAAAAGCGAGTTTGTATCGCACTGCTTCTAAACGGCTACTGGTGACAACCATCGCTTTAGCTTCACCGCCCAGCAGATGTTTCACTTTCTCGTTAAAGTGCTCAATGATGGTTTCTACTTTTTGAGCAATGTTATACGGGTGCAAGCGTACCCATTTCGCCATTTTCGAAGCGGCTTTTTTACTGTCCACCTCATGATCAAAATCTGGGTTGTTGTGCGCTAATTGGTAAGCCACTCGGTAACTGGTGTAGTTTTGCAGTACATCCAGAATAAACCCCTCTTCAATTGCTTGGCGCATTGAATAAACGTGGAAAGGCTGAGGCTTGTTGGTATCGCTCGCAGGTTCATCTTGGTTTGGTCGGCGACCAAACAGCTCTAATGTTTTCGCCTTTGGCGTAGCGGTAAAAGCAAAATAACTGAGTTTGTTTGAGCCTTTACGAGCCTCCAGTGATAAACGCAGCATATCTTCGCTGTCTAGCTCTTCATCACCGTCTAATTGCTCTGCCATCAGCACTTCACGCAGTTTGCGAGCGGTTGTCCCTGTTTGGCTAGAGTGAGCTTCATCTGCTATCACAGCATAGCTTCGACCTGCAAGGGTGGAATCTTTGCGGATCGCCTCTAAAACGTGTGGAAAGGTTTGAATGGTCACGATAATGATTGAGGTGCTTGCTTTTAGCTCTCCCGCCAGTTGGCTGGATTTAGAGCGCCCTCCACCTGAAGAGAGGGCCTCTTCTCGGTTAACACGAGCAATCATTCCTTCGTTATGATCAAACTGATAAATCGTATCTTGCAACTGACTATCAAGCACCGTTCTATCAGTAATCACGATGACTGAATCAAAAACCTTATCACCCGCCTTCTTCTTGAGTTCAGGGTGTTCAGTATAGTAATGCTTTGAGGCTAATTGGTGAGACAGCCACGCAATTGAGTTTGATTTGCCAGAGCCTGCACTGTGCTGAATAAGGTATTTACGCCCTGTACCTTCGCTATCCACCGTTTTAAGCAGCTTAGAGACAACCGCCCACTGGTGATAACGAGGGAAAATCATCGTTTCTTTTTGCGTGATTGAACCGTCTAGGTGTTCAACGTCTTTCACCTCAAGGTGAATGTAACGGCCAAGGATCAGTAGCAGGTTATCTTTTTGGAAAATCTCGTTCCATAGATACGATGTGGCATAGGAGTTTTCAGCCGAAGAGAAAGCATCTTCAGGAATATCGTTACCCTTACCGCCTTCACTTGTGCCTTGGTCAAACGGTAGGAAAAAGGTTTTCTTGCCATCTAAGCGAGTGGTCATCGCTACGTTGTATTGACTCACGGCAAAGTGAACCAGTGCACCACGCTTAAAGGTTAATAACGGCTCTGGCTTACGAGTTTTTGGATCTTTCGGCTGCCTGTCCTTCATATATTGGACTTTGGCGTTATCAATTGACTGCTTAAACTCAGATTTAAGCTCACAGGTAGCAACAGGGATGCCGTTGACAAACAGGGTTAAATCTAAGCGCCCATCATAGCCGTTCGGTGAGTAAACCAGCTCAGGAACGACTCGCAGAATGTTTTGCTCATAACGGGCGGTTGCCGCTTCGTTTAAATCGTGATCGGGCTTGAAGCTGCAAAGGTCAAACTTCGCACCACGATTACTGAGCTTGTTTCGCAGCACCCACAGCGTACCTTCATTTTTTAGCTCTTGCTCTAATGACTTGAGTAGAGCATCAGCCGTTGCGCTTGGGTTACGCTCTGTTGCAGGAAAATGCTGCGCTAACTTATCCCACTGCTCAGGCTGTGTTGCTTGTACAAACGCAATTACATCTTCAGGGTAAAGTGCCAATGCTTTGTTGTATTTGTTCGACTCGCCTAGCAACCAACCTGAGATAAGCATTTGGTCAAGGATGTCGTTTTGGAATTGCTGCTCTCTAACTGATTTATCGGGAGTCATAAGCCTATTTCTTTTGTTCTAGTTTTTTAAGCGCCACGGCCAAATCATGATCGACGTAGGTTGGGTTTGCATCGACCACGCGCCTAAATTTATCGTACTCTTGTTTGGCTTTCTGTTTTGCTTGCTCGGCAGAGATTTTTCCAGCATGGGTTAAGATATTAAAATCACTCAGTTTTAGAAAATCATCCAGCTTTGTCGCCCAATCTATCATTTTCATCCGTTTACCTTGTCTTGCTTGAAGTTCTGCAAACTCAAGGTAGGAGTTAACTAAGCGATTTAACGTATCTAACTCTTGCTCAGAGAGATAATTTTTTGCGGTAACGACTTCTTTGCGGGTTGGTTCTTTCCCTTTGTAGCTGGTCAAGCCCATATGCGGCTTATCACCATCCACGCGGTTAAAGACCAACTCAGCGGCGGTATGGCCGTGTGCTGCCCAATGCATTTTGTTCTGCACTTGAGCGAAAAACTGCATACTGGTTTGGGCACTGCCATCATAATCAGTGCTCGTGGCATAAATATCACACACTTTACGCCAAAAGATTTTTTCTGATGACCGAATATCACGGATGCGGTTGAGTAGCTCATCGAAATATTGGCTGTTTTCAGGATTTTTTAAGCGATCATCATCCATTACAAAGCCTTTGGTTAAGTACTCTTGTAATGTCCGAGTTGCCCATTGACGAAATTGTGTCCCTTGCTTAGAACGAACTCGATAACCAACAGCTAAAATTGCTTCAAGATTGTAATACTCTAGATTACGCTCAACCTCACGAGTACCTTCGGTCTGAACCGTTGCATAATTTGCAACGGTTGAATTTTGAGCTAACTCGCCATCGGCATAGATGTTTTTGAGGTGCTTGGAGATCACCGACTTATCACGGCCAAATAAACTCGCTAATTGAGTTAAGGTTAGCCATAAGGTATCGGCTTCAAATAAACACTCGACCCTCGTTGTGCCATCATCACTCTGATAGAGAATAAATTGTCCTTGTGGTGGAGTCAGTTCGTTACTCATCCTTGAACTCCTTGAAGTTCCCAATCCCGCACATCAATTTTGCCTGTTACGGCTGCTGAGATAAGGGCTGTTTTGCGCTCTTGTATCAATTTTATTGCATCACTAGCTTTGGTGGTTAATCTATTAAATACACTTAGAACATCGTTAAGTTGATTAATGATGACTTCTTGTTCTCTTGCTGGTGGTAGCACAATTCTCATTTCATTAATAAACTCTGCACTTGCTCTCGGCATTTTTGCACCATAGGTTGAGCTATCTACTATTTCGATAAATCCACCTGATATCATTGAATAGAAAAGATATTGAGATAAAGTACCTACTTTAGGGCGGTAAGCTAATAAATCTCCGAAAGCAACTGATGATTCATTACACAAAAATACTTTTGATAAATAGGGGCGCAACTTGCCAAATAGCACATCGCCATCCTCTGTTGTTACACCATCTTCCGCATAACTTGAATTAGTCTCGATATATCGCCCAGTACCACTTTCGATATTTTCTAGAGCTATAACTTTTCTAACATTATTATCTGCAACTTTGGATGATAATAACTCAGCACTAAATTTTAGACGCTTTACCTCCCAATGCTCAGGCACTTCACCTAACCACTCCACACCTGAATCTTTCATTGGTGCATCAGGGTTAAGCCCTTTGGTCACTGCGTGAGAAATCACCGCTTGACGTTTTTCTTTTAATAGCTCAATCAGCTTTTCTTGTTTGGCGATCAAGGTGTCGATCTTGGCGGTTTCGTGATCGAGGAAGTCGGCGATTTTTTGTTGTTCTTCATATGAAGGGACTGTAAAAGAAACTGACTTAAAAACATCAGTAGCTACAAGGTTTTGCATAGCACCACCTTGGGTATTATCTTTTATTTGTTTTTGAACATCTTCACTTCTAAAGATATGCTTAAAAAATGCTTTGTTTACAGCATCTTCATTAATTCTCATTATCAATAGAGCTTGATTTATAATTCCTTTTTCATATGGTTCTGTAACTTCCACGATCCTGCCTATAGTCCCAGAGCAGCTCATTAGTAAGTCGCCATTAGTCACGGTAAACCGACTCAACTCACGATAAGTATCTTCTGATATATATGAATCACCAAGTCCTACACTGTCTTGTATGCAGTTTTTTTGCTCATAAACCTTTATACCAGCAGTTGTAAAAAATTCTTTTTTTAATGCGCTACCAAAAGGACCTCTTACAAGGTCATTAAGAAAGAATTTTAATTTCTTACAATCCCAATGAATAGGTATCTCTTTTAACCACTCAACACCAGAATCTTTATATTCTTGATATGCTTTATAACGCCCAGCCATCACGAATGCACCTCTTGCAGCAACTGCATAATTTCAGCCGAAACTGCATCTAAATCAGTATCAATTTCTGCTAATGCTCTTGGTGGTTCATACACATAGAAATGGCGGTTGAATGGAATTTCATAGCCGACAATACCCACTTCACCATCTTTAGGGTCGGTCTTACTTAAATCAATCCATGCATTGGGCACATGCGGCAGCACTTCACGAGCAAAGTAATCGGCAACGCTTTCAGTTAGTGGCACGTTCTCAAAATCACGCAAATCTGGGTTGGCTTCAATTTGGCCTTTTGTTTTACATACTTCAGCTTCATCATCGTGCTCGCCTAAGTGTTTCACGATAAGTTTTAGTTGAACTGCACTGAGTTTAACGGCTTTGGCTGCGCTTTCTTGCTGCCCTTGTGCGCTTTCTCGCTCTAGTTTGGCTTTGAGTTGCTTGAGGAACTTATCACGCGATAAGTATTTCTCTTGCTCGAAGGAAGCGAGCGCATTCAGAATGGCTTGTTGGGTAGTGTCATCCATTTTCTCCCAAGCGTTATCCGCTTGCAGAGCTTCTAGGCGTAGTTCGTCTTTCGGGTAAATCGCTAATTGCAGCGGGCGCTCAACGGTAATACGGCGATAGCCAAACTCTTTGTAGTCAAAAATTTTACTAAAGTCGTTTTCAACAAATTGACCGTAGGTTTGCACGATTTTATCAATCGCCTCAGGTGTCAATTCTTTGCGTTTACTGCCGAGTGATTTACGCATGGCCTGATAAAAAACATTTTCATCATCGCCTTCTACTTCACCACCACCACTGCGACCACGACCGCCTGTTTTAGCTCGTTCCTTGGACGCATTGATAAGTTGAACCTTGCCTTTGCGATGAGCAGGCTTATGGCTAGATAGCACCCAAACATAAGTGGCAATGCCTGTGTTGTAGAACATATCGGTTGGCAGCGCCACAATCGCTTCTAGCAGGTCATTTTCCAGAATGTAGCGTCTAATTTCGCTTTCACCGCTACCCGCACCACCCGTAAAGAGTGGCGAGCCATTCAAGATAATACCGATACGTGAACCGCCCTCACTGACAGGGCGCATTTTGCTGATCAGGTGTAGTAAAAACAGCAATGAACCGTCAGACACGCGTGGTAAACCAGCACCAAATCGACCTTCAAAGCCTTTTTGCGTGTGCTCATCATTGATTTGTTTTTGGATCTTTTTCCAATCCACACCAAACGGTGGGTTTGACAGCATATAGTCAAACTTGTCGGTGCGTAGTTGGTCATTCGATAGGGTATTACCCAATTTGATGTTATCGACCTTCTGCCCCTTAATCAGCATATCCGCTTTACAGATAGCGTAGGACTCAGGGTTTAGCTCTTGGCCAAAAGCAGACAAAGAGGCGTTTTCATTAAGCTTATGAACATACTCCATACCCGATGATAAGAAGCCACCTGTACCCGCGGTAGGGTCATAAATCGAGCGCACTAAACCTGAACTGGTTAGCTCTTCTTCATTGGTGAAAAGCAGTGAGGTAGTCAGTTCAACAATGTCTCTTGGGGTAAAGTGTTCCCCTGCGGTTTCATTAGAGCCTTCGGCAAAGCGTCTGATCAACTCTTCAAACACCAAACCCATACCGTAGTTGCTGATGGTATTTGGGTGAAGGTCGGTGGTCGCAAAGCGTTTTGCCACTTTGTAAAGCAGATCCGCCTCTTCGAGTTTGTCGATTGTATTGAAAAAATCGAAGTGCTCGAAAATCTCACGCGCGTTGGGGCTAAACGACTGAATATAGCTCTCTAGGTTACTTGCGACACCCGTTTCACCAAGGCGGTTTAAATCCATTTTAGAGGTATTGTAAAAACTTAACTGCGCTGCATGGGTGAGCAGTTTGTCTTGCGCCTCAATCGGCATTGCTTTTACAGCTTCGTATTTTGCCAAAACGTCTGGCTTGGTAGCGGCAAGCACACACTCTAAGCGTCTTAGTAGTGTGAAAGGGAGAATAATACGTCCGTATTGAGATTGCTTGAAATCGCCACGCAGAAGGTCAGCGACGGACCATAAAAATGCGGCTACAGAAGAGAAATTGTTGTTAGTCATATAAATCAGCACTTGCTACGAAAAATTGTGCTGATTATACAGGAAGGTTATGGGCTAGATCTGCGATTAGCTTAGTAAGTCTGAGCCACATATTTGGTCAAAGTACTAAATCGAATGACACTTTTAGGAATGTTCCAAAGTATTCGTATCAAATAATAGTGAGTCAGAAAAGAGTTAACTTTTTCTGTTGCTCTCACTTATTCAACAAAGTCGTCTGTTTCATATCAACCCAACCCTTTGCATTAATAATCTAGCAACATCACAATAATTGCATAACCCCTTCCCAATCAACTCACATACCCATAGCGAGGCCTGCGAGATCATCGACAGGCTTATTCTGCCCCACCTTAAAGCAACAAATTTTTTTCTTTCACGCCTCCATTTCAATATAAGAAATTCACTCAAGCTAATACGGCTTTCTCTAGATTGGGAATAAATTCCAACTGCATTACCCAAATTCAAACCAATATTCTTTCTCCATCTTCAACATAAAAGGGCTGAATATCATGAGAATTTTTAATAAAAACAAACCAATTTCACCGCAACACCTAGACGGTATTGTCCGTGGTTTGAATTATGTTGCTAACTGCGCCAGTGATATGAGCCTGTCTCATTATCAAAATCTGATCACACAATATTTCGACTACAACCAAGAAGAAGATATTTTCACTCCAAAAGTCGTCAAGCTGATGCTGGATAAAGAGCATGAGATCAATATGCCTCTTATTGCTGTTACTGATGCCAAGGGCTTATATCTCGATGAGCTAGAAGTGGACTTTTCGGTTCGAGTAACAGGCATCGATAGCACAAATCTTAGTGAAGGCTTGCAGCGTAATTGCCCTCAACTTCTTGTAGATATTGCCCCAAGGCAGCGAGAGCAATCTGGACGAGACAAAGATGTTATTGATTTTAAAGTTAAATTTAAAGCAAGCGATGCTCCAGAGTGTGTCATGAAAGTAATCGACAAATATAACGCCCAAATCTCACCGACCCTAATCGGTAATAACGCTCCAAACATGCCGTCACCAGAAATCTCATCTGAAACGGCTTCACCCAAGGCATAACGCCTAAATATCAAAAAAGGAAATCAGTATGGCTTTAGAAAGCATGCAAAACCAATTTTCAGGCCTTCCAATGGAAAGTTTGATCGGCACTCCCCTAAAGGCTGCCTGCGATGCACAGGTAATGTTGGCACAATCAACTGTCAATTTTATTCGTGATGTCGGTTTTGAAGGAAATAAGACGCGAACCGCAGATTTCTCTTATTCTCGTCATATTGTCACTGGTAAGGATGGTTTGGGCAACGATATTATAGGTAAAGAAGATGTAGGTCTGGAAGTTCCAGTCCTAGCCATCGTCAATATTCCGAGCCTGATGGTAGATGACGTCGATATCACCTTTGATATGGAAGTCAAATCTGCAGAGTCCTCCAAAGAAACTCAAGATACAAAAGGGGATTTTTCAGCGAAAGCAAAACTGGGCTGGGGGCCATTTAGCATCACTGCAAGTGTTTCTGGTAGTGTTGCTACCCATAAAGAAAATACTCGTTCAAGTGACAACTCTGCAAAATATCATGTTCGTGTTCATGCTTCCCAGGCAGGTACACCTGAAGGTTTGTCTCGAGTGCTGGATATTATTCAGGATTCTGTTGCACCGAAATCCGTCAACGGCCCAAATCAAGCATTATTGGAAAAGCCTGGCATCAAGCAAGCTTCAGCAACTGTGGTTGAGGCTCGAAATGCTCTTGAAATGGCAAGTTCTGCGCTCAAACTTGCCAATATGAAGCTAGAGCAGGCTAAACTCAGCAATCCTAGCTCTACTGCGAGTGGTGCTACTTCAGCGCCAAATCAGGCTGTTACTAATGCAGAGCAGGAAGTTGCTACGAAGAAAATAGAGGTTGTTACCAAAGAGATTGCACTTCAAGAAGCATTAAATAAGCTTCAGGAAGAAGTGAACAAGCCATAAGGAGTTAAGTCATGGTAAAACGCAGCGGTACCAATGATACACTGGATCTAGCAGATGTTCGCCACATAGAACGTATCGTTGTCGGGCGTTACAATCCGAACAACCCAGACGATGAGGATTTTATGCAGCGACAAATCAACAAACTGAATCAGTGTCTCAATGCCAGTCCCAAAGGGACACTGATAGGGAAAGATACTGGATTCACTATCATTAAGTTTGGTGAAAATACCGTTGTGTCCCAACAAGTGGCGTATCATATCGGCTTCAAAAGAAAGCCTATGAGTTTGTCATAATAAGGCTTAAAACCATCATGTAATCCCCACTATATCTTGGTGGGGATTTTTCTATGTAGCATCACTATTACAAGTTTTTGTTGCGGTAAAAATAGCGTAAAAACACCAATCATGTATTCAATCTGATAATAATTAGATAAACCACATCTTCTTATTAAAGATATTGTGATAGCTAAAGTGGATATGAAATGTCCAATTTGTAAGCAAACAGCGTTGGTAAAAAAGCATAAACAGGGAAATACCAGATATTATCGTTATTAGGTATATTGCCGAAGCTTTCAATTCGAGTATAGCTCGTCTATTGAACACTAGCATCAATACCGTTATTCGCACGTTAAAAAACTCTCACCAAAAAATGTAACCTTTCTTCCATTGAAGAATCGGTAAATTTAGCTTATTTGTGAAGTCAATAAAATGTGGTCATTTGTTAGCGATAAAAAGTAGCATGCTATTTATGGTACGTATAGAATCCGCGTCTCAAATGTATTATTGCTCATACGGTTAGCCATAGAAGTAGGAAAAAGCGTCACAAGTTATTGAAGTTGTTGTCAGGTTTTAATGCGGCTTTCTCGTATATGGAAAATTTCAGTACTCATGACATATTATCGAATGAAAAATACATTATAGATAAGCTTTACACTCAACGTATTGAGTGTAAAAACCTGAGTCTTCACAACAGCTAAACCGTAAGACTCAGGGGTACACAAAATCGGCAGAAATGCATGACAAGATCATAGATACATTTATTGAGCATGAGTATTCTGTCTAACATTAATAACTAGATTAAATACACCATTGTATGCTATGCAATCATTTCTACTTTATATTACCAATATGTCGGGTACATTTATCGAGAGTGAGCATTATGTCTAATGTTACCCACCATATTAAATACACCACTAAAACGCCATTATATATTATGCGATCACTTTCCTTTTATATTACCAATATGTCGAATGCTCAAGTTATACTTAATCGCCAGTTCAGATCTAGAAGCACCACATTCACTTGCTTCTTTTATTTCCCAATTACGTATCTGCCTATCAAAATGTTCACGTTTAGGTATTTCCAACGTAATGCCGCCAAAATTTGAACATAGTATATCCAAACTCTCTTTTTTTACTGTTTTTTTTAATGCCGTTCTTTCCGGATTTTTTGCGATATATTTAACTTGACCACCAAACTGGCAAATAAAATCATAAGCCTCACTTAAACCTAAAAGCTCAATCAGCTCCTGCAGCAGCCTTGGCATTTTAGTAGTATCGATTTCATTAAGTGTTGACGTTATTTTATTGTTTAACTTATTCATTCCCTTGTCCTTATTTTCCTAGTTACAAGGCAATGAAAACAGATCTTAAAATTATAACTATAAGGAAAAAGATCCTCAGAAAATTAGATGTTCAAAAATCAAACGTATATTTGTTACCTATATGTGTGTAGTGGCATAGTTAATTTGGCCTACTAATAAGAAATGTCATGAATAAAAGTAAACGTTTACGATATATTACTGTGATTAAGCTCGAAACCGCTCAATCAATCATTGATCAAGCTTATACACAATAAGTTGCAGATAAAGCCATAAACATCGGTAAATCGACAGCCAATAAGTGGATAACACAACTTTAGGTTAAGCACCAAGAGCTTACTCCTAAAGCCTCACCAATGACACCTGAGCAGATTGAAATCAAAGCACTCAAACGTAAAATTGAATGCATAAATATCGAGAAAGAAATCCTAAAAAAGACTGCGACCCTATTGATGTTGGACTCGCTAAACAATTCTCGATAACTGAAAAACTCAATCAGAGTAGCAAATACCCTATTTCAGTATTATTCCACGTATTCAACGTGAACCAGAGTAGCACCAATAGAGCGATTTTTCAGGCGTTTAAAAATGGAGTGAACTCTGGCACAAGGCTATAAGAGTTTTAACGAAATCAAATAAGATATGACCGATTTATCATTGGTTATTACTATAAAGTGAGGCTATATTATTACAATGCAAAATTAATCTCAAATGAATCAAAGTGAAGATTTTAGTTAAATTCTAAAACCATAGACAGTTTTAGTTAATCACTACACAGATAAAAGCGGCTTACGCCGCTTTATCTTAGAAAATACGATTGATTAAGCAACACAATTAGCAAGTAGGTTTCTAAACGTAATATTGACTGCTTTCAACCCACCATTACCATCATCGATGAATTTGATCCCATTTGGAATCTCATCTTCTTTCACCTCGCCAGACAGATAGGTAAACGCTTCTCCTTTAAACAATAGATTGTTAATATCATGAGATATAACAAATACTAACTCTCCTTCCTGCTTATCAGCTGGCACTTCAGATTTTAATTTTTCATATATAGTATACACTGCATCCACAACGTCACTAACCTGGCCAAGCATGTAACCTTTAATTTTTTCAGCAGCATGTTTAACGATATTCTCAGCAATACCGCGAGAACCGATGTAAAACCCACTGCCATTCTCCTTCGTTGTGACCAAATAACCGAAACCCATATACAGACTCAAATTGAATGATCGCCCCCGCGGAGCATAAATATCATCCTCATACCATGAAAACAGAGAAAAGTGTTCTTTTGGTATTTGGATTGCACATTCTGGATTCTTTTTTAAGTTTTCCAGAATACGTAGAATTTCTTCCTGATTACCTCGAATTAAAATCGCAGATATATCTTGCTTCCACACTAAAGGAGAACAAGAGGAAGGCTCCACAATACTGTTCGGATTAAAAACCACATTACCATCGATTACACAGGGTCTTACTTTAACCACATTAATACTCATACTAGTCCCTTTTATTTTTAGCTGAAAAGATTGGACTTACTGAATCAACTCGAAAAATCCATTTACCAATAAGTCACGTATATTATCTCGTCAGAGAGAACAATGATTAATAAGGTAAAGTATCCCAGCGTTTAGTTAGGTAATCCTGTAATGATGTTATGGATGCCTCTTCCTAAGGTAGTCAGTGCCATGCTTTTACTAACTGCATTAATCTGAGAGCAACATCACATGGATACGATTAGAATTGTTGGTATTAATATTGCCAAATCTGCTTTTTAAGTGTAATTGCGAGGTTTGTAGTTGCGATGGTAATTGTCATTATGCAACTGCCAGTACTCATCCATTGGTTGTTGAACCAGTTTGCACTTGGCTGTTTTGTGGGTTAGCTGACAACGCGCAATGTACTCATCAACAGTTACCCCATGCGTTTCGTTTAGTCGCTGAAAAAGATAAGCTTTTTCTGCATTTTGTCTCACATACATCAAAGGCAAAAAAACAGGGCTGATAATCAGCTCTGCCCCATATTTTCTGACTGCGATGACAACATCATTGAATTATCGTTATCTTGCAGACAAGCAAGGTGGTGTACTCGCAAGCCTAAATCACTTAATCCGTTTTCCTTGTGCGTCTACCACCGGCTCTCCATCCTCCTTGTTAAACACGCCTTGCTGAGGGTTTGGTAGAATATCCAATACCACTTCTGACGGTCGACATAACCGAGTTCCTCGTGAAGTAACCACAATAGGACGGTTTATCAGAATAGGGTAAGCCAGCATGGCATCAATGAGCTCATCATCACTGAATTTATCTTCAGCTAACCCAAGTGCTTCAAAAGGTGGCACATTCTTACGCAGTAGATCGCGTACAGGTATCGCCATATCAGCAATTAAAGCGACCAATGTCGCTCGGCTCGGCGGTGTATCCAGATAGTAAATAACCGTTGGCTCTACACCTGAGTTACGGATCAGTTCCAACGTATTACGCGAAGTGCCGCACGCAGGGTTGTGGTAAATGGTGATCTGGGTATCATTCATAATCAAGCCTCTTTTTTACTGTAGCTGCGCTTCATGCGCAGAGCCACATTAACCAAACCAATCAACACAGGCACCTCAACCAGTGGGCCAATGACCCCCACGAAAGCTTGATCCGAACTTAAACCAAATACTGCGATAGAGACAGCAATCGCCAGTTCGAAGTTGTTACCTGTGGCAGTAAACGCAATTGACGCGTTCTTATCATAGGGAATACCGAGTTTTTTACCGACCAAAAAACTGGTGAAAAACATCAGCACAAAATAGAGCACCAGCGGTACTGCAACGCGCAGTACATCTAAGGGGAGCTCGACGATCATTTCCCCTTTTAGGCTAAACATCAGCACGATAGTCGCTAATAAAGCGATCAACGTGATAGGAGAGATAGCCGGAATAAAACGTTCAGTATACCACTGCTCCCCCTTGAACTTGACAAGGTAGTGACGACTCAAAAAACCGGCCAAGAAAGGGATACCCAAATAGATCAGTACACTTTGGGCAATATCGAGCATCGTAATATCAACCGCAAAGCCCTGTAAACCAAACAGTGGCGGTAGCACTGTAATAAACAACCAAGCCATAAAACTGTAGGTGAGGATCTGGAACGCGCTGTTCAGTGCCACTAGGCCAGCACCATACTCTTTGCTTCCACCACCTAAATCATTCCATACCAGTACCATCGCGATGCAGCGAGCTAAACCAATCAGAATTAGCCCCACCATGTAACCTGGCTGATCATGCAAAAACACCCATGCAATCACGAACATCAGAATGGGGCCAACCAGCCAGTTCATTACCACAGAGAGGGTGATCGCCTGACGGTCACGGGTCATCGTGCCCATTGTAGAGTAATTCACCTTCGCCAGAGGTGGGTACATCATCAAGATAAGGCCGATCGCTAACGGGATATTCGTTGTACCTACCGACATCGCCTCATTCCACTGAGCCATCTGCGGAAATAAGTAACCTATTCCGACCCCAAGGGCCATAGCAACAAATATCCAGAGAGTAAGGTTGCGGTCAAGAAAGTTCATTTTTTTGCTGATGTGTTTATCGCAGCACGTGGATGCACTCATCACTAAACTCCATGAGTATTTGATAAAACAGATAACTTAAAGCGCAGTACACCAATAGAACATTAATAAGTGCTCATCACAGCTCACTGTTGTGTATTAATACAACACTCCTCACAAAAAAATTCGATAATATCCTCAAGCACCTCATACTGAGAAACGCACATAAGCGTACGACTCTCTCGATTCTGCCTAACCAACCCAACTGACACTAATGCAGCAATATGATGGCTCAATGTTGATAATTCAACTACCTAAGAAAAGGGTTTGAGCCTGTTCTGAACCCCAAGACCCCTGCTAATTTTTCACTGATACATTCAATATCTCGGCATAATATGACGTAATACTCATTCTTTTTATTTATCCATTTATCCATCAAGCAGATATAAATAAATTGCTGCATAAAAAGATGGGGTGGTCTTTAACCTACTGTGTAATACCGAAGTGCCGCGACAGAGCGGCGGTGCGTTTCCCTACACTACAGCCTGATATGGAATAGACTTACATATCATATTTTTAGCCCTATAACGAAGGGGGAAATTGAGGTGAATGTTTCGCAGCACAACACGCCGTATCATCTTGATGACAGCCTGCACGCCTTAATTCATCACTTAAAGCAAAAACGGTGCTTTGTTGCTACAATGGCTTGCGCGGAGTGAGTTTAAGACATGTCAGTAAAATACATTGGCTGGCAAAATCAAGCTCATGCCGAGAAGCAAAACCCGTACACAATGCCATTTCAGTAACTCTGCTCAGGCAGGGTTCACCACCACAGGATACTTTCCTTGAGTAATTCAAATACCCAGCCTACACACGCGTTTTCGACTCTTAAGCTGAAATCCGCACTGCTTGATAACCTTTCCTCTATGGGCTACCACACGATGACACCCATTCAGGCCCAGAGTTTACCCGCCATTTTGGCCGGTGAGGATGTGATTGGTCAGGGCAAGACCGGCTCGGGTAAAACAGCGGCCTTCGGCCTTGGGTTACTCAACAAGTTAGATGTAAAACGTTTTCGGATTCAAACCTTAGTGCTATGCCCCACGAGGGAGCTTGCCGATCAGGTGGCACAGGAGATCCGCACCCTCGCTCGTGGCATCCACAACGTAAAAGTCCTCACACTTTGCGGTGGTGTACCAATGGGGCCACAGGTAGGCTCGCTTGAGCACGGCGCGCATATTATCGTGGGAACACCTGGGCGGATTGTAGATCATCTGGATCGTAACCATCTAGATTTGAGCAACCTAAATATGTTGGTGCTCGATGAAGCTGACTGCATGCTGGAGATGGGTTTTCAGCCGCAGTTGGAAGCGATTATTGCCAACGTCCCTCGCGAACGCCAGACCCTACTGTTCAGCGCAACGTTCCCTGAGAAAATTCAGTCCATTGCTCGGCAGGTGATGCATAACCCTGTGATGGTGAAGGTTGCGGTCACTCAAGAAAAGAGCACCATCACCCAGCACTTCTTCCATCTGGAAGATGACAGCGCGCGGATGCAGGCACTGCGTTTATTGCTGCTCGAACATAAGCCAGAAAGCGCCGTTGTGTTCTGTAATACCAAGCGCGAAACCCAAAAAGTGGCTGATGAACTGACCGCCTCTGGTTTTAGCGTGCTGGCGCTGCATGGCGATTTGGAACAGCGTGATCGAGACGAAACCTTGCTGCAATTTGCCAACAAGAGCGCCTGTGTGTTGGTCGCTACTGATGTAGCCGCCCGTGGGCTGGATATTGATGCCCTCGATGCCGTGTTTAACTACCATATGGCCCACGATACCGAAGTGCATATTCACCGTATTGGTCGTACTGGCCGCGCGGGTAGCAAGGGTGCGGCTTTTACCTTCTTTAGCCACGAAGATGGCTACAAGATGGCGCTGCTAGAAGATTATTTAGAGCACGAAATTCATAGCGAACCGCTGCCATCAGCCAGTCTGTTGGGTCAAGCGCCTTCAGCGCCTGCGATGATCACCTTGCATATTGATGGCGGTAAAAAAGATAAATTGCGCCCCGGCGATATCCTCGGTGCGTTAACCGGCCAAAACGGTATCGAAGGTGCAGCGGTGGGCAAAATTTTAGTCACCGATTACCGCGCTTATGTGGCGGTTAGCCGCAGTGTGGCAAAAAAGGCCCTTGGAAAAATCACGGGCGACCGCATTAAAGGTAAGTCATACCGCGCTTGGCTGATGAAGTAAGTTACTGCTTACTATCTTTTGCTTATTGCACTGTTCTCGGTGTCTGAACAAGTACCGAGGACAATTTATTGCTGCACCAACTGGAATAACCCGAATCTCAGGGTGAGTAGTGGGTGATTAGATTGCCTAAAGCATTACGTTAATCGTACTACACTACATTTGGCTAAATTAAGCTAAACATGAAGACAGCTTAGCTGTTCCCAAGTGCCCTACTTTCCCCTAAGTATAGAATTGTGCTAAACCGTTAGCTCTGAGCTTGTTTTTCACAACATTACAAATATCAGCATACAGCACATCACAATAATTCATTGTCAATACGAAGTTCTGCAAGCCACACAATTCCAAATAAAATTTGCTCTCAATCTCGCTTTTAAAATGTAAATGTGTAGAATGCACGCCCTGCATTACGTTAAAACACAGATTAAATGACGTATTTATCACCAGCTACGTCAAATTATAACGCAACCAATTTGGTGTGTGGCTAGATAGGAGCAACTAAAATGAACCATTTTGACTCTGACTACTGCTACTCATTTCCTGCAGTACGTGGGATACAAGCTGGCCGCCCTTTCTATATCGCGACTTGTCCAATGCGCATCATTCCCAAAATATTCAATTTTGATGAAAGTGAAGTTCCTCCTGAATTACGCGCTCAACGCACATTGAACAAATCTCGGATACCAGAAATGGTGCGATACCTGCTAGAAAATCCTAAGGATTACGTTTTCTCCGCATTGACTGCGTCAATTGCTGTTAACGTCGAATTTGCCGAACATCCCGGATCCAACAATCTGGGTACCTTACGGGTCCCCATGGATGCACAGATCCTTATCAATGATGGACAGCACCGCCGTAAGGCTATCGAGGAAGCATTGGTAGAGCGACCGGAATTGGGCCAAGACAACATCCCTGTATTATTCTTTGTCGATGAAGGGCTAACTCGCAGCCAGCAGATGTTTGCAGATCTTAACAAGTATGCAGTCAAACCGAGTCCTTCTCTGTCTACACTTTACGATCACCGAGATCAGGGCTCAGAGCTAGCTCGGTATCTAGCCACCAATATGGAACCATTTGTTGGCCTGACAGAAATGGAAAAATCGAGCATTTCCCAACTATCCAGCAAACTGTTTACCTTGAGCAGCATAAAGCAGGCAACTCGAGCACTATTAGGCAAAGGGCCTAAAGAGGGTTGCACAGATGAAGAAGCTCAATTGGCCGCTATCTATTGGAAAACAGTCTACGACCACATGCCTGATTGGCAGATGGCCAGCCGTAAGGAAGTATCTCCAGCTCAACTCAGACAAGAATATGTCCATTCTCACGGTGTAGGTCTGCATGCTTTAGGCATGCTTGGCCGATACCTAATTAGTGAAAATCCGGACACTTGGCAAACAGACCTTTGCAAGATTAAAACTATTGATTGGCGTAAAACCAATCCAGAATGGGTTCGCAGAACCATGTCTCATGGCAAGCTAAGCAAATCAACGACTGCACTCCAGCTTACCTGTAACGGACTTAAAACTTTATTAAACCTCTCCCTCACACCTGAGGAAAAGGTACTTGAAACTCAGGTTATCTCCCAATGAACCCCTTGATTCAGGCCCATGATCTGGCCGATTACGAAGATTTCATCAATACCGAGCTCTTTGTCGGCCGTCTGCTGGCAGAGCACGTGGCTGAAGTACAACGCATCTATTGCGCAGACAAACGTCCTTGGGTCATAGGTTATAGCGGAGGAAAAGACTCTTCTGCTGTGCTGACACTGGTCTATCTCGCACTACTGGGTTTACCGCCTGAAATGCGCCACAAAGATGTCTTCGTCGTTTCATCAGACACATTAGTCGAGACACCTGTTGTTGTCGATTTGATCATTCGCACCATGGAGCAAATCGAAAAAGGCGCCAAGCGTGATGCGTTACCAATTACAGCTCACCCGGTTGTCCCCAAAACACATGAAACATTTTGGGTAAATCTGCTAGGTAAAGGCTATCCAGCCCCAACACGTAGCTTCCGCTGGTGCACTGAGCGGATGAAAATCAACCCTGTAAGTGATTTTATAAAAGACAAAGTAAGTCAATTTGAAGAAGTGATTGTTGTGCTCGGTTCTCGCAGCAGTGAGAGCGCTTCCCGTGCTCAAGTGATTGCCAAGCATAAGATTGATGGCACCCGTCTTGCCCGTCATACCACACTAGCCAATGCTTTCATCTACACCCCTATCGATACTTGGGATGTAGAAGATGTCTGGAAACTGCTGCGTGGCGCCTTCAAATATGCGCCAGATGATGTGGAAGAATGGGAGAATCCCTGGGGAGGCAATAACCGCGCGCTTTGGACCCTCTATATGGATTCATCCGGTCAAGGTGAATGCCCTTTAGTGATTGATGACAGCACTCCTTCTTGTGGTAACTCACGCTTTGGTTGCTGGACCTGTACAGTAGTAACCAAAGACCGAGCTATGGAGAGCCTGATCCAAAATGGGGAAGATTGGATGTTGCCTCTGCTCAAGTTCCGCAATCAGTTAGCACTGACGACAGAGCCTGCGCAAAAAGATACCTATCGCAACTACAAGCGCCGTACAGGAAAAGTGAGCTATCAATACGCTAAAGAGGGGGAAGCACTCAGCGACGAACGCAAACACGTACCCGGCCCTTATTGGCTAAAATACCGCAAGGAGTGGCTTAAAGAGCTGCTTAAGATGGAGCGTGATCTCAATTTACATGGTCATACCATCACTCTAATCACAAAACCAGAGCTGCATGCAATTCGCCAAGAGTGGTTAACCGACCCTAACGAGCCGGATTGGAATGACTCGCTGCCAGCTATATATCGTAAGGTTTATGGCGAAGATCTCGACTGGCTAATCGATGATCAGTCACGCTTTAACGCCAGCGACGCAGACCTGCTAGCAAAGCTCAGCCAAGGCTATGATGTCGAGCCCGAAATGGTGATGAAGCTAATAGAGCTGGAAGTATCGCTTGAAGGTCTAAGTCGCCGCCAAGGAGTCTTTGCCAAAATAGGAACCATCCTGAAACAGGATTGGGGCAGTCTCGACGCTATAGAGCAGAAGCAAGCACAGCTACAAAAACGTAATGAACGCGATCTCTATCAAGAAGAAGTAGAACAAATAGAACGCTCGCTGGTTGAATTACAAAAGCAATTGGCACAAGCCGACGATATGGCAGCGCTGTTTAGTGAGGCAGTAAGAAATGATCATTAAGAAGTTGGTCTTACATAACTTTCGTGTATTTCGTAGCCACCACGAAATAGAACTGACTCCACAAAAACGCGAACATGAGCGACACGACAGGCCTATTGTACTTTTCGGTGGGCTAAACGGAGCTGGTAAAACCTCTATTTTGTCTGCGATCCGTTTGGCTCTCTACGGTCGTCTGGCTTTTGATAACTTAATCCATAATCAGGACTATATCGACCAGCTGACAGCGTTGATCCATAACGGAGTTAGTGTCTCCCAGCAACCCAAAGATGCCTCTATCGAACTGGTGTTTACCTATAACCAGGCAGGTATTGAATCTGAGTTTACCGTTATTCGCAGTTGGAGCCGCAACAAAAAAGACCGGCTTAAACTGTTACAAAATGGGGCGTCGCTGGACGAACTCAACTATGAGCAATGTCAGGGCTTTCTCAATGAATTAATCCCACACGGTATTGCTGACCTCTTCTTTTTTGATGGCGAAAAAATCGCCTCATTAGCAGAAGATGAATCAGGTAAGATTCTGCAAACCGCGGTACGCCGCCTGCTCGGCCTTGATCTGATAGCCAAACTCCGCACCGACCTTGGCATCTATTTAAAGCAGCAAGGAGCCAAAGAGCTGGGCACCCAACAACAGCTCAAATTGGCCGAGCTGGAGCAGAATAAAAAACAGTTTGCCAAACAGGCAGAACATTATCGATTTGAAGCTGACTTGGTGATGGCAAGGATTGGCCTGATTACCCAGGATATTCAGAAATATGAAGCCATGCTGGCAGCACAAGGTGGTGCATTTGCGCGGACAAAAAATCAGGAGCAGCAGAAAGTTGCTGAACTGGTAAAAGAAAAAGAACAGCTTGAAAAGAGTCTGCGCCATGAATGTGATGGCTCCCTCCCCTTTGCGCTGGCCCCCAATACCATGGCCAAACTGCAACAACAACTAACCAAAGAAATCGAGATAAAACGAGCCCGCAACTTTTCTCAAGAGCTTAATCTTTTTCTCGAACAGCTCAAAACCAATATCGGCTTTAAAGGCAAAGAGACGCTGGCCATCACAACCCAAGCGTTCGAAGAGCAGCTTGACAGCTTTATGGCCAACAAGCCGCAAGGTGACGTCCTCTTTGATATCTCTGAGCGCGAGACTCACGTTATCATCGCAGCAATCAGTGCGGATTGCCAACGGGCTTGGCGCAAATTTGATGCACAGCGTCGTGAATTGGCTGAGGTTGAGCATCAACTGGAGCAAGCGGCCAGCAATATTGAGCGGGCGCCTGATGACGAACAGCTGATGGATATATTCCAAACTCTACGAGACATGGACAGTAAGCGGCAAGAAGAGCGCCACAAATACAAGACGCTACTGGAGCAAGCCAAACAAGCTGTAATGAATCAACTTGATTGCGCCCGTCAAACCCAAAAACTGCACGATAAAGCCAGAGAGCAATATGGTGCCGTGAGTGCCGTGCAATATGCCAATGAAACTATCAGCCTGCTAGATGAATACAGCGATATATTAACCCAAGCGCGAGTGAAAACACTGGAGCAACATTTTGAACTGGCCTATCGAAAATTGGCTAGGAAGGAAGACTTGCAAATCAAAGCAAGGATCAATCCCTACACCTTTGATGTTGAGCTAGTAGATGAAACAGGTATTGTAATTAATAGAAAATCACTTTCTGCTGGCGAGAAACAAATTTATGCAATTGCAATTCTAGATGCATTAGCAAAAACATCTGGACGGCAACTACCAGTCATTATTGATACCCCACTGGGGCGTCTTGATTCACACCATCGTGACAAATTAATCCATCATTACTTCCCATATGCAAGCCACCAAGTAATATTACTCTCCACCGACACAGAGGTAGATGAGCATTATTTCGCTTCGGCGCTGGCAGATGATATATCACACTCTTATCAAATTGAATTTAACGCTTCAACCAGGTCATCAACCCTTACCAAGGGTTATTTTTCTTGGAAAGGTGAGTATATTAAGGCCTCGGAGAAACACTAATGTTACCAAACCGAATGCAATTAAATAAGCAAACCGAGGAGCAACTTAAGAGGCTCAAGGCCTATACAGGGATTACTCCCAACATAGCAGCTCGCCTCGCCTTTTTCCGCTCAATTGAATCAGGATTTCGTTATCATCCAGAAAATAAAAAACTTGATGGTAGCTTAGTATTAGACAAAATAACTTGGTTAGGTGACACGCTAACGGTTACAGAACTCGTATTGAAGATGATTTATCCAGATCTCGAACATAAAGAGTGGATAAAAGCATGGGCATCTCATGTCGAAGATGGTATTTCATCATTGAGAAACCATCGCAGCCTGCTTTTACTCGCCAATCACTTGTAAAATAAATAAATTTATTTTTTCTGACAGTTACCTTACCTTGGTAACTGTCAGTTCTAGTTTCAGAAAATAACGTTAATATCAGAAATAATTCAGGATGGCTATTTTAAATAACAAATAGAACCAATCTAACCTTATACCACCTATTACCTCGTCATTTCTTATAGTACAAACAAGAAACCGCACATAAAGGTGCAGCATAATTTAAAACATGCCGTTTATATGTAGCTTCAACATGCGTCAGAATATTATCACCATAACGTTCAGTAACCCGTGGGACTCCCCGATTATGTAGTTCTTTACCTAATCTGCCGAGATTCTTAAAGCCAACCATATACATCTCTATTTCATCCGTATGATGTTTGGTTGTTTCATACCACTCACGCAAAGTGATAACTTCCTCGTCTAATTTTTTATTTTCAATATGCTTCTTATAAGAGACAACATCGTTATAACAACTATTACTTGCATCATCATTCAGCATAATATTTACAACTCCCAAAAAGCCTTATCTCGCATCATAGACAGCTTTTTATCTCCATCAATATAGAGACTAAAGTGTTTATCTAGTTTGCGGATAGTTTCCATTAATTGCTCTTGCTCATTCTTATCATCTTTATTAAAAATTGCCTTGATATCGGCATTCTTAATCTCGGCAACGCGATGTACCACCCAGGTCAAAATATAAGAGCCATAGTTGTTCTCACCCGTTTTAAAATGGCTCAAATCCTGGGTTGAGAGAATCACTCCAACGCCATACTCACGCCCCTCTTTCAAGATCTTACGCAGACTAGGAAAATCCTGAGACATGAAGTTGTCAGCCTCATCAACTAGGATCATCTTAGTAATCTGGCGATAGTCCCCCTCCACTTGTGGCTTGCCGCGTTTTTGCATCTGCGAGTAGAAGAGATCCAACGTAAGTGCCACTACAAGATTCTGAATCTGGGGAGAATAGCCGGCTAACTCGATCACTGTCACTCCATCGAGTAACTCATACAAGGAACTCACGTCATCTGGCATCGTTTCGAAGATCTCATAAGAGATCAACGAATCGAGTGCGGCATAAAGAGAATCTTCGTCTACCTTATCCTGCTCAAGATACAGATCCCAAACCTGTGCCAAAGTAGGTGCAGGCCTTGACCAAGTACTGGAGTCCGACTTACTAATCCCAGCCAACTCATAGGCATCAAGGATCAACTTACGCAGTCGTAACTGCTGCTTTGGGCCAAGACCAAAGGCTTTAGCTAAGGTTTCAGCAAACCCCGTAGCGGTATGAACCGGCAGCATCGGCATATCACCATAGAGTGAAAGCGGGTTGTAAGGTAAATGATGAAGGCGTAATCGCTTGCTTTGATTAGCCTGACTGAAAGCATCATCAACATAGTCAGATTTATAATCAAAGATAAGCAGCCCGATCGGCGCGCCATTGACATTGTTCTGCTGCTGACGCATCAGCTGGGTGATTAGCGACTTGGTAAACTGAGTCTTACCGGTACCCATAGTGCCTATAATGCCAGTATTAGTATTCATAAAACGAGCGGTATTAGTTGGCTCCCAATAGAGCGGAGTTTGCCGCAGTGCTTCATGGCCAAACAGGATACGCAAAGGCTTTGCTGGCTTACTTTCAACCACAACTGGGATAACCAAGTCATCGGTGTTTTGCGCCCCACCCGCTGACGCAGCATCCACTACCGCAGTGTCTCCTCCGTTTTGGCGCGCCCCAGAGCCAGATTCAAGCTTTACCACCTCATCTCTCTGCCCCAGCAAATATTGTTTATCTACGTGGCAGAGGGTCACTAACTCATCAAGCGCTGGAGCATTGGAGGACTGAATAAGACTACCTAACAAGGCATAGGGCAATTCAACTTGTAGCACACCTCGCTCGGTCATTTGATAGTGAGGCTTAAAAAAGGTATCGTTTTCGATATGAGCTACCACAAAGCCTTCAGGGTAATCTAACACGCTAGATAAGGTGTACTCCCCTTTCAGCCACCACTCCCGGTCGGCCATTAATGGCGCGAGCTGCTCTGGTTGCATAACCTGATAGAGACTAAGTTTGTCGACCTGCATCAGTACTTGGCGAATAAATAGACTACGATAAAACCGCGAGGCTAGCGTATTAGGCCCAAGCACTTCTTCTGTTAAATAGCGTTTGAGTTCCAATGCTTGTTGACCAGCATAAGCAAAGTCTGGTCTAACCCCCGTTTTAACCTCCAAAGGCAGCAAATAAAGTTGCTTGCCTTTAAAGCCAACAAACAACACATCATCGGAAATAGCCCCTTTGCGATACCCATGTACATGACGAGAGAACTCACTATCGTTCATCTTGAGCCCTACATTGCCCGATACTCGAATCATCTCGGCCACAGACAGGGGCACCCAGCAAATATCGGATTGTCGCAGTAGTGCAGAGACAAACTTATAAGCACCAATGATTCCGTTCTTTTCTTTGCGCTCCTTATCATTAGCAGTGAGCATTTTAAGCAGCCACTCACCATTAAAGGCGTTGAATTCGGAGAGTAGAGTATCCCCTTCGCCATGCCCCTCTTTTTGCAGCAAACGTTTAAATAAATCGACTTGCTTGGTCACAGTGATGGCATCATAACCAGTCGCGCTGGTATATTGATCTGAGTAGTGGAGCAATACCACATCTTGCTGACTAGTAAAGAAATCTAAAGTCACCTTAGGATCGATAATTGTCGTCCACAACGCACTGTCATAAGAACGAGCTAACAACGCCTTGAAATTGGCACTGACCGCCAGCCCCAAACTAGTCTCTAAATATTGAGCATTACTCTGGCTAGCCGGTTGCCATAAATTACCCAACATATGGGCCATACGTAGGGACTGCACCTCTTGATATTCTACACCACGCAAGCCAAACGCGGTGAAATAGGCCGTACCTTGTGTTTCTGACGCTTCGCCAGCAATCAAACCATTACACAGTACACCACTCAAAGCCTCATCAATCTTGATAGGACGGCATTCTACCGGTTCCTGATTGCGGAAAAACGCCAAATGGGCATAAGTAAACTGCTCATTCTCGTTAGGTAAAGTGAACTTACTATAGGTCAAACCACTACGAATAAGATCAATCAACATATCGGCTTCTGCCCGCAAAGCGGTGGTATTCAAACCTAGCCAAGTTTTCAACTCATCATAGGAAGACATTTCAGAAAAGCGGTCAAAATCATTAAACTGCAACTGCCCATCATAAAAGTTCACATGAATAGCGATCGCCTGCTCTTTATGAAGTTTGAAATGCTCGATTAATCCGAGGAAGAGCTCTGCTGCGTTCGCTTGATTGATGGCATTGACGATCAGACTGCTCTTAGCTCCCGCACTGAATAAGCGGGAATAGGCTTGTGTAAACTCGGCCAATTTATCACGAACTAACCGTTTGATATAGCTGTAGCTTTCCTGCTTTTGTGGCACCACATCAAGCCAAACACAGTTCTCTCGCACAGGCAGCAAATGGGCATAACCTGAATCATTGTCGTAAACGAAAGGCAGCAATCCCGATGCAACTAAACGCTCGCGGGTCACCTCAGGTAATTCAGCAAAGGAACTAGCACCATCCTCATCGCGATCGGCTTTTATCTCGGTCACCAGCTGCTGGTGATAGGCTAATACTAAAGGATGCAACGGACTAACTCGAAGCCATTCTTCCTGACGGCACAAGCCAATGCGCATCAATTGCTTATGTTGAAGCGACAACACCGCATTAGTAGGAATCTCTCTTAGTGCTGCCTCATAAGCGTCCAATACCCGCTGCACAAGAGCACAATAATTGTCCCCCCAAGCAACCAAACTAGGTAATGTTTTATGGTGTTGCAAATAATCAAACAGGGCGGCATAAGCACTATGCAAAGAAGAGAATGCGCCACTAATCGCCGTTAGATACATGGGATCAGCGCTCAAACCGATATACAGCGACCGCTCATCAACCATGCGAGCTTCAAGATTCAGCAACTGCTGACGAATCCCAACTACGCCACTTTCACTGTTATCGAAAATAATCTTGCTTTTGGCTCGTAAATACTCAGCATTACGATCATCTCTAAGCAACTTGCTGAAACGATCTCGGTCAAACAAAAGCGGGACACAAATGCTCTCATCAGCGGTAGGCCCTTCAATATTGATCGGCAAGCGATACTCACCATTAACCAAATCGAATTGGGTCAATTCACTCTGCTCGGCCAAGGCATCAAAGTTCACCCAACCACAAGTACTACAATCGACTTCTTCATCATCGCCAGACAAGTACATGATGGTATTTTGCTCTGGATTAACTTTAAATTTGTTCTCCTCCAGCAAAAATGTTAGTCGTTGCTTACCTGCATCAACTCTAAAACAATGCAGCAAATCATCGAAATAAAAATTGCCTTGCTCTACAACTAGACAGCGAAATTTGTACTCTTCAGAGCGGTTGTCTCTTTTGAGTTCAAGACTAAAAAAAGTTGGCTCTCCCGTTACTGGCAGCGACACCGTTGTCCAACAACGCTTACCACCCGCCTTGTTTACTGAGTAAGTCACCACATTTTTGAGCGATGCATTGTGCATCAGTTTGAACTGACTAGAGTTCAAATCATTGCCGATGAAAGTAAGCGAGAGGTTGAGGAATTTTTCTCCAGGCGGAAGCTGGATCAGCATACTTAGCTCACGTTGGCCTGATTTGGTCTGGCTCTTGGCTCTTTGCTGCAGTAAACCACAATCAACAGCAACCTCTTCTAGTTGCAGTTTTTGTGTTTTATTAGCTTCTATTTCTTTGAGATAGGCTTCAAACTCTAGCTCACGCCAGCGGTCATCCTGAAAATGCTCACGAATAAACTTAGCACTGAACTCTTTAAGAACACTTTCGAGTTGATCGATGTCGTAATGCTCCACCGCATCTTCAATCTCTCGCCGCAGCTTGCGGTTGGCTTGCAACCTTTTGCTGATTTGCGTCTTTTTCCCACTCCAGTTCAAAATGACAGGATCATCGAATAGCTGAAGTTCATCAAACTCCAGTACCCCATCCTGATCGAGAGCACTAAATAGAGGTGCAAAACCAAATACAGTCGCGCCATCTTCTGTAATCAGTGCGAGCTGCTCCTCGAGTAAACAGGCTGACAACTCTTTATTGTTACTGCCAATATCAATGAGAGTACTAAGCTGTTGTGAGAGGTAATCGGGATGCCAGACTACTCCGGGAGCACCCAAATCAAGCGCACTATTGATCAGGGTATCCAGCATGCTATTATGAATAATCAGCAAGGCTGTTTTCTCAAATTCTCCACTGCGCCCAGCCACTAGGTCGCGTAAGCGCGAAATATAGTTCTCAGTAAATCCTGGCGTGTCACCATGTAATACGGGTAAAACTCGCACGCCATTACACTCTATATATGGCAGAGCAATGCCATCAGCTGTAGCTAATGAATTTGTAGCAGCAAAAGTCACTAGCGATTGATATAACCTGAATCCGTTATCAGTGCTAGGGGATTTAAACTGGTAACGAGAGCCAGGCTCAATGTCTGCACTCACCCATTCGATAAAGCGCTCGGCCAGAAAATGTTCAAAGGGTCTTACGGACATACACAGCATCTCCACTATCACTCATTCTTTCTACATTACCCATTCGCTCATAGAAGCTCACCAGTTGCTGCAATGACTGATTATCAAGATAAAAACCTCTCAACTCGAACCCTTTGCGCAGTTCGTGTAAACGCAGCTTTTCAGCCTTACCAATGGTAAGATTAGTCAGCAATAACAGTTGATCCTGATTCAACACTAGGGTACGACCAGCTGATCCTCGGGCCTGAATAAAATCACTTAAAAACTTATCCTCCAACTCTTTGACATATTTTTTGTTCACACCGCAACGAGTAGTTGTAACATCACGGAATTGCTCCAATGCCAACTCTTTGAGCTGTTCAAAAGCTTCCGCTACATTGTTAGTCAAAGGTCGTACAGACTGTAATTTGCGCTTTTCTTTAAAGGCCTGTAGATAGTTATTCAATGCCTCAAGCAACTCCTTTTGGTTAACGTATTGTGAGGCATCACGATAAACCTGCCAAAGAGGTCTTTTTTTTGCATTTCCCTGTAACTGAAGCGCCTCAAGAGCAGAAAGGAGCGGGAAAACGCGTTCACTGGCAGCAGCTAGCAACTTGTATCCCGAACGTTTTACAGACATTCGTTCCGAGCTAGCTTTTTCTGAATCAAGAATAAAATAGAGAGGCTTGTTCTGTGGTTCGTTTTGCCAATCGGTTACATTTAAAGCCAACTGAGCACAGTAGGCAAAAGCATAAAGTTTGAGCGTGCCGGGCAACGCTTGCAGCAGATATTGAGGGTTTGCTGCAAGAAAACGAATATCCTCACGAAATACGGTATTCAAAAAAGGCAGATAAGGTTGCTCATCATCATTTTTTACCAAACTGCCACTTTGCAGGTTGTCTTGCAAAACTGACAATAGCTCTTGCTCAACAAAGTTGAGCCGATCATCGAGCGGATCCTCGAGAAAGAAATCACCCATAAGAGCTGCAAAAAATTTACACAATCTCTTATCTGGAGTGCAAAGATCGGCTTTCCCCTCCATTTTACCTCTGGCTTTGAACAATAAAAACAGCGGTGAAATGCGATACAGCGAGTCATTTGAGAAATAAGCGCGCTCTAATACCGGCCAAAAATTGGGGTCATCAAGTTTGTCTTCAAACCGATCTTTACACTCATTCTTAAACTGTTCAAATTCATAAGACGTCACCTGCTTTCGTAGGGCAAGACTTAACACAACACCAGTCACGGTATCCCAGTCAAACTCATTGCCTTTATTACGAATAGGCCAGTAATTAGTAAGTATGTTTTTATCAGCAGGAGCTAATCCGAAAGGAATTGGATACAGAGACACAGCTATCTAGTCCCCTCTACAGTGATCATGTCGTCATCTAGGCCTAGACGATAATGCTGATCGCCTTCGAAATAGTGAAGCTCAGGACTTTTTTTTGCGACTGAGCGGATTTGTTCTACCATCTCATCAAGCATTACGATTGCATTCTTATCGTACTTGTTTGGCCGATACCCCTTGTTGAGTTTACAAATTAACTCAAACAAATTGAGATTAATCGTCATCGGTTCTAAGAGCTGATCACCAACCTTCAAATACGCGCAAAAGTGATCGTGTTTCTCTACATGCTTTTGCTTAATTGAATTAAAGTCAGCTTTCAACTCAACAGGGGCTGCAACGTGGCACTGTCCAAATTGACCAAGCGAAAGTTCACGTTTTGAAAGTTCAGGAGCATTACGATTTGCATAGACAAAAATCGCAGGAATCAGCTCTTTCACATAGAAACTACGTAGAGCTAACTGGCTTTCGCCCTCCCCAAGATACTGGTTGTGCTGTAGCCAAACTGCTGTATACCATTCGAGTAATTGTTCCTCAAAATCAGCACGGAAGCTATGGTGGTAGTTATTACCTAACTCACTATTTTTTAACAGATAAAATAGTCGTATAAGCGATGCCGCCTCCCTAGGAGGCTCGTTTGAGTAATTAAATTCAATACCAATTTTATTTATCTCAGTCATAAATAAATCAAGGTCTTGATCTGGTAAATTCAATTCATAGCGAAGAATAAATTGGTCAATAGCCTTTGTATGAATTAGCGCGGGGTCAAAATCAGACAGCCGGGCGCTCAGCTCATTATGCTGACCGCAAAATAAATTATCAAATAAGTAACCATCACCAACCAAAAGCTGGTGCACTAAGTCTAATAACGCTCGCGTAGTAATGAATTGCCCTTTAAATAACCTCGTTTTAAATAAGGCACTAATAATTACCTCTTGCACTCCATCATTTGCAAGCAATCTAAAATTTGTTGTAATCCTCCGCTCAATGTTTCTAGACTCATCGCCCAAAGCTATAATATGAAATAGGTTTTCATCACATTCCTTTGTTAAACGCTGTAGCAATTCACGCATAAACGTAGAGTAACTATTATCAGCGTCACTGATGCGAAACTTAGGATAAGATTCAAAATCAAAAAAACTATATAGACCTTGAAACGACTCACCTTTATCAAGGTATTTATCAATCACATTACGTAAATGTTGATGTCGCTCCGCTCCCTCTTTTGCAAAGTTTGCCAGCATACCAATATTGATGCCAATGACTAATGGTGGATGTCCCTCACCGAGCTGATCGAACACCTCATTTAATGCGTCAATAGCAGATTGATATGGAGAAAAACTGTGCGTTGCATCCAAGTGAAAAGTGTAGCGATTACTATATTTTTCATAGCTTCTAGATAATAGTTCTGATTTACCATCACCACTACTACCACACAAAAACACACACTCGCCTTTCTTTAAGTTGCTTAGAAATTTTTCAAATTCAAACTCAATTTCAGGCTTAATATAGAGATACTCTTTTAGATCATCATAAACATCAAGTTTACGATTACTTGTTGTTTTTACTGAAAAAGAAGATGATTTAGCTAAGACGCCAAGAGCTTTGCGAAGAGAGATTGAGCTCACAACATAACCCTGTCATATTCATATATTTAAAACATTAACTCATTGAATCACAGATTTACTACTTACATCGCCTCGACTTTATGACTCCTTGACATCTATCATATTTTTTCACCTTAAAATGAATTACTACTAGTTAAAATCACCTTAAATTGTGTCTAGGCAGATACACTATCCATAAAATCACTATCGTGGGCGATTACAACACAACTACACTGGATATAATTGCCTTACATATCATTTTGTAGAAAATGCATGATAAAAAGATCCATTGAGATAGCTAGCAATAAATACTACCTAAATATTACCCAAATTTTTCGCTCATTATGAGTGATAGCTTACTCTATAACACCCCCGCCAATGCGCATAAAAAAATGACAAAACTCAGTTAACACATGCACGAACAACAGTGGCCAGCGATACGCAATGAACAAAGCCGTCATAAACCCTAAAAAGAAAAACCATGCAGGTGACAACCAATGACTCGATGTGCGTTCTTTATGCACACAACCATCATGACAATCATTTCTTTTCGATTCATGATACGAAGGTCTTTCTCCAGCAGAATAACCCAAATCTGCTCGTTCACCTTCGCGGAACTCACGAGGGTTATAGATATCTTTAGGATCAAACATCGGTAGCTTCCTTGCTCCATGAGAGTAAAAACACAGAATCATCTACTGTTATTTTATCGCTGATATGATTTCTCTTCCCACTTGCACTTGGCCGTTTTGCGAGCCACATTTTTATAACCACCAGCGTTATAAAAAAGTTTCTTTATTCTTTTAACGTTCACCTTGTTTGTTTGCCGCTATTTTCCTTTACTCTCTATTAACAGATTGTCATAACTATATAGCGGTAGGCCAAAAGCATGGGTAAGCAGGCAAAACCTGCCTATCAGCGGCTGACTACTCTTAGGCGTTCTCGCAACCTAATGATGAGGCTGACCATGATGCAATCTAAGAATATTGGCACCGCTTCCCCACAGCGAGTTTTAATCACCGGAATCACCTCTGGCCTTGGTGAGCAACTGGCTTACGATTATCAGGCACGCCACTGGCAGGTTAGTGGTATTGGGCGTAACCCAGAGAAAATCGCCCAATTAACAGCAGCGGGTATCGACGTCTTTTGCGGTGATCTCACCGAAGAGCACACCTACCAACAACTGCCTGAGTTACAACAGTGGGATCTGCTGATCCTCAATGCTGGCACCTGTGAATATATCGACGATCCGCTGCACTTTGATGCAGCCCTGTTTCAGCGCGTGATAAATACCAATGTGCAAAGCCTTGGCTACAGTTTGCACTATCTCCTGCCCCGCCTAGCTTCACACGCCAAAGTGGTTTTTATCAGCTCGTCCGTCACCCTATTACCGCTGCCACGTGCCGAAGCCTATGGCGCATCCAAAGCCGCTGTAGATTATCTGGCCAAATCACTGCGTCTAGATCTTCGCTCGCACGGTATTGATGTGCTATTAGTCAAACCGGGGTTTATCAAAACCCCGTTAACCGATAAAAATACCTTCCCGATGTTAGGAATAATCAGCGTAGAAACCGCGTCTGCACACATCATTCAGGGAATTGAAAAAAGTCGGCCCATCATCAGTTTTCCAGCACTGTTTATTTTCAGCCTAAAACTGCTACGGCTTTTACCCGAACGCTGGCTGGCCCGACTCTTGAAAAGGACATAATCCATGGAACGGATCGCCATTATCGGCTCAGGAATTTCAGGGCTAACAGCCGCCCACTTGCTCGATCCGCATTACGATATCACCGTGTTTGAAGCACAATCACGTTTGGGCGGCCATACCCACACCCACGATATCGAACTAGATGGCCGCCAATATTGTATCGACAGCGGCTTTATCGTATTTAACGATCGCACCTATCCACTTTTTAATCAGCTACTTACCCGCATCGGCGTCAAAGCACAAAAAACCGAAATGAGTTTCTCGGTCTGTGGTCACAATGATTTTGAATACAACGGGCACAATCTAAACACCCTATTCGCCCGTCGCCGCCATCTATTAAGCCCAACGTTTTATCGCTTTATCGCTGAGATATTGCGTTTTAACCGCTTGGCGAGCGCCGAGCTGCACCAAATAGAGGCGAACGATACATCCACACTCGGCACATTTTTACATCGCCACGGCTTTAGCTCTTTTTTCCAGCAACACTATATTTTGCCGATGGGTGCCGCTATCTGGTCAGCCAGCGTGCAGCAAATGCTGGCATTCCCTTTTTTGTTTTTCGCACGTTTTTTTGCCAACCACGGGTTGCTGAATGTAGCAGACCGCCCGCAGTGGTACGTGATCCCAGGCGGCTCACGCCAGTATATTGAGCCCCTGATGAAAGACTTACGCGCCACGGTACGTTTAGCCACACCGGTGCAGCGTGTTAGAAGGTTACCCGATACGGTGCAGATAGAAGCCGGTGGTCAAATGCAGACCTTTGATAAAGTGATCTTTGCCTGCCATAGCGATCAGGCGCTAGCACTGCTAGACGCGCCAACGCCGAATGAGCAGCATATCCTCGGCGCACTGCCGTATGCGGAAAATGAAGCTGTGTTACATACCGATACCCGCGTATTACCTACACGCCGTTTGGCATGGGCCAGTTGGAACTACCGCCTGCAACCAGATCTACACGCGTTACCGCAAATCACCTATAACATGAATATTTTGCAGGGAATAACGTCTGCACATACCTTTTGTGTCACCTTAAACCCACATTTCCCTATTGCCAAAGATCGTATTATCAAACGCTTACGTTACCACCACCCGACATTTACACCGGAAGGGATCTGGGCACAACAACAGCGTGATCAGATATCTGGCGTTAACCGAACCTATTTTTGTGGTGCTTATTGGTACAACGGCTTTCACGAAGATGGCGTGCGCAGTGCGGTCGATATCGCACGGCAGCTCGGCGTGGTATTCCCATGACAAAGCCGACTGCCCACGCCGATACATTGCCGCACACCCTGTACTGGCACGGTGAGGTACTGCACAGCCGCCGATCACCGAAAAAAAATGCCTTTAAATATCAGATCTATATGCTGGGAAAGTGGCTAGATGATCTGCCTGAGCACCAAAACTGGGTAGCCAGCCGATTAGGGCGATTTCCATTACTCCGTTTTTGCCGCACCGATTATCTCTCCGGTGAAGGTTCACTGCGCCAAGCTGCACGGGATAAAGCGCGCCAGCTCGGTGCAATATTGAATGACGATGTCACCGTGCTATTTATCGGTAACCCCCGCTGTCTTGGCGTGTATTTCAGCCCAATTAATTTTTATCTGCTTATGCAGCAACAGCAACCGCGTTATCTGCTGGCTGAAGTGTCGAATACCCCCTGGGGTGAGCGTGACTACTATCTGGTCCCATTACCTGCAGAGGCTGTGCATACGGATAAGGCCTTTCACGTTTCGCCGTTTATGCCTATGGATATGCAGTACCAATGGCAGATTCACTATGATCCCGACCATTTTTCCGTCGGTATCACCAATCTTGATAAACAGACCCGACAGGCAGTATTTCACGCGCATTTGTCATTACGTGCGCAACCTGTTACGCAGGCCAGCACGCGGCAACTGCTGCGCCGTTTTCCGGCGATGACACTAAAAGTGGTTGTTCTTATTTATTATCAGGCAGCCAAAATGCTGCTCAAAGGCTTTCGTTTTTATCCGCATCCGTGAGGCTCGTATGGATTCAGCCCGTATACAAACTCTGTCATCCGTTAATAGCCATGCCCGTAAGCTGGTATTGCAATTTTTACACGCCATTACCCACGGCACGTTAATTATTCATGATGACCACGTTGGCGGGTTGACGATTCACCGCGATGACAGCATCACCGCCACATTAACGGTGCATGATCCGCTATTTTATCGCCGACTACTCTGGGGCGGTGATGTCGCCGCCGGTGAAATGTGGATGCAAGGGCAGTGGAGTAGCCCCGATCCTGTGCAGGTGATCCGTTTACTGGCACGTAATCAGGCGGTCTTTGATAAGCTCGAAGCCCGTTTACGCTGGCTGACTGCGCCTCTTAATCGCCTACGCCACTTTCTGACCCGTAACACCCTACAGGGCGCACGCAAAAATATCGCCCAGCACTACGATCTGGGCAATGAGATGTATCGGCTGTTTCTCGACCCCGAAATGCAGTACTCCTCTGCCCTGTTCAGCCACCCGAACCAATCACTGGCTGACGCGCAATACAACAAACTCAAGACACTATGCCAGACACTCGATTTACAGGCGCACGATCACCTACTGGAGATTGGCAGTGGCTGGGGCGGCTTGGCGGTGTATGCCGCTCGGCATTATGGCTGTAAAGTCACCACAGTCACCTTGTCGCAAGAGCAGTTTGCATTTGCAAAAACGCGTATTCAGGCCGAAGGGTTGCAAGATAGAGTCACCATATTGTTACAAGACTACCGCCATATCCAAGGTCAGTTTGATAAAGTGGTCTCTATCGAGATGATTGAGGCAGTCGGTGAAGCCTTTTTACCGAGTTACTTTGCCAAAATCGCCTCGCTACTTACCCCACAAGGGCGTTTTCTGATTCAGGGGATCACCATCCGCGATCAACGCTATCAGGTGTACCGCAGCCAAACCGATTTTATCCGCCGTTATATTTTCCCGGGCGGCTTTCTTCCCAGCCTGAGCGTCATACTCGATACCCTCACCCGCCATACTGATCTGAATGTGGTGCAGATGCACGATTTCGGCCACCACTATGCCCGCACACTGCATTTGTGGCGCGCAGCCTTTAATGAGCACACTTTCGCCATACAACAACTTGGCGCTTCTGATGAGTTCATTCGTCTGTGGAATTTTTACTTTGCCTACTGTGAAGCCGGATTTTTAGAGCGCGCTATCAGTGTCGTGCATATCACCGGCTGCAAGCCGAGCCCACTGGCATGGAATGCTCTCAATGCCCCGCTTACACGCTAAATATTGGCGCTGGGCCCACTTTTTTGCCTTTGAACTGTATTGGCTCGCGGCAGTGCAGTTCCATGCGACCGTGCTTTGCCTGCTACTGGTACTGCTGCATCTGGTTCTTACACCCACACCGCTGCGCGATCTAAAGATCTTACCGCTATCCGCATTAGGAATTGGCATTGATTTTCTGCTGACTGACTCCGGCGTGTTTATTTTCCCAAGCACTTTCCCTGTATGGATGATGGCACTATGGGTCGGTTTTATTTTGGCGCTGCCACACGGCTTGAACTGGTTATTTACGTTTCACCTACGCTGGCAGATCTTTTTTGGCGCACTGGGGGGCGCACTTTCCTATTTTTCTGCATATGCTTTGGGTGTTGTCCGTTTTGGTTATCCACTGATACCGGTGATCATCGGTATTGCGGCTATCTGGGCACTGCTGCTCCCCCTGCTTATTTACTTTGTTCGATGTATTTCAACGAGGTATCCCGATGATGTCTCTGAGTGATAATCACCACACACTAAGCCGCCCATTCTGGCCACATCGCCTGTTCTATCCCTGTATAGTGCAACTGGCCCTTTTGGTTGTGTGCGGATTTAGCCCTGTGCTCTACGCCTTACCCACCCAACAGTTAAAACCGGTCGGTCAAGGCACCATGAGCTGGTTATGGGCCGATATTTACAGCGTCACCCTGCTAAACCGCAGTGGCGTTTACCAACCCAACACCTATCCAGTTGCCTTATCCATTGCCTATTTTACTGATATCGATGCTGAAGATTTAGTCAGCACCACACGCGATGAGTGGGAGCGCCTCAAAATCCAGACACCAAAAGTACGCCAGAACTGGCTAACCCAACTCGAACAGATCTGGCCCGATATTAAGCCCTACGATACGCTCACTTTTTATGCATCAAGTCCGAATATCGGTGAGTTCTACCATAACGCCCAGCGCATCGGCCAAATACGTGCACCACAATTTAGCCCTTCGTTTTTGGCAATCTGGCTATCGGAAAACAGCTTACAACCTGCCCTAACTCGGCAACTCAAAGGAGAACAACCATGAAAGCCCTTCCCTTATTATTAGCAGCAAGCATGGTCACCGGCTGCGGCGTAAAACCGGAAAACTATGCGGGTAAAACACCAGAATGGAATCTGCCCACCTTCTTCAGTGGTGATTTGGTCGGCTATGGCATAGTGACCGACCGCAGCGGTGAAGTGCAACGGCGTTTCAGTGTCACCATGCAGGGGATCTGGAACTCCGCGGACAAAGGCGAATTGCATGAACAATTCTTGTTTGATGATGGCAAAAAACAAGAGCGCATCTGGCATTTACAGAAGGTTAATCAGAAGTGGCAAGGCACTGCCGGTGATATTGTCGGTACTGCCGGTGGAAATACCTACGGTTTTGCTATGAACTGGCGCTATACGCTAGATCTGGAACTCAGTGGCGGTAAAAACGTTAACGTCAAATTTGATGACTGGATGTACCTTATTGATCAGCATCGCCTGATTAATAAAGCCGAAATCACCAAATTTGGCTTTAAAGTCGGTGAAGTGATTATTTATATCGAACAAAAACCCAAAGCCTGAGGCGATAAGCTATATCTATAACTAAAGTCTATTCACTCAAGACGCTTAACAATGCCACATCACAAATTAACGCTGCCGCAAAAAATCTGCCCTGTTTGCCATCGGCCCTTTAGCTGGCGTAAAAAATGGGAAAAGAACTGGCCGATGGTCAAATACTGCAGCGCAGCTTGTGCTCGACGTAGAGGTTCAGTATGACAACGCGGCGGCTTATTCTCAGTAATCAGTTGAATATTCCTCACCGCAAGTTCGATCAGCCTGAACCTCTGCGCACTGATGTGCGGTATGTCATTAAAATGTCATCTCGATAAACTAGGTTACTGGCTCTTACTGATTTTGACAGCGAGTTAATACCATGAAAGTAAAGCCACTTTGCCTCTTTTTCGCTTCAGTGCTTCCCCTGCTATCTCACGCTGCTGACAGTAAAGTTGAACGCTATAATGTCAACTTTCCTCAAGGAGATCGCGTTAGTTATTCTGGTCAGTTTGCCAAAAACTTTCCACAAGGGCTGCCTGTTGGTATTGGCTCTGGGCTGGTATTTCGCGGTATTGAGAATGGTGATTTACTGTTCACTACAGTCACTGATCGTGGTCCAAATGCTGATGCACCTTCGGTTGGCAAACAAGATGCTAAAATTTTTGCCAATCCAGATTTTGTACCTCTTCTAATGGATATCCGCGTTGGCAAAGACCAAGCCATTGCAACTAACACTCGTCCGTTACATGACCAAGATGGCCCTATCAGCGGGCTCCCACTGCCAAGTAACCTGATTGGCTCAACCAATGAAGTGGCGTTAAGTGATACTTTGCGCACCTTAACCAGTGATAAACGCGGGCTGGATACCGAAGGGATCACCCCTGATGGCAAAGGTGGGTTTTGGCTAAGTGATGAATATGGCCCTTTCCTGATTAATATTGATAATCAGGGGAAGATTCTGGCGAAATACGGCCCAACCCCAGCACAAGGTGAGCAAGGCGTTGCAACAGGTCTGCCTAATATTCTCAAATGGCGTCAGCCAAACCGAGGTTTTGAAGGTGTTACCCGCCTACCCAATGGCACGCTTTTAATCGCTGTGCAAAGTACGTTGGATATCGAAGGTAACAGTAAAAACTCTGCGCAGTTTACCCGCCTTGTCAGTTTTGATCCCGCAACAGGCAAAACCGCAATGTACGGTTATCCTATTGATATAGCGAGTTATAAAAAAGCCAAAGATGCCAAGATTGGCGATATTGTCGCTATCGATAATCAGCGTATTTTACTGGTGGAACAAGGCAGTGATAAAGATAAGCAAATGATCAATAAAATTTATCTTGTCGATCTTACTCAAGCCAGTGATTTAACCCTATTTGATAATAACGGTACCCCGCCTGAATTTGATGATGCTGGAGCACTGGCTAAACGCGGTGTAACACTGGCACAAAAACGTGAGATTGCCGACCTGCGTAAACTTGGCTGGCAACACGAAAAAGTGGAAGGTCTGGCGCTGATTGATAATCAACGTATTGCCATACTCAATGACAATGATTTCGGCCTACAACCCACATTGATTAACGCAGATCCGAAAGCAAAGAAGATCACCGACTACCAAGTGGATCAGCAAGGAAAACTCAGTTTTAAGGATAATCCAGTAGCAACAACACTGGCTTTACAGCCGTTAAAAAAACCTGAGTCACTCAGTGAATTGTGGGTGATTACACTGCCAAAGGCATTACAATAATAATAAAAAATGCCCCGCTCATCTTTGGCGGGGCACGGTATAACACTATATGTGATTAGAGAGTAATACTGTTAATTGACTCAACCTTTCTCTCTGGCTGTTTAAGTTGCAAACTTTGTAATTTGCTATACCCAAATGTAGAGACTCCACCATTAAACAAAAGCTCTGGTGAACCAGGAGTTTTACTGCTAGTAGCCCCCGGATTCCATGCTTTGAAAAATGACGATAAATCTGTTTGTGTTAAATAAGAGGCACATAGCATTAATTTATCTGCTTGCGTACCCTCGTTCATCTGACAATAGTTAATACCACCGAACTTCTCATCACCTACTGTATCTCCACGAGCCTTACGGTGCATTAATTGGTATAAGTTCCACCCTTTCATTCCCTCTTTATCACTGTAATAGGCAGGTAAAGAAGTATCAGAGTACCATTGGTGAATATCGAAGTATTGTTCAGCCCACACTTTAAGCTGCGCAAACATCACTAAACGGTCACCCGCGCCTCCCATCGCCCAACCTTGACCATTGGCATTTGCAAGTAAATCAGGCGCAATGCGAATATCACTTTCAACACGGCTCATTTTCCCGTTAAATTTATCTTGCATATACAGTGCTAAAACGTTGTTTGTTACCTCAGTACCCCCAGGTATCACTAATGGCGCTTCAGCTGCGTTATGCCCAACTTCGTGCCACAATAGCCAGTCATTCAGTGGTGTAGTTTGAATATTATTGCTTGTTGGGTTTAATGAACCGTTCATGACCGGATAACCCGAATGTGCTGCACCAATAGATATTTGTCGATCATTAACAAATCGCTGTTTATGCCCAACTAGCTCTGGATAGGTAAACTTTTGATGTACTGATCGCTGAGTTTCATCTCGGCCATAAAAATCGTGCATTGCATCAGCAAAACGATCAATCTGTTGGCTAAAAATAGCTTGTTTACTCAATGCGTTTTCTGTTTCATTCGACGGTATAATATTATTGGCCGTTAAATTGCTCTTTGCTGCAGTATAAATAAAAGCATTACTCTCAATTTCACCAAAAGGTGCTGCGGCACTTAGATCATGTCCAACAACCCATGCATTATCTTTGAAATAAGGCGCTTTAATGACTCCTGTAAAGGTAAAGTTTACTGTCTCTTTTGTTTTGCTATTTCCTTTAACATAAATTAATCCACCATAAGGAACGGTAAAAGAGGTGCTGCCACTGTTCATGGTAAAGGTTTTACTGACACGAGGTGGGCGATTTAACCCTTTTTCATGTTGTTCACGGCCAGTTAAATCATCGGCAAGTGCTACAGTAATAGCTATTGGCTCATTGGTTGGCGCCGATACAGTCACTTGCTGATGCGCTGGAGCCCATAAACCGGTTGATTGTAAATTACCTGCAAACCATTTTGCGGTATTTGAATATAATGAAACAGGAATAGTTGCAGAAGATCCACCCGTAGCATTACCCGGATACTGCGTGGTATCAACTTTGATATTTAAATCCCAATATGATCGCCCTAACATTAAGCGTGTTAGTGGTTTTTCCATATAATTTAATGGATAACTTGGGTTAAGTGTTGTTTTATCACCAAGCAACATCTTCTGTTGCACTAAAATGTTTTGCAACGCCTCTGGGCAGCTTGTACCTGAATGGCTATTTTGAGTGTAGCAGTTTAAAAACTCAGTAAATGTTTTAAAACCTAACTCATCATTACTGGTATTTTCATAGCGATAAGGCTCATTATTCCATAACCAAACCGACATATTCTGATAAAGCCGATTAAGGTCAACTTCATTTAAACGAATGCCTGATTTTCCTTTTGTTCTGAAATAGAGCTCATGCTCGTAAAGTCGAGTAATATTTGTTCCCAAATCAGCCGCTTGTACCATTGATTTCGCGGTTGCTTCATCAAGTGGTAGTTGAGTGTATTGTGGATTAATACCACGAAGAGGAATTTGATTACCAGGACGGTACTCTAAACAGTTGACCTCATAATGATAATCATTTTTTGTACACTCAGCCAACCCTGGAAACGCATTTAGGATTGAAGCTTTCTCTGTGGCGATATCTGCCTCACTCTTCCCTTTCGTATCAATATACGCATAACGCGTGATCTCTTTGTTCTCATTATTCATCTCAACCCAACGAGCTACTTCAAGTTTGGGTTTATCTTGAGGCTTATTGTTGATTTGGTATGTCCACTCAACTTTACCTTCATCAGTGATCGTATATGGGGTGTCATTATCAGTAAGTGGATAATGCTCATAAACCCAAATACCCTCTTCACGAACATTTCTTGGAAACTTGTAATTTCCAGAACTCCCATTCAATACGGTATTTTTATTCACACCCATAGATAACCCGGCGCTATCTAATAGGCGAGTATATGGTCCGCTGCTGTTACCCTTCAAATTATCCAGCACAGTTTCCATAATCAATATTGAACCACCTGATTCAACATATTGAATAAGATCTGTAATGTCTTTTTCAGTTAACTTAGGTTGAGAGACTACTGCACTTAATGGTATGGCATAACCATTACCATTAAAACTGGTTAAATATTCAAATCCATTTAATATGAGTAATGGAGTCTCTTGTGGGTTAATGTTTCCAAATTGATTTATTGTGGAGAGTTTTGCTTTAAAATCAGGGTGTAGAGTAAACTCAGTACTGTTCCCCGTAGTTTGCCCGCCTCGTGTAAAATAGACACGGTCAATGTTTGTGCCTATATTAATTGAGCCAGTTGTTGGATTATACGCATTATTGGTTAAGTAACTGAGCGTATTTTGCATGAAATTTTTCATGTCATCGCTGTCACTTTTTACTCCACACTCACCATTTTTATCGACAGAGCCATTCCAACTGTAACCATTTGGACAACGAAGTACACTGTTGTAATACGCATTTCCAATGACCATCAATTTCCCTTGACCGATATTACCAAGAGAAATAAACGGTAAATTAAACGTCGTTGAATTTGACTGTACATTCTCTGGTACTACTAGAGAAGGTGCTTCTGTTATATATGCTAACCCCTCGTTATCGTAAGCACGCTTTTCACCAAAAGAGAGCCAATGATTACTGTCATTACGTGCCATTAATATAGGCATCGCAGTATTACTAATATTAATAGCCGCTTGCCCTCGTGCATTCCCTGTATTGCCATAAAAGTTTGTGGCATCATGAAAAACATGAAATTTAGATACAGGTAAACCTCTATCATTAATACCCCATAACTTATCAATAACTGATTTAATCTCTGAATCAACAGATGATTTTAATGGCGTATTATATGAAGCACTACTATTGCAAGTATTGATGGTACATATTTTATCGTCAACCTCTTTAGCTAACCCATTGTCAAATTGAGAAACAAACTCACTCTTGTTATCAGGGCTTGCCGATTGTAAAGGTATACTGCTTAATGATGTATTAATAATCGTATTGATCGCATTTGGGTACTCTGCAAAAACAGACCTCACCGAATCCATAATCTTAATACTGTTCCCAGTATTGCTGATTGAGTAACGCTGAATCAGATAACTGATATTTTTACCGTGTGTATCATTACCAAGATCTATGAGTTGAATCGTGTTTTTATTTGCTCTAGCACTACCTAACTCAAAAGAGCCGATACCAAATGAAATGGTTTCACCCCAATTAAACGTGAACGTCCCTTTTTCATCCGTGACGCCTCGACCAGAAGGTGAGTAATAATCAACACCCGCAACACCTTGATTCAGATGATTCGTTAAACGGCCAGAGGAAAGAATTAGTGTTTCAGGCTGATACTGATAAGCACTCTCTGCATTCGCTGAAACAAAACTTGAGTTTAAATCAGGTTGTGTGCCTGGTGTAGTTGCTGCTTCAACATTGGGTTGATGCGTACTGGGTACAGAGTCTGTTGTAGCATTATTAGCAATCTCTTCAATGATCTCTTTTTTAAAGATTTCAGGGTCTTTATCCAAATCATTTTGATAAAAATTTTTGAATTTTACTTTATTAACAGTATCTAAATTTAAGCACAACGTTTTGTCATCAGCACACGAATCATTCGTCTGTAATAACAATGTTGCATTTTTAAGTTTAGGCTCATTAAAGATAAACTCATCTGATAAACTGAGTGTTAAGTCTGTTTGTTCGGTAGCATCACGTGCCAAAGGTCTACTGGTTTGAAATGAAGCCAGTGTCATACCATCATATACACAGCGAACAAGATCACCGGCATTAAATGTAAATCCTGTAGACGAAAGTGGTTGAGCATTACATGTGATGTCACTGCTTTGTATTTTTTCTGATCCTAAAGTCAAATAACCACGCCTTGTTAGGTTAATTTCAGGACGATCCCCCTCTTCTGGTGGACGCGGTGGTTCTACTGGTGGCTCAACGGGTGGTTCTATTGGCGGTTCTACTGGTGGCTCAATCGGTGGCTCAGTAGGTGGCTCAATTGGGGGAAGTGGTTTTTCAATACTCGGAGGAAGCTCAACAGCACTCGATGAATCATCACCACCACATCCAGAAAGTAAAATACTGCTTAATATTATTGATGTTATTTTTTTATTCATGAGAAATATTCAATATTGATTGAAAGTCATTAAATTAATTTACTTCACGCAACAGATATTGTGTGATAAATTAATTTAGTGTTTTATTAAACAGTAACCTTACTCTGCATACTCATTAACTCCTTTAACACTTTGTGCTATTTAAGGTTTGATCGTATGCAATTATCTCTAGAACAAAACCAATCATATGCAACAACGTTAGTTGTTATGCCATATAGAACCCAACATCTTATAAAATACTCAAAATATATTTTATTAAATCATTCAAAATAACGAAAACGCACCCAAAAAATAGGCTAATCATTGTGATGACCATAAAATCCTCACGGGAAAACAAACTCATTGAACAAGCGTATTGCACCACAACCCAATGTATTAGGAATAAAACCCTATTCGGCTTTGATACTCCAAACCGTCAATTCACATATCAACATGTTCAAGATAGGTTTTCCTTTCAGAGAAATACGCTAAAAAAAACAACTCAACCACGGCACAGTATTTGAGTTCAATAGAGATTTCTGGCTTATTGAAACTATTTTCATAATTTAAAATATATTGGCATAAGAACTATCGTGATATTGCTGAAATATCGGCTAATTAATACTCCCTCTTGCTACACTAAAAAAATAAAACAACGTCTTATTGTTCAGCGATATGCCAGTTAACTTCTCGCATATCAGAAAATGATTAAGCATGCAAAACAAGAAAGGCTTTATACGTATCACGCCCCTGAAACTTCTTAAAATTCTCCGCTTGTTCCAATACGCTTTTATACACTTCATCATTGGCGACCGGCGGGAAACCGAATTTGTGCAGCAGCAGGATCAGATCCACTTTCAGCTTGGCTTTGATATCATCACGGTTGCTCCAGTCTGGGTATTGCGCTGAGTCATCCACGGTGATTTTCATGGCTTTGGCCAGCGCCAGCATCTTCTCTTCGTCATAGGTAAACTGGTACTTTTCACACATGTAGTTGTGCCGTGTTTGGCGGGAAGTCAGGCAGAGCACAATACTTATTACCGATTCATCTTTATAAACGCACCAACTCAGCATAATTATTCATGATGGCTTCCTAAAAACATACTTTTCACCAAAAAAAACATATTTTTTATGATTAATTTCTTATTTTGATATACTTAATTTTCTAAATTTTATTAATTTTAATAACGAACTAATACAATGAAACTCAAACCACTTTGTATCTTTTTTGCTTCTATCCTACCTCTACTGTCTCATGCTGCAGATATTAACGTTGAACGCTATAACGTCAGCTTTCCTAAGGGCGATCGTGTCAGTTATTCAGGGGAGTTTGCTAAGAATTTTCCAAACGGATTACCTGTAGGTATTGGCTCAGGGCTGGTATTTAATGGCGTAGAAAACGGTGATTTGCTGCTGACAACAATCACAGATCGTGGGCCAAATGCCGATGCACCTTCAGTAGGTAAGCAAGATGCTAAAATCTTTGCAAATCCTACTTTTGTGCCACTGTTGATGGATATTCGTGTAAGCAAAGATCAGGCAATCGCAACGAATGCTCGCCCATTACATGATAAAAATGGGCTGGTGAGTGGATTACCTTTACCCAGTAATCTGATTGGTTCAACCAATGAAGTAGCCCTAAACGATAAACTACACGCACTCACCACTGACAAGCGCGGGTTAGATACCGAAGGAATCACTACTGATGGCAAAGGCGGCTTTTGGCTCGGTGATGAATATGGCCCATTCCTGATCCATGTTAATCACCAAGGCGAAATTCTGGCGAAATATGGCCCAACACCTGCACAAAATGAACAAGGTGTGGCAACCGGTTTGCCTAATATTCTTAAATGGCGTCAGCCTAACCGGGGTTTTGAGGGAATTACTCGTTTGCCAAACGGGAAAATCCTAATCGCGGTACAAAGCACTCTAGATATCAACGGTAAAAGCAAAAATACTGCGCAGTTTACCCGACTTATCAGCTTTGACCCTACAACCGGTCAAACGGCAATGTATGGCTACCCTATTGATGTAGCTAATTATACAAGTGTTCAAGATGCTATCGTGAGTGATATCGTTGCTATCGATAATCAGCATATTTTACTCATAGAACAAGGTAACAATAAAAACAAACAAATGATGAATAAGATCTATCTTGTTGATCTTACTCAAGCCAGTGATTTGACACCGTTAGATAGCAGTGGCACTTCCCCTGAATTTAATGATGCAGCCACATTAGCTAAACGTGGTGTAAAACTAGCACAAAAGCATGAAGTAGCTGATTTGCGTAAACTTGGCTGGCAACACAATAAAGTAGAAGGCTTGGCATTGATTGATAACCAACGTATTGCTGTGCTCAACGATAATGATTTTGGGTTACAACCTAATCTGGCGAATGCAGACCCTAAAGAAAAGAAAATCTCTAACTATCAAGTGGATCAACAAGGAAAACTTAGCCTTAATGGTCATCCAGTAAAAACAACACTTGAACTGCAACCGCGTAAGCCTGCTGAATCACTCAGTGAATTGTGGATTTTAACACTGCCTCAACCACTGCGTTAATAATAAAAAACAAAAGGGCTTGGTTACTACCAAGCCCTAAATAAAACACATACAGTTTGCTTTTTATTATATAACCAATAGTTTTCTATTGATTTAATCGCTCAACAAAAAATATAGCGCCTATACCAATATATTAAAATACACGACCATTTATATGAGTATATAAAATACCCACTTGATTATTTTGTTACTGAAATGGCTCTTAACTCATGTGAATATCCACCCGCATAAATAGAGACCCCATAAAACTTCTCTCCAACTGGAATACTCCACGAGTCAGTTCGAACATTACTGACTTCTGAACCACCTACGCCAGATTTATTACCACATGTAAATGTTGGCGTTCCATCTGAATACCTTAAAATAATTTGACTCAATGTAATATCATTACCATCTCCTGGCGCTTGGCGATATACTCCCCAAGATACCTCAATAGAAGAGACATTCAGCCCGCTAACAACATGTCTATTTCCACCCGTACCACCGGTAATACCTAATTCGGGCGTACCAACAGCATCTACAATTGCACCACAGTGAAAGACCAGACTATTACTGCTACCTAACAGGTAGTTTCTTGTTTTATCATTATCATGCCGCTCACCAAATATCTGACTTAAGCTTGTATTAAGCACATTCATTTTTGCCGAGCCATTCACTAAACTCTCTTTTACCGTTGCAGTAATATTGACACTTCCTGCACTTATCCCGGTGGCTAACCCATTATTATTAGGTTGGTCACTCACAACAGTTGCAATATCTTTATTATCACTGCTCCAGCTAATATGAGTGCTATTGGTAACATTCAGATCTGTTGTGCCATCTGACATTATGGCTATGGCTTCAAAGTGCTCTGTTAATCCTCTCGGCACATCAAGATTAGAAGGTGTCACACTCAGAGCAACAATCTCAGCCTTTGTGACTGTCAACTCTGCACTTCCTTCAAAACGTGCAAGCCCATCCCACCCTTGAGCACGTATGGTTACAGTGCCTTCAGTCACACCGGTTGCAATACCGTTTTTGTTACGATGACCTGTCGTGATAGTGGCAATATTGGGGTTACTGCTACTAAAACTCAACGCTAAATGGTTCGTCACATTCGTTTGTTGGCCATTATTTAATGTTGCTATAACAGTAAACGGTAGGCTATTCCCTTTTGCAACAGAGGCTTTTAAAGGGGTAATATCTAATCGTGTAACCACGGCATTTGTGACGGTCAACGTCGCATCGGCACTAAACAATTTGCCATGATATGTACCCGATGCCGTAATAATAGCCTCACCCGCGCGAACAGCTGTGGCTACTCCTTTACTTCCCGGTATACTGTTTACGGTAGCAACCGCGGTATTGAGGCTGTGCCAACTCAGTGCCGCATTATTTGTCACATCTTTACTTGTTCCATCAGAGAAAAACGCAGTTGCCGTGAAAAATACCGTTAACCTTGCCGGTACTGACGCTATATTTGGTGTAACGGCTAAACGGGTTACTACTGCATTAGTCACAGTTAATGTTGCTGTGTCGCTAAATGTCTGCCCTTGAAGTACAGCCGAAGCACTCATCGTTGCTGTACCAACGCTAACCCCCGTTGCAATACCTTGCTTACCCTTGCTTGCATCAATGGTTGCTATCGCCGTGTTATCACTGCGCCATGTCAGTGCAGGCTGTGTGGTAACATCAAACATTGAACCATCAGAGAATATTGCAAAAGCAGAAAACTTATAATCAATGCCAACAGGTGTTGACCCTAAATCAGGGCTAATACGCAGCCCGGTAATGACTTTATTACTCACCGTCAGTTGAGCCGTTGCGCTAAAGGGTTTTCCGTTAGCACGCCCTGATGCCGTAATGCTTACAACGCCTGGCGTTATACCTGTCGCTATCCCTTTGCTTTCAAGATCATTACTGATCGTGGCAATGCTTTCGTTACTGCTGCTCCATGTTAACTCTGCAAAGTGAGTGACATCTAACGTTGAATTATCTGAGAAGATAGCCGTTGCAACAAAATCTTGTGTCAGTCCAGCAGCAATATCTGCGACCGGAGGGGTAATTTGTAAACCAACAACCGTTGCATCAGTAACGTTAATAGCGGTAGTCGCCTCAAAATATTGCCCTCGATCATTATGGCCAGAAGCTGTAATTGTTGTATTACCAATATTAACGCCTTTCACTAACCCCTTATCATCAACGCTTGCAATACCAGAGTCGCTACTACGCCATGTAATCGCAGGATGCGTTGTCACCTCAACAACATCGCCATTACTCATTAGTGCTTGTGCCACTAACTGTAACTCAAGACCTACGGGAATATGTGCATTTTGCGGAGTTACTTGCAACTCTGTAATAACAACCAAATCAGGCTGAGATGGCGCGCCATTATCTTCTCCGCCACACCCTCCTAACATCAGCATGAAAGCACTCATCAATAAATATTTTAACTTGGCCATATGATTTTATTCCATTTTGCTTACAAAACCCTCTCAGACAACACTCGTGTTGCTGCAAGGATTAGCGAAAAAAGCCCAAAGAACCAAAGTGATAAGTGATACCCAAATTAAGCACACTCAGATCAGTGCCTCCAGTCTGATGTCCCCCAACATTATTTGCCCATAAGTACTCCATTGCTGCGCTCCATTGGCGATTAAACGCATACTCTACCCCTGCGCCTAATACCGGTGACCATCCACTGTCACTTGCATCATGCACAAAACCCACTTCACTGCCTGTCACATCCATATTCCAGCGAATCCCTCCCACTTTGCCAAATACCGACCACTCATCATTGAATTGCCAGTAGGGTTTAATACTCAGGGTAAAACCCTGCAGCTCCCCCTTATAAAAAGCCGCTTGAGTAGGGTGCCCTAGTGCAGGATAAATCGCTTTAACCTCGCCAAAGTGGCCATAACTCCCCTCAACAGATAACCACGTATTTAGCATGTAACCGGTAAACAGCTCACCTCCGGCCGTTTGCTTGTCACAGTCAGTCGCATGCGATTCACAGCCCCCCGTTGCATGAATAAGGCCCGTTTTTGCACCGATATACCACCCCTTTGGGGGGGGGGCAGAGCTCACTCCAAATGATAAACACAACAGCAGAAGGGAAGACGCTCCCAGCCACGCTTTTGGTAATACGGTATATTGTGAAATAGACATTTTTATATTCACACTATGAAATTACTATTCAGAGATAAAGATTCAGGCATAAAAATACTGTATAACCCCAGCGGGGATATATTTATAATATTCATGAACACTAAAATTTCACGTGATAATATAAACTACACAGTTTACTTTATGTCATTTGCTTTATGTTCGTTAAATTGCACCATTTAAATTAGACTTTTATTCTAGAGTTAATTCATTTACATGGTCAACACAGGAAATAAATACACCTTGTTTATTTCTTGTGTGAAAACAACTGAAGGAAAAAGAGTGAGAGCAAAAGAAAATAAGGAAAATTGAATCGCCTTTCAAGGATAATCATGAATACGTCTGTGAATGGGCATATAAACAAGAGAGCAGCTAAAAAAGAGTAACATCATGAATGATCAATTTAAAATCACTCAATAAACATTGATATCACATACACCTATCAATATACGGTAATTTTAAATCACAAAAAAAAACAAAATACCCGAACAGTCAGAACATACAACAGAGAAAAATATCATCATAGAATATAAAATCACTTTCTCATTTTCATCAACTCTGTCTTTAATATTAACCTTTAAATACCACGCAACTTTTCACGTATTTTCAATAAAGTATCAAAACAAAAAAATATAAAATCAAAAGGAAAATGACTTTATATTTTTAGTCATAATTAGTCAGAAGAGAAAGCAATCACTGCAGTTTTATCATATTCAGTAAAAAAACAGCCAGAGTAGATCTCTCTACTCTGGCTGTTAACACACTCATAGTCTGTATGACTCTATTTACAGCATAAAATGTAAACTATTACGCGCCTTCAAAGTGATACTTCATATCTGTATCTGTTGTCATTTTAGTAAACACTTGATTTGTTAATTTATCAGTAAGATCTAATGCCCCTTGCATAGTCTTATCTTCAAAATTTTGTAGCACTGTTTGTGCTTTTGCTGGCTCAGTTTTATACAGTTTCAGATACTCTTTTTCCATGGCTTGTTGCTGCACTGCCGTTTGCTCTTCAAATGCTTTATAAGCTCGCTGTACATCTGGCGCATAAGCATTAAAGTTTTGCATTACCAGTGTTTGCAGTTTACGGTATTTCCAGTTAACAGAGGCATCATCAGCCTGATCGGTGCCTTTATCATAACCAGGTAAATAGTGTTGTATTCCCTGATAATAAGGAACATATACACTCAGCGTTGGCATACCATAAGCAACATACTCCACTTCACCAATGGCTTTAGGTAAATTAGGACGAACCTGTAAAATATGTGACTCTTGGCTACGGAACACAGCAATTGGGCGATAAGGCTCTGCTGGATTATTATTGGTATACGGATCGTGCGTTGTTCCCTGATAGTGGTTACGCAATGCTTGCTCAACTTGCGCGACTGAGATTTTTTGAGCTGGTTTTAAGAATACAGGGAAATTCTTTCCATCTGTAATCACTGTTTTTAGCTCAGGATTAAACATATGTTGCAATGTCCAAACCCGTGGGTAGTTATAGGTCAAATCATTTTCTACATCTTGTGAATATGCTTGGTGGAAATTAAATGGCCCTTGCTGTGGATTATATAAGCCATGCTGCTCGGCAAAACTGACTAACGTTGGCGAACCTAAATAGTTGGCAGTATCTTTTGGATCATATTGTTGTAAGCGCCCCTGATTCGCTGAAACAAAATATTGATCTGCCGGTACACGAGTGGCCATCCACTGATGGCCACTGCCTGTCTCTAAATACCAAAGATCATGCTGATCAACAAATGCTACCCCAAACCCTTCGCCAGCACCTTGCTGCTCAATAATTTTACCTAGCAACTCAACACCTTCACGGGCAGAGTGAATACGAGGTAAAATAACTGATGGAATAGAGTCTTCGGTGATCCCTGTTTTTTCGACATAAGGGTCAGCCTTCAGTGCAGGTTGGCCATTATAAATTGTTTCTGTTGCAGTAACACCAACACCTGCTGAGTTAAAGCCCACTTCACCCATTGATTGATCTTGTGTACTAAAATCATGGATAGCGGTATATCTCAATGCATTTTCTGGAAGCGGGTATGTAAAGTCATTACCGTGCGATTTAAACGTGCCTTTTTGGTTTTGTACCGCAGGATGAATCACCATGTGTTTAGCATTTGTTGCAGAATAGTCTTCATTGCGTGCTGCAATAAATGAACCATCCGCTGATGCCTGATTCCCTACCAAAATAGTGGTACAAGCAGATACCTGTCCAGCAAAGAGAGCTGTCATTAGAGCAGCAAGCAGTGTTGTTTTCATCGGAAACTCCGTTTTTCTTTTTAGTCTCATAGATATGCAAACAATAGACTGACTCTTTTTACCTCACAAACTATCGAAATAAACAGACGGTTACTTTTTGTAAGCGAAAATAAACCGCAATATTTGTTAAATAAAAATAGGTTATATACTGCATAAATATGTGATTTATCGCACAGACAGAGCTGTACTTCTTTTATATCACTAAAACTTAAATTTAATTATGAGTAAAAATTACCATTTTTTTCGCTATTGAGAGAAATATCACTCTTTAATGACTTTTAGTTATATTATTAAGAAAAGATACTCTACAAATGAAAAAATCTTCTATAAATAACAATTGTAGGTAACTACATTAAGGGACCAAATAATCAAAGTTTTATTTTTTAAAAAAGTACGCTGTTTACTCATTGGTAGCATATATAGATAGAAATAGTCTTTGTTGATATAAAGATAATGTGCAGCAATTTAGTGTTTTCGGCTATTCTTATAACAAAATACTCGATATGAATATTTTTCCATCGATAGTTTCTATACAAATCGTATACTCATTTCAAACAATTACATACGAGTATGCAATATAATGTCTCTTAACAAGAGTTATACTATAGTCATTAAGAAGATGGTTGATAATCCACACCAAACGCGTGATCTTTAATCAATGTTTCAAATCCTTCCTTAGTTGACGTTATTTTAACTGGCTCTAATGGTGTAGGTTCTTTTTCTATATTAATATTTTTAGGTTGTTTAGGTCTTAGCCCTGCCCAATCCAACCCCGAACCAGAGCTTCCTCCAGCATTGAGTTTGATTTCAGGACCAACTAACCGAACGCCACTTGGGTCAACGTTGATAAAGCTGCCACTTGCCTTAAAAGTGACCTCACTACTTGCCTCGATCACGATCTTGTCCCCTATGTGAATGTGCACCTCTTGCCCTGCATTTACCCGTAATGATTGCCCCACCTTCTGATGTATTGAACCATCAACGGTCAGAGAAAGATCAGCATTGATGTGCTCACGTTTTTCCCCCTCTATCGTCAAGTAATCATTAACATTAATATGTGTTATGCGCTGATGGTCGATATCACAATGTTCATCGTGTTTAAGACACCACGTAGTATCGTTCTCTATCAACACATTCAGATCTTTTTGGCCATGGATGTAGATCTCTTCCTGCGCGGCACTATCTTCAAAATGCAATTCATTAAAGCCTTCCCCCTGATAAGTCTCGGTGCGCAGCACAGTACGCGTTTTATGCACAGGCAGCGCATACGGCGAGCGCTGAGTGGCATGATAAGCTCGACCGGTCACAATAGGCTGATCAGGGTCACCGTCTAAAAAAGAGACAATCACTTCATGGCCAATACGCGGAATAGCTATCATGCCATACTGCCCACCCGCCCAACCTTGTGATACTCGAACCCAACAAGAGCTTTGCGCGTCACTCGCACCATGCCTATCCCACGGAAATTGCAGTTTGACCCGACCATACTCATCACAGTAAATCTCCTCCCCCTGAGGACCAACAACAGTAGCCATCTGTGGGCCATCAATCTGTGGTTTATGCGGTGCGAGCAAACGCCAAACTGTACTTTTTTTCACCGAGTCAAAATTGTTGTAGTAAACGGTAGCACTAGCTCCCCCTTCTTCTTCCACCGCCTGTGGTTGCTCTCCATGGTGATGAATTCGTACTATTTGCCAGTTAATATTGACGTTATTATTCGGGTGCTCTGATAAGGAAAAATACAAACCTGGCCTGAGTTCTGCCGCGTTCGATGTGCCTTGCCCCATTACCGCATCAACACGTAATGCATCAAGACGATACCCAGTAAAAGCTTTGCCATTGATATCCTGTTTAAAACGCCCCGGATAATCAAAATACTGATAGCCCATCTGCTGGTGTGCCAATTCTGTTGTCTGATTTTTATGCATGAGTGCATAATCAGGTGTCTTAAAACAGTAGTCCTTCAGCACCACATCCGCCGACCGAACGGTTTCTTGATAGCGAAACTGCCGGATATAGGCTCCCCGCTGCATCTCCTGATTCGCAGGATTAAAAAACAGATCCGGGCCACGGAATAAGGTTGTAGTATCATCAGCAAACACCACACGGTGCTTGCTCTGCTCAAACTCGTGGAAATAGAACATACCCTCTTCAGCAGCTAATCGGCTGATAAAAGCCAGATCTGTCTCTCGATACTGCACACAATATTCTCGCTGAGCATGCACATTTCTCAACGCAAACGCATATTCGGTGATCCCCGCTTCTTGCAATAAAATACTGATAATCTCTTGTGGCTGCAGCGCCTGAAAAATTCGAGCATTGTGATGCAGGCTCAATCTCCATAACATTGGCCTGACTTCCATACGATAACGGGTCCGACGAAAACCAGTTTCCCCCTGTACAAACTGGCTCACAACACCGTTAATCCGCCGCTGCAAAACGCCCTCAAACCACACCAAAAGCTCACAGGGCTGATCCAATACGGCACCAAAATCGATATCTGGCTGTAAACTGGCCAATGCCAAACTTAAGGTAAAAGGCTCGCTCAATGTTTCATCCAAATCGAACGTGGCTACTGCAAAGGTCGAATCAGGTAAAGCTCCCACCTTCACGGTAAACTGTAATCCCGTACTCTCTGCCATCCATCTTCACCTTAAGATCTGGTTATTTTGCTGGATTATCATTTTTAACATTACCCTGCCTTGCCACTGCTGCTACCAATCATCACACCACCACAACCAACAGTACTTCCGGTCACTGCAATCGGTTTGCCGTTAACTAGCACCGAATCAATACCTCCAGAGATGCTGCGTGGATGCGGTGGGCTACCGGGTTTATCATGTGGCTGCAATGCATCGCCTTGCCGAGCAAGTGGTTTACTATCGAGAAAGACATCTGAACTTGCCGTTATCACGGGAGAAGGGTGAAAACCATCATGATCGGTTCCCAGATCACCAAGCAACACAATTGAAGGACACATGCACTTCTCCCTGAATTAATAGAGTGACTCTGGTAAGCGGAATTGGCTAAATAACCCACCCGCAAACGGATTATAGCTAGCATCTGCGTACACGCGGTATGTCATGGCACCTTGATCAACAGGAAAACGCACATCAAAAGTCGCCTCATTCACCTGCGTTAGCTCACCATTTTGTATCAAACGAAACATCGCCCAAGGGCCAATAAACCCTTCACTGCGAGGAGATCTCTCTTGATTATCAGGCACCAGAGTAATCTTGCTCTCCGCACCATCACGCATCGAATTCGGCCAGATCAAGGGGATTTTATTACGCCGCCCATGGGCATACTCCAACAATTGGCCATCAAGATTCAGAACACTACGGCGTTTATTGGCCGTCAGTTCAATTGGCTCTAACGCAAACTGTACCTCTAATGATCCTTGGCTATTAAAGAAGGTCTCTCGGATCTGTGTTGCCCGCTCCAGTTGCTTTAACAGTTCCAACTGAATAGGCGAACCTAAATCAGCATCCATCAATCCGCCTTCAACCATCGGTTTAAGATTGGCCTGATAAAAACTGTTTAATGTGCCATTTGGAGAGAAAAAACGCTCTATTTCAGAAAGAGGCGCATCTTTGGTTGAAGAGGGATCAAACGGGTAACGATCAGCCAACTGAGTATTGAACGGCACAATAACCTGATCTAACCATGCTTGATTCAGAGAAGAGATCGCCAAATCAACCACCAACTGTGCACTTTGTTCCGCCAACTGACTGACCCAACGATCCAGTGGTACAGGCAGATTGCGGGCATACTGTTGTAGTGCAAAGACCGGATCTGAGTACTTATTGTTTAATCGTAACTGTACGGCTTTCAGCGCCGACTGACCGGGGTCTGTTGCATTCACAATCAGATCAAGATAGTGGTATAACTCAGTCATTTTTTGATTAACTTGTTGAATCAATGGCTCTTGTTCACCAGCTGCGACCAATACCGCATTACTGGCTATAAACGGCTGCCCTATGCGGGTTGTCAATATCTGGCTATTCTCACCAGCCTGTTGACGACGCTGTGTGTTTTCATTGAGCGTTGTTAACACGCGTTGAAACGGTTGGTCATTACTGATAATTGCCGAAATAACACTCAGTGCCTGCTCAAGGCTGGTCAGTGGTTGTATATCCACATCCCTCAGCAACGTTTGCCACTGATTGATGTAATCAGCCACATAACGATCATTCACTTGACGGATAATCTCACCACGATCAGCCTGACTCAAATGCACTTGCTGACGCTGGCCGAGTACCCAACTGTCCATCTCCGTCAACTCAAGCAGCGCGTTATCTTGCTTAAGATAGAAATCACTCAAACCAGACCACGTCATCAGGCGTGGAATATTCCCTGCAGCATCATGATTTAAGGCGAAAACCGTATCAAAAATCGGGCCGACTTCATCTTGTATCATCAGCTCTGAAGAGAGTTGATCATCGGCTTTAACCTGCAAATTTTGATATACCCGCTGAGACATCGGCAATTTACTTAGCTCATGCTGGGCATTGTAAATCGGTTTTTGAAAGGGAATAAAAGCAGCAATAGCCGCCAAATCTTTCTGCTGGCGAGCCCCGTTCCAGTTTGTATACTGCAAAGCATAATCCAGATGCTGCATCAATTGCTCTTGCACCTGCCCTTGCTCTGGGAACGCACGTTGCCAACGTTGCGCCATAAATTGTTCAACAACCGTCTTATTGCGGCCAGATGCGTCATCGAGCATCCGCATGACACGTAAAATAGCCAGCTTCTGCTCACTGCCTGCCGGGGCCTGATTCAGATCATCGAGCAAGCCCTGCATCACTGCCGGTAAAAAACGCAAACTCAGCAGTTCAAGGTAATTTTTTTCAACATAAGGCCCTATTTTATTACCCTGATATAAACCAAGATCGACGAAGAACGGTACTTTTTCACGATAATCACCAAAAGAGAGTGTGGCTTGACGAATCAAGTTCAAACGCGGTAGTTGGTTATAACCAAACTCTTGCTGGCCACTCGTTTCCTCTGCATAAGTAAACGATTGCGTCTTAGTCAGTACATTACGCACAGCCGTATCATTTATGTGATAGAAGTGCTGCCAGCCTGCAATCAACAACACACTGCAAAAGAAAAGCCCGCTAATTCCTGCCCACACCCTGCGCTGCCGCTGCAATGCATATACGCGGCTCTCACCGGCTAAATCTGCTTCAGGAAAAATAATGTCTGCAAACAAACGACGCACAAAAAAGGTATTTGATTCACCACGTAACGCAGAATAAACCGGTTCGGATAATTGGTAACGGTGAGTTGTTGCATGCATAAAAGCATCAAAAGGGACACCTTGTTGATAAACTGAACTGGTGTACACCCCGCGTATCAAGAAGCTTTTTTGCTCTTTTTCATCCAACATCTCACCAAGTACATCCAATACATAATCTTTTATACCCGCAAGTTGCCTGACAAATAAAAACAGAGCACTGCGCTGCGAAGCATCAAGCCCCCCTAACATCATCGTCGGCATATGCGTATTCAAATGGGCCAGCCATTGCTCCCAAAATATAGCCAACTCCTGTAACCAGTAGTCACCAGACGCCGCATCTGGGCTGAATGTAATACCGAGCACAGCTTCGCGCACATTTTTGTCTAACTGCTGATAGATAACATCAAAACCATGCAACATATCCAACTTAGTCAGCGTGATATACAGCGGCAAACAAGTATGCATGTTGGCGCTCATCTCTTGCAGACGGGCACGCATTAACTGAGCATAAGCTTTACGCTCTGCAACCCCTGCCTGTGCTAACCAAGCCAGATCCAGTGTCAAAACCACGCCATTAAGCGGCTGCCGATGGCGATGCTGACTTAACCAATTAAGCAAATGTAACCACAACCGCTCATGGCTGTTATCTTCCTTTTCACCACGGGTAGGGCTGTGATCCAACAAATATCCACGAGGATCTAACATCACCGCCTGTTCTCCCACCCAACAGTCGACATGCAGATCGGGTGCGTAATCACGCAATGCTGCTTCCAAGCGAGGGTTTAACTTATTGGCCGGATTTGCCCGATGAATAAGACTACTCTTACCGCTGCCAGATAAACCGATCACCAGATACCAAGGTTGGCGATATAAAACCTGTGAGCCAACATGCTCACGTAGCACCTGTAACCAGCTGTCTAAAAATTGCTGTTGAGCATCCACCAATGACTGAACCGGGTCAGACTCCATACTCTCTTGTATATGTTGTTCAGCTTTAAGCTGCTTCACCTTTTTCCATATACACCAAGAGGTGATGCCAAAGATCAGCCATAACCAGACCAATGTAAAAACAACTCTAGCCCACACACCAGCCAGTGGTTTGTTCTGCATGATGTTCAGAGCAGGCCCCTGCCACCACACCAAAATCAGCATCAACACCCAAAAGAAAATACCCGTGGCAATCCATGGCGCAGGGAAACGCGGCATCATCTGTTTTATGAAGATTAAAAGGGTTTTGAACATAAATGACCATTCAACTCCGAATGTCTCAGTTCGACCGCAAGGTCGCATAATGAGCAAGGCGTGTTACCAAACCCGGCTCCCATTGTGCCAGCCCCAAACTCTGGGCTTCCTGCCACAGAGTTTGATACTGTTGGGCTGCCAGAGCTGGCATCCCTTCTGCTGCGAGTAAATCAGCCCCCGCCAATTGATGATAAAAACGTGCTCGTGGTTCTTTCAGTTGACTCAAGCGGTCATTTAACAAAGTCAGTGCTGCGACCAGCCCCTGAGATTGAAAACAACGTTGCAGATCCGTGATAGGATTGCTTTTTCCTGCCATTTCAGAAGAAGCTAATGTGGTTTGTAACCACTGAATGCACGCATTGCCTAAAAAAGGCGAACCATCACTAAAGGTGAGTTCACGTAACAGCGGAAGCCGATTTAAAAACGCGGCAAGCTCCTCAGCCATTGCGATAGCGACAGCTCCATAACCGAGCTTCACCGCCACCTGAGCTGACAGATGATGCCCATCAAACCAATACGGGGAGAGTGTCAGGCTCTGTTCTATCTGCTCCCATAATGTCTGATCAGCTTGCGATAAAGCCGTTTGATATTCATTAATTCGGTCTGGCGACATCGGCGATAACGGGGTTTTATTCCCTTTACTGATTAAAGGGGGGGCAGTAATACCATGCCACAGTGCATTACGCCTCAGGCGATAACCTATCGGGCTTTCAGGCTGTTGCTCAATCAATAATTCGGCCATCTGCATTTGGCGACTACGCCATTGCCGATCATCGCAACTATTCATGACCTGTGCATTTGAACTGACTGATACAGGGATAGGGGAAACAGAAAAAGCACTTTGTTGCGGGGTAGAGAGTTTTGTTTGAGTATTGCCGTCTTTATCTATGTTGGCTTTATCTGCATGAGCTTGTTCTTGTTGATGGCGTTGTATGTGGTACAAACCAGCAAGCAACGCTTCTAGCGCCACACCATGATTTGGCACAAGCTCCAGCCAATGCTGCTGCAACCGCAGGGTTAAATTCAGTAGGTGTTCTATTTGTTCTGACGATGCACTGTGGCATACCCGCGTTAATATCCCCTCAAACCGTTTAATTATCTGGTTAAATATCCGTAACTTTTGCTGCGGATTCACTGGCCAAGCAGACACCCAGTATGCCTGAATCCAACAATCGAGCAGCAACAATGCGGTGGTAAACGATGCTACGTTGGCAGGGTGCTGCAAACAACGTAGCAAATGTGCTAATACCCGCATATCTTTGGTCTGTGTCTCGAACAAAGATAAACACTGATCAGCCACTTTATTTAGATCCACCTGACTATGAGCCAAAGATCCGAGCTTAACTAACTCGGTATCTACCGTTTCCCATATTGGATTATCGGCAGAGATAGGAAGCGGTATCATTTCGTCTGGTAACGGAGCCAATAAACGTAAACACCATGGATGTGAATCAGTCATATTATCACCTACCAGCGGCACTGCTGACGCAGAGGGCGCAGTGCATCAGCTAATCCATTGAGGTCTACGCGTACAGTCATCCTTTTATTTTTTGCCTGCAACGTTAATACCTGCTGACCTGCCCAGAGCTTAAGCTCCTCAATGGCCGGTAATCCACGACCAAACTCCAGCAACCTGCCTTTATCGCGCACAAACCAGTTACTCGATGCGGGCAGATCATCGGTCTGCGCGATAACCTGAGTATCTGGCCATGGTGCATCTAATCGTAACCAAATTCGGGTGATCACATCGGCACAACTGATTGCCAGCGTTGCGCCACGTAGTGCCGGACGGGTCAACAATAACGCATCAGAATCAGGCTTATGTCCAAGTATAAACAACGGAGAGTCACCGCTACGCTGCGTTTCTTGTTGCTGAATATCATGCCATGCTGCCGAATGCGGTTCGGAAAGAGCGCCAAACACACTTTGCGCGGGTACATCAGCTATCGCGTCATAACATGCCAGACGAACTAAAGGGGCGGGTTGTTCACGACAATGCTGCCACTGTGTAGGTAAAACAGATTTAGCATCTGCTTGTTTTATCAGTAATAACACTCCGCTTAACATCCAAAAAATGGCTATCCATAGCTTCATCCGTTTACCTCCAGCTTTTGACACTTATGGTCTAAGGTTCGCTTGGGGATATTCAGACTCTCTGCAACGCGGGTGCGGTTTCCTTGGAAGTAACGCAAACGTGCTTCTATGACTGCAGTTTCATACTGCTGTAATGCCTCACGCAGATTATTAATATGGCAAAAATCATCATCGCTTTGATTCAAATCGGTACTTATTCGATGACGACTCTCTGGTGATAATGCATTTAGCGTAACCTCTTGCCCTGATGGAGTATGAGCACAAGCCACTTCCAGTAAATTACGTAACTCACGCACATTACCCGGAAAGTCATATCCCACTAACTGTTTGAGGAAATTACGGTGCAATGGGCCAAAGGTCTTCCTTTCTTGGCGAGCAAAATCGGCAATAAAATACTCACTGAGCAGACTGATATCTTCTGGCCGCTCACGCAACGGTGTCACCATCAACATGCACTGACATAACCTGTGGTATAAATCTTGCCGAAATACCCCTTCAGTGACTCGCTGCATCAGAGGTTGGTGAGTGGCAGCAATGAGGCGAAAATCAGAATAAATCTCTTTCTCTCCGCCTAATGGCCGAAAGTAACGCGTTTCTAATACGCGTAATAATTTAGCCTGCATACTCAACGGCATGTCGCCGGCCTCATCAAGAAATAAGATGCCACCATTTGCCTGAGCCACCAGCCCATGCTTATTATTTAACGCACCAGAAAATGCCCCTTTTTGATAACCAAATAGCTCACTTTCAATCAAGTTTTCAGGAATGGCTGCACAATTAATCGCCACAAATGGTTTATCGGCACGCTCAGAATACTGATGCAGTAAACGTGCAACCACCTCTTTTCCCGACCCTGTTTCCCCTTGAATCATGACATTCAGACGATGACCCGCCGCTTGTGCTATCTGTTCACGCAATTGATGAATGGCACGAGACTGACCAATGAGTGCATCGTTTAAACAGGCATCTTGCTGACGGCGTTGCTTATTTTCACCACGAATCAAACGCAGCGAGTCTTGCAAATCACTCACACCACGGCGTGACTGTCCTAAATCTCTAAGCAATGTCAGCTGGCCAGTAAACACCTGTGCTAATAAAGCCAGTTTTCCCTGTTCTTGCCAGCCTGACAGGTGCTGCGCGGTATCAAACAGCGCCAATACCGCGACAGGCTTTGCATTCTGCCCATGTAACGGCAGGCAATGCATACCACACCGCGCACCGGCTTCCGCCAGCATGCTGCGTAAACCCGTATGCCCAATCCTCACTCCGCTGTGCAGCGAATCCCATGTTCTAACTTGATCATGACAAAGTACAAATGCCAGTGGATGACTAAAGTCATCGGCTTTCAACGCAAACGCCACCGTCCGTTTTCCCATCCAGCCATGACATTGGAGCATGCGCCCACTGACATCGAGCATTGCCAGCAATGCTCCTTGCGGCTGCCAACCCTGCCGGACAGTATCCAACAACCAGCGACAAAGCAGCGGTTCATCACGCGTCTGAGTCAGAGATAACGCAAATTCGAGTGCCTGTTGCATATTTAGCACACCACCTCAGCGTCAAACTCATCGTCAACAACACGAAAGCTAATCTGCCGAATAGCCTTTCCAACGGAGACATGTTGCAGCAGTTGCAGTGACACAGGTGGCAATAAAGCACCATCAATCACCGACTCAAGCATCCGAGCACCATTTTCACTGCGCTTGGCGCGACGTAAGATCTCCTCATACACCGCAGGTTCAATGAGAACAGTAGCAGCAAAACGGCTATGCAACAGAGCTTCAATACGGGACAATTTATCGTGGGTAATTGCAACCAATGTATCGTGGTTTAGCGGAAAGTATGGGATCACTTCCATACGCGCCAGCAAAGCCGGTTTGAAAAATGCAGCCAGTTCTGGGTACAGCGCATCTAACAGACTCTCAGAGAAGAAACTCTCCGGCGTATTGGCATAATCCACAATGGTTTGATAACCCAAATTTGAGGTCAGGAAAAATAGCGCATTCTTACAATCAATAACCCGCCCCTCTCCATCTGCCAGTTCACCTTTATCAAATACCTGATAGAAAATATCCAACACATCTGGATGTGCTTTCTCTACTTCATCCAACAGCACTACAGAGTACGGTTTTTGTCGAATGGCCTCAGTTAGCACACCGCCTTCACCAAAACCGACATAACCTGGTGGTGAGCCAATTAAACGCGAAACGGTATGTTTTTCCTGATATTCAGACATATTGATGGTCGTTAAATATTGCCGCCCACCAAACATCAGATCAGCAATCTGTACCACCGTTTCAGTCTTGCCAACACCACTGGGGCCAACCAATAAAAAGGTGCCCAAAGGACGACCGAGACGACGTAAATCAGCACGTGCCGTCAGTAAATGGCGATGCAAGTGGTTGATAGCCGTATCTTGCCCTCTGATGTGAGCCCCAAGATACTCAGGCAATCGTGTCACCACATCCAATTCACTGTGTGAAATCCGGTTCAAGGGAACACCGGTCCACTCAGCAATGACAGCGGCAATCTGCGCTGTATCGACATGCGTAGAAATCAGTACCGACTCTTGCTGCAACATCACCAGTTCATTTTCCAAACACGCCAATGCACTCGCCTGCGCTTGTACCGGCATCTGTGCCTGAGCATCATCATCTATTTTATTAATGGAATAGGGTGGCGCTTTGCCATTGGGTTTTAGCGTATCCAGCAACGCCAAGCGCAACGCAACAATTTGTTGTACTTGTGATTTTTGTTGCTGCCAGCAGATGTCCAACTGGGTCAGTTCATCACAAGCCTGCTGTTGCTCTATATGTAGAGTATCTAAACGCTCAGAGTGCTGGCCTAATCCGATGACACACTGACGCTCCAACTGAGCAATTTCTAATTCGCGCTGATGCACCCTATTTTGTAAATGGCTAATCACGCGCGGGGGAGCGGTCAGATTAATCGCAACCCGAGCACAGGCAGTATCGAGAACATCAATCGCTTTATCAGGCAATTGACGACCGGAAATATAACGGGCAGAGAGCTGCGCGGCAGCCTGTAATGCAGCATCATCAATCAGTACGCCGTGTGCTTTTTCATAGACCCCACGTAGACCACGCAAAATAGTAATGGCCTGCTCAATGTCAGGCTCATTCACTTTCACCAGCTGAAAACGGCGAGAAAGCGCGGCATCTTTCTCTATGTATTTTTTGTACTCATGCCATGTTGTTGCTGCAATAGTGCGTAACTCACCACGTGCCAGTGCCGGTTTAATCAAGTTAGAGATATCCAACCCACCGGCCTGATTACCCGCACCTATCAACGTATGCGCTTCATCAATAAAGAGGATCACCGGATATTTAGCCGCATTAACCTCCCGAATAACCCCTTTAAAGCGTTTTTCAAACTCACCCTTTACTGATGCTCCGGCCTGCATCGCGCCCAAATCAAGAGACAGCAGTATGACATCACGTAATTTTTCTGGCACATGGCCGGCCACTATCCGCAGTGCCAGCCCTTCAATAAGCGCGCTTTTACCGACACCCGCCTCACCGACCACTATCGGATTGTTTTTGCGGCGGCGGGATAAAATATCAATCATCAAATCAATTTCATGATCTCGGCACAGTACCGGATCAATACCGTTGTTGCGCGCCAACTCGGTAATGTTTTGTGTAAACCTTCCCAGTAATGACGCTTCGGCCAGCACAGCCACTTTATCTGTAGAAACTGATTTAATGTCAGGTTCAATATTCGTTTCGGCTGACTCGCTAACCCACTCATCAAATTGTTGATGCACCAAATCACGATTAATGACCGTCAACAGCCGAACAACAGCAGTAGGCAGGTAGCGGGAGGGTGTCATTAGCAGTACCAGCAACAAAATCCCACTTCGCAACTGAATATGCTTAAATTGGGCGGATGCGAGCAACCAACTATCCTGTATCCATTCCACCAGCAGCGGTGAAAAAGCGGGGTATCCTGGTTCGAAAGCATGGCTCGTATTGGCAGGTTGCAACAATGTACGTAGCGCGACAATGTCTACTCCGGCGCGCTGCATAATCATTCTGGCATCACTTAGAGGGGTCTCTACCATGTTGAGCAATAGGTGCTCAATACGGATCTCAGCGCCCTGATGACTGACACACTGGGCCGCAGACTCTTCGAGCATATGCCGACACACAGGATTAAGTCTTTCCACCAATACAGGCAGTTCGATACGAATCAAAACAAGTTCTCCTTAACTTATTTTAATTAAACTTATTTCAATAATTCATTTAACTGACGCAGCACATCCTGAGTCTGGTTATCTAACCGGCTATAATAAAAAATGAATATACCTAGCAGAGTAATGACCGTTCCAATACATAGACTGCGTAATGAAATTTCCGGTTTTAATGGTGAACTCGAAATCTGTTGTCCTAAATTAAGATGAAAGACTATTGGGGAATCATCACAATCTACACTCAATTGGTGGTGCAACTGCCGAACAACCCGCTCAAACTCTTCACGCCCATGGTTCATCACGCGATAACGCCCTTCAAATCCAAGACACAAACACAGATAAATAAACTCCAGTACCTCACGGTAACGAGCTGGGTCTTCTTGTAATTTGTTTAGCAGTACAAAGACCTTTTCACCTCCCCACGTTTCATTATGAAAGCGGGTAAGTAAAGAGTGTTCCGACCATTCACTCAAGCTGCCCCACTCTTGGCTCATCACCGCTTCATCAATAAAAGTGCACAAAATGTAACGAAAAGAGAGCACCATACCATTCTCATATCCATGAGCGATCAGCTCCTGTTCGATAGCCTGAATTTCAGTGACTACCCGCTGATAAAGTTCAGCAACCTGATCATGACTAGAAAGTTGTCGAATGCGTAACACCATGCCCAACAGTGGGGTTACCGCATCAATGATCGGATTCATACTGTACCCACGAAGACGAAACCAGTAATCAGAATCGAAATCGAGCTGAGTAGCATGGTCGTATAAAAGATCATTGAGTTGCTCATGTTTGATTATGTCGGTGGTCATTAATCGCTTCATCCCTGACTGCGAATCGCCCAAAATTGCATATCTAACTCAGGAAAACTTCCTGCGATATGGAAAGCCAATGTGTTGCCTTGAACCAACATTTGCCATGCAGGGCTTTGCCTATCTAATTGGAAATAGCTGTAACCTGCGTGGTAAGGCAATTGGCGTGGCGCAACCGGCAGAGGCAGTAAGGGAATACCCGGCAGTTGTAAATTGATAAGTTCACGGATTTTCTCACTGGAGGCTATTTTGGTCTGTTGCTGAAACTGTTTACGCAGCTGCTCTTGTGGCATACGCGCACGCACCGCCAACACAAATTCAGCACGGGTCATCAACTCCCGATCCCCAATAACAGCAACCAGCACACCATGCTGATGCTTTCGTAACTGAATAGAGACGGCTTTTGGTGAAAGCACGGTACTGAGGGCTTGACGAAGTGCCAACATCACAGGCTCAAAGCTCGTTTGTGGTTCATCATGTTGATATGCAGGAAATTCAGGGGGTAAACGAGACTCATCCGTAAAGGTCATCAACTCACCGCACAGTTGCACCAATGCTTCATGTAGCCGCTCTGGATGTAATGTATCAAGGCGCGCCAAATGAGATAACTGAGGCTGCGCGCGGTTGAGCAGTTGCAACATCATAAATTCTGCAACATCAGCCACACCCTGCTGGCCAGGTGCAGCTAAACGCTGTGCTAAACTACGCGCTCGTTCAACAACCAGACCTGCCGACTCTCCTAAAAAGCGTTTCAACGCTGAAATAGCAGAAATACTGATACTGCAAGGCATGAAGTTCGGATCAAGCACCAATCCGCCATCTGGCCGTTTATCCCTAATTCGGGCTATCGCAATGGCTGCATACGCACTACGATCTTCTCGCTCAAGCATCAAACGCAGACTTACTTTCCCCACCTCCAGTGAGGTCACATCACCACTGTCACTGTGCAGATCCCTAATATCATGACGGCTTGCTTGTATTCTTGTCGCAACAGCATGCCCCACCTCCCCAACTTCTTTAACACCACTGATAGATAAAGGTAGAGTCAGATAAATCTTTTGATTGGCCACTGAAACATCAGTGATCTCTAGCAGAGGTGGCAGCACATCATCAGCCGGAAGATTAAATACCGTACCATCAGGCATGACACCACGGGCACTCACCAATGCTATCCGACCAAATCCGAGGTACTCTTCATTAAGCGTCAGAGATTGTAATCCGTAAAAATAATCGCTCAATGCACTAAAACGGGCATGCAATATGTGATCAGTATGCCGCTGTTGCTGCTGAAAATGCTGAGGTTTAATAAACAACCCCTCGCGCCAAATCACCTTATTTCGGCTCGACATGGTTATTCTTCTTCTTTTTGCAGTTCAACATCACTCTGACGCAGATGCACCAGAATCTGATAAGCCCGCCCGGTATAATTCACTTTTACCACCTTGCGCCACTCAGCCTGATCAGGCTCAGAATAGCGAGCGATAACAGCGACATAACGAACACCCTCTTCCAGTACCACCGGTGGTAAATACTTAAACTGCCCAGGTAATAACGTGTAATCTTGATGATTTATATAATTTTTCCCTAAGGCTTTCGCCACATCATCTGTCACCTGATCGTAGTCAGTAGCCAGCAAACGTGAGTCTTCTGATAGCATTAGTACCTGAAACTCTATTGGGGCGGCATCACCACTCTCATTCGGATTAACATCGGGCTCTGCGAGCAAAGTCAACCCTACGGTCGAGGGTTGATCTGCATGACTACCCACTTGTATATCCGGATTGATCACAACATCGGTTATTTTGCCGAGCGTAGTACAACCGGCCAGTAAAAATAGCCACAGTACAAACCATAATGTCCGCATCATCAGAACTGTTCCTGCTGTTCACGCACAGCTCGGTCATAGGCTTGGTCATAAACTTGATGAAATAATTTATCGAACCCTTGCTGGCGTACCGAGGTCAGTTCACGGTAATAGTGTTGATACATCGTCCATGCCCAGCCCTCTTCATGCTCCATTGATAAGCTAGTACGGCGATAGTGAGTAAAACGCCCTAACAACGCTTGCGGAGAAAATGCCTGCAAAATATTGTCCAGCGCAGCCGCTATAGCCTGTTGATTAGCAATATGGTGTATCCGTACATTACGTAGCACTTCATTGACCGCAGCAGGCGCAGACAGATGTACAGGGCTTTTACCATCAGCAAACAACAACGCCAATGTCGCCTCATAATCTAGCCCCAAACGCAGAGGATTATCCTCAATCGGGCGAAGGTGCTTATCTGCCAAGGCCGCCTGTTCAACCTGCAAAGTGAGCAGCCCCTCTACCATTGCACGTAACGTTTTGCCGATCTCTTCGAGCATCTCATGCGCTTGCTGGCTATCTTTAGTCTGTAGCCGCTGACCTAATCCGTGCATAAGCGGTGTGAGTGCCACATGATCAACATCATCCTCTTCAGTTGATAGGGCATACGGGTGATCAATGCTCGGCATATCAATGAATTCCTGATCCATGGTGTCCTCGATAGCTGAAAAAAGGGGTGCAGAAATGGCAGACATTAATACCGAGTGTTCCGTTACCGGATGTTTGAGTAAGGCTGCCAACGAGCTCGCTTGCTCTCGTTCCAAAGCCTGTAATGGATCGCTTTGCAGTAAAGCATCACGCCCCTCAATAGGTGATTCAAGATCGCCGGCTAACCAGTTATCTAGTTCATCTGTTACATGATTTTCCAGAGTCTGCTCAATATTGGTTTTACTTCGCATAGCGCCGAGATACACACGCAAACGAAACGGGCCAACACACAGCTCATCACCCTGCTCCAAATACACTTTACGATGACGGCCAATGGGTGCTGTTGCGCCATTAATAAATGTCTGCCCACTTAAATCACTTAAACAAAAACGGCCATCATGCAGCTCAATACGAGCATGAGAGGGCAACACGGCCCCTAAACGATCAGTTAAACACCAGTCATCATGATCTGCGGCACCAAGCGTGCCGCCATATTGATCAAACCGATATTGCACTAATGAATGGCCATCGAGCTGTTCGCTATTTAGCACAACTAAAGAGAGTTGCTGGTTGATTCCGTTCATATTTACTCCTGCATGCAAATCGTCACATTGGGATTATGCGGGGGCTGCCCTAAAAAACTGCTCCATCCCAGCCGACTGCTTTGCTCATCACCCAACCATAATCCGCAGGCTTGTTTATCACCAAAACTCAGGCACAGATCCCATGCCAACTGATCCCGCAAAATAAAAGAAACAAATTGAGCCAGCGGCTGAAAAAGCGAGCCATTAGGTAACAAGCTCAAAAATTGAGAAAATCTCAGTTTGTTAATTTGCAAAAGAAACTTTCCGGCACAATCATTCACTGATGCCCCAAGGATCAAATCGTTACCCAAAACGGTATTCAGGTTTCCTAACCGATTTTGCTGCTCAGTATGAATCGCCACTTTGCGTGGCTGCCAAGCCATTACCTTTACATCAACGAGATCAAAACAGTGAGAAATCAGCCCAGCTACAACCTGTGGAGAACGGCTTGGGCTGGCCAACATGCCAGCATAAGAGAGCATTTTGGCGCGATTAATGGGTAGATTTTCACGTACAGCCGAATTACTCAGCCCAACCAATGCAAACATCAGGCGGGAAAAACCATCACCACCATCATGTTGAAATCGCACGTGATAACGGTACTTACGCCAGCTACGATGCAACAACATCAGTAAACGGTGGTGAAAAAAATCTAAAAATAATCCAAGCTTCGGCGCTCCCTGCGCATAATCCCAAGCCAGTTCATCAAGGTAATACCCCGGCAGAGGTGATTGGCTGCCCTGTAACCCAAGAAATGCCACTTCTAACTGATGCCGACCCACAGAGTCTTGTTCAAGATTCAAGACATCACTAGCCGGAAACCCCAGTGAAGCGGCTGACGTAAAACGGATTTTTTCATGCTTAGGATGACAATCTGATAGTGCTTCTTGATCAATGCACTCCAAACGGCATAACAGCTCTACTAGCTGAAAAAAATTAAAGCTCGACGCATTATCAAACCGAATCACATTAGAGCGTGCTGACCTATCTGCACCGGCCATCGGTAGCACTCCTTGCTATCAAGATTAATCACCTCTAGCAGGTGAAATGCATTCACGCTGGCATATAAAGAGAAGAAATGTGCCAATACCGTGCTGAACAGATACAATTCGCCTTCACTGCCAAAAGCACTTTGTCGAAGAGACAAGACCGATTTAAGGCCACGTACGGGCATTCCTTGTACCAATCGGTCTACTGGCTGCGTCTCTATTTTTTCAATTCCTGCCAGCCGCTTACGCGATATCAATTCCGCCTGTTTATCCTGCAGCGCAGGAAAATCGTAGGTTCGCAGGATCTGTATTAATGCCTCTTTATGCAGCAAAGAGACGTAGTTCAGCGATAAGTTTGAGATCAATGCCCAGTGAAGACGACTATCCAATATCGGTCTTAACGGACGGGTAGGCCGCAGCAAATTTTTAAACGTAGCAAACGATGGCGAACTGCCGGTTGGAACACACACCGCGCCAATCGGTAACTGTGAGGCTTTCTCACGATTAGTACAGGTTAGCGAGACTGAGATAGACTCATCAACGCCTTGCATTTCAACCTCATCACTACGTACAAACGAAAGTGAATAATCAAATCCACCACCACTGACGGCTTCACGTACCCGACTCCGGTAATACAGCGCTAATCGCCCATGCGCTTGCTCGATCTGGTGCTGGAAACTTTCAAACGGCTGATAAACACGCACAGCTCCCCGTGAGCGGCCGGTGTACTCTTGAGCCCAACTCTCGACATTATTAATTGAAAAAATCTCAAAACTATCAGCATAACGATAACTGACTTTTAGCGGATATTCGGTTTGGCGACCGTTGAAATTAATCGGTTCACTGTCGTACGAAAACAGATTAATTGCCGGAACACAGTTGAGTAATAGTGAATCAGAACGAATATGAAGCCCTGCCGGTAGTGGCCTTTCAAAACAAAAATGCAGTGTAAATTGGCTCACTCGTGAAGTATGTAAAGACCAGTTAGTATTTGAAAAGCCAAAAAAGAGGAAGCTTTCTGGAAAACAAAAAAATTCCTGTAAAATTCGATAACCAGAATAAACATTACTCGGGTACGGCAGCAATGCATCATGCGGTTCAAAACCAACCGGTTTTAATAGGGATGCAGGCTGTCTAACACGTTGACCATTAATTTCTAATTCAATATAGGCCAACTGGGTAGATAACCAATGGTATAGTTCATTTGCAGAGTAATTATCACCGCCAAGATAAAACCGCAATTTATCTAACTGTAGTTCAGACACCGATAATGGAGTGTGTGGCCGAATTTCTACCGAAATAGTCGAAAAATCATTACCACTTTGTGAGTTAATATCATGAATGTCCGCTGGATAAATCCATGTGTCATGGCATGTTTGAAAATGACACGTCACTTCATCAATAGGTAAACTGTCTAACTGAGAACCACGCTTTATCTGCGTAGGTTGCATAATTGCGCCAGGGATCACCGAAAACTGCATGATGGTCATACTGGGCACTGGGCGTAAGTAATTAGGCCACAATAGACTCAATAAGCCATGTGTTAGCTCTGGAAATTCATCTTCAATTTTTGCTCGCAAACTTCCCGTTAAAAAAGCAAACCCCTCCAGCAAACGCTCCACATCAGGGTCAGTAGTTTGCTCGGAAAGAAAGCGGGTTAAATCTGGGTGTTCACTTGCAAACTCACGGCCTTGCAAACGCAAATAAGCCAGTTCATCCTTGAAATATTGTTCCAACGGCATAAATTATCACACCATTTTATAGTGTCGGTGGTTATCCATATGAATATTGAAAGATGTAACTTGTTCAATATTCTCCAACCGAACATGTGCCGTCACCTGAAACGACATTTCGAGCGGGTTAGCCAGTACATCAGAAGGCCAGACATCAACATACACAATACGAGGCTCATACTGACGAATACATTGCCTTATCGCTTCCCTAATACGTGCACGAATATCGGCACTGCCTTGCGTTGCATCATTAAGATCAATAATTCCTAACTCTGGCGCACTACGACAGCTACCGGGCCGAGTATTAAGAATACAATCAAGATGCTTTTTCACCGATGCAATCAATACCTCAGCCTCTTTAGCTACTGAGGTAATTTCTGGCTTTTCGCGGATACGATCAAACAGGCTAGCTGTACTCTTCCGATCCCATAACATGAGAGAAGGCATACGGCTTATTCCTTATCCAAACGGCCGACAAGAGACAGTTCAAAACTAGCGCCCATGTATTTAAAATGCGGTTTAACAGACATAACAACTTGATACCAACCTGTTTCCCCCGCTACATCCAGCACTTTAATCTGCGCAGCACGCAGTGGCCGACGGCTACGTACATCTGCAGGTGGGTTTTCCTGATCTGCAACATACTGCTTAACCCAACTATTTAGTTCACGCTCTAAGTCTTGACGCTCTTTCCAAGAGCCAATTTGCTCACGTTGTAATACTTTAATATAGTGTGCCAAACGATTAATGATGAACATATAAGGCAGCTGAGTACCTAATTTATAATTTGTTTCAGCCTCTTTACCGTCTTTGGTATTTGGAAATACTTTTGGTTTTTGTACTGAATTTGCTGAGAAAAATGCGGCGTTATCACTGTCTTTACGCATAGTAAGAGTAATAAATCCCTCTTCAGCCATTTCATATTCACGCCGATCAGTAATTAATACTTCAGTCGGAATTTTAGCCTGTAATTGTCCCATCGCTTCATAGACATGAACCGGCAAATCCGTAATCGCACCACCACTTTGCGGGCCAATAATATTCGGACACCAACGGTACTTCGCAAAACTGTCGTTTAACGCAACACCCATTAAGTACGCCGTATTTCCCCATAAATAATGATCGTGGCTTTCATTAATATTTTCTTTATAGTTAAAACCTTTAATCGGATTTTCGACCGGATCATACGGTAGCCGAACCAAAAAACGGGGTGCAGTTAGCCCTAAATAACGGGTGTCTTCAGATTCACGCAATAACCGCCATTTACTGTATGCAGGGCCTTCAAAAACGGATTTAAGATCTTTAATCGATGGCAGATCAGTAAAGCGGTCAACACCAAAAAACGTGGGAGCAACTGAGGAAATAAAAGGAGCATGTGCCATTGCACCAACAGCACTGACATACTGCATTAATTTGATATCAATAGCACTCTGACTCAATGCATAATCACCAATAACCGCACCTACAGGGTGCCCACCAAACTGGCCATAACCGCTGGAGTAAACATGTTTGTAAAAGCCAGATTGTGTAATTTCAGCGGCAAACTCAAAATCATCGAGCAGCTCCTCTTTTGTTGCATGCAACACCTGAACTTTTATATTTTCACGAAAATCGGTACGATCAACCAATAACTTCAATGAACGCCAAGATGATTCCAACTCTTGCAGTGGTTTAGCATGTAAAATAACATCCATTTGTTTGCTGAGTTTTTTATCTAACTCAACAATCATATGGTCAACTAATGCTTTATTTACTAGGCCTGTGGTATTCCCACTATCAATAATATTGGCAATCAGGGCAGTAATACCTTGCTTAGCAATACTGTACCCTTCATCAACAGGGGTTATTCTAGCTTGAGCCATAATTTCATCCAGCAGCGATACTGAATTACTCTGCATGCCAGAATTTAATTTATCTTCAACCACAGACATATTTTTCTCTCTATCCTTTGAAAACGAAAATAACTATTCCTTTGATGCAACTAAATCTAACTCTTTAAGTAGCTGTGCACGAGCTTCATCACTCGATAGCAAGCTCTGCAACCGATTTCGAAATGCAGGAATATTGCCTAATGGCCCTTTAAGTGCCACAAGGGCTTCACGCAATGCCAGCAACTTATGTAATTCAGGAACCTGATTTGCAATACAGTCTGGTGTGAAATCACTCATCGAGCTAAATTTCAACATTACAGGAAAAGAGCCATCACTCTCTTCTTCCAAAACATTTTCAATTTGAAAATTCAACTCTAAACCAGACTCACGCATAAAAGAGGCAAAGTTATTTTTATCTACTGATACGCTTTGCCTCTCCTCAATAGGCGTGTCTTCTGAACGACCTTTCATATTTCCCACAACCATCATAGTCAAGGGCAATTCAATCTCTGCTTGTTGGTTATCAGCAGATGGAACATATTTAATGTTAATTCGTTCTTTAGGTGCAACGCTAACACCAGAAATTCCCTTCCCCATATAAAAACACCATAGTTAAAACTTCATTTACATTTAAAGTGATGAAATTAAATAAAAGATTATTATTTACATCATCACAGTGCCAAAACACACATTAAAATAACTTAAACACTTACATCTTTTAAATGAACAATAGAGAATCTACACCTAAAATTAAATATATGATTATATTTAATATAAAATTAGATGAGTATGGGATACACCGCCATTAATCACAAATACGCACAACATCTTGTTGCATATCAATGCAAGATGGATACAGCAAAATGAAAGGTATATAATTATGTACATTCAATATAACGATTACTACTATAAAAAATCGATGGTCTTTAGACTGGTGAATAAAAATTAATTATCAATTTATTAAATTTATTTTTTATTGATTGAATAGCTATCACATATTAACTCTAATCATTTTTGTGAAATTAAAATGACTTAGTGTTAATTTTATACTTTATAAAAAATAAGCTTTTGTGTAAAACGACCACTCACAACTGAATTTGAGAGTGTGCAATAATGCTCTACAAACAAAAAGTATAGCTAATACATTTTCTCTTGGCTGTTTGTTATAGATAAATACGTTTACACAGAAATATATAATGAGGTGGGTATTAAGATAAATAAATGAGAATTAACACTTAAAATAAGGAGGGAATAAAAATAAGACTCGTCAACATTCAACCAGTGCTCTGCTGCATATCATGGTATGAGCAAGTTTTAAATTGGTATACAATGATTAATAGAAAGAAATGAAGAAAAATAAAGCAGAATAATATTGGTGGAGCTAAGCGGGATCGAACCGCTGACCTCTTGCATGCCATGCAAGCGCTCTCCCAGCTGAGCTATAGCCCCAATATTTGACTATTTTTAAAAATACCACTTATAAGAGGTACTTTATCAAAGTGTCTTTGGATACTGTACTTTGATTTGATGGTGGAGCTAAGCGGGATCGAACCGCTGACCTCCTGCGTGCAAGGCAGGCGCTCTCCCAGCTGAGCTATAGCCCCATCGCTATATCAAAGTTGCTTATACTATACTGGATATGGGTATCACACTATAGCTGTTTTATTCTCATGTTAATGAATTAGCCTACATCAACATATAGCTATACTTATCAAGATGGTGGAGCTAAGCGGGATCGAACCGCTGACCTCTTGCATGCCATGCAAGCGCTCTCCCAGCTGAGCTATAGCCCCAACTAGATACATAAATTAAAACAGATTAAGCGAGGCGAATAATAGGCAGTCAAACTGCTGCTGTCAATACCTGAATAATCACAATCTGACTGATTGCTCGAAATCTCAACAGCCATAAGTAAAAAGAGACGTAAAAATCATTTATCGACCATAATATAAGGCTCATCCCCATAAAAAAACACTCGTTGCAACTTAGCCAACGAGTGTTTAGTGGATATTTATCTCGGCTTATTATAACTATTTATCATTAGTATCAAATTGTGGTGAATACCGAATCATATCTGAAGTCAAATAACCTTAACTCTCAAACGTATTATCCGATTTTTTTCCATGCACCAAACTGATTGCTTCCTGGAGCTTCACCCTGTGTCCACCACTGGGCTTGCCACGTTGCACCGTTATAAGTCGCCTTTTCACCTGTTGTATAGGCTTTGGTTGCTGTCCATGCAGCCGTACCTACGGTACTGCCACCTGATGAAGAAACTGCTTCCCACGGGCCACCCAAATCAGGTTGATTACCTTGCGTCCACCACTTGGCTTTATACTGCACGCCGTTGTACACCACGGTATCACCTGCGACATAAACTTTACTTGCGCTCCAGGTGGTTTGGCCGCTGACAACCGGCACATCTTTTACCGTCACCACAACTGATTTCGTTGCGTTAAGCTTACCGTCACTCACCACTACCGATACGGTATAGTTAGTGTCTGCGGTAACCGCAGGTGCAGTCACTGTAATTGAAGCAGTATTTAGCGCACTGGCAGTTAAACCAGCAGTATTCCAGCTATAAGTTAACGGATCATTTTCTGCATCTTTTGCATCTACGGTCAGAACCAGCGTTTTGCCCTCTTCTACCGATAAGGTTGTCGGCAATGTTAGAACAGGAGCGGTGTTAGTTCCCACTGGTGGTACAGTAACAGGTGCTTTAACGGTAACACTGACGTTATTACTCACAACGTTGGTGCCATCACTGACTTTCAGAGTCAGACTGTATACCGTATCTTTAGTCACCGCGGGTGCGGTAAATGTCAGCGCCGGAGAGGTGAGGTTAGTGGCAGTAAAACCAGCAGGCAATACCCATGTATAACTCAACGTTTGCCCTTCAGGATCACTGGCTGATGCCTGAACAGTAGCACTCTTACTACTGTCAGCCGTTACAGTTGTAGTGACACTAACAACTGGCGGTTTATTGGTGTTGTTGCCACCCGTACCGGCTACCGAGTGCCCTAATGACTCATGCATAGCATTGAGAATGTCACCGTTATCGCCATCAATTTCCCATGAGAACAAGCCACCTAACCCATTAGCACGAACATAGTTACCTTTTGCTTGCACTGAACGCGGGTTGTCATAGGTAATCAGCTCGCCGGTACCCTGATTCCAGACATACGGAGCTTGTGCTTGCTCGTCATAACCATATTGGAAACCGTTAACACCGGTACCATTGGTTGTGCCCAGTGAGCGTTTTAACAGATCCCAGTAATCAACCACACCCGCTTCAAACGAGCCTTTTATTGCACCGTTTGCAGTACCAGACATTGGGTTACCCGCAATTTTCAGTGATGCAGGTGTGACACCACTCCAGCCACGGCCATACATGGCCACACCGACGTTCAGTTTTTTCGCCAACACTTTTTTGGCCAGCATTAGCTTAATAGCATTATCGGTGTTGTAATCGGGTTTATTGGTGTAATCCTTACCGCTTGAGTCTTTACCCGTACCCTGACAACGTGCAGCTTCTAAGTGTGAACCGCAATACAGTGCTGCCTGATGACCTGGTTCATTATTCCATGCACCGTAGAAGTCATAAGTCATCACGTTAAAACGATCGACATACTGCGAGGCTTCGGCATAGTTGATAACGCCGATTTTGTCGTATCCCGATCCGATAGCTGAGGTCAGCTCATAACGCTTACCGGTTTCTGCGCCAACACGATCGAGCATTTCACGCAATTCATGCATTAATGTCACATACGTTGCACCATCTTTTGCTGGGTCACCAAGTTTCGGATTAGCACCTTTGCCGCCCGGATATTCCCAGTCAATATCCACACCATCAAAGAATTTCCATGTGCGGATAAACTCTTCTACCGAATCAACAAAGACTTTACGTTTTGCATTATCGCCAAAAAAGAAGAATGGGTCAGACAGTGTCCAGCCGCCAATAGAAGGCAGAATTTTCAGATCAGGATAGCGTTTTTTCAGCGCCATCATGCTGCCAAACGTCCCCTTATAGGAGTCAAATTGCCCCTGTCCGGCTTGTGGCATTTGCAGCGCAGCCCAAGGATCGTGAATGGCAACTTTGAAATCTTCACGGCCAGAGCATGCTCGTTGCAATGCATTGAAACTGTTACCATTATCAACTTCTTTTAAACCATCATTGATACCCGCACCACCACAAATTGGGGTAAAGCCGTAGTATAAATGGGTCAGGTTTTGTGCAGGGATTTTAGAGACTGGGTATTTACGATCGTAAACGCCCCACTCAACAAAGTATGTGCCTACCTGCATATCACTGGTGTTGGTGTAGGACTTATTGTTGGCATCTACCGACATCACTAAAGGATCAAGATGGCTGCCATCAGTATCGGCAACCACGATAGCTTTTGCATCGCTGGCAGTACAGACTTCAGCTGCGCCCGTGCCGCTGCACAGTGCTATCTGCATCTGATATTTGCCGCCTTTTTTCACATAGACAGTCGCGCTGTCTTTTTGGGATGCAGCAGAAGCAATGGTTTTTTCAAACACCGGTTTACCGTCGAACAACACTTTCCAGTGATCACCGGCATCACCAGACCAACGATCCCATGCAACAGGAACCGGAGCGCCGTCTTTATTCACTTTCACTAACGCGTTGTATGACGTGGCTTCTTGGTTAACTTGCACGATAGCAAAATTACTCTCGCCCCAAGCCAATACCGGCTTACCCGGTGCGGCCTGTGCGTGACTAATACCTGCCAGCATAAGTGAACAACAAAGTGCAGATAGAGGGAATCCTTTAGATTGCATTACCCGTTCCTTTTAGGTAGGCAAACATAACTACAGTAAGTAACCCTCTATGCGGCACTGTCTGCGTAATAAATCGTACGATAACAGCCAACAAATCAAGGTAACTCACCATCCAACAAATATTGCATGTCTGTGCTTATTTTTAGACAACAAAAATCATTCATTTTATTTAACAAAAACACAACATAAGAATAATCGGAAAACAGGGTTTGCAGAATACCCATTAAAAAAAAGCGAAATAGTTCTCATATCAGACATAGAGGAGAGCAAAGAGAAGGGAAAAAAAAGAAAACCCCACTAGCACAGCAATAAACGCTGAAAAACAGTGAGGTTTATCCTATTAGAAGAGATGATCTGTCAGATAATGAGATCAATAACTTATCAATACGAATCGATAATTTTGATAGCTGCACTGCCTGATTCATTGTTCTGTATGCCAAGTTCTTGCACCTCGTTTCAGCACAAAAACAGGGTTATTTCGCAACATAAAAATATATTGCAAAAAAGTGGCTCATTGCGCCGCCAAGCACAAACAAGTGCCAAATAGCATGGCTAAAAGGAAGCCGTTTTGAAAGATAAAAAACAACGCCCACACTGTAAAGTACACCACCCCCAGCTAACAACAGTAACCCCTCCAAAGAGAGTGACTCCGCTAACTGATAAATCACAACTAATGAGAGCCACCCCATCAGCAAATAGGTAATGACAGAAAGCACTTCAAAGCGATGAATAAACAATAATTTAAAAATAATTCCAAATAATGCCAACGCCCAAATGACAAGCATTAAAGACATCGCCAAATGACTTTGCAATGCAACCAATAAAAAAGGGGTATACGTTCCAGCAATGAGTAAGTAAATAGCGCAGTGATCAGCAATTTTTAAGCGGTGTTTTCCCACGGGGTTTGTTGCGGCATGATACAGCGTTGAGGCAAGAAACAGCATAATCATACTGATTCCATAAACTGTATAACTAAATAGCGCAATAAAACCTTGTTGAGCAGTAATGCCCTGTTTTAATAACAGAAACATACCCACTGCCCCTAGAATTACGCCTAAAGCATGGCTCGTGCTGTTAGCGAACTCTTCAGCATTAATGCGAGAATATCTTGCTGACATTAGGTATCTCCAAAAAAGTACGGCATCACATGCCATTTTATCTTAATTTGCAGTATACCCTTTTCAGCTTACGCGTGTACTCTCAAATCAAATTAGCCTCTATCAGCAAGTCACACACTGTTTTTTATCTATACGTCGTTGAGCCAAAAAATGAGAAAAATCCATAACTGGAGGTGCATAACCAAGGTTGGTCATTGAGGCTGAAATTTGCCCCCGATGGTGTACAGCATGAAGTGAAATTTGCATCAACATTTCAGCAAGTGAAATATTTGCGTCGAGTAGAGGAAGATCATGACAGATACACGTTTTAGTTAAATCTATTTTTTCCTGCATTTTCAATATATTCTGCCAATGATATGTCACTGTGTCTAAACGGGCAAATAAGTGCCGAATATCGATAGTAATAATACTATTAGCCGCGATTGCCATACGTTTATTGAGGATCACATTTGTATAGAAGATCTCTTCTGTTACTAAAAGATGATTTAACGTATTGATAATAGAGCCAAAATAGAGCCCATTATCCTGCACAAGAAGTGCAATCGGTAAACTACGTAAGGAACGCTGTAGCTGGCCATAAGCCCAATGGTGATAGTGCATTTGATTTTGTAAGTGCAGGTGCAGTGACATGGTTATTCCTTGAACTGCATAAGTAGCAATATTTTACCCTGCTCACCTCTCCATGTTAATTAAATTAACACCAAGTGAATTAAAAGTTATTCAACTATAGAAAAAGATCACAACAACGTGTTTACTTATATCGACCAATGTTGCACTTTATGTATATTTAATCAAAATAAATGATTGAATATTCACTTATTAGCCTCTACATTGCTAAACACAATAAGTCACTAATGTAAATAATCGAGCAATAGGGTTCAAAACAAAGCGTTGTAAGCGCAGTTTTCCCTATTTTGCATGGAGTGCATATGACCTCTTTAAATACTGATTCATTGATGAGTATTACTCACCGACCCGATCTCTATTTCACTCACGGTAAAGGGCATTGGCTCTATACAGAAGATAACTCTGCCTATTTAGATTTTGTACAAGGCTGGGCAGTAAACTGCTTAGGCCACTGCCCTGATGTACTGATACAAGCGTTACACACTCAAGCACAGCAGCTCATTAACCCTAGCCCCGCGTTTTTTAATCAACCAATGGCGGAATTAGCAACCCGCCTAACCGAGCTTTCAGGCTTAGATAAAGTGTTCTTTACCAACTCTGGTGCAGAAGCCAATGAGAGTGCAATAAAATTGGCGCGCCGTTATGGTCAAAAACATAAAAACGGGGCATACAAAATTGTCACGTTTGATAATAGCTTTCATGGTCGCACATTAGGCACAATGTCGGCTACCGGAAAACCACAGTTTGCCACCCTATTTGAGCCAAAAGTGCCGGGCTTTATCAAAGTGCCTTTTAATGATATTGCTGCCGTGAAAAATGCGATTACTGCCGATACAGTAGCCATTATGCTTGAGCCGATTCAAGGCGAGGCAGGCGTTATTCCGGCAGAGCGCGCTTTTATGCAAGCATTAAGACAACTGTGTGATGAAGAGCATGTGTTGTTAATTGTTGATGAGGTGCAAACGGGTATTGGTCGTACCGGTAAAATGTTTGCTTTTGAGCTGTTTGGTGTGATGCCCGATATGGTGACCTTAGGTAAAGGGTTGGGCGGTGGCATTCCGCTGGCAGCGCATTTAGCCCGCGAACATGTGTGTTGTTTTGAGCCAGGCGATCAGGGGGGAACATACAATGGTAATCCTCTGATGTGTGCCGGAGGGCTGGCGGTGGTCAATACCGTTGCACAGGAGCGTTTTCTCCAAAATATTGATGCTAGCAGTGCTTTGTTGGTTGCTGGATTAAAACGGTTAAGCCAAGAGTTCGATTTGGGTGAGATTCGCGGAGAAGGGTTGTTGCTGGCCTTTGATCTGAAATATCCAATAGCTGAAGAGGCGGTGAAAGAGGCGCGTTTTCAGCACTTATTACTCAATGCCCCACGGCCAAATATTCTGCGGTTTATGCCCGCACTGACCCTCACCGAACATGAGATCAATGTGATGCTCACACGCTTACAGCTGATTATTCACAGCTTAGTGATGCCGTATAAAAGAGCGCAGCTCGTCAGTGACGCTATTAGTGGGTAACGCTATTGGTAAATGGTGCGCTTGATGAATGGATAGTCGCGCGGAAAAATATTAAACCGGAGATGACTCATTCAATCTCACAGAAAAAAGAGGCCATCATTGATGGCCTCTTTTTTTAAGATTTACGTTACGCGCTAAAATAAACCTAAATAACCATAATATTCACGCCGGCAATATTATGGTGTGGAATATTAGACCGGCACCATAATCTCAGTCGCCAAAATAACCACCACTAAACCAACAAATACGGGTACAGAGGTACGTTTAACCACTTCAAATGGAGAGAGTTTAGCCATACCGGATGTTGCAACAATAACACCGGATACCGGTGAGATAGTACGGCCTAAATTAGACGCTTGCAGCATAGGAATAATTAAAAATGCCGGATTGATACCCATTTGCCCAGCCAATTTCGGGATCAGTTCCACAAAGGCATAAAAAGGAGCGTTACCCGATCCGGTCGTAAACGCGGCCAATGTGGTAATCACCACCAGCACCAGCATCATGACAAACCCACCATTCCCGAAAGATTGTGCCATTCCCAGTAAATTATCAATAAAACCTACCGTGGTTAACCCTTGAGCAAAGACACCGGCAGCCACCAATAACATCACTACGCTGGAAAATGCGTCAGCCATGCCGCGATAGGCAACTTCAAGACCTTTAAAGACCTCTTGCCCATCAAATTTACGGATAAACTCCAGCAGAGCTGTCAGGATCATACAAATCACTAAAATAGTGACAATATGCAATTTTGGCGCAATATCACCGCTGAAAATCAGAACGCCAATAATTGGGCTGAACGGCAAAATGGCATAAAACTTTGGCGCATCAACCTGAATATCACTGACATCCAAACGTTCATGGCTCACACCCTCTTTATTGTCTAAATAACGCTGCCAGAAAAAGTGTGCAACCGCCATACACAAGATAGCAACAATAGAGATAGGCAGTGTGGTTTTAAATGCAAAATCAATTAGATCTAATCCCGCTGCATTTGCTGCAACGACCACATCACCGGAGGTCGGTGATAAAATAATGGCCGCCGGAGATGCACAAATTGCCGCTGCCGCACCACGGCTTATTCCCACATTTACCATCAATGGGAATAAGGTTGCCATCAGCAACACACCCAGACCCGTCGCCGATGAAACGGCCAATGACATCAGACAAGCGACAAAATAAGCCGCAACCATGAGTACATACGGTGATTTAATGCGCTGCAACGGCTTGGCCGTAATTTTCACGACCATATCATTAGCACCAACATGTGTCATATAGGTGGCAAACCCACACAACATCATAATCATCATGCCAAGATCACCACCACGGCTCATCAGCAGATATTTAACATACTCCACGACATTGGTGGCTGCATTACCGGTTGACTCAACCCCTTTCGGTAATATTGAATGACCAAGCAACACTGAAATAATTAACAACAAAATACCGCCGGTCATTAAAACACCGGTTGCAGAGTAGCCTTTAAATATATATCGCCCAACACCTGCAGCAACAATAACACCTATTAATAATTCCAGCATAGCCATCCCTTTCTATTTCATTTATTCAGTTTCGCCACTCTAAAGTAGCAGGTGTTAGCTCGCTATTAATTTTCTATTGCGGCGTGATGGTGCTCTATATTTAGCACGAAGAAAGACGATATGGTTTGTTTATTTCTCTCGAAATCTAAGTAGAAACAAAACACATTATCATTGGCGATAGTGAAATAAGACAGGATACTGTACCGGTATACTGTGGTGAGTTCACTAATATTGTAGGATAAATAAGATAGGTAGAGATAATGACAATAATAGCAACTACAATACTTGATCGATAGCTAGAAATAACCACCAAACCATAATGTAGCATTACCCATTATCGGATAAGCCAACCAAAGCTAACTTATCCGATTTTATCAGAAGAGACTCAATTTACTGTTTTGCGGTAATCTCGCCATTTTCCAGATCAAGTGTGAGTAACTTCCCTGGCAGCAATTTACCTGACAATATTTGCTGTGCCAGCGGATTCTCAACTTCTTGCTGCATCGCCCGTTTTAGCGGACGCGCGCCATAGATAGGATCATAACCAGCCTGCGCCAGATGCTCCAACGCAGCATCCGTCATATGTACCTGATAACCGCGATCTTCCAGACGTTTGTACAAACGTTGTAACTGAATAGCCGCAATGGATTTAATCTGCTCACTACCCAGTGGGTGGAATACCACAGTTTCATCAATACGGTTAATAAATTCAGGGCGGAAGTGCTGTGATACGGCACTCATCACCAGCTCTTTCATCTCACCGTAATCGAGTGTACCAAACTGATCTTGAATCAGATCCGAGCCTAAATTAGAGGTCATGATCACCACGGTGTTACGAAAATCAACCGTACGACCTTGTCCATCAGTAAGACGGCCATCATCAAGCACCTGCAACAGAATGTTAAACACATCCGGATGCGCCTTCTCTACTTCATCGAGCAGGATAACCGAGTACGGGCGACGACGAACCGCTTCGGTCAAATAGCCCCCCTCTTCGTAGCCCACATAACCCGGAGGCGCACCAACAAGGCGTGACACCGAATGTTTTTCCATGAACTCCGACATATCAATCCGCACCATGGCATCATCACTGTCGAACATAAAATTCGCCAATGCTTTACACAACTCAGTTTTACCGACACCGGTTGGGCCTAAGAACAAAAATGAACCAATCGGACGATTAGGATCAGCCAACCCAGCGCGACTACGACGAATTGCATTTGATACTGCTTCAACCGCTTCATTCTGGCCAATCACCCGCTTATGCAGATCATTTTCCATCCGCAGCAGTTTATCGCGCTCGCCTTCAAGCATACGGGCAACCGGAATACCGGTCGCTTTTGATAGCACATCGGCAATTTCAGCATCGGTGACTTTATTGCGCAGCAGTTGCATCTCTTTTGTATCAGTCTGGCTGGCTATTTCAAGCTGCTTTTCCAGTGCCGGAATACGGCCATATTGCAGCTCAGACATTCGAGCCAAATCACCAGCACGACGCGCTTGTTCAAGTTGCGTTTTAACTTGCTCTAACTCTGCTTTGATGTGTTGTGTTCCGGATAAAGCCGCTTTCTCTGCTTTCCAGACTTCATCTAACTCAGCGTATTCACGCTCTTTGGTCTCTAACTCTTCGTTCAACATAGCAAGACGCTTGAGACTGGCATCATCAGACTCTTTTTGCAGTGCTTGCTGCTCAAGTTTGAGCTGAATAATCCGGCGATCAAGGCGATCTAATGACTCAGGTTTTGAGTCTATCTGCATCCGGATGCTGGAAGCGGCTTCATCAATCAGATCAATAGCTTTATCCGGCAACTGGCGATCTGCAATATAGCGATGTGACAGCGTTGCTGCCGCGACAATGGCCGGATCAGTAATCTGTACATGGTGGTGCAGCTCATAACGCTCTTTCAACCCGCGCAAGATAGCAATCGTATCTTCAACGGTAGGCTGTGCGACATACACTTTTTGAAAACGGCGCTCAAGTGCGGCATCTTTTTCAATATACTGACGATACTCATCAAGCGTGGTCGCCCCGACACAGTGCAGCTCACCACGAGCCAAGGCCGGTTTAAGCATATTCCCCGCATCCATTGCGCCGTCACCTTTACCGGCACCGACCATGGTATGCAGCTCATCAATAAACAGAATGACGCTGCCCTCTTCTTTGCTCAGCTCATTCAATACTGATTTTAAACGCTCTTCAAACTCACCACGGTATTTTGCACCGGCAATCAGCGCGCCCATGTCCAGAGAAAGAACACGCTTATGCTTTAGGCCTTCCGGTACTTCACCATTAATAATACGCTGCGCCAAGCCCTCTACAATCGCGGTTTTACCCACACCCGGCTCACCAATAAGTACCGGATTATTTTTGGTTCGGCGCTGCAAAACCTGAATCGTACGGCGAATCTCTTCATCGCGGCCAATAACCGGATCTAATTTCCCCTGCTCGGCACGTTCAGTCAGATCAATGGTGAATTTTTTTAGTGCCTGACGCGAGTCTTCCGCATTGGCATCGTTGACGCTATCTCCACCACGCATTTGATCAACAGCAGCATTCAATTTAGCCACTGTCACCCCCTGTTTACGCAGAGTATCCCCTAATTTTCCACGCTCTTCACTAGCAGCTAACACAAACAATTCAGAAGAGATAAATTTATCATGCCGTTTTTGTGCAATTTTATCGCACACGTTCATTAAACGGCCTAAATCTTGCGATAGCTGTACATCACCGCCAATACCATCAACTTTCGGTAAACGGTCTAGCTCTTGCGTCAGTGCAGAACGCAGTGCCGCAACATCAACACCCGTACTGGTCAACAGTGGGCGCACTGTACCGCTCTCTTGATTGAGCAGAGCCAGCATCAGGTGGATAGGTTCGATATATTGGTTATCACGCCCTAAGGCTAAAGATTGCGCATCGGCAATGGCTTCTTGAAATTTACTGGTTAGACGATCCAGACGCATAACTCCTCCTAAACGGTCGTTGCGCGCAATTATTCATCGTTGTTATTTATTAAATGAGGTTTAGTCTGGTATTTTCAAGAGCGCGATTGAAAAGAAGTATGACAAGGTGTTTATAAGAAATCAGTATATAAAGCATACGACTCATCAACAAAAAAAGCCTGCTCAAAGCAGGCTTTTCAATACATAAATCGGGTGATGGTGTACTACTCTCGCCAAATCAGACTGGCCTGACGGCCGGTAACCGATTCACGACGGAATGAGAAAAACTGTTCGGCATCACTCACGGTACAATAATCACCGCCGTAAATCGCGGTAACTCCGGCAGCCAGCATACGCTGACGCGCCAGCAGATAAATATCGGCCAGATAACGATCACCGTGCGGCGTAAACGCCAATACCGCCGCTGGACTGTGCTGAATAAACTGCTCACGGACTTCAGCGCCAACCTCAAACACACTCGGCCCGATAGCTGGCCCCATCCACGCCATAATGCGAGCAGGCGCAACGCCAAAGCGCGCGATGGTTTTCTCTAATACGCCATCGCACAACCCACGCCATCCGGCATGAGCGGCCGCCACTTGCGTGCCGTCATCACTGCAAAACAGCACCGGCAGACAATCAGCAGTCATCACCGCACAGACAATATCAGGCTGCGCGGTGAAAGAGGAATCCGCATCGCGCGGTGCTTCTGCATCAGCAGGTAAAATCAGCACACGCGTTCCGTGTACCTGATTTAGCCAGACAGGTTCAGCTGGTAAACGTGCCGCATTACGCAGCAACGCACGGTTTTGAACCACGGCGCTAGATGAGTCGCCCACATGCGTGCCAAGATTTAAGCTCGCATATGCCCCTTCACTTATACCCCCGTCACGGGTTGTACTCAGCGCGCGAACATTTGTCGGCGCAGGCCAATTAGGTTCAATCCACTTCATCTATCCATCTCACTATTGGCTATGAGCGCACAGGTACACGGCTGCTCGACGTGACTGATTAATAATCCATATCATCTTTATGTTCTTGCGCATCAGCACGCAACGTTTCAACCAGCTCAACCATATCATCAGGGATAGGGGCATGCCACTCAAGTAATTCCCCTGAGATTGGGTGTACTAATCGCAGCATCGTCGCGTGTAGAGCTTGACGATCAAACTTACGTAACACCTGCAAGAACGCCTCGGATGCCCCACGTGGTGGACGCGGACGACCACCGTACAACGGATCACCAATCAGCGGATGGCTGATAAACGACATATGCACACGGATCTGATGCGTACGGCCCGACTCAAGGCGTAAACGCAAACGAGTATGGGCACGGAAACGCTCCATAATCCGGTAGTGCGTAACAGCCGGCTTACCCATTGGGTGCACCGCCATATGCGTACGCTTGCTCGGATGACGTGAGATTGGTTCATCCACCGTGCCGCCTTTGGTCATAATACCAATAGCAATGGCTTCATACTCACGGGTGATCTCACGGCGTTGTAGTGCTTCAACCAAATGTGTTTGGGCAGGAACTGTTTTTGCCACTACCATTAAACCAGTGGTATCTTTATCTAAACGATGCACGATACCCGCACGCGGAACATCGGCAATTGTTGGACAATAGTGCAGTAATGCGTTCAATATAGTACCGTCAGCATTGCCTGCACCTGGATGAACCACCAGATCACGCGGTTTATTGATAACAAGAATATCGTCATCTTCATAGACAATATTCAATGGGATATCTTGTGCTTCCCAGCGCGCAGGCTCTTCGAGTACTGCGGCAATAACGATCTGTTCACCGCCAAGCACCTTTTCACGCGGACGATCAACGATATTGCCGTCAACCTGAACGCCACGCTCTTGGATCCACGTTTTAATGCGTGAACGTGAGTAATCGGGGAACAACTCTGCTAATGCTTGGTCTAAGCGTTGCCCGAGTTGGTGGTAAGCCACTGTCGCTGTTAGTTCAATTTGTTGTGCCATGTCGCAACTTCTTTATTAACGTTGAGTTTATTAACGTTGGGTTTTAACGGCATGCCGTTTAGAATAGCCTGTAATTGTACATTTCTTTGCTGGGATCTTTATGGAAAGACTCCCACAAGCCACTTGAGGATGATCGAGAACGTCATGAAGCGTATTAAAGCCCTGATGGTATCAGTAGCTCTTGCCGTCACGCTAGCGGGATGCTCCAGCACAAAAGAGACCGTACCTGACTCTCCTCCTGCCGAGCTGTATGCAAGCGCGCAGGAAAAATTACAGGATGGTAACTTCCGTGAAGCCATTACCCAATTAGAAGCATTGGATACCCGCTATCCGTTTGGCCCTTATTCACAGCAAGTTCAACTCGATCTGATTTATGCTTATTATAAATCAGCCGACCTTGCCTTGGCGATGGCATCGATTGACCGCTTTTTGCGTTTAAATCCAACATCACCACAAGCTGACTATGTGCTGTATATGCGGGGTCTAACGGATATGGCCTACGATGACAATTTACTGCATGGATTATTTGGTATTGATCGCTCTGATCGTAACCCTGCGCATGCTCGCCAAGCATTTCGTGATTTTACCATGTTGCTTCAGCGTTATCCGAGCAGTTCTTATGCAGCAGATGCACATGCTCGATTAGTCTTTCTGAAAAATCGGCTTGCCAAGCATGAACTGGCGGTTTCCCAGTACTATACCAAACGTGGCGCGTATGTCGCGGTGATTAATCGTGTTGAGCAAATGCTTGTCGATTATCCTGACACTCAAGCAACCCGTGAAGCACTCCCTTTAATGGAAAATGCTTATCAAAAACTGGGGTTAACCCACGAAGCAGAGAAAGTAAATAAGCTGATTTCTACTAATAAATCAGCAGCATAAAAGAGTCTCTCTTTGCATGATAATATTCGTGGCGATATTGCAGTATAAATGCGACCAGTAAAGATATTACTGCCGTTGTAGATAGCTACCTGATAATTGCCAAATAGAGCAGTTATCATAGATAAAAAAGTATAAACATAATAAAAAGCGTACTGATTTTCAGTGCGTTTTTTTTATTGTGCTTCATTACGCTTAAGCTAAATTTGCTATAAAAAAGATGATTTTACAAAAAGAGGTATGAGTGAATTGACATAACAAACTGTTTTAAAAGCAAAAGAACCCAATAAGCTGATTCCATTTATTGCTCGAATTTTTTTATCGTGCCCCAGTCACAATAGAACAGCAAGTACTCTTCTCTGTTTTTATTAATCGATATCACAGTTTGTTGTGCTAAAGCACATTACTCGCAATAACGTGATCTGAGTCACACTTTATTTATTCTAATTGAGTATTCTGAAGTTAAGCCCAATGGCGGTACAGACACAGAGGTAAGCCTATGAAAGTTAACATTACTAGCAAACAAATGGACATCACCCCGGCAATTCGTGAGCACGTGGAAGACCGTCTGGCTAAGTTAGAAAAATGGCAAACTCCGCTGATTAAACCGCATGTGATCTTGAGCAAAAATCCACAAGGCGAGTTTATTGCAGAAGCAAATATCGGTATTGCGAACGGACAACTGGTTGCAAGTGCACAACATATTGATATGTATGCGGCAATTAATGAGATGCTGCTAAAACTAGAACGTCAGCTAAATAAATTGCAGCACAAGAACGAGTCTCGCCGTTCAACGCAGAGCGTTAAAGAGTCAAACCGAGTGCAAGATGACACTGCAGAAGCGATCTCTGATGAAGAGGAAGAGGCGTTTTAAATACACAAATGCTGTTGTTTTAACAATCTACACCTTAACAGCACATATTAAACATACGACTGGCGCACCGTTTACGGTGCGTTTTGTTTATCAATAAACCTAAATTCTCACAGATAAAAAAATTGACAATATCCTCCCCTTCTCGCTACTTTAAGACATCAATGTTTTTCAACAACTGTTAACATCTCACACTCGGCACTTATTGTATGCTGGTGTGATCCAGAGATAAGAGGTATAGGAATAAATATGAATATGACGCTGTTTTTCTTTGATTTCTTTTTTAGCTTTAGTGCCGCACGCTAGGGGGCTGCTCGTACGACTTGCGTTAAAAACAAATCAAAGACGAACAGTAAGCCTCCCTCTACGGGAGGTTTTTTTTTACTGTTTTTACTCACCCTTTTTTGTTTATTTTTTTGCTGATACCAAGGATGCAGGCCATGACTCAAGATTTAAACGGGATCCGCCAACACATTACGCAGCTTGATCGCTCACTGTTAAAATTACTGGCAGAGCGCAAGCAGTTGGCACTTGAGGTGGCCCGCAGTAAGGCAAACACACAGACCGCGCTGCGTGATACTACTCGCGAGCAAGAGCTGCTGGCAACATTAATCCGTTACGGTGAGGATTTACAGCTTGATGCTCACTACATCACGCAGATCTACCACACCATTATTGAAGATTCGGTGCTCACCCAGCAGGCGTATCTGCAAAAACAGTTAAATCCTGAAACCCATCAGTTTACCCGTGTGGCTTTTTTGGGAATGCGCGGCTCATATTCACATCTAGCATCACGCAAGTATGCACTGCGCCACCAAGAGCGCATTATTGACATTAGTTGCCGCACCTTTGCTGAAATTTTGCAGTGTGTGGAAGCTGGTGAGGCAGATTACGGCGTGCTACCGATTGAAAATACCAGTTCGGGATCTATCAATGATGTCTATGATTTGCTGCAACACACGCAGTTATCTATTGTGGGTGAGCTAACCCACCCGATAGAGCACTGTTTATTGGCTACCCATGATGTACAGAGTATTGAGCAGATTCATACGGTCTACAGCCACCCACAGCCAATTCAGCAATGTAGCCAATTTCTGGCCACCTTTGGGCAAGTACAACTGGAGTTTTGTGAAAGCTCATCACACGCAATGCAGAAAGTGGCGCAGTTGCAATCACCCCATGTTGCGGCAATCAGCAGTGCTGAGGGCGGTGAGTTATACGGTCTGGTTTCACTCAAAAATGGTATCGCCAACCAGCAAGAGAACATCAGCCGTTTTATTGTGGTAGCCCGTAATCCGATTGATGTCGCCCCACAGGTACAAGCCAAAACCACGCTAATTATGTCAACCGCCCAACAAGCCGGATCACTGGTTGAGGCGCTGCTCATTTTGCGCGATCACGGTATCAATATGACAAAACTCGAATCTCGTCCGATTAATGGTCATCCGTGGGAAGAGATGTTTTATTTGGATATCGAGGGCAACGTGCAAGATGAACAGATGCAGGCTGCCATCGCCAGCCTGACACAGCAAACGCGTTATCTGAAGGTGCTTGGCTGTTATCCAACCGAAACGGTGATCCCCACACAGATTGCGTAATGTTATTTTACTGTTAGCTTGCTAAGATCTTCCCCGCCCTAAATTAACTGATCCCATAAAGTGCGGGGAGTTTTATGTTGCAAACGGGGCAACCGATAGACTGTCAAACTAACAAGTTCCACCGGTTGGATTTAACTGCGGTGCACCAGATTATCGTTAGCCTGACGCAACAATACGCGGCTCTCTGCCTGAAATTGCTGGGCATACTCGCCAAACCACTGCTCTACATCGCCAAAACGCTGCATAAATGCCGATTTATCGTGCTGCTCAAGTAGCGCAATGGCTTCACCAAAGCGGCGATGAAAACGTTTGATCATGGCCAGATTTTCTGGCTGTGCCATGATAATGTCAGCATACAGTTGTGGGTCTTGAGCAAATAAACGCCCAACCATCGCCAACTCCAAACGATAGATAGGCGAAGAGAGCGCCAGCAATTGCTCAATATCGGCATCTTCCTGTGAGAGATGAAAACCGTAGGCAAAGGTCGCAAAGTGGCGCAACCCTTGAATCAGGGTCATGGCACTGTCATGCTGTTTGGCATCAATGGCATGCACCCGAGCCCCCCAGATCTGAAACTGCTCAAGCAACCACTGATAAGCCTGCGGCATACGACCATTGCAGTAAACGATGACCTGCTTGGCCAGACTAGAGAGATCAGGGCCAAACATTGGGTGTAGCCCGACGACTGGCCCACGATGTACCGCCAGCATCGCCTGTAACGGGGCTTGTTTGACAGAGGTGAGATCGGCCAAAATGCAGTCAATCGGAAGCTGTTGCAGGCGATCAATGACGGCCTCCGTTAAACTGATTGGCACACTAATAAGCACCATTGCTGCATCATCAAGCAAGGCATCAGCATTCACCCAATCATCTTTATCCAACACACGCACCTGATAACCGGAAAGTGTAAACAGGCGCGCAAACAGCTGACCGAGTTGGCCGCGACCGCCAATAATCACAATCGGTCGCGTAGTCGGATTAACGGTTTTAAAGCCGCTATCGTTTTCACTCGAATAAGACTCACGCATAACCCGCCGCAAAATATCCTCAATCAGATCAGGCGGTATACCGAGAGCCTGTGCTTCTGCACGGCGAGCGGCCAGCATCGAGGCTTCACGCTCGGGGACATAAATCGGTAGTCCGTGGCGGCTTTTTACCTCTCCGACTTGTTTCACCAGTGCCAAACGGCGTGTGAGCAAATCCAGCATTTCGCGGTCAACCGCATCGATGTGATCCCGCAATAGTGCCAGTTCAGGAACCATGTTCTTTCCTCTTTCGTCCGCAACCTAACGCACGTTCAGGTGGGAGGCTAATCCGGTGTGGATTCTGCGCAATAGTGTTTCGGTGGAACCCCAGTCAATACAAGCATCGGTGACCGAGACACCGTAGGCCATCTGATCACGTGGTTGTTCTGCTGACTGGTTACCCGCCTGTAAATGACTTTCCAGCATGATACCAATAATTGCACGGTTACCGGCTTGAATTTGGGCAACAACTTCATCGGCAACCGCCGGCTGACGACGATAATCTTTATTTGAATTGCTGTGGCTACAATCAACCATTAGCGCACTTGGCAAACCTGCTTTGGCCATTTCAGCCTGACACAAGGCAATATCTTCTGCCGAATAGTTCGGCTTTTTTCCGCCGCGTAAAATAACGTGCCCATCAGGGTTGCCCTGTGTTTGTAACAACGCGACCTGACCGGCCTGATTAATTCCCATAAAACGGTGCGACATAGACGCCGCTTTCATCGCATTAATGGCGGTACTCAGACTACCATCAGTACCATTTTTAAAACCAACAGGCATGGATAACCCTGAAGCCATCTCTCGGTGGGTTTGTGATTCTGTTGTTCGTGCACCAATGGCTGACCAACTGAACAGATCGCCAATATATTGCGGGCTGATCGGGTCAAGGGCTTCAGTGGCCAGCGGCATGCCCATCTCATTTAAATCAATCAGCAGTGATCGGGCAATGTGCAACCCGGCTTCAACATCAAAAGAGCCATCCATATAAGGGTCGTTAATAAGCCCTTTCCAACCCACTGTGGTACGTGGTTTTTCAAAATAGACCCGCATCACAATATAGAGGTGATCACACAATTGGTTGGAAAGCACTTGTAAACGGCGAGCATACTCAAGCGCGGCGTCGGTATCGTGAATCGAACAGGGCCCGCAAACCACCAGTAAACGCGGATCACGGTGGTGAATAATATCCGCAATTGTCTGGCGTGATGCGGCAATGTGATTCAAAACCTGTTCACTGGCCGGTAATTTATCTTTTAGTGCATCAGGGGTAATCATCACCTGTTCGGCGCTAATATGAACATTATTTACGTGATCTCGCTGCATTTTATCATCCTTGGTCGTCGGCATTACAACATAAGAGAGACAAGATAAGTCAGTGCTACCTCAGTGTTGAGCTTCTCTACCCTTATTAACGTAGAGGGTTTCGTTACAATACCAAGATGCGTAAAGTTTTCAATCCATATGTGTAACGATTTTATTACCAAATCGACTTAGCAAGCTGATTTTTGTATATTTTAATTTACACTGAGCTCAGGGTATCCATGAAAATCTCATCTTTTACGCTACTCTTTGATTGTTGGTTATCTGATATATATCACTCTTCTTTTTTAGGTTCGGTGATCGTCTACTCTGTTTTATAAGGGTAAAGCCATAATAATGTACGTTAATTATCAAAGTGATAGAAAACGTATAATCAGGGATTGGTTTTATGATCATGTTACAGTTTGCAGTGGTTTTACTGTGTTTACTGATTGGAACTCGCTTTGGCGGCATGGGCTTAGGTTTAATCAGTGGTATCGGGTTATTTATACTCAGTTTTGTTTTTGGCTTGATGCCGGGTGAGCCGCCCGTTAGCGTTATGCTAACAATTCTTGCCGTCATTGGTTGTGCTTCTGTACTGCAAACTGCTGGCGGGCTTAATGTTCTAATGCAATATGCAGAGCGTCTGCTGCGTCGCCATCCACAATACATCACCATTCTTGCACCGCTCACCACTTGGACATTGACCTTCCTGTGTGGTACTGGGCATGTGGTCTACACGATGTTCCCGATCATCTCGGATATCGCCATTAAGAAGAATATCCGACCAGAACGCCCAATGGCAGTGGCATCAGTGGCCTCACAAATGGCGATCTGTGCCTCACCGGTATCTGTCGCGGTTGTCTCACTACTTTCTATTCTGGCAGCGAAACAAGGTGTTGGCGAAGCCATCAGTATGCTGACCCTGCTGGCAATCTCGATTCCGGCATCATTGTGTGGTGTGCTGGTTGCAGCGTTGTGGAGTTTACTTCGAGGTAAAGATCTGGATGTTGATCCTGAATTTCAAGCCAAACTGAAAGATCCTAAGCTACGTGACTATATCTATGGAGGGAATAGCACACTGCTTAATACCTCATTCCCAAAAGAGTCTTATTGGGCGACGGCTATTTTCTTCGCTGCTATTGGTGTAGTGGTACTGCTTGGTGCATTTGATCAACTACGCCCCGTGTTTGATCTGGGTGATGGAAAGAGCAAAATGCTATCAATGAACATCGCTATTCAGATGATGATGTTGATTGCCGGTGCGCTGATCTTAATGCTGTGCAAAGTTAAACCGGGTGAAATAGCAAACAGTGCCGTATTTAAAGCAGGTATGGTTGCCATATTTTCTGTATTTGGTGTGGCATGGATGAGCGATACCTTTTTCCAAGCACACATGGTTTTGCTTAAAGAGAGTCTGGCCGATGTTGTGGTTGCCCACCCATGGACTTATGCGCTGGTACTCTTTTTAGTGTCAAAGCTGGTTAATAGTCAAGCGGCGGCACTCACGGCTATCGCACCGATGGGCTTGGCGTTAGGTGTTGATCCCAAAATGATTGTGGCGTTCTTTCCGGCGTGTTATGGCTATTTTGTGTTGCCAACCTACCCAAGTGATCTCGCCTGTATCGGTTTTGATCGCTCAGGAACAACCCATATTGGTAAATTCATTATTAACCACAGTTTTATTGCTCCTGGGTTAATCGGTGTTTCTACTGCCAGTGCTGTGGGTTTCTTGTTGGTCAAAACGTTTTTTTAAGCTCTTTTAAGAAAAATAACACGGGGTTGATTGAGACAGTTCCTCCCCCTTATATCGAATGATGTAGCCATGTGTGGCTATCTAGAGCATATATGGCTATATGAAAATTGATAAAGTCAAAATATTTTATATACATATTTATTATAAGTAGTCCAATATATTCTTGAAAACTTGCCCTTTCTCTGATGCCCATCTAATTTAATATCAATTATCTGTTCTCTATCACTTCTATAAAATGAAAGTTGATTTTAAATAAATTAATAAAATAAAAAGTCAAATAACCGACACTACAATCGAATATCCATAAAAAATAATTCAAATAAATGACAGAAACAGAACCCATTTCCATTTAAATATGCAACTTATTTAAATCATAAAATAGAAAACAAAAATAATAAAGACATTCTCGTACATTGTTCGCCAATAATAAATCATTGCATTTCATATTAAACGAAAGATAATAACGAGCCATTTTATTAATTTTAAAAGGGAGCATGGCATTGAATACTCACCATCTGACAAATAAAAAAAACAAGCAAAAAACAATATCATTAAGTTTATTCTCTCTGTCTTTTTTAACTGCCTATCCATTGTATGCAGCGGAAATTGACTGTCGTTCACTTTCTCTATGGAATAACACCCAAATTTTTGTTGGGGGAGATCAAGCTCAACATAATAATGCTGCATATAAAGCAAATTGGTGGACGCAGGGGAATAATCCCGGACAATACTCTAATGCCTACCAAGAGTGGTCACTATTAGGGCAATGTGCAAATGAACAACAGCCTCCTATAGCCCCAAATAACCTGATTGTTAGTAGTATATCTGATACTGGAGCTGCATTTAGCTGGGAAGATCATATCGAGGATACACAATACTCAATGATATTACGCTCGCAAGATAATAGTACACCAGCACGAGCATGGTCAGGCAGTGCACCAAATGAATATATTGGGGGTTTACAAGCCAGCACCGCATATCAGCTAGAGGTTAAAGCCTGCCAAGGTAATGCGTGTAGTAAACCCCAGAGCATGACATTTACAACTACAACAGCACAGTTAGGCTTTACTGATGCATTAATCCCCATTAATGAGCTCTCTGGTGATTTACACGGCCAAATTACCTTCGCCCAAACGCACACAACCAGCAGTAATAAAGCGAAAAATGCTGACGTTCGCCGCCCAGATTTAGTCATTGAACGTGATGCTCTGTTAATGTTCACCCCCGTAAATAACATACCTGAACAACAATATGATGTGCATCGTGTGGCTGTAGAGATTTATCAGCAAGGTGTTTTAATCGAACGCTTAGATATGTCTCCACCCAGTGCATTACCTCTGAGTGATCAACCTGATAATGGTCGCCAAAAGGTTATCTATTCACGTACAGCATGGAGTATTCCTCTTTCATGGAAATATATGAAACCTGGTCTCTCATTGCGTTTTATTGATGGACAAGGCCGTTATGGTGAGTTGCCTACTCAACAAATAGGATTCTCTGGCGCACCGGAATTAGTCATCCAAAATATTGATTTGGGGTTTTTAACACAGCCTCGCGATAAAAATCTTGTATTAAAAGAGTTAGCTGTATTAGCTGCTGATTATTTCCAAAAAATACCTGTATCACGTCTTATTATGGCTGACTACACTATGGGATATTTCCCAAAGGTAACGCTGCCAAACGGTAAAGTATATACCGAACGCAGTGATGTTGATGGCGGTGTATATGACGGAGATATGCGTGGCGATATAGGCAAAGCCTTGGTCTCTATCGGTATTAATAATGCTAACTTTGGTATTACTGATACAGCAGGAAATTCACAATACTATGATCGCTATTTTAACCATATTACTGCCCACACTAGTATTGGTATTTACCAAAATGGTACCGTTATACATGGTTTAAGTGGTGGCGGTGGTATTGTTACCCTCTATGATACAATTGGAAATGAGTGGTCACATGAATTAGGACATAATTATGGGCTTGGCCACTATCCGAATAAAGCCTCGGTACAGAGTCAATTTACCGGCTGGGGATATGATGCTCGCTATCAACGTTTTATTGGCAACCTAAACTGGAGTAGCGCACCTATTAGCAACACTGCAGGGAATGAAACCATTGAACCTTTTGCTAATCAATTTACGTATCTGCGCGATACTATGGCAGGAGGAATGGCACAAGGTTTAATCAGCCGCTATACTTTGCATCACCAAGCTACAGCACGCCAAACTCAGCAGTGGCTCAATGCCAGTTTAAAACTGGATAAAAATAGCCCTAGTGGTTATGCCCGTTGGAACGATGAGCAACAAACTTATCAAGCTGCAGAAACTGATCGCCCAGTTCCTTTGGAAATAGGTGTACCTGTAATTACGGTACTCGGTATTTACGATCCGCTGAACACAAATCCAAGCCAAATTTACCCGTTATTGTACTCAAATTACGGTAACTTATTCCGCCAACCAGCACCCAATGTTGCCACCGCCTATCCTGAGGGCTGGATCTCGTATCAAGACCTAACACCAGAACAAAAAACAGCCAATATCTGGCAAACATTACCTGTTGCAGGTAATGAATATCTATTATGTAAGTTTGATTATGCCTCTCCATCAGGTACACGTATGGATTTTGTCGGCTATGTTGATCCGGCAACTCAGCAGTGTACAGGCGGCTCAGATATCTATTTTGCAGATAGTAACGGCCAGCGCCACACGATCTCTTCAGAGGTAAATGCATTTAGCTTACGCTCTAAATTTGGTGATGAGCAAATCACGTACACCCCACAAATTGGCAGTGATGAAAAAACTCTCTGTTATCTCAATCTTGATGGCTTCTATGGCGCAGGTTATATCGAAAATAGCCAATGCCGTCAGGTTGAAGGGGTTAAATGGAAAAACAGGAAAAATTGGAGCTTCCGAGTAAATAACAGTACGGTAACCACTTATTCCACACAATCGCAACGTCAGTGTATGCTAGTTGTTAATACGCAAGATGGGCAAGAGCAGCGTATTGCATTGCATAACACCCGATACTTACAAAATCAGAGTAATAAATTCCATCTTAATTTACCGGCAGATAACCACCCAACAGAGATAAAAGTGCTCTGTGATGATGGCCAATCACAAACCGTACTTGATACTCTGCAAACACCGGTTAATCCACAAGCGAGTCAACTCAGTGGCCCTGCCATTATTGGGCAACAAGAAGCCTATAATGCGGTCCTATCACAATTGCCATCAGGTTGGTTCTCACATCCAAACGATTTTAATCCTTTAAATATATCGGCACTGGATAAAGCATTTCTTGCACAAATACCTGTATTTGGTGAAAGCTTCCCCGTATGTCGTTTTACTTTTACCGATGAAGATCAAACGCGCATATTGCATGGTTACGTTGAAACAATCAATGATCAACAGTACCGTTGTACTGGTGGCCAAAACATCACATACCAAACACAAAAAGGCGAAAAAGTACATTTTCAATCTGAAATTAACCAGTTTGAATGGCTATCACTGAATAACCCGCAAAGTATTGGTCATAAAGTCACTGCTCTAGACAATGATGATCGTGCGTTATGTTATATCAATCAGGCCAATTTTTATGGTGCAGGTTTTATGAATGAACAAGGGCAATGTGTTCAAACCCCTGAAGTTTATTGGTCAAACGGCAACCGTTGGATATTTTCAGGAAAATATCAGCAATATACATTCCGTTAACGCGAAAATACCCGACATTAACCCCTACACAGTTTATTCTGGTAAGCATTAGCCCCATACTTAGTAGGAAAATAGCTGTAAATAAAGCGCAAGGCGATCTTATGATCGCCTTTTTTAATATAAGAAATGTTTATATCGCCAATAATGCCTCATTCTATATTCTATTGCAGACTCTGTTTTATTGTTTCATTCTTTTAAAAGCCCGTTTTCAGAAGCAAATTTTTGCTAATGTCTAAGACAGTAAGAAATACACTATTGAAACGAGCAATAAAAAAAAGCACTCAGTCGGTGAGATCATACTGTATTACTAACGTATTTACATACTGACTAAAACTTATACATTATGCGAGATAAACAAAATGAGCACATCTCAACACACTGAAAAAAAAGCTAATATTACTATATTACGTGCAAATGTTGCTGACACAGCAAAAGTTGCACCGTTGTATGTGCAATACCGTGAATTTTATCATGTCGATCCACAACCCCAACAAGCACAGGCTTTTTTGCACGAACGTCTAGAACAGAATCAATCAGTGATTTTCTATGCACAAGATGAAAAGCAAAATACTGTTGGCTTTACTCAACTCTACCCTGCATTTTGCTCTTTGCAAATGAAACCTATTTGGTATTTATACGATCTGTTTGTTTCACCGAATGCCCGTAAACAAGGTATTGGTGAAGCATTACTGACCCATTGCAAACAATTTGGAGAGAAAACAGGAGCAGGCTTTGTTTTCTTACAGACTGGTGTAGAGAATACAACAGCGCAACGACTGTATGAAAAAATGGGTTATCAGCGTGATACTGAGTTTTATACTTATATGCAATCGTTATAACAGCATCAATTAAGCTATTGCTTACCTATATAGATAAAAATCATAATATAAAATACTAACTCTTTGCTAAAGAGTTAGTATTTTATTATTTAACACAATAAAAATAAGTAAATACACACTGTCAAAGCACCAATCTACGCTAAACAAACAATGTCTCTACTTATGTATTAGTATACTTGTTGGCGTTTGCACTCTGCTGGGATTTTGGCGCTGACTGAATTAACATTGACTAACCGATAAACACCATCATAATCCTCAGCAAACTCTCCCTGTGGTACATCTTCTGTCACTTCAAGATCAACATAAATTGGCTGATAAGGTTGGTTATTTTTATCTGCAGCCTCTTTCGCTTGTGTCCGCAATTGCGCTAAAGCCTCTGGCTCTCCGTTTAACCAATACACACTAGGATCATTACAAGGTTGAAAGGTTTCAACATCCTCACCCCATACATACATCCCTTTCACTTGGATCGGATCATTTGCAGCATAAACACTTGATGCCGATAACATTAATGCTATGGATAGAATGATTTTTTTGATCATAGTTATTTCAAGCCCCTACAACACACGTCAACACAGGTTATGCGCTTTAACAAAAAACGTCACTATATTGATTGAGACAACCAGAAATAGAAAGGTTCAGATAAAAAATAATCGTAAATAAAAGAGTTAACCAAATAGAGGCAATTTCAGTAGTTATACGGAGCAAAAACAAAAAGAGCACAATAAGATAAAAAAACAGAGAAAAAATACTATTTATCATACTGTATGATAAAAAAAAAGCGGTTAGCTTTTGCTAACCGCCAGAAATAGACTTAACTATTTTGAGAACGTATCGCGCAGCGATTAGTTCAGACGCTCTTTAATACGAGCAGACTTACCAGAACGCTCACGCAGGTAGTACAGTTTCGCTTTACGAACAGCACCACGACGCTTAACAGCCATGCTGTCGATCAGTGGAGAGTGAGTCTGGAACACACGCTCAACACCTTCGCCGTTAGAGATCTTACGTACTGTGAACGCAGAATGCAGACCGCGGTTACGCTTAGCGATTACCACGCCCTCGAATGCCTGCAGACGCTTTTTGTCACCTTCAACAACCCAAACTTGTACAACTACGGTGTCACCAGGACGGAACGCAGGTACGTCTTGTTTTAGCTGCTCATCTTCCAATTGCTTAATGATATTGCTCATAATTCTCTCTTTACCCTAGAATTAACTGAATCTTTAGTTCTGCTTACTGCCCTGAGATTCCTCTTGGAACTCAGTCAGAAGCACCGCTTGCTCGTCAGTCAGAGCTAGGCTTTCTAGAAGCTCAGGTCTTCTCAGCCAAGTACGGCCTAGCGATTGCTTTAATCGCCAGCGACGGATATGCGCATGGTTCCCCGATAACAGTACCGGAGGCACTTGCATGTCATCCAACACCTCAGGTCGGGTGTAGTGTGGGCAATCTAACAAGCCATTTGCAAAAGAGTCCTCTTCTGCTGACGCCTGATGACCCAGCACACCCGGAATAAACCGTGCGACTGCATCTAACAAGGTCATGGCGGGCAGCTCCCCTCCACTTAACACGTAATCGCCGATTGACCACTCTTCGTCAATTTCGGTTTGGATCACGCGCTCATCTATCCCTTCGTAGCGGCCACAAACCAGAATTAACTTCTTGTTAGTTGCCAACTCACTCACACCAGACTGATCCAGCGTGCGCCCCTGTGGGGATAGATAGATAACTTTTGTACCGTCACCTGCTGCAGCTTTTGCTGCATGAATTGCATCCCGTAAAGGTTGCACCATCATCAGCATTCCCGGACCGCCCCCGAAAGGTCTGTCATCGACAGTACGGTGCCGGTCATGTGTGAAATCACGTGGATTCCAACACTCAATGCTGAGCAAGCCATTTTTTACCGCTCGGCCAGTTACCCCGAAATCGGTCACTGTTCGGAACATCTCAGGGAACAAGCTTACAATGCCTATCCACATAGGTTTCGGCCTATCCACATAGATCTATCCAAAATAGATTTAGTGCCAATACTCGTCAGATAAAACCAATGTTTTACCTGTGGGTCAGAAACCAGGATCCCACTCAACCTCAATGGTTTGGGCGGCAAGATCGACTTTTTTGATAACCTGCCCATCGAGGAACGGAATTAACCGCTCCTTAACTCCGAAAGCATCATTCAGGTTTGCTTTGACTACCATAACGTCGTTAGAGCCGGTTTCCATCATGTCGATGATTTTACCAAACTCATAACCGCTTACGTTAACTACCTTGCAACCCATCAGGTCACGCCAGTAGTAATCGCCGTTATCTAGTGAGGGCAACTGTGAAGCTTCAACAGCAATTTCCACATTGGTCATTGCATGTGCCGCTTCGCGATCATCAATACCTTTCAGTTTGACAATCAGATCACTGTTGTGATGACGCCAGCTTTCCAGCTCAGTCTCACACCATTGACCCCTGATTTTCAGATACCAAGGTTGGTATGCAAAAATGCTTTCTGAATTTTCGGTGGAAGAGTACACCCTGAGCCAACCACGAATACCGTATGTAGAGCCCAGTTTCCCAAGCACAACAGGCTCAAGCAGCTTACTCATTGTGACCACCTAGACGGATTACGCAGCTTTCTGCGCGTCTTTTAACAGCTTAGCGACACGATCAGTCATCGCAGCGCCTTGACCGATCCAATGGTTGATGCGATCCAGGTCCAGACGAACCTTTTCAGCAGAACCAGCAGCGATTGGGTTGAAAAAACCAACGCTTTCGATGAAACGGCCATCACGTGCACAACGGCTGTCAGCTACGACTACTTGATAGAACGGACGCTTTTTTGCGCCGCCACGTGCCAAACGAATAGTTACCATAACGTCCTCTTATATTAACAACAACACCCAGAGACCGTATTGAGGGTCGGCTCCGGGAGTTTGCGAAAAAGCTGTCGAATTTTACTCGTTTTAGGGTAAAAAGCAACCTACTCTCTATAATTAGCTAAAACACATTGATTTTATAGCTAAAATTAACGGCCTAGCATACCGGGTGGCAACATTCCTTTCATGCCGCGCATCATTTTTGCCATACCGCCTTTGCGCATTTTTTTCATCATGCGCTGCATTTCGGTGAACTGTTTTAACAGGCGGTTGACATCTTGAACCTGAACCCCAGAACCCAGTGCGATACGGCGCTTACGCGAACCTTTAATCAGCTCAGGGTTACGGCGCTCGGCTTTGGTCATTGAGTTAATCATCGCTTCCATTTTGACGGTGACTTTGTCATCCATCTGGGCTTTGATGTTGTCAGGAAGCTGACCGGCACCCGGTAACTTCTCAAGCATGCTCATCATGCCGCCCATGCTGCGCATCTGTTTTAGCTGATCGCGGAAATCTTCCAGATCAAAGCCGTCACCTTTTTTGAACTTTTCAGCCATTTTTTCGGCTTGTTCACGGTCAACGTTACGCTCAAGATCTTCAATCAGCGACAGCATATCGCCCATTCCCAGAATACGGGAGGCTACACGGTCTGGGAAGAACGGTTCGAGAGCATCGGTTTTTTCACCGACACCCAAAAACTTAATCGGTTTACCGGTGATATGGCGAATCGACAGTGCCGCACCACCACGCGCATCACCGTCAACTTTCGTCAGGATCACACCGGTCAACGGTAGGGCTTCATTAAATGCTTTGGCTGTATTTGCCGCATCCTGACCGGTCATGGCATCCACCACGAACAGCGTTTCGACTGGATTAATCGCAGCATGCACTTGCTGGATCTCTTCCATCATTTCGCTGTCAACATGCAAACGGCCTGCGGTATCAACTAATAGCACGTCATAGAATTTTAGTTTGGCGTGCTGCAGTGCTTTTGCCACGATATCAAGTGGCTTTTGCTGTGCATCAGAAGGAAAGAAATCAATCCCAACTGTTTCAGCCAGCGTTTCTAGTTGTTTAATTGCCGCAGGGCGATATACGTCAGCAGAAACAACTAAAACTTTTTTCTTTTTACGCTCAAGCAAAAACTTCCCCAGTTTTGCCACACTGGTTGTTTTACCTGCGCCTTGCAAACCAGCCATCAGCACAACGGCTGGCGGCTGTGCGGCAAGGTTTAAGTCATTGTTTGCCTCGCCCATTGAGGTTTCGAGCTCGTCTCGTACAATTTTAACGAACTCCTGCCCTGGCGTAAGACTTTTATTAACTTCTTGCCCAACAGCACGCTCTTTAACACGAGCAATAAACTCTCGCACTACCGGTAAAGCAACATCAGCCTCAAGCAGCGCCATGCGAACTTCACGTAAAGTATCTTTAATATTTTCATCAGTAAGCCGACCACGGCCACTGATATTGCGCAGAGTGCGCGATAGTCGATCAGAAAGATTCTCAAACATCGTAGTCATTATCCGCTTGCACAAGTTCTGTGTGACTTAGTAATGAGGGGATTATACCTGATTATTCTACTTATGTGGCAGTCGCAAGGTTGGAGCAGCGCCCAGAGGGCGGTATACTAGATACCCTATTTTCAAGTTATGTGATAACAGACACCGAACTTATGCCTCTATTTGCAATGTTGGCTTTACTCGGTTATACCGCTTGCTTGGTGTTAATTATTCCAAGTTTGCTACAAAAAAATGGCCCTCATAAGTTAGCCGTTTTTTGTTGCGCTGGGTTTGCACTTATATTTCATACTCTGACGCTAAAAGAGTTGATTTTCAATGCGGTAAATGGCCAAAATCTTAGTTTATTAACCGTTGCATCACTTGTTGGTGTGATCATCACTGCGTTAATGACGCTCTCATTGTTGCGTTATCGTGTTTGGTTTTTAATGCCAATTGTCTATAGCTTTGCCGGAATAAATCTTGCGGCAGCGCGCTTTTTACCCGGTGCATTTATTACACATTTAGAGTCACATCCGGGTATTTTAGCGCACATTACGCTTGCGCTATTTGCTTATGCTACGTTAATGATTGCCACGCTGTATGCCATTCAACTGGCTTGGCTTGATTATCGTTTAAAGTATAAAAAATTACCCGTCAGCCCGATGTTCCCACCGTTAATGACCGTTGAACGTCAGTTATTTCAGATCATTATCGCGGGGGAAGTATTACTGACATTAACCCTTGTCTCAGGTTATTTTTTTATCCACGATATATTTGCACAAGGGCAATCACACAAAGCGGTGCTTTCACTGTTTGCATGGTTTGTTTATGGCACGCTATTGTGGGGGCATTTTAAACAAGGTTGGCGTGGTCGCCGTGTGGTGTACATTAGTATGATAGGTGCGTTTTTATTGACGTTAGCCTATTTTGGTAGCCGTTTTGTACAAGAGATTATTTTGCGCTAACTATCTTGTACTATTGTCAACAAGCCAGCTCTATTTACAAAAATGTAAACTTTATTGACAACCATATACCTTCTGCATTGTGCGTATTATCAGCCTAAGGGAGACATACGCACAATCTTAGACTCTATTTTCTCGTCATCATGTAATGTCAATATCAAAGACATAATGCCTTTAGAAAAGGTGAAAATCACATATAACAGGACAGTGAGCGTTGCCCTTCTCTGTTCTTTTTTATCTTTAGATATTTATCCTACATTTGGCTTTATCTACTTATTTGCTATGAAAAAGTAGCATTAACTCGCAGTTAAATTCATAATTATCTTCTGTTTACTCTTGAAAGGAACCATTACTTGAACGACATACATACCGGCACGCTCTTTGTTGTGCTGATTTTAATGTTGTTAATTTCTGCCTATTTTTCTGGCTCCGAAACTAGCATGATGTCTTTGAACCGTTACCGACTACGGCATATGGCCAAAGAGGGACATCGTGGTGCTAAACGCGCAGAACAACTGCTAAAACGGCCTGAACGTTTACTTAGCTTGATCCTCATCGGTAATAATTTAGTTAATATTCTTGCCTCAGCCATTGCCACCATTCTTGGAATGCGCCTGTTTGGTGATGCCGGTGTTGCAGTAGCCACGGGTGCGCTAACGTTGGTTGTACTGATCTTCTCTGAAGTGATGCCAAAAACCATTGCAGCACTGTATCCTGAAAAAATCGCCTTCCCCAGTACGTTTTTGTTGTCTTTGCTGTTAAAGGTGATGATGCCTATCGTACTGCTAACTAACTTGATCACCAGCGGCTTAATGCGGCTATTTGGTTTGCGCTCTGATGTTAAAAATGAAGCATCAGTCAGCAAAGAGGAGTTGCGCACCATTGTGTATGAAGCCGGCCCACGCATTACCCGCCGTAATCAGGATATGCTGCTGTCTATCTTTGATCTTGAGCAGATCACGGTAGAAGATATTATGGTGCCGCGCAATGAAGTGGTTGGCATTGATATTAATGATGATTGGAAGAGCATTGTTCGCCAGCTCAATCACGCCCAACATGCGCGCTTGGTGTTGTACCGCGATACTTTTGACAACGCGATTGGTATGCTGCGCGTGCGAGAAGCCTACCGGCTCATGATGGAAAAAAATGAGTTCAATAAAGAGACCTTACTTCGCGCGACCGATGAGATCTACTTTGTCCCAGAAGGTACGCCGCTGAATGTTCAGCTAATCAAATTTCAGCGCAATAAACAGCGTTTTGGTCTGGTTGTGGATGAATACGGCGATATTCAGGGGCTGATCACACTAGAGGATATTCTCGAAGAGATTGTGGGTGAATTTACTACCTCAATGTCTCCTACACTGGCTGACGAAACTACGCCACAGAGTGACGGCACCATTTATGTTGATGGTTCAGCCAATATTCGCGATCTGAACAAGGCATTCGGCTGGGATTTCCCGACCACTGGCCCACGCACGATGAATGGATTACTGCTTGAGCATCTAGAAGATATTCCTGAGCTTGGCACTAGTGTGCATTTGTACGGCAATCAAATTGATATTCTGGCAGTTAGCGATAACATGATTAAACAGGTGAGAATTCACCCCAAAACAACGGTTGTTGAATAAATCCACATTGATTAACACAAATAAGCCTTGTTCGCAGCGCACGTTCAAGGCTTTTTTATAGGTATTATTTATATAATAAACACACTGGTTTATATCCAATACACATACATGTGTTATCTGTAAATCAAGATAAGATTAGCGAGCAGCTAATGTTTTTAGCTGTATATCATCAAGTGCCAGCTCACTGTTTGAGTTTGCCACAATACCACGAGCAATCACTTGCGCAGCAATAGCTTGAGCCTCGCTCAGTGAATGCATTGTACACGTGCCACACTGATATTCATTGAGCTCTGGAATATCCGATTGCTGCTGTACTGCCTGCACATCATGCATTGCGGCTAACCATGCAGCAGCAACACGATCTTCATCTGGCACACCAATGAGACTCATATAGAATCCGGTACGGCAACCCATCGGTGAAATATCAATAATCTCAACGCCTTGGCCATTTAAGTGATCACGCATAAATCCAGCAAACAGGTGCTCAAGAGTATGAATACCTTTCTCACTCAAGAGTTCTTGATTTGGGATGCAAAAGCGTAAATCAAAAACAGTAATGGTGTCAGAGTGTGGTGTTTTCATGATTTTTGCAATACGCACGGCAGGTGCTTTCATTCGGGTATGATCAACAGTAAAGCTATCCAGTAACGGCATGAGATTGACTTCCTTGACTATTTTGACTTACATGAAAATAAATAAATTTATTTGCTTGAGCTGGGAAACTTTTGAATACAACGCCGGTCTTAATTTACAGTAAGACGCGCTATTTGTTGTCATCACATCCCTGAATACACCTGCAGAGATGTTATTTTTAGCCACATCGGTTGATGTGGCTTTTTTTTATCTTGTCAAAACTATTGTACCCGTCTAAAACTGGCTATTACCCTTTCTGACTGGCTAAGTAATCATCAAAGCTAAGAGTATCGGCTGCTTCAATGGCCGTTTGTTTGGCAAAAGAGTCAGCCTGCTCTTGCGCAAACTGTGCATCAGAAAGCATGGCTAACGCCTCACTGGATAACTGCTGCTGATACTGTTTGGCTAACTCTAAGCCAAAACCGCGAATCCCTTTTGCCAACATCTGATCTAGCACTTGAGCTGAAAGAGTCAACGAGGGATCAACAAACGCTTTCATCAGTTTAGTACATAACTGCTGATAGATATCAGAGTCCGCACCATCAAGCACAATCGCCACACTCAGCAGATCTGTAAATAAACGCTGCCCAACATCAGCCAGTGGTTGACGGGCCTCTTCACACCCTATACCCACTGTCTGCCCTGGTTTTCGCCCTTCAAGGATCACTCGATTCCAGTTTTTACGGCAACAAAGTAACTCACTTTCACTCATTTCTGGCGCATCAGCTAAGGCACACCAGATCATAAATAGGTCTAAAAAGCGCACCTGCTCGGCATCAATACCTATCGCAGAAAATGGGTTATTGTCTAGTGCGCGCACTTCAATGTATTGGATACCACCACGCAATAATGCATCAGACGGTGATTCCCCAGCGAGTGTCACGCGTTTAGGGCGAATAGGTGCGTAAAACTCATTCTCAATTTGCAGCACATTACTGTTGAGCTGACGATACTCTCCTCCCACTTTCACACCAATGTTGGCATATTGCAGAGAAGGCTGATGGATCGCTTTTTTCAGTGCATCCACATACGGGCGTAACTGATTAAACGTAATACCCAGTTTGCTCTGCTCTTTATTGGTGTAACCCAGATCGCTCATTCGCAATGAGGTAGCATACTGCAGATACATCAATCCCTTGCTGTTTGACTCAAACGGCAGCACATCTTCACGCCCAGCAATAAATGAGCGGCACAGCGCCGGAGAAGCACCAAACAGATACGGGATCACCCAGCCAAAGCGATAATAATTACGAATAAGCTTTAAGTAGCCGTCAGAGATCTTATCTTGCAGAGCCTGAGGATCAAGATCGTTGCCAAACCTTGCCAGCCAAAAGCTATCCGGCAGCGAGAAATTATAGTGCACACCAGAGATCACTTGCATCAGTGCACCGTAGCGATTTTTCAACCCCTCACGGTAGAGTGTTTTTAACCGACCTACATTCGATTTTCCGTATTGAGCAAGAACAATGTCACTCTCTTTGCCAATAAAACAGGGCATACTGAGCGGCCAGAACAGCTCATCACCGATATTGCGTGCGGTATAACGTTGAATATCGCGCAGGAATGTCAGTAAAGTATCAACATCTCGTTCTACAGGAGTAATAAATTCAAGCAGGCTTTCTGCAAAGTCGGTAGTGATCCAACTGTGAGTTAGGGCAGAGCCTAATGCGGGCGCATGGCCAGTTTGAGCCAAATGACCATCAGGCGTAATCCGCAATGTTTCACGCTCAATACCCCGCCCCAGACCTTGAACTACATGTGGGTTTGCTGCCAACCATGAGAGTGCAGCAGATACGTCAGGAATCAAAATAACCCTTCCTTCAACCAACCTGAACTTTTGATCTAATAAGGATACTGGTTAAATGCTCAAATTTCTACGGTAGAACAATCGGTTACTCTTTATACTACAAGGTAAATATCTGGTTAACACCTTGAAATATAAGTGCAACAACAAGATAACGCAACGTTTTCCCCCATAAAATAAACAGCGTAGCTGGCCAAAAAGAGAGCCGAAACCACCCCGCCAACAGACACAAAATATCGCCAATAAGTGGTAACCAACTAAACAGTAATGACCAGACACCGTATTTTTTTACCCAGCGGGTCGCTGTAGTGAGACCACGCTGTGGCGCTATTTCAGCAACACCTCGCCCCATCAGCAAACTCACCACACTTCCGAGCGTATTCCCCACAGAAGCAACCACAATTAGCTGCCAAACGGGCCACTGTTCTTGCTGTAAAAGCATCACCAGCAGCACTTCAGAATTCCCCGGAAGCAGCGTAGCACTGAGAAAACTACTTAGTAGCAGGCCCCACAGCCCGCTACTGGCGCCCCAGGCATCAAATGCTGCCAACATCAGGCCAGCGTTCTCACATCAACCACAGCCATTCCTGCACTGCGGGCTGCTTGAATACCAAAATCGGCATCTTCAAACACCACACAATGCTCAGGTGCAACGCCCATTCGCGATGCACAGAGTAAAAACGTCTCTGGATGTGGTTTATGCGCAGTAACATCATTTGCGCCAACTAACACATCAAAATAGTGGCGTAACCCCATATGCTGTAAAATAGCCTCAGCCATCGCCGTATCACTGCCTGTACCTACTGCCATAGGGCGACGACCATGATACGCCTTAACCACCTCAACCAAAGGCAGAGGCTCACACAAGTCAAACAGATATTTCTGCGATTGCTGCATCTTCTCTTTAGCCAATGCCACTGCATTTAAATCAACACCGTGGCGATCAATAATCGACTGAGCAATTGACCATGTTGGCGCACCACTGAGTGAAGCCATCAACTCAGGTTCATACGGCAGACCATATTTTCCTAAGATCTCTATCCATGCCTGACGATGTGCTGGCAGTGACTCGATAATCGTGCCATCCATATCAAAAATCAAGCCTTGGTAGCTATCGTACATAACAACTCCTACTGAACAGGGTAATCCCCTAAACCACACTAAAACAGTGCAAACTAAGTTACTGTACCGTAATCTCCTGTCGCTTGCAGTGGCCGTATGCTGTTTTGTGATATTTTCACCGGTTTATGCAATGCGTTGAGCATCCGTTAAGTTAGTGCATATTCAAAAATACAACAGAATAAATAGAGGGAAGAAAAAGACAAAAGATAAGAACTAACGAGTCAATAAAGGGAAAGAAACACCAAAATCAGAGGTATACAACAGTAACAAATATGGAGAGATGTTAACAACAAAAAACAATTTACCTTTAAGTCGCCAACAAACGCAAAAAGCCCCGTCATTGACGAGGCTTTTTACTAATATGGTGCATCTGAGAGGATTCGAACCTCTGACCGCTCGGTTCGTAGCCGAGTACTCTATCCAGCTGAGCTACAGATGCAATATTTAATCTTACTCACTGCGCTGCAAAGAGTATTGATTATTTAACCATACACTTTACAGAAAAATATGGTGCATCCGAGAGGATTCGAACCTCTGACCGCCCGGTTCGTAGCCGGGTACTCTATCCAGCTGAGCTACGGATGCAAAAGTACTTACTTTATAAAGATGGTGCATCCGAGAGGATTCGAACCTCTGACCGCTCGGTTCGTAGCCGAGTACTCTATCCAGCTGAGCTACGGATGCGCTCTTTTATCTTTAACAACCAACATATTGGTTGGCAGCTATTGACTATAAACAGAATAGATATGGCATAAAATATATTTTATTAAACATACACTACGTTGCCAATCTTTCTTTACTCATGGTGCATCTGAGAGGATTCGAACCTCTGACCGCTCGGTTCGTAGCCGAGTACTCTATCCAGCTGAGCTACAGATGCAAAATACAGTGCCAATCCTATTGTAGATAAAGAAAAATAGATGGTGCATCCGAGAGGATTCGAACCTCTGACCGCTCGGTTCGTAGCCGAGTACTCTATCCAGCTGAGCTACGGATGCATCGAAAATAACTTTTCTTATTTTACAAGAAGAATGGCGGTGAGAGAGGGATTCGAACCCTCGATAGAGTTTCCCCTATACACCCTTAGCAGGGGTGCGCCTTCAGCCTCTCGGCCATCTCACCGTGTGCTTTAATTAACCGCGCATGTATATCTGCGATTAATTGCTATAAATGGTGCATCTGAGAGGATTCGAACCTCTGACCGCTCGGTTCGTAGCCGAGTACTCTATCCAGCTGAGCTACAGATGCACTGCATATTCCCTATGACCGCATGCAAATTGAATGGTGCATCTGAGAGGATTCGAACCTCTGACCGCTCGGTTCGTAGCCGAGTACTCTATCCAGCTGAGCTACAGATGCAATTCAAAATGGCGGTGAGAGAGGGATTCGAACCCTCGATAGAGTTTCCCCTATACACCCTTAGCAGGGGTGCGCCTTCAGCCTCTCGGCCATCTCACCGGCGTTGTGTGGCGCACATATTACTTTCCCTGCTTTATAAGTCAAATACTTTTGGTGCACTCGTTGGTAAAATGCCATCAATTGCACATTTAACAGACAATATGCTGATTTTTCAGTTCATTTATCCTAAATATCTTATCTTCGTGTGCTATTCACCGACTCAGATCTTCACCATAGAAAACATACCGTAATAGCAAAAAGTAGTCGTTCGGTGTTATACAGGCCCTGATCTTAATTTTATTTCAGTAAATTCTTAAATATATACACTATATTGGCATTCAATTGCAGTATGCTTATCAAAAGCCACGTCGTGTCACTTTAATCCACGCAAAATAAAACCGAAAAAATGAAAGATGAAAGATGAAAGATGAAAGATGAAAGATGAAAGATGAAAGATGAAAGATGAAAGATGAAAGATGAAAGATGAAAGATGAAAGATGAAAGATGAAAGATGAAAGATGAAAGATGAAAGATGAAAGATG
>NZ_JBOFTR010000017.1:0-150912 GCF_051652165.1 Plesiomonas sp.
ACTCTTCAATTTAAAGTTTGTCGCTCGAAATAACTAGCAAATAAATTGTCAGTCACTCGTTTAACTAAGTATCTTTTGGATAGTCAGCGTCTTCAACGAGTGCCCACACAGATTGTCTGATTAATTTTTTAAAGAGCAGCATCAGCGCCTTGGCGTTGACAGGGCGCGTATTATTTCGCATTTCCCTTTGGCTGTCAAGGTCTGTTTTTCACATCCCTTAAAAGCGTTTTATTCTTTACTGTTAGCATTCAGTGATTTGCATCACGGTTGCCGTGTCAGTGGGGTCGCATTATAGGGGGTTTTGCGTTTGGTGCAAGGGGAAATATGCACTTTTTTTCTGTTTGTTCAAAGATCGGTCTATTTGAGGTTTAAAGCGCCAATTTTTGCAGTTTCCCAAGGTTTTCTTGGTTAAACAGGGGTTGTAGTTGCTCTGCGTGTGTATCCCATAAAGTACAATAGCTCTGGTTTTTAGGCTGTTGAGGGCTATTTATGGTAGTGAATAAGCTATTTTTCTGGGTAAGCAGATATTCTACACGTTTGGCGACGGCACTGCCGGAGTCTATAAGTTGTGTATGTGATGGGAAGATTTGCTGTAGCTCTTCTTTTAATAAGGGAAAGTGGGTGCAAGCCAATACGATGGTATCAGGCGCGAAGGTGGAGGTAAGCCAGGGTGAAAGGATGTGGCGCAGGGTGTGTAGTGCTATGGGTTGACCTTGCATTTTTTGTTCGGCAAGTTGCACCAGTTCAGCAGAGCCAAGCAGTTTGACGTGGTGCTGGCTGGCAAATTGACGAATCAGTTGATGGGTGTAGGGGCGGTTGACGGTGGCTCGCGTGGCGAGGAGACCAATAATACCATTGCGGGTGCGCTCTGCAGCGGGTTTGATGGCAGGGACGACACCGACGATAGGGATGGCAAAACGAGCGCGCAGTGCGGGCAGTGTGATGGTACTGGCCGTATTGCAGGCGATGATGACCATGTCGAGTGGGTGCTGACAAGCAATGGCGCTGACGATGGCAAGTACGCGTTCAATAATCAGGGTTTCGGGTTGTTCACCATAGGGGAAGCAGGCGTTATCAAAGGCGTAGAGGTAGTGTAAATCCGGCAATCGCTGCCGGATCTCTTGGTATATGGAGAGGCCACCTACGCCGGAGTCAAAAACAAGGACGGTAGGTTGGTGTTTTTTTTTGTTAGAAGTCATAGCTCAAGGTTAGGTAATAGGTACGCTCTGCCGCTGGATAGCCGTACGCGGTTTCGTACTTTTTATCAAACAGGTTTGCGATTCTACCACGGGCAGTAAAGCTTTGCGTTATAGGATATGACGCAGCCAGATCCCACAGGCTGTAGCTTGGGAGTTCACGCTTGTTAGCATAATCATCATACCGTTTGCCGATGTAATTATAGGAAATATCAAACTGTGTTTGTTCTATAGCAAAATCAAGGGCATAACGGATATTTTGTTTAGCTCGACGTGGCAACTGTGTGTTTTGTGTTCCGTCTGTACGGGTTGGATCGAGGTAATCGTAGGAGATCGTATGTTGCACACCTGCAGTAAAGAAGGTGGTTTGTGCTTCTATCCCTTTAATTGTTGCTGTTTTGACATTTTTATATTGGTTTTTATCGTAATCAATAAGGTTATCAATTTTATTACGGTAAGCTGACACCCGCCAGTTTAATGATTGAATGTGGCCACTGAGTGCCAGTTCAAGGTTGTGTGCATTTTCAGCTTTTAGTGCAGGGTTACCAAGGGTGCTGCCTGCGCCATGCAATTGGCCAAGTGTTGGTGCTTTAAAGGCTGTACCGTAAGATAGGATAGCTTGTGTACTATCAATAAATTGCCAGCCAATGCCGCTTTGCCAAGTAAAATTGTTGCCATAGTTTTGGTTATGATCTTGGCGAAGTGCACCTTCTATTGTCCATGCATTGAATTTTTGCTGGGTTGTTAGGTAGATGCCGGTATTATCAACGTGTTGACCGGCAACTTCGCCTATTTTGCTCGGTTCAATTTCATTTCTATTCCAATCAATACCTGCACCAATTTGACCATGGCTCAGTTGATAGTTATTCATCCACTGTAGGGTGGTTTGGTTATAATGGTTTTGTCTTTCATTTTGTTCTGTCACCTTGACACCATAGTTATAACTGTCTGTGTTTTGGTAACTGCCCAAAAGTTGTGATGAGTACTGGCCTTTTTGGTAGCGCACTCCTGTATCATACTGGCGAGTGTAATAACGGTTTTGGTTTGGGTAATAGTCTCTTCCTGGTGCCGGAATACCCGAGTCATAATCAGTGTGGTTTGCAGTGACGTAAGCACGGGCAAATGCACTGGTGGTATCGGAAAAGTTATGTTCTAGCGATGCCCAACCAAAGCGGCTGCGAAAACCATCACGATCGGTTTCAGCGGCTGAACCAAATTGCGGGTAACCGGCTACAACATCATATCCTTTGGTTTTAGCAAACTCGCCTGCTAGAGAAATGTGTGTATTCTCAGAGAGTTGTTCTCTAATGCTACCTTGGTAGTTTTGATAACCTCTGCTACCTATGCTCGATTGTATATTGCCGCCGTCTGTTTCTCGGCCAGTGATAATATTAATCACACCACCAATAGCATCAGCACCGTAAGTGGATGAGCGTGGCCCACGGATATATTCGATACGCTGTACCAATGCTAGGGGGATCTGACTAAAGTCAACAGATCCTGTTAGATCGGCTGCTTGTGAAAAACGAATACCGTCGATCAAAATCAAGACATGTTTTGATTCAGTACCACGAATAAAGACACTGGATTTTTGCCCCATTCCACCGTTTTGTGAAATTTGAACACCAGGCAAACGGCGCAGTGCTTCGGTAACGGATGTCACCTGCCAACGGGTGAGCTCTTGTTGTGTGACGACGCTCATTGGAGCAAGCACAGATGAAACAGGTTGTGCAAAGCGGTTGGCACTGGTGATAACAATGATCGGTGAGCCATCTTCAGTTGTTCGATTCTCAGCAACCGATGTCCCTGAAAAAAGCGCGGCGGCAATTGCGCCAGTAAGCAGTGTTGGCTTGGTGTTGTTCATTAATGATGGATGCCTTATCAGTCGAGCATTTGTCACTGTTAGCAGGCCGCATCCCGCGGCGTACCTGATAACAGCAGACCCGTGTTTCCGGCAGGTCTTCGGACTTAGGGGCGATAAACCTACGGTAACAGACTTCCCATACGTTTATATTTACACCGGTTTGTTCACGCTATCGTTGTGGCTTTCGCTTTTTATTTTGCTCACAACTAGCGTGTTCAAGGGCAAAATAAGATGCCATTGAGGGTGCGTAATATAAAAGTGACAGTGTCGGCAGTGTGTACTACCTGCTACTTTCGTTCCCCTTTACCGCTGCGCGTCAGTTCTGGATTTTCACCAGATTCCCTTTTCACTCAAAGCAGAGACCGGAGAGGGTATAGTACTGGCTGTCAGTTTGGATGTCTAGATTGCTAAACTTTCTATAGCTGGACTTCCCGATAGGTTTGCCTACAATTCCCTTCTTATATAGCGATGTTTGCGGAGAAAAGTGATGACCCCTGGTAGTTTGCCTCTTGATCAGTACGATGCCCAGTTAGCGGAAAAAACGGCTCGTTTACAGACGCTGATGGCGCAGTTTGATGCGCCGGCACCAGAGGTTTTTGCCTCGGAACATCAGCATTACCGGATGCGGGCTGAGTTCCGAATTTGGCATGAAGGTGAGGATCTTTATCATATTGTGTTTGATAAAGAGACAAAGGCGCGTATTCGTGTCGATCAGTTTCCGGCGGCCAGTAAGTTAATTAACCGTTTAATGCCGGCACTGTTGGATCAATTACGTCATAACCCTCTGTTGCGCAACAAATTATTCCAGATTGATTATCTGTCGACCTTAAGTAATCAGGTGATTGTTTCACTGCTATACCACAAAAAACTCGATGAGCAGTGGCAGCATGAAGCACGCCATTTACGTGATGCATTGCGTTGTATTGGGTTTAATTTGCAACTGATTGGCCGAGCAACTAAGCAAAAAATTATGTTAGATCATGATTATGTTGATGAAAATTTGTTTGTGAAAGGCAAAGAGATGATCTATCGCCAAGTAGAAAACAGCTTTACCCAGCCCAATGCTGTCGTCAACATGCATATGCTCGATTGGGCTGTAGAAGCAACGCAACATGCCACAGGCGATCTATTAGAGCTGTATTGCGGTAACGGTAATTTTTCATTAGCACTAGCACGCAATTTTAACCGCGTATTAGCCACCGAGATTGCGAAACCCTCTGTTGAGGCAGCACAGTATAATATTGCTGTGAATAAGCTGGAAAATGTGCAGATAATCCGGATGTCGGCAGAGGATTTTACGCAGGCAATGAACGGTGTACGTGAGTTTAATCGCCTGAAAGGTATCGATCTGAAAAGTTATCAGTGCAATACCATTTTTGTCGATCCGCCACGCAGTGGTTTAGATGCAGATACCGTCAAATTAGTGCAGGGATATGAGCGTATTCTTTATATTTCATGTAACCCGGAAACACTACACGAGAATTTGCTGATATTAAGTGAAACGCACGAGATTAAGAAATTAGCATTGTTTGACCAATTCCCGTATACCCACCATATGGAAAGTGGTGTACTGCTGGAACGTAAAAGCCAATAAATACAAGGTAACACTGCCCGCTAACATGCGCGGGCAGTGTATATTGAGGCACTTAGGCACTTTTTTTGCTCAATAAACCCAGTTTACTCAAGATCCAGAATAGCAGTGCCATGCAAAGCATCAATGGGATAAAATTAGAGCCCATTTCAGGATGTTCTACACGCACAAAAACAGAATAAGCTAACACACCAAAAATAAAGCTGAGGCCGGTGAGCAACGGGGAGTCATTTTGTAGTGGAGCACTAACATAGCGTTGATATAAGCAGTATACCGATAAGACAAGTGCAATCACGGGAAACAGACTAAACGTAACATGGCTGTTAAACAGTGTTGCAACGGTTGCATTACCGCAAAAACCAACAAGCAGTGCAAACAGTAGCGGTTTTAACTCTTTTTTCTGTGTGGTGTGATTCATTCTTTCTTTCCTAATTTTATCTATCAATGAACTCTGTTTATCTTTCTTAACTATACAGGGCATATCACCTGTATGTTGTTGTGTGCAGATGAACGAACAAAAAAACAAAGGCTAACATTAACTATATCGGTTAGCTTGCATGTAACTTTTGCAGTATAAAAATAACATTTTGTCGCTATAATGTTATTTCACTATGGTGCGATTGCACGCTTCTCTTGTTCTTTACGATACCAATATGCCCCTTTAGCAATCATACGTAGTTGTAGTACTAATCGCTCTTCTAGCAGATTACGACTATGTTGATCCATATCCAGCGCATCCGCTCCCGCGGTAAAGACCAGTGTAACCATCGCTTCTGCTTGGGCTGCGGCAAAAGGGAGTGGCATTTTATTGTTTTGTAGAATGTACTCAGATAATTCTGCAATAAAATGTTGAATTTCACGCGCAACCGCAGCACGAAATGCGGAAGAGGTACCAGAACGTTCGCGTAGCAGTAAACGGAAGATATTCGGGTTATCGCAGATAAATTCCATGAATGTTTCAACCGAGGTGCGTACAACACTGCCACCTGTAGCGATCCGTTGGCGTGCCTGCCGCATAAGTTGGCGCAGCATCAAACCGCTTTCATCTACCATTGTCAGCCCAAGCTCATCCATATCACGAAAATGGCGATAAAATGAGGTTGGCGCAATACCCGCTTCTCTTGCTACCTCCCGTAAACTGAGGCTAGAGAAACTGCGTTCAACACTTAATTGGCTGAATGCAGCATCAATTAATGCACGGCGTGTACGCTCTTTTTGTTCGGCTCGAACACCCATATACTGGTTTATCTACTCTGTGTTGACGGTATATTAATGATGGATATGGCAGTGAATAGCACCGATTTATCTGGTGATCATCGGTGGTTATCTGTATGCGGTAAACGCAGCATGCCCGTTGTGTTGTTCAGTCTAACGCGAATGATTTAAAACGCGAATACCGTTTACACATTCAGTTTCTATTCCAGCATAATCTTCTGCCATTATGCAGTATGGGTACGTCATTATTTGTTTGTTATCTCTTCAGCCACAACACACCGTAAATCCCGCACAGTGAAGATGTTGCCTCTATCACGCTTTTATCTTGTGCCCTAAGAATCAGATTGGGGATCACAATTGCAAAATGTTAAAGTTATGTGAATAATCATAGCGTGATGGATCTGGCATGCATACCCCTACAACGGATACTGATTTTGATGTTATCGTAATTGGTTCAGGCCCTGGTGGTGAAGGGGCCGCTATGGGGCTGGTGAAACAAGGCTTTCGCGTTGCAATGATTGAACGTTACCCTAGCGTAGGTGGAGGTTGTACACATTGGGGAACTATCCCATCAAAAGCCTTACGCCATGCAGTGAGCCGAATTATTGAGTTTAACCATAACCCACTCTATTGCGATAACGCAGTTACGCTACGCAGCACATTTCCCAAAATTCTGGCACATGCCCAGCATGTTATTGGCCAACAAACCCGTATGCGAAAAGGGTTTTATGATCGTAATCAGTGCCAACTTTTTTTCGGTACCGCCCATTTTCTTGATGCACAAACTCTGGTGATCACCAATGCAGAACAGACACCAACGGTGCTGCGCGCTCGTTATGTAGTGATTGCTACCGGATCGCGCCCCTATCACCCACAAGGCGTAAATTTTTCACACCCGCGTATTTATGACAGTGACTCGATCTTGTCACTACAGCATGATCCTCGGCATGTCATTATTTATGGCGCAGGGGTAATAGGCTGTGAGTATGCCTCGATTTTTCGCGGGCTAGGGATGAAAGTAGATCTGATTAACACACGGGATCGCCTGCTATCATTTTTAGATCAAGAGATCTCAGATTCGCTGTCATACCATTTTTGGAACAGCGGGGTGGTGATCCGCCACCATGAGGAGTGCTCACACATAGAGGGTACTGATAACGCGGTGATCTTGCATCTCAAGTCAGGCAAGAAAATGAAGGCAGATTGTGTGCTGTACGCTAACGGGCGCACCGGTAATACTGATTTACTGCAACTGGACAATATCGGCCTGTCTGCTGATACGCGTGGGCAGTTACAGGTAAATGACCATTACCAAACTGGTGTAGAGAATATTTATGCGGTAGGTGATGTGATTGGGTATCCAAGCCTGGCATCTGCCGCCTATGATCAAGGGCGTATGGTAGCACAAGCCATTGCTCAACAATCTGTGCACCGTAAGCACATTGAGCATATTCCAACGGGAATTTATACCATTCCAGAGATAAGTTCTGTGGGAAAAACCGAACAAGAGTTAACCGCGCTCAATGTGCCTTACGAGGTGGGTCGAGCTCAGTTTAAGCATCTGGCCAGAGCGCAAATTGCTGGGATGAGTGTCGGCAGCCTGAAGATTTTATTTCATCGCGAAACTAAGGCCATTTTGGGTATTCACTGCTTTGGTGAGCGGGCGGCAGAGATTATTCATATCGGGCAGGCAATTATGGAACAGACCGGCAGTGCCAATACGCTGGAGTATTTTGTTAATACCACATTTAACTATCCGACGATGGCTGAAGCTTATCGTGTTGCGGCGTTAAATGGCTTAAATCGGTTGTTTTAATGTCTTGATAAGCCATACAAATAAAAAGGGCACTAAACACCCTCTTTTCCGCAACCCGATACGGCCTAAACAGTAACCGTATCGGAATAAATGGGCAGAAAACTCAGGAATTTAGCGTCATGTTAACTGTTTTCCAATAGCGGTAACATCTGTTGACGAATCGACTCTGCAAGTTGTTCGTAGCGAGCTTTCAACGGAGAGCCTGGGCGGTAAACCAACCCGATAGTACGCTGTGGCCGAGGATCATAACAAGAGAGATAGCAGATACCATCGCGCTTACGCTTTAAGGGGACGGCCAGTTGTGGCATTAGGGTCATTCCTGCACCTGCGGCAACCATATTACGCAATGTCTCTAAGCTGGTTGCTCGAAAATAGGTATCTTCATCAGCACCAACAGCAAAGCAAAAACGCATGGCTTGCTCACGCAAACAGTGGCCATCTTCTAGCATTAATACATGCTCTCCGGCCAGCTCTGGCAGACGAATTTCAGTGCGACTTGCCCATGGATGATCACTGCAGACGGCCAGTAGCATAGGTTCATCAAACAGGGGGATTTCAATAAACGATTCAGTCTCTTTAACAAGTGCCAACAACGCACAATCAAGCTGGCCAGCATCAAGTTGAGCCAATAGTTTATGTGTCTGAGCCTCGTATAGGTACATCTCTAGTTGTGGAAACTGTTGACGCAAAAAAGGCACAATGTGTGGTAATAAATAGGGTCCAGTGGTAGGGATCACACCAATATTTAGCGGGCCAGACATCTCATCCCCCTGCACACTGGCCATCTCTTTGAGAATTTTGACCTGCCGCAACACTTCACGTGCTTGCTCAACTAAACGCATACCCGACTCAGTGAATAACACCTTTCGGCTAGTACGCTCAAGCAACATCACCCCTAACATATCTTCTAGCTTACGGATCTGCCCACTGAGCGTTGGCTGGCTCACATGACATGCCTCCGCTGCCTTACGAAAATGCCTGTGTTCCGCCAATGCCACCAGATATTCGAGGTCGCGAATATTCATAACACACCATTTGATAGTGAGAACCTATCGATAGAATAGCGACAAGCAATTAGATCTATCAATCGCCAGATCACATAATTGGTTACAAGAGATGACGGACAGCTCGTCAGGAAATACGATTACGCTGAATTACTTATTCATTGTATATAAAAAATTTAGGGATAACGAATATGTTAAAGAGTCATGAAGGTCAAGCAGTTCCACAGGTTACATTCCGTACCCGTCAGGCAGATCAGTGGGTTGATTTAACAACGGATGCGCTGTTTAAAAATAAAACAGTGATCGTATTTTCCCTGCCAGGTGCATTTACGCCAACTTGTTCATCTAGCCATCTGCCACGCTATAACGAGTTAGCACCGGTATTTGCAAAACTGGGTGTTGATGACATTTTATGTGTATCAGTAAACGATACTTTCGTTATGAATGCATGGAAAGATGATCAGAAAGCAGATCGTATTACCTTTATTCCTGATGGTAATGGTGAGTTCTCTCGCGGTATGGGAATGTTGGTAGAAAAAGAAGATTTAGGCTTTGGCGAACGTTCATGGCGTTACTCTATGCTAGTACGCAATGGCGTAGTAGAGAAAATGTTTATTGAAGCGGAAGAGCCAGGTGATCCGTTCAAAGTTTCTGATGCAGATACTATGTTGAAGTATTTGTCACCTGAGTACCATGTACAAGATTCTGTCGCCATTATTACTAAGCCAGGTTGTCCATACTGTGCAAAAGCCAAACAAATGCTGATTGATCGCCAGATGTCATTTGAAGAGATTATTCTGGGTAAAGATGCAACAACTGTGAGTCTACGCGCTATTTCTGGCCGTACGACTGTGCCACAAGTGTTTATCGGCGGTAAGCATATTGGCGGCAGCGATGATTTAGAGACCTATTTGCACGCTTAATCCCTCGTTATCAAATAAGAAAGCCAACGTAAAGCATTTGGCGGGGAGCCCCCTCCCCGCCCTTTTTTTGCCCGTTTGGTATGCGCGATAACTTATAGCATTGATATTTATGCTCGCATAAAACATAAACACGAAGGATAGATGCATGAAACATTTACACGTTGATGTTGCAGTTATTGGTGGTGGTACGGCAGGTTCAGGTGCGTATCGTGCAGCAAAAGCACACACTCACAGTGTTGTGATGATTGAAGTCGGCCCATTTGGTACAACCTGTGCTCGTGTTGGTTGTATGCCTTCTAAGTTATTAATTGCTGCAGCAGAAGCTGTCCATCAGATTGAAAAAGCTCCCGGTTTTGGTGTTCATCCACAAGGCGAAACATTGATCAATGGCCGTGAAGTGATGGATCGCGTTAAACGCGAACGTGATCGCTTTGTTGGTTTTGTGATGGAAGGTGTTGATAGCATTCCAGCCGAAGATAAAATTCTCGGTTATGCTCGCTTTCTTGATGAGCATACATTGCAAGTTGATCAGCACACTCAGATTACTGCCAAACGTATTGTTATTGCGACTGGCTCTCGCCCAAGTTGGCCTGCACCGTGGAACTCACTCGGTGATCGCTTAATCATTAATGATGATGTGTTTAACTGGGACGATTTACCGCAATCAGTGGCGGTGTTTGGCCCCGGCGTCATTGGGCTGGAGCTAGGACAAGCTCTGCACCGCTTAGGTGTAAAGGTTGTGATGTTTGGTATGGGTGGGCTAGTGGGTCCGCTGACTGACAGCGCAATACGTGACTATGCAGCGAAAGCCCTCAACGATGAGTTCTACCTTGATGCTGATGCCAAGGTAGAGCTGATGCAGCGCGAAGGCGATCAGGTATTTATCCGTTATCAAGATAAGCAAGGGCAAAGCCAAGAGATTCTGGTCGATTACGTGCTGGCTGCCACTGGCCGCCGTGCGAACGTCGATAAAATTGGGCTAGAGAATACTACGGTAGCAGTCAATGATCGTGGTATTCCGCAGGCAGATCGCCATACACTGCAAACCAGTGTACCGCATATTTTTATTGCTGGTGATGCCAGCAACCAGCTTCCTCTGCTGCACGAAGCGGCCGATCAAGCCAAAATTGCCGGTGATAACGCTGGCCGTTTTCCAGATATCCGTGCCGGTTTACGCCGCAGTGCTATCTCAGTAGTATTTTCTGATCCACAAATTGCGATGGTTGGCTCTACCCACCGTGAACTGAGTGAGAAATACGGTTCGTGTGGTTGTTTTGCTACCGGTGAGGTCTCTTTTGAAAATCAGGGCCGTTCACGGGTAATGTTGCGCAACAAAGGTCTTTTGCATGTGTATGGCGAGCAGGGAACCGGCCGTTTCCTTGGTGCTGAGATGATGGGGCCAAATGTTGAGCACATTGCACACTTGCTGGCATGGGCGCATCAGCAACAGATGACTGTTAGCCAGATGTTGGATATGCCGTTTTATCATCCGGTGATTGAAGAGGGTTTACGTACTGCGCTGCGTGATCTGCAAGCTAAACTTAAACTTGGCCCTGAAATGATTGCACATTGTCAGGTGTGTCCGGGTGAATAACGGCATTTAAAATAATACGCTGCAACATTGTTAATATTGCTATTTTTTAACCTGTTACTTTCCTTGTGCAGAAGTTAAGTATAACTGCAATGGTTTGATATTTTATCCTACAAAACAGGTTAATTAATGGTAAAAAAATGCCACTTCATAATTGGAGTGGCATTTTTATTGGTTTTGATTCAACAACACTGAACGAAATAGTCAATAATTCTGAATGGATGATATGCAATGTGTTTGCCATAATAGACAAATAGTCAGAATGAGGAGAACACGTATGATCCCCGCCGCTCATGCATTGACCTACTCTTTGCAGCGTAGCCGTTCATTTCATACAGGTGATCGCTTAGGTGTTTTTTCATTTAAAAAAGATCGCGGTTATTGGGTAGAAAAAACAGCGGACGATGCTTATCGTATCAGTGTGTTTGGCTTTGTTAATCAAACACTTCATTGTGATTTTTCGCAATTACGTACGATCTTAAAACCAGTGATTGCACGTGAGTTCCCGCGAAGCAATAAGTTGCATATAAAATTTACCGCTGCAGATCCGCAAATGGCATTAACACTATAAAAACTGACTGAATGTTATATTTTTAACCGCTGTTTCATGCCCACATTTTTGTTGTGCTGTTGCCATAAAATCAACAACAGCACAGTTCTTATTTATATTATTGCCACACGCTAACCATTCCAGATATCAGTATAATGTTTGGTTGTTCCGAGGGTGTTTATCTAGCAAGTTGTTGTTTTGCTTGTGTTATGGCATAGGCTACTTGCTCTGGGGCAACACCACCTTTCGCACTGCGTTTAGCCAGACAAGACTCCAGTGACAATATCGGGTAGACATCTGCCGCAATCACCGCACTAAACCGTTGTAACTCACTGAGCGATAACGCTTCGAGTGCTTTGCCAGCTGCAATGGCAGCCACTACCACTTCACCGACAATATGGTGAGCTTCGCGGAACGCGATACCTTTTGCGACCAAATAATCGGCCAGCTCTGTGGCATTCGAGTATCCTTGCTGCGCGGCATCTGCCGTGCGCTGAGTACGCACCGCAATGCCCTCAAGCACAAGCGCGGCCATATCCAGACACATCAACCAAGTATCGAGCGCATCAAACAGCCCCTCTTTATCCTCTTGCATGTCTTTGTTGTAGGCCAACGGCAAGCCTTTAAGGGTGACCAGAAGACCACTGAGCGCACCGGTTACTCGCCCGGTTTTGCCGCGAATGAGCTCAAGGGCATCAGGGTTTTTCTTCTGCGGCATTAGTGATGAGCCAGAGGTAACTTTATCTGCCAACTCAACAAAACCAGCCTCACCACTGTTGAAGAAAATCAAATCTTCGGCAAAACGCGACAGGTGACTCATGCTCAGTGCGGCAGCGGAAATCAGTTCAACCACATGATCGCGATCAGCCACAGTATCAAGGCTATTGCGTGTAGCACTGGCAAACCCGAGTGAGGTAGCCAGCCGATCACGATCGATAGGGTACGCCGTGCCAGCCAGTGCGCCGCAACCGAGCGGGCTGGTATTCATGCGCACCAGCGCATCACTCAGGCGAGAATGATCGCGCTCTAGCATCTCAAAATAGGCCAGACACCAGTGAGCAAAAGTCACCGGTTGGGCGCGTTGCAGATGGGTATAACCCGGCATCACCGCCTGCTGATGTGCATCGGCAGTCTGTACTAACGCCTGCTGAAAATGGCGGATAGCCTGTTGTAATACCAACGTTTGCTGCTTACACCACAGTTTCAGATCGGTGGCGACCTGATCGTTACGGCTACGGCCAGTGTGCAGCTTTTTCCCTAAATCGCCCACGGCCTGAATCAGTTCACCTTCTACCCAGCTATGGATATCTTCTGCATCAGAGTGCAGGATCTGTTGCGGATCGGCCTGAACTCGCAGTTTGAGCGCCAGCAGTGCCGCTTCGAGTTGTTGCTGCTCACGCTCGGTCAACACACCCACGCTGACCAGTGCGTGTGACCACGCCACTGAGCCATCAATATCCTGCTCGGCCAAGCGGTAATCAAACCGCAGTGAGTCATTAAATTGTTTAAAGCGCAGATCGGCCGCTTCGCTAAACCGTCCGCCCCACAGTGCACCTGCCTGAGCCATGTCTACTCCTGTTATCGCGCGGTTGTTATCATGATATTGTGATAAAACTAACACCAACACGGGTATCGGCAGAGTATGCCGATACCGTGCAGTCTGCGGTAAGAGTCAGGATCTACTGACGGCTCAATGCGCGGATACGGGCAGAGAGTGAGTACAGGCGGATATATCCACCCGCATCACTGTGGTCATACACTTGATCAGCACCAAAGGTTGCGTAGTCTTCCGAGTACAGGCTGTTCGGTGAACGTTTCTGAATCGCGGTACAGTTTCCTTTATACAACTTAATCACCACCTCACCGTTCACGTCGGCAGCCAGTGATTGTGCCGCCGCCACCAGCGAGGCACACAGTGGGGTAAACCAGCGGCCGTCATAGACCACGTGTGACATCTCTAACCCCAACTGCTCACGCCACTTGAAGCTATCTTTGTTAAGCACCAGTTGCTCAATCGCCCGCAGTGCGGTGACCATTATAGTGCCGCCCGGCGTTTCATAGCAGCCACGTGATTTCATGCCAACCAGACGGTTTTCGACAATATCAACCCGACCGATACCGTGCGGCGCGCCTTTATCGTTCAGGTAAGTTAAGCACTGGTACGGGCTCATGGCTTTGCCATCCACCGCCACTACTTCGCCTTTTTCTACCTGTACAGTGACATATTCAGGCTTTTCGGGCGCTTGTTCAGGATCGGTTGTCCAGACCCAGCAATCTTGGTTCGAGGCATTCCACGTGCTCTCCAGTACACCGCCTTCGGTGGAGATGTGCCAAGCATTAGCATCGCGGCTATAAATTTTGGTTAGTGAAGCGGTGGTTGGGATATTGCGTTCAGCCAGATAGTCGAGCAGTGCCTCACGCGAGCGCAGATCCCACTCTCGCCACGGGGCGATGACCGTGAGTTGCGGGGCTAGTGCCGCGAAAGTGGTTTCAAAACGCACCTGATCATTGCCTTTGCCGGTACAGCCATGCGATAACGCATCAGCACCAATCTCCAGCGCCAGTTCAACTTGCGCTTTGGCGATAATTGGGCGAGCCATAGATGTACCGAGCAGATAAGTGCCCTCATACAATGCACCTGTTTGCAGTGTCGGGTAGACATAGTGCTTGACGAACTCTTCACGTAAATCTTTGATATAGCACGCTGAAGCACCTGATTTTAGGGCTTTCTCTTCTATCCCAATCAAATCTTCACGCTCTTGCCCGACATCGGCAACAAACGCGATAACTTCGCAATCATAATGCTCTTTCAGCCACGGAATAATTGCCGAGGTATCAAGCCCGCCTGAGTACGCCAATACGATTTTGCTCATGCCATTTTTCTTCGTCATCTGTTTTTCCTTAAACGTTGAACTCTCTGATTATTTGAGTGGGTGCACTGACATAGAATCGGCGCACTTACAGCATAATTCGGGTGCCGACTGCCTCACCGTTAAACAGTGCCGGTAACAGTTCAGGATAACGCCAACTGGCAATATCCACGGGTCGCCCCAAGGTGTGTGCAGCCGCCAACGCAGCATTCACTTTGACTATCATGCCGTCAGTGATGATCCCTTGAGTGATCAGCTCTTGCGCTTTTTTGCTTGGCAACTGGGCAATCCGCTGACCTTTACCGTCTAAAATACCGCTGACATCTGACAGCATCACTAAATCAGCGTGTAGGGTTTCGGCAATGGCAGTAGCCGCTTGATCAGCGTTCACATTCATGAGTTGGCCCTGAGCATCAATGCCAATCGAGCTGATAATGGGCAGATACCCGTTACTGAGTAGCAAGGTAAGCAGTGTTGGGTTACCAGCTGCGGTATCGCCCACAAAACCCAGCTCAGGGTCTCGTTGGGTCACTTGTGTGATCCCGCCGTCAGCCAGACTCAACCCGACAGCCGCAATCTGTTTTTTTATCGCCCATGCCAGCAAGGTTTTATTGGCTGTGCCCGCCAGAGCGCCGGTGATGATGTCAATTTGATCAGCCGGTGTAACCCGCAAACCCTGTTTTTTAATCACCGGCAAAGCCAGTTTTTTCATCAGGGAATCCACCAAATACCCCCCACCGTGTACGATGACCAGTGGGCGCGGATTTTGCTGATGATAGGCCACCAGCGCTGAAAACAGTTTCTCCAGTGCTTCATCACTGTCGAGCAGTACGCCACCTAATTTAATGACCAGTGGGCAAGACGATGCGGCAGTCATACGTTTACTCCTTCAAACGAGTTTGGATTAAATCAGCGCGCAGGTTTGCGCAAAGCCATAGCGTAAATTAAGGCACTGCATGGCTTGTGCCGCAGCCCCTTTGAGTAAATTGTCTTCAGCTGCGACCACAATCACATGTTCGCCCTGCAAGGCAAAACCGATATCACAATACGGTGTTCCAACAACTGCGCGAATCGATGGCCAGCCTGAAGGATATAAACGCACTAAAGGTTGCGCGGCATAGGCTGTTGTATAGGCCTGCTGGATCTGTGCTGCGGTTACCCCTGCGCGCAGTTTGGCGGTAATAGTGGCTAAAATACCGCGCGGAAAATTCCCCAGATGCGGGGTAAAAATCACCGGCACGCCTAAGTGAGTGGCAATTTCCGGTTGATGACGGTGGGTAAACACCCCGTATGGCTGTAAGCTCACCTCACACACACTGCTGGTTAAACTGGCTTTACGCCCAGCACCGCTAACACCGCTGACAGCATTGATCACTGGCCATTGAGCAGTATCGAGCAACTGCGCTTCAATCAGCGGTTTTAGCCCCAGTTGCGAGGCTGTCGGGTAACAGCCCGGTACGGCAATCAGTTGAGCATGGGCAATCGCCTCGGCCTGCCACTCAGCCAACCCGTAAACGGCGCGATCTAGCCACTGCGGGTGCTGGTGGGTAAACCCGTAATATTGGGTATAAAACTCAGCAGAGTTCACCCGAAATGCGCCAGATAAATCCAATACCGTACAACCGGCCTCCAGAAACTGCGGGGCTAGATCGTGGCTCACTTCATGCGCCGTTGCCAAAAACACCACATCTGCTTGCTGTGCCAGCAGATTGACCTCATGCAGTGGTTGTAACGGTATATCGAGTACGCCCTTAAATTGCGGGTGCAAATCAGATAACAGGCGGCCAGCATCATGACTGCCTGCTGACACATAAATGCCTTCTAGCGTTAATTGTGGATGACGTGCCACCATTGCAGCCAGTTCAGCACCTGTGTATCCACTGGCACCAATAATCAGGGTCTTTAACATCAGCATCCTTTCCTATTGCGAAAGTAAAAAATTTCCATTGTGAACATATCACTCTGTTTGCACCTATTACGCGAACCAGTACAACCTATTGATCGCTGTTTTATTACGTAAAACCGACACAGGGCACATGGATTTATTCGCTAATATGCACAGAGTATTCCAGTAAAAGACGCTATAACAGGCGCAGTGCCAACAAAAGAAGAACCTGTTGTATAGCGATAAACATGTACGAATATGTTCTCATGCAGAGGTTCAATAACAGGTATAACGTGATCAGTTGCCCACGACGCACCTAACTTAGGTAAACGTAACGCTAGGCTGACTCATCGTCGAAGCAGAAAGGGTATGGCAGGAGGTAATGCAGTCAGAACAATCCTTGTCATTATTTCCATCACTCGCGAAATTAAGTGTATTTTTATTCATCAAAATTGAATTATTATATCGATACCACTCAATCAAAGGACTGTCAATCTCTGTATGAAATTTCCTCAGTTTATCGATATCTACTGCAGCCTGATAGCCACCCCCTCTATCAGCGCAACGGATGCAACGCACGACCAAAGTAACCGTGCACTGATTGACCTGCTGGCCGGCTGGTTTGAGCATTTAGGCTTTACCGTTGAGATCCAGCCTGTGCCAAATACCCGCGATAAATATAACCTGCTGGCCACACTAGGCAGTGGCCCAGGCGGGTTACTGTTGGCTGGACATACAGACACAGTGCCATTTGACGAGGGGCGCTGGACCAAAGACCCATTCACCTTGACCGAAGAGAATGGCCGTTTTTACGGGTTAGGTACGGCGGATATGAAAGGCTTTTTTGCCTTTATTCTTGAAGCGGTTCGCCAGTTCGATCGCAACACGCTAACCAAGCCTTTGCGCGTACTGGCCACCGCAGATGAAGAGACATCAATGGCCGGCGCGCAACTGTTTGCCGCCACTGCCACGGTAAAACCGGATTACGCAGTGATTGGCGAGCCGACATCACTACAGCCCATTCGCGCGCATAAAGGGCATCTGTCAAATGCCATCCGGATTTTGGGGCAGTCGGGCCACTCTAGCGATCCCGATCGAGGGGTCAATGCCATTGAGTTGATGCACGAAGCCACCACACAGCTCATGCTACTGCGTAACCAGTTGCGTGAACGCTATCATCATGCCGGTTTTACTATTCCCTACCCTACCTTAAACTTGGGCCATATTCATGGCGGGGATGCGGCGAACCGCATTTGCGGCTGTTGTGAACTGCATATGGATATTCGCCCACTGCCGGGGTTAACCCTGCGAGATCTCGATGAGATGCTGCACAGTGCCCTTGAGCCAGTACAACAACGCTGGCCGGGGCGGTTATCCATTCACACCCTGCATGATCCGATCCCCGGTTATGAGTGCCCACCAGATGCTGAAATTGTCCAGGTGGTAGAAAAATTGCTGGGCGAGCCTTGTGCCACCGTCAACTACTGCACCGAAGCACCCTTTATTCAGTCAGTTTGCCCAACACTGGTACTTGGTCCGGGCTCAATTGAACAAGCCCATCAGCCAGATGAGTTCCTCTCTACTGAGTTTATTTTACCAACAACATTGCTGCTAACACGTTTAATCACCGAATTTTGTTGTACAAACGCCCCTACTAACCCAATGCAATAAGGGGGATAAAATTGCAGTCTGTGATTAAATTTCACCTTGTTTTGATTTAACACAATCTTGTAAGGTTGAGCAGAACCATTGGCCATTTGACGAACAGTTAAGTTCATGGCTAGATAGCAGAAACGCTACTTAGCGTAACGGATGTAGTAAATTTACTAAATGGATGGAGAGCCATGAACGCACATTATGCCGCCATGCGCAGCAACGTAAATATGCTGGGCAAGTTGTTGGGGGAGACAATCCGCGATGCCGGAGGTGAGCCTCTGTTAGAGCGGGTTGAAACAATCCGCAAGCTATCTAAATCATCACGCGCGGGCAATGAGCATGACCGCCAGATACTCCTTGATACACTGCAAAATCTGTCTAACCATGAGTTGTTGCCGGTTGCACGTGCGTTCAGTCAGTTCTTGAATCTGACCAATATTGCAGAGCAATATCACACCATTTCACGTAACAGTGATGCCCATATTTTCCGGCCTGATACCTTTGAATCACTGTTCCAACAGTTAAAACATCAGGGGATCAGCGAAGAGAAGATCCGTGAAGCCGTTAGCCAGCTCTCTATTGAGCTGGTACTGACTGCACACCCTACTGAAATTACCCGTCGCACACTCATCCATAAGCATGTACAGATTAATCGCTGCCTTGATGGCCTAGAACATGATGATCTTCCCGATGTTGAGCGGCGAAAAATCCACCAGCGCCTAATGCAACTGATTGCACAAGCATGGTACACCGATGAGATCCGTAAAGAGCGCCCGACTCCGCTTGATGAAGCTAAGTGGGGCTATGCGGTGGTTGAAAACAGCCTATGGCAAGGTGTTCCAGAGTTTTTGCGCGAGTTCGATAGCCGCCTGAAAGAGGCGTTGAATACCCGCTTGCCGATTGATGCGACGCCTATCCGCTTTAGCTCATGGATGGGCGGCGATCGCGATGGCAACCCATTTGTCACCGCCAGCATTACCCGCAAAGCGATGTTACTTAGCCGCTGGAAAGCGGCCGATCTGTTCTTGCGCGATATTAATGAACTGATCTCTGAGTTATCGATGAGCGAATGCAGTGCAGATATTCTGACATTGGTCGGTGATGTCTCCGAGCCTTACCGCGTGCTGCTCAAACAACTGCGCAAGCAACTGCAAAATACACTTGAATACCTTGATGCACGCCTGAAGGGGCACAATGCCACACCTGTCGATATTATCGATAATAATCAGCAACTCTGGACACCACTGCACCTGTGCTATGAATCACTCAAAGCCTGTGGTATGACCATTATTGCAGATGGATTGCTGCTCGATACACTGCGCCGCATCCGCTGCTTTGGTATTCATCTGGTGCAGCTTGATATCCGTCAAGAGAGTACCCGCCACGCTGATGCTGTCGCCGAAATTACCCGCTATCTGGGGCTTGGCGATTATGCGCAGTGGAGCGAGGCAGATAAACAGGCATTTTTAGTCAAAGAGCTGACCTCAAAGCGCCCATTATTGCCACTCAACTGGCAACCCAGCGAAGAGACCGCTGAGGTAATCGAAACCTGCCGCGCGATTGCCGAGCAACCGGCGGGTGCACTGGCTTCGTATGTGATCTCAATGGCGCGCCAACCTTCGGATGTACTGGCTGTGCACTTGCTGCAAAAAGAGGCCGGTTGCCAGCAACATCTGCCGGTCGCCCCGCTGTTTGAAACGCTTGATGATCTGAACCGTGCCGATGATGTGATCCGTGATCTGCTGAATATTGGCTGGTATCGCGGCTTTATTCAGGGCCGCCAAATGGTGATGATTGGCTACTCAGACTCGGCCAAAGATGCCGGTGTGATGGCAGCTGCATGGGCGCAGTACCGCGCACAAGAGGCGCTGATCAAAACCTGTGAAGAGGCCGGCATTGAACTGACACTGTTCCACGGTCGTGGTGGCACCATTGGTCGTGGCGGCGCTCCGGCACACGCGGCACTGCTGTCACAACCGCCGGGATCGCTCAAAGGTGGGCTACGGGTGACCGAACAGGGTGAGATGATCCGCTTTAAACTCGGCCTACCGGAGATTGCGGTAAACAGTTTGTCACTCTACACCAGCGCCGTATTGCAGGCGAATCTGCTGCCGCCACCACAACCGCAACAAGGCTGGCGCGATACGATGGATGTGCTGTCTGATGCATCTTGTACCGTATACCGCAGTATTGTGCGTGAAAATCCGGACTTTGTGCCCTATTTTCGTGCGGCGACGCCAGAAGGTGAGCTGGCAAAATTGCCACTTGGTTCACGGCCATCAAAACGCCGTCCGAACGGTGGCGTAGAAAGTCTGCGGGCTATTCCGTGGATCTTTGCGTGGACACAAAACCGCCTAATGCTGCCAGCTTGGTTGGGTGCCGGTGATGCGCTGCAGAAGGTGATCGATCAAGGTAATCAGCCGATACTCGAAGAGATGTGCCATGACTGGCCGTTCTTCTCAACCCGCATCGGTATGCTGGAGATGGTGTTCAGTAAAACCGACCTGTGGCTGACCGAGTATTATGATCAACGCTTGGTCGATACTGCCCTATGGCCACTGGGCACACAACTGCGCAGCATGTTAAAGCATGATATCGGGGCAGTACTGGCGATTGCCAACGAAGGGCATGGCATGGCCGATCAGCCTTGGTTGCAAGAGTCGATCAGTTTACGTAACGTCTATACTGATCCACTCAATGTGCTGCAAGCTGAATTGCTGCACCGTTCACGCCAGTTGACCGAGCCAGATCCTCAGGTAGAGCAAGCACTAATGGTCACCATTGCTGGCATTGCAGCAGGTATGCGCAATACTGGATGATCAATTTTTAATATCTGTGCAATAAACCCTCTTATAACCCGTACTGCGCTCACTGCGGTATGGGTTATGGGTTATGGGTTATGGGTTATGGGTTATGGGTTATGGGTTATGGGTTATGGAGTGTATTGTCTCGCCTTATTGTCATCACTGTTACTAGTAACCGCACGCATGTTGTATTGGTATTAATCTCATACCATGTGGAAAATGTCTGTTTTCTGTTTTCTGTTTTCTGTTTTCTGTTTTCTTTAGCATTCCTTTTATAAAGACACTCTTTACAGCAACAGACTTTTTATATTGATGTGATAAATACCACGCGAAAATATTTCATCTCTTAGGAAAGAAATAAAAAAATTATACTGCCACGCCTATTTTAAATAGGATAATTCAATATCATAATCTATATTTATATTTATATTCTTTATTTTTTCGTACGCTTTCGTTTTTTATCATTGGAAATGGATAATCACTCATTGGCCACGCAGCATTACATCACACTTAATAATCCATCATACAATGAACAGATTTCATCATAGAAATTTGTAGATAAAAAAGTTATTTAAACCTCCTCTTTTCACACTGTTATTTTTTTATTTATTATATGCGTCAGCTCTCATTTCTTAATTAAAATATCATACTATTTATCGTGAGATAACGTTTTAGCTCTGACGATACATCTCTTTTTCTATTACATAGTATGCGTGTTATTTTACTTCTCGCATCCACACAATACCTTGTGATACCTTGCCATCTCTGACGTATACTGTTTTTCCTCTTACACTAAAATCTGATAATAATTTGTCGACCCCCTCTCATTTTGCTATTGAAAATATTGTTTATAGATAAATATAGAATAACCTGCATATCGAACAAAACACAGTGATACGAATGATGCATATGACACTAATTGCTAAGACGCAATACAAAGTTATATGTCACTCTTATCAACACAATCAAGACACCTGTATTTTTTAATTTAATTTGCAAAGGGTGAACATAAAACACGGCTTGCTATTAATCCATTATTTACGGGTGATGATTGCAATACTATTTATATGACTTTTAGAACAACGGGAGTGTTCCCGTTTCTTCCACGTCAGGGATAGGGTGGAAGCTATCATGGTGTAAGTTGCAAATTCGCAACAGGAAAGCAATAAAAGCAAATGAGGATATTATGGCGCTCTCTCAGGTAATTCTAACATTATTAAGCCGTCAGGACGCGAGTGGTTATGACATTACCAAAGAATTTAGCCGAATGGTCGGCTTAGTCTGGACAGCCAGCCACCAACAGGTATACCGCGAACTGAGCCGCCTTGCTGATCAGGGTATGGTGATCAGCCAGTTAATTCCACAAGAGGGTAAACCCGATCGTAAAGTGTACAGCATTACTGATTCTGGCCGAACCTGTTTGCAAAACTGGCTCAGTACGCCCGTTGATGAACGCCCAGTACGTGATGAGCTACTTGTTCGCTTGCTGGCGTGTAGCCACTACAATATTGTGCCAGTTCGTCAGGCGTTAATTCAACAAACACAACAACATAACGAACAACTGCGTCAGTATCAAAAACTCTCCAGTGAACAGTTTGCTACACCAGAGACATTAAGTCTGGAAGATAAGCTGACCTATCTGACATTGCGTCGTGGTATTTTGCAAGAGCAAGCGTGGCTAATCTGGGCAGAAGAGGCGCAAAATTTGCTGGCAGAGCTTGAGATGAACGCTAATCGCGCGCGCGTGGAAAAAGAGCTAGAAGAGAGCTGCTGCTAGTTGAGTATTGCTAAAACGCGATAACAACGCTGACATATTTTCTGATTGTCAGCGTTGTGCTCTATTTGTATATGAGGTTACTGCGTTAATGCCATTGGACGTACACCTAGAGTATGGCAAATGGCATAACTCAATTCAGCACGGTTAAGCGTGTAAAAATGAAAATCTTTTACCCCTTCACGCGACAACACTTTCACCATATCCATCGCGATACTGGCTCCGACCAAATTTCGGGTTGCCGGATCATCCTCTAAACCGGCATACATGCGGTGCATCCATTGCGGTACCCGCACATTGGTCATGGTAGCAAATTTGGTTAACTGTTTGAAATTAGAGACCGGTAAGATACCGGGGATAATTTCAACATCAATGCCAATGGCTGCGCAGCGATCACGAAAGCGCAGATAGCTCTCTACATCAAAAAAGAACTGGGTAATAGCACGGTTCGCACCCGCCTCTATTTTACGTTTCAGATGCAACAGATCTGCCTGCGCACTTTTCGCCTCAGGATGCACTTCTGGGTAGGCCGCCACTGAGATATCAAAATCAGCCACCTCTTTGAGCAACGCAACCAGATCATTGGCATACAGAGCTGGTTTTCCGTGTCCGGCTGGTAAGTCACCTCGTAAAGCAACAATTTGTCGTATACCGTTATTCCAGTAATCGCGCGCAATACTGCGCAGCTCTTGCTCGGTGGCATCCACACAGGTTAAATGTGGCGCAGCCGCCAAACCGGTCTGATCTTGAATCGCTTTGATAATCGAGTGAGTACGATCGCGCTCACCAGAGTTTGCGCCATAGGTGACCGACACAAACTTCGGCTGTAGTGAGCGTAGACGCTGGATGGAGTGCCATAAGGTCGCCTCCATCTCTTCAGTACGCGGTGGGAAAAACTCAAACGAGACATTAATTTGGCCGTGCAATTCAGCCACACTTTGGTTAAGTGCATCAAGTTGATTAGCATGGTAACTCATGGCGGATCCTTCCGTTAATACAGGCCCGATGGAGCACAGCAACGCGCATTCGGTTTAGTGGCGCTTGTGCTGCGGTATCCAGCCTGTTCATCATTCCTTTGCTTGGGCGGTGTTGTATTACCGTCTAACTCCCTGCCCGAGCCGTTGTCAGTCTCAATCTATACAGCATCCTATACTGCATCCACTTTTGACATCCATACGTTTAGACGTCTAGATGCAGATAATGAATGTTAAGATGACGTAACTCGGGCTGACTGTCAATGATCATTTTTATCACTTTTTCGGCATAAAAAAACCAGAACTGACGTTCTGGTTTTTTTTATTGAGACTAACCTGCCAAACAAGAGCGGCTAATTGCAACTCGCTATCAGCGATAACCCCATTATAACAACTGAGCAAGACGATTCAGATCTGACTGAATAGCGCCTGCAGTAACATCACGCCCAGCACCTGGCCCACGGATCACCAGCGGATTATCACGATACCAGCGGCTCTCTATCGCAAAAATATTGTCGCACGGCAGTAAAAAGGCCAGTGCATGGTCAGGGCGCAGAGCTTCAATACCCACCCGTGCTTTGCCATTGCCCTCAAAGCGAGCAACATAACGCAGCACTAAACCGGCCTCTTGTGCAGCGGCAATACGCTGCGCCATTGACTCATTGAGCTTAAGGTTCTGCTCAAAGAAGTGATCAAGTGAAACCTGCTCAAGCGAACTTGGCACTAATGACTCAACCCGCACCTGTTCAGGTTCAATATCGTAGCCTGCTTCACGCGCCAAAATCACCAGTTTGCGCATGACATCTTGCCCTGAGAGATCATCGCGTGGATCAGGCTCAGTGAGCCCTTGTTGCCATGCTTGCTCAACTAAGGCAGTAAATGGCTGGCTGCCATCGTACTGCAAAAACAGCCATGACAATGTGCCTGAGAAAATCCCGCTGATTGCCAATATACTGTCACCACTTTCACGCAGATCGCGTACGGTATGGTTAATTGGCAAACCTGCCCCAACCGTGGCGTTATACAACCAGTGGCGACCGGTCTTTTGGAATGCATCGCGGATGGTACGGTATTGTATGGCGCTGGCAGCACCGGCCAGTTTGTTGGCGCTGATCACATGAAAGCCGTGTTCAGCAAAGCGTAAATATTGCTGGGCAACCTGAGCACTGGCGGTCACATCAAGCACTACCAGATCATCAAAGGGGTGCTGACTCATCCATGTAGCCAGTTGTTGCTCGTTGTGCTCTGAAGCTTCATCATGGAAGAAAGCCAGTGCGCGGCTGGCATCTAGCCCCTGATAATCAAGCCAACTGTGGCGGCTATCAACCACGCCGGCCAGCACAAAATCAAGCCCTGTGCGCGCTGAGAAACTGCGCTGCTCACGCGCAAATAACTCCAGCCAGCGTGAGCCGATATTGCCTTTGCCAAACAGCACTAGCCCCACCCGCTTGTGGGCCTGAAACAGGCTGCGGTGTAACCCCTGAATCAGATGGACAGTCGGGCCATGACGCAATACTGCCATCAGGCTAATGCCCTCTTCCGACGGGCAGACAAACTCGACCGGCTGATCTTTAATCTGCTGGTAAAAACGGTGGCTGTGCAGCGGGTTGTTACATACTCCCGCACCAACCAGTGCTACCATTGCCAGCCCTTCACGCAACCGTAATTCCGCCGGTAACGTGGCCTCTTGCAGCAGTTGAAATGCGCTGTTGACCACTTCGGCGGTATAGCACAGTTGCAGCAAATGGCGATCAAGATGGGCAAAGCTGGCAATCGGTTTAACATGTGCGCGGTTAAGCAAGCGCAGTGCTTCTTCACGTACGGTATCAAAACGATCAGCCTGTGCTACGCTCAGCTCTATCAAGCAAACATCATCGTGTCCGGTGACAATTTTGGCACCGGTGCCACTGGCCAGCACCCGCTCGATTTTGGTTGAACCTTGATCAGGCTGATAGCTACAGCGCAATTGCAGATCTAACTCACTGCCGGAGACCGGTTGCAAAGTACGGGCATGCAGTACCGGTGCTGCCAGACGAGCCAGCTCGCTCGCTTCATCTAACCGTAATAACGGCAGTAGGCAGGCATCGCTGACTTTACGTGGGTCGGCACTGTAGACACCAGCAACATCACTCCAAATCGTCACCCGCTGAACACCGGCCAACGCCCCAATTTGGGTAGCAGAGTAATCAGAGCCGTTACGCCCCAACAATACAGTTTCACCGCTGTCATTGCGGCAGATAAATCCGGTGACAACGATTCGCTGATTAGGATGTTGTGCCAACAGGGTTTGTAAGAGCGGCCATGAGCGGCCCTCGTCAACCTGTGGCTGGGCCGCGCGCTCGGCACGCAAAAACTGACGGGCATCTAGCCACACAGCCGGTATATCTTGATGACGCAAATAAGCGGCCATCAAACGGGCTGACCAAATCTCGCCATGCCCGACGACTTCGGCATATAAAGCATCACTGTGATCTGACTGCATCAAGCATGCTAAACGCTCGATATCAGCCAAAAATAGCGCACTTAATTCTGTAGCAACGTCTGGACTGAGCAATGAATCAATCAAGCCCAGTTGATAGCGGCGCAGCACTTGCTGTGCCTGATGAGCCGCCAGAGGATCGGTATAGGCCAATTTGAGCCACGCAATCAGCTGGTTGGTTGTACTGCCCGCAGCAGAAACAACCATCAAATCATCAGGCTGGCTGTGCTCGGCCATGATCTTGGCAACCCGCTGATAACAGCTTGGGTCGGCCAGACTGCTGCCGCCAAATTTATGCAATTGACGGATCTTGGCTCCGCTTTGTACGCTCATCAAGTTACCTCTTCGCAACTGTCTGGAAGGCTTGCTCCAGATCAGCAATTAAATCTTCTACATCTTCAATACCGACAGAGATCCGCAGTAAATTCTCACTAATGCCCGCAGTGGCACGCGCTGCAGCAGTCATTCCTGCATGTGTCATGGTCGCAGCATGTGAAATCAGGCTCTCTACACCACCGAGCGATTCTGCCAGTGTAAACAGCCGCAATTGTGCCACAAATTCGGCTACATCGGTGTTCAGTTCAAAGCTTATCATCGCCCCAAAGCCTTTTTGTTGCCGGCAAGCAATCGCATGGCCGGCATGATTGGGCAATGAAGGGTGATACAGTTTCCCGACTAAGGGTTGTTGACGCAGATAATCGATAATCGCCAATGCATTTTCCTGATGCTGTCGCATGCGTGGGCCAAGCGTTCGTAAGCCGCGCAGCAGCAGATAACTGTCAAATGCCGAACCGGTAACCCCGATATTATTGCCCCACCATGCCAGCTCAGTCACCAATGCGGGATCAGCGGCAATTACGCAACCGGCCACCACATCGGAGTGGCCATTGAGGTATTTAGTGCACGAGTGCACCACCAGATCTGCGCCCAACGCCAGCGGTTGTTGCAGCAGTGGTGTCAAAAAGGTGTTATCGACCACCACTTTCGCGCCAACTTGATGAGCCTGCTTGGTGATAGCGGCAATATCAACCACTCTGAGCAGCGGGTTATTTGGCGTTTCAATTAACACCAGTTTGGGCTGTTCGGCCAATGCTGCCGCCAGTGCCTGCGGATCAGATTGATCAACAAAGATCACCCGATATGCACCACGTTTACTCAGACTATCAAATAAACGGTAACTGCCACCGTAGCAGTCGTGTGGGGCGACCAGCAAATCTCCGGCTTGCAGGAAAACGGTACAGACCAGATGAATAGCCGCCATGCCGCTGGCTGTCATCACCGCACCCGCACCGCCTTCTAGTTCAGCCAATGCTTGCTGCACCACATCACGGCTCGGATTACCACGACGCGAATAATCGTGTACCCGCGGCTGGTTAAATTCGGTAAAGTTGTAAGTAGATGAGAGATGAATAGGGGGAACAACGCAGCCAAATTGGTCATCATTATTCAGGCCACTGCGAATGGCTGAGGTTGCCTGCTTATATGTCATACACTTGCTTTCCCTAGCGATAGTATTGGGGATGACAGCCTATGGTGGCTCATCATGGTGTGTTGTTTAATGTTGGCGATGTACGTTGGTTTTACGGCATGCTGATTTTCTATACTACTTTGCTTTTCACTGGCTTTGCGTTGTTACACGTACAGGAAATAGAGTAACGACATTTTGCATTAGCCGTCAATACATCTAGATGTCTAAGCATCTTTGCGTTTAGATTGTCAGCTCTCAGATTAACCGCTAGAATTGTACTCTTATTCTTATTTCTTTATCTGATTACGGAACATCACACAGTGTGATGATGACGCGTTGCAAGGTGTTTTATGGCAAAGTGGAATGGCGAATACATCAGCCCTTATGCGGAACATGGTAAAAAAAGTGAGCAAGTGAAGAAGATCACTGTCTCTATCCCGCTGAAAGTGCTTAAAATTCTGACTGATGAACGTACTCGTCGCCAAGTGAATAACTTGCGTCATGCCACCAACAGCGAGCTGCTATGTGAAGCCTTTTTGCACGCTTTTACCGGTCAGCCGCTGCCAACCGATGATGATCTGGGCAAAGAGCGCCACGATGAGATCCCGGTTGAGGCAAAAGAGATTATGCGCCAGATGGGAATCGACCCTGACAGCTGGGAATATTAATCTTGGTAAAAAGTCATCTCGATAAAAAGTGATCCCGATAAAAAAGCCTAACATGCTTGTGCAGTTAGGCTTTTTTGTTATCCCTATTCTTTAAATGCAACTGTTTAAATGCAGCGTTTTAGAGGATCTCAGTGAGGCTAGAACACCTGCTTTGTATACCAAAGCCAACAAGCCGGCACTGTACGCCTGAGCAATTAATCCCAGCTCAACACCACTTTACCCGACTGGCCTGAACGCATGGCATCAAACCCCTGCTGAAAATCATCAATCGCATAACGGTGCGTAATGATAGGGCTAAGATCGAGACCCGATTGCAGCAGCGCGGCCATTTTATACCAGGTTTCAAACATCTCACGGCCATAAATGCCTTTGATAAACAACCCTTTGAAGATCACCTGTGTCCAGTCAATCCCCATATCGCTGGGTGGAATACCCAGCATGGCCACTTTACCGCCATGGTTCATGGCACTGAGCATACTCTGGAAAGCACTCGGCACACCTGACATCTCTAGCCCCACATCAAACCCTTCGGTCATACCCAGTTGCTGCATCACCTCGGTCAGGCTCTCTTGTGCCACATTGACCGCACGGGTCACGCCCATTTTCCGCGCCAGTGACAAGCGGTACTCATTCACATCGGTGATCACCACATGGCGTGCACCTACATGGCGACAGACTGCCGCAGCCATGATCCCGATAGGGCCAGCACCGGTGATCAGCACATCTTCTCCCACCAGATCAAACGACAGCGCGGTATGAACCGCGTTACCAAAGGGGTCAAAAATCGCGGCCAGATCATCAGAGATATTGTCGGGAATTTTAAAGGCGTTAAATGCAGGGATCACCAAATATTCAGCAAATGCACCGTCACGGTTAACACCGACACCGGTAGTATTGCGGCATAAATGGGTACGACCCGCACGGCAGTTACGGCAGTGGCCACAGGTGATATGCCCTTCACCAGACACCCGATCACCTATCTGAAAACCGCGTACCTCTTGTCCCATTGCCACGACTTCACCAACATACTCATGACCGACGACCATCGGCACGGGGATCGTACGCTGTGACCAGTCATCCCAGTTATAAATATGCACGTCTGTACCACAAATCGCGGTTTTGCGGATTTTAATCAGCAGATCATTGTGGCCCATCGGGGGCTGTGGCACATCGGTCATCCAGATGCCGACTTCCGATTTGAGTTTAGCCAGTGCTTTCATTGCGGTGATCCCCATGATTTTGTCAGAGCCCAACGTGATGGCTTGCGGCACAATAGACGACGTTGAGCGCAGTAGTTCACATCAGATGTAGTTAACATCAGATAATGCCAAGCTGTTTACCTACGCGGGTAAAGGCTTCAATAGCATGATCAAGCTGCTCGCGGCTGTGCGCAGCGGAGATCTGAGTACGGATACGCGCCTGCCCTTTAGGTACAACTGGGAAGGAGAAACCAATCACGTAGATACCTTCAGCCAGCAGCGCATCAGCAAAATCAGCGGCTTGCTTGGCATCACCAATCATGACGGGAATAATCGCGTGATCTGCGCCACCCAGTGTAAAACCAGCTGCACTCATCTGCTGACGGAAATAGTTGGCATTCTCCCACAGGCGCGCGCGCAGGGCTGCGCCCTCTTCGAGCAGATCGAGTACGGCCATCGACGCGGAGACTATCGCCGGCGCCAGTGAGTTTGAGAACAGATAAGGGCGTGAACGCTGGCGCAGCCACTCAATGACCTCTTTTTTCCCTGCGGTATAACCACCCGAAGCACCACCCAACGCTTTACCTAGCGTGCCGGTAATAATGTCAACGCGCGACATGACTTCGCAATACTCGTGCGTACCGCGCCCGTTTGCCCCCACAAAGCCCACCGCATGTGAGTCATCCACCATCACCAGCGCGTTATAGCAGTCAGCCAGATCGCAGACTGACTTCAGATCGGCAATCACGCCATCCATCGAAAAAACGCCATCGGTAGCAATCATGATATGGCGTGCGCCATCGGCTCTGGCCTGTTGCAGTTGTGCTTCAAGGTCGGCCATATTGTTGTTGGCATACCGGTAGCGTTTTGCTTTGGATAGGCGCACACCATCAATAATCGAGGCGTGGTTCAGCGCATCGGAAATAATCGCATCTTCACTGCCCAGCAGGGTTTCAAACAGGCCACCGTTTGCATCAAAGCAAGAGGAGTACAAGATGCTGTCTTCCATCCCCAAAAAGTGGGCTAAACGTGCTTCAAGCTGTTTGTGGCTGTCTTGCGTACCGCAGATAAAACGCACTGAGGCCATGCCAAAGCCATGGCTATCCATACCGGCTTTAGCTGCCGCTATCAGTGCTGGGTGGTTGGCTAATCCTAGATAGTTATTAGCACAAAAATTGACGACTTCACGGCCATCGGCAACGGCAATATCGGCCTGCTGTGCAGTGGTGATGATGCGCTCTTCTTTGTACAACCCGTCATCACGGGTTTGTGTAATTTGATCGCGAATTTGTTGATAAAAATTGGCAGACATTGTGGCATCTCTCCCTTATGAGGTCATGGCTGTAACAGTCAGCAAAGTTGCTGCTTATGTTACTGAGAATCGGCCATTTTCAGAGTGTTTGACACCAGAATTGAGAGCTTGTGCAGCAGAATCGGTTAAAAAAGGGTAAAGCAGGCTAATAGCCTACTTTTATTCAGAGAAGTTGATATCAATAAGCAGCGCCTTAATATATGCACTGTACTCAAAAGACAAACAACAAGAGTGCGCTACGATTTTAGCTCACGCGCTAATTGCACATGGTAGTGTTCAATTAAACGAGCAATATGCTCTTTTCCCTGCAGTGTCATCATTGGGCGCATTAAATTGAGCATACTGAGCACCCCTTGATACACCACCTGACGTGTAATCTGGCTACCGGGTGCTTGTGCGCTCTGATAAGGGATCCAACACGTAACAATGAGTTTCATTGTGTGCACAAATTCGGGCAGTGCGTCCGCAGGCATCTCTAATAACTGGTTTGCTTGCATACTCTCCATGATAGCAATCAGCTTTTGATCAAGATCAGCCTGCGCTGTAAGGTACTGTTGCTGTAACCGATTGTCACGATTAAGTAAATCAGCCAAATTCGCATAGAAGAAACGGTAGCGCCACATGGTGTAAAATATGGCATCAAGATACCCCATCAAAACATCAAGACTAAAATCAGAGGCTTGTTTCGGTTGAAATGCGAGTGCCAAATGTGCTGCATACTCGCTTAAAATGGCGTGTATAATGTCTTCTTTATTGCGAAAATGATAATACAAGTTACCGGGGCTGATCCCCAGATGAGCCGCTATATGGTTAGTAGTGACATTACGCTCACCGTGTTCATTAAACAGCTCGACGCTGGCTTGAATGATACGATCACGGGTTTTCATCTGTTCAGCACTCCTTTATACAGCTTTGCTTGCGCTCATCATAGCTGACTGTGCTGACCGAGCAAGCTGTCTACAGCATTATCTATCAGGTTATAAAGAGGTATTCGATCCATGATTATCGTCACAGGCGGTGCCGGCATGATCGGCAGTAACATCATCAAGGCGCTCAATGATAGCGGACGCACCGATATTCTGGTGGTCGATAACTTGAAAGATGGCACGAAATTCGTCAATCTCGTTGATCTTGATATCGCCGATTATATGGATAAAGAAGATTTTATTGCCCAAATTATGGCGGGTGATGATTTCGGTGATATTGAAGCGGTATTCCATGAAGGCGCATGTTCTGCTACCACTGAGTGGGATGGCAAGTACGTTATGCTAAACAACTATGAGTACTCTAAAGAGCTGCTGCATTTTTGTTTAGAGCGTGAGATTCCATTCCTGTATGCCTCTTCTGCCGCTACTTACGGTGGCCGCGATCACGATTTTATTGAAGAGCGTGAATACGAAGGGGCACTGAACGTTTACGGTTATTCAAAGCAGTTGTTTGATAATTATGTCCGCCGTTTATGGCAAGATGCCAAAGCACATGGCGAAACCTTGTCACAGATCACCGGTTTCCGCTATTTTAATGTGTATGGCCCACGTGAAGGCCATAAAGGCAGCATGGCGAGTGTGGCATTTCACCTCAATACCCAAATTAATAAAGGTGAAAACCCAAAATTATTTGCCGGTAGCGAACAGTTCCAACGTGATTTTGTCTATGTCGGTGATGTATCAGCCATGAATTTGTGGTTTTTAGAGAGCGGTGTTTCCGGTATCTTTAACTGTGGCACAGGCCGCGCAGAGTCATTTCAGGTGGTTGCCGATGCCGTTATTGCACACCATCAGCAAGGCCACGTAGAGTACATCCCCTTCCCTGAGCATTTAAAAGGCCGTTATCAAGCATTTACGCAAGCAGATTTAACCAAAGTGCGTGCTGCTGGTTATACCGCCCCCTTTAAAACTGTAGCCGAAGGGGTTGCGGAATATATGGTGTGGTTAAATCAGTAATAAGAAGCAGAAAATAACACGGCGACACTAAAGCGTGAGCATCGTGATAATTACTGTATATACTCTGAACGAGTAACATCATGTTGCTCGTTTTATCTTTTGAGGACGCATGAAAATCCTGGTAATAGGCCCTTCTTGGGTCGGTGACATGATGATGTCACACAGCTTATACCGCACGCTAAAAGCCATACACCCTGATTGCACTATTGATGTGATGGCGCCAGCATGGTGTCGCCCTCTGCTCACAATGATGCCAGAGGTCAATCAAGCTATTCCAATGCCGTTAGGCCACGGTGCGTTTGCGCTTGGTGAGCGCCGTGCGTTGGGTAAACTGCTGCAACCGGAAGACTATGATCAGGCTATTATCCTCCCTAACTCGTTTAAATCAGCATTGATCCCCTATTTTGCTGATATTCCGCGACGCACAGGTTGGCGTGGTGAGATGCGCTATGGTTTACTGACTGATTTGCGGGTATTAAATAAACCGGCTTTTCCACTGATGGTACAGCGGTATACTGCATTGGCTTATCCACAAGGCACTGTGCAATCAGCCGAGCAGTTGCCATCGCCACTATTGTGGCCACAGTTGCACGTTGAAGATACCGAGATAGCCAATACTTGTGCCGCATTTGATCTTAATGATGATCGCAAAGCAATCGGTTTTTGCCCTGGTGCAGAATTTGGCCCCGCAAAACGTTGGCCACATTATCACTACGCAGCACTAGCCCAACAGTTAATTGAGCAAGGCTATCAAATTCGTTTATTTGGTTCGGCAAAAGATGCCGATGTTGGTGAGCAAATCCGCCAACAGTTACCAGATAATCTGAAGGCTTACTGCATTAATTTAGCCGGTAATACTGACTTAGAACAAGCAGTGGCACTGATTGCCGATTGCCATGCCATTGTCAGCAATGACTCAGGGCTCATGCATATTGCTGCGGCTCTACAACGGCCTTTAGTTGCGCTTTACGGGCCAAGCAGCCCTGATTTTACGCCGCCTTTATCTGATACAGCGAAGGTTTTGCGCCTTATTAGCGGCTACCATAAAGTCCGTAAGGGCGATGCAGCGCAAGGTTATCACCAAAGTCTGATTGATATTCAACCGACGACCGTACTCAATGCTCTGCGTGAGCTATTACCAGAGGATATTGAGTAATGCGTGTTTTAGTTGTCAAAACCTCCTCAATGGGCGATGTGATTCATGCTCTTCCCGCCTTAACCGATGCAGCCAACGCCATACCCGGCATTGTGTTTGATTGGGTTGTCGAAGAGGGGTTTGCTCAGATCCCAAGCTGGCATTTTGCTGTTGACTGCGTGATCCCTGTAGCCATCCGCCGCTGGCGCAAGCAGGTCTTTAGCGCACAAACCCACCGCGAATGGCGTGCATTTACACAGCAATTACAGGCAAATCGCTATGATGCAATCATTGATGCACAAGGGCTCATCAAAAGTGCAGCATTAATAACCCGCCTTGCGAAAGGGATAAAGCACGGGTTTGATCGCCATTGTGCCCGTGAACCTCTGGCCAGCTTGTTTTATGATCAACGCCATTTTGTGGCGACTCACCAGCATGCGGTAGAGCGTACTCGCCAACTGTTTGCACAAAGTTTGGGTTATTCAGTGCCCGATACTCAAGGTGATTACGCCATTGCTCGCCACTTTACAGCCAATTTACCGGCTGATGCTGGTCAATATCTGGTATTTTTGCATGCCACAACGCGCGATGAAAAACATTGGCCAGAAAACCATTGGCGTGAGTTGATTACGCGGGTGGGTGAAAATAGTGCATTACGCATTAAGTTACCGTGGGGTGCACCGCATGAATACGCCCGCGCACAACGATTAGCGGCTGGGTTTGAGCATGTCGATATTCTGCCGAAATTATCATTAGCGGAAGTTGCCAGTGTACTGGCTGGAGCAAAAACGGTTATCTCTGTCGATACAGGCCTGAGCCATTTAGCCGCAGCACTGGATAAGCCCAATATTACGCTATACGGGCCAACGGATCCGGGGTTAATTGGGGGATATGGGCAAGGGCAGATTGCAATATTATCACCCACATGTAAACTAGATGATATTAATCCTGACGACATCTATACAAATAGGTTATCTAGATAACATGGGGTTGTTAAAACAGTTATACCGATATACCAGATCCAGAGCTTATCGCCATAATGAAAATTATTGGCCAGCACTTACAATCACCAGAGAAAAATCGGGTGAAATTTCAACACTTACCTATCAAGGCCAAATAGTTACACTGCAAAGTGTAACTTCAATAAAAAATTGTGCTAATAGTGTACTTATTGTAGCAACTGGCCCTTCGATAAAAAAAACACACTTTGATGAAAATAGATATGATGCTATCATTGCTGTTAATGGTGCATATTTATTATCTGATCGAATAAAATTAACGCATTATGTTATTGTCGATCAAGATTTTATTATCAAAAAAAAAGAGATAGTAGAAAAAGCCATCCAAAATAAAGATCTTATTCTCATAACAACTGTAATATGTTTTTGGCGAATAAAAGAAAACATCAACACACAAATAAAGTGTAAATTAATTATCATTGAAGATATTACAGAAAAAGTCTACCAAAAAAAAACAAACCTTGCATTACTTGCTAACAAACTGAATGACTATATAAAAGTTGATGGTGAATGTGGATTTTCGCTTGATATTCGAAAAGGTATTGTTGATGGTGGCACTGTTGCTTACTGGGCAATGCAAATCGCCTATTTTATGGGGGCAAAAAAAATAACATTTGCTGGATTAGATATGAATAATTTTCATCAACCCAGATTTTATGAAACAAAAGAATCTAAACAACCAACAACTCTTGGTGAAAATTTACACCATAAGATAATCCCTTCATTTAAATTAGCATCATGCATTATGAAAGAAAAAAATATCATCACATTAAATTTATCAATTGATAGTGCCATTCCAAATGACATAATAAAAAAGCATAAGGTTAAGTAAAATGCTTATAAAAAAATCCCCCTCAATTTTGACATGGTCAGCCGGATTCATGTCTGCCTTTATTATATTTAGCTTTACATTCTGTAATTATCCGGCCATTAACGCTATGTTTTATATAAGTGCTATTTTTTTTGTTTTTTCAAAAGTAGACCTTAAAAAAACGCTTTTTTCGAAAGAAAGTATACTCATAGCAATCACATTATTATACTTTACTATTACGCTATTATGGTCCGCATATTCGTATGACTTCATGAAGTATATGCGGTATTCTATATGTATATTGATATTTATTCTCATTTTACATACTTTATACCATAAAAATAGAATTTTCTTACTATACTCTATCCTTATTGCATCAACAATCAGTAGCTTAGTCGCTCTATTTTCTATCTCTCATTTCTCACAGCTTTCAACCATTCGACTCCCAGCGCCTTATGGCCCTGAGAACGTTATTGACTTTGCAGGATATTGTAGTATTGGTTTTTTAGTCAGTACTTATTTACTGTTACAAAGTAAAAGTAAATCATCATTTTTAACTTACATATTCATTGCATTGATTAATCTTGCTGCCTGCTTACTCACACAAAGCAGAGGGCCTATATTATACACAGCCATTTGCAGCCTATTTTTAATTAGAAAAAACAATTTAAAAAACGCAGGAAAATTCATACTGTGTCTGATGACATTAGCTATCATTGTTCACACGGCTAATATTATTAATTTATCTACACTTATTTCACGATTTCTTGCTATTAATACCGAAATTAATGGTACTGAAGGTTTTCGTGGTGCTATATGGAAATTTGCATTAAATCGTGCATTTTCATCACCTATTATTGGGCATGGTATTTTAACTCCATTAAACTATCCCTCACCAAGTGGTATTTTTTTCACAACAACACACAGTGTATATTTTGGATCATTTTTTACTGGTGGTCTGATAGGGTTACTTCTTTTTCTGTCTATGTGTGGGTTTATTTTATTTAATAGTATTAAAAACTATACTCAAGACTCTTTAGCTTTGGCTCTATTCTCATTTGCACTGCTTCATATTAGCAGTCAGTGGAAGTTTTTAATTATGAGCCCTGATGCACCTTGGTTTATCTTTTGGATGCCGCTTGCGCTCAGTCTTTCGCAAATAACAAGTCGTAGGAAATAAAATGAACATCGCACATTTTGAAACCTCAATGGATTGGGGTGGTCAAGAACTACGGATTGTTGAACAAACTGAGTGGCTAAACCTGCATGGCCATCCGACATGGATTATTGCTCGCCCCGGTGCTGCCATTATTGAAAAGGCTCGCGAAAAACAACTACCGGTATTTGAACTGCGTGTTCGGGGATCGGTGCATCCGGCTACGTTACAAAATTTATTGCATTTTTTAAAACAACATCATATTCAGATCCTCGATTGCCATGGCAGCCGCGACAGTGTTTATGGTGCATTAGTAAAAGCACTCACCCGAATTACTGTGATCCGTTCACGCCATGTGACTGACCCTATTAAAACTACCGGTATGCACGGTATTATCTGGAAATATGGTAATCACGGTATTATCACAACAGCAAAAAAAATTCAGGATATGCTAGAGGCATGCAGCATTCCCAATCAAGGGAAAACACTGGTTGCTCCTGCGGGCGTTGATCCTGCGCGCTTTCATGCTACTGTTGACAGTTTTGCATTGCGTCGCCAATTGGGTATTCCAGATGACCATCTGATTATTGCTAATATTGGTATGATTAGGCCTGATAAAGGGCAAAATTATTATATTGATGCAGTGAAATTGTTGTTGGAAAAAGGGCTGCCTATCACCTGTATCCAAGTTGGTGAAGCAACTAAACAAACGGTTGAATTTAAACAGCAAGTACTCGATGCAGCACAACCTTACCTTGGAAATCAGATCCAATTTTTAGGTTATCATAATGATATTGAAAACTATTTGGCACTTGCTGATATTGTTGTTATTGCCTCTGTTGCTACAGAAGCACAGACACGTTTAGTGTCTCAAGCATTCTTTATGCAAAAAAATATTGTTGCCACCACCACTGGGGGGTTACCTGAAATGATCACCCATGAGCAAACAGGTTTGCTCTGCCCTCCACGAGATGCAATTGCTCTAGCACAAGCCATTGAGCGCCTTGTTGAACAACCTGAGCTAAAAGCGGCGTTACAATATAATGCTTATCAATATGCACAACGTTTTATGACCTTTGACTACATGATGCAGGAAATGGTTAATTTTTATCAACATATCGCAGATAGCTAAATCAATATTATTATGCACATATTACATTTAATTGATTTACGTAAAGTAGGCGGTGTTGAAACCATGTTTTGCGATTTTATTCGTAATACTGCATCACATCAAAATATCACCCATTCTATTGTAATGGATCACAACGATATCGCCCCCTCTTTATCTTCAAGATTACACACAATCAATCTTAAGAATAAACAGGGTATAAAATTTTATGGTAGGGTGAGTTTACCAAATCGGCCTAAAATATTTAGGGCATGGAATCGCTTACGACTCATAAAAAAACAGCAGCCTGACATTATATTGATCTGGAATCAGTTCATTGAGTGGTCTATGCCACCAAAATATGTGAGTAAAATATTACGTTGCCCAGTAGTTTATTATGAGCACGGTATGGCTTGGTATCGTCAAGCAACACATATTCCTCAACAGTTTTTCCAACATGTAGATGCCTGTATTGCAGTCTCTTTTGCTGCTAAAAGAATCTTAGAGCTTAAATACCATTTAATTCACCTTCCTATTAGCATTGAAAAAAATGCACTGGTTTTACAACATGCTCCGACTACATCTGTTGTAGTTAAACAGCGTCAACAACAACCTATTCGCTTTGGCACTGCTGGCCGTCTTGTTCCATTAAAATGTATTGGATTACTTTTGTATGTAGTGAGCATTTTAAAAAAACAAGGTATCGCTTGTGAGTGCTTTATTGCAGGAAATGGGCCTGAAGAGCATTACCTAAAAGCAACAGCGCACTCACTGGATATTACTGAGCATGTTATCTTTTTAGGACATATTGAGAATATGTCGAGCTTTTATGAGAAGATTGACCTTTATATTTGCCCTTCTATGCATGAAAGTTTCTCTCTATCTTGCTTAGAGGCACAAGCATTTGGAATACCTGTCATTACAAGCTTCGTTGATGGGCTTCCTGAAGCCGTACAACATCAAAAATCAGGTTATTGTCTTGAGCCTACATTATCTGTAAATGAATATAAAACACTCACTCAAGCATCTACTGCATTTTCACCGCTTATTTACTCACCAACTAACGATACGCTATTAGAACCTAAAATGTTATCTCCACAACAAATTGCCGACTCTATTATTGCGTTATACCGCGCACCTGAGGTTTATGCCTCTCTTTCTCTTGGTGCAATTGAGCATGCACACACATGCCGCTCATTTACACAGCTTTGTGATTCACTAATTAATTATTTAAGTACAGTCAATAAGCGAGGAGAGCCTCCTCGCAATATATAAGTATTATTTGATTTTATACTGATAATACTCAGCCAATGTTGCACCCTGTGTTCGCTGTGCAAGCCACGCAAACGTCTCTTCTAGATCACGATATAACTGCTCAATATCTTGCTTTGTTTTAAATGTCGGGCTGCCGCCCGGCATAAACTCTGAAGAGTGCAGCATAAACTCAATGTAATCACTGCCTTGTGCCAAATATTTTTTAGCAACAGCCAGCATTTCATGGGTATTCCCACCACGCGGACGTAACCAATGCATAGAAGGTGCACGCGGTTTACCACGCAAATTATCGTAACCTTGGCGTAACTGATTCAACCATGCTGGATACTTCAGCGCAGTGCTCATAGGCACTTCCAGTAGCGTGCTACTGCCAACCTGATCAATCTGTGCAAGATCCATAAAATAGGCATGATGTGGGAAGTGTCGATAATCTGTACCGCCTTGCCCTTGTGGGTTTCCTTTCGCTTTACTCCAATCAACCCCCGGTGTAACAGAGCAATCAACCTGATAACCGTATTCAACCAGTAAACGGGCATAGTCACTATTAAATGCCCAACGGCCTGCACGATGGCTATACATTTTTGTTTGGAAATTATCCTCTAGCAACTTGGTCATAAAATCGACTTTTGCACGAATAATCTCTAGCGGATACTCAATAAGGTATGGCTTATGTGCCATATCATTAGATGACAATGCTGCTAATGGCGGGCTATTCCAGGCATGTAAGTGCATGCCCACTTCGCCTTGTCCACGCAAGATCACCTCTGAGGCAAACTCAACATACGCAGGGTCAGAGGCCATTTCATAGTTGGTTAAATAAACCGGTTTAAACCCGTATTTCTCGCACAGTGCTTGGAAACGGGGCAAATAATGGGTGTTTTCCGTGGTGATATTCTGGCTGTTTTGCCACAAATTATCCCCTTCGGTATCAATGGTGATAATAAAAAAAGGCTTCTGCTTCATAAGCTACCTATCTGTGTCATCGCAGAAAATATCACTGCATCATAGAGTATATGTTATTGTAATGCACGATAATGACCCACTAGCTTGACTTACTGAATTTGAGCTCAATACTGAATTTAATCTCAATAAAGCCACGTATGCTTTTTGTCGTACCCTATAGTGATGAATACTCATGTCTACTTCAGTATCTCTAACGCCCTCTCCTTTACGGATACTCGTTATTAAGTTGCGTCATCATGGTGATATGCTGTTAATCAGCCCAGTACTGAGCAGCCTGCAGAAAAATTACCCTACCGCACAAATAGATGTGTTGTTGTATGCTGAAACGCGTGCCATGCTAGAGCATCACCCTGCAATACACCGTATTTTACTCATTGATCGCCAATGGAAAAAATGTGGGTTACGCCAACAGCTTAAACATGAATTTAATTTGCTGCGTGATATCCGCCACCAGCACTATGATCTGGTACTCAATTTAGCTGACCAATGGCGTAGTGCAATACTGACCAAAATATCAGGGGCTACGCAGCGAATTGGCTTAGGGTTATCAAAACGAGAAGGTATGTTATGGTCGCACGCTCATACTACGCTGATTGATTGCGCACCGTTGCAACAACTGCATACTGTTGAGCAAAATCTTGCCATTCTTGCCCCTCTCGATTTACCGCAACAAAGTACGCACGTCACGATGGCATATGCCGACAGTGATCGAGATCAGGTGCAACAACACCTTGCTGCCTTGAATATTTCGCCACCTTATATTGTGATCCAACCCTCTGCTCGCTGGTTTTTTAAGTGCTGGCAAAATGCGCGTTTTGCACAGGTTATCGACGCTCTGCAAGCGTGTGGCCACACCGTTATTCTGACATCTGGGCCTGATTTACGTGAATTAACTATGGTGGCTGACATTCAAGCACTGTGTAAAACAGGCCAGCCCGCCAGCTTATCAGGACAGCTCTCTTTGCCTCAACTGGCGGCATTAATCGATCAGGCAGCACTTTTTATTGGTGTAGACTCTGTTCCTATGCACATGGCCGCGGCCCTGCAAACGCCATTAATTGCTCTTTTTGGCCCAACTAAACTGCACTTTTGGCGGCCGTGGCAAGCAAGAGGTAAGGTCATTTGGGCTGGCGATTATGGCCCATTACCTGATCCTGATACCATTAGCACCCATACCGACCAACGTTATCTGGATATCATCCCTGCAGAAGATGTCATTCAGGCAGCCAAAGAGCTTTTACATGGATAATTTTCGTTTAGCCCTTGTGCGACAAAAATACCGGCCAGATGGGGGCGCTGAACGTTTTATTGCCCGTGCATTGACCGCCTTGTCAGAACAAAATATTGAACTCAATGTTATTACGCGACAATGGCATGATACTGTAAATCCAAACTGGCATATTCATCTTTGTAATCCCCAAAAATGGGGGCGTATTAGCCGTGAGCGTGGGTTTGCTCATGCTGCACGTCAACTCTGGCAATCGCAGGCATTTGATCTTGTACAAAGCCATGAGCGCATTCCTGGCTGTGGGCTATACCGTGCAGGTGATGGCGTACATCGCCAATATCTTGCGCAACGTTGTCGCACACTTCCCCGTTGGCGGGGAAAACTGCTGTATGCAGACCCTTATCATCGCTATGTTCTACAAGCTGAACGCGACATGTTCACCGCACCTGAATTACAGGCGGTTATTTGCAATGCCAATATGGTCAAACACGAGATCATGGCTGATTTTGGGGTAGCAGAAGAGAAAATTCATGTCATTTATAACGGCATAGACAACACACTCTTCCAACCAGCAACAGCGCAACAACGTTTACAGGCGCGCCAAGCTCTGAACCTTCATCTACACCACACTTACCTGATTTATGTAGGCTCAGGTTTTGAGCGCAAGGGTTTAGCTACCGCCATTGCTGCATTAGCGGGTACAAACCGCCATTTGATGGTGATAGGTAAAGATAAAGCCGAACAGCACTACCGGGCATTGGCCCAATCATGCGGTGTGGCACAACAAGTGCATTTTTTTGGTATGCAGCCAGATGTGCTGCCCTTTTACCATGCCGCCGATGGTTTACTGCTCCCCACTCGCTATGATCCATTCCCGAATGTGATTTTAGAAGCCATGGCGTGTGGATTACCGGTGATTACAAGCACTCACTGTGGTGGTGCTGAATTTATTCGCGCAGGGCAAGAGGGCTTTGTCACCGACGCGCTTGATACTATAGCAATTCGTGATGCCATCATGGCGCTTCCCACACAAGCTCTTGGCTCAACAATGGGTGCGGCTGCACGCGAGCAGATCCTCACTTGTACTCCACAAAAGATGTCAGAAAAGCTCATCACGCTGTATCGGGAATTACTGAAAAAATGACACAGAATATTCTTTTCATTATTGACGGACTGCCCGGTGGAGGCGCTGAACGTGTGGTACTGACCTTAGCTGAGGGCATGCTACAGCAAGGGCATCAGGTCACATTAATCTCATTGCGTAATGTGTGTACATACACATTACCTGCCCAGCTTCAATATATTGTGGTTGAAGATAATGCCCACGGCCCGTTTCGAAAACTCAATGAGATCAAACGCCGAGCCATGCAACTGGATCGTATTTTAGAGCAACAACAAGCCCAAGGTTGCTTTACCCACATCTTTTCCAATTTGCATAAAACAGATCGTATTGTGACACAGTGTAAAACTCTGGCAACAGACAAGGTGTGGTTATGTATTCATGGCATGTTATCAACCTCTTACTTAGGGCATAAGCGTGGTCTTTCTCGGTTATGGAAGCGCCTCAAACTCCGCCATGTTTATCAGCAACGCCAGGTCATTGGTGTTTCACATGCAGTGATCGCTGATCTTCAGCAGCAACTGGGGGTGCATACTCAAAAAAGCCGCGTTATTTATAACCCTTTTGATTTTAATACCATTCGTCAACACGCCAGCGCACCTTGTGATTGGTCTTCTCAGCCCTACCTTTTGCATATGGGGCGTTTGCACCCTCATAAACGCCATGATCGTTTGCTTGATGCTTATGCGCGTGCCAACCTTATGTCCCCACTGCTTCTTATTGGGGAGGGATCAGAGCAGGCTCAAGCCAATATTAAACAACAGGCCCAAACGTTAGGCATTGCTGATCGCGTACACTATCTTGGTTTTCAAGCTAACCCCTACCCTTATTTGCGCCACGCCAAGATGCTGATTCTTAGCTCTGACTCTGAAGGCTTCGGAAATGTTTTGGTTGAAGCACTTGTGTGTGGCACTCAAGTCGTCAGCACCCCTTGCCCTGGTGGGCCTGCAGAGATTTTACAGGGTGATTTACGCCGTGGTTTATCTATAGACATGTCAGCAGCAAGCCTTGCGCTGGCAATACAAGAGATAGATGCACACCCCGTTGATCTTTCAACCGTTGATCTTAGCCGATTTAGCTTACATACGATTTGTGAACAGTATTTAGCGTGCTAATGGGGATCACCTCATCAGAATGGCGGTAAAATTAACCGCTATTCTGAAACGATAAATACTACTATTTGTTATTTTGTAACTCCCATGCGACCGCATATTTCAAATACGAGCTCACTGCTTTTGCTTTTGCAATCGTAAACCCATCAAGGCCCGCTAAAAAACCGCGTTTAATGATATACAGACGAATAAATGTCCATACGCCATGCACAACCGGTTGCCACGGTTGGACTGTTCTACCTGAATCGGCCAGTGTTTTTCCCTGCCATTGACCATATTTTACACAGCGCGCAAACATGTCATGGTAATCAGCATACGAATAGTGAATCACATGTTGGCTGATTTTCTGTGTGTTACGCGTCATGATCCGTGTGTGCGTAAAAACCGGTGAAAAATCGGTTTTTGTGCGATCAAAAATCCGGCAAATATAGTCTGGGTACTGGCCGGCATACTCCGTCATTCGCTGACCAATATAATTTTTACGCCGATTTTCAATTGCCTCTACGCCCAAATTTTCAATATCGGTAGCACGTAAATACGCGACAAGATCATCATCCAACCGCTCATCGGCATCTAAATTCACTACCCAAGGGTGGCGACACGATGATAACCCATAGCTACGCTGCGGCCCATCGCCCAAAAAAGGCGTATTCACCACAACGGTAGCCCCAGCCTCTAAAGCCAGCTCACAGGTTTGATCTTGACTCCCTGAGTCAACCACCACCACATCATCACACACCTGCTGTAACGAGCGTATACAAGCAAGAATATTCTTCTCTTCATTAAAAGTAATGACTAATCCACTTAATTTCATTTTGCTGCCCGAACACCTATGCAGATCTCTGCGTTTTGATGAAGATAACCTATACCGCCTAATACTGCATGCAAAGCAGACCGGAACGCGGAAATACAGCGGCTTTATATTGTACCTTATTATTGAAACCTCTAGAATTTTGTCCATCTTTTAGATTTATACAGGCTTAACTATGCCAAGGGCTCTCTATTCACTGCTTTTATATCTTATTCAGCCCCTTATCTGGCTACGCCTGTTTTTACGTGGCCGAAAAGCACCGGCATATCGCCAACGTTGGTCTGAACGCTATGCACTGGGCATGACACGCAGAGCAACACTACCTTCGGGCGGGATACTGCTGCACTCAGTTTCAGTTGGCGAAACACTGGCCGCTATTCCACTGGTGCGTGCACTGCAAAGCCGCTATCCTGCGCTGCCAATTACCATTACCACCATGACACCAACCGGTTCAGAGCGTGTCATCGCTACCTTTGGCCAGCAAGTTTCACACTGCTATCTGCCCTACGATCTGCCTGATGCAATGGCCCGTTTTTATCGGCATCTGCAACCTGTACTGGTGGTGGTGATGGAGACCGAACTCTGGCCAAATATGATCCACCAAGCACATCAACGTAACATTCCACTGATTGTGGCCAATGCCCGACTGTCTGAACGTTCAGCCAAAGGTTATGGAAAAATACGATCACTGATGGCACAAACACTACCCGAAATCACCCAGATTGCAGCCCAAACTACAGATGATGGCGCACGTTTTATCCAACTAGGATTACCAAAATCACACCTCACCATAACCGGCAGTATCAAATTTGATATCTCGGTTTCTCCAGAATTACATGCTCAACGCCAACAACTTCGCCAGCAATGGGCTGCCCAGCGGCCGGTATGGATTGCTGCTAGTACCCATCAGGGTGAAGAGTCGTTGATACTTCAAGCACACCAAGCCTTATTGCATATCCACCCTGATCTGTTGCTAATTATCGTTCCTCGGCATCCTGAACGTTTTGCAGAAGTTATCTCACAAACTCTGGCGACTGGCTTATCCTGTATTACCCGCAGTAGCGGCGATACACCAACATCGGCGACACAGGTTGTGATTGGTGATTCAATGGGCGAGTTGATGCTTATGTATGGCGTTGCCGATATCGCTTTTGTAGGGGGCAGCCTGATTGAACGGGGCGGGCACAATCCGCTTGAACCTGCTGCACACGGCATTCCGATTATCATGGGCCCATATCGATTCAATTTTAAAGAGATCGGGGATAAACTGACCGCCGCACAAGCCCTGACGACCGTGTCTGACTCAGCTTCTTTAATCACAGCATTGCAGCAACTTTTACAAGATAACCTGTTGCGGACAACGCAGGGGCACAATGCATTGGCTGTCCTCACACACAATCAAGGTGCACTAGAGAGGCTGTTACACGTTATCGATCAGCAATTACCTCAACAAGGAAACAGGTCATGAGTGTCACTGTTATTTATCCAGGGACTTTCGACCCTATCACCAACGGACACCTTAATTTAATTCAGCGCGCTGGCCGTTTATTTGATCACATCGTGATTGCCGTAGCCGCCAGCCCTGCAAAACGCCCGCTGTTTGATTTAGATGAGCGTGTTCGACTGATTCAAACTGTCACCGCTGATCTTCCTAATGTTGAGGTAATCGGTTTTAACGGTCTGCTAATCGAGCTGGCTAAAGCACAACAGGCCAATGTGTTATTACGGGGAGTTCGGGGTGTCACCGATTTTGATTACGAACACCAACTGGCTAATATGAATCGCCGTTTGATGCCAGAGTTGGAAACGGTTTTTTTAACCCCCTCTGAAGAGTGGACGTTTATCTCGTCAACACTGGTGCGTGAAATTGCCTTACACGGTGGGGATGTCAGAGAATTTGTTCCACCGGCAGTTGCTACTGCACTGACGCAGAAAAAAACCTACTGCTGATCAATATACACTGATAACACTAAACAAGTTACAGTAAACAGCCAGCCAAAACCTTGTCATCGCGGTGAGCTGGCTATTTACAGGAACTTTCGGCAATCAATAGGTAAGGTGTGTGCCTTATCCTACCAACGGCTGGCAATGCGGGCAGAAAAAACTGTTCCGCTGCCCGATACGTAAGCTCTCAATCGGGGTTGCACAGCTATCGCACGGTTCACCGGCACGGCCATACACATGTAGCGTTTGGGCAAAATAACCGGGTTTACCATCAGGCTGGGTAAAATCACGCAACGTTGTACCGCCTTGCTCTATTGCGCGGGCTAAGATCTGTTTAATGCTATTGGTTAGTGTTGCACATTGCATCTCAGTGAGTGCTCCAGCCGGTGTTAACGGGTGGATTGCGCACTGATACAGCACTTCATTAGCATAAATATTGCCTACCCCAACGACAAATTTATTCTCCATCAGCCATGCTTTAATCGCCGTTTTGCGTTGCTGGCTACGGGCATAAAAATAGTCGGCATTAAATGCAGCGGTCAGCGGTTCAGGGCCAAGCTGGGCAAGCAGTGGGTGCGTCTCTGCCGAGGAGTGCCACAACCAGCAACCAAAACGGCGCGGATCGTTATACCGCAATATGCTGCCATTATTGAGCTGCATATCAATATGATCGTGCAAGGTGATAGGCACGCTAGCATCCACAATCCGCAGGCTGCCTGACATACCTAAATGAATCAGCAGTGTGCCGGTCTGGTGCGCATTCGCGGTATTCTCTTTATCGACCACATCAATCAGCAGGTATTTTGCCCGCCGTCTGACAGCGCGAACCTCCACATCATGCAGGGCAATGATCTCTTGCGGAATAGGCCAGCGCAATGCCGATCGGCGTACCGTCATGTGGGTAATGGTTGCGCCAAGTAAGTAGGGTTCTATCCCCCGACGGCTTGTTTCAACTTCTGGAAGCTCTGGCATGATATCCACCCGACAAAAAATGTGCCGTCATCTTAGCAAACAATCGGCAAGCTAAGACCTAAACGCCGTGCATAAAAAAACCCAGCCAAAGCTGGGTTTTTTAACAAGTTTACGCCGAAAAGAAAATTATTTAATTTTCGCTTCTTTGTACAGCACGTGCTGGCGAACAACTGGATCGAATTTCTTCAGTTCCAATTTTTCAGGCTTAGTGCGCTTGTTTTTAGTAGTTGTGTAATAGTGACCAGTGCCAGCAGAAGAAACCAGCTTGATCTTTTCACGAATACCTTTAGCCATGAGTCAGCTCCTTACACCTTCTCACCGCGGGCACGAAGTTCAGAAAGAACAACTTCGATACCCTTCTTGTCGATGATTCGCATACCCTTAGTTGAAACACGCAGGGATACGAAACGTTTCTCACCTTCTACCCAGAAGCGATGAGTGTGCAGGTTCGGCAGGAAGCGACGACGGGTCGCATTCATCGCATGAGAGCGGTTATTACCGACTGCCGGACGCTTGCCAGTTACTTGGCATACTCGGGACATGTCAATTCTCCAAAAATCAAATCAGCTCGAGCGTCGTTAGGTTAAGGCTACCTCGTCAGGTAACACGCCTTACCCGTGATTCTCAAAGGTCGGGGATTGTACAAGATATCTGGCGATTGCTCAAGAGGCAGTCACCTCTAGGATCAATAAAGGATCTTAAATCGCAGGGGCTAGATAACTCGACAAATATCTAAAACCACCAACGGTACACCCACATAACCACTAAATTTCGGCACATGGCACGAAAGTTATAACAGTATGTGGAGTTGCGTTACTGGGGCTGGGCGTAAGGATACAGCTTTCGCGCCGCAAGTTAAATTTAAAAACGAGCAATTGCGCTAAATATGTGCAATTTTTAGTATTCAATGGTGGAAATTTGTCTGGTTAATGGTTAAATCCAGCCTCGTTCAGCAAAAGAGACGGTTTCACCTATCCCGATGACGATATGATCAAGCACTTGAATATCCACTAATCGGCACGCTTGCTGAATAGTTTGGGTGATATTGCGGTCAGCCTGACTCGGTTCTGCCACACCCGAAGGGTGGTTATGCGATAAAATCAGTGCGGCAGCATTACACGCCAACGCGGTTTTAATAATTTCACGCGGGTGTACGGTGGCGCTGTTAAATGTGCCAGCAAACATCTCTTCTTGTTTGATAACTCGGTGTTGATTATCCAAAAACAGCACTAAAAAAATCTCTCTTTCACGCCCACTTAAGCATGTTTGTAAATAGGCTTTGGTCATTTCTGCACTGGTCAGGGCACTTTCACGCTGTAAACGTTCAGCCAGATAACGGCGCGACATCTCAATACTGGCTTGTAGTTGCACAAATTTGGCCTCGCCTAACCCGTGCTGCTGACAAAATTCCTCTTGATTCGCTGCCAGCAGAGCTCGCAAAGAGCCAAAGGTAGCCAATAGGCGTTGTGCCAGTTCAATGGCATTACAGCCTTTAATACCGGTACGCAAAAAGATGGCCAGCAGTTCTGCATCAGTTAACTGATGAGCGCCCTGTTGCAATAATTTTTCACGCGGACGTTCGGCTGTAGGCAATGCTTTTATCAACATAACACGTAGAGCTCCTTGATCTGCTGTGTATCCCCCAAAAAAACATCTTTTAAGGGTGGATGCGAAAGCGTGTTGTTGTAAAAGAAGTTACTACTTACGGCGATCACTACGCTATTTTGCTGCGAAATAGTCCGCAACTTCACGCTTTGCCGAGGGTTGTATCTGTGTACGCAAGATGGGGATTGCCTGATTGATCTAATCTTGCATTGTGTTAATACAAGGGCTAAACGCGAGATATGTTGACATACCAATGCTAATAAGAGGGGTTGTGAAAGTAAAAAGCGGAAAAAGAGTGTGATAAAGTGTGCCACATATGTGTTTCTGCTAAAGAGCCAATTTTCTAAATGAATGAATTAGCCGGTAAACAGATCTTGCTTGGGATCAGTGGCGGAATAGCAGCCTATAAGTGTGTTGAGCTCGTGCGCCGTTTGCGTGAGCAAGGAGCGCACGTCAGGGTGGTGATGACCACCGCTGCCAAAGCCTTTATTACGCCGTTGACGTTACAAGCGGTATCGGGCCACCCCGTGGCCGATGATTTGCTTGATCCGGCTGCAGAGTCATCAATGGGCCACATTCAGTTGGCAAAATGGGCTGATTTGGTGTTACTTGCTCCCGCAACGGCTGATCTGTTAGCCCGTATTACGGCAGGTATGGGCAATGATTTACTGACAACGGTCTGTTTGGCAACGGCTGCGCCCATCGCGGCAGCACCCGCGATGAATCAGCAAATGTATCAGGCGGCCATTACGCAAGAGAATTTACGGCGGTTGCAACAGCGTGGTTATCGGTTATGGGGGCCGGCTGAGGGCGCTCAAGCCTGTGGTGATATCGGGCCTGGGCGAATGCTTGAACCGGCTGCGCTGTGCGAAAAAGTGCTACAGTTTTTTCAAGAAACGCCTAGCATCAATCCTGTGCAGGATATGCAGGGGTTACGGGTATTAATTACCGCAGGACCAACGCGAGAAGCTCTTGATCCTGTGCGTTTTATCAGTAATCACAGCTCTGGAAAAATGGGCTATGCCATTGCGCAAAACGCAGCTAAACGTGGTGCGATCGTTACGTTAGTCAGTGGGCCCGTGACATTACCGGTGCCTGATAGTGTGGTTAGTGTGGCCGTTGAAACTGCGCTGCAAATGCATGCAGCGGTGATGCAACGTGCGGGTCAACACGATATTTTTATTGCATGTGCTGCGGTTGCAGACTACCGAGCGGCTGAGATCGCGCCCCAAAAAATCAAAAAAACGGCCGATGGCACAGATCAGGCGATGGTGCTGCACTTGGTGAAAAACCCTGACATTGTTGCTGATGTTGCTGCGCTGACCGTTGCACGCCCTTTTGTTGTTGGGTTTGCAGCAGAAACCCAAGATGTGGAAAAATATGCTCGCGATAAGCTGACGCGAAAAAATTTGGATCTGATCTGCGCCAATAATGTTTCATCCCCAGAACAAGGTTTTAATGCCGATCAAAACGCATTGCATTTGTATTGGCCATTCGGCGATAAAGCCCTGCGGTGTTGTCATAAGGCGCTGTTAGGGCAACAGCTAAACGATGAAATCCTCTCACTCTACTTATATAAGCAAGCGGCACTTTCTCATGAAAAAAATTGATCTGAAAATTCTCGATCCTCGGATTGGCCAGCAGTTTCCTCTGCCAACGTATGCCACTGAGGGTTCAGCTGGCCTTGATCTGCGCGCCTGTTTGGATGCCCCGATTACGCTAGAAGCTGGGCAAACTGTACTGGTGCCAACGGGTCTGGCTATTCATGTTGCAGATGCCTCGTTAGCAGCTGTGATTTTACCGCGTTCAGGGCTAGGGCATAAGCACGGTGTAGTGCTAGGTAACTTGGTTGGGCTGATTGATTCGGATTATCAAGGTGAGCTAAAAGTGTCAGTTTGGAATCGTGGCCACGATACATTTGTGATTGAACCGGGCGAGCGTATCGCACAAATGGTTTTTGTTCCTGTGGTGCAAGCAGCGTTTAATTTGGTGACTGAGTTTAATCAGAGTGAACGCGGCGAAGGCGGTTTTGGTCATACGGGGCGTAAATAAGACTCCATTGTCTTAAAAACCTATTCTCTCGGCAGGCTTATCGCCTGTCGAGCGCGTATAACGTTGGCGCGTTGATGTTAACTGCGGTTATTACGCAGTTTTTAGCTTTATAGGGAATCGCATGTAATGGCAGGAAATAAGAAGAAAAACCGGCGGGAAGAGATCTTGCAAGCACTCGCACAGATGCTAGAGTCAAGTGAAGGGTCTCAACGGATCACGACTGCACGTTTAGCGATCACAGTGGGTGTATCAGAAGCGGCGCTCTATCGCCATTTTCCAAGCAAAGCCAAAATGTTCGAAGGGTTGATCGAGTTTATCGAAGACAGTTTGATGTCGCGGATTAATCTTATTTTAACTGACGAGAAAGACACGCTATTACGCTTGCGCTTAATCATTCAACTCTTGCTCGGTTTTGCAGAAAAAAACCCTGGCCTCACTCGCATTCTGACAGGCCATGCACTGATGTTTGAACAAGATCGTCTGCAAAGCCGTATTAATCAGTTATTTGAGCGGATTGAAGCCCAGCTACGACAAGTAATGCGTGAACGTAAGTTACGTGAAGGCAAGGGCTTTAACCACGATGAGAGCTTATTAGCGGTACAACTGCTCGCTTTTTGTGAAGGCCTGATGTTACGTTTTGTACGTTCTGAATTTCGTCATCTGCCCACGGCTGATTTTGATACTCGCTGGCAACTGTTAACGGCTGAATTACTGTAGTGGATTGCACACAGCGTCGTGAGTGTAAACGCGCTATTTTAAATACACTGTTTTAAACACGTTGCATTAACACCGTCAAAACAGCTTCCCTCAAATAGAGCATCTTTGTAAAACTGTGCGATAGCTCTCATTGGCCACTTCTGTGGCCTGATTTTACTCATCAAGAGTTGCACATCACAATGCGCAGCTCTGTGGTTTTTTTATCACACACCACGTTATGTGCTGTTTTATGACTGCTTTATCAACCCAGCTCAATACCCTGTCATATTTACTTACTCTTAGCCATATTACTAAACACTTTGGGCTTCGCCAGTTGGCATAAAACCATCAATAATCAGATCACGGGCCTACCGTATGCTGAACATCTCAGTATGACGACTGTGTATTTTTCTAACATGCAGCCTCTTTCTCTTTATTATGTTGATGGATCATCATGTCAAAAATCATAGCAAAACCTATCGTCTCTGCAGCACTGCGTGGTGCAGGCCAAGTTTTTTTCTGTGACAATCCCATCACCGGTAGTTTTTTTCTATTGGCTATTTTTTATGCTGCATTCAATAGTGGAGAAGCTTACACCGCTATCGGTGCTGTGGTTGGGTTGTTTATGTCTACTTTCGCAGCCAAGATGTTGCGTTTAAAAACAGATGATATTAACCAAGGTTTACATGGCTTTAACGGTATTTTAGTGGGGATTATGGTGACAACCTTTTTTATCCCCTCTCCACTGATGTGGGTACTGCTACTGCTTGGTGCAACACTCTGCCCAATTGTTGAATCAGCGATCAGTGAGTCAATGAGCCGCTCATGGGGTTTACCTGGTTCAACTGCACCCTTTGTACTAATTAGTTGGATGCTGCTATTGGCAGGTTATAATTTATCGGGTGTACATTTGCATGTGCTTGATGATGCTGTTCACCGCAATAGCCATGTGGCTATCAGTTTGTGGATGTTGCTTCAGGCCAGTATTCGCAATATTGCACAGGTTTTTTTGCTCAATAGCACTTTTAGCGGTGTTCTGATTTTAATCGGATTAGCCGTACATTCACGGGCGATGGCATTAACTACGCTAGGTGGTGCACTGCTGGCAACCACGTTAGCGCAGTTATTTGGCGCAAATACCTACGCGATTTTAACCGGGTTATATGGTTTTTCGCCGGTATTAAGTGCTTTGGCTATCGGGCGGGTATTTTATTTACCCACCCACTCACGGATCTGGTTGGCAATGTTAGCTACCTTTGTCACTGTGATTGTACAAGCCGCACTCAACCGCTTGTTTACGCCGCTCGGATTGCCTACATTTACCGCAGCATATTTGTTAACACTGGGTATTTTCATGTTAGCGCAACCTGCTTTACAAATTATGAGCCCTAAAAAAGAGTAATCAAACCCCAAACTCTGCACGGTATGCCTGAACTGCGGCCAGATGTTTGGCCAGTTCAGGCTGGGTGCTAACTTGCTCCTCCAGATAAGTGATCAGATCATGCAGATTGATAATAGATATCACCTGACAGCCGTAATCACGCTCAACTTCCTGAATTGCTGATAATTCACCTTTACCCCGCTCCATGCGGTTGAGTGCAATCATGACCCCAGCCAACGTCGCCTGTTGCGCGGCAATAATCTCCATCGATTCACGGATAGCTGTGCCGGCGGTGATCACATCATCAACCAGCATCACACGGCCCTGCAACGGGCTGCCGACTAAGTTTCCGCCCTCTCCGTGCGTTTTGGCTTCTTTACGGTTAAAGCAGTACGGCACATCACGGTCATGGTGCTCGGCCAGTGCAACCGCCGCCGTGGTCGCAATCGGAATACCCTTATATGCAGGGCCAAACAGCAGATCAAACTCAACCCCTGAATCCACCAAGGCAGCAGCATAAAAGCGCCCGAGCAACGCCAAATCACGGCCAGTATTAAACAGGCCAGCGTTAAAAAAGTAGGGGCTGCATCGCCCTGATTTTAAGGTGAACTCACCGAATTTGAGGACCTGCTTGCTCAAGGCAAATTCAATAAACTCACGCTGATATGCTTTCATCTGCTGTATCCGTTCTAAAATGATCAACCACCAACACACCTCCGTCAGTCTATTCGCTGTTTCATGGCACAGCGTTATATTTTGACGGGGGATATAAAAAAAGCGGCTTCAATGCCGCTTTCACTCATCCGTTTTGCAATGCCGCTTGCTGCGCCGCGAGGATCTCATCAATACCGCCACGCGCCAGAGCCAACAGGCTCAATAACTCTTCATGCGAGAATGGTTCGCCCTCGGCCGTGCCCTGCACTTCAATCATGCGGCCATCTTCCATCATCACCACATTCATATCCGTTTCCGCAGCGGAGTCCTCCACATACTCTAAATCACACAAAGCTTCGCCATTCACAATACCCACAGAGACAGCCGCTACGCGCCCTTTCATCGGGTTCACTTTCAGCGTGCCTTTGGCCATCAGTGCATTGATCGCATCCATCAGTGCCACACATGCACCCGAAATAGACGCAGTACGTGTACCGCCATCAGCCTGAATCACATCGCAATCAAGAATAATGGTGAACTCTCCCAGCACTTTCAAATCAACTGCCGCACGCAGCGCACGGGCAATCAGACGTTGGATCTCCATCGTCCGGCCACTCTGCTTGCCTTTGGCTGCTTCACGCTGGTTACGGGTATGGGTTGAGCGTGGCAGCATGCCATACTCTGCAGTGATCCAGCCCTGACCTTTCCCTTTTAAAAAGCGCGGTACGCCCTCTTCAATGGTGGCGGTACACAGCACCTTGGTATCGCCAAACGCCACCAGCACAGAACCTTCTGCATGTTTAGTGTAATTACGGGTCATCGTAATGGGGCGAACTTGCGAAGCTAATCGGTTTGCGGGGCGCATAACGTTCTCCTGGATCGGGATTAAGGCACGGTTTACCGGAACAATTGACCGCGCATTATACGGATTTCGCCGCACAATTCCTAATTCCAACCAGAGATTGCACTGACTAGAGGCACTTAGCTGCGTTATAATCGTTCCACATTAATACTCATTACGAGACGCACGCGCATGATCCGTAGTATGACAGCTTTCGCCCGCCAAGAAATTAAGGGCGATTGGGGCACCGCCGCTTGGGAAATCCGTTCCGTTAACCAACGTTATCTCGAGACTTACCTGCGCTTACCCGAACAGTTCCGCTCACTTGAGCCGGTACTGCGTGAGCGTATTCGTCACCGTTTAACCCGCGGTAAAGTTGAATGTGCGCTGCGTTTTGAAGCTAACCCAACGGCACAAAGCACGCTGAGTGTGAATGAAGATCTGGCGCGCCAGCTATTGGCGGCTGCTCAGTGGGTAAAACAGACCAGTGGCGAAGGCGAGATTAACCCGCTGGAAGTGCTGCGCTGGCCGGGGGTGATTGCCGCCGCAGAGCAAGACTTAGATGCCATCTCGACAGAGTTAATGCAAGGCTTTGAGTTAGCGATGAACGAGTTTGTCGCTGCCCGCGAACGCGAAGGGGCAGCACTGAAGGCGCTGATTGAACAGCGTTTGCAGGGCGTTCAAGAACAAGCTGAGAAAGTAAAACTGCACATGCCAGAGATTTTGCAGTGGCAGCGCGACAAGCTGATCACCAAAATGGAAGAGGCACAGGTGCAAGTTGACAGCAACCGCCTTGAACAAGAGCTGGTTTTGCTGGCACAACGTTTAGATGTAGCCGAAGAGCTCGACCGTTTAAGCGCACACGTACAAGAGACTCACGCGATTTTGAAAAAGAACGAAGCCGTTGGCCGCCGCTTAGATTTTATGATGCAAGAGTTTAACCGTGAAGCCAACACGCTGGCTTCAAAATCAATCAATGCCGAGGTCACCGCCAGCGGTATTGAGCTAAAAGTGCTAATCGAACAAATGCGTGAGCAGATTCAGAATATAGAATGATGTTTTACACTGTTTTATATTGATTTTAATTTATTGAAAATCCTCACATTTGTGGGGATTTTTGTTTTATTAGGTTCGGTAATTGTTGCTATAGTTCGGCTATAGAGCCGTACTGAATGGTCATCACTCATTTTTCAATTTGTCGATAAAGAAAATAAAGGAGCAAACCTATGTAAGCTCCTTCATTAAGCCGCTCTTTTAACGCACTCTGTCTAACTCTTTTTCTGTGATAAACATCGTTAACGTTTTGCCTTTGATATACAAACCATCTCTAACACGATCAAGTGTGACAAGTGCTTTACGATCGGTATTAATAATCAAACCATTTTTTTCTAAATCAGCGACCGCCGTTGTTTTACCAAACCGTGTCATCGCTTTTAAAATATCAACTTTCGTTAAACTAAATGACACATTAGGAACTCGCGATTTAAACTCAATTTTCCGGCCTTTTTCATATGCCCGAATTTTCGTTAACTGGCCGTTGACTGAGCCCGCAACAGAAGAAAAAGACAGAGCAAGTAACGCCGCAAGTAACACACTACTAAATAACGATTTCATAATTATCACTATAAAAAAACAACAGGTTAATAAGACTCTTACAAGCACCCAACTCGTGCATAAAGCGAGTTACTAATGTAAATTAATGTATCGCTATCGGTGTTGCGCTATGTGCTATGTGTGACTAACCCCATCACGATAAGAGTTCATAACATTACCTAAACATACAGTGTTAAAAGTATACAAACCACATAACCCTCTACCTACGCAGAATTTCGCTCACTGTTCAGACCATTTCACTTTTTATGCAACTTTTGCTGGTTGATCTGCACTGTTTACGCAAATTTTTGCTGAAAAACATGGCATCAATACGCCATAAAAATCATAACACATTGATTTATAACAACATTATATATTGGCATTAAAGTTGCCTTCTCTTGTTGGAATGAACCTTTTTTCTAACAGGAGAACTATCCATGCCAACCCCATGCTATATCTCTATCGATGGTAAAACACAGGGCAACATCACCGCCGGTGCTTTTACAGCGGATTCAGTCGGGAATATTTTTGTGCAAGGGCACGAAGATGAAATGCTGGTACAAGAGTTTAAGCATATTGTTACTGTGCCGACAGATCCACAATCAGGCCAGCCAGCAGGGCAACGTGTTCACAAACCATTTCAGTTCACCGTTGCGCTCAATAAAGCAGTTCCGCTGATGTATAACGCACTGGCATCAGGCGAAATGCTGCCAAAAGTGACCTTAAAATGGTATCGCACGTCGGTAGAAGGTAAACAAGAGCACTTCTTCTCTACCCTGCTGACGGATGCCACCATCGTTGATATTGACTGCCAAATGCCACACTGCCAAGACCCGATTAAGTCTGATTTTACCCAACTGATTCAAGTCTCAATGGCTTACCGCAAAATTGACTGGGAACACACCGTAGCCGGAACATCAGGGGCTGATGACTGGCGTGCACCTATTGAGGCCTAACTACACGTATTGACCCTGATAATCGCTATCCCCTCAGTATGTCGGGATATTTTACTGCAAGGGTGTATATCATGGGCAACCGCTATTGGCTGCCATCATATCGCTTCGGCCGCGGCTGGCGACCGGAGCTTTTTGCTTTGCCACTGAACCGGACTGTCGGCAGTATGGCAAAGCATCATCAAGGAGCGATGAATGGCCAATCAAACAGGGCTACAGTTTACCTTGACTGTCGGTACGCTGCCGGAAAACACCTTTGCTGTTGCGGAGTTCTCATTGCATGAAGCACTGAGTAGCCCATTTCTACTCCATCTTGAACTGGCAAGCTCACGGCCTGACATTGATTTTGCGGCGGTACTCGAAAAGCCTTGTGAGTTGTTGATTTGGTTTAACGGTGCACTGCAGCGCCGTATCAGCGGTGTTGCTAACCAATTTTCACAAGGGGAAACCGGATTTCGGCGTACCCGTTACTCACTGCAGGTACAACCGGCCCTGTGGCGGCTCTCTTTACGCCACAATGCCCGTATTTTTCAGCAGCAAACGCCACAGCAAATTATCAGCATTTTGCTGCAAGAGTCGGGAGTTACCGAGTACGCCTTTGCACTGAAAGATCAGCATGCACCGCGGGAGTACTGCGTACAGTATCGTGAAAGTGACCTCGCTTTTATTCAGCGTTTAGCTGCCGAAGAGGGTATTTTCTGTTATCACGAATTTGAAAAAAATACGCATCGCGTTATATTTTCTGACAATACAACTGCCTTACAGCAAGGGCCAGATCTGTTCTTTAATCCTGCCAATCAAAGCCTACAACATGGCCCTTTTGTTCGCCGTTTTAGCTATGCCGAAAATGTTCGTACCACTGAAGTCACGCTGAAAGATTACAGTTTTAAAACACCGGATTACGCTCTATCACACAGCAAACAACGCTCTGCACTGAAACAGCAGCGCCATCACTCCCCCTATAATCACTATCCGCATTTTGATTTTCCGGGACGATTTAAACAAGACTCAAGCGGCCAAGCCTTCACCGCCTATCGTCTTGAGGCCTTACGTGCTGATGCCGCAACCGCTGAAGGTCAGGCCAATGCCCCTCAGTTAATGCCGGGGCTGATATTTACCTTGAGTGAACACCCAAGCAGCAACCAGAATACTAAATGGCAAGTGGTGCGCATTACCCACACGGGTAAACAGCCGCAAGCGTTAGAAGAGGAAGGCGGCAACGGCCCAACGGTGTATTACAACACCTTTCATGTAATCAACGCGCAAACACCGTGGCGCGCATTAATGCCGTATAAACCGAAAGTCGATGGCCCACAAATGGCGACTGTCGTCGGGCCACAAGGGGAAGAGATTTACTGCGATGAGCACGGGCGGGTAAAACTGCAATTCCCCTGGGATAGATACGGCGCAAGCGATGATCAAAGTTCATGTTGGGTACGGGTATCACAAGGTTGGGCTGGCGGGCAATACGGCATGATTACCGTTCCACGGGTTGGCCATGAGGTGATTGTCAGTTTTCTAGAAGGTGACCCTGATCAGCCGGTGGTCACCGGCCGCACTTATCACGCCACCAACCGCCCACCTTATGCTTTGCCCGCCCACAAAACCCGAACGGTGCTGCGCACCGAGACACATCAGGGGCAAGGTTTTAATGAGCTGCGTTTTGACGATCAGGCCGGCCAAGAGGAGATTTACATTCATGGGCAAAAAGATCTGAACTTACTGATCCAGCACGATGTTGCATGGCACATCAAGCACGATCAACATACTACTATTGATAACACGCGCTTAACCCGTATCAAAGCCGATGATCACCTGACTATTAATGGTGAAAAACGTGACCACATCAAGGCTGATTATTCACTGACTGTGGATAACACAATGCATCAAAAACTCGGGCAATCACTGCTGATGCAAGCTGGGCACGAAGTGCATATTAAATCTGGCGCCAAAATTGTGCTCGAAGCCGGTTCAGAGATCACCGTTAAAGTCGGCGGAAGCTTTATCAAAATTGATGCTGAAGGTGTCACTATCAGCGGCCCAACCATCAAGATGAACTCTGGTGGCGAAGCGGGTATGGGTTCAGGCTGGGCAGGTCAGATGCCAGCACTGCCTGGTGATGTCAGCATGCCAACACCACCACCAGCCACTATCCCCGCAGTAGCCATTCAAAAAAGCATGGCGTCAATGGCTCCCTTGGTTAAATCATGCTCACAAGCACCAAAGGGAAGTAAAGCATGAGTTTTGATACTTTTGATTCATGGCGCAACCAGCGACAAGACTCGTTATTTGCAATTATTGATGCCACGCTTGATACCACGGCTGTCGCACGCTTTTATGATACTGGCGGGAAAGATGCCTACCCACTGTTCGCCACCACAGCGTTTGCTGATCACGCAGAGCAAGGCCCTTGGCTGTTACCCTTTCCCTCTACCGATTTTGTTAATCATGTTTTGCCGCTCAGTGGCTTTTATATCACCAGTTATGCCACAGTAGAAATTGTACGTCAGCATTGGCAAAGTCTGATTGAAGTCGCCCGAAACGGTGAAGTCATGTGGCTACGTTATGCAGACCCACGCCTCTTCCCAAAAATGTTCGCGGCGATGAGCCAGACCGAACGAGATCAGATCTTAGGCCCTTGCTCTGGATTATGGGCCAATGCACAAGGCTGGCTACGTAGCCCCGACTATGAGTTTATCCCCCAAATATCACCTTGGTTTCGCATTCAACCCCAGCATTTAGCACACTTGTATGATGAAGCCCGTCATGTTTACACACTTTATCGCCACTTATGGCAACGTATAGAGCCGATAATGACTCGCCACACCGATCCTCAAACCACAATTGCTGCGGTATTACGGCGAGCCAATCTTGATGGTTTAGACGGTGATATCCGAGACGGTGTAGTAGCAGCAACTCTTGCCTTACAAATAAATATGCCGCTCGATGCTATCCAAACACCCCTAATGTTAAGCGATAACGAACTCACTTTTGTTAAACATTGGCTGAATAAATACTGCATATTCACAGGAGTTGTATGATGTCCTCTGACCCTTACTGCATTCCCTGTGAAAAATATGATCGCTGGATAGAGCTTGATATTCGCGATGAGAATAACCATGCCTTTTCTGGGCAAAAAGCCATACTGACTGACAGTACCGGAATGACGAAAACAGTAACGCTAACAGATAGCCCAATACAGGTATGGGGGTTTGCAGTTGGGCCTGTGACTGTCAAGTTAGAGACACAGCCTTGGCTAAAAATGGCACAATCGCGCGAAACATTAAAAGAAGGGCAAACCAGCCAAATTCCTGCCTATACCGATTATTTGTCAGGGTACACCGGCATCAAACGCGAGCACTGTCAAGTTACTACCGGTGATCTTTGCCTTACTCAACCGGAAAAAACGTTACCGAAAGGGCACAACGCCGGAGAAGCTCAAACACCCCGTTTTATCACTAATCACTCTTATGTCATTGAGGTAAAAGGTTATAAGTTGGGCACTCTGCGTATTGGTGTATTTTTTGATGGAACGGGGAATAATACTGCCAACACACAAAATGGTTTGGCGAAAGTTGAACAGTGGTTAGCTCACACCTGTTCAAATCCAGCCCAAAAGGAGAAAGAACTGCGAGCTTGCCAAGTAGGGCAACTCCCCGTAAATGGTAGTGCAGCCAATGATGTAACTAATGTGGGTAAGCTATTTTCACTGTATGACCTTGAAGCTGAAAAATTAATTTCCCACTGCTATATAAGCGGTATTGGTACTCGTGATCCAGTGAGTGGAAAAAAAGAGAAGGAGTATCGTACGGACGATACTATTACCCAAGGATTAGATCTTGATTTTAGCGGTGAAAATACCTCGATTATTGGTAAGGTTACTGAGGCCTGTCAGCTACGTATCATCAAAGCAATTGATGATGATTTAAAAAACGTACTACCAGAAATTGAGTACATACACCGTATCGTATTTGATGTCTTTGGTTTTAGTCGAGGAGCGGCGGCAGCTCGTCACTTTGTTAATGTTATCGACCAAAAAGATGATCATCCACTGGTTAAAGCAGTAACCAGTTACTCTGCTATTCGACTTAAAGTGGGGTTTGACTGGGCAAACCGTCAGAATGTACGCATCGCTTTTGTCGGGTTATTTGATACTGTCAAATCCTCTTTTAACCCCAATGTTAATATTCGCCTACATCCTCAAAGCGCAGAGCGCGTCGTACATCTCACTGCACAAGATGAAGTACGTAAACACTTTCCTCTTTCACGTATTACTGATGATTCAGCAGGCACCTCTATTCCTCCTCATTTTACCGAAGTGGCCCTACCGGGATCGCACTCAGACATCGGTGGAGGGTATTACAGTCGGTGGAGTTTAAATAATCCCAATAGTGATCCAGCCTTAACCGAATGCATTGAACTGGAGCGTTTTATGAGTGAGGAAAATGTACAAACTCCTTACTCAGACAGCCGAGCTTATCAGCAGGCAAAAGCTTATGCTGATGAAAAAGTTGCAATTGGTTGGGTTAATCGCATACATCCATATTTATCACGTACTGCAACTCCGCCCCTCAATGCCATCAGTTTAATTGCTTATTCCTATACCCGCCCACAGGGGAAGGACAGCCCATGGCCAAAAAAAGCAGTATATGTCGAGGTAATAATGAATCGCATTGTTGAAGGAGAATATTCCCGTATTCCTCTCCATATAATGGTCGAAGCAGGTAGAGCCTCTGGTGTACCACTAAAGGAGTGGACAAGCAAAAATAGAACTCTTCAGTTAGGATCTCTTTCTGAAAAAATAACAATCGTTAATCTAGAAAAACTAGATCAGCATTGGGCTCAATCCGCAATAGAGCAAGGCGTGGTTAAAAATCTAGTCTATCAACTACCACACGAAACCTATCGTGCTCTGCGCCGTGATTATCTGCATCACAGCGCGAGTAACCAAGGCATCGCCAACCCAGCTAATCTCAATAAAAACGGAAATACAGTGAGTAAAGAGCGCCGTGATTTAATCGGTAATCAGGAAACGTAATGCTTAGAAAATTATTATTTCTAGTCTCAGGTTTGAGCATGTTGATTACAGGTTCAGTCAAGTCATCCTCGATATCTACTAACTGGTCATATGGAACAGGGAGCAATATAGATAGGACAATAACGATACAAACTGATCTCTATAAAAATAACCACATCATTTTTTCTTCTCGTATAGGAGGGGGTAGTGGCGGGCTCTTATCAGAACGCATAATAAACAAAAAACATTACTGGGCTGGCGGCGGTGGAATTTCAACTAATGGAATCATAGTTCCCGACTATGCAACCATTGAAATGATCTCATTTCATGACCGTAAACGCTATCGCATTAAAACGAATTTGCCCAAGAGTTTGGAGCAACAGATGAAAATGGCCTATAACGTTAATGGCCAATATGAGTACCGAAATAAACTCTACTTTGGTTTAGCTCCCGGAGGGTACTACGAAGTGGTATTGATGGGGCACAGCCTTGGGGTTAACCCCGATATATTGCTCTCTCGGGGAGTTGCTGAAGAAGTTACTGATGATTGGTACGATAAGAAAGTTCCTGTTGCTGAACAATATGGAATAGATTCCTTCGATAAAAAATACGGTAAATTATTCAAACAACACCCCATCCCACTCGGTATGCAGTGGGCCCCGATCATGGATGCTTATCGTGCCACACAGCCTAGAACAGACCAACAGCCGATGAAATGATATTTCTCTTCTATCAAGCAGTCACCACACAAAACACTAGCAGACCAACATCTGCAATGCATTCACATGGCAAGAAAATGCACAAGCGCCGCACCCATCACACTGCTGATGGTTAATCTGTGGCGGTTGTCTAGCCTGCCAGATCAACGCATCAACCGTGCAACTGTCAGCACACTGCTGGCATGTGCTGAAGGTGTTGTGGCAGGTATGCTGCAAAACAGGTTTAGCCTGTATATGCAGCGGTGAGTCAGGTTGTAGCAGCGCCAATGCACCACTCGGACAAGCCTTAACACACTGCTGGCAACGGCTACAACTCGTAGCAGTAAAATCAAGTACTGGCAGCCCTTGCTCAGACTGAATCAACCCTTCAGGGCAAGCTGACTGGCAGGCATGGCACTCTGTTGAGCACAGCATCGCAAACAAGGCTTCCTCACGTGCATACGGCGGTCGGATCACCTTAGCCTGCAACGCGATAGCCTGTGCTTCTGCGCGCGGCTCACCGGCCTGCTTGATGCCGGAAAATAGCCCACGCAGCAGACCACGACGGCTGACCGTGCGGTGTTCCATATAAGCTTGATAGTAACGCGCATCTCTCATAACGGGTCTGTTCTGCTTTTCTCTTGATGTTTCAACAGGCTTAATGGGTTAACGGTGCAAGCGAACACTGCGCGGAGTCAGCTCCAGCTCTGCAATTAAGGTTTGCAAAAAACAGCCCAGCACCTTCCCCAATGTGGGGTAAAAATGGCCATACTCAGCGGCGCTCAACAGCTGCACATAACGCGCACTCCACGGCAATACATGCTCTTCAAGCAACGTGATTGCCGCACTGTCGTGACCCTGCTCCAGCAAATAGGCCAGAGCCAGTAACATCAAGCCAATCTGGTCTTCCGGCTCGTTTAACCCGCTGTCAAAACAGATATTCTGATCGGCTAAAAACGCGCGGTAACGCTGCGCTGATTCGGCCAGCAACAGATTATCCTGATCCTGATACACCGAACCCCACGGTGGTGCGGGCATCTCACCTTGCCCCTCAAACAGTACCGAGAAGTGATAACGTAAATCCGGTTCGGCAACCGCAAGTTGAGCACACTACGGCTCAATTAAGGCCGACTCTGGCCAGCTAAATAGGGTTGGAAGTTCTGGTAACACTGCCCGTAATGGTGCGGCCTGTTCTGAATCTGGCGGGTAATAGAGCAAGCCACCAAGAATGCGGGAAACCACAGCAATCATCATCTATCCTGAAAAAAATAAACGTATTGGGGGATGCAGAGCCATGCCAAGGTGCAATTTACTCACCTTGGCATGCCCATGACATAATTTATCTAAAGATATACAAGTACTTACATGCCAATCGCCCACAGATTATAGAAGGCAATACGGCCAGCCAGTTCACCAGCAAGCATAATCAATGTACCGGCAGCTAACAGCGGAGTTGAACGCGATGTCAACGCGGTTTTCGGTTGGCACAGCAGCACTAAACAGATCCCACCACCGATGAGCAGTGCTGCACTCTGCCCCATCCACCAGTTGTGTTGTTGTTCAGCCAACAGCGGTGATGTTGCGGTCAGAAAACCGACATAACTGGTTTTACTCAGCACAGTGCCTGTCACTCCAACCACACTGACCAGTGCCCCCACGCGGCAAGCGCCGAACAGTGCCGCACAGATCCCGCCAGCCACCAGCACGGTCAGTAACATATGCAGTGAGGTATACGGGCTGGCCCATGCGCTGATAGTATCAAGCTGATAGACCCGTGGAATTGACCAAACAAACATCAGCCCTAGCAGCACCGTCGCCGTATGTACCAGCTTGCTGAATACCTGCTGCCCCACACTGCGCCAGTCAAGCAGCACACTCAGTGCCGCCGATCCTAAAAAGAAGCCGCTCAAAATAATCTCATTGCTCATCGGTGAGCGAACTGCACCGGCCAGCAGGTTCAGCCGATGTCAGCCCCAGTGCAACGCTAATCAACAAGCACAGCAGTAAACCGGCGGCAGCCTGACCAAACACGGTAAAAAAAACTAACGGAAGTTCGTGCATCTTAAACCTCTCCCTTATTCTGCACAGCACCGGTGGTATCCCCTGACGGACGCGCATCCGGATGAGGTTTAATAATCAGATTAGGCTTCGTCAGCATAGGATCAGGCAATGGTGCAATGGCATTTTGCGTACCGTACTTCTGGCGTAACAGCTCAATATCACCAAAATCAAGTGCACGCTGCGGGCATGATCCCACACAAACGGGCATCAGCCCTTCTGCAACTCGTTGATAGCAACCATCACACTTGCTCATCACCTTCTTTTGCGCATCAAACTGCGGCGCACCATACGGGCAGCGCATCTCGCAATAGCGGCAACCGACACACACATCTTGATTAACCACCACCAGACCATCTTCCGCCCGCTTGTGCATCGCACCGGTTGGGCAACCTGCCACACAGGTCGGCTCAGAACAGTGGTTACAAGCAATCGACAGATAGTAATTGAACACATCCGGCTTCCACGCCGAACCCTGTTTTACCCAGCTACCGCCGCCGTACTCATACACCCGACGAAATTTTGGGCCGATACCCAGATCTTTTTCATCTTTACAGCTCACTTGGCAAGTTTTACAGCCGGTGCACTTGCGGAGTCGACATAGAATCCATATTGAGTCATGAGTTAACGCCCCTTATACCGGCTTAATTTCAACAAGATTAGTGTGCTGCGGGTTGCCTTTGGCCAGCGGTGACGGGTGCTGTGTCGTCAGCGTATTAATACAGCCGCCGACATCAATTCCCTTAGCATTGGTTTTACGCCATACCCCTTGCGGTACCGCTATCACACCGGGCATCACACGTTGAGTGACCTTGACCGGCATCTGCATCGCACCGCGATCATTGAAAATCTCTGCGAGCTGACCATCTTGTAACTGGCGTGCTTGTGCATCAATCGGGTTGATCCACACCTTGTCGGGTACAGCTTCTCGTAGCACTGCCACCGAATAGTAAGTTGAGTGTGTATGGCCTTTGGTGTGAAAACCTGTCATCTGTAACGGGTAGCGTTTTTGCGTTTTAAGAGCACTCACGCCTTCAGCGGTCGGGCAGTACTCCGCCACAGCCGTGATCTTATCGCCCTCAGGAAGTTCCCATTCAGAGGCGATCACTGCGAGCTGCTCAGAGTAAATCTCAATTTTTCCAGACGGGGTTTTTAGGCGGTTGGCTATCGGATCGGCACGGAATTTTTGCAACGCAATATATTGGCTGCTATCGGCCAGTTTACGGTCAACAATACCCATACCATCAGTATCTTTAAAATCGGGTAAATACGTATTTTTGGCTTTAACTTGATTGTAAATGTGCTCAATCCACTGATCATGGGTTCGGCCCTCGGTGAACGCCTGCTCTATGCCCATTTTTTTGGCCAGCTCACTTAACACATCGTACGATGTTCGGCACTCCCATAATGGTGGGATAGCCTGCTGCAAACGCACCATATAATGGTACGCACCACTGGCATACGAATTATCAATTAAGTCACTCGACTCAACCGACGTTGCATCTGGCAAAACCAAATCAGCATAACGGGTTGATGCCGTCATGTGGTTATCCCAGACTAAAACAAACTCACACAACGACTCATCTTGCAGGATCTGGTGTGTTCTATTTAAATCAGAGTGTTGGTTGCCCGTTACGTTACTGGCATAGTTCCACAAAAACTTCACATTCGTGTCGAGCTTCTCTTTACCCAGCACATAAGCATTTTTAGCCGTCATCTCTGTGCCGCGAACGATCGCGTCAGTCCACAAAAAACATGGAATAGAGGTTTTTACCGGATTAGGAATACTGAAATTTGGCACGCTGTATTTAATATTACCGCCCCAACCACCGGTATTAGTACCAGGCTTACCGATATTTCCGGTCATGATCGGCAGCATCATTACCGATCTGGCGGATTGCTCACCATTTGCTGCTCGCTGTAATCCCCAGCCTTGTGAAATCCAAGCCGCCTTTGAGCTGCCCATTTCACGCGCCAATTGAAGAATACGGGTGGCAGGAATACCGGTGATCTCACTGGCCCACTCAGGCGTTTTAGCGACCTTATCTGCGCCAGAGCCAAGAATATAATCTTTATAAGAGGCATTTTCGGGAGCTGATTCAGGCAATGTTGTTGCATCCCAGCCAACACAATATGTTTTCAGGAATGCTTCATCCGTCAGCCCTTCTTGAATCAGGCAATAGCCGATTGCTGCCACTAATGCAGCATCAGTACCTGGCCGAATCGGGATCCACTCTGCATTCAGCGCGGTCACGCTATCGGTAAAACGCGGATCAATAATAATGACCTTCGCTTTACTCTTTTCCAGCGCCGTTAACGACAGCACAAATAAAATCAGCTAAAATGATCGTTTACCTGTTCACAGTGGTAAACAGTGATAAAAAAATAAGCACCGTTTTACCGCTGCAAAAGTGTTACATCGCAGCGTAAAATGCCCTGCCATGATGATAATCTCTTGCCCATTTACAGGCAGCCGTATAGCCAGTAACCGGATAACCACACTATGCCAAAAGGTACACTCTATATTATCTCTGCTCCTAGTGGTGCGGGTAAATCTAGTTTAATCAATGCATTACTGAAAACTCACCCAACTTATGACATGCAGGTTTCTGTTTCGCATACCACCCGAGATCCGCGTCCGGGCGAAAATAATGGCGAACATTATCACTTTGTTACGGTGGCTGAATTTACTCATCTGATCCATGAAAATGCATTTTTAGAGTATGCCGAAGTGTTCGGAAACTACTACGGCACATCACGCCCAAGTATTGAGAAAGTACTCAATCAGGGGATTGATGTCTTTTTAGATATCGATTGGCAAGGTGCAGCACAAGTGCGCCAGCTCATGCCACATGCACGTAGCATCTTTATTCTTCCGCCTTCACGTGAAGAGTTAGAGCGCCGTTTATGTGGACGTGGCCAAGACAGCAGTGATGTCATTGCCAAACGCATGGCAAAAGCTGTCAGCGAAATGTCACACTATAATGAGTATGATTACTTAATTGTTAATGACGATTTTGATCAAGCACTGGTTGATTTAAAGAACATTATTCGCGCTGAACGCCTAAAGCAGGATCGACAAACCTTGCGTCATTCTGTGATGATCAGCAAATTGTTGGCAGAGTAAGCTCGGATTGAGTATTATTTCTCGTCATTTACCTTTTCCCTATTGGAGTCATTCATGGCCCGCGTAACCGTACAAGACGCTGTTGAGAAAGTTGGTAACCGTTTTGACCTAGTACTGGTCGCTGCACGTCGTGCGCGTCAGATGCAAACTCAAGGTAAAGATCCTTTAGTTCCTGAAGAGAACGACAAATACACCGTGATCGCTCTACGCGAGATCGAAGATGGCTTGATCAATGCTGATATTCTCGATGCGCGTGCGCGTCAAGAGCAGCAAGAGCAAGAAGCCGCAGAACTGCAAGCGGTTGCCGCGATTGCAGAAGGTCGTCGTTAATTCTCTGTTGAGTGCACCCTACACCTTGTACTTATTCGAAAGCCTGTACCAAGTTGCACAACGCTACCTGCCTGAGGATCAGATCGAACGCCTCAGGCAGGCGTTTATTATCGCGCGTGATGCACACGAAGGCCAAACCCGCTCCAGCGGAGAGCCTTATATTACCCATCCGGTTGCCGTAGCCTGTATTCTGGGCGAGATGCATCTTGACCACGAAACCTTGATGGCTGCGCTGCTGCATGATGTTATTGAAGATACCGAAATAACCCATCAAGATCTGCAAGAGCGTTTTGGAAAAAGCGTCGCCGAGCTGGTTGAAGGGGTGTCAAAACTCGATAAACTCAAATTCCGCGATAAAAAAGAGGCACAAGCCGAGAATTTTCGCAAAATGATCATGGCGATGGTGCAAGATATCCGCGTCATCTTGATCAAACTGGCTGACCGTACGCACAACATGCGTACACTCGGTTCATTGCGCCCTGATAAACGCCGCCGTATCGCACGTGAAACGCTTGAAATTTACAGCCCACTGGCACATCGCCTTGGTATTCATCATCTCAAAACTGAGCTTGAAGAACTGGGCTTTGAAGCTTTGTATCCCAACCGCTTTCGTGTACTCAAAGAGGTGGTCAAAGCTGCGCGTGGTAACCGTAAAGAGATGATCCAAAAGATCCTGTCTGAAATTGATGGTCGTCTGCAAGAAGTTGGGCTACCCGCAAAAGTGAGCGGGCGTGAAAAACATCTGTACTCTATCTACCATAAAATGCGGCTCAAAGAGCAACGATTCCACAGCATTATGGATATCTATGCTTTTCGCGTGATCGTTAAAGATGTCGACAGTTGTTATCGTGTACTTGGGCAGATGCACAGCTTGTACAAACCTCGCCCTGGACGGGTAAAAGATTATATTGCTATCCCTAAAGCTAACGGCTATCAGTCACTGCACACCTCCATGATCGGGCCGCACGGCGTGCCGGTGGAAGTGCAGATCCGTACCGACTATATGGATCAAATGGCTGAAATGGGGGTAGCCGCACACTGGGCTTACAAGCAACAGGGCGAACCGGTCAGTACTGCACAACTGCGGGCACAACGCTGGATGCAAAGCCTACTGGAGTTACAACAAAGTGCTGGTAACTCATTTGAATTTATTGAAAACGTCAAATCTGACTTGTTCCCTGATGAGATTTACGTTTTCACCCCAGAAGGGCGAATTGTCGAGCTGCCTGCGGGCTCAACACCGGTCGATTTTGCTTATGCGGTACATACCGATATTGGGCATACTTGCGTGGGTTCACGAGTTGATCGCTTACCGTTCCCACTCTCTCAGGCCTTAAGTTCCGGCCAAACGGTTGAAATTATTACCGCGCCAGGTACTCGCCCCAATGCCGCATGGCTCAATTTTGTGGTCAGTTCAAAAGCGCGATCAAAAATTCGCCAAATGCTAAAGAGTTTGAAACGAGATGACTCGGTCGTGCTTGGCCGACGCTTACTCAATCACGCCCTAGGCGCAGTCAAACTCACCGATATTACCCCTGAAAATACCCAACGCGTGCTCGATGATCTCAAACTGCATACGCTCGATGATCTGCTCGCAGAGGTCGGCTTGGGTAATGCCATGAGCGTGGTGATTGCGCGCCGATTACAACAAAACAGCACCGAACCGCAACTCGTTGCTGAAAGTAGCGGAAAGCCAAATACACATAAAAAACTGCCAATTCGTGGTGCAGACGGTATTTTACTGACCTTTGCCAAGTGCTGCCGACCTATTCCGGGTGATCCCATCATTGCCCATGTCAGCCCCGGTAAAGGCTTGGTTATCCATCATGAATCTTGTCGGAATATTCGCGGCTACCAAAAAGAGCCGGAAAAATTCATGGCTGTAGAGTGGGATAAAACCGTTCTCGAGCAGGAATTTATCACCGAAATTAAAGTCGAGATGGTGAACCATCACGGTGCACTGGCTGATTTAACCGCCGTTATCGCCACGGCCGAAGCCAATATTTACAACCTGACTACCGAAGAGCGCGATGGCCGGTTGTACAATATTTTCATTCGCCTAAGCGCCCGTGATCGGGTGCATCTGGCCAATATTATGCGTAAAATTCGTGTGATGCCGGATGTGATAAAGGTCAGCCGTAACCGTAACTAATGGGAATTTCGCAGCTTGATAGTCAGCCATTAACGGCACTGTCCGGAGTCGGCAGCAGTATTGCCGCACGCTTAAACAAACTCGGTTTGCATAGCGTGCAAGATTTGCTGTTTCATCTGCCGCTGCGTTACGAAGATCGTACCCGCATCACCCCGATTGCCCAGTTGTTACCGCGTTTACACGCCAGCGCCGAGGGTTCGGTGCTGCGCACCGAGATCAGCGCGGGCCGTCGGCGGATGCTGACCTGCCGCATCAGTGACGGTACCGGCACACTCACACTGCGCTTTTTTCACTTCACGGCGGCCATGAAAAATGGTCTGAGCGAAGGAAAGCGCATCAAGGTGTTCGGTGAGGTCAAACCCGGTGTTAACGGGCCGGAGATCATTCACCCTGAGTACCGCGCCATCGGGCAGCACGATCCGGCAGTCACCGAAGAGACGCTCACACCGGTCTACCCAACCACCGAAGGCTTAAAGCAGGCCAGCCTGCGTAAACTGACTGATCAGGCACTGGCTATGCTCGATAAGCTGGCTATTCCTGAGCTGCTTCCTTCGCAGCTCAATCATCGCCAGATCAGCATCCAACAAGCTTTACACTTGCTGCACCGCCCCACACCGGATATTGCACTGAGCGAGCTTGAGCAGGGTAAACATCCGGCACAACAACGGCTGATTTTAGAAGAGTTGCTGGCGCACAACCTCAGTATGCTGCACGCCCGCACCTGCGCACAGGCGCATCCGGCTTACGCATTGCCCGAAATATTGCCACGCCATCAGGAAGTGCCGCTCAAACCTGCATTTTTGCAAGCTCTGCCCTTTTCACCCACCGGTGCACAGCAGCGGGTCGTCAGTGAGATTGAATCTGATCTGGCCAACCCATTTCCGATGATGCGGCTGGTACAAGGTGATGTAGGTTCCGGTAAAACACTGGTCGCAGCACTGGCAGCCCTACGTGCCATCAGCCACGGCAAACAGGTGGCGCTAATGGCCCCAACCGAGCTGCTGGCCGAACAGCATGCCAACACCTTTCGCCAGTGGTTTACTCCGCTTGGCATTCAGGTCGGCTGGCTGGCCGGAAAACAAAAAGGCAAAGCACGCGCAGCACAAGAACAAGCTATTGCATCGGGTGAAGTGGCGATGATTATCGGCACCCACGCTCTGTTCCAGCAAAACGTTATCTTCTCTGATCTGGCACTGATCATTATTGATGAGCAGCACCGCTTTGGCGTGCACCAACGGCTCACATTGCGGGAAAAGGGCAGTACCCACGGCTACTCTCCGCACCAACTGATCATGACAGCAACCCCCATTCCACGCACGCTGGCGATGACCGCCTACGCCGATCTAGATACCTCAGTGATCGATGAGCTGCCGCCCGGCCGCACACCCGTGACGACCGTTGCAATCCCCGATTCACGGCGAGCAGATATCATTCGCCGCGTTAACGAAGCCTGCCACACTGAGCAGCGGCAAGCATACTGGGTCTGCACCCTGATTGATGAATCAGAGGTGCTCGAAGCACAGGCAGCAGAAGAGACAGCCGCTGACCTGCGCTTGCAACTGCCGCACCTGAATATCGGTCTGGTACACGGGCGAATGAAAGCCACAGAGAAACAGGCTGTGATGGCAGAGTTTAAAGCCGGCGCACTCAACTTACTGGTCGCCACTACCGTGATCGAAGTCGGGGTAGATGTGCCCAATGCCAGCCTGATGATTATCGAAAACCCCGAGCGTCTAGGCTTGGCACAGTTGCATCAGTTACGTGGACGAGTTGGCCGAGGCGCTATCGCCTCACACTGTGTGCTGCTGTATAAAACCCCGCTGAGTAAAACCGCCCAGCAGCGGCTCTCGGTACTGCGCGACAGCAACGATGGCTTTATTATCGCCCAGCGCGATCTGGATATTCGTGGGCCGGGTGAACTGCTTGGCACCAAACAGACCGGCATGATGAGCTTTCGAATTGCCGATCTGTTGCGCGATCAACATCTAATCCCCGATATACAAAAACTGGCGCGCTACCTGCACCAGCACTATCCGCAGCACAGTCAGGCAATCATTGATCGTTGGTTAGCACACAGTACTGACTACTCCAACGCCTGATTCTCCCGCGTTATTCCGCTTTTATAATCCTATTCTCTAACCGATAATCTCGCCAAGATCACAGGCAAACGTTTGCTTTTTGTGGTGATCACGTTAAAATGCGCGCCATATCTAGCCATACCCGCGTTAATGCACTAACCACAATCAATCATTGTGGACTTCATACATCACACTGTTTTCTCACTTTTATGATCACTGGAATCTAGCATGAGCTCACAAGCTATCGAACCGGAACACATCGATACCACTCCTGCACCTGCCGCCCGACATAACCCCGATCTGGTTTATCGTCTCGATGATCGCCCGCCGTTGCCACAAACCCTGTTTGCGGCCGGTCAGCACTTACTGGCGATGTTTGTGGCCGTTATCACGCCACCCTTGCTGATTTGTCAGGCCCTTGGCCTGCCAGTCGCCGATACCCAGCGCATCATCAGCATGTCACTGTTTGTTTCAGGCCTCGCCTCTTTTCTGACTATTCGCACGGTCGGGCCAATGGGTTCAGGTTTACTCTCAATTCAAGGCACCAGTTTCAATTTTCTCGGCCCAATTATTGCCGGAGGGCTGGCCTTAAAACAGGGTGGCGCAGATGTGCCAACCATGATGGCGGCGCTATTTGGCACCATTATTCTGGCCTCATTCAGTGAGGTGCTGTTATCGCGGATTTTGCATCTGGCGCAAAAAGTGATTACCCCACTGGTCTCGGGTATTGTCGTGACCTTAATTGGCCTGACGCTGATTCAAGTGGGTTTAGTCTCGATTGGCGGCGGTTTTGGCGCGCTCAGTGATGGCAGTTTTGGTAGCCCGAAAAATCTGCTGCTGGCCGGTGTAGTTATCGGGCTGATTGTACTGCTTAACCGCCAGCGTAACCCCTATTTACGGGTTGCTTCACTGGTGATTGCCATGGGTGCCGGTTATCTGGTGGCATGGGCATTGAACATGCTACCGAGTGTTCCGCACGATGCGCCATTACTGATGCTGCCAACGCCACTCTACTATGGTCTGAGCGTTGATTGGAGCTTACTGCTGCCGCTGGTACTGGTATTTTTAGTCACCTCGCTCGAAGCGATTGGTGATATTACCGCCACCTCTGAGATCTCTGAACAACCTGTTAGCGGGCCAATTTACATCCGTCGTATTAAAGGTGGGGTGCTGGCTGATGGTGTCAATTCTATACTTGCTGGAATCTTTAATAGTTTTCCTAATTCAACATTTAGCCAGAACAATGGCGTTATTCAAATGACTGGCGTTGCCAGCCGCTATGTCGGTTATGCCGTAGCCGCAATGCTGACGCTACTTGGCCTATTTCCTTCAATCGCCAACGGAGTACTGAGCATTCCCGAACCGGTACTGGGCGGTGCAACCATTGTGATGTTTGGCTCAATTGCTGCCGCTGGTGTACGAATTATTGCACGTGAACAGCTCGATCATCGCGCTGTGCTGATTATTGCTATTTCACTGGCTATGGGCTTAGGCGTAGCCCAACAGCCACAAATTCTGCAATTTGCCCCTGAGTGGTTGCGCTCAGTGCTCTCATCTGGTCTTGCGGCTGGAGGGTTTACAGCCATCGCACTCAACTTAATCTTGCCGCAAACGGTGTCTGAAGAGCAAACCGTTAAATAACCTTAAGCAAGCGCATCCCCCTTATAACGCGCTTAATAGATCATTCACTTGATCTATTAAGCGCATTTCTATTTAGTACATGACTCAGTGCATTATATTTTGTACTCAACTCGCCGCACGCTCTTCACTGCCCACCGCGCTTGCTAGCAGCTAAGCGCAGAGCACGAACCTGCTATTTCGCGTCAGGTGTATCTGTTCAAGATAATCAATAACAACATGCCGCAAGACTAGAAACTTACAACAGAAACAGGCAGACTGTTGATAAAATCAGCACATGTTGCTTATGGAAAAGTACTGTTCTTACCACAAAAAATACACGGAGAGTCCATGTCTGATAATTTCACCTTACTTAACCAAATACTCAAAGAGCGCACACCTGAAGAACTCCTATTTTTATCTGATCTGCTCCTCAAACAAGGCTTGCTACACTTGGCGATACGCTGTCTTGAGCACGTCTATCAACAGTTAGGAACATCTCCTCAGCTTGAAATGCGGTTAGCCCATGCCTATACAAAAGCGGGCATGTCCCCTTTGAATAGACAACACATTGAATCCAATATGCAACACCACTCTTCTTGTGCATAACGCTTTGGATTGTCATCAATCGCCTATTATGAAGATACTGACAAAATTTTTAGCCACCTTCGTTGTTTTACTCGGGTTAGCCAGCATATTGGCTTACGTACTCTTGCAAACACCGTTTGGCGCAGAGCAGGTGAGCCGTTGGGTTTCCACCCATACGCCGTATCAATTGTCATTGCGGAGTATTCAGCACAACCTGTTATCGCCACGCCAAATTCACCTCAAAGAGGTACGTTTAGCGCATCGTGGTACTGCCATTGTTGATGCACGGCAAATCACCTTAACACTGAATCTACAAACCTTATTGCACCCACTGCACTGGCAAAAAATCCAATTACAAGAAGGAGAGTTGCGCCTCCCTGCACTGCTACAGCCGGCAAGTAGCCCATTTTTATACGCACAACTACTGCAACTTGATAACATGGCTATCAGCAGCCGTATTGCCGGCATGCCCTTAACAGCCCATCCAGTGAATGGCGGGATCACCCCATTTAGCCCTGATCAACAGCGTTTTTTAGGGAAAAATACCCGCTTTGAACTCGCATCACCACAGTTAGAGATAGGTGAATTAAGCCTCAATAACCTCTTTTTACAGGGCCATTGGCAGCAAGGAAAACTGAGTATTGATGATTTTGGTGCTGATATCCTACAAGGGCAAATCACAGCCAAAGCCGAGCGCAGCACACAAGGGGCATGGAAAATTAATGCGCTACGGCTTACACATCTACGCCTACAAGATAACCGCTTGCCTGCGTTACTTTCTCACTATTGGCGCATCTTACCCAAGATGACCTTACAACGCGCTGATCTTATTGGCATACGGGTTGAAGGCAATGATTGGTCAGTTAACGATCTTGATCTGAGCCTGCATAACCTACACATCGGCCAAGGCATGTGGTCATCACATGAGGGTCAACTGAATATCAACGCAGCTGATCTGGTGCAAGGAGATCTACACCTACGCGAGCCTGCATTGCACCTTAGCTTTACGCCTGAGGGCATTAATATTGATGATTTTAGTACCCGTTTTGAAAATGGGCTTATTAGTGGCTATGGCAACTGGCGTTCGGCTGATCATCGCCTACAATGGGATCAACTCAATATCACCGGTGTGGAATACCCGATGCCCATAAAATGGGTACAAGGGTTTACTCGCCCACTGCCAACAGCACTTAGCCAAATCGACATCGTAAAACTAGAGCTCAACAACAACTTATTGGTGGATACAAACCCGCTGCACCCTTTTCAATTCACGGCCCTCAATGCCAACGGCAGCAATCTGCAGCTGGTACAACAGCAACGGTGGGGATTGTGGTATGGCAACTTGCGCGTTAGTGCTCGCGAAGCCACCGTCAACAAAGTAGATATGCGTAATGTTGCCATTGATCTGCACGCAGATAACGGCGCAGTCACCTTACGTGATTTCAGTGCATTTACCGGAAAGGGCTTGCTTGAAGGGAGTGGCACACTGCTGCAACGTGATAACTGGCCAGCCAGCCTGCAACTGAGTGGACAGCAGATAGCACTCGACAGCCTACAACGGTGGGGATGGCAAACTTTACCCCTACGGGGAGTGGGAGATCTCACACTACACTTGCGCGCAAATCTGCGTACAGCGAATGCAGTACGGCAATCCCTCAACGGAGAGCTGCAACTCACAGCTGACCAAGCTCTCTTACGCAACATCAGTGCCCCACGTTTATGGGAAAGTGCTGCGCTGTCATCTTTACCTAATCAATGGCTTACACATGCTGCCCTCGAAGGGCAGCAAACAGTACTGAAAAATCTACAACTGCATCTACAAGCCCAAAATGGGCAAATACAGGTACAAAATACTGCCTTTAGCGGCGATCAACTGCAAGGGAAGATCCGTGGTAGTTATTCACTTATACAGCCACCGGTCAGCCTAATGGCCGCACCAGACCCACTGCAACTGCAACTCGATAACCGTGTTAACTGCCAGCGGCTAACGCGAATATGGGCTGCACCACTCATCAAAACTGTGCCATCGGCGCTCCCTGCAAACACAGTGAGTATCTCTGATACAACACCAAATAGCTTATCTGTTCACAGCAGCAGTTCAGTGAATGGCGTTCCTGAATGTGTACCAGCAGGCAATACAATGTAAGTACCCACAAACACCGCGCCTTGCGACTCATCGGTCAGTAAGCGCACTTTCATCTGCACGCGGGCTTTGCGTCCGCGTGCCAAACGATCCAGATCACCACCTAAATCATTCAGATCCGCCACCGCCCGCGGACGGTTACGCACTGCCTGCGGATAACGGATATGCGCATCTACCAAAATAATCTCACCACCTAGATTACGCTCACGCAGCAGCAACCAAATTAGCCCCCAACCGGTTAGCGTTGCCAGTGAAAATAGGCTGCCAGCAAACACCGAATCATGCGGATTCAAATTGGCATTCAGCGGCAGTGTTGTTTCAAAACGCTGGCCGGAGTACTGCACAATCTTTACCCCCATTTTTTCACTGATCGGAATGGACTGATACCACGCCTGCTGTAACTGCTGACACCAGTCTGGCCGGTGTAAAATGGCATCCATATCTGGCAGCGGCTTTATCATCAAGAAATGCCGTATTGGTGTTGTCAGCCCCGCTTGGATCTCACCGTGATTTTGATAACCCAGCTGAGTAAAAAAAGGCACAGCCTCTTCACGGGCACTACACACGACCCGTTTTGCCCCCTCTTGGCGTGCCACTGACTCTAGTGCCATCGCCACGAGAGTCCCTAAACCACGCCCACGTAAACGAGCATCAACGGCCATAAAGCGGATCGCTGCCTCATCATCGGCATTGATATAGACCCGCCCAATCGCCACCGGATTATCCTGATCATCCACCACCATCTGATGATGTGCGCAGGCATCATAACCATCGCGTTCTGATCCTACCGGCTGGCGTAGTGGTTCACGTAACATCTGCCAGCGAAAATGGTAATAACGCTGCAAAGCTTCTGCTGTCAGCGGCGTACTTAAGCGATACATCCTTGTCGCCCTCTTTACAATTAAAAAATCAAGAGAAAAATAGGTTGCTGATATCCACGCGACTTAAAATTCCCACGCGCACTGGCACAACCAAATAGAAAGATACATGGCCTAATATACCGTTATACCTGCAACCAGAAGGTCACTGGGCCATCATTTTGTAGGCTAACTTGCATATCCGCAGCAAACTGCCCTTGGGCTGTGCTGATTTTTTCACGGCAATAGGCACTGAAATAGTCGTACAACGCCTCAGCCTGTTGTGGCAAAGCCGCTGCTGAAAAGCTTGGGCGCATCCCTTTTTGGGTATCAGCTGCCAGCGTAAATTGGGAAACCACCAACACACTGCCACCGGCTTGCTGTACATTCAGGTTCATCTTGCCATCGGCATCATCAAAAATGCGATAACCCAACACCCGATCAACCAGACGACGCGCTTTCGCCTCATCATCCTCTTTTTCCACACCCAGCAAAATCAGCAGCCCGTGGCCAATCTCCCCCACCACTTGCCCGTTAACCTCGACCCGTGCTTCACGCACACGCTGAATCAATCCAATCATCCTAATCACTCTCTTTTTCTGAAAGACCCAAATCGGCAACTACAGCGGGTATGCCTCCGTTAGCTTAAGCAGTGCCCGAATCAACCCGTCGGTAATCCCCGGCTCTAAACTGCTGTGGCCCGCATTTGGCACTACCTGCAAGGTGGCTTGTGGCAACACTTGGCAAAGCTGCCATGCATTCTCAAACGGGCACACCATATCGTAACGGCCATGCACAATACGCAGCGGTATCGCCTGCAATACTGCCGCATTCTGCACAATAAAATTCTCAGGCAAGCGTGTCGCCGCACGAAAATAGTGGCACTCCAACCGTGCCAGCGCGACCGCATGCTGCAAATTACTCATCTGCTCCCACACCGTTGGGTCTGGCAGCAACTGCATCAAATGCGCCTCCCACAACGCCCAGCTTTTTGCTGCGGCACTGCGCTCTAACTCATTATCCGAACTCAGACGTTGCCAGTAACTCTCCAACACCTGCTCACTATCGGTAACATGGCCAAGTGGTGCAATAAACTGCTGGTAATGCTCAGGAAACACCTGACTGGCACCGCCCTTCGGGCTGTAGAGCCAATCAAAATCTTGTTGGCGGGAAAGAAAAACACCGCGCAGTACCATTGCACTGACATGCTGCGGATGGGCAATCGCATACAATAAACTTAACGTACTGCCCCACGAACCGCCAAACAGCATCCATTGTGATACATCGAGCGATTCACGGATCGCTTCCATATCATCAATTAAGGCTTGTGGATGATTATCCTGCACACTGCCATACGGCAGTGAGCGGCCACAGCCACGTTGATCAAACAAAATAATATGAAAACGGGCGGGATCAAAAAAACGGCGGCTCTGTTCATTGCAGCCCGCACCAGGGCCACCGTGTACAAACAGCACCGGAATACCCTGCGGATTACCGGCCTGCTCTACATAGATTTGGTGTTCTCCACGGCGCATAAAGCCGCTTGCAAACGGGTGAATAGGTGGATACAAATGAAACATAACAACTCCCTATACCGTGGTGAACACATATTTAACGGCACGCTATTGGCCTTTATTTGCCTTCTGAGTCAGGGTTTACGGTCAGTGTGCTCACTAGCTTTTGTTGCTGCCATTCCCCCAATGCTGCCGTAACCTCTGCACCTAATAACACAATACACCAGCTTAAATAAACCCAAACAAATAAAATAGGGATCACGGCCATCGCACCGTAAATCAACTGATACGATGGGAAAAATGTAATATACAGTGTAAAAATTTTCTTACTGACTTCAAACAATAGTGCGGCAAAAATTGCACCACTAAGAGCATGCCGTGTTGCAACCCGTTCAGTCGGCACCACACTGTACAATAGCCAAAATGACAACAAAGATAACATCATCGGTAACAGCACTAACAACCGATCTAACGCACCATTAATGCCTGTGTCTGTCAGCAATTTAAGTGATAATAAATAGGAGCTAGTGACTAAACTTGTTCCAGCCAGCAGTGGGCCAAGCGTTAAAATCATCCAATACACTGCAAATGACACCATCGCCGGGCGGCGATGTTTACTGCGCCAGATTGCATTTAACGCTTTATCGACCGCAGAAATAAGCAGTAACGAAGTCACAACCAACGCAATAATGCCTACCGCACTCATGTTGCTCGAATTAGAAACAAACTGATCAAGATAATTTTGTACCACATCACCGGTTGCCGGCACAAAATTACTGAAGATAAAATGCTTTACCTTATCGGTGATCCCAACAAAAACCGGAAAAGCAGTAAAGACTGAAAAAATGACCGTCACTAAAGGCACTAATGAAAGCAGTGTCACATAGGCAAGATAACCGGCTGTCACGGTCAAACGGCTCTCATGGCTACGTGCCAATAATAGGCGGAGAAAACTCCGACTTTGCCGCCATATTGTCGGCTGCAACCCTGTCTGCATCGCACTTTCCCTCATCTATTGTTATTTTATCAGAACATTGTGTAATGATAATGCACGCAACAACATTACGTTGCTTAACATTTCTTACTCATTAAACGTAAGTGGTGCTGAGTACACTGTCATCCTAAAAAAACGCAACGCTGCTTTTCCTCCTCAGTTTCACTTTCATTTTTTGTGTGATAAATAAAAAAAGAGGATACCCGAAGGCATCCTCTTTCTCATCACCTAAAATATCATAGTGACATATTAGGTAGCCGAGCACACAAGCACTAATCCACAGGGATTACTTACGGTGCGCGCGCTTACGATCGTTTTCAGTCAGGTGTTTCTTACGAATACGAACGCTTTGTGGTGTAACTTCTACCAGTTCGTCATCATCAATAAACTCAAGAGCTTGCTCTAGCGTCATCTTGATAGGGCTAACCAGCGTTGTCGCTTCGTCTGTACCAGAAGCACGCATGTTAGTCAGCTTCTTACCTTGCAGACAGTTTACAGTCAGGTCATTAGAACGGCTGTGAATACCGATGATTTGACCTTCGTAAACTTCAGTACCGTGACCCAAGAACAGACGACCACGATCTTGCAGGCTGTACAAGGCATAAGCCAGTGCTTTACCTGTACCGTTAGAGATCAGAACACCGTTGATACGCTGACCGATTTCGCCCGGACGCACGTCATCATAGTGGCTGAAGCTGGAGTACAGCAGACCAGTACCAGAAGTCATGGTCATGAAGTCGGTACGGAAACCGATCAGGCCACGGCTAGGGATGATGTAATCCAAACGGATACGGCCCTTGCCATCAGGGATCATATCGCGCATTTCACCCTTACGCAGACCCATCGCTTCCATCACAGAACCTTGGTTCTGCTCTTCGATGTCCAGAGTCACTTGCTCGAATGGCTCTTGTTTACGGCCATCGATATCACGGAAAATTACTTTCGGGCGAGATACTGCCAGCTCGTAACCTTCACGACGCATGTTTTCGATCAGAACAGACAGGTGCAATTCACCACGGCCTGATACACGGAATGCATCTGGATCTTCTGTCTCTTCAACGCGCAGTGCAACGTTGTGTACCAGCTCTTTACGCAGACGATCAAGGATCTGACGTGAAGTCACAAACTTACCTTCGCGGCCACAGAATGGCGAGGTGTTTACACAGAAGAACATGGTAACAGTAGGCTCATCAACCGTCAGTGCTGGCAGAGCTTCAACTGCTGCTGGATCGCACAGCGTATCAGAGATATTCAGTTCACCTAAACCGGTGATAGCGATGATATCGCCCGCTTCACACACATCAGCTTCAATACGTTGCAGACCCATGTGGCCCAGCACTTTACCGACTTTACCGTTACGACGGTTGCCTTCGCTATCAATGATAACAATCTGCTGGTTTGGCTTCACTGAACCACGCTTGATACGGCCGATACCGATAACACCAACATAGTTGTTGTAATCGAGCTGAGAGATTTGCATCTGGAATGGTGCTTCCATCTCAACTTTTGGAGGTTCAACGTGCTTAACGATAGTTTCGAACAGTGGCGTCATATCATCTGCCATCTGATCCGTTTCCAGACCTGCAATACCGTTCAGTGCTGAAGCATAAACGATAGGGAAGTCGAGTTGTTCATCCGTTGCACCAAGGTTAACAAACAGATCAAAGACCTGATCAACAACCCAATCAGGGCGTGCACCCGGACGGTCAACTTTGTTGATAACCACAATCGGACGCAAACCATAAGCAAATGCTTTTTGGGTCACGAAACGGGTTTGTGGCATCGGGCCATCCATTGCATCTACCAGCAACAGCACGGAATCTACCATCGACATCACACGCTCTACTTCACCACCGAAGTCGGCGTGACCTGGGGTGTCAACGATGTTAATGCGGTATCCGTTCCACTCGATAGCAGTATTTTTAGCCAGAATGGTAATCCCACGCTCTTTTTCCAGATCGTTGGAGTCCATTACACGTTCGGTCGCGTCATTACGCTCTCCGAGAGTGCCGGATTGTTGCAGTAGCTTATCAACCAGGGTGGTTTTACCATGGTCAACGTGGGCAATGATGGCGATATTACGCAGATTCTCAATCACAGATGTGGTCTCTGGGGGGTTAACAAATTAGCGGCTATTGTACACAGGTTGAGCAAAAGACTAAACCGATCACAGCAAAACATTGCTGGCAAGTTTACCTGCCTGCGGGCGTGAGCCACTTCACAAGGTACACAATTACAGTGTGAACATTATTACAGAAGAATCATCATTTTGCTGCCACATATCGATCTCAATATGATTTTAACGGCAAACTTGGCGAATCCTCTGCTCACTTCGCTGATGAATTATACAACCAACTTGATATAGAAGGATATTAATTCCTTCGTTGCACCAAAATAGTGCGACCACTCACCATATTAGTGCATTACTACGGGGTTGAACACCACAGTTTGACATGGCATGCTGCTCCTTCACAGGGAATATCACGAACCATTAGAGTTGGCATGCTTCTCGCTTAGTTCATTATGAAGGCACGAAGCGGCCTAGGTTTCAGATATAAATGAGCAACAAATCAGGTATACATTAGCCGCACGCAACCCATTTATCCGTGAGTTTGTGCACTAAACATCCACGACAACACCATGATTGCGACAACATCGGAGGTTACACCATGTCAGCTGAACACGTATTAGCACTGCTGCAAGAACACGAAGTTAAATTCGTTGACCTGCGCTTTACTGACACCAAAGGCAAGGAGCAGCACGTATCAATTCCAGCACATCAAGTCAATGCTGACTTCTTTGAAGAGGGCAAGATGTTTGATGGCTCTTCTATTGAAGGCTGGAAAGGCATTAATGAATCAGACATGGTTTTAATGCCTGATCCAACCACTGCTGTGATAGATCCGTTCACTGATGAAAGCACACTGATCGTTCGTTGCGATATTCTTGAGCCAGGAACAATGCAAGGCTATGATCGCGATCCGCGCTCTATCGCCAAACGTGCAGAAGATTTCCTGCGCTCTACTGGCATTGCTGATACGGTGTTATTCGGGCCAGAGCCTGAGTTTTTTGTGTTTGATGATGTACGCTTTAGCACCGGCATTTCTGGCTCTTTCTTTAAGCTTGATGATATCGAAGCGGCATGGAATACCGGCACAGAGTACGAAGGTGGCAACAAAGGCCATCGTCCGGCCGTCAAAGGCGGTTACTTCCCGGTTGCCCCGGTTGATTCATCACAAAACCTGCGCTCTGCCATGTGTTTGGTGATGGAGGAGATGGGCTTAGTGGTTGAAGCACACCACCATGAAGTGGCCACTGCTGGCCAAAACGAAGTGGCTACCCGCTTCAACACCATGACCATCAAAGCAGACGAAATTCAGATTTATAAATATGTGGTGCACAACGTTGCGCATGCATACGGTAAAACTGCAACCTTTATGCCTAAACCTCTGTACGGTGATAATGGCTCAGGCATGCATTGCCACCAGTCTTTAGCAAAAAATGGCGTAAACCTGTTCTCAGGTGATAAGTATGCCGGTTTGTCTGAAATGGCACTGTACTACATCGGCGGTATCATCAAGCATGCAAAAGCCATCAACGCTTTTGCTAACCCAACCACTAACTCCTACAAGCGTTTGGTGCCAGGTTATGAAGCGCCAGTTATGCTGGCATACTCTGCCCGTAACCGCTCGGCCTCTATCCGTATTCCAGTGGTTGCCAGCCCGAAAGCTCGCCGTATTGAGGTGCGCTTCCCAGATCCAGGTGCTAACCCATACTTGGCGTTTGCTGCCCAGTTGATGGCCGGTCTTGATGGCATCATCAACAAAATTCATCCTGGCGATGCCATGGATAAAAACCTGTACGATCTGCCACCGGAAGAAGCGGCTGAGATCCCAACTGTTGCCGGTTCTCTGGAAGAAGCAATGCAAGCACTTAACGAAAACCGCGAGTTCTTAACCCGTGGTGGTGTATTTACTGATGACTTTATCGATTCTTATATTGAGTTGAAACGCGCGGATATCGACCGTGTGCGCATGATGCCGCATCCTGTTGAGTTTGAAATGTACTACAGCGTTTAAGTTTTTCTTGCTGCTAAACTTGCATTTAGCCTATCGAAAAATAAAACACTGGCGGAAACTTCACCGCTCATGCGTGTAACAACTCATTTTGTTGCCGTGGAAACTTTCAGCCCGCCTCACAAGCGGGCTTTTTTACGCTTGCGGTACACCACCTGAACTGATGACACTATACCATTGCGGTATTATCGTGACGTGTTGTAACGCCAATCTGCAGTATCGTACCTTAACGTTATGATGAATATTGCGATAACGTAACGCTATCGTGTCACCAGATCTTCATACAAAATCTCAGACATGCACGGAATATCTGGTATCGCCATTCACGCAGCATAACTATAGAGATACTGTGTGGTAGCCTAAAACCCCACTTTTTTGATTTGCGGAGAATGCGTCATGCGCCTGTTTTGTTTAACATTGCTGCTATTAAGCACACCGGTGCTGGCCAGTGAAACTCGCGTGATCTGTTCATGGACAGACGCTCGTGGTACGACACACTTTAGTACCACCAAAACTAAAGGGGCGACCTGTAAAGAGATTTCACCCAGTGCGCCGATAAAATATGACTCTGGCAAACTGCCAAGCAGTAAACTACCTAACCGAGCGTCGGTTGCCAGTAGTAGCACGGCCAGTGTGCCACGCATCCACCCGCAAGAGGTCAGCAACTTAACAACCCAAATTGCAATTTTATCGCCAATTGATGAGCAAACTGTTCGTAACAATAGTGGTGATATTGATGTGACTGTGATGGTTGTTCCCAAACTCACTGAGAGCCAAACAGTGCAACTGTTGCTAGATGGTAGCCCAAACGGACTGCCTACCCGCAGTATTCAGCAACAATTGAAAAATATTGACCGAGGTTCACATCAGATCAGTGCACAACTGTTTGATAAGGGGAAGGTGTTAGCCACTGCACCTGCGGTAACGGTCTATCTGCACCGCGCCAGTGTGCTTAATCGTGAGGCACTTAATCCGCCAATAACGCCCAAATAAATGCCTTGATAGCTCGGTGTACTCTCTGTACGGATATACGCATACGATAAAAAAATGCACCTTACTTTGTTGGTATACCCAACGTTTGGGGTGCAATTCACACGGTACTATTTATGCAGTCGCGTTGATATAATCGTCATGCTCACATAACCATCTTTATCCTGCGTCATTTATATCGCACAGTTCACAAGCCCTTTAGCTTTACCTACTCATGAACCTGAGGCGGTAAATCATCGTCTGTGAGCAACGGCATTGCCGCTGACATTAGAACAGTTTTTTTGCCGTTGCCAGCCAATCAGCTTTAAACGGGCGCTTCATATTTTCAATCGCATCAATAATATCGTGGTGTACCATCTTCTCATTGAGGATGCCAACACAACGGCCACCGTAACCCTCTTGCAGCAGATCAACAGCATACGCCCCCATACGAGACGCTAAAATACGATCGTAAGCGACCGGTGCACCACCGCGCTGAATATGGCCCAAAATAGTGGATCGGGTTTCACGCTGAGTCTCTTTTTCGATAAAGCGCGCCAGTTCATTCACATCACACATATGCTCAGTGATAGCAACGATGGCATGTTTTTTACCCTTACTGATACCGGCACGGATCTCATCGACCAGTTCAGCACGGTTAAATTCAACTTCAGGGATAACGATAAACTCGCAGCCACCTGCAATGGCCGCTGCCAGTGTCAGATCGCCACAATGACGACCCATCACTTCAACAATCGAGATACGCTGGTGTGAAGAGGAGGTGTCACGCAGGCGGTCAATCGCTTCGAGTACCGTTTCTAACGCGGTAAAATAACCTATAGTATAGTCAGTACCAGCTACGTCATTATCAATTGTGCCCGGCAGACCGATACACGGGAAACCCATTTCAGTCAGCTTTTTTGCACCCATGTAAGAGCCATCACCGCCGATAACCACCAGCGCATCAATACCATGCTGATGTAAATTGGCGATAGATTCTTGACGGATCTTCTCTTCACGGAACTCTGGAAAGCGTGCCGAGCCTAAAAATGTACCACCACGGTTAATGACATCTGATACGCTCTGGCGATCAAGTTGACGAATCCGGTTTTGATGCAGACCCAGATATCCATCTTGGATCCCGTACACTTCCAATCCTTCGCCTAATGCCGCACGCACAACACCACGAATTGCAGCATTCATTCCCGGTGCATCACCACCGCTGGTCAATACGCCAATCTTTTTGATCATGACAACCCTCTGACTCTCGAAGTTAATGATTGTTTTCGTTGTACAGCACAACAGGCATCCCCCAATGTCACTGCTGTTCTGTATTACAACTCAACAATCGGCACGCTACCCTCATTCACGCCCAGTAACGCTAATAGTAATAAAATGAAGTGATGAGTATTACAATTTTGACAAAAAACTACGTTGATGCTCATCACAGTAACTCATCTCACCTACTGGGCAGACAAGATCGCCAAGCTTACTCCATTCAGCTTAACGTTTTATGTCTCATCAACCTACCATAGCTGATTTTTCATCCTGAAACGGTTTGGCCTTGTGCACTGTCTTTCATCTCTTCAGGTACAGCAGAAACAGGATCTTGGTGAATCATCACATCGGCACCGGGAAACATCGCGATCAGATCTTTTTCCAGCCCGTCAGCAATCCTATGCGCATCAACCAGCGGCAAGGCATCATCTAACTCAAGATGCAATTGAATAAAGCGTGTAGGCCCAGCACGGCGAGTACGTAACTGATGCACCCCCATGACACCCGCAGTAGACCGCACTTTTTGTAAAATTTGCTCACGCTCTGCAACAGGCAATGCTTGATCCATTAATGACTGCACTGCCTGATATGCCATGTAAAATGCACTGACTAAAATGTAGCAACCAATGCCGATTGCAAACAGCGCATCAGCTTTACCCCAGCCCCACCAGCTTAAACCCAGCGCCAGCAAAATCGCGCCGTTCATCAGTAGATCACTTTGATAATGCAGCATGTCAGCTTTAATGGCTTGGCTATCGGTACGGCGTACGACGTAACGCTGAAAAATCAGTAGCATTAAAGTGACTAATAGTGCAAATAAGGTCACCGCAACCCCTAGACTCAGATCGTCCATAGGTTGTGGCTTGATTAGGCGCTCTACCCCTTGTAATAGCAGGAAAAATGCCGACCCACAGACAAAGGCACTTTGTGCCAATGCCGCCAGTGACTCAGCTTTACCGTGGCCAAATCGGTGATCTTCATCTGGTGGTTGCAACGAGTAACGGATCACCAATAGGTTAGTTAATGACGCAGCAATATCCAGGAGCGAATCAACCACCGAAGCCAATAGGCTGACAGCACCGGTTTTCCACCATGCCACTATTTTTACCAATAGCAGCAAGGTGGCCACTAAGGTAGAACATAAGGCAGCCAGTTTTACCCAGCGCCCATAATCCTGATTCATGGTGTAACCCCTTCTGATTCTGTTTTCATACTGGCTCATTTTGCCTCTCGTTTTTCTATGAAGGCCAGTATAACGTTTTCCACGTTATGTCGCCTATGCTGCCATTGACGCAACTGCACACAAGATTACCCCGTGATTTTCTTGAAGGAGAGAGGGCTCTAGCGCATACTTTTTCTTTTATCTCTGTCACTATTTCTAGAATAAATAAGGTAAACCCATGTCTGTATCATGCTGCCAAGATAACCACCATGCGACCCCAAAAATTGCGCTATTACTGCTCGATTTTATGAACGAAACTATTGACCCGCAGGGCAAATCAGCCGCACGAGGTTATGCTGAGTTTGCGCACCAACACCACTCTTTGCAGCATATCGCTACGCTTTTACATCATGCACGGGCACAGCAGTGGAAAGTGATACATGTACGGGTTGCTTTTTCTGCTGATTATCGCGAAGTAAACACTAACTCACCTTTATTCGCTGGTGCAGCAAAAGCCGGTGCATTCCAAGATGGCAGTTGGGGCGGAGAGTTTTATCCAGCGTTTGCGCCGCAAGCAGGGGAAGATGTGATCACCAAACACCGTGTGAGTGCATGGTATGGTACTGACTTGGCATTGCGGTTACGGGCTGCAGGAATTACCCAATTGGTTATGGCAGGTTGTGCGACTGATTTAGTTGTGCAAAGCACAGTACGTGAAGCGCACGATCAAGATTTTATCTGTACAGTGGTCAGTGATTGCTGCATCGCCGCGTGTGATGATGACCAAAATGCTACCTTGCGCATGCTCGAAAAAGTGGCTCACGTTCTGACCGTCGATGCTATTACGGGCTGTTAGTATCACGGTAGGCTATTGGTGCAATAACAAGTATAAAAAGCCGATACATGATATTATCAATATTCGCGTTTATACTAAATATAACTGCATTAATTTCCCTAAACACCTTGTTGGGGCAAAGTATTACCTCGCCCCAACAAGATAGAAACACAATTACGCTTTTGCTTTTGCAGCCGCTTTTACGATGACGGCAAAAGCATCTGCTTTGAGTGATGCACCACCGACCAGTGCACCATCGATATCTGGCTGAGTAAACAGCTCGGCAGCATTAGCCGCGTTAACTGAACCACCGTACTGGATAATAACTTGTTCTGCAACGGCAGCATCATGCTTGGCAATATGGCCACGAATAAATGCATGAATTGCTTGTGCTTGTGCAGGAGTTGCCGATTTTCCTGTACCAATGGCCCAGATAGGTTCATAGGCAATCACTGCGCCCATCAGTGCTTGCGCGCCTAATGTTGTAAGTACTGCATCGAGTTGAGTTGCACACACCGCTTCTGTTTCACCGGCTTCATTTTGTGCATCCGTTTCACCAATGCAGAGTACAGGTGTTAAACCTGCCGTTTTGAGTGCGGCAAACTTTTGTGCGATAAACGCATCGCTCTCATGGTGGTAAGTACGACGCTCAGAGTGGCCAATAATAATGTACTGTGCACCAAACTCTTTGAGCATCTCAGGAGAGATATCACCGGTAAATGCACCTGCAACGTTCACATCCACATTTTGTGCACCCAATACCACCGCAGAATTGACTAATGCGTTCTGGGCTTCAGCCAGATACATCACCGGCGGTGCAATGGCTACGCCACAACCTTCAACACCGGCCAATTCCGCATTTAGACCTGCGATCAGATCTTGCACCATGGCTTTGTTACCGTTTAGCTTCCAGTTACCCATCACTAATGGACGACGCATGCTTGTACTCTCCAATCAACAATCTTATCAATAAGATGCATTATTTGTGGTGTGCGCAGCAAACTACTGCGGTTCTAAAACAGAATTGGAAAAATATAACAGCTATTTGAATCGATTTATCTGAGAGCCATCATAGATTTTAGGATTGCATGATTTTTTCTGTTGCCTATTTACGAAAATTGCTTACATCTTTATGTATATCGCATGACCATTTTTTTATGCTATTAACCGGTGCGTGCAGTGTATTGATACAAAAATGAAGAGAGACAGAAAAAACAACGTATAGCTTGTTGATAAATAATACAAATAGGGCAATAAAAATACAGTTGCACCCTTCTGATTATAAAAAGAGTTGACGCGATCATGTGTGCTGATTAAGATGCGCGTCATACGGTGAGTAGCGCAGCCCGGTAGCGCAACTGGTTTGGGACCAGTGGGTCGGAGGTTCGAATCCTCTCTCACCGACCATATTAAAAAAAGCCCGCTCAATGAGCGGGCTTTTTGCATTCTATTACCATGAACAAGGTCAGAGCGTGCATTTGCTATATTTTCTTGTGTATTCGTCTCTGTTTTAAGTGAATGCACTTTGTATGTATGCAATCGCCTTATCACAAAAATGCCTTCTCTTTTTACTCCATCTTTCTTTCATTCCTTTATTCACTTTTCTTAGGTTCTGTCTTTACTTTTTTTGCGCACGTTAACACGATTAGTACTCACTGTGTTTACCCCCTTCTGACTTTTATGCTCTTTTCCCTGCACATTGTTATGGTTTTTACGTTGTGCTTTTATCTGCTTGTGGCGCGAATACTACAGGGTATGAAGCACGATAGGTTGGCTCTATTTTGGCCCACAATGGAACAAAACGAGGCGGTTATTACTCTGACAAATTGGCAATAAGGATTACTGAGTGCCAATACGCCCACATATTGCAGTGATCAGTAGGCGGGAAAGCTGTAATTGGTGTTCTAGGCAGGTATACTCAGACCTCTTTCACTCATTTACCCTTAATGGCGAAATACTATGCAGCAACAAATCATGCAATTTATTCAGGGTCACACCCTTCTTAGTGTGGCATGGATTGGGCTATTTGTGGCCGTGATCGTAACCACATATAAAAGCCGTTTTTCCCCCATTAAAACGGTCGATAATGCACGTGCTACACAACTGCTCAATCGTGAAAATGCGATAGCAGTCGATATCCGCTCACCTGAGGATTATCGTAAAGGCCATATCGTTGATAGTGTAAACATCCTGCCCTCTGCGATTAAAGATAATCATGTCGGTGAGCTAGAAAAGTATAAAGCACAGCCTGTTATTGTAGTATGTGCTACCGGAATGACCGCACGCAGTGCGGCAGAGAACTTGCATAAGCTCGGTTTTTCGCAAGTTAGCGTACTGAGCGAAGGGATTACTGGCTGGTCAGCCGCTCACATGCCATTGGCGCGTGGAAAGTAAACACTTCGTTTATTATTACGCTTTGCTATACAGTGCAATAAACGCCACCAATGTCTATGGCAACAGCACTGGCAAAGCATCCTCCCCGTTTTCAAGGAAACGAAACTAGAAGGTAATAATTGTCATGTCTGAGCAAAATATGAGTGAAACCCTGTTCCAAATTCAGCGTATTTACACGAAAGATGTCTCTTTTGAAGCACCTAACTCGCCAACTATTTTCCAAAAAGAGTGGCAGCCCGATGTGAAATTAGATCTGGATACTGCATCAAATGAGCTAGGTGATAACGCTTATGAAGTGGTTCTGCGTTTGACTGTGACGGCAAATGTTGGCGATCAGGTTGCGTTTTTATGTGAAATTCAGCAAGCCGGTATTTTCTCTGTAGCAGGCCTTGATGCTTCACAATTAGCACACTGCCTAGGTGCATACTGCCCGAATATTCTGTTCCCGTATGCCCGTGAGTGTGTGACGAGTCTAGTGACCCGCGGTACATTCCCACAATTGAATTTAGCGCCAGTAAATTTTGATGCATTGTTCATGAACTACTTGCAAGAACAAGCTCAACAAGGTCAAACTGAACAGGCATAATTGCAGCAATACATTCTGTTTTGTTGCCGAAAAAAGAAGATAACACCATGATGAAACCAGATGTCGCCATGACAGTGATCGGTGCCGGTTCGTACGGTACAGCACTTGCTCTTACTCTTGCTCGTAATCATCACCGTGTCATGTTGTGGGGACATAATCCACAGCACATGGCGAGTCTGGTCTCTTCGCGCGAAAACAGTGCTTTTTTGCCGGGTGTTCCCTTCCCTGCGGCATTGGCAATCGAACCCGATTTAGCCACTGCCGTGGCCGCTAGCCGTGATCTCCTGATTGTTGTTCCTAGCCATGTATTTGGCCAAGTGCTGACGAAGATCAAACCTTATTTACGCCCTGAAAGCCGGATTGTCTGGGCAACGAAGGGGCTCGAAGCGGATACCGGCCGCCTTTTAGAAGAGGTGGCGCGTGAAATTTTAGGTGATGCAATACCACTGGCGGTGCTCTCTGGCCCAACATTTGCCAAAGAGATGGCTGCTGGTATGCCAACGGCCATTTCAGTGTCAGCAACCGATCCACAATTCTCTGCAGATTTGCAAGCCTTGTTTCATTGTGGAAAAAGTTTTCGTGTTTACAACAACCCTGATTTTGTCGGTGTGCAGCTCGGTGGTGCGGTAAAAAACGTGATCGCCATTGGTGCGGGTATCTCTGACGGTATGGGGTTTGGTGCTAATGCACGCACTGCACTTATTACCCGTGGTTTGGCCGAGATGAGCCGGTTAGGGGTCGCGTTGGGCGCAGAGCCTGCCACCTTTATGGGCATGGCCGGATTAGGCGATCTGGTATTAACATGCACAGATAACCAATCACGCAATCGCCGTTTTGGGCTTATGTTAGGGCAAGGCAATGGTGTCGATACCGCCCAACAGAGTATCGGTCAGGTGGTTGAGGGGTATCGCAATACCAAAGAGGTGTATATTTTAGCCCAACGCCTTGGCGTTGAAATGCCGATTACGGAACAAATTTATCAGGTGCTTTATTGCGGGAAAGATGCGCGTGAAGCGGCTGTTGCACTGCTCGCGCGTGCCAGCAAAAACGAGTAATACCTATGTCTGTGGGTTATGGTGGAGTCGGTTGGCATGTATAAACCAGAGCTGGATCTGATCTGGCAAGAGATCAAACAAGAGGCGCGGCAACTGGTTGAAGGCGAGCCAATGCTGGCCAGTTTTTTTCATGCCACGATTTTAAAACACAACCATTTAGGTAATGCACTTAGCTATATTTTAGCCAACAAATTAGCAACAGCAACAATGCCTGCCATTTCAGTGCGAGAGATCATTGAAGAGGCACACGAACACGATTGTGGCATCATTGAAAGTGCAGCATTCGATATCCGCGCTGTACGCGATCGTGATCCGGCCGTCAGCATGTGTACTACGCCACTGCTGTATTTAAAGGGTATTCATGCGCTGCAAGGCTATCGGGTGGCAAATTGGTTATGGCAGCAAAATCGCACTTCACTGGCCATTTACTTGCAAAACCAAATCTCGGTAGTGTTTGCCGTAGATATTCATCCGGCAGCTCGTATTGGCCACGGGATTATGCTCGACCATGCCACCGGCATTGTAATTGGTGAAACGGCAGTAGTCGAAAATGATGTGTCTATTTTGCAAAATGTCACTCTTGGTGGCACGGGTAAAGAGTCGGGCGATCGCCATCCAAAAATCCGTGAAGGGGTAATGATTGGCGCAGGTGCAAAAGTACTGGGCAATATTGAAGTCGGGCGCGGGGCTAAGATTGGCGCAGGTTCAGTGGTGTTACAGGCTGTACCACCACATACCACTGTCGCGGGTATTCCTGCGCGTATTGTCGGGCGACCAGGTTGTGCCAAGCCCTCACTGGAGATGGATCAAGACTTTGATCTGCTGCGGCATCACTTCTCGCATGGCGACGGTATTTAACCGCCGCCGTTAGGTGAGGATTAGCTTACGCAACGGTACAATTGACCCTTTCATCACGCACGCAAACTAGCGCGCTCCTGCATACCCTAACTGCCGCCATGACTCATACACCACAACAGCCACGGTATTTGACAAATTCATGCTGCGGCTCTCTGCGCACATGGGGATTCGGATTTTTTGCTCTGGTGGTAACGCGTCTAAAATGTCAGCCGGAATACCACGAGTTTCTGGGCCAAATAGCAGAAAATCCCCTGCTTGATAGTTGATTTCACTGTGATTTGGCGTGCCTTTGGTGGTCAGCGCAAACAGGCGCATTGGCTGCTCACTGGCCAGAAAAGCGGCATAATCGTGGTGACGTTTAATTGCAGTAAACTCATGGTAATCGAGCCCCGCCCGACGCAGGCGCTTATCATCCCAAGTAAATCCAAGCGGTTCGATCAGGTGCAACCGATAGCCCGTGTTGGCACACAAACGGATAATATTGCCAGTATTCGGCGGAATTTCAGGCTGATACAGAACGATATTCAGCATACAGAGGATTTCACTGATCAGGGTTAATAGAGTAGCAGGAGAATACCCGATCCATACGAAAGGGTAAAATACGATAACACTGGCCAGTTAACAAAAAACCGGCCAGTGAATAACAGCGTTAACGGATAAAACGCTTTAGTCGGCTAACGGTAAGCTAATGATCACCCGTAATCCACCTTGTGGGCTGGTACTAGCACTGATTGTGCCACGATGCTGTCGAATCGCATTATCCACAATGGCCAACCCTAAACCGGTTCCACCAGAAGTCCGCGTACGTGCTTCATCGGTACGGTAAAAGGGGCGGAAAATTTTCTCTCGCTCTTCGGGTGGCACGCCTGGCCCATCATCATCAATAAAAATATGCAGCATACGTGGCATATCACTGCCCGTATCACATTGAAAGCGCAAGCTAATCATATGATACGCATAGCGCAGAGCATTGCGGATCACGTTCTCAAGGGCACTTTCGAGCAGTGCACGATTACCGCTCAGTGGCCACGGTTGCAGCACATCCTCAATCACTAAGGTTTTTCCGCTCTGTTCTGCCTCAAAGGTCGCATCGTCTAACACAGGTTCCCATAACTCATCTGCATGCAGGGCTTCACGATCAAGATGGCTGTTGAGCTGTAAACGCGACAGCGCCAAGAGATCGCCAATCATACCGTCTAACCGCTGGGCTTCGGTTTCAATTCGGGCCAGCTCACTGCTTTCCCCCTGACGGCGGCGTACCAGTGCGGTCGCCAGTTGTAAGCGAGTCAGTGGGGTGCGTAACTCATGAGAGATATCAGATAACAGACGCTGTTGATTCCCAACCATCTGCTCAAGAACGGTGACCATTTGGTTAAAACTGCGCCCTGCAGCACGAAACTCTTTTGATCCACGCTCAAGCAGTGGATCAAGGGTGAGTTCGCCACCTGCCACTTTATTGGCAGCTTGCTGTAAACGCCGCGCTGGGCGTGCCAGACTCCAAGCTAACCATAACAAAAAGGGGGTACTACTTAGCATTGTCACTGCCAATAGGGTGATTGGGTGATCGAGCAAGTAGTTAATCAGCCCTCGATTAGGATCGGTAGGGTGCGATAAAAAAAGGCGGTATATTTCACTGTGCGCAAACACAATAAAGGGCCCAATAACGATGCGCTGGTCGTACAGCTTTTTACGCGGATGCTGTAAATCTTCTGACAGCGAGACAAAATTATTCATGTCGCGCGCGCCCATATGACCTGAGCTAAGGAGTAAACCATCACCCCGTTGGATCACCACCCGCACACGAGAGTGCTGATTGCTATTTAGCGATTGCCGAATTTGCCGATCTGTTGCATCAGCGGGCAAGGCTTGCAGTTGCCGACTGAGTTGGTTAGCCATGCGTTGATAGGTAACTCTTTCACGTGGTGACAGTTCGGTCACATTGCGGCTATCCCAGCGTGGCAACATCAACACCAACAACAACACCAATGCCAGCGTAAACCAAAAAATCGCAAAAATTCGCGCAGTCAGGCTATTGAGGGTAGTGAGTACCCCCATCATGCCGTGGTCACCAACAGATAACCGCGCCCTCGCAGGGTTTTAAACCAAGGTTGGCCATCACTGCGCTCAGGCAATTTTTTACGCAAATTAGACATGTGCATATCAATTGAACGGTCAAACGGTGAAAGGCGTTTACCTAAAATGTCGAGACTTAAGGTTTCCCGCGAGATAATTTCACCAGGATGCTGAATTAACAGGTGCAACAGGGTAAATTCAGTTCCCGTTAAATCGAGGGCAGTATCTTGATAACGCACCTCTTGTCGCCCTGGATAGAGTGTGATCACATCAAAAATCAGGCTCTCGTGCCCCTTCTCTTCACTGCCACTGGCCCGGATAGTTCGTCGCAAAATAGCGCGAATGCGTGCGACGAGTTCACGATCATTAAACGGTTTAGGCAGGTAGTCATCCGCACCCAGCTCTAGCCCCAGCACTCTATCTAACTCACTGCCGCGTGCAGTCAGCATCAGTACTGGCGTTGTGAAGTTCAAACGCAATGCCTTGAGTGTTTCAAGCCCGTTGCGTTTTGGCATCATAATATCAAGTAAAATCAGATCGATACTCTCATCTAATATATGCAGTGCTTGATCGCCATCATGTGCAATAAGCACTGAAAAGCCTTCCATTTCGAGCAATTCTGAGAGTAAATCGGTTAATTCGTGGTCATCATCCACAAGCAATAGTTTGGTCATACTGTCCCTCCGCCTGATATAAGGTATGCTATCCCCCGTTTGACAACCATGTCCCTTTACATAGCTTTACACCACCTGACAACTCTTTGCATAGATACACCTACAATGCGTCTTACTGGCTTCACGAACAAATTTCCTCTCCCTGTTAAAATTATTAAAAAGGAAAAACCATGCGAGTACTGAATAAAGTAATGATTGCTTCTGTATTAGCACTGACGTCAGGTCTGGCTATGGCACAAACCACCGCAGCAACAACGACCGCTGCAAATGGTGCTGCACCAGCAGAAAACACTGGCATGATGCATAAGCACCACATGAAAAATGGTGGGCATAAAGGAATGCATTGCATGGGTTTTAGCACCAAGGGGCTAAACTTAAGTGAACAACAGCAAGCACAACTACAAGCTCTGTGCCAGCAGCAAAAGCATCAGCCACGTATGGACAGTGAAACCCGTGCTGAAATGCATAAAATCATGACAGCTTCTAAGTTTGATGAAGCCGCAGCACGTAAAATGTTTGAAAAAGTCAATGCACAGCGTGTTGATAGCCAAGTTGAACAAGCGCGTATCCGCAACCAAATGTATAACCTGTTAACCCCTGCGCAACAAGCCAAAGTTAACCAACGTTATCAGGCTCGTCAGCCTGTTGCTGCAACTGCACCAGCAGCTAACTAAGTTTTTGGTTATTCTACCAAATTCTCAATTTACATCCCACCTGCTGGCACGATGTCAGCGGGTGTTTTTTTATCTTTTCCCTTCAAATTGTGTTTAAAGCACCGGTTTTTATCCCCCTTATAGACTCTGTTTTACTGTGACGATTTCCTTTTTTAGAGGGAATGAGCGTGATTTTAAACGCGCAAGCGCAAACGGTTACGTCTGTTTTATGCTAGACTCGCAGCGTTTTTATTCATTCTCTTTTTGACAGGTTTCCCCTCATGAAACGTGAATTAGCGATCGAGTTTTCCCGTGTAACCGAAGCAGCGGCACTGGCCGGTTATAAGTGGCTAGGGCGTGGCGATAAGAATATCGCCGATGATGCTGCAGTGCGTGCAATGCGCATTATGCTCAATCAAGTTGAAATCGCCGGTGAAATAGTGATCGGTGAAGGTGAGATTGATGAAGCACCCATGCTGTATATCGGTGAGAAAGTAGGGACTGGTCAAGGTTGTGCCGTTGATATTGCGGTTGATCCAATTGAAGGCACGCGGATGACAGCCATGGGGCAGGCCAATGCGCTGGCAGTACTGGCTGTGGGCGAAAAAGGCACATTTTTACGTGCCCCTGATATGTATATGGAAAAATTGGCAGTAGGGCCGGCAGCAAAAGGGGTGATAGATCTGAATTTGTCCCTGACTGAAAACCTGACCCGTGTGGCTGAAAAACTGAACAAGCCGCTGCATGCACTGACCGTTATTACACTGGCTAAACCACGCCATGACAGTGCTATTGCACAGATGCAAGCAATGGGCGTACGGGTATTTGCTATTCCTGATGGGGATGTCGCGGCCTCTATTTTGACCTGTATGCCAGAGAGTGAAGTGGATGTGCTGTACGGTATTGGCGGTGCGCCAGAAGGCGTTATCTCTGCGGCGGTGATCCGTGCGCTTGATGGCGATATGCAGGGCCGTTTGCTGGCACGTCATCAGGTAAAAGGTGACAGTGAAGAGAACCGCCGGTTGGGTGAAAGTGAGCTGGCCCGCTGTGCAGAGATGGGCATTGAAGCGAATAGTGTGCTGACGCTGTCAGATATGGCACGTAATGATAATGTTATTTTCTCGGCAACAGGGATCACCAAAGGCGATCTGCTTGAGGGTATTTATCGTCAGGGCAATGTGGCAACCACCGAAACGCTGTTGATCCGAGGTAAATCGCGCACCATTCGCCGCATTAAATCTACTCACTATTTAGATCGTAAAGACCCAGAGATCTGCCAGATTATTCTGTGATAATGCCGCAATGCGTTATTGATGATAAGCAGTGTTGTTATACAATTACAAAAACGGCACTCCATAGAGTACCGTTTTTATCGTTATGTCACTGCATATGAATGCAAAATAGTATTAACCTATGCGGCGAGCCGATAATGGCTGCTTTTGCTGGCGCTGACGGTAGACAATCAGTAACCAGTTCAAACCAATGAGTAAACCCATCAGTAACATCAACAAACCAAGGGTTGTTTGCCCTTGCATAGGCAAACTTGCAGAGAGCCACGTAGTCATGCCTGAGCCCATATTTTGTAAGCCCCCCACCAAAGCACCGGCTGATCCGGCCAACAGTGGATAAGGGTTGAGCGCCCCCGTCGTTGCCAATGGAAACAGCATGCCGCCTGCAAAAAAGAACATTGCTGCAGGAATCAATAGGCTATATACAGTAAGAATACCGAGTGCACCACATGCCCACATTGCAAAACCAGCAAAGACTGCAGAGCTAACCCCAATCCACATCAATTGATGTAAGGTAAAACGCTTTTGTGAGGCTAACCATGAGCCTAAAAATGCTGCGGGTAAGGGGAGAATAAACAAGACACTGACCATCACCTCACTGAGCCCTAGCTCATTGCTCATCAATACACCCGCACTGGCTTCAAAAACCGCAATTCCAGCTAATGCACAGACCATAATCAGCACATATCCCACAAAATCGCGCTGTTGTAACAGGTGTTTATACCCTTTAAACAGACTGGTTGTATGATTTTTTGCTGCTTCTGGTCGTGTTTCTGGTAGCCAACATGCCATGGACAACCATACTGCAGATCCTAATCCAAGTAAAAAGACAAAACAGGCTCGCCAACCAAAATGGGTGGATAATACCCCCCCTAATATTGGCGCGAGTAGTGGGCTGAAAATAACACCCATACTGATTAAGCTATTCGCACGACGCAGCGGTGCCCCATCAAACAGATCACGTGGCACAGTACGGATCATGACACCCGCAACCCCTGTCCCCAACCCTTGGATCGCGCTGCTGGCCACCAGCAGGTCTAAATTAGGTGCTAAAATAGCCAATAGTGTACCGGCAACAAATACCAGTAAACCGGCCAGCACAACCGGGCGGCGGCCAATCCTATCCGACAGTGGGCCATAAATGAGCTGTGATAAACCATATGTCAGTAAATAGGCGGCCATCACCGCTTGTACTGCGCCTGGGCGTACCATTAATCCGGTTGCAATTTGTGTCATTGCGGGCACATAGATGGTTTGTGTCATCTGCCCAACAGCCACTAACAAAATCAGCAAAAGCAGCATTTTGTTTTCGTTTATTTTCTTCATGTTTAATTGGCTTCAATTCCACTGCACAATGCCACCACAACGTAAATTGCAGTGTGAGCAATGCAGCGTATTATTCTGTGGATTAAGGGAAATAGTAGCGAGAAAAATGACTGGAAAGAGTCATGAGTGATACGATAACAAACCAGTGAGCCAGCTCACAACTTTTTGCACAAGGAAGCGACCCAGTCAGCGTACAGATAACCGATCACCCAGTGGAATAAAATATTTACACTGTAGCCGGCTTGGGTATGATTTTAAGCTCACAATCGGTCTTGCATGCCCACTCCCCCAACTCGACAGGATCGGTTTGATACTGCAACAGGCAAGGTAAACGCATTGCTTTATCAACTGCGCACGGCATAATAAACATTCTATTAACATGGTGATGAAACCGGAGCAGAGGCCATCATGAAAACGGCAGATATTATTCTGCACCGGCTAAAAAGCCAAGGCGCGCTCAGTGCAAAAATGCTTGCGACCGACTTAGGCATGACAGCAATGGGGATTCGCCAACACATGCAGCTACTTGAGCAACAGCAATTGGTACAATGGTCCGATCAACGGCTAAAAATTGGCCGGCCAACCCGCTACTGGTCACTCACTGCCCAAGGGCATGCCACCTTTCCTGATCGCCATGCCGACCTTTCTGCCGGATTACTGATCAGCATCCGTAAACTGTATGGCGAGCCGATGCTCAACCAACTGATGAGCGAGCGTGAAGAGCAATTGTATCAGCAGTATCACGGTGCGCTCTTGCATGCCCAGACGCTGGAAGCCCGCCTGAGTGCACTGGTGCGGCTGCGCCAAAACGAGGGATATATGGCCGAACTGCACCCCTATGCCGGCGGATTTTTACTGATTGAACAGCACTGCCCGATCTGTTCTGCCGCCAGTGCGTGTCAGGCCTTATGTACCAGTGAACTACACTTATTTCAGCGCCTGCTCGGTGAACCTTATCAGGTTGAACGTATCGAACATATTGTTGGCGGAGACCGCCGCTGTGCCTATGCTATTTCAGCCCGTTGATACAACAACGCTGATATCTGTATAGGCATAGATGGATATCCTGATAAATAAAGTCATATCCGAATAAAAACAATATATTGAGCAACACACAGAAGGTATACAGCATGACAGAGTGGGTTCAAGGCCGCGTCAGTAAAATCGAACACTGGACCAATCGCCTGTTTTCGCTGCACGTCCGCGCAGCGGTTGCACCGTTTAAAGCCGGCCAGTTCACCAAGCTGGCGCTCGATATTCAGGGTGAACGGGTACAGCGCGCATACTCGTATGTGAATGCTCCCGACAGCGATGATCTGATTTTTTATGTGATCCAAGTGCCCGAAGGCAAACTCTCTGGTGCGTTACAGCAGCTACAGGTGGGGGATAATGTCTGGCTGACAGCACAGGCCAACGGTTTTTTTGTGCTTGATGAGCTACCACCGACCCGTGATTTATGGATGATCGCTACCGGTACGGCCATTGGCCCGTATTTATCAATGCTGGCACAACCCTTACAACTTGAGTCTATTGGCCATATCCGCCTGATCCATGCCGTGCGCCAACAGTCAGATCTCAGCTACTGGTCACAGATGCAGGCGTTGGAGGCTGAATATGCCGGAAAATTACGCTGCCTGAGTGTAGTGAGCCGTGAGGCAAATCCTGATGGATTAGAGGGGCGAATTCCGGCGCTATTAACCTCAGGTGCACTAGAGCAAAAAGCGCAATTAGCTATTACGGCCGAACATTCACACATTATGCTGTGCGGAAACCCACAAATGGTGCGCGATACCCAGCAAACGCTGATCAACAGCTTTAACTTGCAAAAACATCTACGCCGTAAACCCGGCCAGATCACCTGTGAGCATTACTGGTAAGTAAAACACCCGCGTAATCTGTTCAATGCACAGACGCGGCACGGTAACAACCCAATACCGTGCCGCGCGCTATAATAAAACGTCATCAGTTTGAAACGATTACCGTCAATTAGCCCGCAACACTAGCGGCGAAAACGCACCGGTTGCGGAACATCACCATACTGATTACGGTCTGGCTGACCACGAAACAGCCCACAATCAAGGGCAAAAATCACCAGTACGAACAGCGGCATAAAACGGGCAATCGCCCACTGCCACAGCGGTTCGGTTAAATACGGGCCAATTCCCGGAAAAAACACCGGAATAATCAACAGTGCCGCAAACCAGCCGGGTTTACCCCTGTCGTGTAGACGCTTGACCAAGACCGCCAGCATCGGCCACAGCAGCACTATCACTACCGCACTGACCGCATTGGTGTAACCGTCAAGCAACCAGGTTGCCAGCATCAACAGCAGCAGACAAATGCCCATTCCCTGCCAAAAGCCTTGGCGCAATAATCGCCCCCGAAAAGAAAATAACCATACATAAAGCGGCATAAATACACCTTGTCGCGGCAAAGTAGAGTACATAGTATCCTGCATCCTGACTTAAATCGCAGCAGTAAAATCACGTTAGTGTGATGTCACATTCTGTCTTAGCCACTGTTTTTTGTGCACGATCTTTTACCAGCCATCCGCTTATTGCTTGCACTGCCTGTACCGTATTTGTTGTCAACCACTCAAGGTTATGTAATCGGATTTAGCCTGCATGACGAGCTCTCTCCTACATATCCGTCACCTATATTGGTTTACAGTAGATAAGGTAAGTGCTATGCATATTAATCTGCTCTTTTTGGTTGTTGAACCTTAGTTTCCAATACATGCCGTTATCTAAAGGAGATGAATAATGAAACTGTTCTATACCCCTGGCGCTTGTTCAATGTCTCCACACATTGTGCTCAATGAACTTGCACTTCCTCACAGTATTGAAAAAGTTGACTTACGCTCAAAACTGACTGAGCACGGCACTGATTTTCTGACCATCAATCCCAAAGGGCAAATTCCTACTCTAGTGCTTGATGATGGCTCTATACTGACCGAAGGGGTAGCGATTGTGCAGTATTTGGCCGATCAACGCCCAAACAACCCACTGACACCGGCGGCAGGCAGTCGTGCTCACTATCATCTGCTCGAATGTTTAAACTATGTTGCGACCGAGCTGCACAAAACCTGGGGCAGCCTGTTCAATCCGGCGATGCCAGCCGAATGGCGTGAAGTCGTACTAACCCGCATTCAGGGGCAACTGGCCTATTTAGATCAGCAGTTTTCCCAGCAAGAGTATGTTACTGGTGCAACCTTCTCGATAGCCGATGCCTATATGTTTACCGTTCTTGGCTGGGCAACACCGCTGAAAATTGATTTTGCTCCGTATCCACATGTACAAGCGTATCTTGCCCGTATCGGCGCGCGTCCGGCTGTACAGCAAACACTCAAAGCCGAAGGGCTGATTTAACCACCGTTGGGTGGCTAACAGCCACTCATTTTCGTTAACAAAACGCCCCTGAGCAGCCATGCTACTCAGGGGCGTTTTTATACCGACGGGTTGATACCGAACGGTTCAGAAAGAGGAATGATGTCAGATCACAATAGCCCGCTCACTTTATGGTGTAACGCGCTCGGCCAGACACCGCACTGCACCTGCCCGATATGTGGGCGTTGCAATAACAGCATAGTCAGCCGCGATTGCCCGATGCCGCCACCGATAGTTTGCGGCATCGCGCCCTGCAACAGGTTCTGATGCCATGTTTGACTTAAACGTGCCTCATCACCGGTTAAGGCTAACTGATGTTGCAGTGCGGCCGCATCGACCCGAATCCCCATTGATGACAGCTCAAGCACATCATCCAGCACAGGGTTCCACACCAAAATATCACCGTTTAAACCGGCCAAGCCCTCAACTCCCGCAGAGCTCCAGTCATCATAATCTGGCGCGCGACAGTCATGTGCCTCGCCATTTGACAACGCCCCGCCGATGCCTATCAGGAATACCGCACCCCACTCTTTGGCAATCGCCCGCTCACGCTCTTTGGCACTGAGCTGCGGGTAACGTTGTAACAGTTGCTCGCTGTGTATAAATTGGATTTCAGCGGGCAGGAATGGTGTTAACCCATACTCAGCACACACAGCCCGTTCAGTTTGCTTAATCGCACGGTAAATATGTTGCACTGTCTGTTGCAGATAGGCCGGTGTACGATCTTCTACCAACATGACGCGTTCCCAATCCCACTGATCAACATACACAGAGTGAATGGCGGATAAGTGCTCTTCATCAGGGCGCAGTGCCTTCATGTGCGTGAAGATCCCCTCTCCGGCCTGAAAGCCGTAGCGCCCTAGTGTATGGCGCTTCCATTTTGCCAATGAATGCACCACTTCAAATTGTGCTTGTGGCAAGGTTTTGACCTTCACTTGCACGGCCTGCTCACTGCCCGACAAGTTATCCTGAATGCCATCACCCACTTGGCTCAAAATAGGCCCTTGCACTTCCACCAGATCAAGGTGCTGTGCCAGTTGATCGGAAAAGTAGGTTTTTACAAAGCTGATTTGCTGCTGGCGCTGGATAAATTCTCTGCTCATGATACGGCTCTTCTTCTGTTATTGCCGGTCTGCTGACCCGTCAAAAAAGGTGGATATCGCGCTAACAGAGCCATGCATATCATTTGCTCCTGCGCCTCATTGTTTTTGATTCTTCAACAAAACCACTCTACAATTCAATATTCATTAATAAAAATAACCATTACATGTGATTATCGCTAAAAAAATAGCATCATATTTAATGAATCAATAATTAAAGGCGGTAAAAATGGGTGAAAATTACCGAATCGATAATCTGGATAAATCGATATTAAGTGCATTAATGGATAATGCGCGCACTTCGTATGCTGAACTGGCCAAGCGTTTTGGGGTCAGCGCCGGTACAATTCATGTGCGGGTAGAGAAGATGAAAGAGGCCGGAATCATTGAGGGAACACGAGTACAAGTTAGCGCCAAACGGCTGGGCTATGATGTCTGCTGTTTTATCGGTATTAATCTGAAAAGCGCCAAAGATTACCCCTCGGCACTGAGCAAATTACGCGATCTTGATGAAGTTGTTGAAGCCTATTATACCACCGGTAACTACAGCATTTTTATCAAGGTGATGACCCGCTCAATTGATGAGTTACAGCATGTGCTGGTCAATAAAATTCAGAATATTGATGAAATTCAGTCAACAGAAACGCTGATCTCACTGCAAAACCCCATTTTACGTGATGTTCAACCTTAATTTGTCCTCGCCCGGCAGGGCGAGAACCGGTTGCTGCTGCTAACCCCTGCCTGTGTATTACAAAATTTGTGTCAGTGTGACCTGATTTTTACCCTTGTGTTTAGAGGCATACAAACACTCATCAGCAATTTTAAATACTGTGTCAAATGTTTGATACCGAGCAATACACCCACCAATTGAGACTGTAATCTGCTTAATATCGGTTGCCGGAGACATCTGCGCAATGGTGTGACAAATATGTTCGGCACGATGACGGATTATGTCTTCTCTATCAGTCATCATAATTAAGACAAACTCCTCTCCACCCCAACGGGCGACAATATCGGTCTCACGCGTAAGTGTTTGTAATACCAATGAAATAGATTTTAGAACTTGATCACCCACATCATGCCCATAAACATCATTAACCTGTTTAAAATCATCTGCATCAATCACCAATACGCTATAACAAGGGGGTAATTTTCTCAAATTATCATGTACATAGTGGCGATTATGTAGCCCAGTTAAGCTGTCTAAATAAATTCTGGTTCGAAAGGCAAGCAGATGAGAAGTCACAAACACACTGACTGTAGAGATGATCAGGGCAATAAGCAGATCAGAGACTCGCAATAATGATAAGTCACTGTAACCGATGGAAAATTGATACGGTGAACAGGGAATTGTATAGTGCTCACGCGCAGTCGCCGCGGATAAATAGAATGTTGTGTTGTTATCACGATTAAAACGGCGAATGATGTCAGGAAAAAGGGTTGATTTAATATCAGCAATCACGACCGCATCAAGCTTTCCCTTATTATACAATGGCATAAGAATGCTAAATAGAGATAATCCTGAATCATTTTCTTTATGTTGCTCGCTTAAATACACAAAACAGCCCCGAAAGGAGGACTGATTATACTCTTCGCTAAATACATCTTGTTTTAATGTGTGTTTTTGAAAAATACTTTGCAATACCGAGCGGTGTAGTGGGGAGTAGTTATTATACTGCTGCGGTACAATCAACGCATATTCGCGATTATATTTTACGAGCGATAACGTGGCCAAATACCCTTGAGTCACACTCTCAAGGTTATGTTTTATTGCATTGATATCATTAAAAATATCGGGAACATTATAGACCAGATGATCATACTTTGTTGAAGTAAAAAAGGTCATATTGTGGTATTGCTGACTTTTGGTTTTCGCTTCATCTAGCGAAACCCTTGGTGCATTATGGTAAGCCACGGCCATATTACGCAGTTGATAATAGCTATCGAGAAATAAAATATTAATTTCATCGAGTAAAATAGTTTTACGTAAAACATAACGCGTTTGTGCGTTATTAAATAGAAATAACGTCACTAAAATATTAATAATAATAAAGAGATAGAATAAGCCTAACTTTTGTTTGTTTTTACGCATTGACTTATCATTCAGTAGTGAACTCAGTGAACTGTAAGGTGCAGCAGGCGTTTAATACCTACCGCAATAATAAACATGACGCTTAGACGAAATATACGATCAACAATAGAGTATATTCGATATAACCGCAAAAGCCTGATAACAATGCGCAGCTCTCTTAAGCTGCGTTAGATTTCACTGCGTTATTTACAAGCACACACATGATCATGTTAAGTGTGCGCTTTCCCAAATACCCACTTGACTTAGTGCACACTCAGCGCAATACACTCTCGACCTTTCGGAGTGCAAGAGTGTCGATTAGTTGCTCGGTTAACTAATTATCATACATTTCAAAAAATACCGTTGTACAGATAAAAAAAATCTTAGTGTTAAGGCGATCACACTATTGCATCGCTGTATCGTTTCAGCTATTCTAGCTTTAACAGGAAATGAGACGTTAGTCACACAGCTTGTTAGGTATATAAATATCAACCTCTCTTAATACTAGGGCGACTTATCATGACATTATCTATCATTCGTCAACGTGCGGTTCAGGCTCAAAAGCAACAAGCTACCATCAATTTAGTCTCTCGCGCCTTCAATAAAGCACGCGCGTATTGGCACATCCGCAACGCACAAAGCATTTAATTTGTTGATAAAACACTTTTATCTTTTATTGTTGGTATAGCTATTTTTACACATTGGCTTTTATACAAAGCAATAAATAGCAGTGCTAGAAGATAAGTTATTATACGGTGATAATCATAAACCGTATGGCAATAACGTAATCAATATTGTAGATATGACCTATTATGTGTATACCCGATCAGGGCAACACAATAATCTATCTTTGTCGTACGGATCAGTACGATAAAATACAGAGCATGATCGATATAACAGCAGAACAATCATTTGGTTAAAATAATTATCCTGCCATTTTTAATGATTTTATCGCTTAATTGCCTCTTTTTTATTAATACGCGTTCATCTTCCCTGTCTGATTTCGCTTACTCTGATATTTTTTATCCCTTTCTACTTAGCACTCAATAACGCACTTTTTTAACCTACTTTTATAGGTTAACTGCTTATTGGGCATCAAAGCAGATTGTTTTGATAAAAACTAAAAAGTCAGACTATATCGCTACTGTTGCAATAAGTTAAACAATTGTTCACTGTCAATCTTATCAACATGTGATTGCCCACTTAATACTTTATCAGCCAACTCGCGTTTTTCACTGTGCAAAGCCACTATTTTCTCTTCTATTGTGCCCTCAGCAACAAGGCGATATACCGTTACCGGTTGAGTTTGCCCCATGCGGTGCGCACGATCACTGGCTTGATCTTCAACTGCTGGATTCCACCAAGGATCAAGATGAATCACCGTATCGGCTTCGGTTAAATTCAGCCCCGTTCCCCCTGCTTTTAAACTAATTAAGAACAGCGGATGCAAACCCTCTTTAAAACGGCTAATTGCTTGTTGGCGGGCAGTACTTGAACAGCTACCGTCAAGATAACTATAGGTGAGTTTTCGCTGATCAAGTTGTTCGCGCAAAAGGGTCAGTAGACCTACAAACTGACTAAATATCAGCACTTTATGTTGACCACCAAGGGCTTCTTCAATCAGTAATAGCGCCTCTTCAAGTTTACTTGCAGGCCCGTGGTAATCAGCCATTGATAGGCGTGGATGGCAGCAAATTTGCCGTAAACGGGTTAGGCCTGCGAGCAGTGTCATACTGCCACTTTGGTTGCTATCATCGTTGAGTTCTGTCAGCGTTTGTTGGCGAGCTGCTTCATACAATGCCCACTCTTGCGCAGTTAAGCTGACGCTATGAGTAATTTCTGTTTTATCTGGTAGCTCGGTTAATACCTGCTTTTTAGTTCGACGCAAAATAAAGGGTGAAACTAATGCTCGCAGGCGTTGCAAACTTTCATCATCACGCACAGCGGTTGCGTATTGGCGGGTAAATTTATTTTTACTGCCCAGTAAGCCTGGGTTGATAAAAGCAAACAGACTCCACAATTCAGTAAGATCATTTTCAACCGGCGTACCACTTAGGGCGATACGGGCTTGCGCTTGTAATTTAAACAGTGAGCGAGCTCGTTGCGTGTTAGCATTTTTAATCTGCTGGGCTTCATCAAGCACCACGGTTGACCACGATTTTTCTAATAACCACGTTTCACAACGGGCGATCAAACCATAACTGAGTAACACAATATCGCCAGCAGTAGCACGCGTAAACATGCTAGCCCGATCATCAGCATGCTCAATATTGTGTACATTCAGTTCGGGGGCAAAACGGGCAATTTCAGCACTCCAGTTATGCAAAACTGATTTTGGCGCAACAACCAATGCAGGGCCATGCTGTTGCCGGAATCGTAATAAGGTTAGGGCTTGTAGGGTCTTTCCTAGCCCCATATCATCAGCCAAACACGCCCCAAAACCATGCTCACTTAAATGCGCTAACCATTGCACCCCTTCACGCTGATAACTGCGTAATAGGTGCAAAAGAGATTCGGGCAGGGTAACTTGCTGTTGCCAGCGTGCAGTCAGTGCTTGCCACTGCGAGCCCCCCTCTAGTGTTTTTTGCCCTAAGAGTTGTTGCAGTGGAAATGCCAATTGGCTGTTGAAGCTGTGATCGTCATTGACCAAGTTTCGTAGTGCAGCCAAATGCTGTTGCAGTTGTTCGGTTAACAGTAAGATTTGGCCATCTTCAAGCGTGATGTAGTTTTGTGCTTCGTTGGTTAACAACTGGCTCAGTGAGGCAACCACCACTTTATCAATAGTGATGTCCCCCTCAAGGGCAAACCACTCTTTTTGATCACTCACGCGCAGTTGTAAGTCGGCAACATCTACCGTGTGTGCACGCTGACTTTGTTTACGCCATAATACATTCACTTGCCGCAACAGTGGGCTATGTTGCAACTGTTGTAACAGACCTATTGCAGCACTACCTTGCCAACGCCATTGGTACTGCCCCTCTTCCCCACCAAGTAGTGTATGCCATGGCTGGGCCTGTGCGAGCTCTTGCGCCAGATCACGCTGATACCAGTGCAGGGTATTTTGTGGATCAACAACCCACTCATCACCTTTTCCTGCAGGAACGGGGTGTCGCCAGCTCATTTGTGGTTGACTTAACAACTGAAGTTCTAACCCATCACCCAACCAGTTGAGCCATAAATAGAGTTTTGGCTGCCATACGGTAAGGTCAATATTTCCCGGTAAAGCTGGGTGTTGGCTATACCACGGTTGTTGTGGCCAACGTTGGATCATTTTTTGTAGGGAGGGCAACGAGCTTGCAGGCAGTGCGCTCGGTGCACGGCGAAATGATCGCAATAGTGGAGCAAGCTGTTGTGGCAACTGATAAAACTGCCAGATATCGGCTGTAATTGCACGCAATGTTCCCGGATCCATCGCTTGCCGTGGGGCTAAAATACAGTTTACACCCTCACTGTCTGGCTGAACTTCAAAGCGAATCAGGGGTTGAATCGGTAATAAGGTAAGCGGCTCGCCTTCAGGTAAAAAGACTCTAGGATGCAAGCTCAGTGCTTGTAACAAAGCTTCATCGACTATCACATCCCGATAAAAATAGTGCTCTTGCGGGTTAGTCGCGCGATATACTTTGAGATCATCTTCATCTAACAAGCGTTCAGCTTCTAATCGTAGATTATAGATGCTGACAATCCGCCCTTTAGTCCAACCCTTTTTACCGCGTTTTTGAATTTTTGCCTGCAATTTTTTGGTTTTCGGCTCTAAAATCCAGATCACTCGCTCACTATTTTCTTGTGGTAACTCGGTCAATCGTGCCAGAGATGATGCGGTATCAGCCATTTCATGTGGTTTAGTAAGATCAGCATTGGCTGGCGGGGCGATTGTGCGTTTAAAACCATCAGGAAAAAAGCGGTTGAGTAGTGGATGGTTAACCGGTTCATCAGCTAAAGCATGAAAAATGGCTTGGGTTAAGCTAATCAACGGCGCACGTGGGGGATAACGCATAATATGCTGATAAGTCGGTTGATTTTTCAGCACATTGCCGAGAAGCTTACCATGAACAAGCAAGGCTAACCCAATTAATAGGGTATCTCCCCAGTCAGGGTGTTGTTGTTCGAGTGCCTGAATAGTACTCAACGCGTCAGTATTGTTATTAAGGGTGGCTAATTGCACGATCACGCGTTGCAGGCCTTGATTTCCCGTTTTTTTTGCCCACTCACTGCAGTGACAAAAAAGTGAGTATGCCTCTTCGCTTTGTTCAGGGTAACGGCTATTACGCTGACTGCGCTGATCGGTATTCAGTAATACTGCCCCTAACAGGGTCACGAAACTTGGCGCTGTGCTCTTATCTGCAGGAAACCCCTGTTGCAAGGTATGGCGTAACGCCTCCAGCCCTTCCCGACTCCACGCTGAAAACCAGTGCTCAGGCGAAAGTGTGCCAGAGTGACACAATTGAGCATCCGCTTGCCAGGCCAATCGGGTCTCTGCATTTGGCAATAAATGTGCAAATGTGGCCGCTTGCTGCCAAAAGTCGGGATCACACTCACTGCGAATTTGACTAAACAGTGCATGCTGGTAAAGAGGGCTACGCCATGCCTCAGGCAGATACGGTAAGCCAACCCACAACAGTGGTGAGCTGGTTAACACATCGAGCCAATAGCTTATCTCTATCACCGATCCCCCTAATGCAGGGTGCGTCAGTAATGGTATGCCTAAGGTGCATGGGCTTTTTTCAACTGTTGTAGCCGGTTCAGCCCAACAAGATAATAACTGGAATAGGCATGCCATCAGGCTATCATCTTTTGCAATGCTAAGTGGTTGCAGCAATTTTCCGCTCTGCCACAAACGCAAAACCACCCAGATGCCTGAACCGCTGATATGGTATGTTGTATCGGTAGGGTGTTGATCAAATAACCCGTATTCAAACAGTTCATCAATAACCGGCTGCACCACTAAAGGGTGTGCTAATGACTGAGTAACTTGAACCCTCTGGCATACTTGCTCGACCGATAAGGTGTAGTGGCTTATTGCCAGACATAGAAGTTCAATATGTAAAGGGTGAAGTTTCAAAGCCATTAGACATCCTGCGCAACACTAAACAAACATCGTTCAGCATGCCTCAGAGTTAGGGCGATATTCAAGGGAAAAGAGGGAAAGAATTGCCAAACTTATTACAAAAAGGGAATTTTTATTCGTCATTTTGCGCAAAGGTGACGAACAGAGCATTCAAAGAGCAAAACCCGATGTTTCATCATCAGGTTTGCTCAACATGCAATAACACCGAATCGGCATCAAGTGTAGTTATTAGCCTGCTATATTGGTAGTCAACAAAACGAGGTTATTGTTCAACCCAAGCATCTTGCCAGCTCTCTCCTACTCCTGGCTCATATTGAGGAGTACTTTCACTCCACTGAATACAATAACCACTCTCTGGGAAAGGCTTACAGATGTATATTTTACCATTTTTAGGTTGTAGCACTTTTGTGCCTTCAGTATAAGCGGCTAATGAATCTGGGAAGATAAAGTCATAATCCCCCTCTCCGATACTTGCTTCATTCGTGAGTGTGATATTGCTATTTTGCTGCACAGAGTTATTCTCTTTATCATGTGCCACGGCTACAACCTTATAGCGCCCTTCTGTCACCTTTTTTACATCTACATTAATAGGCTGAGTGGTATTATTAAGTTTAAACGGCATCATCCATTTTAGATTATTGTTATGATCATACACACGGACATCACCCGTAAGATCGCCAATAGCATGTAACGTAAAATCAAATTGTGCGCTTCCATCAGTAATGGCGTATTTATCTTTTAACCCAGTAAACTCCACATCTAACGGTTGTTCTGTTTTAGTTTTGGCGATATCGACAACAACGGAGCTAATATCACTCTCTTTTTTCACAAAAATATCGTTTCTTCCATAAACAGGGATAATTTTATCTTCCGTATTCTTTCTGCCTACTTGATATAATGTCTGCTTTTCATTAATGCTACTAGCCAATGCAAAGACCCAATTATCTTTTTTACCTTGATCTTCTGATGCAATAGTGAATGATGCCGATAAATCAGGTTGGTCTCCCCCTTGTTTATTGAGCACACTGATTTTTATCTCATCCCCCGTATTTAAATCTTCAGTAGGGTTAATATCGCCGACATCTCGCCAAGGTGAATCTGTTTTTTCACTTGCTCCACCAAAATCAACATCTATCACATTATAAAAAGCATGTTGAGTATCGCCGACATTCCACACCCCTAATATAATTTGATAACCGGTACGCGCAGGAACATGACAGGTATGCAGTGATATTTTAGCCGGCTGTTGCATATTGCTATTAACCGTGCAAAATGGCTGTAAATCAAACGACTCACGGGTTAATACTGCATTTTGATCCCAATCTTGCTTGGTAATATAATAGACGAAATTATGGGTAATATGATTTGCAGTGAGCACCCAACGAAAAGTGTTATTGCCTGCCGAAATAGGCGTTTTTTTCCAGCGTGTTGATGTTTGAATATCTAATGCGCCAAATTTTTCTTTACCTGCACTGGCAATCTGACCATCAGGTACACCTTGTTCTGGAAATCCAGCTATCCCTTCTAAACTAAAATAATCAAATGTTGAACCACTGTGGCTGCAATTGAGATTATCACCAAGGTGGCAGGCATAGGCTCGCGATGCTGGTTGTTGAATTGAACCGTGCGCGAGTACTGCTCGTGTACTCAATAAGGCAAGGGTTAATAACACTATTTGCGATAATTTCAACGTTAATACTCCTCTGTTTATTGTTATCTGCCGTGTTAAAGTCATAGGCTTATTGCCTAAACAATAATCACATTGCACACACAAAACTCGCGCTAATAAAATAGGCTATTTAATATCAGCTATGTGATAAACAGAGTATATTCAATTGCAATAAAGAGAAGTGCGGGTAAGTGAGAAGAGCACGGGGTGAAAAATAGTGAATTTATACGATAAGAGAAAACTGCAATAATCCCAGCATAAATATCAAATAACTCATTGTGATAACATAATAACGTGCATAGCCTGTATTTCACTTTTCCTTTATCACGAGAAATATGTTATTCAAATAACAATAAATCACACCTGCTATTTTTATGATTAAGCGAAAACAAAACAGTGATAAAAACATTGTCATATTACTGCATGACAATATGTAAAAAAGCCCCGTACAAAAAATACGGGGCTTTGTGTTGTACTGATTTTAACGCACGTTTTTACTGCATGCGTGATCGCATCTGCAAAGACTTAATTACTTCTTTTCAATCCAGGCATCTTGCCAGTTTGAACCTACACCCGGTTCATAATGAGTGGCACTGCTGTTCCACTGCACGCAATAACCGCTATATGGGAAAGGTTTACACTCGTATACTTTGCCCGTTTTAGGTTGCAGAACGGTTGTTCCGGCAGTGTAAGTATTCAGTGATTGTGGGAAAACAAAGTCATACTTATCAGATGGCTCTTCTGGGCCTGTAGATTCAGCTTCTAGCATAAAATCAGCACTCTTTTGAATGACTTTCTGATCTTTATTGCTCGCTTTAATCACCAAACGGTGGTGGCCTGCTTGCGCGTTATCCAACTTCAGCTCAACTGCACGCGCACTGTCTTTCAGATCAAACGCGCTAAATGCCTGTGCAACACCACTGTGGTTATATACGGTAGCTTGTACTGCCAAATCACCAACGGCACGTACATCAAACTTAATGGTAGTGCTACCATTAACCAGTTGATAAGTCTCTTGTAACCCGCTCATTTCAATATCAAGTGGCAGGCTTGTTTCAGCTTTAATAATTTGAATTTCAACACGCTCTACACCGCTGCCTTTTTTGGCATACACGGTATTTTGACCATACACAGGGTTAATTTTATCCTGCGCATCTTTCTGGCCAGCTTGATACAGTGTTTGGTTACGGTTGATGGTTTCTGCCAGTGCGTATGCCCACTGGTTTTTCTCGCCCAGCTCATCTGATTTAATGGTCAGGGTTGTCGCCAGATCATGGCGCTCGCCTTGAGCATCAAACGCGCGTGCTTTTACCTTGTCGCCTACTTGCAAGTTCACGCTTGGGTAGATAGTACCTACGCTATCCCACTGCGCATTTGGTGTTTCCTCACCCCCGTTGCCATTTTCATCAAACATGACATCAATCAGGTTATAGAAACTGTTAGTGGTATCACCCACTTCCCAAACAGCCATAATGACTTGATAACCACTGCGCTCAGGTACAACAATATCATGACTAAATTGCTTTGGTGGCTGTACCATATTACCGCTTTGTACGGCAAATGGTGTCAGTTCAAATGAGTCACGGGTCAGTGGTGCATTTTGATCCCAGTTTTGTTTGGTAATGTAGTAGCGCCATTCACGGGTAACGTGATTAGCTGTAAAATTCCAGCTGATTTTTTGCTTACCGCTACGCATTGGCATTTTCGCCCAACGCGTGCTGGTTTGTGCATCAAGCTCACTAAATTGCACTACACCGGCACTGCCTAATTTTCCATCAGCAGGGCCTGCCAATGGGAAACCTGACGGCGCTTCTACACTCTGTGGCTCCCACTGCACAGAACCACACTCACTGTTTAAACCTGTTTTACACGCATAAGCACGTGATTGAGGCGTTTCAACATAACCGTGAGCCCAAGCATTTGAACTTAATGCCGCTAATGTTAATAATGCAATTTTTGATAATTTCACTCTTCTACCACATCTATTTATCTTATAATAAAAAGCAGATATCGCTTCTGCACCACATCTCTTTGCCACTTGCAAAAATATTGCGAGGTGACAAATCAAACTCCATTAAATAAATATAAAGCCAGATAAAATAAGCAAGTATATCTTTTCAATACGTTATAAATACGCACTTACATAACTCAATAGGGTAATAATTATTTTTTAATGTTATAGATTAGGTATTCATCGCTATTAATATCTGACCATAAAAACCCTTGACCATAATAAGCCCCTGACTTTCTGGCCGTTTCACAATCTGTTGTTTTCTCAACCCCTTCAATAATGACAGCGTCAGCAGAGTGATGACAAATCATTACGATTTTTTTGAGCAACTCTGTATTATCACGGTATATCCAGAACACATCTTTATCAATTTTAATGCCATCCCAATACTTCTGGTTCATTAACTTAAAATTAATATTATCTCGGCCAAAATCATCTAACCAGATCTGATGCCCATTCTGTTTTATTTTATATATCGCAGATAAGAACTGAGCTTGCTGTTCAGGAATATGCTCTATCTCAATAGCTAACCGTACCTGTGAGTCCGCTAAAAGCGTTGCTACAAAAATGGGATTAATCAAAGCATCAGCATCAAGATTAATATGAAAAACACACGTTGTATTAAAGAGCGAGCTCACTTTTCTTAGCTGCAATAAAAAAATTTCTTTTTTTTTGATAACGAGCAACCCTTAAAGAAATCTTCTATTTTAATCGTACTTAGTGATACGGTTAACACCTCTAACGCCTGCACTTGATGGGTATTTAAATCTACAATAGGTTGCAGTCGTAATGTCAGCCATATCTGATTGCAAAAGATATTCATATAAAACCACACTCATATTATTTATATGCACAAATAGTTATAGTTATCGCTTTAGTGCTTAAATATAAGTCGACACCCTATTGTAAAATAGCTATCAATACAAAAAATATTGCTACAGGGCAAGTTATGCTGTGGTGAATATAATAAATACTAAGCTAACTTCGGAATGCAAGTCACATATTATTTGTGTACTTTTTGGCATGTAAAATCATATTTATGCCAAATAAAAAACACAACACGTTGATACATATAAAAAAAATAAAAAGTCTGATTATTTTTAATCATAATTAAAAAGCACAAATAGCTAAATATTTAGCAGGAAAATAAATAACACAAATAATAGCAATAATCACATTTAACTTATTTTCACTGTAATTAACCCTATGATTTATTAATTATATTCAAATTTATGAATTATTTTGAACTTAAGTATGAGGCTATGGCAATAGGTAAAACCTAAACAAGGTGTACTGACTGCGGATAACCGATCTGTGATAACCACCTGCGTGAGTATTTTAATCTCATCGTAATCATGTGATACAGATCTCAGTATTTTGAGTATGATTCACACTCTTCGTTGCCTGTCATGTCTATCAGCGAATAACCGCAATAAAAAACACAATAAGTTCATTAAATCTCATGAATAAGCTGTAAAATTATCTTTACGGTCAAAACGATAGCCAGCAAAAGGGGAATCATAAATTGAGATCGACATCACAACGATACAAAGTGTTGCATTTATCGCTATGATATTAATTACAATTTAATGACATTTTAAGTCTATTTCTTAGAAGAAAAACCGTACTGAAAAAACATAATGCATTACGATCATGTGAAAAATGTAACACTTAAAAATAAATATCATCATATTCAAAAATCACCACACTTAAAATCACACTCTCCCTCTATAAAAAACACAAGTAAATACACTTTATATACCATTAAATGAATAAAAAATAATTACTTTCTATTAGACGTAACATGCCACAAATAAAAAGAAAGAAACCATATTGAAACAAACTGTTCACCTCTATTTTTTCTATGCTGGCTTTGACATTTTCGCTACGGGCAGACAAAAATAATATCACCCAATGAAAATACAATGGTTAATAATACTCAGCACAATTTTATATTAGCGCGTTATTGATATTTTCACCGTATAACGACATACCCTATAACGATATTGTTATAGGTTGATATCGCACAAATAGAATTTATGCTTCTTTTGTCTTTATACGATGAAAATAAACTCACGATATTATTTTTCATCATGACAAAAACGTGGATGAAAGTAATAAAAGTTAAGTTTATCGAATTAAAGAGATAAATTTTATGGCATCTACCGATGATAATAAAATGGGCCTGATTGGCCTTACCGTATTAGTTACTGTGAATATGATGGGTTCAGGTATTATTATGCTACCTGCTAACCTTGCAGGCACTGGAGGCATTACGATGCTTTCGTGGCTAGTAACAACCCTTGGTGCACTGTGTATTGCGTATACTTATGCAAAATGTGGTATGTTCTGCCACCGTGATGGGGGTATGTCAGCCTACTCACAAGAGGCTCATGGTAAATCGTCATTTTTTATGGCTTCCTACACTTACTATATCTGTTTAGTGATCAGTGCCGTTGCCATTGCAGTTTCCGCCGTAGGCTATATGAAACCATTTTTCCCGTGGCTGGCTGAATCAGGCGTACACAGCTTTTGGGGCGTGGTCGCGGTATTAATTTTGACTATGGTGGCGAACTTTTGGGGGCCTAAATATACTGGCCGCATCTCAAGTGTTACTGTCTGGGGGATTATTATTCCGGTTGTTGGGTTATCAATTATTGGTTGGTTCTGGTTTAAACCAGAACTGTTTGCTGCAGCATGGAACCCGCATGGCGTAACCACAATTAACGGTATCTCTTCAGGTATTGCACTTACCCTATGGGCATTTTTAGGTATTGAAACGGCAGGAGCAAACTCTGGGGCAGTACGCAACCCTGAGAAAACGGTGCCATTAGCCGTCATGCTCGCGACTGTATTTGTAGCCATTGTCTATATTGCCTCAACCTCAGTGATTCAAGGCATCGTTCCGAATGCGGCATTAGCTAAATCTAGCGCACCTTTTGGGCTGGTATTTAGCATGATGTTTACCCCCTTCGTGGGGCAAATTATCTGTGCACTGGCGATTATTGCGTGTATTGGTTCGCTATTAGCATGGCAATTTACGAATGCGCAAGTCTCATGGGCAGCAGCACAAATGCACCTATTCCCACGGGTTTTTGCAAAAATGAACAAGTTTAATGCCCCCATTGCAGGCATGCTAATTATGCTAGCACTTGAACTTCTTTTAGCCACAATGAGTATTTCGCCTAATACTGTGCAGCAATTTAATACTCTGTTGAACCTATCAGTCTTTATTAACATGGTGCCGTATGTTCTATCGCAAACGGGTTTGTTTGTTATGTTGCGTAAGAATCATGTTTCTGGCCACCAATGGAAAATTGGGGCAGTAGTAGGGGCATTTGCCGCAATCTATAGCATTTATGGTGTATATGCTTGTGGCCAAGTAGCGGTGTTTTATGGCTCAATTCTGACACTCTTTGGTTATATCTTCTACGGTTTCATCGCCGCGAACGATGTTCCTGCAAGCTATAATATTGCTGAAGAAAAAATGGAGCACGGTTACATTACCTATCCATTTAAATAGCAATTGGCACTATCTTACCGTTATTTAAATGCTAACTGTGGTAATGAAATAGCAATAAACGCGATAAACAAATAACCATAACCATGCAATAAATGGCAATAATCATGCAGAGAGAGGCTTTAATAATATCGCTTCTTTAATATACAGAAAATTGATTTTTTGATGTTGTTTATGTGCGATTTACATTTTGTAACATCAAGTATTGTGTAACACCATTATCTGTAGCCAACTATTAGGCAGCATTTCATTTGCTGCCTTTTTTTATTTTTATTGTAGGGATATCAGATACAAAAAAAGCGCAATCTCTTAATTGCGCTTTTAGATTATGTTTAATTATCAAAAATCAGTATTCAAATTATTATACTGCTTTCTCACTGAGAATCGTACGGTAAATTAAGCCACCGACAATACCACCAAGTGCTGGAATTAAACAGAATAACCACAACTGATCAATTGCCCATGTTCCTTGGAACAGTGCAACACCAATACTACGTGCTGGGTTTACAGAGGTATTGGTTACTGGAATGCTGATTAAATGAATCAGGGTCAGGGTTAAACCAATGGCCAGCGGTGCAAAGCCTGCTGGAGCACGTTTATCTGTAACACCATGAATAACAAGAACAAAAAATGCAGACAACACAAATTCAGTAATAATAGCTGCGTGCATTGAATAGCCCGCAGGTGAGTGTTCACCATAGCCATTTGACGCAAAGCCGCTGGCCGTTGCATCAAAACCTGCTTTACCACTTGCAATAGAATAAAGCACTGCAGCGGCTGCAATACCACCCAGAACTTGGGCAATAATATAAGGAATCACATTTTTTGCTGGGAAACGACCACCCGCACACAGACCTAATGTAATCGCCGGATTAAAATGTGCACCAGAAATATGGCCAACAGCATACGCCATGGTGACAACCGTTAAACCAAATGCTAATGCCACACCTAAAAAGCCAATACCTAATTCAGGATATCCTGCAGAAATAACCGCACTCCCGCAACCGCCGAGCACTAGCCAGAATGTTCCGAAGAACTCAGCACTTAATGGTTTAAACATATTATGTTTCCTTCACTTTATTTAAGGTGGCGATTCTAACGCTCTATTTTAGGGATAAACAAGCTCTTTTTTATTCCTAAAATAATATGGCATAGCAACTCAACATTTAATTACTCGATTAAATATCTATTAATAACGTAATACCATTGTACTGTTTCCATTTCATGTCAGTTAATTGAGGAATAGATTACATTTTTAAATATCGCAATAAAACAGTACTATTTGTAATAGAACATTAACATCTATCGTTATATCTCATTTTATAAGTCGCTGATTTATAAGTCTCTGATCTTGCATTTATTCTACATATACCTTTACTTTACATCTCCATTACACCAACCGATACGATGGCGCGCTGTACTAGACATCGTGTTACCTCACTCTGCATGTTAATCTACACAAAGTGAGTCGGGGGGCAGTTGTGCTGAGATCACAGTAATACGTTGCGTGAAACCCGTTGAACCTGATCCAGTTAGCACTGGCGTAGGGAACTGACTAGCATGCTTGCTGACCCCATAAGTATGGCGGTTATCACCTTTTTGCTATGCTGCTGCCCCTGCGTACATACTTCTTAAATAAGGAATATGATATGCATTACCCTTTTGAAACGATAACTTCCCCGCGTATTATCTCAGCGCCCCTCTCTTTATCCCACCACACCACACCGCCTGTACCGTCTGCCCCTATGCCTGTCATACTGACCATTGCCGGATCTGACAGTGGTGGTGGTGCTGGCATTCAAGCAGATATAAAAACCATCAGCGCGACAGGAAGCTATGCTTGTTCGGTCATCACAGCGATTACGGCACAAAATACCTGCGGGGTACAGGGGGTTTTTCCACTTTCAGCACAGATCGTCGAACAACAACTGCACAGCGTATTGAGTGATTTTAAAATACAGGCCGTAAAAATAGGCATGTTACACAATGCGGATATTATCCAAACCGTGGCACACATTCTGCGCCAGTATCAGCCCCCCCACATTGTGCTTGACCCGGTTATGATTGCCACCAGTGGCGATACTCTGCTCAGTCATGATGCGATCAGTATCTTATGCCAAGAGCTGCTACCGCTTGCTACGCTTATTACCCCTAACTTGCCAGAAGCTGCCGTATTATTTGATGTGCCAATTCCAACTTATATTGAGGATATCAGCGGACTGTTGCCACAACTGCAACCACAGCTCACCACGACAACACTGTTAAAAGGTGGCCACATCGCTAACTCACCATTGAGCACAGATTGGTTATTGATGCCAACGGCCATTCACCGCTTTGACGCTACACGGATTAACACTCACCACACACATGGCACAGGCTGTACACTGTCAGCGGCGATTGCCTCTTTTTTAGCACATGGCGAACCCTTAGAGCGCGCAGTTTACTTAGCAAAACAGTATCTTACCAACGCGTTGCAAGCCGCCCATCAATGGCATCTTGGCCACGGGAAAGGGCCTGTCGATCATCTGTTTGCCCTGCGCTAACCTTGACCAACTGAATAGCCCCCTCATTGGCTTAGTCACACCGTTTACGCGTACGACTTAGCACAGAATGTGAAACGAACACGCGATTTTGCCCTTTTTTTGCGCTACTCTCAGCACACACAGAGCGTGGCAGGCTGGTTATACTCTCAATAAGCAAGTCACCTATTTTTGCTTGATCTGCCCGCAAGTACGATCATCACGAATTATGATGATAAATCGTCACGATATTTGAGTAACTTTACGGCTACCACTAAAATCTCTTGATACGCATTTGGCCTCTGACAACGGATGACAACACATGACAAAACATTATGACTATCTGGCTATTGGCGGCGGCAGCGGCGGTATTGCCTCGATTAACCGTGCGGCTATGTACGGTAAAAAGTGTGCCCTGATTGAAGCCAAAGCACTGGGTGGAACCTGTGTTAATGTAGGCTGTGTGCCGAAAAAAGTGATGTGGCATGGCGCGCAAATTGCGGAAGCCATGAATCTATACGCCGCAGACTATGGTTTTGATGTCGATGTAAAACGCTTTAATTTCAGCAAACTGCTGGAGAACCGCGAAGCCTACATTGACAGGATTCACCAATCTTACGAGCGTGTTCTCGGCAACAATAAAGTGGATGTCATCAGCGGATTTGCCCGTTTTATTGATGCGCACACCGTTGAGGTAAACGGCGAGCAAATCACCGCTGACCATATCCTGATTGCAACCGGTGGTTTCCCTACTCGCCCACCGATTGAAGGTGCGGAGCACGGTATTGACTCTGACGGCTTCTTCGCACTGACTGAACTGCCAGAACGTGTGGCGGTAGTCGGTGCAGGTTATATCGCCGTGGAAATCGCCGGCGTAATGCATGCGCTTGGCGTAAAAACAGATCTGCTAGTACGCCAGCACGCCCCACTGCGCAGCTTTGATCCGCTGATTATTGATACGCTGCTGGAAGTCATGCAAAACGAAGGCCCGACACTGCACACGCAAGCTGTGCCAAAGCGGGTTGAGAAGCACGCCGACGGCAGCCTGACACTGCATCTGGAAGATGGCCGCAGCATCACGGTAGATTGCCTGATTTGGGCAATTGGCCGTAAACCTGCTACCCACAGCATCAACCTTGATGCCACTGGCGTAGAACTCGATGATCGCGGCTACATCCGCGTAGATATGTACCAGAACACCAATGTTCCTGGTATTTATGCCGTAGGTGATAATACTGGCCGTATTGAGCTCACGCCGGTTGCAGTGGCTGCGGGTCGCCGTTTGTCAGAGCGCCTGTTCAACAACAAGCCGAATGAGCACCTGAACTACGATAACGTGCCGACCGTGGTCTTTAGTCATCCACCGATTGGTACTGTCGGTCTGACTGAGCCACAAGCCATCGAGCAGTATGGTGAGGCCAATGTGAAGGTCTACACCTCATCGTTTACCGCCATGTACACCGCCGTAACCTCACACCGCCAGCCGTGCCGAATGAAGCTGGTCTGTGTTGGCGCAGAACAGAAAGTGGTGGGTATTCACGGTATTGGCTTTGGTATGGATGAGATGCTGCAAGGCTTCGCCGTTGCGCTGAAAATGGGCGCAACCAAGCGTGATTTTGACAACACCGTAGCTATTCACCCAACTGCGTCTGAAGAGTTTGTGACCATGCGCTAACGCGCTGGTGCGAGTGCGAGTGCGAGTGCGAGTGCGGGTATTGGTACAAACACGCGCACTGACACTGCGATTTTATCGCAACAATTTACGTTAAAAGCCGCCCTTGTAAAAACAAGGGTGGCTCTTTTTTATGCCTTAATACAGGAATAGGCTACAGAATAATCGGTTAATCAATTCACTTACCCATCAATCAACAGGCCGGTGCAAAACGCTGTTCTGTGACCCGCACCACTTCGGTGATCACGCGGCTGGCCGCGTGTAGTGAGTCAACCGGCAGATACTCATAAATTGAGTGGAAATTGTGCGCACCAGTAAAAATATTCGGACACGGCAGACCATTTTGTGACAGCACAGCGCCATCATAACCGCCGCGCATCGGCGTGACTTGCGGTTCAATGCCCTGATTACGATAGGCTTGCTCAACAATCTCAATCGGGAACGCAGCCTCACCCTGTAACCTGTTGAAAACATTGGCGTAGCGGTCAGATAATTTACACTCAACTGCCCCCTCGCCCCACAATGCGCTACAGCTTTGACTTAAGGTATTTAAGAAGGCCATCCGCTTGGCATAACCCTCTGCGGTAAAATCACGCACATCCATCTTCAGCACGGTTTTAGCACTGTTACCCTGCAGGGTTTTCACCCAGTAGTAACCTTCACGCCCTTCGGTATACTCTGGCGCTTCACCGGCTGGCAGCAGTGCAATAAATTTGTGCGCCATCAGCAATGAGTTCTTGAGTTTTCCTTTGGCTGACATCGGATGGGCTGATTGTCCGGTAAAGATAATTTCAGCATCACCGGCATTCCAGTTCTCATACACCAGCTCGCCAATACCGCAGCAATCAAGGGTATAGGCAAAGTCAGCACCAAATTCGGCAACATCAAAGGCCTTTGCCCCACGCAGCCCTTGCTCTTCATCCGGCACAAAACCCACTTTCACAGGCCCATGTTTGATCTGTGGGTTGGCCTGTAAAAATTGTAGCATATCCATGATGGCGGCCAGTGCCGCTTTATCATCGGCCCCAAGTAAACTTGTACCGTCAGTCACGATAATATCCTGCCCGACATAGCGTGCCAGTTCAGGGAATTGCGCCTGCCGTAAATGGATATCGAGCTTGGCATTTAAGCAGATATCACCGCCGATATAGTGCACTCTCTGCGCATGAGTATCGGTATTGAGTTCGGCACTGGTGTCTAGATGACCAAAAAAGGCGACCGTCGGTACAGGGTATGCAACGTTGGCTGGCAGGGTGGCCGTGACAATAGCACTGTCACGCACGTTCACATCAACCAGCCCCAACGCTGTCAATTCAGCACCGAGCTTATCGGCCAACACTTTTTGGTTGGGTGATGAGGGCATAATACCTGCCGCCCCTTTTTCACGATCAGTGGTGGTGTTTATCTGGGTATAAGCAATAAAGCGATCAACGATATTCATAAGCATCCATCAATTTCAGAAAAAACCGCATGCTATTTTTAGCCAGTCATCTGCAATATTCCGGTGTTTAATTAGGCAGTTCTGGCAGAAAATATCAGGAAATGGCCCCTAGCATGCGCATAAACGCGGCAATTTTCAGTAAAGCAGGACCGAATTTGTGAACTGAAGATGTGATGTGACAAGAATGCGATCAGTTTGCTGCTAAGCTGTACGGCAGAGCGCGCCGAGCACATTCATATCCGTGCATAATACCTGTATATGCAGTGCCTTATATCGCGTACCTCCGCGCTAGGATCTAGCAAGGTTTGCATTTCGTACAACAAACCCCATACCATTTGCCATCATCACTATCCATAATAGTATTCTCATCCATAATCATGTTCTGTATTCAACACTCTACAGAGATAGCATGCTGAATACCCAACGGCTGTTTTCTGCCCAGCCGTATTTTCGTGATAGACAGGATTTTTGTAGTAATAGTATTCCCGTAATAATTGTAATGATTGATAAGGCGACGAGAGCAACATGACCGATTTAACGGCCCTATTTCCGGCCTGTGTTACCCTGCTCGGTGAAGAGACCTTTACCGATATCCTGACGACTGCCCGCCCAGACAGTGCCAGTGCATTGATTGATGCGCTACGTGAGTATGATGCCGAAAGCCCGTGGTTGGCTGATCTGGCTGAACTGGAGTGGGCGATTGAAACAGCGCAGCAGGCAAAAGAGACTGCACCGTTTGATTGGATGTCATTAAGCGCGCTCAGTGAGGCTGAATATGCCCATGTGGTTTTTACACTAACGCCAGGAACTACGCTGTTACAGTCTGATTTTGCAATTGCCGAGCTTTATCAACAGGTGTTAAACCCGCAAATCACGGCGGAAATGCAGAGCCTGACGCTTGAGCTAGAGCAACCTTGCCAACTGGCGATATTCAAACGCCAACAGCAGGTTGTGATGATACCGCTGGATGATTTTGCGCTGGTACTGCTGGCTCACTTTCAGCAGGGGGGGTCACTTGGACAAGTACAAGCGATGGATCCAAGCCAGTTACTGCCGGCACTGATTGAGCAGGGGATTGTCTGCGGATTTACGCTAGATAACAGCGCGGTTTAACCAAAATAAAAAAAGACAGCGAGGCTATCGCTGTCTTTTTCATACTGGTTGACTGTACAACCAATCGGTTACAACCAGCCTTTACGTTTAAAGTAGAGGTAAGGCGCTAAACCGGCCAGCACCATTAAGATCAAGGCATACGGGTAACCCAAATCCCATTTTAGCTCAGGCATAAACTCAAAGTTCATACCGTAGCTTGATGCAACCAGTGTTGGCGGCAGGAAAATAACCGATACCACCGAGAAGATCTTAATAATTCGGTTTTGTTCGATATTGATAAAGCCCATCGCCGCATCCATCAAAAAGTTCACTTTCTGAAACAGCGATTCATTATGCGGCTGCAAAGATTCAATATCGCGCAAGACTTCACGCGCTTGCTCAAGCTCTTGGGCCGGTAAGCGGGCCTTACGCACTAAAAAGCTCAGTGCCCGTTGAGTATCCATCAGACACAAACGCACTTTCCAACCCGCATCTTCCTGTTCGGCCAGTTTTGACAGTGCTTCGTCAAAATTCTCGCCCTGTTTTCCTTCCAAAATCACACGCCCAAGGGCTTCAAGTTCGCTGTAGATATTCTCTATCACATCAGCAAGTTGCTCTATTTTGGTTTCAAACAGATCTAACAGCAGCTCGTAGGCATTTCCCTCTTGCAGATACTGCGTGCGGGCGCGCATACGGTAGAGCCGAAAGGCCGGCAGTTCACGCTCACGCAGGGTAAACAAGCGCCCTTCGCGAATGGTAAACGCAACCGTAGCATTGCTGGCGTAATCTTCGTTATCTTCGTAGTAGAAGAAGGAGTGAATATGCAGGCCATCTTCATCTTCAAAAAAACGCGCACTGGCCTCGATATCTTCCAATTCTGGGCGGGTTGCCAAACCTTGCCCCAACTCTTGTTGAACCCGTTCACGTTCATCTTCATCGGGTTCGATTAAATCAACCCATAAGGCGGATGTCAGTTTATCCTGCTCATCTAGATCTAAACGCTGTAAACGGCGGTCATCAAGTTTGAATGCGCTCAGCATGTGTCATACCTCCCCTTGCGGTTACGATATGAACAACGCTTTGAAGCACGGTCAGAAGCTTTTAGCCTCTACCAATTCAAAACTGGGCAAATGAGATTTAATCAGAAACGGTGAGCATCAGTGCGGCACGGTTGCTGACAGCTAAAAACTGTCAACACCTGAATAGGAGAGGACAATTTAGCAGGTAAAAATCTCATTCCAGCATCGACTGGGTGTGTCCAAGGCGGTGTCCTCTCAAATGATAGTGCGCGAATGTTACGCCGGAGTGGAAAAGACTGTCAACCAGCCAACCGGTTTGAAATGAATAAATTTTGTACCTTTACTTAAGCAGGTTAACTCACAGATCAAGGTGTTGGTGAAAATAACTACAGTTTTCACCCCTGTTTGCGACTTTGTGGGCTCAATGCCGCATAATGTTAATTTACTGCGTCAGTGGCATCCTCTGGTTTCTTTGCATCAGCCAGAAAAAGCCTGTCATACCTATTCACATGATTTGGGTATAACAGGCTTATAATATTTAAATTTTATCGAGATGAGCAAAAGCTAAAACTAACCACTTAATGCCCTCTCCTTGAAATGCAACCTGTACACGCGCAGTATCATCACTCCCTTCCATGTTGATAATCGTGCCCTCACCAAATTTGCTATGCCGCACACGCTGGCCTAAAGTGTAACCGCTGCCGTTGCCCAATGTTGCCGAGGCGGAAGGCGCAGAGAAACGGGTTTGGGTTACTGGCCGTGAAATCGTCGCACGTAGACGCACCTCTTCAAGGCATGCATTGGGTAGCTCTTTGATAAAACGAGATGGCCGGTGGAACTGCTCTTTGCCATACACGCGCCGCGACTCAGCATAGGTGAGTGTCAGCTTTTGCATGGCGCGGGTGATGCCGACATAGGCCAGACGGCGCTCCTCTTCCAAACGGCCACTCTCTTCGGCTGACTGCTGGCTAGGGAACATGCCCTCTTCAACACCGACAATAAACACATTTAAAAATTCCAGCCCTTTGGCCGAATGCAGTGTCATCAGTTGTACTGCATCATCGTAGGCATCAGCCTGACCTTCGCCAGCCTCAAGCGCAGCATGGGTTAAAAAGGCCTGTAACGGGGTCATGTCTTCAGCCTCTTCCGGCACTTCATATTGCCGTGTTGCTGTGACCAACTCCTCAAGGTTTTCTATCCGTGCCTGCCCTTTTTCGCCTTTTTCCTGCTCATACATGCTCCATAAGCCGGAATTACGGATCACGCGGTCGGTCTGAATGTGTAGCGGCAAATCACAGGTTTCAATCTCCAGTGCGCCTATCAGTTCGACAAAACGCATCAGTGCCGAGGCAGCGCGTCCGGCCAGAACTTTATGCTGTAACAAAAATTCAGCGGCCTGCCAGAGCGTTTGCTGGTTATCGCGCGCAGCATGGCGGATCTGCTCAAGGGTGCGATCACCAATGCCACGGGTTGGGGTGTTGATCACCCGCTCAAATGCGGCATCATCATTACGATTGGCAATCAGGCGCAGGTAAGCGAGTGTATCTTTAATTTCCTGCCGCTCAAAAAAGCGCATTCCACCATAAATGCGGTATGGCATTCCCGACTGCAACAAGGCTTCTTCGAGCACCCGTGACTGGGCATTGCTGCGATATAAAATAGCGCAATCTGAGAGTGCCGCGCCGTTATCCTGCCAAGCTTTGATTCGGCTGACCACAAAACGGGACTCATCTAACTCATTGAATGCGCAGTACAGTGAGATAGGTTCACCGCCTTGTCCGTCGGTCCAGAGGCTTTTTCCCATCCGCTCACTGTTGTTGGCAATCAGTGCATTGGCGGCGGCCAAAATGTTGCCCGACGAGCGGTAGTTTTGTTCTAAGCGAATGGTATCTGCGCCGTTAAAATCGTGCAGGAATTGCTGGATATTCTCAACCCGCGCACCGCGCCAGCCGTAAATTGATTGGTCATCATCGCCCACGATCATCACATGGTTCTGGTTGCCGGCCAGCATTCTGATCCAAGCGTATTGAATGCGGTTGGTATCTTGAAACTCATCGACCAAAATATTGGTAAAACGCTGCTGATAGTGCGCCAAAATCGCCGGTTTATGCAGCCAAAGTTCATGGGCGCGCAGCAACAGTTCGGCAAAATCAACCAACCCTGCCCGATCGCAGGCTTCCTGATAGGCTTGATAAATTTTCAGCCATGTCGCTTCGGTCAGGTTGCCGTAGGTTTCAATGTGTGAAGGGCGCAGGCCTTCATCTTTTTTCCCATTGATAAACCACGCCGCTTGGCGAGCCGGCCACTGTTTTTCATCCAAATTCATGGCTTTAATCAGGCGTTTTAGTAACCGCTGCTGATCATCAGAGTCAAGAATTTGGAAATCCTGTGGCAAACCGGCATCTAGATGGTGCGCGCGTAACAGGCGATGGGCGATACCGTGGAATGTGCCAATCCACATGCCGCCTTGCATCGTGCCGATCAGCTGTTCGATACGGTGACGCATTTCAGCCGCAGCTTTGTTGGTAAAGGTCACGGCCAAAATGGAGTACGGCGAGCAGTGCTCCACCTGCATCAGCCAAGCAATGCGGTGCACCAGCACACGGGTTTTACCGCTGCCTGCACCGGCTAGCACCAAGAGATTGCGGCGCGGCGCGGCCACCACATCGCGTTGTTTATCATTCAGGCCATCGAGCAGGCGGGATACATCCATCGGGCACTCTTACTGTGTTTTTATACAATGATGGGGATTATAACAGCTCAAGCAGCGAGTCCAACCGGCGGATTTCCAGCGTCGGCAGCGCGCGGCTGTCACGGTCAAGGCGCAGTTGGCGCTGTTTATCGTTGATCCAGCACGCCTGCGCGCCAGCATGGATTGCCCCTTGAATATCAGTTTCCAGATGATCGCCAACATGCAGCAAGGCTTGCGGTGCAATCTTTAGCTCGGTAGCTGCATGATGAAACATATCCGGATAGGGTTTTGCACGGCCAGCCGGCCCTGCACGTAGGATCAGGCTAAAATAGGGCGCTAACCCAATCACGGCCGGATCAGCATTACCGTTGGTAATCGCCACCAGTGGCCAGCGTTGCGCCAGTGCTTGCAATACCTGATGACTCTCTGCCGGCACTGTAATTCGGTTACGCAGGCGGGCAAAATCAGCCATTCCCTGATCGGCGGCCTGCTGCGCTTGGTCAGCACTGTATCCGCGAGTATGCAGAGTCTGGGAAATGGCTTGATGACGCAGTGCTGTCATATCATGGCGCAGCAGCGGTTGCTCGGTGGCAACCTGCTGGCGAATCAATGCCCACTCGTGCGTGCCCAAATCGGCCAACAGTGTATGTTGCTGCCGGAGTGTCTCGGCAGCATCCTGCTCGCAGGCCAGCATGACCGGTTCGTTGTCGTACAGGGTATCATCCAGATCAAAACTGATAGCCGCAATCGGGTGCAAAGGGCGGAAAAATCGCATGTGTGCTCTCCTGTGAGATACGTGGGCGGCAATGGTGTTAGCCGCGCACGCATGACGCTAGCGAGATCGCGGCGTCAGAGGTAGCGAATCAGTTGGCACTGACTCAGATACCGTGAATGTGGGGGTCGCGCTTGCCGAGAGCGGTTCGGCAGGTTTTATCGGTTCTGCTGTATTATTCGGTGTAGTAAATGCAGGGTGCTCTGACTCGGTCGCTGCCAGTAGGCGATTCAAATCAGCCGGTAAACGGCTGCGTTTAGCACGCGGATGCGCAGCATCGTATACTGTGGCAAGATGTTGAAAATCAAGGTGGGTATAGACTTGTGTGGTCGAGAGGTTGGCATGTCCGAGCATCTCTTGCACGGCACGTAAATCACCGCTTGATTCAAGCATATGGGTCGCAAACGAGTGGCGCAGTTTATGTGGATGAACATGGCTGCTCACACCTTGCTTAATCCCCCATTCGGCCATCCGCTTTTGTACACTGCGTGCTGCAATGCGCGAGCCTAAACGTGAAATAAAGAGTGCATCATCGGTTGGCGATAATAACGGGCGCAATACCAACCAACGTTGTAACCACTCAGCGGCCGTGCGACCAAAGGGAACTTGCCGCTCTTTTGAACCTTTACCTAATACCCGTACTTGCCCTGATTCAATATCTAACATACGGTAATTTAGCGCAATTAGTTCCGATAAACGTAATCCAGCCCCATACATCAGCTCCATCATGGCACGATCACGCACTGCTAATGGATCTTGTTCATCCACATTTAAAAGCTGAGAGACCTCATCCACATCCATATTTTTTGGCAAACGGCCAGGTGGTTTTGGTGCAGATACGGCACGGGCAGGGTTAGCACTCAAAATCCCTTGCAAAACGAGATAGTCTAAAAAGCTGCGCAAGACCGACAAGCGCAACCCAATCGAGCGTTCTTGCAAGCCCTCACGTTTTGCTCGGGCAGAAAGTTGCCGTACCCATGCTGTATCAAGTTGCCCCCAAGTATTCAACGACATCACCTGCATTTGATGAACAATCGCACGTAGCTGGCGAGTATAGTTCTCAATCGTCTTTGGGCTCACTTGCCGCTCGACACGCAAGAATGCCAAAAATTGGCACACAGGTTCAACCAATGCGGCAGGAAAATCAGACCCTACCGCCATAATATCGGGTGAGAGAGCGGCATACTGAGGTGTGAGGGGAGAAGTGGTGGCATTATGTTCAAGATAAGAAGATACCGCATGGCCATTATCTGTATGGCTAGTCTCTGTATCGCACTTATTTGTATGACCATTTTCTGCATGACTGCGTTCGGCGTGTACCAAACGTTGACGACGTGCTGCATTAGCAGCAAATGTTGAGGTTATGCGTTTACTCACGACGGGCAACCCATTTTTGTATTACTAACTCTATAATTTGCGCGACAGATTGCAGCAGTTGTGTCCCCATACCTGTTTGAAAGTGCTGTGGATCACGGCTGGCAAAAATGAGTAGCCCAAGTTCAGCATGTTGACCGATACGCTGCAATGCCACTGAGCCAACCCGTACAATATCTGGCAACAATAACAGTTGCTCAGAGGCATTGAGTGGCCCTAAATAACAAGCATTTGGCCTAAACTGCCCACCAAAGCGTTGAATGCGCAGTAGCGCAAACTGCTCAGGACGCAGTGCTAACCCGTGCGCTGCACTCGGTGCGCCTAATAACCAACGATCACTAAACAGATGTACACGGCAGGCTAATAACCCAAGCTGCTGACTCCACTCTTGCAAGCACCGCAAACCTTCATTTAGATCAGTGGCCATTAACAAGTCGTGCTGTAACGGCAATAAACGCAGGAATAACTGTTCATTAGCCGCCGCCTGTAAGCGTTGCTCACGTTGCTGCTGCTGATATTCATCCACTGTTTGCCGCAATTGTAACAACTGTCGCTCAATCAGTGAGATCGCACCATGGCTATGGTGCGGGATCTGCAGTGTATCGAGTAATGGGGCATGGCGGTTAAAAAATGCAGGGTGCTGTATAAGATAGTGAGCAATACGCTGCTCTAGCTGTACATCTATTGTAGCCTCTGATACGCCTGATATCGCTGTTTCTACCTTAGGTGGCCGTGGCGGATATTCACTCATAGTTGAATAAATCCGTCATAAATATGGGTCGCTGGCCCCGTCATGTATAACGGTTGCCCGATACCTTCCCAACGGATCTGTAACGCACCACCGGGTAAGTCAACTTGTACACTTTGTTCTAATAATCCCTGCACAATCCCTACCGCAACGGCGGCACACGCACCACTACCACAGGCTTGTGTTTCCCCAGCCCCGCGCTCGTATACCCGTAAACGGATATGTTGCGGATTGAGTGTTTGCATAAAACCAACATTCACTCGTTCAGGAAAACGCTCATGGCTCTCAAGCAACGGGCCTAAGCTTTCAACCGCAGCCGTATCAACATTCTCGACTTGCAACACACAGTGTGGGTTTCCCATCGAGACTGCGCCGTAAAACACCGTCTGCGCATCAGTGCGCAGAATATAGGTTTTCTCTTCTTTGACTGCCCGATGCGGGATCTGGCTAGGCTCAAAAATCGGGACTCCCATATTGACGGTGATCTGTGCATCATCCTGAATTTTCAAGATCATTTTGCCGACCTGCGTACTCACACGGATCTCACGTTTATTAATCAGCCCTTTTTGGTACACAAAGGCAGCAAAACAACGCGCCCCGTTGCCACACTGCGCCACTTCGCTGCCATCGGCATTGAAGATACGGTAATGAAAATCTAAATCGGGATCATACGGTGGCTCAACGACCAACAACTGATCAAAACCTACTCCCCGATGCCGATCCGCCAAACGACGGATCAGCTCCGGTGAAAAGAAGACATTTTGCGTCACGGCATCGACAACCATAAAGTCGTTGCCTAGCCCATGCATTTTGGAAAAGTGCACGCGATTCTCCATCATCACGGCAGCAGGTGCTCCCCGCGCCATAAATCGCTTAATTGCTCTCGTTCGCGGATCAGATAAGCCTTATCACCATCAACCAGCACTTCAGCCGGACGCACCCGCGAATTATAATTAGAGCTCATACTAAAACCGTACGCACCGGCAGAGCGCACTGCCAGCAGATCGCCGGCTGCAATCGACAACGCACGCCCTTTGCCAAGAAAATCACTGGTTTCACATACCGGCCCAACAACATCATACACCGCACTTGAGCGCACTAAGCTGGCATTCACCGGAATGATTTTCATCCACGCCTGATACAGCGCAGGGCGTAGCAGGTCATTCATTCCTGCATCTACAATGGCAAATTGGCGATCACCGGCCGCTTTCAGGTACTCAACCTGCGTCACCAGTACACCGGCATTGGCCATGATCACTCGGCCTGGTTCAAATACCAACTCAAGCTCTGGCCGATCAGCCAGTTTACTGAGCAAAGCAGCCGCATAATCGGCTGGGGCTGGCGGTGTTTCATCGTTATAACGTACGCCCAAACCGCCACCGACATCAACATGTTGCAGCTCTATGCCATCATCGGCCAGTGCATCAATCAGGTGTAACAAACGATCAAGCGCATCCATAAATGGGGCAAGGTCGGTCAGCTGTGAACCGATATGGCAATCAATCCCCACCACCTTCAGGTGTGGCAGATCACGCGCAAGGCGGTAAATCCGCCGCGCATCTTGGTGATTAATGCCAAATTTATTCTCTTTCAAGCCCGTTGAGATATAAGGGTGCGTTTTGGCATCCACATCGGGGTTCACCCGTAACGAAACCGGCGCAATACACCCCAGCTCTCCAGCCACCTGATTTAAACGTTGTAGCTCAGCTTCTGACTCAACATTAAAGCAGCGAATGCCCAGCTCAAGTGCCCGAACCATATCCTCATAGCTTTTTGCTACGCCGGAAAAGACCACTTTACGGGGATCACCACCGGCAGCCAGCACGCGCTCAAGCTCACCGCGCGAAACAATATCAAACCCTGAGCCTAAACGGGCCAGCAGGTTTAATAGCGCCAAATTTGAGTTAGCTTTTACCGCATAGCAAATCAGGTGCGGGTGCCCTGCAACAGCCTGATCAAAGGCGTGAAAATGGCGCTCAATAGTGGCTCGCGAATAGATATATAGCGGTGTTGAAAACTGTGCTGCAAGTTCATCAACCGCAATACCTTCAGCGTATAACTGCTGATTGCCCTGATAATTAAAGTGATCCACGCTAACCTTCCTTGATTGATACCATCATCTAAAAATGGCGGATGTATTGACGTTACACTGCCGGTGACATTGTACTTTCGCTAACAGAGGTGGCTTTATTCTTTGTATCTGTCGTCGGCTTTTTCACAGGCTGGCTTGGCTGCTCAGGTGCAGGCATATACAACGGCCCTTTCGTACCACAACCGGCTAAGGTAAATAGAGCACATAATGCGAGTGCACGACAAAGAGAGTTTTTCATGAGTTCGCCTGTTGTTAACGGTTATTAAGTTATTTACGCTTGTAAGATCTCTATAATCGCAGCTCGATCATGAAAAGCAAGAGGACACCAACATGAATGACAGCCAATTCCACCAATATGCCGATCTGGTGTGGCACACACTCGAAGAAAAACTTGATGATATAGATACTGATATTGATTATGAAAATCAAGGTGGTGTGATGACACTGACATTTGAAGATGGCAGTAAAATCATTCTCAACCGCCAAGAGCCACTACACCAAATCTGGGTTGCGACCAAATTTGGCGGTTTTCATTTTGATTTTAGTGATGAAGAGTGGATTTGTAACCGTTCAGGTGCTGAGTTTTGGACGTTTTTATCTTTAGCATGCAGTACACAGTCAGGTGAAGAGGTTTCGCTGCAGTTTACCTAATGAATGGCCACCGAAATCACACGGTATTTATCCGATCACCATAATGGCGATAACCACTTACCCGCTGTATAAAAACAATCTCATACAGCGGGTTGCCACTGTGGCTATGCACAACAGAGAACGTTATGCTTGCGGTTGATGCAAATTAAACAAAATTTCAGAAGGAAAGGTTAATGTTGTGTCAAATGTGGCACTTTCGCGCAGCTCACTGCTGCGATAGGGGTCAATTTGAGTTCGACCATCACGCTGAACAACCTGATAATACTGTGGTAAATTGAAGTTACTGATACTTGCTCCCACCGCTAATTTATCGTGTGATGCAGCATAAAAACGATTCACATCCTGTACCAGTTCATCTTTATTGCCTTCGCAATTTTGATACACTTCAATGCGGTTTGCTTCGTCAAGAATATAGATATTAAACCCGCGTTCGCTGTCTTCAAAGAAGAACTGAATCAACCCCTCACTGGCATAGGCATCAACAATTGGCGGTAGATGAGGTTCGGCAGTGCCAATGACCAGTGGAAAACCGTGTAGTTTGGTATTTGAGATACACCCATAAAAATCCACACCATTTTCTAATTTTTGTACCGAAACCCCACGACGCTCAAAAAACAGCCCCCACATCTGGCCTGCAACACGTAAGGGTTTGAAACGTTTAGGTTCAGGGCATTCACCTAATAAACGCAAATCAATGCACTCAGAAACAATCTTCGAAACACGGTTACGTAAAATGGCCCGCAGATGGCGGCTGTAGCAAAATACATCAACTGCTTCTGGCAATGCTGCATCTTGATGCATCTTACCTAAAATCGTTTTAATCGCATCGAGCAAGCACTCTTCACCACGAAAATGCAGAGTACGCACCTCATTCCACGAGTTGCGATACAGCAGATCAATACTGCCGATAAGACTTTGCTGTTGTTGACCAAAGCTAAAAACATCAGTCTGGCTAAAATCAAATCGGACTTCGCTGTTGTTAAAATCGGCCGTCGGATCGACTTCTAAATTAATAATAATGCCTAAATGCCTGATTTCGCATGGGCTATACAGATCTTTTTGGCTTGGCATTGGCCGACGAATCGGAAAATAACTGCGAATATCTTCGACCAGTTGCCGCAATTTAGCCGAGTCACACGCACTGCCAGATCCCTGCACATGTAAACGGGTTTGCGGTGTCAGTAAACCGTTAAAATAGCTCCATGCCACTAGCTTGCTCAAATAGCGGTTGTACTCAAGATTTGGCCGGCCGGCTATTTCAAAAATCAGCGGAGCTTTGTTGTATAAATACCAGCCTTTCGGATTAGAACGCCCCTCTGGTACTTGAATAAAAGTGAGATCTCGCTCTGACAAGTCGGGTGAAATTTGCGGGTTAACCAGTGTCACTTTACCCGGCAACACTTCAAATGCAGCATACAGTTTTCGCGTCAAAACTCCGATATCCTCTGGGCTGGCACTGACACTGATATTGTGTCGCCGCGCAAACCGGATCAAATTACGGTAGCTTTGCATCAAGGCTTCAAGCAGTTCATTGTGTGCTTCACGTACCTGCTCGATTTTCCAATGTGCCCGATCATCGAGTTTACGCAGTTTGGCTTCGCTCCAGCCCCAATCTGCCACCAGCGTTTGCAAAACTTCGCGCCGCCAGCACTGACTGGTGGCTGGCTGCGAGAGTTTTTCGCACACTTTGAGATAAAAACAGCGGCGTGCCAAATCAAGGCGTGTCTTATCACCTACCGATTGCAAGTAGCGAGTCACGCGGCCGAGCATCATGCAGTAGGCATCGAGGCCATCACTAATGATATTGCCCTCGTGCATGCACTGTTTCATCTCAAGCGCCAATAGCTGTGTTTCTGGATATTCGCAAGAGTACGCTTCTAGCAATAAGCTCTTCAGCACAGCTTTATAGGGAGAGTCGATACTTTTATAGAGCTGCCATAAACTTGCACCATAGTACTCTGCGGCTGAGAGTTTACCGAGCCCTCCTAAATCGAGCCACTCGTTTGTGTTCAGTGCGCCTTGTGCGTACAGTAATCGCACGTACTCGTCGTACTGCTCCTCCATCTCAACAGGAACCATGCTCCACAAAATACGCTTACCCGCCAAGCGCACGGCGGTGCGGTAGAACTCATCAAGCAGCAGTAAGTGCTGCATCGAGCCGCAGTTTTCGGTGCTCAGGGTATCGTATTCGTTATGACGAAAACGGTTTTCATCAATCAGGAAAAAGCTGATATCAACGCCACGTGAACGCGCCCACTGCTCAAGCAGCATGCACTTATCGAGTAGACGCTGGCGCTCATCACGATCAAGCCATGACTGGTGGCAAATCCAAATATCCAGATCAGAATCACTGCTTTGGCCAACCGACGAGGTGCTGCCCATTGAATAGAGTGCAGTGATCGGAAGTTCGCCGTCTTGCGGCTCTTGGAGGGGAACGCCCCATGCTCGCGAACAGTCATCAATAAACTGCTGCTGCATTTCATCAGGCGTAAACAAGCAGACACCATAAGGGACGGTGTCATCAAGATAACCGGGCATCATAGGGTGATTGTAATTCAGCAACACTGGCAATAAGCTGTAAACCTGATGAAAAGCAGGCCCCATTGCTGCCAGCGCACGCTCAACGCGTAGCTGATTCATCGCATCCATTCGCCGTTTGAGTGTTTCAATATACAGGTACAATACGCGTCGCCTGACATTTATACCGGTATTCCGGTAACCAACCCACCGACACCATACACATCCGTGTCTTACCCTTGCCTTGCATTGTACTGTGATTTATTGCTGCTATATGATGTCGGAAACGTGATCAATTTAACACTTTCCCGCATCACCGTAAAGATAACAGGGTTTATCTCTACACGGTTTTACTGACTAACGCAGCAAAGTCTGCTGCTCTTGGTATCGTTGAAAAAATGATAGCTTTCACATTTTTTTTACACCCACAGCAAAAATATGCGACAAATCTCACAACTTGCACGGTTTTTCTCGTTGTAAAGCATAAAGAGTGCGATCCGATGCGCTGACACTTGATAGCTGCCAATGGTAGGATTAACCAATCTCAATCATACGGTTAATAGCATGTCTACTTCGCACCTTAATCTGTCGCGTATTCGTATTGCCACCCGCCAAAGCCCACTGGCGCTGTGGCAAGCCAATTATGTCAGTGCGCTGTTACGCCAGCATCACCCTGATTTAGACGTTGAACTGGTGCCTATGGTAACAAAAGGCGATATTATTCTCGATACACCATTGGCAAAAGTGGGCGGTAAAGGTCTATTTGTCAAAGAGTTAGAGCTTGCACTGCTCGAAGATCGCGCCGATATTGCTGTACACTCAATGAAAGATGTTCCGGTCGATTTTCCTGCTGGACTGGGTTTACACTGTATTTGTGAGCGTGAAGACCCACGTGATGCATTTGTTTCACATCACTACGCTAATCTGGCGGCCCTGCCACACGGTGCGGTTGTCGGTACATCAAGCTTACGCCGACAGTGCCAACTGCGCGCAGCACGTCCTGATTTACAGATAAAAGACCTACGCGGGAATGTCGGTACCCGTTTGGCTAAATTAGACAACCACGAGTACGATGCCATTATCTTAGCGGCAGCGGGCTTAAAGCGTTTAGGATTAGAAACACGTATTCGCGATTACCTGAGTGTTGAGCAGTCTCTGCCGGCCGTAGGGCAAGGCGCAGTAGGTATTGAGTGTCGTCAACATGATACGCAGGTGCTCGCACTGCTTGCACCGCTGAATCATCCGGCAACAGCGTTGCGAGTAGCCGCCGAACGTGCCATGAACACTCGCTTAGAGGGCGGTTGCCAAGTGCCTATCGGCAGCTATGCACAGCTTGACGGCGATCAGCTATACCTGCGGGCGTTAGTTGGCGCGCCGGATGGCAGTCGCATTATTCGTGGCGATATTCGTGGCAGTGTTGATGTGGCAGAACAATTAGGGATTACATTAGCCGAACAATTACTGGCTCAAGGTGCGGGTCATATTTTAGCCCAAGTTTATGGCTCATTTGGCACGGGTTCTACCGATTTACATGCCGTCAACTCAGCTGCTGCGATACCCAAAACAGCGCAGAACCAGCACGGTAATTCATGACAATTTTGGTCACACGGCCAGGAGAGTCTGGTCTAGCATTAACTCAAGCCCTCTCAGCACGTGGCCGTGCGGCTATTTATGCGCCACTGCTTACTTTCAGTGCTGGGCGTGAGCTTAACGCCTTACCAGCAGCCTTTCACCGTTTGCAAGCCGATGATGTGATTATTGCTGTCTCTGGTAATGCCGTGCGTTATGCACAACAAGCCTTACAGCAGATTGGTGCGTCATGGCCGCAGGTGCAATATGCTGCCATAGGCCGAAGTACTGCACATGCTCTGCAACAGGCCAGTGGTCAGCCCGTACTGTTTCCTGCACACGATGAAACCAGCGAAGGTTTATTGCAGATGATAACCGCACAAGCAATGGCTGGCCGACATGTATTGATTTTACGTGGTAACGGTGGTCGACCTTTACTGGCTGACACCTTCACAACGTGGGGCTCTTTCGTTACCCTACATGAATGCTATCAACGGCAGCCTATTGACCTGTGCGGTGAGCAACTGACCGATATCTGGCAACGGGCAAATGTGAATATTTTACTGGTGACAAGTGGTGAGATATTACAACAACTGGTTGCCTTAATACCGAAAACTGAACATGATTGGCTAACATCTTGTCGATTAGTCGTCGTCAGTAAACGTATTGCAGCAATGGCACAGGCACTTGGGTGGGCTGAAATTGTGGTTTCTCCCCATGCTGATAACCTGTCGCTCATTGCCGCAGTTGAACAATTTGAATAACTTGGGATGAACCCTCAATGACGGATCACAAGCCCCAGTCCTCCTCTGCTGCGGATGAACAAGCGACTTCAACATCAATACCTGCTGTAGAGTCAGCCCCTATTGTTGATAATAGCAAAGGCGCTGATTTCGCCCCAGCCAACACCGAAGCGCCTACTACTAAGAGTGGGCAGACCTTAGGGGCTATTGCCATTGCACTGGTGATCGCATTAGGTGGTGGATTGTACTACCACGGCCACCAGCAGAATGTGGCGCAACAAGGTGAGCTGGCACATATGCAGCAGAAAGTAGATACCTTGACCAATGCGCTGACGGAGTCACTGGCAAATCAGAAAAAACTGGCCAGCCAAGTGAGTAGTGATGTCAACCAAACACTGGCCAGCGCCAAGCAGACACAAGCAAAACAAGAAGAGCAGATCCAGACTCTACAGCGTCAGCTCACAGAAGTGGCAGGCCGCCGTTCGAATGACTGGCTATTGGCAGAGGCTGATTATCTGGTCAAAAATGCGGGTCGCAAATTGTGGATGGAGCAAGATGTCACCTCTGCTGCGGCACTGCTCAAAAGTGCTGACTTAAGCGTTGCGCAGATGAACGACCCAAGCTTATTGCCCATTCGCCAGGCACTTGCTGACGATATCTCCACCCTTGCTGGCATCACCAAAATTGATACTGACGGTTTAATCCTGAACATCACAAGCCTAGCAAATCAGGTTGATAATCTAAAACTGGCTGACACACAACTGCCTCCGGCTGAAAACGCAACCGACGACTTGGGTGTTAGTCACTCTATTCGTGATTGGAAAGCGAATTTACTCAAAAGTTGGGATAGTTTTGTTGATGACTTTATCACCGTACGCCGTCGCGACGGAACTGTCGAACCACTGCTTGCTCCCAATCAAGACTACTATTTGCGTGAAAATATTCGTCAACGTCTACAAATGGCAGTAATGGCGATTCCACGTCATCAAAACGAGCTGTATAAACAGTCGTTAGAAAAAGTCGATACATGGGTACGCTCCTATTTTGATATGCAAGATAGCAACACGCAGGCGTTTTTAAATGAAGTTGACAGCTTAAGTACAGAGTCTATCTATGTCGATTTGCCACAGAGCTTAAAAAGCCAGTCATTGATCGATGATGCTCTGCAAACGCGTGTACGTAATCTACTAGCACAGCCTTCCGCAGGCCAGAAGCTACCAACACCTGCTACCCGTGTCCCTGCTACGACACCGGCTGCACCGGTACTTAACTAACGGGGGCTGTTATGACGCGAATATTTATACTGTTAGCCATCATTATCGGCGGCCTGATTATCGGGCCACAATTTGCCGGTCATCAGGGCTATGTGCTGATTGTTGCAGGCCCTTACACTGTCGAAATGAGCCTAACGAGCATGATCATTTTGGTGATCTTAACGCTCGCGGCCCTGTTTATTCTTGATACAGTATTGCGCCGAGTACTGCGCTTTGGCTCGTCCACACAGGGCTGGTTTGCACGCCGCAAACGCAATCGTGCGCGCAAACAGACCATTGCTGGCCTACTTAAACTGACTGAAGGTGATTACCAACAAGCCGAACGTCTCATGGCAAAAAGTGCCGAGCATGCTGATCAACCCGTTGTCAATTTGCTGATGGCTGCTGAAGCTGCGCAGCAGCGCGGTGATAATCTCAACTGCAACCAATACCTGCATCGGGCCGCTGAACTTGCTGGCCATGATACCTTACCGGTTGATATTACCCGTGTGCGCTTGCAACTTGCACAAAATGAGATCCACGCTGCCCGCCACGGCGTTGATAATTTGCTCGCTGTAGCGCCGCGTCACCCACAAGTTTTGCGTTTAGCGCAACAAACTTACTCGCAGGCGGGTGCATATGCAGCCTTGCTTGATCTGCTGCCACAGCTCACTAAATCCAACTTATTTAGTGAAGATGAGCTGACGCAAATTACCCTTGAGGCTGAGAATGGCTTAATGAGTAAAGCGATGCACGAAAATGGCAGTGAAGGGTTAATGGGGTGGTTGCGTAATCAGCCGCGTAAGCGTCGTAGCAATCCCGATACACTGGCACTGCTGGCGGGTCATTTGATTGAGTGTGATGACCACTACCACGCGCAAGCCGTTATCCTCGATGGGTTACATAAGCAAGCGCACCCGCCACTGCTGAAAATTATCAGTAAACTGCACCCCAGTGATCCAGCGGCTGTTGAAAAAGTACTACAACATTTGCTGAAAAAACAGCCTGATGATGCCCTGATTAACCGCACTCTTGGCCATATTCAGGTTGCACAAGGTGAGTATCAGCAAGCAGAGGCTTCGCTGAAAAAAGCCTTGGCAACAGAACCAGTTGCCAGTGACTATGCCCTACTTGCTAACGTGATGGATAAACTGGGTATGACACAAGATGCTGGTGAGATGCGGCGCAAAGGCCTTGCCACTTTAGAGTAAATCGGTCTGATTACTCACTGCTTACCGATAAAAACGCCTTCACGATGAAGGCGTTTTTTTATATTACACGTTGTAAAATATCATGTCATGATAACCCACTGCTCACCAATAACATTAACAACCGTTTTAATTGCCACACATTAGATAAACGCAAAAGCATCACCAAACAGACGCGCCGGATCAGCACCACGCTGCTCACAAAACAGATCGCGCGCAACTTTTGCCATTTCAAAACGGCCAGCTATGTAGATATCGTATGCCGCCAGTGATGAGAAGTCCTGCATCACCGCTGCCAGCACCGTACCACAGCGCCCTTCCCAGCCTGCCTGCGGCTGCTCAATCACTGGGATCACCTGCACGTTCGGGTGCTGTTCTGCCAGCTGATCCAGCTCATCGAGATCGTACAAATGCTGTAACTCACGCCCGCCCCAGTACAGATGCACCTGACGTTGCGGCTGCTGACGCAGCACGTCGAGCAAAATTGAACGGACATACGAAAACCCCGTTCCACCCGCAATCAAAATCACCGGACGTTCACTGTCAGGCTGATACGCGGCCTCACCAAACGGCATCTCGATCATCAACGGCTCACCGGCTTTGATCTTATCCATCACCGCCATCGCATAAGGGTTGTGCTCAGATGCGCCAATATGCAGTTCAAGCTCATCGGTATTATCCGGTGTCGAGGCGATCGAAAATGGGCGCTTATCACGCTCACCCATCACCACCATCAAATACTGACCGGCCAGAAAAGAGACTGGATTCTCCGGCACAATACGCACGCGATAGACTGTCTCAGTCATCGGTTCAACCAAAGTGACTTTGCACGAAGTCACGTTACTGCCCAACGTTGTCATAACTCTCCCTCAGCCACTCTGGTAGCCTGATTTTATTCTGTTTATCGATATTCTATGTCTTGATAGCGATGACGACTACGGTAAACCGTGCTTCTATTTGCAGCAAGCCACCATAGGCTACAAGTGATCTGTCGATCACAATCTGCGTGGCCCATGCTCCTTTGGCAGTGAAATGGCCAGCGAATCCCAAATCTCATCGATACGGGCAACCACGGCCGGATCTTTAACAATCGGCCGACCCCATTCGCGGTCGGTCTCTCCTGCCCACTTATTGGTGGCATCCATCCCCATCTTTGAGCCCAAACCGGAAACCGGCGAGGCAAAGTCAAGATAGTCAATCGGCGTGTTCTCGATCAGCAAGGTATCGCGGGCAGGATCCATGCGGGTGGTAATCGCCCAAATCACATCGTTCCAATCGCGTGCGTTCACATCGTCATCGCACACAATCACAAATTTGGTGTACATAAATTGGCGTAAAAATGACCACACTCCCATCATGACGCGCTTTGCATGCCCCGGATACTGCTTTTTCATTGTCACCACAGCCATACGGTAGGAGCACCCTTCCGGTGGCAGGTAAAAATCAACAATTTCAGGGAACTGCTTTTGCAGCAGCGGCACAAAAACCTCATTGAGCGCAACGCCCAAGATGGCAGGCTCATCAGGCGGGCGGCCGGTATAGGTTGAGTGATAGATAGGGTCGCGGCGCAGGGTCACGGTTGTCACGGTAAATACCGGAAAGCTATCCACTTCATTGTAGTAACCGGTATGATCACCATACGGGCCTTCAGGCGCAACTTCACCTGCCTCAATATAGCCCTCAAGCACAATCTCGGCCGATGCCGGCACATCCAAATCACTCGACAGGCAACGGACAACCTCGGTTTTGGTTCCGCGCAGTAGTCCGGCAAATGCATATTCAGAGATGGAGTCGGGGATCGGGGTGACTGCGGCTAAAATGGTGGCCGGATCTGCGCCGAGCGCGACGGCAACCGGAAAACGTTCGCCTGGGTGGGCCTGCTGCCACTCCTGAAAATCGAGCGCGCCGCCACGGTGTGATAACCAGCGCATAATCAGTTTGTTTTTACCGATCAGCTGTTGCCGATAAATGCCTAAATTCTGCCGTTCACGGTGCGGACCACGGGTGACTGTCAGCCCCCACGTCACCAGTGGTGCAACATCATCTGGCCAGCAGCGCATGATCGGTAAACGGGTCAAATCAACCTCATCACCCTGCCACACCACTTCCTGACAAGGTGCGCCCGATAACCGTTTGGTCGGCATGTTCAATACTTGGCGAAATTTCGGCATTTTATCGAGCAAATCGCGAAAACCTTTCGGCGGCTCAGGCTCTTTGAGAAAGGCCAGCAGTTTGCCGACATCCCGCAGGGCTGCCACATCATCTTGCCCCATCCCCAACGCAACCCGTTGTGGTGTGCCGAATAAGTTGCACAGTACCGGCATGGTATAACCGATTGGGTTTTCAAACAGCAGTGCAGGGCCTCCGGCGCGCAATGTCCGGTCGGCAATTTCAGTCATCTCCAGATCCGGTGATACTGGCTGGGTTATTCGAATTAACAACCCTTGTTGCTCAAGCAGTGTGATAAATTCACGTAAATCTTTATACTTCATCGGAGATCCTTTCAGACACGATTATGACTATTATAAAGAGTTGTGATAGTAAAACCGAGCAGATAACCGACTGAAATGTGAACCCTATATACCATTAGCTCAACTGACGACTTATCCACCGCCATTTATTTTTTATCTTTTTATTGTTTCTTCATTCATCGTCATTCCCACCCTATTCCCTCTTGATCTTTTTTGTTGCGTTATCACTCCTACACCTGTTTGATAGGTTGCCAAGGGCATAATTTTCCGATAAAAAAACGCGACCCGATGGGATCGCGCGCTATTATTATCCGCTACATCACACAGCCACTAAGCTAACAACAGACGGGCCGCTTCAACTACAATGTTGACCGCATCACTTTCAGTGGTTTGCATTGTTTGGGCATTCGGGATCTCTTGCTGAGTACGGTTAACAATCACACCAGCAACCATACCTGCTCGCCAACCTTGGCTGGCGCACATAGTCAACAATGTGGCTGACTCCATTTCATAGTTCATCACCCCCATTGCCTGCCACTCTTTCATTGAGCCTTGGAAGCGGCTGACTACACGGCCTGAAACGGTATCATAACGCTCCTGACCAGGATAAAAGGTATCTGAAGAGGCGGTAACGCCAATATGGGTGGTTGCTCCACACGCTTTTGCTGCCGCGACTAATGCTGTCGTACAGGTAAAATCTGCCACCGCAGGGAACTCCATCGGAGCAAAATGCAAGCTTGCACCATCTAAGCGTACCGAGCCGGTTGTGACTAAAACATCGCCAACAGCAATATGTGGCTGAATCGCACCGGTTGTTCCTACACGTAAAAAGGTATTCACACCTAACTGTGCCAACTCCTCAACGGCAATTGACGTTGATGGGCCACCAATACCGGTTGAACACACCACCACGGGTTTACCGTCAAGCTCACCTAACCATGAAGTAAACTCACGGTGACTGGCCAAGTACACGGGGTTATCCATCAGTTGGGCAATTTTCTTTACCCGCTCAGGGTCGCCCGGAATAATGGCCAGCGTTGCACCCTTGAGATCACCTTTGGTCAAACCGAGGTGAAATACATCTGACTTTGCCATGCAGTCGCTCCTTTTTACTGAATCGGATAAGTAAATATCTTAATGCACAAGTGTGCATATCCCCCTATTATGCTCAGATCGTAGATCCCGATCTCACACAGCCTTTTTGTACTGTAACGAACAATAGGGCGATAATTTGTGATACATGCTAAACATAAACGAATACGATACAACAAATTACCCATTTTATGTGATGTATCTTATCGTTATTCAGACAAATAGATCGTCTCTCTCTCACCAACATACCGGCACATGAGGCAATATACTGATAAATTTATACCATGCTAAAACCTCTTGGTGATCACGCTAAAACATTGAACAATCTTCTCTTGTATTCACACAACAAAAAACCAGCATGGCAGAGACTGACTGCAACACCGCCATGATAAACCCATAACAGGACTGTTTTGATCTATGCATAATGAGACTCCAACCCTGAAAAAACGCGATGGCTTTACTAGCAGCTTTGGCGTTATTGCTGCGACACTCGGCTCTGCCGTGGGGCTAGGCAACATCTGGAAGTTCCCTTATCTCACCGGCGCAAATGGCGGTGCAGGCTTTCTTTTGGTTTACCTGCTCGCCACTTTGCTGATTGGTTTACCAGTAATGATTGCCGAGCTCACTCTAGGGCGCAAAACCAAATCAGATGCAATTACTACTTTTACCAGCCTTGCCCCACGTGGCTTTCCTTGGTGGATCATTGGTTTATTTGGCGTTATCTGTGCCTTTTTGATTATGGGCTTTTACTCCGAAGTCTCTGCGTGGGTATTCGCATATGTCTTTAAATCACTTGATGGCTCACTGTTGTCAAGCGATCCTAAAACCACAGGCCAAGCATTTGCGACCCTGATCAGTGATCCGTGGCAATCGCTATTATGGCAATGGCTAGTACTTGCAATGATTGGCGGTGTCTTGATTATTGGTGTATCAAAAGGCATTGAAGCGGTCACTAAAAAATTGATGCCCGTACTGTTTGTGCTCTTAATCCTCATTGGCCTGCGTAGCCTAACACTGCCCGGTGCGGCAGAAGGGCTGAGTTTCCTGTTCAAACCCGACTTCTCCAAAATAGACAGCGCCGTCATCCTGACCGCAATGGGGCTAGCTTTTTTCAAGCTCTCTATCGGCATGGGCACCATGTTGACTTACGGCAGCTATTTCCGTGATGATCAGAATATTCCAACCACTGCCGTGCGCGTAATGGCGGCCGATCTGTTTGTCTCTATGTTAGCCGGTATCGCTATTTTCCCTGCCGTATTTAGCTTTGGTTTTACCCCATCAGCGGGGCCTGCACTGCTATTTATCACCATACCTGCCGTCTTCTCACAAATGCCATTTGGCCATTTACTGATGGTGGTCTTTTTTGTCCTATCGGCTATCGCAGCTACAGGTGCCATGCTCTCTATTTTGGAAGTGCCCGTTTCAGTACTCAGTGAGCGTTTTAAAATCAGCCGGGTTAAATCCGTTATGATCAACGTATTATTACTGGCTCTGATTGGTTCAACTTGTGCACTATCAAATAGCTTACTGGCTGACTTTAAAATTGTGGGTCTCAATATGTTCGACCTGTTTGATGAGCTCAGTTCAAAAGTACTGATGCCTGCCGGTGGGATCTTACTGTGTCTGTTTGTTGGCTGGTTTTGGGGGCGTAACAATCTCCAACACGCACTCAGTAATCAAGGTGCGCTACACAACCACACATTAATTAACGGTTTATTCTTTATTATTCGCTTTGTCTCCCCACCACTGATTTTACTGGTTATGTTAAAAGGCTTAAATATCTTTTAAAGGATAGAAACAAAAGATCCACCAACAAAAAACGCCAGTTCACTGGCGTTTAATTCTCTTTTATTCCTAAAATAGATAATATTGTGGGCAGCTAATAGCTGAAATAAATTACAGAATAAACACCCAACAAACAGTTGTGCAGATTTTATTCTTATTATCTCTTTTTATTATTGGTTCAGAGAAGAGAAACCCATCTGTTTCCTATCATACTGTTCAGCATACTGACTAAACACCGAAAAATCGGCTGATAACCACACGGCTGCAGGCTGAATACGCCGCATTAACGCTGGTGTGTCACTATTTGGTCGTAACTGCAAGTGTGCCAATGCGGATAACCGATACCCCTGCCACTCATCCCCTAACTGCAAATACCAACCGCGATCAACAGTAGATACTGGTAAATTCGGCATCCGCTGTGCTGATAATGAATAATCGCGTCGACGTACCAACTGTTTAGCCGGTAAACGCTGCTGACTATCCCACCACTGGCCATCAATGTCTGCTAATTGTGCCCGCGAACCGGCATGATCTTCTACTTGCAATACATTCAATGCTTGCTGCAATGCCGCCTCAATAGCCAGATTATAACTGTGCTGATTTGGAGCATTACCCTGCAGCAAAACGGCCAAAGCCAGTTTTGCACCCAATAAATTCGAATATAAATCCTCTGGAGAAAATGCAGAGACCTCCTCTGATACCAATGCAATCGAGCGATAACCGTACCACTGTGCAATTTCATGCCACTGCGCCAATTGGTACGCCAACTGCGCAGCCAGATGTGCTGCCAATGCATAACGATCGGCTGTTGCTGTCGGCGCAGGAAATGCCCGTAATACAATTTGCCGAGACGCTAACTCAGGTGATAATGAGAGTGTCATTGCGGCCCCTAAACGGGGATAAATCTGACTAAATAAAAACAGCGTATTATCGGCAGTATCACGAATATGTGCGCTATCTAAAAAACCCCCTCGACGGGTATACATCAATCCATTATGTTCACGGCTTAACCCCAATAATGCACCGGCAACCCCAAACGTATCACCATTATAGAAATGCTCGCCCAATGTCGGGGCACTCACCACATTATCAATACGATATAATGGCACAGGAACATCTAAAAATGTCGTTTCCAAATCCATCCCAAATGCACAACAAGGCCGTAAAGAGGAGGGTTCAGCCAAATTTTGCACCACAGGATAAGCTTGTTCAGCCGGTAACTGAGATAACCGTAGTGCGCGCAACACCTCAATATCAGAAAGTGGCTCACGAATTAATGGCGCATAGCACCCTAGTAACGTACTGGCTGCCACTACACACAACAGCCAATAAAATATGCGCGGCATCAAAATGCCTCGTTGACATGAAAATAGAAGCCAGACGTATTTTTCCCAACGCCAAAATCAAGTCGAATATTCACACGTGGTTTAAATTCAAAACGATAACCAATACCTGCATTCGGTAGCCAATGAGCTTGTGTAAAAAGTGCTTTTGCCTGAGCCGTAATTGCCCCTGCACCAACCCACAACACCATACCATGTCGGCCAGTCAGATGTTTACGATACTCAACCTGCGCAGCCAGTAAATTGCGATCAATATACTGCCCTTCATAATAGCCACGCATACGTTTATCATTGCCCAATTGTGACAACATATTCCACGGTACAGCACCTGATGTTACACGAGAGTACAAATCCCAAGCCAAAACATCCCGCTCTGCAATCAGATGATAATAGCTATAACGCGACTCTAAAGCCGAAAAAGCACTCTCACTGCCTAATGACGGGGAATAATATGTGTAATTAACACTAAAAACCTGACCACGATAAGGATTAGGGATAAAATCTCGACTGTCATATAAAAAATGCGAACTAATTCCGGCATTCATCACCGAAGAGCCAAACGCTAAAGGGCTACTTGCAGGATAACGGTTATCGGCTTTATCCTTCACTGACGAATAAAACAGAGAACTTCCTACACCCAGATAGGTTGATTGTGCAACCCGATAAAACAGTTGTGGCGTTAATGCCATCTCATCGGCAGTATAATGGAGTTTATTCTCTGGCCGCGATCCCATTTCATCACCAACCCCCCAATAGCCCGTCGGGGTGCTTTTCATATTCCCCTTCAAGAAAAAACGCCACTGATCTTGAGAAAATAACGTATTATTTTCAAAACCAATACCAAACGCACCCGTTGAGCTGACAAACCCCGTCAATGAAAGCGTAGAGGGCTGTGTTTGACGATCAAGCGCATCTGCACGATATAACCCTATCGCCGCAACGCCCATTCCCACACCCAACTCTGGATTATAAAACGGTCCAGGTAATACTCCCCAGTCAATGCGCTTACGTTCATCCCATGAATCTGATGCACCTAAATCCGTCAATAAATCATCTATCCACGTTTGCGCCGCGACAGGAAAAGAACTACACACCCCAGCCATCAATATAGAGATAAACTGTATCCGCAACATCGCATTTAACCTTACGCATTAAAACCGTATATCCAACGAAAAAAAAGCACTCTTACGTTCACCCAAACCCCACTCAGTCAGAAACGATAAATTTGGGTTAACCTGATACTGAGCACCTAGCAACGTATTCCAAGGTGATTTTAAATGCTGATTCACCTCAAACTTACCCTGCTTATTTGGATCAACAAGCAACAACAATTGTTTTAAATTTGCAGGTAAAGCCAAATCAGCAATATTGCCACGAAATTGCTGATCAATACTTTGATACATTCCCCCCACCCATACCCGCAAAGGCCGATCAGCAACAGAGAAAATATATCCAACCCGTGGTGAAGCGACTAATGCCGCAATGTGTCCATCTAAAATATCCATTTTTGTCTGGGTATAATTTACATCTGCCAACGCAAACCATTGTTCATAGCCACCGGCTAAAACAACGCCCATACCATAGGTGTCCCCATTAAACTCAAGAGGGAAGCGAATATCTTTAAGTGGAATTGAAAATGTGGGTAAAGGAATTTTTATTGGAAAAAGCGAACCAATTTGTGCATGACCAGAAACCGAAATATCGATATCTAATAGAGAATCTGTACGACCTTGAGTCTTCCCTAGGACTCCATAGAGATTTAAAAATGGAAAGACCCACATATCGGCACGTAATGTTTTCGTATCTGAGTGCTGTGATGTTTGTTTTACTGTCGGGTTAATACCGATATCAAGATTACCGTGGATATTTAAAAAATTGGGCTGTATTGGTAAATGAGTCTGAATCCCTGTAAACGCTATCGAGTCAACCTGAATGCCTTGTCTGACATTCATATAACTAATATTTAACCCAAACGGCTCAGGAAGCGTATAACCACGTTCTTTCGCCTTATCTCCCCATATTGGGAAAATTCGCTCCTCTGCATAGCTCCCTGCTGACATTACTATTGCCGCAGCCATTACCGTTTGGAAAATAATTCGCATAGTTGCACTTCACTAAAGTAAAAGATCGCGCACTATAAAGGAATAAAGGTATAAAAATAGTGCAGTCCGTGCGAAACATAACAACAAATAGAGATAATTTTAAATAATTTGCAATACAAATGAGGCTAAGAGCGAATCAACAATCCTCAAAAATAAAACAATAACGTCAAAAAAACAAAATTTCCCAAAATCCCAAACGCAAAAAGCCCATCCTTTCGGATGGGCTTTCTACTTATTTGATGCCTGGCAGTTCCCTACTCTCGCATGGGGAGACCCCACACTACCATCGGCGCTACGGCGTTTCACTGCTGAGTTCGGCATGG
>NZ_JBOFTR010000018.1:0-45764 GCF_051652165.1 Plesiomonas sp.
CCCATGCCGAACTCAGCAGTGAAACGCCGTAGCGCCGATGGTAGTGTGGGGTCTCCCCATGCGAGAGTAGGGAACTGCCAGGCATCAAATAAGTAGAGAGCCCATCCGAAAGGATGGGCTTTTTGCGTTTGGGGTTTTATATTGTTTAGTATCTTAACGTATTTTAGCCGTTTACTGATGATGTTAAATGAACAACCTGCTTGGTGTTAGTTCTTCTTGTTAGGATCACGTAGAATAGAATCATTATTTTTTTCTGAGCTTGGTTATACATGTCTTTACCTGAATGGTCTTCATTACAGCCTTATCATACTTTTGGATTACCTACTAAAGCTCGCTGGATAAAACCAGTGACGCAGGTAAGTGATTTGTTGTGTTTTACACAGTCTTCTGCTTATCAAGGATTGCCTCTTTTAGTATTAGGAGAAGGCAGTAATGTTCTTTTTACTAATAATTTTGCAGGAGTAGTGATCTTAAATCAGCTCAAAGGTATTGATATTCAAGAAGATGATATTGCATGGCATATACATGTAGGAGCCGGTGAGTCATGGCATGAGTTGGTTACATTTACCTTAGAACAAGGCATTGCTGGAATGGAAAATTTAGCATTGATCCCAGGTTGCTGTGGTTCAGCCCCAATTCAAAACATTGGAGCATATGGTGTTGAATTTGAACAACTGTGTGCATATGTTGATGTGCTTGAATTAAGTACAGGTATTTTGCTGCGTTTAAGTAAAGATGAGTGCCAGTTTGGTTATCGTGACAGTGTATTTAAACATCAGTATCAAAATGGCTATGTGATTATAGCGATAGGCTTATGTTTACCAAAACAGTGGCAAGCTGTGACTCACTATGGTGAATTAACGAAATTAACTGGGAGTAATATTACTCCGATGGCTATTTTTACGATGGTTTGTGATATTCGTAAGCGAAAATTGCCTGATCCTAAACAAGAAGGAAATGCAGGAAGTTTTTTTAAAAATCCACTCATTAGTGCATCACAGTCGATGCTGTTACAAGTTGATTTTCCACAGATCCCGTTATATTTACAGCCCTCTGGTGAATACAAAGTTGCTGCAGGATGGCTCATTGATCAGTGCGGATTAAAGGGGTATCAAATTGGCCAGGCTCGTGTGCATCCTCATCAAGCATTGGTTTTAGTGAATATGGGTAATGCGTGTGCAGACGATGTTTTGCAATTGGCTCAATATGTTCGTCGGTCAGTCTTTGCTCGCTTTTCTATTTGGCTCGATCCGGAAGTCCGTTTTATTGGCGATTTAGGTGAAATTGATGCGATACATGCACTGGAGCAAAAATGAAAAGCACAGAAACACCGTTGCAAATTATACATTGGTTAGCTGATGGGCAATTTCATTCCGGAGAACAACTTGGAAAACGTTTAGGTATTTCTCGCGCAGCGATCAGTAAACATATTCGAACGTTGCAAGATTGGGGATTGGATCTCTTTAGTGTTCCAGGAAAAGGGTACTGTTTGGCTGAACCTATCGAATTATTAACAGTTGATGCGATTAAAGCGATTACGCCTTCTAGTCAGTTTACATTGATCCCCATTATTGGTTCAACTAATCAGCATTTACTCGATAGAATTGGCCAATATCCTTCGGGTTATGCATGTATTGCTGAGTATCAGCAAGCTGGGCGTGGTCGACGGGGTCGGCCTTGGGTCTCTTTGTTTGGCGCTAATCTCTATTTATCAATGTACTGGCGTTTAGAACAAGGTCCGGCTGCGGCTGTTGGCTTAAGTTTGGCTATCGGCGTAATTGTTGCTGAGGTTCTACAGCAGTTAGGTACTGATGCTATTAGGCTTAAATGGCCAAATGATCTTTATTTAAATGATAAAAAAGTAGCCGGTATTTTAGTTGAGTTAACTGGACAAACAGGTGATGCCGCACATATCGTAATGGGAATGGGGATTAATGTCTCACTGCCTGAGTCTGTTCGTTGCCGTATTGACCAGCCAATTTCGTGTTTAAAAGATGTCTGTCCAACATTGCCGCGTAACCAACTTGCGGGATACTTATTAAAAGCATTAGAAAAAAATCTTCCGCTTTATGAGCAACAAGGTTTGTCGGCATTTTACGAGCGTTGGAACGCATTAGATAATTTTACCGGTAGGCCCGTACGATTGTTAATGGGTGAGCAGCAAATTGAAGGTGTTGCTTGCGGTATTGATTCACACGGCGCATTACGCTTACGTTTAGCAAGCGGTGAGCTAAAAAGTTTTGTGGGTGGTGAGATCTCACTGCGTCCACTTTAAGTCATCAAGTTATTTTCTTCATTATAAAAAAGGCCACCACAAATAGAATTATGGCGGCCTTTTTTAGATCAGAGCAATGAGTTGTGTGGTGTTATATTAAAATAACTCCTCTTTCGTGCCTGAATTATCAATAACCGTTGTTCCAACCTCACGTGTGGGTTGTTCAGTTGGCTGAGTACCTGGAATAAAATACTCTACGCGAGAGCGGCCTGAACCATCGGCTAACTTACCGGTTTTCATATCAATGGGAATACTTAAAATACCTTCAGGGATCTGTTTAGGTTGCTCAGGTATACCATTGAGTGCAGCTTGCATAAACGCATTCCATGCTGGTTGAGCTGATTTTGCACCACCTTCATAACCTGAAATGGTTTGGCTACTTAGGTTTGGATTTTGTGTCGAACGCCCAAGCTCACGGCGATGATCATCAAAGCCTACCCATACGGTGGTTACAGTATTAGGACCATATCCTGAATACCATGCATCTTTCGAATTGTTAGTCGTACCGGTTTTTCCACCAATATCGTGTCGTTTGAGCAATTTAGCTGCTCGCCAACCGGTACCTTGCCAACCCGCGCCAGGTTCTCCCCAAATAGCAGATTCGAGTGCATCACGAATTAAGAAAGCCAACTGTGAACTAATAACATGTGGTGCATAACCCTCAGATGCTTCTTTTTGCTCAAGCAGTGGTGTATCAATATGCTCAATCTGAGGCATAGGCACAGTACTGTCTTGTGGGGGAAGATCTTCAGTCAGTGCATTGTTCAATACTGCTGCTTTTGTGGTTGCACCATAGACAACAGGGGCATTACAGTTATTAGTACAAGCAACAAGCGGTTTCGCTTCTTCTAACAGCTTTCCATTTGAGTATTCTATTTTGCTAATAAAATAAGGTGTGATTAAATATCCACCATTAGCAAATACAGAATAACCACGTGCGAGTGCAAGTGGAGTAAAATCAGCAGCACCCAAGGCTAAAGAGTCATAACGCGAAATATTGGCAGGATTAAAACCAAAACGCTCAAGGAAATCAGCCGCAAAGTTCACACCAATAGCACGCAGTGCTCGAACCATCATCACGTTTTTGGATAAGCCTAAGCCAACACGTAATCGTAATGGACCATCATATACCGCCGGTGAGTTTTTCGGTCGCCAATTACTGCCTGCACCTGAATCCCAACGAGTGATAGGAGCATCATTAAGAATGGTCGCAAGTGAAAATCCCTTCTCTAACGCAGCTGCGTAAATAAATGGTTTAATATTAGAACCCACTTGGCGGATAGATTGTGTAACTCGGTTAAATTTACTTTGGTTATAACTAAAGCCCCCAACTAATGCTTTTACTGCACCATTTTCAGGGTTAAGTGAAACTAAAGCAGAGTTAACATCTGGAACTTGACCAAGCCACCAAACATCATCAAGCGATCTGACCCAAATTTGCTCACCTGTATTCAGTATTGTGTGTGCGTTTTTAGGCGATGGGCCTTGGCGTGTATCACTAATAAATGGACGGGCCCATTTCATGCCATCCCAATTGAGAGTAATACTTTGGCCGTTACCTAATACAGCGGTAGCACTCTGGTTTTGTACTGCAGTAACTACTGCCGCTTGGAATGGGCCATAAGTAGGTAGGTTTTTCAAACTATTGACAATTTTATTGGTATCCCATGCAGGTTGATCATTTGTCCATAGTTGGTTGGCAGGGCCTCGATAGCCATGGCGCATATCATAAGCAATGACATTATTTTGCAATGCATTATCTGCGGCAGCCTGTATGTTAGAGTCAACAGTGGTATAGACCTTAAAGCCGTCAGTATAGGCACTTTCACCAAAGCGGTTAAACATCTCTTGGCGCACCATTTCAGCCAGATAAGGAGCGTTAAGCTCAATTTCAGCACCATGGTAGCTTGCGACAATCGGTTGTTTAATGGTCTCTTGGTATTGGCTTTGCGTAATGTAGTGCTCTTCGAGCATTCGAGAAAGCACCACATTCCGACGATTTTCTGAACGACTCAATGAGTAAAGTGGATTGAGTGTTGATGGTGCTTTAGGCAAGCCAGCAATGACAGCCATCTCACTTAAGGTTAGCTGATCGACATCTTTACCAAAGTAAACACGTGCTGCTGCACCCACACCATAAGCCCGATATCCTAAGTAAATTTTATTTAGGTAGAGATTGAGAATTTCATCTTTAGTGAGCAGTTGTTCTATACGCAGCGCCAAAAAAACCTCTTTGACTTTACGCATAATTGTTTTTTCTGGGCTTAAGAAAAAGTTGCGAGCTAACTGCTGAGTAATGGTACTTGCACCCTGTTTTGCATGCCCGGCAGTTAAAGAAACAAAGGCAGCTCGCAACATTCCAATCGGATCAATGCCATCATGTTGATAAAAGCGGCTATCTTCTGTTGCAATAAAGGCATTTACCAGTTGAGGTGGAATTTGTTCGAGTGTTAAAGGAATGCGGCGCTTTTCGCCAAACTGAGAGATCAGTTTGCCGTCAGCACTGTAAACCTGCATAGGAGTTTGTAATCGGACATCACGCAACGTTGCAACATCGGGCAACTGAGGTTTGACGTAAACATATAAGCCATACACAGAAGCGCCCCCCAAAAGGATGCAACTAAGTGCAACGACAAAAAAATACTTTATGAGCTTCACCTGAGAATTCCCGCGATTAAAGCAGCTAACGGTTTATTAACAATAAGTGCGTAGTATAAAGGCATGGCGTAAAAGGGTAACCCCTTCGCTGTTTTTTTCTTCGCACTTTCGTCTGATTGCTTGGTTTTTTGAACTTTCGTCATAAACACATCAACAAGATGTATGGGAGAGTCATGTTTGCACGCTCTGTCAGTGTAGGGTTAGACATTGCCAGTGATGCGGTTCGGGTTGTGTGGTGCCGTTCGCGTCGACAAGGCTGGGAGCTGTTAGGGTGGCATAGTATTGTCTTACCTACAGGTACATTTCAAGGTGATCGTTTAGTGCAACCTGAATTACTGAGCAATGTGTTGCTTCAGGTGCATAAAATAGTGCCACGCCGTCGAGCTCGTCTTTGTATTGCATTACCTGGTGCTGCGGTGATGCAAAAAACGTTAATGGTCGATGCGTTTTTAACTGAGCAAGAGCGTCTATTTCGTGTTGAGGCTGAGTTACCCGCTCTATTTCCATTGCCGCCCCATGAATTGGCGTTCGATTTTTGTGTAGAAGGTGTACCTACTACGAATGGCCGAATCAAACTGGTGGTTACTGCAGCACGTCGTGAGTTGATGCATGAGTATCTCTCTATACTGACACAAAGCGGATTAACAGCCGATGTTGTGGATATTACCCCGTTGGCATTAAGACGCGCGATGAGTTTAGCGCGCAATGCATTACCTGCAGGTATTGAGTTTGAGCAACAATTACTCGTGCATTTATCACCCCGTAGCATTCTGGTCTCTTCAGTACCTGACTCACCCCTTTTTTTTCGTGATCAGCCATTAAGTATACCGCAGCAAGATGATACTACGCCGTTTTTGCCTGAGAACTTATTGCAAGAGCAGTGGCTCAATGAAGTGACTCGACAAATTAACTTAATTCGCCAGATGTACCACTCAACAGGCCGACAATCAAATGGGTTGCTCGTCAGTGGGCGGATTAATGAGAGTGATGCACGCTTGTTGAGTACTCAGCTTTCTATTCCTGTTCAAGGTTGGTCACCTTTTATGGGGCTCTCTTTAATTGTGGGCACACCACAACTTGAAGATGTTTGGCCCTTTACGTTGGCATGTGGCTTGGCGGTATGGGAGGCAAACGAGTGAAAGGAATTAATTTACTGCCATGGCGTGAACTAGAACGGCAACATAAACAGCAGCTATTTTTACAGCAAGTTTCTGTCTGGGTAGGTGTTTGGTGTGTGTTGTTGGCCGCCGTATGGTTTGGTATTTCGCAACTGACTAATACACAACAAGATCGCTTATTGCGCTTACAATCTGAAATTACGACTCTCGATACCAAATTGGCAGAATTACGTGATATCAAAGCAAAAGAAGAGTTGGTAAATAAGCGTATTGCGGCTGTTTCCGCGTTACAACGGCAACGTGATCAGGTTACTCGTCTATTTAACCTCTTGCCTCTGGTTGTTCCTACAGGCGTATATATTGACAAAATCACACTAAATGGTGAGCGTGTTGAGATTACGGGTCGTAGTGAGTCTAATGTGCGTCTCTCCTCGATGGTTCGACAGGTTGAATCCTCTTATTGGCTAGATGCAGTCTCAATTGATGCGATTGTCGCGAACAAAGAGGGCTCAAGTTTTGATGAGTTCAAAATGCGTTTTCAGTTGTTATCTGAAATGAAGCAAAAGCTAGGAGAGATCAAAGGATGAGCCAATGGAATGAACTTGATCTTGATCAGATAGCCTACTGGCCACGCAAAATGCAGTGGATATTTATCACATTAGTCACAGTGATTATATGTGTTGGTATGGCATGGTTCATTTTGTTACCTGACTGGCAAGAGTACCAAGATGCAAAAGCAAAAGAACAAGAGATGCTGCTGCAAATTCGCAGTAAAGCCAATCTCGCCGCTCAACTCCCCATTGCACGTGAGCGTTATCGCCTATTAGCCAATCAATTAGCACAACTGAGTCGTCAGCTTCCTTCACAAGATGAATTGGCCTCATTACTTGACTCTATCACGATGGTAGGAACACGTAATGGTATGCAGTTTGACCGTATTAACTGGATGACACCACAGCCACAAGGATTGCTACAGGCATTACCATTACAGTTAGAGCTCAAAGGTTCGTTTTCAGAACTCGGACAGTTTTCAAGTGATATTGCTTTATTACCGCGCATTATTACTCTTAGCGATCTGACATTAGAGCGTAAACAAGAAGAGCATTTGGGGTTTTCGGTACGCGCCACGACTTTTCGTTTATTGAGTGCAGATGAACTCAAAGCATTGCAGTCAACTGAGGTGAAGCCATGATGAGTCATCAGCACGGTCTTCACTGTATTGCACTGTTTGGTCTCAGCTTATTACTGGCAGGATGTGGAGATAACAGTGAGCAGCAAGATTTAGAGCAGGTATTGCAAGAGATCTATAGTGGTGTGCCGTTTGAAAAAATGACACCGCCAAAGGCACTTGAGCGTACCGGCCGCTTACTGTTTGTTGCCGCCCCGCTACGTAACCCGTTTATGACACCTCAGATGGAGGTGGCCGGTGATCGTGGATTTGATTGTGCGCAACCGAATACTGAACGTAAAAAAACAGCCTTAGAGCAGTATGGTCTGGAAAAACTCAAGTTTCGTGGTGTGATTGGTGATAAAGCGCAGTTATGGGCATTGGTAGAAACACCCGATGCCGAGTTAGTCCGTGTTGGCACAGGTGATTATCTTGGATTGAACTGGGGCAATATCAATAAAGTGAGTGCATCAGTCATTGAGCTGCATGAAATGGTTAGTGATGGTCGGGGTTGTTGGCAACAACGACAAGTTGCGTTGGCGCTGGATACATCGCCTTTTGGTCGCTGATAAGTTATACAACACACAGGATAGAATAATGATGAAGGGAGTCGTTCGTAGTATCGGGTACTGGTTAATGGCCGGAGCCTGTTTTAGCATTGATGCTAACGCCTGGGCTGCCACACTTGAAGATATTAAATTACGTCAGGAAGGCGATCGTCTTGCTGTCAATATGGTGTTTGATCAACCCGTTGCCACTCCTGCCCAGCAACGCGATATGCTGGCTAATACATTATCGTTAACATTTTCAGGTGTTGATAAAACCCGTGTTAGAAATAGCGTACGGGTGAATAATGCTTTGCTACGTACTATTGGTGTGAAAACATCCCATAATGGTACAGAGTTAGCTTTTGACCTCGGCCGCCAAGCACCGTATGAAATCAGGGCAGAGGGTAAAAGTTATGTGCTACTGCTGGGTAAACCAAGTGGTAATGCTGCGCAATCTTTGCAAAATAATCCCGCCTTAAAACCGACAGGTAGCACGCTGCTATCAATGGATTTTGTACCGCGTGGTGATGGTCAAGCTGAACTGAATCTAAATTTTGTACAACCACCGGCGGATTTGGCTATTCGGCAGAGCAGTGGCCGTTTAGTGATAGACTTGCCTCGTACACAGCTCTCAGGTGATCCCTATAAAATGGATGTCAGCCGCCGAGGCACGGCAGTGAAAAATATTCGCAGTGAGAGTACAGGGCAAAGTACACGGCTGATATTGGACCTGAAAGGGCCGGTGGATTACGATCAACAGCGGATTGGTCAGCAAGTAAAAGTGCAGATCCGGCGGGCCAACTCTGCGCGCGCCCAGACCAGTAATCCAGCGCAATACAGCAAACCTATCTCATTAAATTTCCAAAATGTACCGATTCGTACGGTGCTGCAGGTGATTGCCGATTATAACCAGTTCAACTTGGTGACGACTGACAGTGTGCAGGGTGAGATCACTTTGCGTTTAGATAATGTACCTTGGCAACAAGCGTTAGATATTATCTTGCGTGCAAAAGGGCTAGATAAACGCATTGATGGGAATGTGTTGCTGGTGGCCCCAAGCGATGTCTTAATTGATCGTGAACGTCGTGAAATGGAAGCCGATGTGCAGGTTAATGATCTCAAACCGTTGCTTACCGAGTATATCGACATTAACTTTGCCAAAGCCTCTGATATTGCTGCAATGTTGACCGCAGCCAATGGCCGGATGCTCTCTAGTCGCGGTTCTGTTTCTGTCGATGAGCGTACCAATACCTTACTGGTTCGTGATATTGATAACGTGCTTGATACCGTTCGCCAGATGGTTGCATCACTGGATAGGCCCGTTAGTCAGGTACAAATTGAAGCGCGCATTGTCACCATTAACGATGAAAGTTTAGATGAACTGGGTGTGCGCTGGGGAATGCTTGCACCACAAGGCCAGGGCGATGTAGGTGCATCACTCGAAGGGTTATCTGACTCTACAACGCCGCTAACAACCGAAAATTTCCTGAACGTGAATATGCCCGCGTCAGCAGGGGCAGCCTCTATTGCCTTCCAAATTGCTAAAATTAACGGCAAATTGCTGGATTTAGAGCTATCAGCGTTAGAGCGTGAAAACAATGTGGAAGTGGTTGCCAGCCCACGCTTACTGACTGCCAACAAAAAGCAAGCTAGTATCAAACAGGGTACTGAGTTGCCGTATGAAGTAGCCAGTTCCAGCGGTGCATCTACCATTGAATTTAAAGATGCGGTCCTCGGTTTGGATGTAACACCACAGATTACGCCTAATGGCCAAATTATTTTAGATCTAAAAGTTAGCCAAAACTCACCGGGTAAAGTATATAAGATAGGGAGAGGAGAAGCAGTTTCGGTGGATAAGCAAGAGGTTGAAACACAAGTTCTGGTTGATGATGGTGAAACAGTTGTACTTGGCGGCGTATTCCAGCACACTACTATCAAAGGTGTAGATAAGGTACCGGTACTGGGTGATATTCCTATCATGGGACATCTATTTAGACGTGATATGGATAAATCTGGCAAGCGTGAGTTAGTGATTTTTGTTACACCACGTGTTGTCCAGGGTAACATGAATCGTCCGGTCAGCACTGATCCTATCAGTGGTTAACCTCTCTCCTTGATGATTGCTTTCGGAAATTACCGCCGTAGTTTTCGAAAGCATGCCTTTATGCTGTTGCCAAACTAGCCCCACTCTTGAGATAATTTTCAGTCTGATCTCGTACTACGTTCTTATTGAGGATTCAGGTCATGTCTCGTCGTGGTGTTTTTTTTGACGGGGCGAGGTGTATTTAAACGTTGTTTTAAGCAAAAACCGAAAAACATGGCAGAGAAACGTAATATTTTCCTAATCGGCCCTATGGGTGCCGGTAAAAGTACTATCGGCAGATACCTTGCGCAGATGCTGAATATGGAATTCTTCGACTCCGATCAAGAAATTGAACGTCGTACCGGTGCGGATATTAGCTGGGTATTTGATGTTGAAGGTGAAGAGGGCTTCCGTGTTCGTGAAGAGAAAGTGATCAATGATCTGACTGAAAAGCAGGGCATTGTACTGGCGACGGGGGGCGGTTCTATCCAATCCCGTGAAACCCGTAACCGTCTTTCTGCGCGTGGTGTTGTTGTCTATTTAGAAACCACTATTGAAAAGCAATTAGCGCGAACACAACGCGATAAAAAGCGTCCGCTATTGCAAGGTGATGTTGAGCCACGTGAAGTGTTAGTTGATCTGGCCTCTGTACGTAATCCTCAGTATGAGGAAATTGCTGACATTACCATCCGCACCGATGATCAAGGCGCAAAAGTTGTTGCGACACAGATCATTGATATGTTGGAAAAGCAGTAAGCTATCGGGTAATAAACCATCAGGAAAGTTATGCCATGGAAAGGATTACCGTAGAACTCGCGGCGCGTAGCTACCCTATCACGATTCAAGCCGGACTGCTCATGCACCCGGCTTCTTTTCATCCGTTGTCTTCCGGTGACAAGGTGATGGTCGTGACGAATGAGACACTCGCTCCGCTGTACCTGAGCTGCGTCACTGCAACATTAAAAACGTTGGGGTGTCAGGTCGATACACTGATACTGCCTGACGGTGAGCAATATAAATCACTGACAGTGCTGGATCAGGTATTTTCGGCTCTGCTGCAGCACAATCATGGTCGGGATACGACCTTGATTGCGCTAGGTGGCGGAGTTATTGGTGATCTTACTGGTTTTGCCGCGGCGTGCTATCAGCGTGGAGTGGATTTTATCCAAATCCCAACAACGTTGTTAGCACAAGTAGATTCGTCAGTTGGCGGGAAAACGGCGGTAAACCATCCATTAGGCAAAAACATGATTGGTGCTTTTCATCAGCCCATCTCAGTGATTATTGATATTGAGAGTCTGCAAACCCTACCGGAAAGGGAGTTTGCAGCGGGGCTGGCGGAAGTGATTAAGTACGGTGTCATTATTGATGCTGATTTTTTTCAGTGGCTTGAACTCAATCTCGAACGTGTTCAAGCCCTTGAGCCACAAGCAATCACTTACTGTATTCAGCGATGCTGTGAGCTGAAAGCTCAGGTCGTAGCAGCGGATGAGACAGAGCAAGGGCAACGAGCCTTACTTAATTTAGGGCATACATTTGGCCATGCTATTGAAGCTGAAATGGGCTACGGTGTGTGGCTACACGGTGAAGCAGTTGCTGCTGGAATGATGATGGCTGCACAGACAGCGGTAAGACTAGGCCAGTGTTCAGTCGATGATGTTGCACGTTTGCGCGCGTTGTTACTGCGTGCAAAATTGCCAATCAGTGGCCCTGCAAGCATGTCACCAGAGAGCTATATCCCCCATATGATGCGGGATAAAAAAGTGCTAGCCGGCACATTACGGCTGGTGTTACCACAAGGTATTGGACAAGCTAACGTGGTCAGCGGTACTGAACCGCACCATGTATTGGCTGCAATTGGCGAATGCCGAGGTTAACAGACATGGAACATACGCCTTCCCGTTTTTGGGTTGAGCTTGATTCACAAACTCAGGTACTTTCACGTACACGTTTTCTAAGCCGTTTTGGTTCACCTTTTATCCATGTCAGTGCTCCACAAGGTGCGGGTAAAAGTTTTCTAGCCCAGCAACTGCTTGATGAACAAGATGCTGAACGGGTTCGTGCCGCACTGCTAGTGGGGCGGCAAGGGCAATCTGATGCACTGGTACGCTCATTATTGGTGCATCAATTAGTCGATAAAGCGGCTTATGATGACGCTATGTTGTTGGCTGATTTTCTACCGGAATTAGCACGTGCCGATCGTCGTGATCTGCTGATTATTGTTGATAATGCGGAGTTGTTGTCTGACGCGATGCTGATGGAGCTCTGGCATCTTGCAGGAACAAGTAAACAACAAGATAACCGCCGCTGTGCTGTTATTTTGTTTGCGCAGGCAGAGGTATTAACCGATCAGATTAAAGCGTTACCCGTGCAAGCGGGTGTTGCACCGATGACGATTGATATCCCATCATTGCCAAAAGAAGAAGCGTTAGCACTACTTAAAGCAGCATTAGTACGTGCAGGCCGACCAGCACAAGAGGCAGAGGCTCTGCTAGGAACCGTATTGCGTCCAGCAGCTATTTTGGCAAACGCAGAGAAGCCGTCTGTGCCTGTGCACGATGATGAGTCCGTTGTCGTACCAGTGGCACGTCGTCAAGATGAACCGCGCCCAGCGTGGGGGATGATCTCACTGGGTGTGATTGTTGCACTTGCAGTCGCTGCAGGAGGCTGGGTATGGTGGTCTGAACATGCAACCCCTTCTTCTGTCGATGTGGTTGCAGGTGATCGTGCGCCTTCTGTCAGCAGTGATGCCGGTAATGACAGTACTGATCACTCAACAGCAGTAACGTTACCATACGTTGAAGGAACAGCGTTGAATCCAAGACCTGATGTTCAAGGGCGCTTAGGAAATGGGGAAGTTGCACCCATTCAGGCAAATGAAAAATTTCGCCTGCATGAAAACAGTACAGTAACACAGTTATCAACGCCCGCAACGGCAGGCTCAACAACGCAGGCAGCTATTTTGCCTGAAAGTAATAAGCGTGTCGTTTTACCTGGAAATGTTGTTGATGCGCTGTTAACTGTCGATAAAACAGGAAATACGGTATCACCTCGCGCTGATCATCTTTCACCTGCATCTCATGCAACGGAGCAAGCGCCTACGGTAAAAAAGCACGAGCTAAACGCAGTTAAAGAGTCAGAGAAACAACAGGCGACAAATCGTCACGCCGCCCGTGAGCAAGATAAAAAAACCGTTGCAGAACAGACTAAAGAGAGAAACAAGAGTCGTGAGGCTGCACATAAATCCAGTGCTCGCGAACCGAGTACACGTGTTCAAACTGCACGCAAAACATCACATAAAACTGAGCTTGAAAAAATCTCACCACAACACTATACCGTGCAGTTATCTGGCTCACATTCATTGAGTGATGCTTGGAAACTTGTCGAAAAAAGTGGCCGAGCATCCACGCTGACAGTTTATGAAACGCGGCGTAACAATAAGCCTTGGTATGTGATCATCAGTGGTAATTATGCTAATGCAAATGCAGCAAAACAGGCTATTGCTGCCTTGCCTACAGTGCTGAAAAAAGAGCAACCGTGGGTAAAATCATACCGCTTGGTTCAAACTGAATTGAAACTGGCACAATAAGAGATGAAAGCGGCGCAGTAATCTCAATACAGTGCGCTGCTTTAACGCAGAACGAGAAGTGGCAAAAAATAGCATGAAGAAGTATCGCGCTTTTCTCAAATGGGCCGGTGGAAAATACAGCCTGGTTGATGAGATCCGCCGCCACTTACCATCAGGAAAGAGACTGATCGAACCGTTTGTAGGTGCAGGATCTGTTTTTTTAAATACTGATTTTGATGAATATTTACTCGCGGATATTAATAGCGATCTGATTAATCTCTACAATTTGGTCAAACAAGATGTAGAGCATTTTATTCTTGATGCACGCGTGTTATTTACCCCTGAGTATAATAATGCGCTGGCTTACTATGCATTACGTGAAGAGTTTAATGGCACGGTTGATCCCTATCGTCGTGCGGTGATTTTCCTCTATATGAATCGTCATGGGTTTAACGGTTTGTGCCGTTATAATCTAAAAGGAGGGTTCAATGTTCCTTTTGGTTCTTACAAAAAGCCCTATTTTCCAGAAGATGAGCTGCGCTATTTTTCCGAAAAAGCGAAACGAGCCACCTTTATCTGTGAAAGTTATACCGAGACATTAGCCAGAATTACCGCAGACAGTGTAGTGTATTGCGATCCACCCTACGCACCGCTCTCGACCACGGCAAATTTTACGACTTACCACAGCAATGGGTTTTCATTAGATGATCAGGCCACATTGGCTGAGTTAGCTGATCGTGCTGCGGCAATTCACCATATTCCTGTCTTGATCTCGAACCATGATACTGCGCTCACTCGCCGTTTATATCAGGGGGCTAAACTCAATGTGGTGCAAGTGAAGCGGACTATCAGTCGTAATGGTAGTGCGCGTAATAAAGTGGATGAGTTATTGGCACTGTTTCAGCCAATCAAGGTCAAACATAAGCGATAAACAGAACGCTTATCATGTAGCAAAAACGGTGTGTGATAACGTCATTATAAGCGATGTGACACATTGTAGGTATTTAAAGGCCACCTTACCGGTTGGCTGGTGAATAACAAGGTTCTTGGTTTCTTGATATCTTGCTGGAGAGTAACACATGAAGGATTACATCATTGCGCCATCAATTTTATCGGCTGATTTTGCCCGTTTAGGGGATGATGTGGCTCAGGTTCTGGCAGCAGGTGCAGATGTCGTGCATTTTGATGTAATGGATAACCATTATGTGCCGAACTTGACTATGGGCCCGATGGTTTGCCAAGCATTGCGTGATTATGGGATTACAGCACCGATTGATGTGCACCTGATGGTTAAGCCGGTTGACCGAATTATTCCTGATTTTGCCAAAGCAGGCGCCAGTTTTATCACGTTCCATCCTGAAGCCTCTGAGCATATTGACCGAACACTGCAATTGATTAAAGATCAGGGCTGTAAAGCCGGTTTGGTCTTTAATCCGGCAACACCACTGCACTACCTTGATTATGTTATGGATAAACTGGATGTCATTTTGCTGATGTCAGTTAACCCAGGGTTTGGTGGGCAGAAATTTATTCCGGGAACACTGGATAAACTGCGCGAAGCGCGTCGTCGTATCGATCAAAGCGGCCGTCAGATTCAGTTGGAAATTGATGGCGGTGTAACGGTAGACAACATTCGCCAGATTGCTGATGCTGGTGCCGATATGTTTGTCGCAGGTTCAGCTATTTTTAATCAGCCAGATTATCGTGCGGTGATCGAACAGATGCGCGCGGAGTTAACGCGATGAATCTGCTGACCGGTATTCGCGGTATTGCGTTTGATCTTGATGGTACGTTGGTTGATAGCGTACCTGATCTTACCGTTGCGATCGATTTAATGTTACACGATCTACAATATCCGAATGCGGGTGAAGCGCGTGTCCGCGAATGGATAGGTAATGGCGCAGATACGTTAGTCAAACGTGCATTGACTTGGGCACAAGAGGGTTTTGTGCCTGATATTGTGAAGGTGAGGGCAGCACGTGCACGTTTTGATCAGCACTATGCTGAGAATTTGTGTATCAATAGCCGCATTTATCCTGGCGTAATTGAGACATTATCTAGCCTAAAAGCGCAAGGGTTGTCTTTGGCCGTTGTGACCAATAAACCGACTGCGTTTGTTGCTCCGTTACTACAGGCTTTGCATCTTGATCTCTATTTTGCATTAGCCATTGGTGGTGATGATGTTGTTGTTCGCAAGCCACATCCTGCAGGTTTATATCAGGTACTTGGTACATTTGGTTTACGCCCACATGAATTGTTAGTGGTGGGTGATTCAGAAAACGACATTAACGCAGCAAAAGCGGCAGGTTGCCCAAGTGTCGGGCTGACATACGGCTATAACTACGACGAGCCCATTGCACACAGTGAACCTGATTGGGTCTTAGATCACCTTTCTGGTCTATTAAATGTGTTGAGTGTGACACACGGATTACCGTAAGTTGAGCGGGCTACACATTGATTTAGCCCAAATTGACTATTTTTAAGTAGTAATCATGTTTTAGTTTTTTGTTAAGCCATTGCTTTTAATGGTGAATACTACTTTTTAAGATGATCGTTGCTGCGCGATGATCATACAAGCACGATGGCGTGGATCTTGCGCAGAATACTCAGTGATTATCTATATTTTTAGGAAACGTTGTGATGAGTGAACCCACTGTAAATAAAAAACCGGTTGTCTTTAGCGGAGTACAGCCGTCTGGTGAACTGAGCATTGGTAACTACATGGGAGCTTTGCGCCAGTGGGTAAAGATGCAAGATGAGTATGACTGCCTATTTTGCATCGTTGATTTGCATGCCATTACTGTGCGCCAAGATCCAACAACACTGCGTAAAGCAACGCTTGATACGTTGGCGTTATATCTGGCCTGTGGTATTGATCCGGCGAAAAGCACTATTTTTGTGCAGTCACATGTGCCGGAACATACCCAGCTTGGTTGGGTATTGAACTGCTATGCCTATTTTGGCGAGCTTAGCCGCATGACCCAATTTAAAGATAAATCATCACGCTATGCGGAAAATATTACCGCCGGATTATTTGATTACCCTGCGCTGATGGCGGCCGATATTTTGTTGTATCAGACCGCACAAGTGCCAGTAGGGGAAGATCAAAAGCAGCATCTTGAACTGACGCGTGATATCGCACACCGCTTTAACACTCTGTACGGTGATATTTTCCGTATTCCGGAGCCATTTATTCCGAAAGTGGGCGCGCGCGTGATGTCTTTGCTTGAGCCGACCAAGAAAATGTCGAAATCCGATGACAACCGCAATAACGTGATTGGTTTGCTTGAAGATCCAAAATCAGTTACTAAAAAAATTAAGCGCGCGATGACCGACTCGGCCGAACCGCCGGTGGTGCGTTATGATGTGGCCGAAAAACCGGGTGTCTCGAATTTGCTGGATATTCTGTCTGGTGTCACCGGCAAGAGTATTAGCGAGTTAGAAGCTGAATTTGAAGGGAAAATGTACGGCCATCTGAAAGGTGCAGTGGCTGATGCAGTTTCCGGTATGCTGACGGAGCTGCAACAGCGTTTTGCAACATTCCGTGCTGATGAAGCCTACCTTGAGCAGGTGATGCGTGAAGGTGCGGAAAAAGCCTCAGCGCGTGCACAGGCAACACTTAGCAGCGTTTACCAAGCGGTCGGATTTGTCGCTCGCCCAAAATAAACGCAAATAAAATGAGTACGAGTAACAATCAGAATGGATAAAATCAGGGCTGGTTGCTCGTATTCTAAGCAAATTGACGGGCTGTGTTGATCAATACTGCCGTTTAGCTGCCTCAATATTTAAAAACCACCGTCATGCTTACCTGCTGCGGTGGTTTTTTTATGTAATACACTGAGTTAGCATTATTGTCTGGTTTTTACTGCTATTTGTCTGATGTAGAAAACAGACGAAAACGTTTGCGTTTTATTCTTAACGCTATAATATGCGGCAGATTTTTTTGGCCGGATGATGCGGGAGGGGTAATGGCAAGCGATAACAATTACAGTCTGGGGGTCGTCCCTCAGTCGGCGCGTAAAGGGGTCATGTCATTAACATTCGTTATGTTGGGGCTGACCTTTTTTTCTGCCAGTATGTGGACGGGCGGCACACTCGGCACCGGATTGGCTTTCAACGATTTTTTCCTCGCAGTACTCATCGGTAATCTTCTTCTCGGCATTTATACCTCCTTTCTTGGCTACATCGGTGCAGACACCGGCCTTTCGACCCACCTTCTCGCGCGTTACTCATTTGGCATTAAAGGTTCATGGCTACCTTCGGCACTGCTCGGCGGTACACAGGTTGGCTGGTTCGGTGTTGGTGTGGCAATGTTTGCTATTCCGGTCGGCAAAGCGACCGGGTGGGATGTGAATTTACTGATTGTGCTCTCCGGCCTGCTGATGACCGCTACCGTGATGTTCGGTATTTCAGCACTGATGATCTTGTCGGTTATCGCCGTACCTGCGATTGCCATTTTGGGCAGTTACTCGGTGTGGCTGGCAGTGAGTGGTGCAGGTGGGTTGACGGCGGTACAGGCCATTGTTCCGACTCAGCCGCTCTCATTTTCCACCGCACTGGCTTTGGTGGTGGGGTCATTTATCAGCGCAGGAAGTTTAACGGCTGATTTTGTCCGTTTCGGGCGTAGCGCAAAATCGGCTGTTTGGATCACCATGATTGCTTTTTTCATCGGCAACACCCTGATGTTTGTATTTGGTGCGGCAGGCGCTGCTGTGCTGGGTAAAGCGGATATCTCTGATGTGATGTTGGCACAGGGCTTACTGATCCCGGCCATTATTGTACTGGGGCTTAATATTTGGACCACGAATGATAATGCTCTGTATGCCTAGGGCTTAGGTTTTGCCAATATTACCGGTTGGTCGAGTAAAAAGCTGGCCATCGCAAACGGGCTGATTGGTACATTGTGCGCCCTCTGGTTGTATAACAACTTTGTTGGCTGGCTGACATTTTTATCGGCCGCCATTCCGCCGATTGGCGGCGTAATTATTACTGACTACCTGCTGCGCCGTAAGCACTATCAGGATTTTGCTACCGCGCATTTCTTGCAGGTGAACTGGGCGGCAATTGCAGCGGTTGCACTCGGTGTTGCGGCCGGTCATCTGTTGCCGGGTATTGTTCCGGTTAACGCGGTATTGGGCGGCGCACTGAGCTACTTAGTGCTGAACCCGTTAGTTAACCGCCAACTGTGTGCGCAATACGGTGTGTCATAGCGAGGGTACGCAAGCTAAAATCAGGCGGTGGCCAGATAACAGGATACCGAAATAATCGGTTTACTCTCTACAAACGGTGGCAGGTGGTATCAGCAATAAGCCAGACGGCCACCGTATCTACTTGTGATAGGCGACTCTTCGCTGTAAAAAAACAGAACACCCTAATTTGAGGCTAACCATGTTCATTCAGAATGCACGTCTCACTGACCGCGAAGGCTTGTGGCAGTTGGTAATTCATCAGCAAAAATTTCAGCATATTGTGCCGATGGAACAGGCAGTGCCAATCCCTGAGGGGGCAGAGGTACTGGATGCTGAAGGCGGATTAGCTTGTGCGCCATTTATCGAACCCCATATTCATCTGGATACAACTCAAACCGCCGGTGTTCCACGCTGGAATGACTCAGGCACACTGTTTGAAGGCATTGAGTGCTGGGCAGAGCGTAAAGCCTTTTTGACACATGAGGACGTCAAGCAGCGTGCATGGCAGACACTGAAATGGCAGATAGCCAACGGTATTCAGCATGTGCGTACCCATGTGGATGTGTCTGATCAGCAGTTGACTGCACTGAAAGCGATGCTGGAAGTGAAGCAGGAAGTCGCCGACTGGGTTGACTTGCAAATTGTTGCCTTCCCACAAGAGGGGATCCTCTCTTATCCGAACGGTGAGGCTCTGCTGGAAGAGGCGCTGCGTCTGGGTGCTGATGTGGTCGGGGCGATTCCGCACTTTGAATTTACCCGTGAGTATGGCGTTGAATCTCTGCATAAAATGATGGCGTTGGCCACTAAGTATGACCGCTTGGTGGATGTGCACTGTGATGAAATTGATGATGAACAGTCACGCTTTGTTGAGACGCTGGCTGCACTGGCACACCGAGAGGGGATGGGCGAACGAGTGACAGCCAGCCACACGACAGCGATGCACTCGTACAATGGCGCGTACGCTTCACGGTTGTTCCGGTTGCTGCGCATTTCAGGCATCAACTTTGTTGCCAATCCACTGGTGAATATTCACTTACAAGGGCGATTTGATACTTACCCTAAGCGCCGTGGTGTTACACGCGTGAAAGAGATGCTCGAGTCGGGCATTAATGTCTGTTTCGGGCATGATGATGTGTTTGACCCTTGGTATCCACTCGGTACTGCTAATATGTTGCAGGTGCTGCATATGGGCATGCACGTGTGTCAGTTGATGGGCTATGGTCAGCTTAATGATGGTTTGAAACTGATCTCTGACTACAGTGCGCGAACCCTGAATCTGCAGGATTATGGTCTTGACGTGGGTAAACGCGGCAGCGTGCTTATTCTTCCGGCCGAAAATGGGTTTGATGCGTTGCGCCGCCAAGTGCCGGTTCGTTATTCGGTACGTGATGGTAAGGTGATTGCAACAACACTGCCAGCACAGACGCATATCTATTTGCCTAAGGCCGAGAGCGTGACCTTTTCCCGCTAGTTGTATTTACCACCCACCTATTCGCCTTCATTAACCGAGATCGGTATTTGTGTTAACGAACACAATGCCCTCTCGGTTTTTTATTGTGCGGTGAACGTCAAGAATAATGTTAATTAATGTTGGTGATTGTGTTGTATTGTGGGTATGGTGCGTGAAGGTGACTCGTATTTTGTTGTATCACTGGGTTTTTATATTGCTGTATTCGTATGTTGCTGCAAACTAAATAAACCATATTTTCTTGCAATATCACCATGTATTGTACTGTTGTACCCGTAAAGTTAACGCCAATATTTTGCTGCTTGTTATAGATTGATACTGCGTATAGGCACTCCTATTTTATAGGGGGCAGGGTAAAGCAGAGGCTCAAAGGAAGTGTGCTTAATGTTCTCTTTACCACAAGGCGAACGCTTGAATAGCCGTGTTAGCCGCTTGAATCATCACTTATGTGAAGGCGTATACGAACGCCAAAATGCCTTTAAATTGAGCTTATTAGCCGCATTATCTGGTGAGAGTATTTTTTTACTTGGGCCACCAGGAATTGGAAAGAGCTTAATCGCCAAACGATTAATGTGTGCATTTAATGCTGCCAGCACCTTTGAATATTTGATGACCCGCTTTTCAACCCCTGAAGAGGTGTTTGGCCCACTCTCAATTTTGGCACTCAAAGAGCAGGGATTGTATGTACGCTTGACTGAGGGCTATCTTCCGGCTGCCCATATTGTTTTTTTAGATGAGATTTGGAAAGCCAGCCCTGCTATTTTAAATACGTTGTTGACCGTGCTGAACGAAAAACTGTTTCGTAATGGTACGCAAATGCTTAAATTGCCGATGCGCTTGCTGATAACGGCCTCAAATGAGTTACCTGATCCCAATGGGGGGCTTGATCCATTTTATGATCGCATGTTGCTGCGAGTATATGTGGGCAAAGTAGAGCAAAAAGAGAATTTTCGATCAATGGTGGTGGCGGCTGATGATGTCTACCGTGACCCTGTGCCAGATGACTTGAAAATTACAGAACAAGAGTATCTAGCATGGCAACAGCAGATCCCCCACGTTGATCTGCCTGATAGCTGCTTTGAAAAAATTTACTACATTAAAATGCAGTTAGAAGAGAAACAGCAGCAAGACCCAGAGATCGATCTGTATATCTCAGATCGGCGCTGGAAAAAATCCATTCATCTGCTGCGGGCGTGTGCGTTTTTTAACGGCCGTGCGCAGATCACCCCGACTGATCTGCTGATTTTGGTTAACTGCTTGTGGCGTGATCTGCCAACCCGTAAATTTGTTCGTACATTGATCAGTGATTATGCGGAAAACATGGCCTACGATCAGCATGAGTTTCGCGAGCAAATCGCCCATCTGCATGATCAGATTGTGGATCAATTGGCAACTCGCATGGCAGCTGTTCGGCCTTTATTGATCAAAAGCAATGGCTTGCGCGGTGAGCGTTATCAATTGGATTTGAGTTTAGCCACTGAATTTCGCCATAGGGCACACAAAGGGTTAATTTGCCTGATCCCGCTGGTGGCAGATCCGGTTTTAACGCGCACCATCTCTGAGCCTGTTTATCAGCTATTCGTTGATCCAACAGAGCTACAAAAGGTGTTGGCTAAAGGGCAAGGCACAATACCCGTATTTATTAATACTCAAACATGTTCACAGCATGTCAGCTTTGCGCTTGATAGCCAAATGCAACTGGTTGTACGAGACAGTGCTAATCACGATATTCCGCTTGGGATCTGTGGCGTTTGGCCGATCAGTGCACAGACTGAATTACAGTGGCAAGCGGCACTCATAACACTTGAGCAGCAACAGCATATGTTGGTTCAACGTTTGCAAGCACAGCGTGATCAGTTCTTAAAAACCGTACCACACCATTTTGTTGATCAGCAGTATATTGATCAGATCCAGCGTAGTTTAGATGCGCTATTAGATGATTTAGCACAAGTAAAAAAAGAACTTCAGACACTAGAAACCACATATCAGCGGATCAAACACCATGCCGGTGCGTGATCCTGACGTATTAAATGCCGCGCTCAAACAGGTTGAGCGAATTGTTGAGCATGCAGAAAAGCAGTGGTTACATGCTCCCCTGCTACAAGCACAAATAACCCGTCAGCCGTGGTTAAAAGGGGTACTACAGCGTGAAGCTGAACGCTGGAAAACGCGGATGAGTATGGTGATTTTGCACCAGAATTTATCACAAACGGCTATTCATTCTCTTGGTCTATTTCATAGCTATGAAACACTCGATATGGGGGAATTTCTGACCCATCTTGAAGCTTTACGATTACAAATCAAAGGTGTAGCCCTGCTTGAGAGTGCATTAAAACCCCTGATCAATGCTTACAAATCACACGGTTCTGAGAAAGGGTTAACCGAACTGCGTCGCGAGTTTATGGCGCGTTGGGAGCAGTATTTAGATCAAGATATATTGGCAGAACAAATTATCTGGCTAGATGAAGCGCGCGCAGTGCAATTGCACGCGTTATATCAGCAAATGCAGCGTACCGCACAGTTAGCACAACTTGTTCCTCTCGGAGAGCGTGAACAATCAGGCCGTCTGTGGGATATGGCCGATGCCACACTGAGCCGGCAAGAGATGACCGAACTGGCTGCACTCGCACAGTGGTTAAGTCGCCAATCGGCATTGAAAACTATTGCAGCCGAGCTTGGCCGCAAAGCTGCAGATGCCATTAGCGCACAGCAACGCCAACAGGCTGCACCACAACGTACAATACAAAAAATGCCTCAGCCTGAAGAGATTGCCGGTATTCGTTTTGGTCGCGATCTTGAGCGGTTACTGACCAGTTCAGCCATTATGCTCTCAGTAGATGAACTTGAATTTCTATTTTATAAGCAGCTCGCAGAGGGGCAACTGCTGAGTTATCAGTTAGATGGAAATACATCTGCGATTACGCCACAGCATCATCGTGTACCACAGTTGCAACCTGCAGGGTGGGTACGCGGTGGCCCGTTTATTATTTGCGTAGATACCTCAGGTTCGATGGCGGGTTATCCGGAACGCTGTGCAAAAGGGATGTGTTTGGCACTGATGCAACAAGCCATTGCACAAGGGCGTAGTTGTTATGTACTGATTTTTTCTACTCATGTTATCTGCTTTGAGCTAAATGGCGCACACGGTATGAGCCATGCAAAAGCGTTTTTATCGTATCGCTTTTTAGGGGGAACCGATTTAAATGCCTGTATTGCCCGTGCACTATTGTTACAAAAAGAGTCGGCTTATCATAATGCCGATCTGATTGTGTTATCTGATTTTATTACCCACCGTTTATCTGACTCGATTATTTATCAGCTTGCTCATTTGCATCAAGCCGGTAATCGTCTGCATGCAATTAGTCTCTCTAGGCATGGAAATCAATGCGTTATGCAATACTTTGATTATCATTGGCAAATTGATGCTTCACTGACTGGCCGAATGCTGCAACGGGTACGTTAATCGACAGCCTGATACATACTGTGCGTTATTGTTATTTTCTTACCGTTTCTTTCTTGTTGGTATTGTTAAACTTACCTCTGCTATCTCTTTTGTTGGGGAAGTAGGGGGTGATTGCTAAAAATAAATTTTACACACAGAAACTTCCCGAACTATTTTTATTAGGAGAGGAAATGGTAAAGATAAGACAGTCAGTGATGGGGTACCAACGGCATATAACCCCATAGACAATACAATAACAGACGTGAGGGTGGAGCATGATCGGGCATTTTGAGCTGAAAAAAGCCTCTGATGGGCAGTTTGTTTTTAATCTAAAGGCCAGTAACGGAGAGATTATTCTAAGTAGTGAGCGTTATACATCAAAAGCGGCTGCTCTAAATGGTATTGAATCAGTACAGAAAAATGCACCCGATGTGGCCCATTTTGAGTTAAAACATTCGAGCTCAAATAAGCCTTATTTTGTACTAAAAGCTCGTAATCATCAGATTATCGGTCAGAGCCAAATGTATGCGTCAGAGGCTTCAGCCCAGCACGGTATTCAATCGGTAATGAAAAACGGGTTAAGCACAGATATTCGTGATTTAACGTTACATGATAAGAGCTAAGATTGACTGACTCTGCAATATAATAACGCTCACCAATAAAGGGAGCGTTATTATCTCAGCATGTAATGGATACGCTTACTTAAACATGACCATGCGTTCGGTGTTGAGTGAATGCACCGAGTAATAAGGTAAATACAAACACCGCAACATAGAGGCTATTTGCTACCCATAGCGCAGTTTTAGTTCCAAACTGATGAATAATAGGGCTACTGATAATAAACGTCAGCATAGTACCTACAGTGCCACAAGTCAGAATAAAATTAACTAGCCGGGGTGATGCTGTTTTCGTTTGCTGTGAACCAAGCGTAATTAGTGAGGTATAAATAGCACTGGAAATAAAACCAAGCGCAATAATTGAAATATGCAGATAATGGCCAAGTGTATCACCGATAAACGTATACATGGCTATAGCCGCTAAAAGCGTCAGTACCAGAACTAAGCGATATAGCTCAAGTGCCTGCACGAGTAAGCTAAATATCCACATACCAATCATGTATGCCATCCAGAAACTGCCTACCAGCGTACCGGCTTTTTCAACGCTCATTGCAAAACTGTGCTCTACATAATCGGGCAACCAAGAGATAAAAATCATCTGCCCTAAGATATAGCACAGCGCAGCGCAAGCAATCAGGTAAACGCTAACCCCCCAGTGCTCTTTGAGTGAAGGTTTACTGTTTTGCTGTTTTTCCAGATGCAACGGTGGAAATTCAGAGGTCAGCGTGAGAATGAAAATCGCCAGATAAATCACCGCAATCAGTGCATATACCCAGTACCATTGGCAATGCATTGCCAGAATATAGCCTGCTGCGATAGGGAAAATCATACCTGCCATACTGAAAAAAGAGTCAGTAATCAGCAACATAGAACCGCGTTGGCGGCCATGATAAAGGTGGGTAATTAAATACGTGCCAATTGACATGGTAATACCACTGACAATGCCCAATACAAACATGCACAGTGAAAATAGCACTAAGCCTTGGCTAAACATTAACCCCAGAACACTGAGCAGCATCAGTACAAAACCAAAACTTAACTGCCGTTTGAGCGAGATAATATCAACCAACCACGCATTTAAAAATATTGCGACTAAAATACCGGTGTTTAGGCAGGTAAAGGTATTACCCATATTAGCCAGTGGAATCTGGAAAAAGTTAGCCACTGTGTTCATCACAATGCCTGTGACAACAATCAGAGCGCCGGTTAGCCCAAATGACAAAAAGCTAATCCAGGTTAATCGGATTCGGTTCATTGTGCTCATCGCAAGTTACCGTATTTGGAGTGAGGAAATAAAAGCGCGCAGTCTATGTAAAACGTTTGCGTGGTTTTGTGTGTTAGATCACTAAATCTTAGTTTTAAATCATACTAAATTGTATTTAAATGTGATCTCTGTATCGTTTTTTTCGCTTTTATTGTGGGAAAAACAGAGAAAATGCCACGAAATGTTAAAACAGGCGCTTACACACCTTGTATTGTGTGCGGCAGTTAAGCTGTGCATTATTGTTCATACCGCATACAAAATAGGAGAAAAGCGCATGGTAGCCAAATTAGGGGTTCGTATACCGCGTTTGCTGATTGTACTGTTAACATCAGCATCATTATTGACCGCGCCAGCGGCATTTTCAGCAAGCCGTATGACCAAAGGGGCTATGGTGGGTGCTGCTGTTGGCTTGATTTCTGGTCATGGTATTGATGGCATATTTAAAGGTGCAGCGTTAGGTGCAGGTGCAGGGGCTCTGACCGATAAAGGAAGACGAGGCCACGACTCACGTAAAGGTGCTGAAATTGGGGCCGTTGTGGGTGTTGCTGCAGGTTTGCTTTCAGGTAATGGCATTAACGGTGCACTTAAAGGTGCGGTTGTGGGTGGTGCTGGTGGCGCAATTCTTGGCCGTATTCGGTAATTTCTACTCAACCTTACCTTCTGTTTAATAAATATTATTTTGCTTTAATGGGATAAAAAATGAAAAAGATGGCATTGTTTGCTCTAGCACTAACCGCTGCACCTGCAGTATGGGCCGCTGCACCAGCAGGTTTACCGGCTGAAATGTATATGACCTGTGCTGAAGCTGGCGAAATGGCAAAAGCAAACAGTCAAGATGTTGCAAGCCTTGTGGCGATGATGGGTAATGCTAGCGTAGAGACCCGTGGCCTGAAAATTGCAAAATCTGCTGATGTTGATCACAAAGCCATTGCGAATTTGAATGCTTTTTGTGCAAAAGACCCACATATGCTGTTAGTGACAGCAATGGATAACGCAATGCGTGAACTGGCCGGCGAGAAAATCGCAAAATAAGTTGCCACGTTAGCGTGTTATCCGGCATACAGTCATTACTTTTTGTAAGCTGTGTGCCATAAAGAACCGTTCAATATGAATTAAGCTTACTATGTTGAGCTATTCTATTGTGCGGTTTTTTTTATTGTAGCGGTATGTAATTGAACGCACATTTCTTGATATTCGTGTTTGATCTGGGTATAACGCAAAGCATCTTTTGTTGTTTACCGTGGTGTTTTTGTACCACGGTATGATTCTGTTATTGCGGACATTTATGCTGCTGCTTATCGATAATTACGACTCTTTTACCTACAACTTGTACCAGTATTTTTGTGAGCTGGGGGTTGAGGTGTGCGTGCGGCGTAATGATAGCCTGACATTGGCGGATATTGAGCAGCTTGCCCCGCGTCATCTGGTGATATCTCCCGGCCCCTGTACACCAAATGAGGCCGGTATTTCACTGGCTGCAATCCGTCATTTTGCCGATCGTTTACCGATTTTAGGTGTCTGTTTAGGGCATCAGGCGATGGCGCAGGCATTTGGTGCCGATGTGGTCAGAGCCAGACAGGTGATGCACGGTAAAGTTTCAGCAATCAGGCATACCGGTCAGGGGGTGTTTGAGGGGCTGAATAACCCGCTGAAAGTGACCCGTTACCATTCGCTGGTGGTTGATCATACCAGCTTACCTGCTGAGTTTGAGATCACCGCATGGAGTGAGCGTGAAGGCCAGTTTGATGAGATTATGGGCATTCGTCACCGTACATTGCCGCTGCACGGCGTGCAGTTCCATCCGGAAAGTATTCTCAGTGAACAGGGGCATGCAATGCTGGCAAATTTTATTGCCGGATAATTTTATGTGTAAAAAGTCAGTGCTACCAACTCTTGCGCTGAGGCTAATGAGGCCTCGCTAAAACTGACATGCCGTTATGCTGCGGATCATTATTTTCTGTATAAAACCCAGATTATTGCTTTTTAGCTCGTCTTTTATGGCCGTACTTTTTTTACTATTTCAGCCAGAGGGTAGCATAAATACTCTGACGGTTTTGGTCCTAAACTGGTTGATATCATGCATGTTCCTTTTAATGATCTGGCGGCTGTGCGCGTGGTAATGAGCAGTCAAATCTGTGCAGTGATTGTTAAAGCTGTACAGGGGAAAGGGGACATTATTCCGGTTGACACTGCATTTTCGTACCAAGTAAAAAGCCCCTATAGCGAGGCTTATTGTGAGCGTTATCTCTAAGTAGGCATATGGGCTATAAATTTCGTGAGGTTACTGCAAGCCCAGATAATGCATACATTTCGTTTAAATGTGAGATGACCCGATAGAAGTGGTGATCAAGTGCGCTATGCTCTTCTGGTAGAGGTGGCATAGGCAATGCAGATAAACTGCTCTTGGCAATGGGGGTACGATGAGTGAGCTGTTGTTGACAGGCTTGAATCGCAAATTCAATAGCAGCCCGATACTGCTGCAATGCGTTCTCAGGTAAACTTGCGCCTTCACGGACTTCAACCGTCATGCTGTTGAGGTGTTCAACCACTTGCTGGCTGTGCGATTGCCACAATAAGATCTCTTTCAGGTATAAGCTATTATATCTAGGCTCTTGCAAGGCTTGGGTATAAGAGTTGTTCATATCCATTTGAGCCTGATTCATTGCGATACGCGAAAGGCTAAGATCTCCTGAGCTCACGGTTTGCTGCGCAAGAACATGGGTTAAACGGTTAACATGTTGCCAAACTGTGCCGAGTAGAGTATCGGCATAATTGAGTAAACGGGTACTTTGCCACTGTGGCCACAGTAACATAGTGCTAAGAAAGGCCAGCACACATCCTAATAGGGTATCTTCTAACCGAGCAACTAAGAAAGCAGCACTATTATGAGTGAGCAGTTGTAGCAAGCACACTACCATCACCGTCAGTAATACCACTGCCCAGCCATAGTGATTGTGTACCAGTGAAAAACCAATCAGCGTACCAAAAAACATAAACGCAAGTAGCCACGTTGCGGGAAGGTTTAGCATCAGTACACCTGTGCCAAGCACTAACCCAAATAGCGTACCGTACGCCCGATGCTGAATACGCACTTTGGTGGCGTTATAGCCACTTTGCATTACCAGTACAATCGTCAGTAACACCCAGTAAGCGCGCGGTAACGAGAGCAGAGCCCCAATTTCTGCGCCAATGGCTAAGGTTAACCCACTGCGAGCAGCCATACGTAATGAGGCGGATTGCCAGTTCAAATAATTACGAAGAGCGGTTAAGCGGGGTGGATTAGGAATACGTGGGCACAGATCGCGCTGGTACAGTGGATGTAATGCATTAAGAAGTTGCGCGATTCGGCTAAAATGATAATGGCAGAATGTCAGTACTTCACTGTCGGGTGAAGCCTGTTGCAACGTTGTGAGTTCATCGAGAGTGGCTTGCATTGCAAAAGGTGGGACGGTTTCATTGTATAAAATAGAGTCAGCCACTTGGCGTAAGCGTTGCACCATCAAAGAAACATTCCCCAAAATAATGGCATCAGCCTGATAAGTGCGGATCTCCTCTTGTACCCGTGCGGGCTGGTTTAAATTACTGGTAATATGCTCTTGCAGATCGAGCGCGGCTTGAAAGCGTTGCAGCATTTGCTGCCCACCATGCCAGTGTTGAGCATCAAGCTGTTGCAACATTTGGCTGCTTTGCGATAACAACTCCATCAACGTCTGTTGTTTACTGAGCAACTGTAAGCTGGCTTGTTCAGGGTCATGGGCACTGACTAAAATATGGTATTTTGCCTCTAAGTAATCGGCCAGTGCATTGAAGGTTTTATGTAAGCTATCGCGCAGTGGAACAAATTTCCACAGATGAATCCAGCAAAAGGTAAAGAGCCCAAACCAGAGTGCGCCGACAAAAAATACACCGGCTGCGCCCCAAAAAGGGAAGGTTTTTAACAATGCCAGGGTTAAGATCCCTGCCGCTAAACACGCAGGCATTAAGCGGGTATTTTGGCTACTTATCTCACGCACAACACCAAAAAGGAGTGCAAGCAGCAGCAAAATCAGCGGTTCAGGAACATGGACAGTGGTTAATATGCCGACAAACAAGCTTGCACCTAAAAACGTTAAGGCAACACGCAATACGCGTTGTAGATAGTTTTGTTGTGGTGCATCAAGGCCGGCAACGGTACAGCAGGGCACTGCCATAAACAACAATAGCCCTAATTCCATATGGTTAAACGCTAAAGCGATTAATACTGGAATAGCAACAATCAATGTTTGGCGTAGGCCAAAATTAAATTCAGGGTGGAGCAGTAGGCGTTTTAATGATCTCATGAATACTTCTCGGCATAACGGTTATGCAGGTCGGTAGCGTCTGATCAAAACACAAAAGGCGCTAAAAAGCGCCTTAAAACTGTGTGGGGAAACGTAACGAGTAATTAACGCGTACCGTAAACCACAATGGTTTTGCCGTGTGCAGAGATCAAATTTTGATCTTCTAGCATTTTTAAAATACGGCCTACGGTTTCACGTGAACATCCCACAATTTGACCAATTTCCTGACGGGTAATTTTAATTTGCATACCATCAGGGTGGGTCATCGCATCAGGCTGTTTTGCCAAATTAAGCAAGGTCTGAGCAATACGGCCGGTTACATCTAAAAAGGCTAAGTTCCCCACTTTTTGCGATGTAATTTGTAAACGAGAAGCCATTTGTGCGGATAAGCGCATCAGAATATCAGGATTAACCTGAATCAGTTGGCGGAACTTTTTATATGAAATTTCAGCCACTTCACACGCAGCTTTAGCGCGAACCCATGCAGTACGCTCTTGATCTTCTTCAAAAAGGCCTAACTCACCGATGAAGTCACCTTGGTTTAGGTAAGAGAGGATCATCTCTTTACCTTCTTCATCTTTAATTAAAACAGCAACGGAGCCTTTTACAATATAGTACAGCGTCTCTGCCTTTTCGCCTGCATGAATCAGCGTGCTCTTAGAGGGGTATTTATGAATATGACAATGAGACAAAAACCACTCAAGGGTAGGATCTGTTTGCGGTTTACCAAGAACCATTTCTTTTTCCTCTACATAGTCGCTTGATACGACAGGACTAGCAAAATTCCCTGTGTAACGCAGCCCAACAAGTGTGCAATTTCATTTTTGAGCCCTTTAAAAGAAGATTATTTCAGCATAAATGATAAGGGCTCAACTGCAAGGCTAACTCTAACGCGTTAGCATTCTAACTTGCTTATTGAATGATGCTTTGATTTTGCCCCAGCCTGTGGTGTACCGCACGTTTTTTATGTTTATTTCATAATAAAGCTGCAAGATCTTGTATCTATAGCATGAATTTATTAAATAAAAGTGTGCAAATATGTGCTCATGTCACATTAATCTATCGGATATATTCTCTTTTTGCAGTAAGGCTTTTACTGCGGGTGTTAAAATAAGATCCATAGCCAGTTCCATTTTACCGCCAGGGACAACCAGAGTATTCATGCGTGAGATAAATGCACCTTGGATCATAGTCAGTAAATACGGGAAATCAATCTGTACCGCCCCTCGAAAATGGATCACCACAAAGCTTTCATCCATACTCGGAATGCTGGTGGCTGAAAATGGATTTGATGTATCGACAGTGGGCACGCGCTGAAAATTAATGTGGGTACGCGAAAATTGCGGCGTAATAAAATGAATATAATCATCCATTGAGCGCACAATGGAGTGTGTAACTGCCTCGCGTGAGTGGCCACGTTGATTGGTATCGCGAACCAGTTTTTGAATCCACTCTAAATTGACAATCGGTACCATACCGATCAGCAGATCAACATGCTGTGCAACATCATTTTGCTCGGTAACTACGCCACCATGCAGCCCCTCATAAAATAACAGATCGGTATTGTTTGGCAGTGCTTGCCAGTCAGTAAATGTGCCAGGCAATTGGTTGTAAGGTACGGCTTCATCAAACGTATGCAGATATTTACGAAACTCACCATCACCGTGTTCGGCATAGCGTGAAAAACAGTGCTCTAACAAAGAGAAATCATTCGCTTCAGGGCCAAAATAGCTAATATGCCGCCCCTGTTCGCGGGCGCGCCGAATCGCACTGTCCATTTCTGGGCGGGTGTAACGGTGGAAGCTATCGCCTTCAACAAATGCAGCATTTAGGCGCATTTTTTTAAACATTTGGCGGAAAACTAAACTGGTGGTTGATGTTCCCGCCCCGCTTGAACCGGTCACTGCGATAATAGGGTGAGATGCAGACATGGGCACTCCTTGCTAGGTGTCTGATATACCGATTGAGTGAAGCGTAGCTTTGTTTATTGGTCAACCGTTATTCTACAGTTTTAAGTCACTCAGTATCGCCGTTGAAATCGCGTTTGAGCATAATATTCAAGCTCTCATGCAACTCAGACCACACCAGAACGATAATGCCGCTCTCAAGCTGGCGCTGGATCTGGGCCGTTTTTTCAGCCAACGAACACTCTTGTGCGCCATAATCAGTTCCCTCACGCAAAATAAATGCTTCAATTAAATTACTCAGAGTCTCAGGGTTAAGTTGTTGCCAAGGGATAATCATCTGCCTGTTTTCACCGTTTTTGATCAGATAATTACAGTGCAATAGTGCATTGCACTGTAGCAAAGTAAGCGTCAATTATTGTGTGCACGTAGAGTGAACACCTGCCATCAGCCTACTAATCATGCGCTCATGACTCACTGCTTGAGGCGTGATTGAGGGCTTGAGTCAATACTTCAAGCTCTTCTTGGGCTTCCATCCACCCCATCTCAACATCGTCAAGTTCAGATTTTGTTTTAATTTGTGCAGCGAGCAACTCACTGAGCTTGGCTTTTTGGTCAGCATCATACAGTGCTGAATCGCCCAACTGTGTTTCAATATCGCTTAAAGCGTGCGTGAGTTTTTCTAACTGAGTTTCTAGTTGGGTGATTTTTTTACGGAGTGGCTGAGTCTGTTGGCGGAACTCCGCATCACGCCGTTTTTGATCTTTACGGGCTTGTGCGCTGTTGGTGGGATCTTTTTCTACAGATGTCTCACCTGTACTCTGTGCATCTTGTTGTTCACGGCGCTGCTGATCACTGAGCCAGCGTTGGTAGTCATCTAAATCACCGCGGAACAGTTCAACATGACTATCATGCACTAAATAGAGGTCATCCGTTGTGGAACGCAGCAAATGCCTATCATGCGAAACCACCACCATTGCACCTTCAAAGTCAATCAGTGCTTCAGTCAGTGCTTGGCGCATATCCAAATCAAGGTGGTTGGTTGGCTCATCGAGCAGCAACAGATTCGGGCGTTGCCATACAATCAGTGCTAATACTAAACGGGCCTTTTCACCGCCTGAAAAGGGGGCTACCGGATCGGTGACTTTATCGCCACGAAAACCAAATCCACCTAAATAATCACGTAATTGCTGTTCTGTTTCACGTGGTGCAAGGCGTGCAAGGTGAACCAATGCACTCTCTTCAGGATGCAATGTCTCAAGCTGATGCTGAGCAAAGTAGCCCAGTTTAATCCCGCGTGATAGCTCAATTACACCATGAAGTGGCTGCATTTCACCGGCGAGCAACTTAATCAGTGTTGATTTCCCCGCACCATTACGCCCTAATAAACCAATGCGTGAACCGGGTACTAAATTGAGTTTGATTGACGCTAAAATCGTTTTATCACCATAACCGGCACTGACTTTCTCCATACTCAGCAGTGGATTTGGCAAGCTCTCTGGTATACGAAAACTAAAACGAAACGGATTATCAATGTGTGCCGGAGCGATAAGCTCCATACGTTCAAGGGCTTTCACCCGGCTTTGTGCTTGTTTGGCTTTAGATGCTTTTGCTTTAAAACGATCAATAAAAGATTGCAGATGTGCAACACGGGTCTGTTGGCTCTCATACATTGATTGTTGTTGTGCAAGTTTAGTGGCTCGCTGCACTTCAAATGCGCTGTAATTACCGGTGTATTCATCGATTCGTTGTTGTTCGATATGCAGAATTTTATCCACAATGGGATCGAGAAAATCGCGGTCATGCGAAATCAGTACCAGCGTACCGCGATAACTGTTGAGCCACTTCTCTAACCAGATTACCGCATCTAAATCTAAGTGGTTAGTTGGCTCATCGAGCAACAGTAAATCAGATCGGCATAATAACGCTTGCGCCAGATTCAGCCGCATCCGCCAACCACCGGAAAAACTTTTCACTGCCAGCGTAGTTTGTTCTGCCGAAAAGCCCAGACCGTACAGTAAACTGGCGGCACGGGCACGAATTGACCATGCATCAATGGCATCGAGTTTGCCATGTAACTCAGCAATACTATTACCGTCGTTTTTCTGATTAGCGATTTCCAGAGATTGCTCAAGTTGTCGATACTCACGATCGCCATCTATGACATACTCAATGGCAGGCATATCAAGCGCGGGAGTCTCTTGGTTTACCCAAGCCATCGCCCAGTGGTGTGGCACAGAAATTGAACCGGCATCAGTGCTAAGTTCCCCTTTAATCAATGCGATCAGCGTTGACTTACCACACCCATTTTTGCCAACCAGACCGACCTTTTGTCCAGGGTTAATCGTGGCACTGGCGTTATCGAGCAACATTTGATTGCCGCGGATTAACTGAATATTGGAAAATACAATCATTGCAGGCTGCCTTTAAACACAAAACGGGCACTAAACCCGCTAAAAATATGCGCAGCATGGTAACGGAAATTAAGGTCACTGACGACCTTCCGCTGATTTTATGCAGGAGTAATAGATGACAGAGCGGATAACGCCCCTAACAGCTCAGAATGTGTTGTTGATTGTGGCACACCCTGATCCACAAGAATCAGTTGCTAACCACGCATTGCTAAGACAAATCAGCACGCTTGGTAACGTCACCGTGCACGATTTATATGCAAAATACCCTGATTTTTTTATCGATGTGAAGCAAGAGCAGGCGTTGTTGAGGGAATATGAGCTGATCGTCTTTCAGCACCCGCTCTATATGTATAGCTGTCCGGCACTGCTCAAAGAGTGGATTGATCGCGTCTTGATCAAAGGTTTTGCTCATGGTGCACAAGGCGATGCATTGATTGGAAAACATTGGTGTTCAGTGATCACCGTCGGCGGACCAGAGCGCGCCTACTGTCGTACCGGATATAACCGTTATGCTATTGAAGAGATTTTGCGCCCGTTTGAGTTGACTGCTGCCCTGTGTCGCATGCAGTGGATAGCCCCTAAAATCATCTACTGGGCGCGCCATCTACAACCACATATTTTGCAAGGGCAAGCAGAGCAGTATCATCGTTGGTTGGCTAATCCACCTGAGTTACAACCCTTGCAACCAGACACCGAGCATCACTTGCCTGCACACCATACAACAAGCCATGCTAACGATCATACTTCTCCTGTCACACCGTTAAATACGAGGTCACACAATGTCTGAAGCCGGTACTATGCATGATGTGATCTTATTTTTAGCTGCTGCTGTAATAGCCGTGCCGTTAGCACGCAAAGCCGGCATCGGCGCAGTACTGGGCTATTTGCTGGCAGGAATGGCCATCGGCCCATGGGGGCTAAAACTGATCAGTGATGTCGATGCTGTGCTGCACTTCTCCGAATTGGGGGTTGTGCTGCTGTTGTTTATTATCGGTTTGGAGCTGAACCCCGGAAAACTCTGGCAGATGCGGAGGCCTATTTTCGGGCTGGGCTCACTGCAAGTGATGCTGACTGCCGGTTTGCTAATGTTACTGCTGCTCAAACTCGGCTTTAACTGGCAAAGTGCGCTGATCAGTGGCTTAGGATTAGCCATGTCATCAACGGCAATGGGCCTGCAACTCATGCGTGAATACGGCATGACCCGCAACGAAGGTGGGCAGTCTGGTTTTGCGATTTTGCTGTTTCAGGATATGGCCGTCGTTCCCGTACTGGCGCTGATCCCGCTGCTGACTGCAGGCGCAGCCGAAACCACCGATTGGTCAGTCATTGCCATTCGGGTTGGCGGGGTCGCCTTATTGCTGCTTGGCGGTAAATTTTTACTTCGGCCTCTGTTTCGCCTTATCGCCAACACCGGTGTACGAGAAGTGTTTACCGCAACCGCCTTATTGGTGGTGCTTGGCACCGCGTTTCTCATGCAAGCTATCGGTCTCTCGATGGCGCTCGGCACATTCATTGCGGGCGTATTACTGGCAGAGAGTGAATATCGGCATGAACTGGAAATTGCCATTGAACCATTCAAAGGGTTACTGCTCGGCCTGTTCTTTATCTCGGTCGGTATGGCCGTCAATCTGGGGATTTTGCTGACTGATCCACTGTGGGTTGCCTTGATAGTTATCGCGTTGGTTAGTATTAAAGCCGGCGTACTGTTTTTTGTCAGCTCCCTATTCAAACTGCGTCGTACCAGCCGTTTGCAACTTTCGGTAGTACTCAGCCAAGGGGGGGAGTTTGCCTTCGTCTTGTTCTCTGCTGCCGCCGCAAGTCAGGTGATCAATCAAAACCAACTGGCCTTGCTGCTGGTGAGCGTCAGTTTGTCGATGATGACCACCCCGTTATTAATGAAACTGATTGACCATTGGCTCAGTGTACAACTTAACAGCCAACAGCAAAGCGAAGAGCAACAGCATGTTGAGGATGATGAACCACAAGTTATCATCGTCGGTTTTGGGCGCTTTGGCCAAATCGTTGGGCGTTTACTGTATGCCAACAAAGTGCGTGTAACCGTACTTGAACGTGATCCGAATCAAGTTTCATTTCTGCGTCGTTATGGCTACAAAGTCTACTACGGCGATGCGACCCAACTGGAATTGCTACGAGCAGCTGGAGCAGAAAAAGCCGAGTCAATTGTGATTGCCTCTGATAATGCCGAAGAAAATATGCAAATTGTGCATCTTTGTCAGCAGCACTTCCCACAACTGCAAATTTTAGCCCGTGCTCGTGGCCGTGTTGAAGCGCATGCACTGCTCAGTGCCGGTGTCACCTTGTTTAGTCGTGAAACTTTTTCTAGTGCGCTTGAGTTAGGCAAAAAAGCACTGGTCAGTACAGGGATGCACCCACACAGAGCCTTTCGTGCCCAACAGCATTTTAAACGGCTCGATATGCACATGCTGCGTGAACTGATGCCAGAACATCAAGCCGATGTTACCGAGATCTCACGCGTGAAAGAAGCTCGGCGTGAACTTGATGATATTTTCGAGCGCGAGATGCAAAATGAGAGCCTACGTTATCAGGGATGGGATCTCGACGATGAATAAGCGCCGCCGTTTTATTGCTGCTGCCAAATGCCCGCAGTGTCAGGCTATTGATACTCTTGCACTGTATCAGCAAGATCAGGTTGAAGTGGTCGAATGCGTACAGTGTGGTCATCGGCAAACACAGGCCCAGCAACATATCGAAAAAGAAAAACGGCGAAATGAGCAAGTAATTGGCGTATTTCACCCTGATTAATGCATCACAAATTTCCGCCTTGCGTTGATTTCCGCTACAATCAGCGCGCAATTTTAAAATCCTATTTTCTACCAACGGCAGGAGTTGCCATGAAAATCACTAAAAACGCGGTAGTAAGCCTAGCCTACCAAGTGCGTACAGAAGATGGTGTGCTGGTTGATGAGTCACCGGTTACCGCACCACTTGATTACCTGCATGGTAACAACAACCTGATCACTGGTCTGGAAAATGCACTCGAAGGCCGTGAAGCAGGCGAAAGTTTTGAAATTAATATCCCTTCAGCAGAAGCCTACGGCGACTATGACGACAATCTGGTACAGCGCGTACCAAAAGATGTGTTCTTAGGCGTAGACGAAATTGAAGTTGGCATGCGTTTTTTAGCTGATACCGATCAAGGTCCAGTGCCAGTTGAAATCACCGAAGTTGACGGTGACCATGTTGTTGTTGATGGTAACCACATGTTAGCAGGCCAAGCTCTTCACTTTGCTGTTGAAGTGGTTGCAGTACGCGAAGCAACCGCAGAAGAGCTTGAGCACGGCCATGTTCACGGTGAGCACGCTCACGGTGAAGAGGGTGGTTGTTGCGGTGGCCACGGTCACGGTGATAACGAAGGCGGTTGCTGCGGCGGTCAAGGCCATGATCACGATCATGACCATGCGCACGAACACGGCCAGGGTGGTTGTGGCGGTCATGGTGGCTGCAAACACTAATCCTCATTGGCGCATCACGCACCATAACAGGAATGCACCCAAAAACAAAAGGGCGATAACGCCCTTTTGTTTTAGTCTGCATACGAAAAATCCCCAGAGATCGTACTGGTAACAAAAGATCTTAGGGTTAAACGATCATCGCGTTAACACGATCAATAGTGCGGAGGCGGTGTCTCTTCTGATTGTGCTGCAACCGGCGATGCATCTACTTCACGTAATTTCGTGACCGCAAAACGAACCTGAGTACGCAATTTTTCAATTTCAACTTGTTGTTGCACAATCACCTTATTTAGCTCTTCAATACTTAACTCCTGAAAAGCCTGACGACTTTCTAGAGTTTCTAACCTGTTTAATACAACAGACAACTCACTCATTGTCGGCCCTCTCATTAATTAATGTTGTTAGTAACCATATCGTTATTACACACATATTGAATCACATGATCAGCACAGTATGGCTGACCAACGTTAGCTTAACGGATCATAGCCGAAATATAATCTGTAGATTAAACCTGATTTACATGGAATTATCTGATTTTTCGACGGTCGAATAACGTAAGGTTTTATGTAACCATGATACGTTAGATCATCAGTAATGAAATTAACGGTTATTGATACAGATAAACCTCACAATTAATGAGTAGCCTCTTGATAAAATAACTCTCTATAATAGTTACTGTAACGTTATAGTATTGAAGACGTTGTTGAACTGAATTTTATCTGTTTCATTATTCAGTCACTGTGCCGTTAACATAAACATAAGTATATTGGCGCTACGCCATGAATAACTATCTGTGTGCGTAGGTCTATAGCGGGGGAGTCCCCGCACCATGGAGGAAGAATGAAACCAGCATTTAAAGCATCGTTTTTAGCTATCACTCTTGCGTTATCTTTAGGCAGTGGCGCTATCATGGCTGCTGAACAAGCGAAAGCGAAAACTGAAGTTGTCGCACCAAAGTCATCAGCATTTGCAAATGAAAACCAGCAAGCAGCTTATGCGATTGGCGCATCAATGGCGCGATATATCAGTGCTAACCTTGATGCTCAAAAAGAGATGGGTCTGAATCTAAGCCGTGAAGAGGTGATGACAGGCATTCAAGATGCCTTTGCCGGTAAATCAAAACTCGATGACACCCAAATTCAGCAAACCCTACAAGCACTTGATGCTCGTATCGGTAAAATGGCACAAGAAAAGCTCGCAAAAGAAGCAACAGCAAATGAAGCTGCTGGCAAAACATTCCGTGATGCCTTTGCGAAAGAAAAAGGTGTGAAAAGCCTAAAAGATGGCCTACTGTATCTTGTACAAAAAGAGGGGACAGGCCCAGCACCAAAAGCAACAGATACCGTTGTAGTGAACTACGTTGGTACACTCACTAATGGTACTAAGTTTGATAGCTCATACGATCGTAAAGAGCCAGCAACATTCCCACTTAATCGAGTGATCCCAGGTTGGACAGAAGGTCTGCAACAGGTGAAAGCAGGTGGGAAAATCAAACTGGTTATTCCACCGGCACTGGCCTATGGTGAGCAAGGCGCACCAGGTATTCCACCTAACTCAACACTCGTATTTGAAGTTGAGCTAGTTAAAATTGAACAACCTGCTGCAACACCTGCACCTGCCGCTAAACCTGCGCCGGCAACAAAATAAAAAACCTAAAAAAGCCGACATGAAGTCGGCTTTTTTTCTACAGTAGATTGCCCTTTCAATTATAACTTTCTGTTACAATCATCGCCAAATTACCACTAATCCCTCTACATGCGAGATAGCAATGTCGAACGAGCTTCTCTGTAATGAACAACCTACGGAGCACGATTTATTAGATCACCGCCCGTTTACCACACTCGATCATGACATCCTGCGTTCTTATGAAGCCGTCGTTGATGGTCTTGCTACGTTAATCGGCAACCACTGTGAAATTGTATTACACTCACTAGAAGACCTAAACCATTCAGCCGTACGTATTGCTAATGGTGATATTACAGGCCGTACCATTGGTTCACCGATCACTGATTTGGCATTACGCATGCTGCATGATATGGAAAATGCCAGTGTTTCACGCGCATATTTTACCCGCGCAAAAGGTGGTGGTGCACTGATGAAATCGATCACCATCGCCATTCGTAATCGTGATAACCGTGTCATTGGCTTATTGTGTATTAACATCAACCTTGATGCCCCGTTCTCACAAGTCCTCAAAGCCTTCATGCCTGAAGAGGCGCGTGAATCACCATCTAATGTCAATTTTGCCAGTTCAGTTGATGAACTCGTTGCACAAACACTTGAATACACCATAGAAGAAGTTAATGCTGATCGTAGCGTATCTAATAACGCCAAAAATCGGCAGATAGTACTCGCACTGTATGAGAAAGGAATTTTTGATATCAAAGATGCTATCAATCAAGTTGCCGATAGACTCAACATCTCTAAACATACCGTCTATCTTTATATCAGACAGTTTAAAAATGATGATATTTTGGCGGGAAGCGAATAATCATGAGCAGCTCAGTAAATACGCCTTTGCAGCCAAACCACAGCATACTCACCTATGCACTGCTGGTTACCGGCCCTGCGTATGGCACACAAACAGCCAGTAGCGCCTATCAATTTGCCCAAGCTGTATTGGCGCGGGGTCATACCTTAAGCCAAATATTCTTTTATCGGGAAGGTGTTGCCAATGCCAACGCATTCACCGCACCAGCCAGTGATGAACACCATCTGGTTGAGGCCTGGGCACAACTATCGGCTCAACATCAGATCCCATTAAATGTTTGTGTTTCTGCCGCGTTGCGTCGTGGCATCGTAGATACAGAGCAAGCTCAACAAGAACAACTGGCAAATTACAACCTGCATCCCGCCTTTAACCTGTCGGGGTTGGGAGAACTGGCACAAGCCACCCTTACCTGTGATCGTGTTGTTCAATTTTAGCCACAGATTCTAGTCAACTAACGTATTCCCGATCCTGAGCCCTGTTTATGAGCATGAAACGCATCGCTTTTATCTTTACTCAACCACCTCATGGAAATGCTGTTGGGCGTGAAGGGCTTGATGCCTTACTGGCGACCTCTGCTTACAGCGATAACCTAAGTGTATTTTTTATTGGAGATGGCGTTTTACAACTGTTACCAGAACAACAGCCTGAAATAATCTTAGCACGTAACTATATTGCCACCTTCAAACTCTTACCGCTGTATGACATTGAAAATATCTATATCAGCACAGAAAGCCTACAGCAGCGGGGCATCACAGAACAACATCTTCTTGTATTGGATGCAGAGCCACTTTGCTATTCCCAATTACAACAAAAACTGGCTGAATACGACACCATACTGACTTTCTAACCGCGTAATTAACAGACGGTTATTCACTTACCACCGAGTGCATTTATTGCCTAACGTGGTAATCACACAAAATATATTTGTGCTTGATTATCTGATACTTCTATTTGGCCAGTCTCAAGGTATCTTTATGCTCTATACCGTATCTCACTCACCGTATCAGAAAAATGTACTCGCACAACTACAACCACTGATATCGGAAAATGATGTCATTTTGCTTTGGGCAGATGGTGTTATTGCAAGTTTAGCGGGAACAGAAAGTACGGAACAACTGCTGCAACGCAGTGTCAAAATATACGCTTTACAACCAGATTGTTTAGCCAGGGGGCTTGTTACACGCTTACACCCCATGATTGAACAAATTAACTATGATGCATGGGTAAAACTTACCGAACAACATCCAACACAATATGCATGTTAATAATGGGGTTGCTAACAATCTGAATACACTAGAAATAGAACCTTTAAAGCACGAATCTCAGCATAGAACGATAACAAAATCACCTCAACATGGATTAACACCGCCAATATAGCTTGTGCAATCCGTTGTCAGGTAACAACAATAAACGTACGCACGTGACGTGCGCTTAGGGATGACGATCATCAAAAACTACAGTATACTAATACATTGCTTTGAGTGCATATGTTGTATATTTCTTGACACCCTCAAAGCACGATTCTAGAATGCTGCGTCCCCATACTCTGGGGAGGATTTTTCACGTGTTTACGAAGTAAAACCAGGAGCTATATTTAATGGCAACTATTAACCAGCTAGTACGCAAACCGCGTACCCAGAACGTTGAAAAGAGCAACGTTCCTGCGCTGCAAGCTTGTCCACAAAAGCGTGGCGTATGTACTCGTGTATATACTACCACTCCAAAAAAACCAAACTCTGCTCTGCGTAAAGTTTGTCGTGTACGTTTAACTAACGGTTTTGAAGTTACCTCCTACATCGGCGGTGAAGGTCATAACCTGCAAGAGCACTCCGTTGTGCTGATCCGTGGCGGTCGTGTTAAAGACTTGCCAGGTGTGCGTTACCACACCGTTCGCGGCGCACTCGACTGTGCAGGCGTTAAAGACCGTAAGCAATCTCGTTCCAAGTACGGTGTAAAACGTCCTAAGTCTTAATGGTTCTCCGTTAAGTAAGGCCAAACACCCCTATACAAATCAAAAACTCTTTGAGTTTTGGATAACCTGAAGTTTTAAACGGAGAATTCCTATGCCACGTCGTCGCGTGATTGGTCAACGTAAAATTCTGCCGGATCCAAAGTTCGGATCTGAGCTGTTGGCTAAATTCATTAACGTTGTGATGGTAGACGGTAAGAAGTCTACTGCTGAATCAATCGTATACACAGCGCTGGAAATCCTGGCCCAGCGTTCTGGTAAAGATCACCTGGTTGCTTTTGAAACTGCACTGGACAACATCCGTCCAACAGTGGAAGTTAAAGCTCGCCGTGTTGGTGGCTCTACTTACCAAGTACCTGTTGAAGTGCGTCCTGTGCGTCGTAACGCACTGGGTATGCGCTGGCTGGTCGATGCCGCTCGTAAGCGCGGTGAAAAATCCATGGCACAGCGTCTAGCGAATGAACTGTCTGATGCTGCAGACAACAAAGGTACTGCAGTTAAGAAACGTGAAGACGTTCACCGCATGGCCGAAGCCAACAAGGCGTTCGCTCACTACCGCTGGTAATACCGAAAAGTGCAGACTCTATTGGGGTCTGCACTTCCTTATTTTCCGACAGAAGAACGTCCTTAGTTCATAGAGGAAGACATTGTGGCTCGTACTACTCCTATCGAGCGCTACCGTAATATCGGTATTAGTGCTCACATTGATGCCGGTAAAACTACTACTACCGAACGTATTCTGTTCTACACCGGTGTAAACCACAAAATCGGTGAAGTTCATGACGGCGCAGCCACCATGGACTGGATGGAACAGGAACAAGAGCGTGGTATTACCATCACCTCCGCAGCGACTACTGCATTCTGGTCAGGTATGGCTAAGCAGTACGAACCGCATCGCGTAAACATCATCGACACCCCAGGGCACGTTGACTTCACCATCGAAGTAGAACGTTCGATGCGTGTACTGGACGGTGCGGTAATGGTTTACTGTGCGGTAGGTGGCGTTCAGCCACAGTCTGAGACCGTATGGCGTCAGGCTAACAAATATAAAGTACCTCGTATCGCGTTCGTTAACAAAATGGACCGTATGGGTGCTAACTTCCTGAAAGTTGTTGGCCAGATCAAAAGTCGTCTGGGCGCGAACCCTGTTCCGCTGCAATTGGCAATTGGTGCTGAAGACGGCTTCACCGGTGTTATCGATCTGGTGAAAATGAAAGCCATCAACTGGAACGATGAAGACCATGGTGTGACCTTCGAATACGAAGATATCCCAGCTGCAATGCAGGATCTGGCTGACGAATGGCACCAGAACCTGATCGAATCTGCTGCAGAAGCGTCTGAAGAGCTGATGGATAAATACCTGGGTGGTGAAGAACTGACTGAAGAAGAGATCAAAAAAGCTCTGCGTCAGCGCGTTCTAAACAACGAAATCATCCTGGTAACCTGTGGTTCTGCGTTTAAGAACAAAGGTGTTCAGGCGATGCTGGATGCGGTAGTTGACTACCTGCCATCCCCAGTTGACGTGCCTGCGATCAACGGCATCCTAGACGACGGTAAAGATACACCGGCAGAGCGTCAGGCAAGTGACAAAGAGCCATTTGCTGCACTGGCGTTCAAAATTGCTACCGACCCATTCGTGGGTAACCTGACCTTCTTCCGCGTTTACTCTGGTGTGGTTAACTCCGGTGACACCATCCTGAACTCTGTGAAGTCAGCACGTGAGCGTTTTGGCCGTATCGTACAGATGCACGCTAACAAACGTGAAGAGATCAAAGAAGTTCGTGCAGGCGACATCGCTGCCGCTATTGGTCTGAAAGACGTGACCACGGGTGACACTCTATGTGACCCAGCTCACCCAATCATTCTAGAGCGTATGGAATTCCCAGAGCCGGTAATTTCTATTGCAGTTGAACCAAAAACCAAAGCTGACCAAGAAAAAATGGGTCTAGCTCTGGGCCGTCTGGCAAAAGAAGACCCGTCTTTCCGCGTATGGACTGACGAAGAGTCTGGCCAGACTATCATCGCCGGTATGGGTGAATTGCACCTGGACATCATCGTTGACCGTATGAAGCGTGAATTCAACGTTGAAGCGAACGTAGGTAAACCTCAGGTTGCTTACCGCGAAGCGATTCGTGCGAAAGTTACTGATGTTGAAGGTAAACATGCTAAGCAGTCTGGTGGTCGTGGTCAGTATGGTCACGTTGTGATCGACATGTACCCACTGGAGCCAGGCTCTAACCCGAAAGGTTACGAGTTCATCAACGACATCAAAGGTGGTGTAATTCCTGGCGAATACATCCCAGCCGTTGATAAAGGCATCCAGGAACAGCTGAAAGTGGGCCCTCTGGCTGGCTATCCAGTTGTTGACATGGGTGTCCGTCTACATTTCGGTTCTTACCATGACGTTGACTCCTCTGAACTGGCGTTTAAACTGGCTGCATCTCTTGCCTTTAAAGAAGGCTTTAAGAGAGCAAACCCAGTTCTGCTTGAGCCAATCATGAAGGTTGAAGTAGAAACTCCTGAAGAGAACACTGGTGATGTTATCGGTGACTTGAGCCGTCGTCGCGGTTTACTGCGTGGTCAAGAATCCGATGTAACTGGCGTTAAGATCCATGCTGAAGTTCCGCTGTCTGAAATGTTCGGATATGCAACTCAGCTGCGTTCTCTGACTAAAGGTCGTGCATCATACACCATGGAATTCCTGAAGTATGATGATGCGCCTAACAACGTTGCTCAGGCCGTTATTGAAGCCCGTGGTAAGTAATCCACAGGATTAAAACCCAGGATTAAACCTAAGTCCCGTGCTCTCTCCAAAGGGAGAGCACTATAGTAAGGAATATAGCCGTGTCTAAAGAAAAATTTGAACGTACTAAACCGCACGTTAACGTTGGTACTATCGGCCACGTTGACCACGGTAAAACTACCCTGACCGCAGCAATCACTACCGTACTGTCAAAAGTATACGGTGGCCAGGCTCGTGCATTCGATCAAATCGATAACGCACCAGAAGAGAAAGCGCGTGGTATTACCATCAACACTTCTCACGTAGAGTACGACACCCCAACTCGTCACTACGCACACGTTGACTGCCCAGGTCATGCCGACTACGTGAAAAACATGATCACCGGTGCTGCTCAGATGGACGGCGCTATCCTGGTAGTTGCTGCAACTGATGGCCCAATGCCACAGACTCGTGAGCACATCCTGCTGGGTCGTCAAGTTGGCGTTCCTTACATCATCGTGTTCCTGAACAAGTGTGACATGGTTGATGACGAAGAGCTGCTGGAACTGGTAGAAATGGAAGTGCGTGAGCTGCTGTCTCAGTACGATTTCCCAGGTGATGACACTCCAATTGTTCGCGGTTCAGCACTGAAAGCACTGGAAGGCAACGCAGAGTGGGAAGAGAAGATTGTTGAGCTGGCAGGCTACCTGGACAGCTACATCCCACAACCAGAGCGTGCAATTGACAAGCCATTCCTGCTGCCAATCGAAGACGTATTCTCAATCTCTGGCCGTGGTACAGTTGTTACCGGTCGTGTAGAGCGCGGTATCGTTAAAGTGGGTGAAGAAGTTGAAATCGTAGGTATCAAAGAGACTACTAAGACAACTTGTACCGGCGTTGAAATGTTCCGTAAACTGCTTGACGAAGGCCGTGCAGGTGAGAACGTAGGTGTTCTTCTGCGTGGTACCAAGCGTGATGACGTAGAGCGTGGTCAAGTACTGGCTAAGCCAGGCTCAATCAAGCCACACACCAACTTCGTAGCAGAAGTTTATA